>NZ_JBKGFO010000001.1:0-1221826 GCF_046557555.1 Acinetobacter sp. H1(2024)
AACCTGTTTGGTGTTGGGGTGATTAATGCCGACATTGCTGCAAGTCAGTATAAAGATGAAAATGGCTATTCGGCTCTGGTTGGTTTAGAAGGGCGCATTAGCAAGAATATTTCATTTAACACCAGCTACCGCAAAGTATTTGATAACTACTTTGACTTGGCACGGGTGTCGCAAATTCGATATTTGAAAGAAAATCAGCTTAATGCTGAATCACAAAACTATTTAAACTACAGCGCGCTGGCAGACGAGATTATTAGGGCAGGGATTAACTATAACTTTTATACGGGTTATGGTGTTTATGTCGGCTATAACCAGATCAAATACAGTGATAACTCGTATAAGTTACTGTCTGCCAACTTAAGCGGAAGTTTAAACAAGAACTGGGGCTTTTATAGTTCAGCTTATAAGGATTATGAGAACCATAAGGACTATGGCATTTACTTTGCGCTGCGCTATACACCATCTACCAGAGTCAATGCAATTACAAGTGTATCTAATGACAGTGGTAAAACAACCTACAGGCAAGAAATCAATGGATTTACAGATCCGCAAATTGGTTCATTTGGATGGGGTGGTTATGTTGAACGAGATCAAGATGCACATGCTAACAATGCATCGGTCTATGGATCTTATCGAGCACGAGCTGCGTATCTGACAGGTCGTTATAACCGAATTGGAGATAATGACCAAGTTGCACTTTCAGCGACAGGATCTTTAGTTGCAGCAGCAGGCCGTATATTTGCAGCCAATGAAATTGGAGATGGTTATGCTGTTGTCACCAATGCTGGACCGAAAAGCCAAATTATAAATGGTGGAGTAAATTTAGGAGAGACAGATAAGTCAGGAAGATTCTTAATTGCGAATTTAAGACCGTATCAATCTCATCATATCTATCTAGACCCATCTTATTTACCACTGGAATGGGATGTGACAACGACCAATCGAACAGCACTTGTGGGCTATCGCCAAGGAACTTTAGTTGACTTTGGTGCTCATCGAGTTGTTTCAGGATTAGTCAAAGTTGTAGATAAAAATAACTCGCCATTGTTACCGGGTTATAGCGTCCGAATTAATGGACAACAAGATGCCGTAGTGGGCTATGATGGTGAGGTCTTCGTTCCAAACCTATTAAAGCAAAATAAACTTGAAATAGATCTTCTTGATCATGGTTCATGTCAAGTTAATTTCACTTACGAAAGTCAGCAATACAGTGCTAAAAAATTGGGGCCTTATGTATGTCAATAAGTATTGTAAGTCATAGTTCCTACATGCTAGCCAAAAAGTTTTCATCTACTTTAAAGTATGTTTTAGCTAGTTTATTGTTATTTGTACTTTATGCTTTTTTTAGTTCAGCACATGCTGCCTGTACGGTAACTGGAACCACAAATAGTACTTATAATTATACAGCAGCAACGATTAATAGTGACGCTACCATTACTTATACAGGAACTATTCGCTGTACGAACGGTGGAACTACTGCTCAAATATCAAAATATATGTGCATGAAAACAGTATTTACTGGTGCAACTACTTCAAATAGTAATGTTTCATTACCTTATACGGTTATTGCAACTGTAGGTGGAGCAGGTTCTTCTACTACAAATCAAACTTCAAATGTTTGGTATGGTCCTGTTACTACGGTGGCACCGAGTAATATTATTAGTTACTCAGTAAGTGTTAAAGTTCCAGCAAGATCGGGCTCTTTAACAGCCTATCCGGTAGGGACTTATATTGGCTCCGTTCAAGTATTTTGGGACATGCAAGCAAATTCGAGCAGTGTATGTGAGGGTGATAGTGGCGGTGGCTGGGACTCGGGTAATATGACGATTACAGCTAACTATGTAGTACCAAGTTTCTGTCAGCTAGATTCCACATCAAATGTCGATTTTGGCAATATTAGTGATATTGGTACAACAAGTCGTGACTACACTGCTCAAGGTGCGATTAATGCAACTTGCAACAATGGAACACCTTATAGCATTTATTTGGGGGACGGTAATAATCGTATAAGCGGTGGATTTAGACGTATGACGAATGGAAGCAGTCAATATATTCCTTATCAGTTATATAAAGATTCTGCTTATAGCACCGTGTGGGATGCTACAGGTGGTACAACAACGGTGGGTGGTTCTGGTGGAGTGTCAAAGACAGGATCTGGCACTAGTCAAATTTCAAATGTATACGGAATAATTCCACAAGGAACAGCTATTTCAAGTACGCCTGGTAACTATTCAGATAGCATAGTTGTTACAGTGACCTATTAATTATTTACCAACTCACTATTCACTTAAAGCAAGCAGATAGTGAGTCGGTACCTGTATTGTTTTTATGAATCTTATTTAGTTTGTAGAGAGCTTGGTTTTCGTATTAGCAATATAAACAGTGTAATTAATAAGCTAAATCCGAAAATAGGCAAACTAATTCCTAAAATAATAAGTGTAAGTGCCGTGATTATTTTTTGTTGATTAGTTGCACGCTTCCAAACCAATAAAGTTTGGCTAACAAAATGGCTAGTCGTAAGTTTTAAATTAGAAGTTTTAAACCAAGCTTTATATGCATAAATAATCATGATACATAGCCCAAGGGCATATAAGGCGAGTATCAATTGATTGATCCAACCGAATAACACGCCAATATGAGCATCGACCCCCCAGCGTGTAAGTTTTGCAAATAACGAGTAATCTTTAAAAGCCAGTTTGTCGATGACTTTGTGTTGATGTACATCAATCGCTACACTGTCTGCTTGTGTTGGCCATTTACGCTGTAGTTCAGTAACAGTCCAAGCCTGATTTGCATCAACTGGTGGTTTGATTTGTATTTGTGCTGAATGAATTCCATTTGCTCTAGCAATTGCTAATGCAGAGTCGAATTCAGTTGGCATGATCTTTAAATTCGAAGTTTCCATGACCATACCATGATGTTCTTTATGCTCATCATGAGACATTTGGGGTAATGGAGCATTATTTAAAGTTGTGGCTAATGTTGGTGTTTGCCAATTTAACCATTGACGAGCGATACGAATATTATCACCAGCCCATTGGGACCATGTAAGACCAGTAATCGAAATGAACAATAAAAGTGGTAATAGGGTCAAGCCGATAGCGCTATGCCACTTTAATAAACGATTTTTAGATGTTTGTCTGATTTTAAAATTTTGACGACGCTTCCACCAACTATATAGGCCCGTTAGGGTTAAAATGCCCAGCCAGCTTGCTGCAAGCTCACTATAAAAACGACCCCATTTCCCTAATAATAAATTACTATGTAATTGATCTAAGAATGTACGAAATGGAAGTACTCCACTGGTCCCATATACTGCAAATTGACCTTTTATAGAGAGTGTATAAGGGTCTACAAAAACAGCTTCATTATTTAAATGATGAGCCTTGTCAGAAAAAATAACTCGTGTTGTTTGTGTGGAGCTTGGAGCTGGCCTAACTTCTGTAATTTGTGCAGATTCGGGCATCACTTTTTTTGCTGTCTCAACCTGTTGGCTTAGTGAGTAGGTATCTTTATTTAAAGGCTGAACATACAATGTATCTTTATAGATAGATTGTTCTATCTGAGGAGTAATTGCATATAGAAGACCTGTAAATGCCGCAATGAATATAAATGGGGCAATAAAAATACCAGCATAAATATGCACAAGACGAAAAAGACTACGCCAAAAGCTAGGGGTATGAGGCATGTTGAGGAGTATTAAACAAACTGTGGTGTGAAGTATAGCTACTTTATTCTTAAATTTTAAAATAATTAAGGGATGAGGGTGTTTTGTATATCTAAGCACTTGTAAGAAAGGCTTTTTTAAATAAATAGATTAGATGGTTGATATAAGGTTTTGTTATCATGATTTTTATGAAAATTGGATAAGATTGACTATAGTCAGTTAAGGCAAAAAGATATTCAGATATCTTTATGGTGGATGGCTTAAGCAATAGATTGATCAAACGACTAATAGAAATAACTTATCAGCTATTAAATTTCTACTAACCTAATAGTTTATAATTGCATTTTATATAATTAAATAATTTATATAGCTATGAAAATTCATCATTTGCGAAGTGCAACTTTTATTATTGAAGCTGGCCCTTATTTTATTTTAATTGATCCGATGTTGGGTGATAAAGGTTCGCTTCCTGCTTTTTCATACCTCCGCTTTAAGGCTAAAAAGAATCCTTTAGTTGATCTACCTTTGAATGCCCAAGAATTATTAAACAAAGTTACCCATTGTTTAATTACTCATAGCCAAACTTTTGGAATAAAAGCATTTCAACATACTGATCATCTAGATCAAAAAGGCGAGGACTTTCTTGTTCAAAAGCAAATTCCTGTTTATTCCTTTCAAAATGATGTGTCGTATTTATCTAAATATGGGATAAATGTTCAGGCAGGTATTGATTACTGGAAAGAAATCGAGTTTTTAGGTGGAAGATTGGTCGCGATACCAGCGCACCATGGGCATGGCTGGATTAGTAGATTGATGGCGAATGGTTGTGGCTTCTATTTAGAATTGCCAAATGAACCTTCTTTATATATTAGTGGTGATACCGTACTTACTCATGCTGTTAAAAATGCCTTACTTAAATTTCGACCTGATATTGCGGTAGTTGCTGCGGGACGAGCGCAAATGGATATGGGACAGCCGATTCTTATGTCGAAAGATGAAGTACGCGAATTTATTGAGCTTTCGCCTAAATATGTTATTGCTAATCATCTTGAAGCATTAAATCACTGTCCTGTAAAACGAGATGAGATAAAGCAAATTCTGCATGAAATGAATGCAGTTGACCGTGTACAAGTACCCGATGATGGACAAACACTTATTTATGAAAATTAAGACAAAATTTAATCAATATTTATTAAATGAAAATCTTGTAATTCCATATTTTCTATTATGAATAACGCTATGAGTTTTTTATGTAAATGATAGAATTGCGACGGTCGGTAAGTTGATATCTACTTTGTCTAACTGATGCACAGTCTACAAAATGTTTAAGATTAAGTTTGTAGACTGTTGAACTACAAGTGAGGGTAAATGTAGATATACATATGTAACCATCTAAAATTTTAACCTATTGAAAATACAAAGGTTTATCACTTGCTCCCATCACTTACAATCCAAACCAGACTTGGTGGATTCTACTTTTTCTATTATTCCATTGTTGGTACATTCATGCCGTATTGGAATTTATATCTTCAAGATCAAGGGTTTAATTATCAGCAAATCGGAATTTTATCATCTATTGCGATTGTGACACGATTTTTTGCACCTTTAGTTTGGGGGTGGATCGCAGATAAATCTGGTAAAAGAATGCTTTTGGTGCGACTGGCAACTTGGATGGAAGCCTGTATATGGTTGGCTATTTTTATAGTTCCTAATACCTTTCAATCTGTCGCTTTACTCATGCTTATTTTTAGTTTTTTCCAAAATGCAATTTTAGCTCAGTTTGAGGGGGTAACCTTATTTTGGTTAGGTGATCAAAGAGCAAAACTCTATGGGAAGATTCGAAAATGGGGATCAGTTGGATTTATTGTAGGTGTATTTACTATAGGTGCCATTTTAGAAATTATTCCAATTTCTATGTTGCCTATTTTATTGCTTGTTATTGCTTCACTTGCTTTTATTTGGGCTTTCACTATTCGTGAGCCTGAGGGAGCTCCAACTTCTCAAAAGCATTTAGAGCCTTTATTACCTGTGTTAAAGCGTCCTGAAGTTGCTGCTTTTTTTACAATCGAATTTATTCTCCTTTTTTCGCATGCACCTTTTTATAGTTTTTATAGTAACTTTCTAAAATCTTTAAATTACAGTACGACTGAAATTGGCTTCTTATGGGCAATGGGGGTTGTCTCTGAAATCGTAATGTTTGCATGTGCGGCTACTTTCTTCAAATATTTTTCTTGGCGTAGTCTTGTTGCTATATGTTTGGTTTTAACCAGCATACGTTGGTTGCTAGTAGCTCTCTTTTCTCATTACTTTATAGGTCAGCTATTTGCACAATGTTTACATGCTTTTAGTTTTGGTCTATTTCACCTTATTGCAATGCGGCTTATTTTCCAAAACTTTTCAATAGGACAGCAAGGTCGTGGACAGGCTTTATACAGTACCATGTGGGGATTGGGAGTGGCATTTGGAAGTATTTTAGCGGGTCATTATTGGAAAACTCTGACGGGTGAGCATATTTTTATGATTGCTGCGCTCGTTGTGCTATTCGGTTTATGTTTTGTATTTTGGTTACCTAAACAAATTGAAAAGCCAGCTTCTTAATCGAAACATCACTAACATTGTTAACATTGCATGGTTAAGCGGCTAAATTGTTTTATGGAAAGTATCTATTCGTTACGGTTGAAAAATATTGTTTTTATATGGTTATGAAGCAATGATTTTCTAAAAAAATGTGCTAACTTAAACTCATGCGTTTAATGATTAATAAATCTATGAAAAATATTTATATTATGGGATTATTATTAGCTTTTTCTGGTTTTGCTATGGCTGAAACAGCAACGCAAAAGCCTGCTGAACAGCCTGTTCGAACCGCAAGTAATCCTAATGCTATACGTATTGTTACGCGTCCTGAGATTATGGGATTATGGGGAATGGAGATTCCAAATAATAAGAAATGTGTAGAGTACTATAACTTCCGCAGTAGTAATGATGTAGTGATCAAAAGTGGTGAGGAATGGTCATATGGTATTTATGAATACCAGCCATCTGATGACCCTAAAGAGCAGTTATCTGCTTTAGTTATGCAGATTAAGTTTGATAATAATAAAGTAGATTGCTCTGGTCAGCAGCAAGATCAGACTGGTGATGTTTCCCAATATTTTGTGCAGTGGAAAAATGACCATACTATTAATTTCTGCTCAACTGCTAAAGGTGAGCAATGTTTTGCAACTTTACGTCGAATGTTGCCATAAATCTAAATAGATATAAAAAAGCCTCTTATTTAAGAGGCTTTTTTATTATGCATGTTATGCAGTTTCAGCTTTCTTCTTTTCTTCCAATTGCTTCAACAAGTGCTTTTCAAGGTAATGGATATCCATTGCCTGCTCACAGAAGCTTTTGTCTTGCAAGATAAGATCTTTATGCAAAGGAATGTTGGTTTTAATTCCAGTAAGAATCATTTCGTCTAACGCTTGACGCATACGAGCAAGCGAAGTTTCGCGATCTTTACCATGAGAAATTAATTTTGCAATCATTGAGTCGTAGTATGGAGGAATACTATATCCAGGATAGATATGAGAATCTAAACGAATACCTGCACCGCCTGGCGCATAGAAGCTCTCAATTTTACCTGGTGAAGGTAAGAAAGTTGTTGGATCTTCTGCATTAATACGACATTCAATAGCATGACCACGAACTTCAATATCTTTTTGTTGAAGCTCTAGACCCAAACCAGCTGCAATACGTAATTGTTGCTCAATAATATCGACACCAGTAACCATTTCAGTTACAGGGTGCTCGACCTGAACACGAGTGTTCATTTCGATAAAGAAGAATTCACCATCTTCGAACAAGAACTCAAATGTACCTGCACCACGATATTGCATTAACTGACATGCGTTAACACAAGCTTCTAAAATATCAGCACGTGCTTTTTCTGGTAGATTTGGAGCAGGAGCTTCTTCTAAAACTTTTTGATGACGACGTTGTAATGAACAGTCGCGATCATATAAATGAATCGCATGACCATTACCATCACCTAAAACTTGAACTTCGACATGGCGAGGTTTTTGTAAGAAGCGTTCCATGTATACGGTGTCATCACCGAACCACATTTCTGCATCACGTTGAGCAGCTTGAACTGACTCAAGTAATGTGTCTACGCGCTCAACAATACGCATACCACGACCACCACCACCAGCTGCCGCTTTAACAATGAGCGGGAAACCGATTTCTTTAGCTTCTGCTAAAGCGTTGTGGATGGTTACAGCATGGTCGCAACCAGGTACTGTAGGTACACCAGCTTTTTTCATTGCAACAATTGCAGAAACCTTGTTACCCATTAAACGAATATGTTCTGGGCGAGGGCCAATAAATGTGAAACCCGAGCTTTCTACAATTTCGGCAAACTCGGCATTCTCAGAAAGAAAGCCATAGCCTGGGTGGATTGCATCAGCACCAGTAATTTCTGCAGCAGTAATAATTGCTGGGATGTTTAAATAGCTGTCACTACTTGCACCCGGACCAATACATACTGCTTCATCAACGAAACGTAAATGCATCAAATCTTTATCAGCATCTGAATAGATACCGACAGTTTTGATTCCTAATGTTTTGCAAGCCCGGGTAATTCGTAAAGCGATTTCACCACGGTTTGCAATTAAAACTTTTTGCAACATAGTTGTCCCCGGGGTATTACGCGCGATAACGGAATAAAGGTTGACCGAATTGGATCACATCACCATTTTTCACTAAAATTTCTTCAATCACGCCGCTTTGAGTTGCTTCAATCGGGTTCATGATTTTCATTGCTTCGATAATACCCAAAGTCTCACCAGCAGATACAGTTTGACCTACTTTAACAAATGGTGCTTCACCTGGGCTTGGAGCAGCATAGAACACACCAACCATAGGAGAAGTTTCAACTGCTCCACGTGGGGTTTTTGCAACAGGTGCTTCAGCAACAGGAGCTGCTGGAAGTGCTACACCAGCCGCAGCAACGACAGGATTACGACGAGTTAAAGCGATTGATTGATCACCTTCTTTAACTTCAATCGCTTGCAAGTCAGACTCAATCATTAAATCGATGAGTTTTTTAATTTTGCGGATATCCATGGGCGACTATTCCTGAACTAGTTTGGGTTAGATGGTTGAATTTTTTCGATAGCGTAATCGAGTGCAAAGCTATAACCTTTTGCACCTAGACCACAAATCACGCCAATTGCTTTGTCTGATAAATAAGAGTGGTGTCTAAACGCTTCACGTGCGTGAACATTTGATAAATGTACTTCAATAAATGGAATGGCAACGCCAAGTAGAGCATCACGTAAAGCAACTGAGGTATGAGTAAGGGCAGCAGGGTTAATAATAATAAGTTTTACGCCTTCTGCTTGTGCCTGATGAATGCGATCAACAATGGCACCTTCCCAATTGCTTTGAAAAGTATCGAGTGTAATAGAGGCTTGTTTAGCTTGAGCAATAAGTTGTTGGTTGATATTGTCTAGGGTAAGATGACCATATACTTCTGGTTCGCGTTTTCCCAGCAAATTCAAATTCGGTCCATGAATTACCAAAATGGTCGAACTCATTCAGATTGCTCCAGCTCTAAAGTTGCAAATAGTCTTTGCAAGATGTCTGCAAAGTTTGCTTATTATGGCATATGTTTCTACAAGTTTTTTATAATTTCTTTTAATTGTCGCAGAAAGGGTACACCAAATTCGGCTTATATATTGTAAATTTTGCGACGAATTAGCAATGTTAAAAAATGACAAAATTTCAAGTAATTTAACAAGGCTCATTTTAAACCGAATTGACAAAAACAGTTCATGTATTTTGTGTAACGACGGTATGGGCATCTTCAATTGTTAACATTTCATTCCAGCGAGTTAGGTAGTTTTTTGAGCGATGGCATTGTTTCATTTGCCAAGATGGATTGCGCGAGTGATATCCCACTTGTAAATAATGACTACCAAAACGCTTACGAACTGTACCTAAAGTTTCCATTAATTGTTGTCTTTGATGAATAAGTTCCAGAGGCTGCCATAAATCATCAATGTGTTGTTGACGCGCGTGTAGACCACAAAATAATACTCCAATTTTTATATAATTTTTATTTTCTTTATATAAAACATCAATTTGATGCATTGCTGCTTTTGTGATTATGCATAAGTCATCTGTTGCATAGTGAAGACCAATGGCCTGAGAAGTGGCTTTTTTATAAGGTGGCTTATCGGTTTTCTCATAAAGCATGACTTGAATGCAGGCACAAAGTTGTTCTTGTTTCATTAAGCGGCGATGCGCTCGATTAAGATGAAAAATAAGTGCTTGTTTAATAATCTCGATACTGGATAAAGCTTGAGCAAAACTTCGTGATGCTAAAATCCGTTTAGTTGGAATACTAGGATCGTCAAGTTCAATACATGATTGGCCTTTTAGCTCACGAATAGTGCGTGCCATGACCACAGAAAATGCCTTTGCCATATGGTGTTCATTGGCAAAAGTTAAGTCTAGGCAAGAGTACACTTCATAACTTTGTAGTTGTTTGACCAATTGATAGCCAATTCCCCATACTTCTTTGACCGATGTCTGTTGCATGAGGTCTTCCATAATTAATGGATCTAAGGTGATGAAATTACAGATTCCCTTAAAACTTTTAATTTTCTTAGCAAAATGATTGGCAAGTTTTGCTTGTGTTTTTGAATATCCAATTCCAATACAACAAGGTAGACCTAACCATTGGAGGAGAGTTTCTCTCACCTTAAAGCAGTACTCAGATATATCAATAGATTGAAGGTAAGGAGTAAGATGAATAAAGCACTCATCTATAGAGTAAGCTTCTATATCATCTGGAGAGAAAAATTCACCGAGAACAGCAAAAAAACGACGGGACATCTCGGCATATAAAGTGTAGTTGCTTGAATAGACTTGAACACCAGCTTGCACGGCATCTTTCTCAATTTGAAACCACGGTACTCCCATCTTAATACCTAAAAGTTTTGCTTCTTCACTACGTGACACAACACAACCATCGTTGTTAGATAAAACAACTACAGGTTTATCAATGAGTTTAGGGTTGAAAAGTCGCTCACAGCTGACATAGCAATTATTGATATCAACCAGTGCATAAACTTCGCGGTGTGAGATCTCTCTCATTATTTCATCCCCCCAAATTCATCGACTCAAAATTCATATTTTGAATTTGTAACACAATCAAGTTAACAAAATTATGCACAGATATCTAGGGGAGTTCTGGTTGTTCGTCGAAATTATGAAAAGGATGTAAAAGTAATGAATTGTCAGTTATTGATATGAAAATGTCTGAAAATGATATGTTTAGATAGATATGATCATTTCCATAAGCGCTATATTTTCAATGGATCAGTTGAGCCTGAAAAATATAGTAATGCGTGTTTCGCATTTTGTCTTATGGGTCTTTCAAGCTGTCTTTTTTATAAAAGACAGCTTTTTTTATGCTGATTTGACTCTTAGATAGCTTATGAAGAATATAGCTGTTTGGCTTGTTCATAAGCCTCAAGATTAATACATTGAGCTCCCAAGCTTGTGATTTGTGCTTGGTCAATTTGAAGTTCATCCCACTTTTGCATTTGTTCAAATAGCCAATGGAAATCTTCAGGTTGTGGGGCAGCATTTTCTTTAACTAAGTTTTTTACAATATTTTGAATCATATAGTATTTATCGACATGTACTTCTTCAGAACAGTGAAAGCGGACAATTCCAAAATCGACCAACAACTTTAAGACAGGTGAAAAGTCTTTCAAATCACTCAATTCCTTTTGAGCTTTTATAATTGCTGCGGTGAGTGCAATTAAAGTTTGAGGATGTTGTTCAGCCCATTCTTGAGTTACTGCAAGAACTTTATCTGCCACATTGGGAATAATGTCTTGACTTGAACATACGATTTTACTTAAGCCTAAAAGTTCGCCCTGTGTATTCCACGGTTCTCCTACACAAAAACCATCAATGACATGATTATCTAAAGCTTCGACCATATAAGGTGGTGGAAGGGCTTTGAGCTTAAGTGTTTGAGCTATTTTTGAATCTGCCAAAGCAAGCCATTCTCTTAAACAATAATGATGAATTGAATGTTTAAATACGTGGGCTAAGGATAGAGCATTATCTTCTTTAATGTAGCTCGTCACTTTTTGGGCAGTAGTTTGTGCATTATCGTTTTCTTTAATAGCCAGTTGATGAGTTAATTTTTGGCTTAAGCTAATAAAGGCACGGTTTTTACTTAAAATAAGAGGGGTTTGCAGTGCAATACCAATTTGGTCTGCACCCACGGCTGCTGCAGGTAGCATGGCAGATAAACAATGTGTAGCATCTAATAGCCCAAAAGCTAAACGGTCTCGAAGACTTGCCCATGATGCTTCTTTAACTAAAGTAACATCTAAACCAACTTCTTCGAAAAAACCTTGCTGTTTTGCCCATAGTAAAGCGATGCAATCAAGTAAAGGAATATAGCCGAGTTGCAATTGAGTGTTTTCTAATGTGCTCATTTATTCGTCCTTTAGTTGATCATTTAGTAGTTTTTGAGCGTCAAGTAAACGCCGTGCCATTTCCCCAATGGTTATACGATGGCTCATGGCATTTTTTCTAAGAAGTTGAAATGCAGTTTCTTCAGGTAAGCCATGCAGTTGCATGAGTAGAACTTTAGCTTTCTCAACATCCTTACGGTCAGCAAGTTTGGTTTGAGCTTCTTTTAAATCACCTTCGAGTTTTTTATGTTTTTTATATTGCTCAATTGAAATCTCTAAAATGGTATGTAAGCGAGCAGGGTCTATACCATCTACAATATAAGCAGTTACTCCTGCATCGATGGCTTGTTTGATGGTGTCTTTATCTGAATTTTTAGTGAACAGGACAGTTGGTAGGTCATAGCTACTAACACAGCTTTCAATAATGTCGCGGTGAGGATGATCCATATCGAGCAAGATGACATCGGCTTGTAAATCTTCAAGACGAAAAATATTTAAGTGGTCCAAAGTAAGGCAGGCCACCACTTCAAAGTCATTTTCAAGCAGACTGTTTTTTATATAGTCGGCCCGCGCATGATCATCATCGATAAGAGCTATTTTGAGTTTTGGCATAAGTTCAGAAAATCAGGCTAAGAAAATGCGCCAATTCGACGCGTTTTTTGTTATTAGGTTTTAAGCAAGATTAGTGCCATCCAAAATTAAACCAAAAATCAGGAGTTATTGACAATCTAGGAGGCTAAAGAGTTGTTTTGATCGATATTAGTGCAAAACTGCGATTCATTTTGTGGCAAAACTTATTTTTGTTTAAACCATATAGAGGAGCACCAATAGTGCAGGAAAAATTAAATATTCTTTATGGATGAAAAGATGTTTTAATTTAAATAATTGAAAATAATAATAAAAAATTATTAATATTAATCTTGAAAAGAATTGGCATGCAAAATGCTTAGTTAATTACAGGTCGAAGACGACCATAAGTTTTAAAGACGGCCAACGATGTCCGTTCTGATCGAATTTGTGAGTGCAACTGTACACACAGAAAATTTACGTTCAGTCGGAGTGAAGGTTATGTCTTTATTTTTATTGCATAAAAAAGTTACATCTGAATTAACTAATTTTTCAGTTCCAGCGATGCGAGCCTTCTCTATGAGGGGGCTCGCTTTTTTTATTTGTTTTTATGACTTTGCTATGCATTGGGTGTCGTCAACGAGTGGAAAAAATGGATTCCAAGCAGCTATATGCTTTGTGATGTTGATACGTTTCTCGGTAGAGCACAAGGCAAAACAACAATGTCTATTTGAGAACGTAAGAACGCAGTTTAAAAGCAACGTGATTTGAGGAGAAACACTATGAAATTGGTAATGATTGGTCATGGTATGGTGGGCCACAAATTCATCGAAGCCATTTTAGAAAAAGCAGATGATGAACTGGAAATCACAATTCTCGCAGAAGAGCCTCGTATCGCATATGACCGCGTACATTTGACTGAATACTTCTCAGGGAAATCGGCAAAAGATTTATCTTTAGCACGTTTTGATTTTGCCGATGCGTATGGCATCGACCTGCGTTTAAATACTAAAGCAGTGGCGATTGATACGACGGCACAAACCGTAACAACCAATCATGGTGATGTGATTAGCTATGACAAGTTGGTGCTGGCGACTGGTTCATATGCATTTGTTCCGCCAATTCCGGGTAATGACCGTGAAAACTGTTTTGTTTACCGTACTATTGAAGACTTAGACGCGATTCGTGCAGCGAGTCTCAATGCAAAAACAGGTGTAGTAATTGGCGGTGGTTTACTTGGACTTGAGGCAGCCAAAGCTTTACGTGATTTAGATTTAGAAACGCACGTTGTTGAGTTTGCACCACGTTTGATGGCAGTTCAAATTGATGACTTAGGGGGCAAAGTTTTACGCCGTAAAATTGAAGATTTAGGTGTAAAAGTTCATACACAAAAAGCGACTCAGTCAATTGAGTCTGGTGTAAATACCACTCATGTGATGAAGTTTGCCGATGGTAGTGAACTCGAAACTGATGTGATTTTATTCTCTGCGGGGATCCGCCCACGTGATGAGTTAGCGCGAAATAGCGGGCTTGCGATTGGTGAGCGTGGCGGTATTGTAATTAATGATTATTGCCAAACATCTGATCAAAACATTTATGCCATTGGTGAATGTGCGCTTTGGCAAAATAAAATTTATGGCTTGGTTGCACCGGGCTATGACATGGCGCGTATTGCAGCAAAACATATTTTAGATGAAGAGTGTCATTGCTTCGCTGGCGCAGACATGAGCACCAAGTTGAAGTTGATGGGTGTTGATGTTGCCTCTGTTGGTGATGCTCATGCCATGACTCCGGGTGCATTAAGCTATTTCTATGCAGATGAGCATGCACTGATTTATAAAAAGATTGTTGTAAATGCCGATAAAACCAAATTGCTGGGCGCGGTTTTAGTGGGCGATGCGAAAGAGTACAACGACCTTTTACAAATGATGTTAAACGGTCTGGCTTTACCTGAAGTTCCTGAAAGCTTAATCATGCCTGGCTTTGAACAATCAGCAGGAAAATCTGGTGGTAGCGGAGTCGATTTGCTGCCAGACGGCGCGACCATTTGTTCATGTAACAACGTATCAAAAGCAGACATCTGCCAAGCAATTAGCGATGGTTCGACCTCTTTAGGTGCATTAAAGAAATGCACCAAAGCAGCAACAGCATGTGGTGGTTGTGCACCATTAGTGACTCAAGTATTGAAGTCAGAGTTACAGCGTCAAGGCGTGACTGTTAACAATCACATTTGCGAACACTTCCCGTACTCGCGTCAAGAGTTGTATCACTTGGTCCGTGTCAATGAAATCAAGACATTTGATGATTTGATTCATCAACATGGGCACGGTTTAGGTTGTGATATTTGTAAACCAGCCGCAGCAAATATTTTGGCATCTTGCTGGAACGATTTCGTCCTTAAGCCAAGTCACGCAGGTCTGCAAGACAGTAACGACTACTACCTAGGTAACATTCAAAAAGATGGCTCTTACTCCATTGTACCGCGTATGGCAGGTGGGGAAGTCACTCCGGATGGCTTAATTGCGATTGGCCAAATTGCGAAGAAATATAACTTGTACACCAAAATTACTGGTGGTCAACGTGTTGATATGTTTGGTGCCCAAGTTCATGAACTTCCATTTATTTGGGAAGAGTTAAATGCTGCGGGCTTCGAGTCTGGTCATGCCTACGGTAAGTCGTTACGTACAGTGAAATCTTGTGTGGGTAGCACTTGGTGCCGTTACGGGGTAGATAACTCTGTTGGTTTAGCGATTGAACTTGAAAACCGCTACAAAGGTTTGCGTTCACCGCATAAATTGAAAATGGCAGTGTCTGGCTGTACGCGTGAATGTGCAGAAGCGCAAGGTAAAGATGTAGGCGTAATTGCCACTGAAAAGGGTTGGAACCTTTATGTATGTGGTAACGGTGGTATGAAACCGCGTCATGCAGAATTACTCGCATCTGACCTTGATAAAGCAACGCTCATACGTTACATCGACCGTTTCTATATGTTCTACATCCAAACAGCAGACCGTTTACAACGTACCAGTGTATGGCGTGACAACATGGAAGGCGGTCTAGACTACCTTAAATCTGTGATCGTTGATGACTCTCTTGGTTTAGCCGCCGAGCTTGAGCGCCGTATGGAACACATTATTGGTACATATCAAGACGAATGGCGTACAGCTGTCGAGAACCCAGAAGTTCGTAAACGCTTCCAAACCTATATCAATGCAGGAGCGAATGAACAAGCTGATCCGCACATTCAATTTACAACTGAACGTGGTCAAATTCGCCCATTAACCGAAGCTGAACGTTCAGAAGACCGTATTCCAATGGTTGAAGCATAAAGGGGAACTTATATGAATATTGTACAAGACAAAAATATGCTTCCTGATGATCAGTGGATTGACGTTTGTGCACTCGATGATTTAACCCCAAACACTGGTGCAGGAGCGCTAGTGAGCGGTCAAACGGTTGCAATTTTCCGTGTGGGGCATGAAAAACGTGTTTATGTACTGAGCAATAAAGATCCGTTTAGCCAAGCGAATGTGATGAGCCGCGGGATTATTGGTGATTTACAAGGCGAACGAGTCGTTGCATCTCCAATCTATAAACAACATTTCAGTTTAGCTACGGGCCGTTGTTTAGAAGATAAAGACCAAAAATTGGCGGTTTATCCGAGCAAAATTATTGATGGCCGTGTTTGGGTCAACGCGGTGCCGCAAAAAACTTATATTACCAATACAGGTGTATCACAAGACAAACTTAGACTGGTGCTGATCGGGAATGGTTTGGCAGGAATGCGTTGTCTGGAAGATTTACTTGATATGGCACCAGACCGTTATGAAGTTACGGTGATTGGTGAAGAACCATGGGGTAACTATAACCGTATTATGTTGTCTCCGGTTTTATCGGGTGAAAAAACCATTGAAGACATTATGTTGCATCCACCGAAGTGGTACGACGATAAAGGCATTAAATTTATTGCTGGTGATAAAGCCGTAAAAATTGATCGTCCGCGTAAAGTGATTTACACCGAAAAAGGCCAGACAGTTGATTATGACCGTTTGATTCTGGCAACAGGCTCGGCACCATTTATTCCACCAGTTCAAGGTGTTGACCTAAAAGGGGTGTTAACTTTCCGCGATATTTATGACGTTAACACCATGATTGAATACTGTGGTTCAAAAACCAACGCCGTGGTGATTGGTGGCGGTTTGCTGGGTTTAGAAGCTGCCTATGGTTTAAAGCAACGTGGTATGAATGTCACGGTATTGCATTTAATGGACCGTATTATGGAGCGCCAACTTGATGGGCGTGCGAGTCAATTACTTCGTCATAGCATTGAGCAAAAAGGCATTCAAATCATTACCGAAGCCAATACCGAAGCGTTAATCGGTGATGAAAATGGTCATGTCAAACAAATCCGTTTGAAAGATGGCACAGTGTTAGATGCTGACCTTGTGGTGTTTGCTGTAGGTATCCGTCCAAATATTGCTTTGGCGCAAAGTGCAGGATTACGTTGTAACCGTGGTGTATTGGTGAATGACACCATGCAAACATTTGACCCAAGTATTTATGCCGTGGGTGAGTGTATCGAACACCGTGGTCAAACTTTCGGTTTGGTTGAACCACTGTGGGGCCAAGCTTTTATTTGCGCGACCCATTTAGCAGAGCACGGCAGCTTAACTTTTAAAGCGCCAACCGTACCGACTCAGTTAAAGGTGAGTGGAGTCGATGTATTCTCTGCGGGCAATTTTGAACCGAAAGATGATTATGAAGACATTATTCTGAATGATGAAAAACGCCAGATTTATAAACGCATTATCATTCAAAACGATCGGGTAATCGGTGCAGTATTGTTTGGAGATACTGAAGATGGCATGTGGTATGCAGAGTTAATTGCAGATCAAACTCCTGTTTCTTCATTTAGAAATAAGCTGCTATTTGGTCGAGATTTTGCATTAAAAAATGCAGGCTAAATAGGGAAAGGAGCAGTTATGAATAGTATTCCAAGCGTTGAAATTGATAGCTCCGACCATGTTGCAAAAACAACTAAAACAACATGTCCATATTGCGGTGTAGGTTGTGGTGTTAGTGTAAACGTTCAACAAAAACCTCAAGGACCTGTGGTGCAAGTTGAGGGGGATGCTGAGCATCCTTCCAACTTTGGGCGCTTATGCATTAAAGGTAGCCGACTTGCGGATACTTTGGGGTTAGAAACACGTCTACTTCAACCGATGTTTGGTCGTAAGCCACATCGGACTGTAACCACATGGGATGCAGCAATCAATAAAATTGCCGATAAATTCCAGTCTTGTATCGATCAATATGGTCGTGACAGCATCGCATTTTATGTTTCAGGTCAGCTTTTGACTGAAGACTATTATGTGGTGAACAAGTTTGTAAAAGGCTATTTGGGCACTGCAAATATCGATACCAACTCACGTCTTTGCATGTCATCTGCAGTGGCAGGTCACAAACGTAGTTTCGGTGAAGATATTGTGCCTGCAAGTTATGAAGATTTTGAACATTCAGACATGGTGGTTTTGGTTGGTTCCAATACCGCATGGTGCCATCCTGTGCTGTATCAGCGGATTATGCAGACTAAAAGCCAAAATCCAGATATGTTTGTGGTGGTAATTGACCCACGTTTTACCAGTACCTGTGAACAAGCTGATTTACATTTACCGATTTTACCGGGCCAAGATGTCGCATTGTTCAATGGTCTATTCCAATATTTATATCAAAATGGTCATGCCGATCAGGCTTTTGTAGATGCTTATACCGAAGGTTTGCAAGAGGTTTTGGCAAGCAGCGAGCCAGAAACTAATGTGGAATATTTGGCAAAGCGTACAGGAATTGCACTCGATAAGATGCAACAGTTCTTTGAGAAATTTGCGCAGACTGAAAAGGTAATCACGCTATTTTCAATGGGTGTGAATCAATCAAGTCAGGGTGTGAATAAAGCCAACAGCATTATTAATTGCCACTTGCTGACAGGCAAAATTGGAAAGCTCGGCGCTGCACCATTTTCAATGACAGGCCAGCCCAATGCTATGGGTGGCCGAGAAGTGGGTGGCTTAGCTAATATGCTGGCTGCCCATATGGATTTGGATAATCCCCTGCACCAAAAAGTAGTGCAAATCTTTTGGGACAGCCCATTTATTGCAACTCAAGCTGGCTTAAAAGCAGTTGATTTGTTCCGTGCTGTTGAAGCTGGAAAAATTAAAGCCATCTGGATTATGGCAACCAATCCGGTGGTAAGTTTACCAGATGCCGATCAGGTGAAACGTGCTTTAGAAAAATGCGACTTGGTCGTTGTGTCAGATATCTGTGTCGATACGGATACTACGGCTTACGCCGATATTTTGCTTCCAGCTTTAGGTTGGGGTGAAAAAGATGGAACTGTGACCAACTCTGAGCGTCGTATTTCACGTCAGCGTGCATTTTTACCTGCGCCGGGTGAAGCAAAAGCAGATTGGTGGTCTGTTAGCCAAGTCGCGAAAAAATTAGGCTTTAATGGTTTTGACTTTGCGAGTGCAAGTGACATCTTTAATGAGCACGCAGCGTTATCTGCACAAGACAATGCAGACATGGATATGCGAGAAGAGAGTAATAATTTTCGTTATTTCAACCTGAAAGGTTTAATGAATCTGAGTAATGCTGAGTACGATGCTCTACAACCAGTGCAATGGCCAGTATGGGATAAAAACCAAGACGCTAAAGCTGTTCAACAACTGTTTGGCAAAGGCCAGTTTAGTCATAAAAATGCCAAGGCAAAACTAATTCCGACTGTTGCAATTGATCCAGTACATGCAGTTTCAGAAGATTATCCGCTCATTTTGAACACGGGACGTATTCGTGATCAATGGCACACTATGACGCGTACTGGTTTGTCGCCAAATTTAACCAGTCATCGTGCTGAACCATTCTGTGAGATTCATCCAAGTGATGCATTGAAGTTTGGTGTACGTGATCAAGGCTTGGTAGAAGTTCGTTCGAAATGGGGCAGTTGTGTACTGCGCGTGACATTCTCATCAGGTGTTCGTCGTGGGCAAATTTTTGCACCGATTCACTGGACTGAACAGGTCGCATCCGACGCCCGTATTGGTAAAGTCGTGAATCCGGAAGTTGATGCAATTTCAGGTGAGCCCGAGTTCAAACATACGCCTGTAACCATTCAGCCGTTCTATACCACTTGGCAAGGTGTGCTCTATATTCGTGAAGGATACGATTCGCACATTCAAGAATCGCTACATCACTGTGCATGGTGGACTAAAGTCAAAATGGTGAAAACCAATCGCTATGAACTTGCAGACCGCCAAACTTTTCATGATACTCAAAAGAACCTGAAAAGCTTTTTGCCATTTGCTGATGAAACCTTTGAATGGTTAAGCATAGAAGATATTTCTTCACAGCTGAGCCATAGCGTTATTTTGAAAGATGGCATTGTAATTGCAAGTCTATATATTGCACCGCCAGATTTATTGCCAGACCGTGACTGGGTAGCAAGTCTGTTTAAACGAGAACGTTTGAGCGCTTTGCACCGTAAAGCTTTACTAGCAGGTATGCCAATGTCGGCTACCAATAATGATGGGCCTTTAGTGTGTAGTTGTTTTAAAGTAGGTAAGAATAAAATTATCGATGTGATAAAAACACAAAACATTACCCATGAAAAACAGGTCACTGCATGTTTAAAAGCAGGTGGGAACTGTGGTTCATGTTTACCTGAAATTCGGGGCTTGATTAAAGCTTGCCAACAAGAGGTGGAAGTGTGAATAAGGGATATCCCGTAACTGATCTGGTTATTCTGGCGGGTGGACAAGCCCGCCGTATGAATGGTTTAAATAAGCTGTTGCAGCAATTTGATGGCGATACGCAACTACTCAAAATTCATCAAAAGCTAAAATCTTCAGTATCTGAAATTTGGGTAAATAGTCATCGCGACTATTCAATCTATCAAAGTATTGTGCCCGATATTAAATGTTTTCAAGATGATGCTTCCGGTTTTTTTGGTCCACTTATGGGGATGAAAAGTGCATGGTCACATGTAAAAGCAGATTATGTTTTGTTTATCCCTTGTGATGTGACCTATATACCTACGCAAGTCGTTGCGAAATTACACAGCGCTCTTCGGAAAAATAAACAGGCTCAGGCAGCTTATGTTTCAATTAATGGAGATGCCTTATACCCATTTTGTTTGTTAAAACGTGAGAGTCTAGAAGTTTTGCAGCAACAAGTTGATAAACAACAATTGAGTTTAAAAAACTGTTTCAAGCTTTTGCATGCGCAAGTCGCCATATTTCAAAAGCAAAACTTATTTTTCCATAGCATCAATTCTTTAGATGAACTTCAACAATATAAGCAAATTAAAGCATTTAAAGAAATTTTTTCGACAAATTAGAACCTCAATCATATCGATTTAAAATTTACATTGATAATCTGAAATCATTTTTTAAATTTTGAGTTATTGACTGTTTAGAATTTAAGTTCTATTTTGGAACTTGTTATTTTCATTCTAGCCAGATGTATAAAAATAAACGGAGCCAGAAAAATGATGGAAGCAGCTCAGCAAAGTAAAACAGATGTGACCGCATGTATTTTATGTTCAAGAAACTGCGGTTTGAGCGTAGAAATTCAAGATAACCAATTTGTCAAAATTAAAGGTAATCCTGAGCATCCATTTTCTCAAGGTTACATTTGCCAAAAAGCCGCAAGATTACAGCATTACCAGAAACATGCAGACCGTTTAACCGCACCTTTAAAACGCCAGCCAGATGGTTCATTTCAAGAAGTGAGCTGGGAGGTTGCCATACAAGAAATTGCTGATCGATTAGTTCAGATTCGCGATAATTTTGGCGGCACTGCTTTTGCCTCTGTTGGGGGCGGTGGTCAGGGTAACCACTTGGGTGCAGCCTATGGGCGACAACTCTTGTTGGCCATGAAAAGTTATTATGCTTACAACTCGCTTGCTCAAGAAAAAACGGGTGATTTCTGGCTCAATGGTCGCCTATTCGGTAGTCAGGCTTGCCATACGACAGAAGATGTTGAGTATGCCGATTACGTTCTTTTTATTGGGACAAATCCTTTTCAGGCCCATGGTATTCCGAACGCACGAGACACGCTAAAACATATTAAGAAAGATCCGAACCGAACCATGGTGGTGTTCGACCCGCGTGTTACCGAAACGGCAAAACAAGCAGACATTCACGTGCAGCTAAAACCGGGAACAGATGCTTTTTTAATGTCGGCCATGATTGCGATCATTATTAAAGAAAAGCTTTATGATGCAGCGTTTATTGAGCAGCACACACATGGGTTTGAAGACGTAAAAGCTGCATTTAACCATGTTCCGATTGAAGACTATATTGCTAAAGCTGATGTACCTGTCGATTTGATTTATCAGATTGTTCGAGATTTTGCCAAGGCAAAAAGAGGCTGTGTACGTATCGATTTAGGTATTCAACATACTTTGAATACAACATTAAATGGTTATTTAGAAAAACTTTTATACTTGCTGACAGGGAACTTTGGAAAACAGGGTACCAATAATTTGCATACCATGTTTATTCCAATTTTGACCGATACAGATGAAAGAAATCCAAAATATCGACGTAGCGTTTATCATAAAATGTTCCCGATTTCAGGGTTTTTCCCGCCTAATATTTTACCCGATGAAATCCTAAAAGCAGGGGAAAAACAAATTCGTGCGGTGTTTGTAGATAGTTGTAATCCACTATTAACTTACCCTGATACACCTGCCTATGAAAAAGCCTTTAAAGCATTAGATTTGTTGGTGGTAGTTGATGTTGCCATGACAGAAACCGCGAGACTCGCTAACTATATTTTGCCTGCTCATACTCAGTTTGAAAAATGGGAATTTACCGGTTTTAACTTGGAATTTCCTAAGAATGGTTTTCACCTGCGTCATCCCATATTGGCTGCTCAAGCAAATACTTTACCGGAAGCCGAAATTTATACACGATTACTTGAAGCCATGCAGGTGATTCCAAAACGCTTTCCAATTCTAGAAAAAATAGCTGCGGTCGACTCGAAAAAAACAGCCTACTTACCATACTTGTCGGCGCTAGGACTTACCTTGGCACGGCATAAAAAATATATCCCTTTTGCTGCTTCTATTATTTATCGAACTCTTGGCAAACGACTTGGCAATTCTGCAGATTCAGTTGCTTTTTTATTGCCGCTATCTATTCAATATGCTGTTTTACATACCAAAGCGGTACGCCGTGCAGGTTATAAAGGTAATCCGTTAACTCAAGGTGTCAAACTATTTGAGCAGATACTAAAGCAACGTTCAGGTATGGTTTTATCCCAACATGAATATGATGAAGTCTGGAAACTGGTGGCTTATAAAGATAAGAAAATACGTCTTGCAATTCCCGAGATGTTAAGTGAACTCGCAAGCTTGAAAAGCCATAACGTTAATATTGAAGAGTTTCCTTTCATCCTTTTGTCAGGTGAACGTCGTAGCTATAACGCCAACCAAATTTACCGTGACCCAGCTTGGCGAAAAGTAGATGCAGAAGGTGCACTACGTATTCATCCCGAAGATGCAAAGCACTTAAATGTAGATACAGGAGAGCAGCTTAAATGTATCTCACAGCATGGAGAAATTCAGGTAGCTATTGAGTTAGATGATGGGATGAGAAGAGGTGTTGTGTCACTGCCACATGGCTACGGTATGCGCTTTCAAAATGGAGAACCGATTGGGCCACAATTAAACTTGCTTATTTCTGCTGAACATTGTGATCCATTGTCGAAAACGCCGTACCATAAATATGTACCCATCCGTCTAGAAAAGTGTTAGAAATAGAATCAAGTAAAACATAGATTTTACCGTGCTAACTTGAGATTTATTTTTTAATTGTTCTTAAGGTAGTGCGGTGAAAAGTCTATAAAAAATTTAAATATTATGGAAAATAAGTAGAGCTGGAACAAATTTTGCTATTAAAAATCAAATCACTATTAAGATGCAATTTTTTGTATTTGATTGTTCATAATCGGTGCTCGCAAGATTTGAAATGTTCTCGATATGAGTGCAAATGATGAAACAATATCACTCTGAAAATGCGCCAAGCCTTCTACAAGATCAATATGGGCGTATCAAGCGTAAGTTACGAATTTCTGTAACTGATCGTTGTAATTTTAAGTGTGTATATTGTATGCCTGAGCATCCAGAATGGTTAAATAAACAGGACTTGCTTAGTTTTGAAGCGCTCTTTCAATTTTGTCATTTTATGGTGCAGCAAGGTATCGAGAGTATTCGCATTACGGGTGGTGAACCATTAATGCGTCAAGGCATTGTTCATTTTGTTCGTGATTTGCAGGCCTTAAAAGCATTAGGTTTAAAACGTATATCGATGACTACGAATGGTCATTACCTTGCTAAATACGCTAAACAACTAAAAGACGCTGGATTAGATGATTTAAACATTAGTTTAGATAGTCTTGATTCAATTCAATTTAAAGAGCTCACTAAGAAAAAGTTAGAACCAGTTCTTGAGGGTATTCAAGCTGCTAAAGATGCAGGACTACCTTTTAAAATTAACTGCGTATTAATGAAAGATAAAAATGATGATCAAATCTTACCCATGGTGAAGTGGTCAATCGCCAATCATATTCCGCTACGTTTTATCGAGTTTATGCCGCTTGATGGCGATGCACTTTGGTCAAATAAAGATGTGGTGAGTGAAGCTGAAATTTTACAGGCATTGCAACCGTATTATTCGGTACAAGTCATCGAGCAACAACATGAGCCAGCACGTCAATATCTAATTAACGGTAGCTACTATTTAGGAATTATTTCCACAATTACGCATTCATTTTGTCATCAGTGTGACCGCATACGAATTACAGCAAAAGGCGAACTATATAACTGTTTGTTTGCACCGCAAGGCTTAAATATTAAGCCTCAGCTTGAAGCATTGGTAAGTAAACAACATACGCCAGAATATGATATGACGGTCCAAAATTTAAATCATTTGGTTCATCCTTATATCTGGCACAAAGCCAAAGGTTTCCATGCCTTACAACATCAACAAACCCGTAAAATCAGCATGCATATGCTTGGGGGATAAATGCAACAATCTATTCAAATTAAAGTCGAAGCATTTGGTGCAATCGAAAAATTGCTACCTGAAAATCTTTCGCTAGTTTGTCCTAGCCATATTTTGGTTAAAGATGTATTAGATGAAATTGTTTCATTACATCCAGAATCTATAAAAGCCATGGAAAAATGTGCATGTGCGATTGGTGACAATGTCATCACCAGACAAGCTACCTTAAGTGAGCCATGTACTTTGGTTTTATTATCACCAGTTGCGGGAGGTTAAACCATGCGAGATTTTGCACGTATACAAGAGCAAGCTTTAAGCCTTGATACTTTTGATCCGATTCAATCTTTTCCTGAGTGTGGCGGTATCGATATTTTTATGGGTACGGTTCGTAATCACCACGAAGGTAAAGCGGTAAAGGCGCTGAAATATACATCGTATAAACCACTTGCAGAAAAAATGATACGTGAAATTGAACTAGAAATTGAGAAAAAGTATCAGGTATCTTATGTGCGAGTGGTTCATCGGATTGGATATCTAGATGTCGGTGAAACAGCCATTATTGCGATTGCGTATGCAGCCCATCGCCGTGAAGCTTTTCAAGCATGTGAGGAAGCAGTCGAACGGGTAAAACATGAAGTGCCTGTCTTTAAAGAAGAGTTCTTTACAGATGGTACAAGTCACTATGTAGAAGGCTGTTGTATTCGTAAGGATGCATCGCACGAACACAAACATCACCATGCCGGCCATGAACACTCACACTGAAATATGTAACACTAGGATAAATAATGAAAAACGTAGGAATGAAGCCGGAAAGTTATCGTGTTGCCGAAGCACAAGCGATTTTATATGCACCACCGCACTGTATTGAATTATTAAGACAAGGAAACACGGAAAAAGGTGATGCATTAAAAACAGCGCGTGTTGCAGGAATTTTGGCAGCAAAACGAACTGATGAGCTGATTCCATTATGTCATCCGCTACCGATTTATCGGGCAGATGTTGAATATGAATTAGAACATGACTTTGTAAAAATTATTACAGTCGTTGAGACCATTGGACCAACTGGCGTAGAAATGGAAGCTTTAACGGCGGCAAGTCTGGCCGGTTTAACCATTTACGACATGTTAAAGCCACATTGTGAACCAGAAGAGCTCTGGATGGATCAATGTAAACTACTGAAGAAAAAAGGTGGTAAATCACACTTCAAGCGAGTTCTTCGTCAACCTGTTTCGGCTGCGGTTATTGTATTGTCAGATACCGTAGCAGCGGGTAGAAAGCCGGATACTGCCGGAAAATCTGTGGTTGAAACGTTAACTGAAGCAGGATTTGATCCGATTCACTACCAGATTTTGCCAGATGAAGCGGATACTTTAAAAAACTTAGTGCTTGAGTTGAGCAAATCATATGCTTGCATTATGACTGTTGGTGGTACAGGAATTGGCAAGCGTGATATTACAGTTGATACGCTAGAGCCTCTTTTAGAACGTAAATTAGATGGTTTAATGGAAGCTGCTCGCTCATTTGGACAAAAACGCACGCCATATGCTGCTATGTCACGTGGAGTGGCAGGGTTTATTGATCGTTCATTAGTAGTAACTTTACCGGGAAGCCGTGGTGGAGCAAGCGAATCAATGGCTGCTATTTTACCTGCCTTAGTCCATATTTTTGATGTTTGCCGTGATTTACCGCATCCAGGAGGCTATGAATAATGTCAGGTTGTGGTGCTGAGCGTGGATTAATCAGTATAGATGAAGCGCTAGATTTAGTGATTAATAAGCCTAAAAACTTAAACTCTATTCAAAAGACTCTAACAAATAGCCTAGGTAGTTATCTTGCAAAAGAGATTTACTCTGAAATTAATCTACCAAGTTTTTCTCAAAGTGCGGTAGATGGCTATGCACTTTGTAGCCATGCAGAAGACTTAAATTATCAAAAGTTCCAAGTCACAGGTGAGATTCGTGCCGGAAGTGAGAGTCATGACATACTCGGTGAAGGTCAGGCGATTCGTATATTTACGGGCGGCAAAATTCCTGAAGGGACAACGCATGTAGCTCGACAAGAAATCGTATCGGTTATTTCGGCCCAAGAAATTTGTTTAACGGAACATATACGCCCTCAATCCGATATCCGTTTTACTGGTGAAGAAATCCAGCAGGGGCAGTTGCTTGCTCAAGTTGGACAGTTTCTAAATATTGGAAGCTTGGCTGCTTTAAGTATGGCGGGAGTGCAAGAGCTTACTGTTTATCGTAGACCAAAAGTTGCAGTACTAGTCACAGGTGATGAAGTTGCTCAAACGGTAGATGATTTAATTGATGGAAAAGTCTTTGATGCAAATGGGCCTTTATTAAAAGCTTGGTTTATAGATTATGGTTTAGATATCGAACTCATTCATGTTGCAGATGAAGCTGAACAGGTCACTCAATACTTTAACCAGTTAAAAGACAGCTATGATGTCATCATAACAACAGGCGGAGTTTCGGTCGGAGACTACGACTTTGTTCGACCTTGTGCTTTCGAAGTTGGGTTTGAACAAATCTTTTGGAAAGTTAAACAAAAACCGGGTAAACCTTTATTCTTTGCCGAATACCATAATTCACAAGCTAGCCATTCTTGCTATTTGTTAGGCTTGCCGGGCAATCCGGCTGCGGTATATGTAGCAATGCAAGTTTACGGCAAATCTTTGCTTGATGCATTGCAGGGCAATAGACAGGGATCAGAATGGTTTACTGCAATTTTAGAGCATGATTTAAAAGAAGATGCACGTGAGCGTTTTTTGCGAATGTATGCTTATTTTGATGCAGGACAACTTAGAGTAAAAAGTTTGGCTAAGCAGCAGTCTCATATGCTGAGTAACCTTATGCAAGCCAATTGTTTAGTCCGTATTCCTGCGAGTACAAAACTAGAGTCAGGTACATTATTAAAAGGAATCTTTATTTCAAATTAGCCTATAAATAAGCTGAATATGATTAATTTATGCTTATAAGTTAATCATATTTTATAAGTATTTCTATTCATGGTTATTTAAAAAATAAGCATCATAAGTACATTAAAAACTTATTTTTAAGCTGAATATTGCATATAACATATTAAGTGGTTTAGGGTATAAATAATAAGGCAAGTAGGCCAGTTCTATATTGAGGTAAGCATAAAGATGAAATGGGATGACATCGGTGATCAACCTTGTTCTGTTGCCCGTATGCTATCAGTAATTGGTGATCGATGGACGATGCTAATATTACGTAATGCTTTTATGGGAATTCGCCGTTTTGATGATTTTCAAAAATCGCTAGGTGTCACTCGTCATGTCCTATCGGATCGTTTAAAGCGTTTGGTTGAATACGAAATTTTAGTCAAAGCTCCTTATTTTGACCGTCAGGAACGCTTTGAATATCGTCTCACAGATAAAGGATTTGAGCTTTATCCAATTATATTATCTATGGCGAACTGGGCAGATAAATGGATGGATCAAGGTTTAGGTAAACCGTTGGAATATCGTCATAAAGCTTGTGGTCATAAATTTGAACCAGTCATGGTATGTTCGGTCTGCCGTGAACCTTTACATGCAAAACAAGTTCAAGTTACGGCTGGACCGGGCTATTTTGCTTATATAGAACAAAAGCAAAAACAAGCTTAAAGCATTTTCTTTAAAGACTCTTGCTGAAGTGCCTCTGTAAGAGTCTTATAAATATAATCATGGTTTGACTGGGTAATATTAAAACGAATAAATTGGCCTGCCGATTGTGCTTGGCTAAAGGCATTACCCGGAGCAAGAATTACTTCTCGATTCAGACAAAACTGAGCAATCTTCGCTGCATCTACACCTTTGGATAACCGACACCACACAAAAATTCCAGCCTTTGGTTCAATCCACGGTTCTATTCCAATCGCTTTAAGCTTTGCTATCGTTTCCTGCATGGCTTGAGATAAACGAACTTTTAACACATCTAGATGCTTACGGTATGAACCATCGGTTAAAGCTGTATGTAATATTTTGGCTGAAAGGCCATTGTGAGAAAAACTGGTAGCTATTTTTAAATCGGTAATTTGATCAATCCATTCTGGTTTAGCAATAATATACCCGCAGCGAATAGAGGCAGAGAGTGTTTTAGAGAAACTTCCAATAAAAATCACGCGTGAAAGGTTGTCTAGGGCCGCAAGTCGTGGCGCTGAAGTATGTTCAAAATCTGAAAATATATCGTCTTCAATCACAATCAAATTAGACTGCTCAATCAGTTTTAATAATTGATGAGCGATCGAAAGTGAGAGTGTTGCACCAGTGGGGTTGTGTATTCCAGAATTTGTAATGTAAAGCCGTGGATTATGGGTCTCAATCGCTTCTTTAAATGCTTCTAAATCTGGACCATTTGGTGTGTAAGGAATACCAATAACTTTAACTTGATGAACTTTAAGTAAAGCATGAAAGTTAAAGTAACAAGGGTCATCAATCAAAACAACATCATCTGGTTTAAGTAAAAAACGACAAACCAGATCAATTGCTTGGGTACCCGAATCAGTTAAAAGAACTTGGTTTAAGTTTGCTTCTATACCTTTACTTTGCGCTCGCCTAGCGAGTAAATCTCTTAATGCTGGTAGCCCTAAAGGTGACGAATAGCCCATTAAGTTATCATCTTCGTTACGCGTAGCAGATCTTAAAGCTTTACGAATACTCTCAAGTGGCATCCATTCATTTGGTAACCAACCACAACCAGGTTTAAATGCATCGGGTTTTGCTTCCAAAGACTGACGTGAAATCCATAACGGATCTATAGAACGATCTAATTTAGGGCCTAATTCACTTAAAGCCAAAGGGGCAAGCGGTCCTACGACATAAAAACCGGAGCCACTACGAGATTCAATTTTACCTACGGCAATTAACCGCTCATAAGCTTCAACAATAGTAGAAACAGAAAAACCTAAATCTTTGGATAGTTTACGTACAGAAGGTAAACGGGAGCCTGGTGTTAAAGAACGATTTTTAATTTGCTGTTCAATCTGTGAAATAACAAGCTCGATTTTTGTTTTTGACTGATTCACGTTAACCATCTCTAACTGTATTGCTTATTTATACATAACAGTTTTTTGAAATTGTACTGCTTTGTATCTGGTTTTGACACCATATCACAGCTTAAATTCTTCGTATAGTTGCGGAGAATAATATGCAAAAGTTTATGAATGGTTGGGTAAATGGTTTTATTGGGGTTGCGATTTTTGCAGGCTCATTACCAGCCACCCGTGTTGCGGTTACCAGTTTTGATCCTGGTTTTCTCACGGCGGCAAGAGCAGCCATTGCGGGTATTTTGGGTTTAATTCTTATCTTTTTGCTTAAAGAAAAAAGACCTGCTAAACAATATTGGGGGCCACTTGCTATTGTTGCTTTAGGTGTTGTGGTGGGTTTTCCCTTATTTACGGCACTTGCTTTGCAATATATGAATGCAGCACATTCAATTGTCTTTGTGAGTCTTCTACCGCTCGCTACTGCCATATTCGCAGTAGTAAGAGGGGGAGAAAAACCAAATTTATTTTTTTGGATATTTGCAATTTTAGGCAGCCTGGTTGTCTTTACCTACATGTTTTTTTTGTCGGGTGAAGCTTCTTTTGGCATCGGCGATTTATACATGCTTATTGCAATTATTCTATGTGGATTTGGCTATGCAGAAGGCGGAGTACTTTCGAAAAAAATAGGTGGTTGGCAGGTGATTTGTTGGGCGCTTATTTTAGCTTTACCGATTATGTTATTTGCTACTATTTTTTACATGCCTGTTTCTTTCCAAGATGTATCTACATCGGCGATAGCAGGGCTGGTTTATGTATCGTTATTTAGTATGCTTATCGGGTTCTTTTTCTGGTACAAAGGGCTTGCACAAGGCGGTATTGCTGCAATTAGCCAGCTACAGCTTTTACAACCTTTAATGGGACTCGCGATTGCCGCACTGTTATTACATGAACATGTAAGTTGGTCGATGTTAATGGTAACGGCAGTAACAATTCTATGTGTCGCTGCCGCTAAAAAGTTCGCATAAAAAAGTTATAAACAATTTGCTGGTTTAGGAATGCCTGCCAAACGACTGAGATGGCGCGCAACTAAACCAGTATTAAATTTTTGCTGTAAAACAGCATTATTAATATCTGGGCTGACGGTTTTCATTAAAAACTTAATCAGAGGGCGTGTTGCAGGAGAGTGCCCAAATTGCTGATAAAATTGGCGAACCGCAGCTAAAACTTCAAAATGCCAATCTGTTAATTCAAGATCGAGAGATTTGGCAAGTTCCTGTGCGACTTCGGGATTCCAAATCGTATAGTCGACTAAATGACCATCTTGATCTAATTCTAAATTCATAAAAATGAGCCTAACTATATTATTTGAAAGAAATACATCGATTAAATTGTAAAACCAGATCCGCAAACTGGTCATAATTTAATACCTTAACGTGAGCCAAGGTTTCTGCATCAATTAAATCTTTTTCATGAGACAAACAAGAAACTGAGCCAAACTGCTGACAAATGCTTATGGAAAGCTGTGCGGTTGAATCTCCCATAAAAACAATTTGATCGTCTTTATGAAAGAGCTTTTCAAGTTCTTCAATAATGCGAGGAGTATGGTAATAAGAAGCTTGCACCAGATAAAGTGTTGATTGCGTCATTAAATTTACACCTTTATCTACCAATATAAGACATGATCGAAAGATTGGATGAGTTCAGTATTTAACTGAACAAACTCTAGCTCCTGCTCAGTGTTTTGAACAAAAGGATGCTGTTTATTTTTGGTCTCAATAAGAATGGGGCTCAAGTCATAAAACTCAAAGCTATCCACCATGTTTGAAGCAATTTTAAAAGCATGCTGCAACTGGTCAAAGTTATGTTCATTTTGTAAGAGGCTAAGAGCTGCATCTTTCAATAATACTTTGACTGGCGAGCCAAAGGTTGCTAAAACCATAGTAGCGGCGAGGCTTTCATTGACTTGTAGGCTGGTTAGATTGGCTTGGGTCAAAATAACGAGTACAGTTTTCACACAATATACCTTTTAAAAGCAACAATCTAAGTTAACAAAGTAACTTAGAATTGAAGAAGACGAGAGGCTGACTGTACTGCATCAGCAAGTTCACCTAGTCCAACTAACTCAAAGTTGTCTGCTAGGTTGTGATGACTAAGTTGATGGCGACTCGCATTTTCTGCATCGGTAATACCACGTGCAAGGGCGGCGCTGACACAGACAGGAAGTCGGATCGAGAGCTTTTGCCATTCATGCGTTAAATTACGCTGGTCGTCAGGAACCCACTGAAAATCATTCGCAACCTGAACGCCATCTTGGTAAAAGAATACACGAAAGTCTTCATTTTTACTTTTGAGTGCCTGAGCAAGGCCCAGCGCATGCCAAGCATGGATTGAAGTAGGAGCAGAGGTTATTAGTAGTAATGTACTCATTGAGAATTCACTATGGTCATACGTCTAAATGGGCGTAGATACATTAAGAGAAAGGTAAGTATACAATGATTTTAGTGACAGGTGGTTTAGGCTTTATCGGTTCACACATTGCATTGAGTCTGTTGGCTCAAGGCCAAGAAGTGGTTATTGTCGATAATTTGGCTAACTCGACCTTGCAAACGCTTGAGCGGTTAGAATACATCTCTGGTATGTACGTTCCGTTTGTTAAACTTGATGTACGTAATACACCTGCATTGAATAAGGTATTTGAACAATACTCAATTGATGCAGTCATTCACACCGCTGGTTTTAAATCCATTGAAGAATCTAACTTAAAACCGCTCGAATATTATAACGATAATGTCAGTTGCATCATGAGTCTATTACGTGCGATGCAACGTACAGGAGTTCGTCATTTTATCCATTTATCTAGCTTGGCAGTCTATGGAAAATCTGATTTAGAACTGAGTGAAACACAAGATTTCAACTACGCTTATCCAAATCCATATATCAAATCTCAACAGATGATTGAAGAAATCATCCGTGATACCTATAAAATTGATCATGAATGGAAAATTGCGATCTTACGCCTATCAAATATTGTAGGTGCTTTTGAGCATGGTGTATTAGGTGAGTATGTTGCGCAGCTTCCTAAAAATATTGTACCCCTTGCATTGCAAGTAGCAGCCATGCAGCGTGATTTAATTGAATTACAAGACCAAGTGTCTACCGAAGACCATACTGTAGAGCGTAGTTTTCTACATGTCTTAGATGTATGCGAAGCTGTAAGTGCAACTCTACTATGGCTACGTGATCAAACCCATTGCTGTGAAGCATTTAATATTGCACATAACCAAGTACATTCAATTCGTCAGTTATTAGATGAAATTTCACAAGTGACCCAAGCTGAAATTCCGACACAATCGGCAATTTATAAGCATGAAGAATTGGCTCAACTTGGTGCAAATGTAGGAAAAGCAAAAACTTTATTACAATGGAATCCGAAACGAACTTTAAAGCAAATGATTGAAGATGAATGGAGATTCTATCAAAACACATTAAATGGAAGATAAGATAATGATTCTTATTTACAATAATGGAATGCTTGAGTACGATATTAAAATTAACTAGCCAAAGCAAAAATTGCTTCAGCCCGTGAGTTCTTTAACCACATAACCGAGGTTTCTATGCAAACACGAATTGAACATGACACTATGGGTGAGATTGAAGTTCCAAATGAAGCGCTATGGGGAGCACAAACCCAACGTAGCTTACAGAACTTCAAAATCGGGCAGGAGCGTTTACCCCGTGCCATGATTCGAGCGATGGGCTTGGTAAAAAAAGCAGCAGCAATAACCAATGCAGAGTTAGGACAGTTACCACAAGATTTAAGTCAATATATTGTGGGCGCTGCCGAAGAAGTGATTGCAGGAAAATGGGACTCACAGTTCCCACTCGTAGTTTGGCAAACAGGTTCTGGTACACAAAGCAACATGAACTGTAATGAAGTGATTGCCAATATTGCCAACCAAAAATTAGGTGAAGTGCTGGGTGCACAAAAACCAGTACATCCAAATGATCATGTCAATCGTGCACAATCTACCAATGACTCTTTTCCAACAGCTATTCACGTAGCAGCAAGTTTGCAAATTAATGAATTGCTGATTCCAGCTGTAGAGCAGCTTAAAGCGACTTTGCAGAAGAAGTCCGATGAATTTCAAGATATTGTTAAAATTGGCCGTACTCATCTGCAAGATGCCACACCATTAACCTTAGGCCAAGAATTTAGTGGTTATGTTTCTCAACTTGAGCACGGTCTAGTACGCCTAGAACAAGCTTTAACTGGTTTGTATGAGTTGCCATTGGGTGGCACAGCAGTAGGAACAGGTTTAAATGCTCATCCTGACTATGCTGTTAAGGCAGCAACTCAGCTTGCAGCTTTAACGGGTTTGCCATTTGTTACTGCTCCTAATAAATTTGAAGCACTTGCAGGGCGTGATGCCGCTGTTTTTGCATCAGGCGCATTAAAAACTTTAGCAGTAAGCTTAAATAAGATTGCTAATGATATTCGTTGGTTAGCAAGTGGCCCACGCTGTGGTTTTGGGGAAATTCGCATTCCTGAAAATGAACCAGGCTCAAGTATTATGCCAGGTAAAGTGAACCCAACTCAAAGTGAAGCAATGACCATGGTGGTTGCACAAGTGCTTGGTAACGATACCACTATTAATATCGCTGGTGCTTCGGGTAACTTCGAATTAAACGTATTTATGCCAGTGATTGCTTATAATTTATTGCAATCTATTCAGCTTCTTGGCGATGCATGTAATAGTTTTAATGATCACTGTGCGGTTGGAATTGAACCTAATCGCGATAAAATTGACCACTTCTTGCATAACTCTCTCATGTTAGTTACTGCATTAAATCCAGTTATTGGTTATGAAAACTCTGCAAAAGTAGCGAAAACTGCGTATAAAGAGAATAAGACTTTAAAACAAGTGGCTGTTGAGCTTGGTTTAGTAACAGCAGAACAGTTTGACGAGGTCGTTAAACCTGAAAAAATGGTTTCGCCAAATAGTAAATAAGCAGTCTATATAGCCATCAGTAGTGCCATTTTGTACTGAATGTACAGATAAACTACTGATGGCTATTATATGTACGCATTAAATCTATAGCTTTTGATATGTGCTCTAACTTATAGGTTGAGAATAAATGCTACATCAGTAGATCTTCTATATATTCCCAACCATTTACTTTCATTTCTTCAAATTTTCTTTTTAGTTCTTCTTTTGTGTATTCATGAGCATCTTTTGCTAAAAGAATATGATAAGAATTTGAGGCTGGATCTATAGTGACCTCTGTAATTTCTATCGGTTCAATCACACCATTTTCGGTCAAACCAAGATCGGTAAAGCACATTCCTTTTACTGGAATAACGCTGCATTCATATTCTTTTGAAATAAAATAGTGATTTGAATAAGTTGAATAGGTACGTGAAGCTCGAATCTTCATTGATCTCTCCTTTATTTGTAGGGAAGACATCAATAGTTTGGTGTCTTTTAACTGTTAAAACTGTTTAATTTTTATTGTTTATTTACTATGAATCTTTGTTTTTTATAATTTTTAACCTTCTATCTCAAAGTTTCTCATAGAAGCCTTCCATTAAAAGAAGGCTTCAGAATATATAAAAGCTTATTTTAAAATTTTGTAAACTTTCTCTTTGTATTCGTCGTTGGAAATGACTCCTTTATCGTATTGCTGTTTTAATGATCTATATTGTTGAATACGAATATCTCTTTTGAGACCTATATCATCATGATTTCTAATGTAGTAGAGACTTCGGTCATGATCACTCATATTCACAGTTGGATCTGGAGAGTGAGAGTATGTATTTTGTGGTTTCTCATCTTGGTATTGTTTTGCAATTTCAAAAAAATCTACTGCTTTCTTGTTCGAATCGGAACGAAAAGGATTGTGTTGTGATTCGTTAAACTTATGATTTGAATTGTTTATCTCAAGCATACTTCTATGGCGATTCGATTTTTGGTCATAAAACTCTTGTTCAGTTGGGAAGGTAATCGTTTCAGAAAATACAGAAGAAGAAAAAGTACAAATACTTAAAAATAATAAAATTAACTGTGATCTATTCATTTCTTTGGGAGCCAGATGAAATTGAGTAAATCACTGTATTGTAACATTAAATCTTAATAAGAGGCTGAGTTGTAGTATGTTTAATGATCACTCACTTTTTGAGCTATTAATTCATATCTGCGCTCTTTACAAAGTTAATTGAATTTAATTGTTCTTATATAGCTTAATCAAACTAACTTAGAGTTGAATAAGCTGTCATAATTGTTAAAATGCCCACCTTATCCTGTTTTTGTATTGTTTTTAATTTGCATTTATTTTGCGATATAGAAATTAAACACATAATAAACAGTTGCTTAGCTAAGGATTTTTGAATGCTCTCGATTTATTTAACAGATACCGAACAACATGTGCAGTTTAATGATTACCCAAGTGATCAGCCTGTTAAATTTCTGTTAAATCTTAAAAAGATTTTTCTAAGTACTGGTGATTTACTGTTACCTGTTTTACCCGAAGATAATAATCTGGAAAACGTAACTTGGGAATCAACGACAAAAGACTTTGAAATCTTCAAAAAATTATTGGCAGGTTGGGGTGTTATTGAGCTTCGTTTAAATGCAATCACAACATATAAAGATAAAAATTTTGCAAATGAGCTCATTAAACAAGCTCAAGCTAAACGTAAAAAACTAGCACAAAAAAATCATCAACTGTCTTTAGTTTCGTTGGATTATATTTTTATGCACGAAATTCATGCACTAATTGATGCTGAGTTGGTCACAATTGGTGAGAAGTTTTATTTACCAGCTTTGAGAGAGCAATGGAAAGGTCTAGTTTCTGACCAAGTGCTTGAAGGAAAGCTCTGATAAATGGCAAAAGGTGAATTTAAATAATTCACCTTTTTTATAGTTAAATCAAAAACTTTCTTATTTAATTGAATTGCTGTACAAAAGTTTACAAGAAAAGAATGCGTTTTTTTAAAAGTGGCAGATACATTGCTTATATAAATACAAAATTATTGCGGGAGAGAGGTTCTTAGGAACCCGCCGAAGGAGCAACAGGCCCGGAAACTCTCAGGCAAAAGGACTGTAATAATTAAAAAATCTGGAGAGCAGCTTAAGATTTATAAGCATGAAGAATAAAAACTTATAAGTCATAAACTCACCGAAGGGGAAGATCGAAATGCTAAAAGGTAGTGTTTAGGTCGAAACTCTCAGGTACAAATGACAGATGGGCTGTACTGATGAAATGTTTTTGCATTTCAGAGGAGTCTGTTATGCCACATGTTATTGTGATTGGTGCAGGAATCACAGGGGTTACTTCAGCCTATGAATTATCTCAATTAGGTTACCAAGTCACAGTGATTGATCGCCATCTTTATCCAGCTATGGAAACATCATTTGCAAATGGAGGGCAATTATCTGCTTGTAATGCAGAAGTCTGGAACCAGAAAGCGACCGTTATAAAAGGTTTTAAATGGATGAGGCAAAAAGATGCTCCTCTATTACTTAACCCTTCTTTTAGTTTGCACAAATATAGCTGGTTAGTTGAGTTTCTATCTCATATTAAAAACTATGAGGCTAATACCATAGAAACTGTTCGCTTAGCATTGCTCGCGCGTAAGCGCTTGTTTGAAGTCGCTGAAAAAGAGCAGCTTCAATTTGATTTGGAGAAACGCGGTATTCTTCATATGTATCACAGTAAGGCTGATTATGATGTTGCTAAACAGGTGAATGACGTCTTAAACAAAGGTACTTTGGAGCGCTATTCAGTTTCACCAGAGGAAATGAAGACAATCGAGCCATCTTTAACTGGTGATTACTTTGGGGGGTATTACACTCCAAGTGATGCAACTGGAGACATTCATAAGTATTCAACTTCTTTAGCTGAAAAGACTAAACAATATGGTGTTCAGTATAAATTTGGGCTTGAAGTGACTGATATTAAGTGTCACACAGATAAAGTAGTGTTGAATTGTCAGCCAAGTGCTGAACATCCTCATCTTTCTCAATCAGATAGCTTTCAATTGGAAGGTGATGTTCTGGTTGTTTGTGGTGGTGTCGGAAGTTATCAGTTGGCTGATATGGTCGGTGAGCGTGTAAATGTTTATCCAGTTAAAGGCTATTCAATTACTGTCCAATTGAAAGATGAGAAAAGTATTAAAAATGCGCCATGGGTGAGTTTGCTTGATGAAAGCGCCAAAATTGTAACGTCTCGTTTAGGCCAAGATCGTTTACGTATTGCAGGTACAGCTGAGTTTAACGGCTATAATCGAGACATTCGAGCGGATCGTATTCAACCTTTAGTGAATTGGGTGAATCGTAATTTTGACATTTCAACTGAGCATGTTGTGCCGTGGGCAGGTTTAAGACCAATGATGCCAAATATGTTACCAGTCGTAAAACAGTCTAAACAGCCACGAGTTTTTTATAATACCGGACATGGCCATTTAGGTTGGACTTTATCAGCAGCGACTGCTGTATTGGTGAGTCAAGATATTCTGCAGAAATATCCAGCTTAAAAAAGAAAAGCCAGTGTAGATTCACTGGCTTTTTTGTTTTATATCAACTAATCATATAGTCTATAAACACCAGTAAATCGTTCACAGCCTTTTTGTTGGGTTTTCACTACAAGTAAGGCCTTTTGGAAATCGAACTTATATTTGCAGTTATGTTCGTTGTCTAAAATTTCACTTTTTTGTTCAGGAGAGCTATAAGCCATTAGTGAAATAGTTTGCGTATCTTTTCGGTTATTCGGATTACGGTAAGCTAATCCTTCGATTTTGATTTTATCTTTAGCAAGTTGATGAATTTGTAAATGAACAGATTGAGCTGCAATATGCCCATTTTCAAATTTAAGATAATGCTGCGTTAGGGTTTGCTTAAGTGATGCATAAAAGTTTAAATCATCCCCACGTATATCAAACTGTTGTTGAAAACATGAAGTGTTTTTGCATTGTTGAGTATGTTTAAACCACAAAGTCTGTGTATCTTGTAGAAGTTTTAAGGGGGCATCTGTAACTAAGTATGCAGAAAGATATTGATTGTTAAGTTGCTTACGCGCTTCACTAAAGGTTTTTGAGCAGATTTTGAGCTCAGATTTTGAATTTGAGCAGTCGATAGATTCCGCAAAAACAAATGGTGAGCATAAACAACTCAATGTCACGACAAAACTTAATCTTTTCAATTGATTCATATCAGTATTCGACGGCATGATCGCTTATACTTTCAGTCTACTTTGCTAAGTGTACTATAGCGAAACACAACAGCTGAATACAAGATTTCTTAAGTTTTTATAGAAGGGAAGAGTTGATATGGTTGCTCAAATTCGTATTGGACAAGGACTGGATGTACATGCCTTTGAAGAGGGTAGCTTCGTAACTTTGGCTGGCGTTCAGATCCCACATACGCATGGCTTAAAAGCACATTCTGATGGCGATGTTGTGTTACATGCGCTATGTGATGCTTTACTCGGTGCACTGGCACTTGGTGATATTGGTCAGCATTTTCCAGATACCGATCCCGAGTTTAAAGGAGCGGATAGCCGTGTACTGCTAAAACACGTTTATCAATTAATATTAGACCGTGGTTATCGTTTGAATAATGCTGATATTACTGTAGCTTGCGAACGTCCTAAATTAGCGAAACATAATTTAGAGATGCGCCAAAGCATTGCAGATGTTTTGAATGTGGATTTAAATCAAATTAGTATCAAAGCGACCACTACCGAAAAACTTGGGTTTACGGGTCGCCAAGAAGGAATTTTATCAACAGCGACGGTATTAATCTCTAATTAAACTAAATCATCAGTTTGTTGCAAAGACTGTTGAAGTTCTAAGGTAGCCTTACGGCCTTGTAGCTGTAAGGTAATGCTATGGATTAGTCCTGTCCAGGTTTCATTGGGTTCCCAAATTTCGTGCAGTAAATCTTGAGAAGTTGGCATGTCCATATTCATGTAAAATTGTCTGTATACGTACATGAGACAACTTACACGTTTGTTTTTGGCACAATGTAACCAAACGATTTCATTTTGAACCAAATGATCAATTAAATCTAAAACCAATAAGCATTGGTCAGAAGAAGGTGTTTCCCAGTCAATTGGAATATGAATGTAATTTAAACCATGCTCAAGACAAACCTGATCTTCATTTTCAATACAATTCGATGAATTTGTCAAAGCTAAATTGATAACAGTACTACAGCCGTACTCTTTAATGAGTTTGAGCTGTTCAACGGAAGGTTGTGCTGAACTAAATAAATGTTCATGAATAATTGAAAATGCAGGGATTTGAGATAGTGATTCTTCAAGGGTTGTCATAATCGCACTCTACAAGAGTAGGCTTGGCTTATTGTGTAGAATGTTATACACGATTCTAGAGTATAGTTGAAATATAGGCTGTTTATATATTCAGCAACATCGTGAAAAATTTTAAAAAATAAACAAGAAAAATAAGAGTTTTAGAGAAATAAAAAAACAGCACCTTAAAGATGCTGTTTTTCTATCGAGATTAAGCTTTTTTCAAATTTTCATTCAATAAAAATTCCATTAAAGCTTTTTGAGCATGTAGGCGGTTTTCTGCTTCATCCCATACGACTGAATTTTTATGATCAAGCATGGTTTCTGAAATTTCTTCACCACGATGTGCTGGTAAACAATGCATAAATAAACAATCTGGATGTGCAAGACTCATCAGTTTTTCATTGACTTGAAACGCTGAAAAAGCATTCTTACGTAATTTTTGTTCTTCTTCTTGTCCCATGCTTGCCCATACGTCTGTAACGATAAGGTCAGCATTTACAGCAGCATCTTCAGCATTGTCAAAAAGCTCAACACAATGACCAAACTCTGCTAAAAATTCAGGTTTAGGTTCAAAACCCTTTGGCGAAGCAATTTTTAATTTAAAACCCATTAAATGTGCAGCTTCAATATATGAATTACACATATTATTGCCATCACCAATCCAAGCTACAGTTTTACCTTCAATACTACCGCGATGCTCAATATAGGTTTGTAAATCTGCAAGTAACTGACAAGGGTGGTGGTCATCAGTTAGGCCGTTAATCACAGGAACTTTTGAGTAAGATGCAAAGCGTTCAACAATGTCGTGACCAAAAGTACGAATCATTACAATATCAAGCATGCTTGATATAACACGTGCTGAGTCTTCAATAGGCTCACCACGACCTAGTTGTGTGTCGCGAGGTGACAAAAATATGGCACTGCCACCAAATTGGTTAATACCAGCCTCAAAAGAAATACGAGTGCGTGTGCTCGATTTTTCAAAAATCATTCCCAATACTTTACCAACAAAAGGCTGATAAACCTTATTGCCTTGTTGCATTTTTTTTAGTTCACTTGCGCGTTCTAAGATGCGGTTAAGTTCTAATGTGGATAGATCACGTAAAGTCAGGAAATGTCTTAGAGCCATGTAGCTACTCCATAATAATTGTCTTTGAAATACAACAATTATCTGTTGTTGGCTGGGTGGATGTGGAGAAAAAGAAGTCTACTATACTATAAGCATTTCAAAATGCAAAAGAATTAGACTTTATGGTGGCCTTTTAAGAAAATGTCTACACAATATTCAATATAATCAAAAGCTTCTTTCTCATTAGGTAGAGCTGGCATACCCATAATCATACGCCACTCAATATCGCGTAAAATCCCAAAGTACATGAGTGAAGAATGATAAGGAGAAGGACATGTGATTTCTCCTACATTATGTGCAAACTCTAATGCTTGAGTAAGAGTATTCTGTAAGTTGTGTACCCATTTGTCATAAAGGTATTGTATGAGGACAGTATTACATTCTGTCTGTTCTATAATAAGTCGTAAAAACGCGATATGTTCCGGTTGAATGATATGAACGTAAACACGTTCGAGCGTTTGAATTAGATATTCTTTTAAAGTACTTTTTTCAGGATTAAATGGAATACACACATCTTTAAAAAACATTTCACGTTTATAGTCACAAATAGCGGTAAAAAGTCCTTCTTTGTTTCCAAAATATTTATAAATAGAGGCCTTTGAACCACCTGCATGATTTACGATATCGTCCAGAGATACAGCATCATATCCTTTTTCCAAAAACAGCTCGGTTGCGCTTAGCAATAAAGCTAAACGACGTTCGATACCGCGGCGCGTCTGAGGTTTGTCACATATAGGATGATGTGACTCAAGGACTGGATCATGCATAAAATTTAATAACAACGATTAATACTGCTTAGCTAGTATATCAAAACTATCTTTACCGATGGACATTGCTATATTCTTAGATTGTCTGCTAAACAATCATATAAGTATGAAACTGAATAAATATTTTAAAATATAAAAGCTTACACGATCTTTTGGAATTTTTTAGTGATGTAACTATATGTTCAATTTTTAATTTAACGATTAATTTCCTTATCAATAGATATAATGAAAAAGCGCCTAAAATCAATTAGCCGCTCTTGTTGTGTATTTTACAATTAAGCTTCAGATAAAGTTGCTTTATGTTCGTCCTCATCATCGTCATCAGCAGAATCCATTCCTAGTTCCTTTAACTTTCGGGTTAGGGTGTTCCGTCCCCAACCTAATAGTTCAGCTGCATGACGTTTGCGTCCACGAGTTTGTTGTAGGGCAGCATTAATTAATGTGCGTTCAAACATCGGTGTTGCAATATCCAAAATCTTCATTTCGCCATTTTTTAGCTTTTGAATTGCCCATTGATTTAATAGTTCATCCCAATGATGTAAAGAAATACGCTCAAAAGACGGGGCTGGCTGACTAGTTTCACTAGTTTTTTGAAGTGGCACTTGTTTTAGTTCAGAAGGTAAATCTTCTGGATAAACTTCACGACCAGTAATCATGACAGTTAACCAACGACAGGTATTTTCAAGCTGACGCACGTTACCTGGCCATGGCAGTTGTTGCATATAGTCTGTTGTTTCAGTACGTAAAATCTTTGGACTTACACCTAACTCTTTGCCTGCACGGGCCAAGAAGTGCTGAGCAAGCATTGGTATATCTTCACTACGATGCGCAAGCTTAGGAATGTGAATACGAATTACATTTAAACGATGATATAAGTCTTCACGGAATCGACCTTCATTCACCAATTTTTCTAAATCTTGGTGTGTCGCAGCGACAATTCGAACATCCACTTTAACCGGGATATGCCCACCCACTCGATAAAACTCACCATCTGCAAGTACGCGAAGTAAACGAGTCTGTGTTTCAAAAGGCATATCACCAATTTCATCAAGGAATAATGTTCCGCCATTGGCTTGTTCAAAACGACCTTGATGTTGAGTGTTTGCGCCCGTAAAAGCACCTTTTTCATGACCAAATAATTCCGTTTCGATTAAGTCTTTCGGAATTGCTGCCATGTTTAGCGCAATAAATGGTTTGGCACGGCGCGGTGAATGCTTGTGTAAAGCATGTGCAACAAGCTCTTTACCAGTTCCTGACTCGCCATTAATTAAAACGGTAATGTGTGATTGCGATAACCGCCCAATTGCTCGGAAAACCTCTTGCATGGCAGGAGATTCACCAATAATTTCTGTCGATTGTAGCGGAGAAGCAGTTCTTGTAGCTTCTTGCTGCTGCAATTTATTGATATGCAAAATCGCACGATTGACTAAAGCTAAAGCTTCATCAATATCAAATGGCTTTGGTAAATATTCAAACGCACCAGTTTGATAGCTTGATACAGCTGACTCTAAGTCTGAATGAGCTGTCATAATAATGACGGGTAAGTCGGGGTGTGTGTTTTTTACTTTGGATAAAAAAGTCAACCCATCGATACCAGGCATACGGATGTCAGTTAAGATGACATCGGGCGCATCATGATGTAAACGTTCGAGTGCTGTTTGAGCTTCTTCAAAATTGGTGACGTCAAATCCTTCTTCTTTAAAGGTCTTTTCAAGTACCCATCGCATGGCGCGATCGTCATCAATAACCCATATTTTATTTCGCGACACGGTCTGACTCCCAAGGTAAATATAAGCTAAACATTGTTTTTCCAGGAACTGATTGACATTCAATCATTCCGTTATGTTGATGCATAATGTTCTGTGCAATACTCAGGCCAAGCCCTGTACCTTTTGCTCGCCCTGTAACCAACGGGTAAAACACAGATTCTAAAATGCTTTCTGGAATACCCGGTCCATTGTCTTCAATATCAACTCGTACAGCAGAGCGGTTGAGCACACCATTAATAGTGACTAGACGTTGAATTCGGGTACGTAAAATTAATTCGGGTTCTTGATCTATAAAAAATGACTTATTTTCTGTAATCGCTTGAATGGCATTAACGCTAATATTGAGCATAACTTGAATTAATTGGTCTCGGTCAGCATTCACATCTGGCAAAGACAAATCATAATCACGCGTAATTTTAATTTTTTTCTTGGTTTGGTTTGCAATTAAAGACCGAACTCGTTCCAAAGGTTCATGAACATTTACGTTCTCATAACTCGGCAGTTGTCTTGAACCTAACATAGTGTCAGCTAAGTTAGTAAGACGATCTACTTCATTAATAATAACATCTGTAAATTCCGCATAACTCTCGTCATTCAAGCTCCGAGCAAGTAATTGAGTGGCCCCTCGTATCCCAGCCAGTGGATTTTTAATTTCGTGAGCAACGCCTCGAACCAACTGTCTAGCCACTTGATGTTGTTGAATTAAGTTTTCTTCTTTAGAAATTTTCAACATACGGTCAATTGGATTTAACTCAATAAGTAAAAGTGGATGATAACTTTTACCTGCATTTAATTGTGAAACCGTATAATCAACATGTAAGTCTTTAAAGTTGACATTAATCACAGCTTCACGACGTGTATAAGGTTGTCCTGTTTTTAAAGTATTGAGTAAAGCTTCATGTGTATTAAAGGTATCATCGGGCGCATGAAGTAAATTTAAAACCGGCTGCCCAGAAGCACGTAGCAAACTAATGTCGAAAAGTGCTTCGCAAGCTGAATTCAAATAAAAAATATTAAAATTACTATCGATTAATAAAATCGCAGTAGTTAAATTGTCTACCAAAAGGCGATAGTCGATAGGTGCGTGTTGATCCATTAGCGAATCGTTCCTGTCTTAAAATGGCGCAATGGCATCTTCATTGGTTATCGGTATTCACCGTTATAGAACATGAATGATGCAAAATGTACGCCAACTTTGTTTATGGATTATTTTGAGGTTTCAAGCGTAATTAAAGCGCGCTAAAATCGTTCTTAATATCTTTTGGTCAAAAATAGCAGCCTGCTTGCTAATAATAACATGTTCCAACTTGGTGCAATATTGGGTTTTGGTGCAAATATTGGTTGTATTTTGGTGCATTACACAAAGAGTGGGGTTTCCACCTATGCGTGAGACGAGAAAAGACATACAATACGCGCATTCAAGTGGAGCGCAGATTCATGAAGACCCCCAAAGTCGGTTTTGTTTCTTTAGGTTGTCCTAAGGCATTGGTAGATTCTGAACGAATTTTAACTCAGTTAAAGACTGAAGGTTATCAAGTTGCATCAGATTATGATGGTGCTGATTTAGTAGTTGTTAATACCTGTGGTTTTATTGAATCTGCGGTACAAGAGTCGCTAGATGCAATTGGCGAGGCCATGAGTGAAAATGGTCGAGTAATCGTTACAGGATGCTTAGGTAAAGACGAAGATAAAATTCGTCAAATGCATCCGAACGTTTTAAAGGTTACTGGTGCGGCAGCTTATCAAGATGTGATGGAAGCTGTACATGAATATGTACCAGCACCGCCAAAACATAATCCTTTTATTGATCTTGTTCCTGAACAAGGTATCCGTTTAACGCCTAAGCATTATGCTTATTTAAAAATATCTGAAGGCTGTAACCACCGTTGTACCTTCTGTATTATCCCGAGCATGCGTGGTGATTTAGTATCACGTCCAGTTGGTAGCGTGTTAGAAGAAGCAGCTGCGTTAAAACGCGCAGGTGTGAAAGAAATATTGGTTATTTCACAAGATACTTCAGCTTATGGTGTAGATACTAAATATAAGTTGGATTTTTGGAACGGACAGCCAGTAAAAACTAAATTCTTTGACATGTGTGAAGCACTTGGTCAGCTTGGAATTTGGGTGCGTCTACATTATGTATATCCATATCCACATGTTGATGCAGTGATTGATTTGATGGCTCAGGGTAAAATCCTGCCCTATCTGGATATTCCATTCCAACATGCGAGCCCACGCGTTCTTAAATTAATGAAGCGTCCAGCGCATAGTGAAAATACTCTAGAAAAAATTAAATTGTGGCGTGAAAAATGCCCGGATCTTGTGATCCGTTCTACTTTTGTGGTTGGTTTTCCAGGCGAAACTGAAGAAGATTTCCAGATTTTGCTAGATTGGTTAGTTGAAGCTCAACTTGATCGTGTAGGCTGCTTTACCTACTCACCAGTAGAAGGCGCTACGGCCAATGATTTACCAGATCATGTGCCAGAAGAAATTAAGCAAGAGCGTTACGAGCGCTTTATGCAAGTGCAGCAGCAAATATCTGCTGCCAAATTACAAAAACGTATCGGTCAAACGATGACTGTATTAGTCGATGGTTTGGAAGATGAATATCCTGTTGCTGTTGCACGTTCTTATGCCGATGCTCCGGAAATTGACGGTAATGTCTTCGTAGAAGATATCGATAAGAGCACGATTCAACCAGGTGATATGTTGGAAGTCGAAATTACCGATGCGGATGAATACGACTTATTTGCAAAGTTAATTAAAATTAAATCGGTCTAATCGAATCACGATTCAAAAAGCATTCAGTTTAAGAGGTCTTGGAGCAAAATCATGGCGGAAACAATAAGCCCCCGTTATTCACGAATTTTATTAAAATTATCTGGTGAGGCATTATCAGGTAATAAAGATATGGGTATTGATGCTCAAGTTTTAGATCAGATGTCACTTTCTATTGCACATTTGGTGGGCTTGGGTGTGCAAGTAGGTATCGTTGTTGGTGGGGGTAACTTATATCGTGGTAGCCAGTTACAAAAAGATGGCTTGGTTGGCCGTGTAACAGGTGACCAGATGGGTATGCTTGCAACTGTCATGAATGGTTTGGCAATGCGTGATGCATTAGTGCGTCGAAACATTAGAACTCGTCTTATGTCTGCATTACCAATTGGTACTGTTGTAGAGTCATATTCAAGTCGTGATGCAATCCGTCATTTAAGCCAGGGCGAAGTTTGTGTTTTCGTTGCGGGAACAGGTAATCCATTCTTTACAACTGATACAGCAGCTTGTCTACGTGGTATTGAAATTGAAGCAAATTTAATTTTGAAAGCAACCAAAGTAGACGGTGTTTATAATAAAGACCCTAGCAAATACGAAGATGCAGTCAAATATGATCATTTAACATTTGATCAAGTGTTAGATGAGAAGCTAGGCGTTATGGATTTAACAGCAATTTGTCTATGCCGTGACCATAATGTTCCATTGCAAGTATTTGATATGAATAAATCTGGTGCGCTTTTATCTGTTGTGATGGGTGAAAAAGAGGGTACGCGCGTTACTAAATAATGTACGTGTGCTGCAAAGCTCTTTATACTAGCGCTAAATTAAATTTGTTATATACATCCTTGAATAAATAAGTAAGGAAGATCATATGATTAACGATCTGAAAAAAGACAGCGAACAGCGTATGATGAAAACTCTTGAGTCTTTGGAACAAGGGTTTAATAAAGTTCGTACCGGCCGTGCACACCCATCAATTTTAAATGGGGTAATGGTTCCTTACTATGGTTCTGATGTGCCTTTAAACCAAGTAGCGAACGTTGGTGTCGAAGATTCTCGTACGCTTATCGTTCAACCATTTGAACGTACAATGGTTTCTGCAATTGATAAGGCAATTCGTGAAAGTGATTTAGGTTTAAACCCTATTACTGCCGATTCAATTCGTGTGCCTTTACCAGCTTTAACTGAAGAAACACGCCGTGATATGCAAAAAGTTGCACGCAGTGAAGCTGAAAATGCAAAAGTTGCTATTCGTAACATTCGTCGTGATGTTTTAGGTGATATCAAGGCACTCTTGAAAGAGAAAGAAATCTCTGAAGATGATGAACGTCGTGCAGGTGATGATATTCAGAAAATTACTGATAAATATGTTGCAGAAGTAGATAAGCGTCTTGCAGCGAAAGAAGCAGAATTGATGAAGGTCTAATTTTATGACCGAATCAGAAGAGTATCATCTTCCTCAGCATGTTGCCATCATCATGGATGGCAACAACCGCTTTGCCAAGAAAAATCAAATGCAAAAAGGCGATGGGCATCGAGAAGGTAAAAATATTCTTGATCCTATTGTTGAGCATTGTATAAAAACTAGCGTCCGTGCTTTAACTGTTTTTGCATTTTCGAGTGAAAATTGGAATCGACCACAATATGAAGTCGATCTGCTTATGAAGCTTCTTGAAGAAACAATTCATGAGCAAATACCTCGCATGAAAAAATTCAATATTGCTTTGCGTTTTATAGGGGATCGTTCTCGATTACCTTTACATTTAGTTGCCTTAATGGAAGATGCAGAGCAACAAACAGTACATCATGACACCATGACATTAACTATTGCGATTAGCTATGGTGGTATGTGGGATATTGCAAATGCAGCTAAAGATGTTGCACAAGCAGTTTCTCGTGGTGAAATTGACGCTGATCAAATAAATGTTGATTTGTTCGGAAAATATGTCAGTCTAAACGATCTGCCAGCTGTGGACTTGTTGATCCGTACAGGTGGAGATTTCCGTATATCTAACTTCTTGTTGTGGCAAGCAGCTTATGCGGAACTGTATTTTACGGATACATTATGGCCGGAATTTACAGTCGAGGAATTCGATCATGCACTGAATGTGTTTTCAGGGCGTGAACGTCGTTTCGGTAAAACATCTGAACAAATTCAGCAAGAGAAAATCGAGAAATTATAATGTTAGAGCGGATTGTTACCGCATTGGTACTTGTTGCAGTTGTTTTGGGCTGTATGTTTGCTACGCAATCACATTATCCAATGTTGGTACTTATGATTGTGGCGGCAGCGGTTGCGGGGTATGAATGGTATAAGTTAATGCCTCATGAAGCTGGTGCGGTAGTAAAGCCTAAAGCATGGGGTTATGGTCTACTTGTTGCCTTTGTTTCTGGTGTTGCCTTATTCTTTCATGACATTGCATTGTTGCTATGGTCTGCTTCAATTTTAACTTGGCTCGTTAGTGTATATTGGGTTAAGTCTTTTCCTGAATTTGATGGTTGGTATAACGCGACTCTCTATATTATTGGTTTAATTCTTATCTGTGCAGCAGTGACCGCAATCTTTGTAGTATGGCAAAGCTCACCATGGTGGTTGATGTATTTGTTCTTGCTTGTATGGGGTGCAGATAGTGGAGCTTACTTTGTAGGCCGCAAATTTGGTAAAAGAAAGTTGGCACCCACAGTAAGTCCAAATAAATCGGTAGAAGGATTGTATGGTGGTATTTTAACTACAGTGGTTGTCATGCTTGTAGTGCAATATCAATATTTAAACCTAACTTGGGTTCAACAACTTTTATTCCTGATCTTATCTTTAATTACAGTATTTGGTTCAGTATTAGGTGATTTATTTGAATCAATGATCAAACGTCGTGCTGGTATTAAAGACTCTGGCCGTGTGTTGCCTGGTCATGGTGGTGTGTTGGATCGTATTGATTCTTTACTCGCAGCAGCCCCGATTTTTGCAACGGGAATGTATATATTAAAGCTTATTGGTGTAGATTTATAGATGACACAATCTGTTTGCATATTGGGTGTAACTGGTTCTATTGGACAAAGTACCTTAAAAATTTTAAGTCAGCATCCAGATAAGTATTCAGTCTTTGCAGTTTCGGCATATAGTCGAATTTCTGAACTTGTTGAAATCTGCAAACAGTTTCGTCCTAAAGTTGTTGTTGTGCCTGAACTGAAGATAGCTGAATTAAAAACATTATTTGCGCAACAAAACATACAAGATATTGATATTTTAGTTGGGCAAGATGGTCTGATTGATATTGCATCACATGCTGACGCTGATATTGTAATGGCTGCAATTGTAGGTGCTGCAGGTCTTTTACCTACTTTGGCAGCTGTTAAAGCAGGTAAACGAGTATTGCTTGCAAATAAAGAAGCATTGGTGATGTCTGGTGAAATCATGATGCAAGCTGCTCTTGATCATCAAGCATTGTTATTGCCAGTGGATTCAGAACATAATGCTATTTTCCAGTCATTACCTCATAATTATTTAGAAGTTGAGAGAACTGGGCAACCACAATTAGGTGTATCCAAAATACTACTGACGGCATCTGGTGGTCCCTTTTTAAATCATTCCCTAGAACAATTGGAACATGTAACACCACAACAAGCATGTAAACATCCAAACTGGTCTATGGGCCAAAAAATCTCAGTTGACTCAGCCACTCTTATGAATAAAGGGTTAGAGTTAATCGAAGCATGTCATTTGTTTTCAATATCTGAACATTTTGTTACAGTTGTTGTTCACCCACAAAGTATTATTCACTCTATGGTGCAGTATGTTGATGGTTCAACATTAGCACAAATGGGTAATCCTGATATGTGTACGCCAATAGCACATGCATTAGCATGGCCTGAGCGTTTACAAACAAGTGTTCCTGCTTTAGATTTATTTGAGTATTCTCAACTTAATTTTCAAGCTCCGGATACCCAAAAATTTCCTGCACTAAATCTTGCAAGACAAGCAATGCGTGCAGGAGGTTTGGCGCCTACCATTTTGAATGCAGCGAATGAAATTGCTGTTGAAGCATTCTTAAAGGAAAGGATTGGATTTACACATATTCCGCAAGTGGTAGAGCATACTTTGCAAGATTTAGAGAATGCAGCCGCTGAGAGCATTGAGTGCATTTTAGACAAAGATGAAATGGCTCGCTCAGTAGCTCAACAATATATATCAAGTATTGGAGGCTGAAATGAATGCTCTTTTTATGATTGCAGCAGCGGCTCTTTTACTTGGTCCGTTAATTGCAATTCATGAGTTTGGTCATTACTGGGTTGCACGTAAACTTGGTGTTAAAGTTTTAGTTTATTCAATTGGATTTGGTCCAACTTTACTCAAATGGACCTCTAAAAAGTCTGGTATTAAATATCAGCTTTCTGCTTTACCTTTAGGTGGCTACGTTAAAATGTTAGACGAGCGAGAAGGTAATGTGGCAGAACAAGATTTACCATATGCTTTTAACCGTCAAAAACCATGGAAACGTATTGCTATTGTTGCGGCAGGGCCATTAATTAACCTAATTTTTGCCATATTGCTTTTTTGGGTTTTATTTTTGCCGGCGCAACAACAATTAAATACTAAAATCGGTAAAATTATACCAAACTCGCCAGCTGCAGCTGCTCAGTTACATGTAGGTGATAAAATTATTGCTGTTGATGGCAAAGAAACAGCAACTTGGGAAAAGTTAAATTTTGCTTTGATCGATCGGGTAGGTGAAACCGGTACTGTAAATATCGATGTAAATCGTGCAGGCACCGAGAAAAATTTTGTATTACCGATAAAAGATTTTTTAAAAAACCAAAATGAATCTGCACTCGATGTATTAGGCTTCTTACCTTATCGACCTGTAATTCCTGCTGTTGTAACAGATTTAACAGCAGATGGTGCTGCAATTCGTCAAGGAATGAAAGTGGGTGATCGTATTGTTGCGATTGACGGTCAGCCTATGAAAGATTGGTTTGATGTTGTTGAGGTTGTTCAGCGCTCTCCAGAAAAGTTACTTAATATAGATGTGTTGCGTCATCAACAGTTGGTTCATTTGCAAGTGATGCCACAAGGAAAACGCGATAACATGGGACAAGTAAATGGTGTTCTTGGTGTAAAAAGTGACGCTGGAAAAATTACAATTCCTGACGAATATAAGCAAACAATCCAATATACTCCAATACAAGCTTTTGAAATGGCTCTTGATAAAACTGGCCAGATCTCTAGCATGATTTTGAACTCAATAGTGAAAATGGTAAAAGGACTTATTGGATTAGAAAATCTTTCTGGACCTATCACTATTGCAAAAGTAGCTGGGCAAAGTGCGGAAATGGGATGGCAAACTTTTATCTCTTTCATGGCATTGATGAGTGTAAGTCTTGGAATTTTAAATTTATTACCAATTCCAATGTTAGATGGTGGTCATCTAGTGTATTACATCATTGAAGCTATTCGAGGAAAGCCTGTTTCTGAACAAATACAAATGTTTGGTCTGAAAATTGGTATGGTACTGCTCGGTAGTATGATGCTTTTAGCTTTATTTAATGATTTTATGCGTTTGTAAACGTGTATGGATTTATAACTTACTGGAAAAAACTGGCATGCGGCACACACATTTTTTAATGCCTTTGGCACTTGTTAGCGCTATGGCAGCGGTACAACAAGCATATGCAGCTGATGATTTCGTTGTTAGAGATATTCGTGTAAACGGTTTAGTCCGTCTTACTCCTGCAAATGTTTATACCATGTTGCCAATCAACAGTGGCGATCGCGTTAATGAGCCGATGATCGCCGAAGCAATTCGAACATTGTATGCCACGGGTCTTTTTGATGATATTAAAGCGTCAAAAGATAACGATACTTTGGTTTTTAATGTTATTGAACGCCCTATTATTTCAAAACTTGAATTTAAGGGTAATAAACTTATTCCTAAAGAGGCGTTAGAACAAGGCCTTAAAAAAATGGGTGTTGCAGAGGGTGAGGTTTTTAAGAAATCTGCTTTGCAAACCATTCAAACAGAATTAGAGCAGCAATACACTCAACAAGGTCGTTACGATGCTAGTGTTACTGTCGATACCGTTGCGCGACCAAATAACCGCGTTGAATTAAAAATTAATTTCAACGAAGGAACGGCAGCAAAAGTTTTTGATATCAATGTAATTGGTAATACTGTTTTTAAAGACAGTGAAATCAAGCAAGCATTTGCTCTTAAAGAAAGCGGCTGGGCTTCAATCGTTACACGCAATGACCGCTATGCGCGTGAAAAAATGGCTGCAAGCCTTGAAGCATTACGTGCTATGTACCTTAACAAGGGGTATATTAATTTCAATATTAATAACTCTCAGCTTAATATTAGTGAAGATAAAAAACATATCTTTATTGAAGTTGCAGTTGAGGAAGGTAATCAGTTTAAATTTGGCCAAACTAAATTTTTGGGTGATGCACTGTATAAGCCTGAAGAATTACAAGCCTTAAAAATTTATAAAGATGGCGATACTTATTCTCAAGAAAAGGTAAATGCTGTTAAGCAATTACTTTTACGTAAGTATGGTAATGCAGGTTATTACTTTGCTGATGTAAATATTGTTCCCCAAATTAATAATGAAACTGGTGTTGTTGACCTAAATTATTATGTTAATCCAGGTCAGCAAGTTACCGTACGTCGTATTAATTTCACTGGTAATAGTAAAACTTCTGATGAGGTATTACGTCGTGAAATGCGTCAGATGGAAGGCGCTTTGGCAAGTAATGAAAAAATTGACTTGTCTAAAGTTCGATTGGAGCGTACAGGTTTCTTTAAAACTGTTGATATTAAACCTGCCCGAATTCCAAACTCACCTGATCAAGTCGATTTGAATGTAAATGTTGAAGAACAACATTCAGGTACCACAACATTGGCGGTAGGTTATTCGCAAAATGGTGGTATCACGTTCCAAGCAGGACTTAGTCAAACTAACTTCATGGGTACTGGTAACCGAGTTGCAATTGATTTGTCTCGTTCAGAAACTCAAGATTATTATAATTTAAGTGTCACTGACCCATACTTCACCATTGATGGAGTAAGCCGTGGTTATAACGTTTATTATCGTAAAACTAAGCTAAATGATAACTATAACGTTAATAACTATGTAACCGATAGTGTGGGTGGTAGTTTAAGTTTTGGTTATCCTATTGATGAAAACCAAAGTTTAAGTGCTTCGGTTGGTGTTGATAATACTAAAGTCACCACTGGTCCTTACGTCTCTACCTATGTACGTGATTATTTATTAGCAAATGGTGGTAAAGCAACTGGTAAGACGACTTGGTGTCCAAGTGGTAAGACAGAGACAGATCCTAAAACAAATGAATCAATAGCTGATACATGTCAAGGTGGATTTGAAGACTACAATAGTGCTTTTGATGGTGAATTCTTTACTTATAATTTAAACTTAGGTTGGTCATATAACACGTTAAATAGACCGATTTTCCCAACATCTGGTATGTCTCACCGTTTAGGCCTTGAAATAGGCTTACCAGGAAGTGATGTTGACTACCAAAAACTTACTTATGATACGCAAGCATTCTTACCGATTGGTAATTCAGGCTTTGTACTTCGTGGTTATGGTAAGCTTGGTTATGGTAACGATTTACCATTCTATAAAAACTTCTACGCGGGCGGTTATGGTTCTGTTCGAGGCTATGACAACAGTACTTTGGGGCCTAAATATGCTAGTGTAAATTTACAAGAAACAAAACAAAATGATCCTTCACCTGAAAATGTGGGTGGTAATGCTCTAGTTCAATTTGGTACTGAGTTAGCATTACCTATGCCATTTAAAGGAGATTGGACTCGTCAGGTACGTCCTGTGTTATTTGCAGAAGGCGGTCAGGTCTTCGATACTAAGTGTAATATTGATAACACTGTTTATGGCAAGAAGGGCATGATGATAAATGGTCAGTCAATTTCAGATGTTAAGAAATATTGTGAAGATAACTATGGCTTCGATTTAGGTAATCTACGTTATAGCGTGGGTGTGGGTGTAACTTGGATTACTATGATTGGGCCACTGTCACTTAGCTATGCATTCCCGTTAAACGATAAGCCGGGTGATGAAACTAAAGAAATCCAGTTTGAAATTGGTCGTACTTTCTAAGTACGACTTCATTGAACAACGAAATAAGGAAAGTGATTTATATGAAAAAATTAAATGCATTAATGTTAGGATTGGGTTTAACGGTAGCTTCAGTGGCAGCTAATGCAGCTGGTTATGGCGTAATTGATCTAGCTAAAGTTGTTGAGAGTAGTACTTATTTGAAACAGCAAAATGCAAGCTTAAACCAGTCGGTAAAACCAACGACAACTAAGCTAGAACAACTTGGTAAAGAGTTAGAAGGACTTCAACGTCAGGCGCAAACTCAAGGCCAAAAAATGAAAGAAGATGATATTAAGAAATTGCAATCTCAGTATCAATCGAAATTAAATGAATTTAATTCTACACAGCAAGGCTTACAATCTAGAGTTCAAACTAGCTTACAAAGTATGAATACAACGTTTGAAACAAGAGTTAAGCAAGCTGCCGAACAGTTACGAAAAGAAAATAATCTTGACTTTGTTTTGAATAAAAATTCAACTGTTGCCTATGACCCTAAGTATGATTTAACTGATAAAATGATTCAAAAGGTTAATTCAATGAAATAAATTAATGAAAGTGCAACAATATCGTTTAGATGAATTAGCTCATCTGGTTCAAGGTGAGCTAATTGGTGAAGGTAGTCTTCAACTTTCGAACTTGGCAAGTTTAGAAAAAGCTAATTCAAACCATATTACTTTTATAAATGGTGAGAAATATCTTGAGCAAGCCAAAATGAGTAATGCTGGTGCCTTTATTGTTACAGCTACTTTAAAAGAACTTCTTCCAGAAAAACATAATTTTATTATTGTTGAAAATCCTTACCTTGCATTTGCAATTTTGACTCATGTGTTTGATAAAAAGGTTTCCATAACGGGGATAGAAAGCACTGCTCAAATTCACCCTTCTGCTATTATTTCGGAAACGGCATACATTGGTCACTATGTGGTTATTGGTGAAAATTGTGTGGTAGGTGATAATACGATCATTCAGTCACATACTAAACTTGATGATTATGTAGAAGTTGGAAAAGATTGTTTTATCGATTCTCATGTCACCATTACGGGTAGCTCTAAATTACAAGATCGTGTGCGTGTACACTCGAGTACTGTGATTGGAGGTGAGGGCTTTGGCTTTGCGCCATATCAAGGTAAGTGGCATCGTATTGCTCAGCTAGGTTCGGTCTTAATTGGAAATGATGTTCGAATAGGATCAAATTGTAGTATTGATAGGGGTGCACTTGATAATACAATTTTGGAAGATGGAGTAATTATTGATAACCTTGTGCAAATTGCACATAACGTTCATATTGGTTCAAATACTGCTATTGCAGCCAAGTGCGGTATTGCTGGAAGTACAAAGATTGGCAAAAACTGTATTCTAGGTGGAGCATGTGGAGTATCAGGTCACCTTTCAATTACCGATAATGTGACTTTTACTGCAATGTCAATGGTCACAAAAAATATTTCTGTTGCAGGAACTTATTCATCGGGAATTGGATTATTTGAAAATAGTCATTGGAAAAAGACTGTTGTACGCTTGCGACAATTAGCAGATGTGCCATTGACCCAAATCACTAAACGACTTGATCATATACAAGCTCAAATAGAGTCTCTTGAATCAACTTTTAATTTGCGTAAATAGAATATTATGACCGAGTCAACTACCCCTAAATTTGCCATCCCTGAATTACCAATGCAGATTCAAACGATTCGTCAATATTTGCCGCATCGTTATCCATTCTTGTTGGTTGATCGTGTGACTGAAGTTACTGACAATAGTATTGTTGGTTATAAAAATGTTTCTATCAATGAAGAGTTCTTACAAGGACATTTTCCAGAATATCCAATTATGCCTGGTGTTCTAATTGTTGAAGCACTTGCTCAAGTTTCAGGTGTTCTTGGTTTTATTATGAACAATGAAACGCCAAAACCAGGTTCTTTGTTCCTGTTTGCTGGTGCTGAAAGAGTTAGATTTAAAAAACAAGTAGTTGCAGGTGACCAACTTGTATTAAAATCTGAGTTGGTAATGCAGAAGCGCGGCATTTACAAATATAATTGTACAGCTAGCGTTGATGGCATTGTAGCAGCAACCGCTGAGATTATGATTTCACACCAAAAAACAGAGCAGGCATGAGCAATCACGATTTAATCCATTCTACCGCCATTATTGATCCATCTGCAGTAATTGCTGCAGATGTTCAAATAGGACCTTATTGTGTTATTGGTCCTCAAGTGACTATTGGTGCTGGTACTAAATTACATTCTCATGTGGTAGTAGGTGGTTTTACCAGAATAGGCCAAAATAATGAAATCTTTCAATTTGCAAGTGTTGGTGAAGTTTGCCAAGACCTCAAATATAAAGGTGAAGAAACTTGGCTTGAAATTGGTAACTATAATTTAATTCGCGAACATTGCAGCTTACATAGAGGCACAGTGCAGGATAATGCATTAACCAAAATAGGTAGCCATAATCTATTGATGGTAAACACGCATATTGCACATGACTGTATCGTAGGTGACCATAATATTTTTGCTAATAATGTCGGTGTCGCTGGGCATGTACATATTGGTGATCACGTTATTGTGGGCGGTAATTCTGGAATTCATCAATTCTGCAAGATTGATTCTTACAGCATGATTGGTGGTGCTTCATTAATTCTTAAAGATGTACCTGCCTATGTGATGGCTTCTGGTAATCCTGCTCATGCTTTTGGTATAAATACTGAAGGTATGCGAAGAAAAGGTTGGTCTAAAAATACAATTCAGGGTTTAAGAGAAGCTTATAAATTGATATTTAAGTCTGGACTGACTTCTGTTCAAGCTGTTGAACAAATTAAAAGTGAAATTTTGCCTTCTGTTCCAGAAGCTCAATTATTAATTGATTCTATTGAGCAATCAGAGCGTGGAATTGTACGCTAATTAATAAGACATAAAAAAAGACACTGTTTAACAGTGTCTTTTTTTATGTCTAAATTATTTTTTAAAGAATTTAACTTCTTCAGATTTAGGATATTGCGTAAGTAATTTGTTCTTATATTGGTTTGCTGATGCAGTATTCTTATCAACATCCTTTGCAATGCTATACAGTTGATACAATGCTCGAGGAGCTTTACTAGAGTTTGGATATTGATTCGCAACAATATTATAGTTTTTCTTCGCTTCATTGTAGTTCACAGGGTCTGTGGCTAAATGAAATTCAGCTAACCAAAAGTAAGCATTACCTGTATAAATACTATTAGGGTGGTTTTTAATAAAGTTTTGCATTGGAGCAATAGCTTTTTTTGCTCCGCCTTGTTTGTAAGCATCTAAAGCTACTGTATAAGCGGCTTTTTCTAATTCAAGTGGATTTGACTGGTTTTGAGCAGCGGTGGTTGGTTGAGCGTTTGTTACTGGTACGCTAGGTTGTTGTCCAGAGGTGGTTGGAGTAGGCGGAGTTGCAACTACTTTGTTGCCATCTGTAGGCTGAGACGGAGGTGCTGATGTATTTGTAGTGGCGCTACTATCGGCAGTCGTATTTGAGCTATCATCTTGGGTCGCACTGTCTGGGTCAACTTTTTGATGTAGTAGCTCTAAACGTTGATCTAGGTCTGTATAGCGGTTGGCTAGATCTTTCTTTAGTTGCTCAATATCATTTGCTTGTTCTTCTAATTGACCTCTTAATGTGCGGATATCATTCTCTAATTGTTGATTTTTTTGCATCAACTCCCAGTTTAAATTGGTGGGAACTGAAATATTGCTTGAAGAAGTATTAGATGCACTACCATCATTTTGACTTAAACCACGAGACTCGATAGGAATATTTGCGTATAGAGAAGTGGTACTCATTAAGGCAATAAATAATAAAGAATGCTTCTTCATTTGCATGTGTATAAATCCATAATTTTATATAAAAGCCACCTTGAACACCGGAATATAAAAATCAATTCACTAAATATCTAAGGTTTTTCATTGATCAATGCAATTAAAACAGTTAACAGTTTAAATGCAAGGATAGTTTACAATCTTCAAGCATATTTTATGCAAAATGAAAAAGGAACTTAAGCTCATAAAATTACATTTTCAAATTTTAAACGATTATTGTTGATGAATTAATCAATCGAAACAAAAACTTGCCGAAAATGGGATAGAAGGGTTGCATCTCTTTTAAAAATCTCTATACTTTGTTTTGCAATGGTAGCCCCGCTGGTGGCTTCGCAATTGTACTCTGTGAACCCCGCCAGGACCGGAAGGTAGCAACGGTAGCAGATCTATGATGTGCCGAAGTTTTGCTAGTGGGGCTGCCACCTTTCTTTTAATCCAATTTTCTTTGGATTGCTTTTAAAATTACATCTAAATCAAACCCTCTATACTGTAAGAATCTAATTTGTTTTGCTTTAAGCTTTGGATCCTTTTCAACAACTTCTCCAAATTTCTTAACTTTAAGCTGATAAGCTTGCTCTATCCAATCAATTTCGTGAATTTCATCAGCGATTAAATCGTTCTCAATCTGTTTGGTTTTTAAAGCTTGTTGAATGCGTTTTGGACCTTTACCTTTACGAATCTGACTTGCAAGCATTTGCTCTGCAACACGTTGGTCACTTTGATAGTTTTGCTCAGATAACTCTTCAACGAGTTGTTTCACTTCTTCTATATTTTGTGCATAACGGGCTAATTTCTCAATCAGTTCTGCTTTAGAGTAGTCTCGGCGAGTAAGTAAAGCAAAAGCATATGATCGTAAACGCTGGCCAGTAAGTGGGGGACGCTGTTGAGATTGCTCGTCGTTTCTTTTGAACATATAGGTTTCCTTGTAAAAAACGCCCCGAAGGGCGTTTTGTGACTCATCTATAATTAAGATTCTAATAATAGATCTGGCTCTTCTTCGTCATCTTCAACTTGTACTGCGCCATTTGTACCTGTGGTCAGCAATTGCTCTCGAATATTGCGTTCAATCTCTTCAGCGATTTGCTTATTTTCTTCAAAATAACGAATCACGTTATTCTTACCTTGGCCAATTTTATTACCTTGATATGAATACCATGCACCAGCTTTTTGAACGATATCTTGTTGAACTGCCAAATCTACAAGTTCACCAAGTTGGTTAGTGCCTTTGCCGTATAGGATTTGGAAAATAGCTTCTCTAAATGGAGGAGCCATTTTGTTTTTAACGACTTTAACTTTAGTTTCTGAACCAACGATTTCGTCGCCTTCTTTTACTTGACCGATACGACGAATATCCAAACGAACTGACGCATAGAACTTAAGAGCGTTACCACCCGTTGTAGTTTCTGGGCTACCAAACATAACACCAATTTTCATACGAATTTGGTTAATGAAGATAACCATACAGTTTGAACGTTTAGCGTTACCCGTAATTTTACGAAGCGCTTGGCTCATAAGACGAGCTTGTAGACCCATGTGAGAATCACCCATCTCACCTTCGATCTCTGCTTTAGGTGTAAGGGCAGCTACCGAGTCCACAACGATTAAATCAATTGCGCCTGAACGGACAAGCATATCGGCGATTTCAAGTGCTTGTTCACCATTATCAGGTTGTGAAACAAGTAGGTTGTCAATATCTACACCAAGTTTACGTGCATATTGAGGATCTAGGGCATGTTCGGCATCGATGAATGCACATGTACCACCAGACTTTTGACATTGGGCGATTGCTTGCAATGTCATTGTGGTTTTACCAGAAGATTCAGGACCATAAATTTCGATAATACGGCCTTTTGGTAAACCACCAATCCCCAATGCGATGTCTAAAGTTAAAGAACCTGTAGATACGGCTTCAACTGCTTGAACAGTGTTATCACCGAGACGCATAACCGTATTTTTGCCAAATTGCTTTTCAATTTGACTCAAAGCGGCTTGTAATGCTTTGCTTTTATTCTCATCCATCTCAAAAACCTCAATACTCTATGTTCATCACGTTTAACCCAAGTGGATGCATTGAATCTCAACTTGTTTCACAGGGCTAATAGTGACAGATTTTTTCTTTAGCTTCTATATCTTATATATGTGAGTGCGACATAACTCGACGTTTCTATTCATCATCATAAGACCAATGGTCTTCATAATGTTGATCGTTATCCTGTTTAAACCGATTGATTTGTCGCCGATCTTTCTTACTTGGTCTATGGTCAGGTCGAGCTAGATTATGCAATTTTCGTTGGGACGCAATCAACTCCCGTCTCGCAATACTTACTTCAGTTTCTTCATAAAGTTGCTGCGCAACTGGAGCTGGTCCTCGGGTGTTGGAAAGTGCTTTGACAACAACTGTCTTTTTTTCAAAACCTTGTTGAACAACAAGTTCCATTCCAACACGAATTTCTTTAGAAACTTTTACACGCTCATTATTGTGATGTACTTTACCACCTTCAATTGCAGCTTTAGCAATAGAACGAGTCTTAAAAAAACGTGCTGCCCATAACCATTTGTCGACACGCATTGTGTCTACAGCATCGTTTTCATGCAATTTTGACATCATTATCCTTTCTATCAGTTTGATTCAAAACAGACAGTAGCTCTGTAAGCTGATCTAGAGCTTTATACTCTAAATCTTGTGGCTGTCTTTTACTCTTAAGAGTTGAGGGCTGTAATATAGTAAACAAGTGTCTTATACCAAATTTTTCTGCAGTTTTTAAAACTTGAAGAGTATCGTCTAAAAAAATAGTGGTTTTTGGTTCAAAATAATGCAAGCGTTGTAACTCTTGCCAAAACTGAAGATCTTCCTTCGCATAACCCATTTGTTCACTAGATACAATCACATCAAAAAAATCTTGAATAGGGATGTTATCAAGTTTTAATTGTAAACTTGCGCAGTCTGCATTGGTCACTAACCAACATTGATAACCTTGTTCTTTTAGAGCATTAAGTAGCTCCATACATCCTGATCGTGTTTTAATTTTGTGTTGAAATTCTTTCTGAAGATTTAAAACATCTACTCCAGTAGTTTTCGTCCAATAATTTGAGGAGTACCATGAAAGAGTGTGCTTATTACTAAGATAAAACTGAGTCAATATTTCTTGGCTTTTTGTTAAAGAGAGTTGATGCGTCTGAGAATGCCGTACAGGTAGACATTCGTTCCAGATAAAGTCGTCAAAAGCCAAATCTAACAAAGTTCCGTCCATATCGAAAAGCACTATTTTAGCCATGTTTTAAGGACTCCAATTTGAATAGACAAGGAAGAAAGTTAGGCTAAAATTATAAGCATTAAAGCCTATAAAAACGGATTGATTTGTTATTATTTCATCATTTAGAGGTCTATCGAGGCTGATTAATAATGATTGTTAAAAGTGATAAATTCAAATGCTGCCAAGGACTTGATTGTTATTTTTTAGATGGAGAGTCTAATGAAAATTGAGTGATCGCAATTCTGATCAATTTATTCAAAATAATAAATGGAACTTTAAATGATGGGAATCTATCAATAGTACTCTTATGTCTATAAAAGTAGTAATCGCACTATTTTGATTTACATAGTGTACGTATTGACGAACATTTTATAAATTGAACTGTCCATGTTTAAAGTTATATTAAAAATTATCCGAATAATAATTTAGAGTAGGCAATGAAAATTGGATTTATTGGAGGAGCCAATGATGGCATAGTTATCAATGCCGCAAATGGCATTGATACTTATAAACTTGAATGGCATTACAAGGCTGAAAAGCACTGTCAAGAACCATCACTAGGACTAAATGGTCCTGAATATGACTATTACAATTTATTAATTTTGAGAAAAAACAAAGAGGCAAAACTTTTCTATGTTTTAACTACAATGGACAAAGAAGCTATTGCAGATAAAATTAATGAGTATTGGGAGCATTCAACTTCGGTAGGTTATGACTTTGATGAATAGCTCTGGTTTAAATTTATTAGTAATCTTTGATCATATCACTATTTAATATACTCATAACTCAAATTAAGGATTGTATATTTCATAAAGAACGTGTTCTTGAAGTGCGTGCCCATCTGGAAGCTTGGGATGATTGAAGTGTTTAACTTTACGCATTCCTAGTCTTTCCATTACAGCTTGAGAAGGCTTATTCACTGTTGCTGTAAAAGAAACCACTTTATCTTTATTAAGCACATTGAAGGCATAGTCTAATGCTGCTTTTGCTCCTTCTGTGGCATAACCTTTTTTCCAGTATTTTGTAGCAATCCTCCAGCCAATTTCAATGCAAGGGGAAAAATCAAATTGTTCTGGTTGGTCGTGTAGGCCAATAAAACCAATAAAGTCATGGCTTTCTTTTAATTCTACAGCCCAAAATCCCCAATCTTTTTCATCAATAAGGGCCGATGCTCTTTGAATTAAATTTATACTTTCAGTAGCAGATAAAAGCTTTGGAAAAAAACGCATAACATCTTTATCCAATCCCATTTCGATAAAGGGGGCAGCATCAGTTTCTTTCCATTGTCTTAAGATTAAACGTTCGGTTTCGATCATAGTAAAAGCTCTTTAAATATAATTTTAATTTAACCATATAGTCTACAGTGGCTTTTGTATAATTTTCTGTAAGATAATCTTAGAATTAATGCTTACCACTCCTTTAATTTTATTGAGTGTATTAATAACAAAGTGAGAAAAAGAATCTAGATCTTTAGTGGCGACATGCAGGACATAATTAGATTCGCCTGTAATGATATAAGCATTAATCACTTCATCAAAATTCTTGATCTGGCTTAAAAAAAACTGATGATCATTTTCAGTGAGTTGAGCAAGTTTAATTTCAACTATGGCCTCAATTTTTATACCTAATTTTTCGTAGTTAACTTTCGCTTGATATTTTTCAATGATCCCGTTTGTTTCTAAAATCTTGACGCGTCGGTGACAAGCAGATGCTGAGAGATTGACTAGATCAGCAAGTTCTTGGTTACTTAAGCGGCCATTATCTTGTAAATACTTCAAAATTTTTAGATCGATTGCATCGACATTCATTTTCGAATTCCATCCATGTTTTTTAATTTTAATTAGAATTTTATACGAAATTAGTCATTTTTTATCAAATATTATCGAATAAATCGCAAGAATTGGCGTGATAAAATTCAAATACAAAGGAAATGTTGAAATAGGTGCAATACCAAATGATTACTCGTGAACAGTGTCTATATTGGGATCAGGAAGATGAACTCAAAAAATTTAAAGATGAATTTGCATTGCCAGAAGGTGTCATTTATTTAGATGGTAACTCTTTAGGTGCTAGACCAAAGAAATCTTTGGCTGTCGCCCAGCACATTATTTCCCAAGAATGGGGAGAAGATTTGATCAATAGCTGGAATAAGGCTGATTGGTGGGGGCTACCTACTAGACTGGGAGATAAGGTAGCCACATTGATTGGTGCTGAGCAAGGCGAAGTTGTTATTTCAGATTCAACTACACTGAACTTATTTAAAGTTTTATCAGCAGCGGTAAAAATTCAGGCTGAAAAATATCCTGAACGTAAAATCATCGTTGCGGAAAAAGATGCTTTTCCAACAGATATTTATATTATTGAAGGTTTCATTGATTTAATTCAAAAGGGCTATCAAGTTGAATTGATTGATGGCGTAGAAGACTTAGCTCGAGCATTAGAGAAAGATGTTGCAGTAGTGGTACTTTCTCACGTGAATTACCGTACTGGGTATTTCTACGATATGTCATCTATTAATGAGCAGATTCACTCTAAAGAAGCTTTGGTGATTTGGGATTTATGTCACTCCGTTGGTGCTGTTCCAATGGACCTAAACCAAAGCGGCAGTGATTTTGCGATTGGTTGTACCTACAAATATTTAAATGGTGGTCCTGGTTCTCCAGCAATGTTGTGGGTCAATGAAAAGCACCGTGATCAGTTTTGGCAACCTTTATCTGGCTGGTGGAGTCACAAGAAACCATTTGATATGGCACAGCATTATGAGCCTGCTAATAGCATTCGTCGCTATTTATGTGGAACACAGCCCATTATCTCTATGAGTCTTATTGAATGCGGCGTAGATATTTTCCTACATGCCGATATGCAAAAAATCCGTGAGAAATCTCTGAAATTAACTGATTTATTCATTCAACTGGTACAGCAAGAATGCTCTGAATTTGGTTTTGAGTTAATTACGCCTTTAGATCATAAATATCGTGGTAGTCACGTTAGTTATCGCCATGAATTCGGTTATGAAATTATTCAGGCGCTTATTGCACGTGGTGTGATTGGTGATTATCGGGAACCTGCGGTGTTGCGATTTGGTGTTACACCTTTGTACTTAGGATTTGAAGATATTTGGAATGCAGTACAGCATTTAAAAGAAACCATGCTGAATAGTGAATGGAAAAACAAGCGCTATTTAGTTCGCGGTGAAGTGACCTGATTTTAAGGAATCAAAATAAAATAAATGGCTAGGAGGGCCTATGAGTAGTTTTGATGAAATACAAAATAGAGAAGCTGGGCTGCATAAAAAGTTATCTGCAAAACAGATGGGTATGATTGCGATTGGTGGAGCAATTGGAACCGGATTGTTTATGGGAAGCAAATTTGCAATTAGCTTTGCAGGTCCCGCAGTCATTGTCAGCTATGCGATTGGTGGTTTAATTGCATTTGCACTTATGGCTTGCTTGGCTGAAATGACGGTTCAGCATCCTACTTCGGGCTCATTTGGGGCGTATGCAGAACATTATATGAGTCCACTTGCTGGCTTTTTAGTTCGCTACTGTTATTGGGCTTGTATTGTGCTGGCTGTAGGTACCGAGATTACCGCTGTAGCTGACTATATGAAGCTTTGGTTCCCCAATGTAGGCTCTTGGGTCTGGATTGGTTTTTTTTCACTGACCTTACTTGTTATAAATGCCTATAGTGTTAAAGCCTTCGGACTAGTTGAGTACTGGTTTTCCACAATCAAAGTTTTTGCCATTATCGTGTTTATTCTTTTGGCTATTGGTATCTTGACTCAAAGCAATCAGGGAATGAAGCAAGTTGTGACTAATTTGTCAGGGCATGGAGGCTTTTTCCCCAATGGCTTTAGTGGGGTATGGATTGGTGTCATTATTTCAATATTTAGTTATTTAAGTATAGAAATGATCGCCGTCGCAGCTGGTGAAGCAAAAGACCCTGAAAAAGCAGTAAAAAAGGCATTTAAAAGCACAGCACTCCGACTCATTTTGTTCTATTTATTATCGTTACTTCTCATCGTTACTTTGGTGCCATGGACGGTTTTGATTGGAGCAGATGCAACAAGTCCTTTTGTTATGGTCATGAGGATTGTTGGTATTCCATATGCCGATAGCATTTTAAATTTTATTGTAATTGTAGCTGCCTTATCTGCAATGAATAGCATGCTTTATATTTCAACTCGTATGTTGTTTAGCTTGTCCCGTGCAGGTGATGCACCAAAAGTTTTTGGCCGAATCAGTAGCAACGGTGTACCGGTAAATGCACTGTTGTTATCAGCGGTGGGGATTGGTATTGCTAGTATTGTTTATACGATTAATCCGGCTTCTGCGTTTCCAATCATGATTGCGCTATCGATGTTTGGTGCATTGTTCACGTGGGGCAGCATCTTTGTAACACATATGTTTTTTAGAAAACATATGGCTCAGCAAAGCATCGAGCTGAAATTTAAAATTCCTGCTAGTCGATTCATCTCACTATTTGGTTTTATTGCGATTTTGAGTATTACAGTAACCACTTGGTTTACGAATGAGTTTAAGTCTACTTTACAGTTTGGCGTACCTTTGGTGCTTGTTCTGATATTTTGCTTCTACTTAAAACGTTCAACCTTAAAAGTAAGTCTTAAGTCTACTGAAGAGACATTGAAGTAATCGCGATATGAGACAATATGACAATGCTACAACGGTAGCAAATGAAGGTGAAATATTAGCAAGCTTTCAATATAGAAGCTTGCTAAGTTATCAGGCCTATCATCACGTAAAAGATATTAAGTATGGTTCACAGAACCGATCAACGATGGATTTTTTCCCTTTAGAACATGCCAATAAAACAGTGATTTTTATACATGGGGGATATTGGCAGTGGTGTGATAAATCGGACTTTGCCTTTATAGCACCGTATATTTTGGCAAAAGGAGCGCAGTGTGTACTTGTAGAATATGACTTGGCTCCTCAACGCCATATTTCGCAAATTGTGGCTCAGACTCAAAAAGCCCTAGATTTTATTGCACAGCAGAATTGGAAAACGGATGAGGTTTTATTAGTGGGCCATTCAGCAGGGGCGCATCTCGGAGCATTATGTTTAAGCCACCCTTTGTTATCTGAGGTGGCTTTATTAAGTGGAATATATGATTTAGCACCTATACAAGCGACTCATTTAAACCATGCACTAAAGTTATCACAAGACGATATTTTAAAATGTAGCCCTATTCATCGGGAAGAGAATGTTGATATTCCTTGTATGCTTTTGTGTGGAGAGTTGGAGTTAAGTGAGTTGAAATGGCAAAGCCAAAACTATTTTGATCATAAGTGCAAACAAAATCAGAATCTTATGTCATTAGATATTATTTCCGAAGTTAATCATTATTCTATTTTAGATTATTACTTTAAGTATATATTTAAATAAAATCGAAAATGCGAAATATAAAACTTTGGGGAATTAAATTGGATAAATTATAGATTTTAAAAATCAAAAACTTATCCTTGCTCTATAAAAGAGAATGCCTCCATCTCAATTGTTAACTTAAGTGTATAGACGATTTTAAGTGATTGTTAGACCTTATGTGGTAAATCATTTACTTGAACCTAAAATTAGATTATATATATTTATTTAAATTTAAATAATATATATTCATTGTTTGTTATATGTGGATTGAACTGTAAACTTTGTCACATTTAATTAACTTTTTTATTGATATATATGCTTAAGAGTTGACCTAAACTAATATCTCGATTAGATTAAAAAGATAGTGTTTTCTCTCTACGTGACAAATTGTTTAGCTGTTGCTTAGATGAGTTTTATAGTCCGTAGCTTCCCAAGATACGGACTTTTTTATTTTCAAACTTTCTGTTGAAAAGTATTTTAGTACATAAAATCATCAAATTTGTTCATATTTATAGTCATAAGTCACTAAATTTATCAAAGAGGTATTGAAAATACATCTTTAAGCGATTATAGTAGTTGAAGCATATACTGCGTCTGTAAAGTTATTTTTTTTTAATACCCTCATATTTTTTAATATGGGGGTATTTTTTATTAAGAACTAAATCAATAATTAATATATTTATACATTTCTGATACGAAAAATTTGTAGTTGAATAAATTGTAAAATTCTTATGGTTGATAATTTGATTGAATTTTTAAATAATTTTTAAAAGTTTGGTTGTTTCTAAGATTTTATGGATATTTTGAAGTTTCTAAAAAGTTTTAATACAGTTGGTACTTATTTGACTGTTATGCTAGTTGTTTTAATAAGTATGCTTTTATATTTTTATATAATTGCTCCTCAAACGTAAAAAGAAAGGTCCTGAAGGACCTTTTTTAAATTTTTGCATGAGTACCATATTTATCTATCATAATTGAGCTCGCTTCATTTAGACCGCGAACAGTTACTTTAATATTGTTCTTTTGAAATTTATTTACTACAGAATCTAGCATAGCAACTGAAGTCACATCCCAAATATGAGAATGGGTAAGGTCAATAATGGCTTCTTTAATATCTTCTTTAAAGTTAAAGCCTTGCATAAAATTTTCAGATGAACTAAAAAATATTTGACCACTTAACTTATACAGACGAGCTTCACCTTCTAAGGAGGTTTCTATACGAATATCATTTTCAAGTTTATTTGCTAAGAAAAGTGCTGAAAGTAATACGCCCGTCAATACGCCTAACGCTAAGTTATGAGTGGCAACTACCACGATAACAGTACCAATCATAACAACATTACTGCTTTTAGGATTGTTTTGAAATTGTGTTAGTGAACTCCACAGCAGAAAGTAGATAAACGTGTGCGGCCACCCGATTTTACATTAATCATTGATTGACCAATCATGGCACAACCGGCCATACCACCCAAAAAACCTGAAGCAATATTAGCAATCCCTTCACACCTAACTACACGACATCACTAAACAGTGATGAGTTATTTACAAGAAATAAGAGGATGTAAACTTAAGGTGGCGTAAGCATCATGGATATAGAGTTTGAAGCATTTAAAAGTGTTTGAAGAATAGCATAAGATCTAAAAATTAATAAAAGAGATAACGATAAATTTAAGTTGTTTAACTTTAAAGAAGTTTATAAAGATGTTGAGCTCTTTTTAATAGCTACTTTTATGCAACAGAGCCTTTCATAAATTTGGATTTTAATAAATGTGCTATTCATCATAATACAAATCATATAGAGAGCATGTACCAAACTTTTGCTAAAAGTTTAAAAATTCTCGTAAATTTTGAAAATTTATAAGGTGGACATATGAATAAACATTTATTAACTAAAATTGCTTTAGTGGGTGCTGCCCAGATATTTGCATTCAATACAGCGTTTGCTGATATTCCTCTTACCCCTGCACAATTTGCTAAAGCAAAAACAGAAAATTTTGATAAAAAAGTTATTTTGTCTAACTTAAATAAACCGCATGCTTTGTTATGGGGGCCAGATAATCAGATTTGGTTAACTGAACGAGCAACGGGAAAGATTATAAGAGTCAATCCTGAGTCTGGTAGTGCAAAAACAGTTTTTCAGGTTCCTGAAATTGTGAATGATGCAGATGGACAAAATGGTTTATTAGGCTTTGCCTTTCATCCTGATTTTAAACATAACCCTTATATCTATATTTCGGGTACTTTTAAAAATCCAAAATCTACAGATAAAGAACTACCAAACCAAACGATTATCCGTAGGTATACCTATAATAAAATAACAGATACATTTGAAAAACCTATCGATTTGATTGCAGGTTTACCATCATCGAAAGATCACCAGTCTGGTCGTCTTGTTATTGGCCCCGACCAAAAAATCTATTATACAATTGGTGACCAAGGTCGTAACCAGTTGGCTTATTTGTTTTTACCAAATCAGGCGCAGCATACCCCAACTCAGCAAGAGCTGAATAGCAAAGACTACCATACCTATATGGGCAAGGTATTACGTTTAAATCTTGATGGAAGTATTCCTAAAGATAACCCAAGCTTTAATGGGGTAGTTAGTCATATCTATACTTTAGGGCATCGTAATCCACAAGGTTTGGCATTTGCTCCAAACGGAAAGCTTTTACAGTCTGAGCAAGGCCCAAATTCTGATGATGAAATTAATCTCATTTTAAAAGGTGGGAACTATGGTTGGCCAAATGTAGCTGGTTATAAAGACGATAGTGGCTATGCCTATGCCAACTATTCGGCTGCGACTAATAAATCACAAATTAAAGATTTGGGTCAAAATGGAGTAAAAGTAGCCGAAGGCGTTCCAGTGACTAAAGAGTCTGAATGGACTGGGAAAAACTTTGTAGCACCTTTAAAAACGTTATATACCGTACAAGATACCTATAACTACAATGATCCAACTTGTGGTGATATGACTTATGTCTGCTGGCCAACGGTTGCACCGTCATCGGCATATGTATATACGGGAGGCAAAAAAGCGATTCCGGGATGGGAAAATACATTATTGGTACCATCTTTAAAACGTGGGGTAATTTTCCGTATTAAGCTAGATCCGACATATAGTGCGACTTTGGATGATGCTATCCCGATGTTTAAAAGCAATAACCGCTATCGTGACGTGATTGCAAGTCCAGAGGGCAATGTTTTATATGTACTGACCGATACAGCAGGGAATGTGCAAAAAGACGATGGTTCTGTAACGCATACTTTAGAGAATCCTGGTTCTCTTATTAAATTTACGTATAACGGAAAGTAATTTATGTAAAAAACCCAGCTCTATAGCTGGGTTTTTTATACAAGTTTAGATTTATTTATTCAGTTACGACCAATACTGGTACATGGATTTCTCCTAACAGTGCTTGAGTCACACTTCCTAAGAAGAACTTTTTAAAACCTTTTCGCCCATGAGAACCAATCACTAATAAATCAGCTTTTAGCTCAGTTGCTGCTTTGATAATTTCTGTGTGAATTGTTTGACCTTCAACAATCTTTGTTTCAACAGAAATTCCGTGTTGACTAAATTGCTCTTTAGCTTGATCTAAAATGCCCTGAATCGAAGCTCTCGCTTTATTAAAGTAATCTTGCGCGATTTCTGTACTATCGATGATTTCAACTGAAATAAAAGGATCAATAGTGAGCGCATATACTAAAGTAACTTTACTGTTAAATGCTTTTGCAAGACTTGCAGCATGATTAACCGCAATAAGTGAAGTAGGAGAACCGTCGACTGGAACTAAAATATGGTGATAACTCATATATTGCTCCTTATTGCCTTGTGACAATATTTATTGTTGAAGAACTAAAAATTAGTTATCGTTATGATTATATTATCGCCAATTTTATGGTTTTTATTGTGTGTTTTTAGTGTGTAAAGCGAGCGACTTCTTTTGAATATTCAGACTAATTCATAGAATAGTGGCTTTCTATATAAGCCTGACCTTGTTTAAGAATAGATATAACCTGATTCGCATCAATAGCTTGTTCAAATAAGAAACCTTGTCCAATGTTATATCCGAACTGGAGCAGTAACTCTTGTTGTTCAGGTGTTTCAATACCTTCTGCTATTAGCCTAAGGGAAAGATTGGGTGCAAGTAAGCCAATTGCTTGGACGATTGCATAAATTGATGGGTCATTTTGCATCTTTTGTATAAAGCTACAATCGACTTTTAGGCAATCAATTGGATAGTCTCGTATATGTGTTAGAGAAGAAGATCCTGTTCCGAAATCATCTAAAGCAATGCGTACCCCATGTTGTTTTAGTTTATTGAGTGCACGAATAACATATTCAGAACCACGATCACCAAGCATATGCTCAGTAACTTCTATTTCAATTAAATGTGTAGGAACGTCAAACTGATAAATCTTTTTTAATAGGCGTTCAGCGTAATTGTCTCTTAAAAATTCAACTGGCGCTGCATTTAGAGATACAGGAAGTGGCTGAAAACCTAATTTTATCCATTTAGCCATATCATGCAAAACTTGATGCTGCATAATTTCACCGATCTTACTGGCTAAATCATAGTCTTTAAAAGCTTCAGCAATTTGTGAAGGCAAACCTGTTTGAGCTGATGTTGTGTGCCAACGTAATAATGCTTCAAATCCTAGGACGGCATGAGTCTTTAAATCAACTTTGGGTTGATAGTAAGGTTGGATGGTATGGTGACGAATAAGCTGCCTAGCAATGTTAAGCTGAGATGCGATTGCTTCGGTTAATTGCATCATACTGGGGTTATACATACGTATACCACCACGACCTCGAGCTTTTAAGTCATGTAATGCCATGTCTGCACAGCTTAATAAACTCGACTGATCAACAGCATCTTGCGGGTAAATGGCACAGCCGATACTCATTCCGCCGTTGAGCACATTGCCAGCATATGTAATAGGGTGATTGAGTTGTTGGAGTAATACTTCAGCGATACCTTGAATATCATCTTCATCTTTTAAATGACTAATAATGACCGCAAATTCATCTCCACCTAATCTAGCAACAATACATCGTTCATGTTCTACGCACTGATTAAAACGTTTCGATAGAATTTTTAGCAAGTGATCACCAGCACTATGACCTATGGTGTCATTAATGTGCTTGAAATGATCTAAATCAATTAAAAGTAACCCTACGCTGGTTTGAGTTTCTCTTGAGTAAGTTAATGTGCGCTTTAATTGTAGTTTAAATGAACGTCGGTTAAATAATCCGGTAAGTTCATCACGCTCACTAATATCTCTTAATCGGTTTTCAGTAAGATGTTGCTGAGTAACGTTCCGAGAAACACACAATATTTGAATAATTTCGCCGTTTGTATGTTGAATTGGAGTAAGTATATTGTCCCAATGTTCAGGATCCTGATTGGGTAAAGAACTCATGCCAGCGAATCGAGCTACTTTACCTTGTAAGGCTTTTTTTAAAGCAACTCTTCCACGTTTACGTATATGAGGTGGTAAAAGGTCTAACCATGGCATTCCAAATTTTTTTTCATTTTCAGGCACGCCTAGAGCAACGCATCCTGATTTATTCATATGAGAGACTGTGCCATCTGTATTTAAAACTTTAATACAATCGACACTGATATCAAGCATTTGATTTTGTATATCAATATCTTTACGTAAGTTTTGTTGTTCTTGAATGTCTTGATCAATATCTAAAAAACTAATAAACCATTCATTTTCAGGCAAAGATTCATGATATTTTGACAATTGAATTGAAAGCTTACACCATCGATAGTCATGGCTTTTATGTAAAAGACGACATTTAAATTCGATTCTTGATTGGAGTCTTATAGCATCTAACCATTTGTTTTTAACTTCTTCTAAATCGGCAGGGTACACGAAATCTAGCCATTGTTGAGATAATGGGGGAGAAGTATCGTGCCAGTATTTTGTACACTCCGTATTGCAATATAAAATTAAGCCTTTTTCATCACTAACCCATGTCGGTAGAGGAATCTGCTCAACAATAAAATGCTTTTGGGTAGTGTTCGACATTGAAGTCATAACATGCCTAAAAATTGCTGAAGAATTAAACTATTTATAAACTGTATTGTAATAGTTGTGTCGTCAGCACAAAAGCTATAAAAACTCGACATTTGGTGTTTTTTTGAGCTTAAATAAATATTTTTCTAAAATATAATTGTAATTGTTCATGTATGCGTATGTTATTTATTAATTTTTAATTCTATTTAGGTTGCTAAAAATAGAGTTTTAACTTTAAAAAATTATGCTTATTTTTGTAAAAAAATTGTTATAAACAGTTGTTTATATATTAGAAAAAAGAAGAGATTATGGAGGTATATAAATGAGATAAAATATTTTTTAAGGCGCAAGTTAGGTTAGATTCAATATTTTACTTAGAAAAATTTATATAAATAATTAATTTAAATCATTAAGTACAAATACAATAACTACTATTAAGTTTACAAAAGTAACATAAAATAAGGCCTTATATTATCGTAGAATTCTCTTTGTCGAAAAGGATATATACATCCTTTTTGTGCATTTTATAGCCTACATTTTCCCCAAGATGTAGGTTTTTTTTATGCCATAATTTTATCATCTTACTGTTTATTAAATTTTAAATTATATAAAAAAAAGCCATGATGGCTTTTTATACGGTTTCTGGTTTTTTCAATTGTTGTTGAATATAAAGGTTCATATAATACTGCTCTATATAGTCATCAGCATAATTGTTAGCTAAAGTTTTTGTAGCTACCTGTTCATGCTTATTATAACAATTAGTTTCTAAATCCTTCTCAAGTACCCACCATTGACGGTTAATACGACGTACCTGAAACTTATCACTTTTATATTTTCTTTTAGCCATTTTTCCAAAAATTACGATGTAGATAATAGAAGAGAGTTTCTACTGGAGTTGAAAGAACAAGTCAACACGCATAGTGTTTAATTGACTAATTTATGAAATTTAAGTTTCGAGTCATGGTCAATAAATGTAAAAAAGCCCTCATAAGAGGGCTTTAAAATTCAGTAAGTTATAGAAAGTAATTAACGAGCTAGATTCTTTAAAAGCATTTTTAAGCTTTCCATCATTTTTTCTAACTGTAAAGGGGTTATACCTTCAAAAGATTGCTCAAGTACGACGCTGGTCAGGTCATTAATTTTATTTATCATTTCAGTGCCACGTTCAGTAAGATATACACGTGTAATACGTCCATCAGTTTGGCAAGAATATGTTTCAACTAAACCTTCGTCTTTTAAGCGATAAACAATTTTAGTTGTTGTCGACATCTTTGAGATGATCATGTCAGATAGCTCAGAAACGCTAGCATGTGGTTTGCTACTGAGAGCAAGCATAATCCGTCGACGTGAGTTATCTAAGCCATATTTTTTAAGGGCATTGTCAATATTCTGAACATATTGAGCATGGACCTGAGTAATCCAATAATATGGAAAATCTTCAAGAGTGAAAGATTCTGTTGTAGGTAAAAAACGCGCATACTTCTTTGTCATTGACTTTTCCCCATACCTTGGTGGATCGCATTTTATGAAACTAATCTTAATAGTTGAAAAATATAGTTTCACTAAGCAAGTTATATCAGGACTTTAGGTCGTGAGCAAAATTTATATTGTTTGATTTAACAAGGACAAACTATAAATTTTACTAATCTGATAAAACTTATTTCTTACCGTTGATTTGAACTTGGCTGCTCGCTTGTTCGTAAAATGAACGATATCTTTTTGCCAGAGAATCCTAGAAAAAAAAAATTGTTTTGAACGTGACATTTCTCTAAATATTTTTTGTCTACAAAGTCATAACCATAAAAAATAAATGCATTTAATAAGGAAATATTTAATATAATCAATTAATTAAATTACATGTAAAGCTAAAAAATTTACCAGACATTTAACATGATTGGTGAATAATCTATAAATTTTATTGGATATTTGTTTTATGTTATTGATTTTTAAATATTAAAATATTTTTTTAAATAGGGCGATTCTTTCAAATTATAACTTAAATATGTAAATAGGGTTCTAAAAGCTCAGAAATTAAAAGAAGAATCTAATAAAAGCTAACTCTTGCAGTGGTATTAGCCCAAGATCTTCCAGAAGAAATTATGGCGCGAGCAGTTCAAATTCAACATTAAAAATTAGCTAGAAATAAAAAGGGAGAATTAATATTCTCCCTTTTTTATTAACTTATGAGTTTGTTAATAGTTTTTCTTCTTGGTTCCTTTTTAGGACGGCATAACTAACACCTGTTACGATGCTGCCAGCTGCAATTGCTGCTAGATATAACCAAGCATGATTAATTGCATTTGGAATTAGAAGTACAAATACACCGCCGTGTGGAGTAACGAGTTCACAGTGAAATAAAGCAACCAGTGCTCCAGTTACTGCGCCACCTAAAATACAAGTTGGAATAACACGCATTGGGTCTTTTGCTGCAAATGGGATTGCACCTTCTGAAATAAAGCATAAGCCAAGCACGAAAGCAGCTTTGCCAGCATCTTTCTCGCCTGTACTAAATTTATTTCTAGCGAGGAAGGTTGCAATTGCCATACCTATTGCAGGAACCATACCACCTGCCATAGTGGCTGCCATTGGCATATAGGTATTGGTTGTAAGTAAACCAACCGTAAAAGCATAAGCTGCTTTGTTAATTGGGCCACCTAAATCAATACACATCATACTTGCGAGAATAATTCCCATTAATATGGCATTTGTGGTGCCCATGTTATTGAGAAAATCTTTCATTAACTCAAAAATATGTGCTACAGGTTGACCAACCACATAGAACATAATGAGACCAACAAATAATGTTCCTAATAGTGGAATAATTAAAATAGGTTTAAGAGACTCTAAGCTAGTTGGTAGTTTAAGTTTTTTGGCAATAAATAATGCGATATAACCAGCAAGGAAGCCAGAAACAATACCACCTAAAAAGCCCGCTTGTAGCTGTGCAGCTAATAATCCACCAATTAAACCAGGGGCAAGACCAGGGCGGTCTGCTATGGAATATGCAATATAACCTGATAGCATCGGTACCATCAGCATAAATGCTGCTGCACCAATCTGTTTTAATATAGCTGGTAGGCTACCAACTTGTTCTGCGGCATTCAGGCCAAAACATAAAGAAAGTGCAATTAATAGACCACCTGCAACAACCATGGGTAGCATATAAGAAACACCAGTTAATAAGTGTTTATATACTCCAACTTTTTCAGTTTTCTCTTTATTTTCCGTTGTAGCTTGTTGTTTACCTTGTTCTAAAACTTGTGCATTCGCAATTGCCTCTGCAAATGCCTTGTCGGTTTGTTTTAGGGCAAAGCCAGTACTGCATCGATAAACACGTTTACCTACAAAACGGTCTGTGTTGACTTCAATGTCAGTTGCAAGAATAACAATATCGGCATCTGCAATCGCTTGTGCTGACAAAATATTCTTCGCGCCTACAGAACCTTGAGTTTCTACGTCGATTTGATATCCAAGTCTCTCTGCACCTTGCTGTAACGCTTCGGCCGCCATAAATGTATGGGCAACTCCAGTTGGGCAAGCAGTAATTGCAACAAAGTGAGTTGCTGTATTTGAAGCCTGCTTAGGTTTTTGAGCCCATTCGTTTGCAGGTTTCGAGTGTTCAAGTGCTGTTAAAAATGCTTTATCTGCATCTTCTTTAATATCTTCAATAGAAACTAGAGATAAAGTACTTTGACCAAAAATATTTAGGTTTTTAGGTTGTTGTCCAATAATAATCACATGATTAAAGTAATCACTTGATTCAAATTCGTCGAGTGAAATAACACTGTGTTTATAGCCATGTTGTGTTGCAACTAAAGCAAGTTTACGAGCTAAAATCAAAGCATTGACTTGCTGTTGCGGACTATTCGTGACAAATAATAAATGTTTAGCAGTTTGCATCAGATTCACTCAATGAATTGATAGTAGTTTGTGCTTTTAATTGGTCTAGAACTTCTGGATTAGGAATTCGAAAACCAATTTGTGTTACAGCATGGCTTGCAATTGCTGTCGCAGTTTTTAAAGTTTCTTCAGGAGAAAGTTGACTTACAAGTCCGTGAATCATACCTGCTAAGAGGGAGTCACCAGCACCGACTGTACTTTTTACAATAACTTTTGGTGCTTGAGCATGTAGGGGGTGTGAGGCATGCAGCCAATTTACGCCACCTTCACCCATTGAAATAACCACATGCTCAATATCGGTTAAGCTGTCAAAAAGTTTTCTTTGTTCAGCATAGCTTGTTGCAGGACGTTGATAACTTTCTACGAGCTCATCAGTATTAGGCTTGATCATCCAAGGTTGACATGCAATTGCGGCAACCAAAGCTTTACCACTAGTATCTAATGCAACTTTTTTATTTTGTTTTTTGATTAATTGAATAAGTTGTTGTAACTCATCAATACTAAAACCTTGGGGCAGGCTACCAGCTATTGCAACCACTTCAATTTGTGGTAACAGAGCTTCAATCTTATTAAATAGGCTTTGTTTGTCTGTTTCAGAAACAAAGAAACCTTTGCCGTTTAAATCGGTCATCCGCCCAGAATGCTCAGCAATTTTTATATTTTGGCGTGTTTCGCCATCAATATAAATAAATTCTGATTGAAATTGAGCTTGGGCAAAATGTGTATCGAAAATTTGTCGATTATGTTCGCCTAAAAAACCAGTTACGATGACATCGTGACCTAAGTCTTTTAATACTTGAGCAACATTAAGGCCTTTACCAGCCGCATGAATTTCTACCGACTCTTGTCGGTTCACTTCACCTACCTGTAACTCATTTAGTTGGATGGTTACATCAATTGCAGGGTTTAAAGTAACTGTTAAAATTTTAGCCATTACTATTCCCAATTTTATAAGTCTTGTTCAGAGAGCTGGCGTACAGCAGGAGCGCTATCACACAGTAAAGCTTGTTGCGCAAGTTTTTGAGCATGACTATAGCTCAGCGTACGAATTTGGGCTTTTACTAGTGGAATGCTATTTGGCGACATACTCAGTTCATCTACGCCTAATCCCATGAGAATAGGTACAGCTTTCGGGTCTGCTGCGAGCTCACCACAGATTCCCACCCATTTGCCGTGTTTGTGGGCAGCTTTAACAGTTTGATCAATCAAGTTCAGAATACTTGGGTGTAAACCATCTGCTTCAGCTGAGAGTATTGGGTGGCCTCTGTCAATCGCTAAAGTATATTGAGTCAGGTCATTTGTACCGATACTGAAAAAGTCGACTTCTTGTGCAAGAATTGGTGCAAGCAAAGCAGCAGAAGGAACTTCAATCATAATGCCAACTTGTAAATTGTCACATGGATGTTGAGCTCTTACTTCATCAAGAATCGCTTTCGCAGCACGCCATTCTTCAACGCGCCCAATCATAGGGAACATAATTCGTAATGGACGATTATCCGATGCTTTTAATAAAGCAGTTAATTGCTGTCTTAAAAGCTCGGGGCGTCTTAAAGTTAAACGAATTCCTCTTAATCCTAAGAATGGGTTCTCTTCCTCAGCAATTGGTAGGTAAGGTAAAGGTTTGTCACCACCTACGTCTAATGTTCGTACAACAAGTGGGCGGCCAGCAAGTGCATCTAATACCACTCGGTAGTCAGCTTCTTGAACAGTTTCACTCGGTGCACTGCTATGAGACATGAAAACCAGCTCTGTACGAAGTAATCCAATCGCTTCTGCACCACATTCTACCGCTTGTGCTGTTGCTTGAACTTTACCTAAATTTGCCGCAATTTCGATTTGGTGTTGATCTAAAGTAATAGCAGGTTCTTGGCTATGACGTTCGGCTTCTTCACGAATTTGACGCTGTTGCTCACGCTCTTGCTTGGCTTGTTCGATTTGAACTGTATCTGGATTTAAAACAAAAGTTCCCGTGTCACCATTAATGAGTAGGGTACTTTTCTGATCAATTTCCAAGACTTGTTCACCAGCACCAACAATAGCCGGAATACCTAAAGCACGTGCCACAATTGCACTATGAGCACTTGCACCGCCTATAGCAGTCAAAATGCCTGCAACGCGGTCTTTGTTAAGACGAGCGACATCGCTTGGCCCAACATCATGCATAATTAAAATATACGGCTCTTTAGGCTCTTCAATAACCACTTCACCACATAGTTGTGTTAAAACACGGTCACCAATATCACGTAAGTCTGTTGCACGTTCAGCGAGTAAACGATCTGGTAATGCTTCCTGCGCTTTAGCCGCAGCCTCAATGTGCTCATGCCAGGCAGCTGGTGCTGATAGATTGTGGTTAATTTTTTGATAGACACCATTAATCAAATCAGGGTCATCAAGCATTTCTAAGTGAGCTTGAAAGATTTGCTTAATTTCAGAAACATCTGATTTGGCAATAACTTGATGGATATTGTTTTTTACGGCATGTAATGCAATATCTAAATTTTCTTTTTCAGCTTTTACGCTTAAACCCATGCGTTCATATTGATAAACCTTTGGTTTAATCACATGTACTGGTCCAAAAGCCAAACCGCTCGATGCCGCGATTCCTGTGTTGTTGTTTCCTAGTGTTTTTACGCTTGATGGAGAAGGTTGTAAAGAAATCTGATCGGATACTTGACTGGTTATTGCTATTGCTTCGACTTCTTCGCCTAAGCCTTGCTCTACTGCAAAAATCACTTTATCTAAGGCATTTACTGCATCGGTTTCTGGTTCTGCAATAAAACGTAGAGTTTGACCACGTTTACAACCTAAGGCTAAAAGACGAGTTAAACTTTTAGCGGAAACAAAGTTGCCATCATCTACAGCAACTTGAATGTCGCCTTGAAAAGTTTTGGTCAAATTGACTAAGTGTGTAGCTGGTCGAGCATGTAAGCCATGTGCATTTGCTAATACCACTGAGCGTTGAGGCCAGTCTGGAATAACATCAGCCCCAATAATTTTGGCAATTTCGTTTGGAGTTTGGGTTTTATCTAACTCTGCAACTTGTTCTGGGTTGAATAAAATATCAATTAAACGATTAAATCTTGCATTATCGAGCTGATCATTCGCTGCTATACAAACTAATGTATTTAGCTTTTTCCCATTTAATTCTAAAATGTTTGATGGTTTAGTAATACTAATAGCAGGTTGTTGAACAAATTGATTGCTAGAAATAGACCAAATTTGATCTTGTAATTGGATGGCTTGTTCTGGATTGAGTGAACTTAAGAAACCACATTTTACAAAATTATGTTTTTTTAGTGTCTGAGAAGCTGTCCAAAATAAGTCTTCGATATCTTGCGCATCAATTTCAGTTTGAATGAGATTTTCATGAAGTGCTAAAGATAGAGGCTGAGCTTGTAGTAATTCAATAATTTGTTCAGGTTTAGAAGCATTTTTTACTTGTTCACTCACATCATGCATTAATGCGCGAGTAAGAATTTGCAAAACTTGCAAATGTTCATCAGATTTTGCTGCAATAACGACAGCTAAATAGATTTTATTTTCTCCATCCCAAATTACACCTTCCGGAAAATGGGCTAAGCGAATACCTGTTTTTAAAATATATTCACGTGATTGGGGAGTACCGTGGGGAATAGCAATACCTTGGCCTAAGTAAGTCGCGCTTTGTTGTTCACGATTGATGAGTCCTGTTATATATTCAGGTGTAACTAACCCATCATTTTCTAATATATCTACTAGACACTTTAATGCATGTGTTTTATCAACAGCATGTTGATTCATATGAATATGTTGAGGCTCTAGTGCTAGCATAATTATCCTTGAACAATTTCTTTGGCTTTAGCTAAAACAGAAAAAAAGAAGCTGTATGCATTAAACAAGTATATTTACTTATTTTTGACAACAGCTTCAGATGAATTACCTTAGCAGAACTTTAAATGTATATCGACGCATTTAAGTAAAAAGTAGTTCGTTTTTAATACAAAAAAACCTCTAAGTAGGATTACTGACTTAGAGGCGAAAATAAAACCAGTGATTAATGATTAATTTCTTGTTCTAAAATAGACCAAAGTTTTTGATGTGATTTTTTGAATAACAACATATGGCCAATTGATTTATATCCTAAATCTTTTGGATTAAGTTCAATCATTTTTTTATTTGCATTTGGATATAGACTTAATAATTCTTTTACATTGCATTTGGTTGCAATCTCATCATCATCAGCCCAAATCGCAGTAATTGAACACTGAATTTCTGAATGAAAATCATGAAAAATAGTCTTACCGATGGCATTTTTGACATATCCGGAATGGCTACAAAATTCTCGCCATTGTTGAGCAACTTTTTTAGGTAGGTTTTCTCCCATACCAATGAATTGAGTTGCGCCATAGCCTTTAACGAGACTAGAAATAGGGAAGATAAGATTAAACATAACTGGTGCTAAAACCTTGGTTTTTCCTTTAAGGCCTTTAATATGTCCAGTTGAACCAGCAACCGTTATTACTTTTGCGACTTTATTATAATTAGGTACGACTCCTAGTAGTTGTCCACCAGCACTATGTCCAATAAGAATAACTTGATCTGCTTTTGTTTTTATTAATAAAGCATCAATTGCAGCAGGAATATCAAGTGTTCCCCAGTCGGTAATACTTGCGGTGCTTTGTTTTAAAGCGCCATGTAGGGACTCGCCAATACCACGAAAGTCAAAACTCAATACATCATAGCCTTGTTGGCTTAACCATGCGGCGAAAGAGTGATAAAAGTTTTTAGTTATACCTGTTGCTGGACAAATGAGAATAGGATATTCAGTTTTCTTTTCTTGAGCAGGATAAAATTGAGCTGCAAGCTGATAACCATCTTTACAGGTAATCCAAAAAGATTCAAAAGTCTTATCCATAGATTTAAAGTTAATTGGCTAATCATTTATCTTAATGTACATGAGTTCTGAAAAGGTACTTGATTAAATTGTGACTACAAAGTCAAGATTTATGTTATATAACTCATCAAATTTTAATAAAACGAATAAAGGAAATGATGGATTTATCGAAAGCCGTACAGTTGGCTATTGTTTTTAGTGGGGTCTTTTTATGGATAGGAATGTTAACCGGGGTATGGAAATATTGGCAAATTCGCCGTTCTGAATTAAGCCGTGCACATTATTATGTAGATATTGCACATAGAAGCAGTTTGCTTTATGCAGCAGCTACGCTCATTCTAGCTGTATTGAGCTATTTCACGGTTTTAAATGAGGATATTGCTGTATGGTGTGTATTGGCAAATATACTGTTTTTTAGTTTCTCAATTTTAGTTTATATCATTCATGGGTTTTTGCAGGATACAACCAATCAGTTTAAACATCCGCATAGGTTAGGGCAGGTTAATTTGCCGACATGGCTGATGACATTTATGATGATTGCTTTAATTATTACTGAGCTGCTGGCAACTGCTATTTTGGTAATGGGAACGATTTTTGTATTTTTAAATAAATAAAAAATGGATGATTGCTCATCCATTTTTGAATTCTTATTTCTGTTGACTAAGTCGTCTTTTAGCTAATTTTCGCATTTTGTGGTCGACAAAGGCCCATACACAAAATACAAAAGAAACAACCATGGCATACATAAAGTATTCGGGTTTCAGATTCCCTTTAATCATACCTTGAAACAGTAGAGTCAGCATAAGAGCAAGTGTTGTTACTCCATAAACAACTGAATCTTTACTGTTCAGAGTGTTAATGAAGACTTGTTTGTTGAAATGTAATGATAACATCTCCATCCCTCCTTGTGGTTGCGCTAAAACCGAATGTTTTAGTCAAGAATAAGTTTAATGTTGTACTTGTATTTTTAGCTTAATTCAATAGTCAATTGAAAAATTTTTGAACAGTTTTATGAAAACCTCTATATTTATAAATAGTTAAGGTATAAGAAAGGTAAATATTAAATATTTTTGTATAAAATACTTAATATTTTAGAAAAGAGAAATTTTTAGGTGAAAAGTGTAATAATTTCTCTTTTCTCTCAATTTACTTTAGTTGCTTTGTTTCTTTAAGAAGACATCAATTGCGTGTTGTGCAATTTCAGCATCTTCAAAAGATTGGACACCAGAAACACCAATTGCACCTAAAATCTGGCCTTCATAAATAATCGCTTTTCCGCCTTCTAGCATACCTTTAGCACTTGGTAGACTTAAGAAACCAAGACGGCCATTTTGAAGAAGCTCTTCGTAAAATTTTGAAGGACGGCCACTCATTGATGAGCATTTAGCCTTTTCTAGGCATATATGTGTACTGAGAGGAGAGGCGCCATCTAGGCGTTTCATAAGTAATAAAGAGCTTGTTTCATCAACAATAGCTATACTGACTTTGAAGTTGTGTTCGATTGCATATTTTTGAGCTTCTTCCATTAAAAACTCTGCATCTGCTAATGTTAGATAATATTTACTTTTCATTTATGCTCTTCTTTCCTGAGTAAGCTAAAAATTATTTTAATGTAATATTACAGTAAAAATTAATTATATCTATAGTTGAATTGTCATTAAATAATTGGTGTTGGAAATAAAATGCTGGTTGGGTAAACTCAGCATTTTATTCAATATATAAAATCATGTTTGGGTAAAACTCGATTTCAAAAAAACACCAGGTTAAATGCTTTTATGTTTAACTTTGTCGATAAGGGTAGTTACCGCAAGAACAACTAGAGATGGGATCAACCATGCTAAATTTTGTTCATTTAATGGTAAATGTTGAAGGAACGTAGGAAGATTATCTCCAAAACCCGCAACCTTAAGCCCATCGATAATTCCGAAAATTAAAGCAATACTTGTTACTGAACCAACAATAAAAGATGGTTTATGCCAAAATTTCCAGAAGAAACTGAGCATAATAACCACAATAGCTGGTGGATAAATTGCACTTAAAACCGGTACTGATACAGCAATGAGTTTGGTCAATCCAAGATTAGAAATAATGAAAGAGAAACCAACTAAGATAAATACTAAAAGCTTATAAGGTAACTTGGTGAGTTGAGCAAAATATTCACCACACGCACAAGTTAAACCAATTGCAGTTACCATACACGCTAAGAAAATAAGTCCAGTTAGGAATAATGAACCCATATTTCCAAAAGCATGTTGAACATAGGCATGCAGAATTACAGCACCATTTGCGGCATTTGGAGCAACTTCGTGACTACCTAAACCTAATTTAAATAAGCTTAAGTACACTAAAGTAAGACCAACACCTGAAATAAGGCTAGCAATAATTGCATATTTGGTGACTAGCTTTTTATCTGTAACACCACGCGAATAAATTGCTTGAATAATAACGATACCAAATACTAAGGCACCTAAAGTGTCCATAGTAAGATAACCATTTACGAAACCTTCCGAAACAGGAGAGTTAACGTAATGATTAATTGGAGCAGGAACGTAGCCCGCAGGAATCATAACCGCTGCAATACCTAAAATTGCTAAAGCGATAATTTTTAGAGGTGCTAGAACATGTCCAACTGTATCTAAAAGCTTGTTTGGGTATAACGAAACTAAAGTAACAAATGTAAAATAGATTGCGCTATAAATTAAAAGACTACTGCTTGATGTTCCGAAATAAGAGGAAAAACCAATTTCATAAGAAACTGTTGCAGTTCGTGGTGTAGCAAATAAAGGACCAACTGATAAATAACAGACTACTGTTAAAATCAGACTTGCGATACGGCCTAAAGGTGAACTAATGATTTCAATGGAACCCTGCATGCGAGAGAGTGCCATAATCGTAATTACGGGTAAGCCAACAGCAGTAATCAAAAATCCTATGGCTGCCAACCATACATGATCACCTGCTTGTTGAGCGACAATGGGAGGAAAGATAATATTGCCAGCTCCAATAAAGAGCGCAAAGGTCATAAAACCTAAAGCAATAATATCTCCAGTACGAAGTTGTTGCATAAATCAAATTTAACAAAAAAGAAAGAATTTTAGAGCAAACGAGAACATGATCAAGCGCTATTTTATGTGAAAAAGCTTTTTTTCCGACCTTATAAATCATTCAGAGATATGAAAAATATCAAGTGGTTAAGTTATGTAGTTGAAAAACCTTTGAAAGAAATAAAGAAAAGATTTTTTATATCTGACTTTTTAAGAGAATTATGTAAAAATAAAAATATCAATTTCTATTATGAATGTTGAATATTTGGGCATTTGCAGCTTCCTGCCTACTCTACATCCGTTCTAAAATATTCGAAATTAACTTACATTTTTGTAGACATGGTAAAAGCAATGTCTACGAGGATAAAATTGAATGAGAGCTTCTACTGTTACAATTAAAACCGAACAAGACCTGGAAAAATTACGGATTTCTGGCCGTTTGGCTGCACAAGTTTTAGAAATGATAGGTGAGTATATTAAACCCGGTGTAACAACCGAATATTTAGATAATATTTGTAATGATTACATCGTAAATATCTTAAAAGTGATTCCTGCCAATGTGGGTTACCACGGTTTCACAAAAACAATATGTACCTCAGTTAACGAGGTGGTTTGTCATGGTATTCCCTCACCAAATAAAATTTTAAAAGATGGTGACATTATTAATATTGATGTAGCGATTATTAAAGATGGCTACTTTGGTGATACAAGCCGTATGTACTATGTGGGTAATGTAAATCCACATGCTAAAAAACTAGTTGAAACAACTTATGAAGCAATGGTTGCTGGTATTCACACAGTTAAACCTGGGGCAACTTTAGGTGATATTGGTTACGCTATTCAATCAGTTGCTCATCGCGAAGGGTATAGCATTGTTCGTGAATATTGTGGGCATGGCATTGGTAAAGTCTATCATGAGCAGCCTAATATTCTGCATTATGGGCAACGTGGACAAGGATTAGTTTTGAAGAAAGGTATGGTCTTTACGATTGAACCTATGGTGAATGCAGGGAAACCTCAAGTTAAAGAATTAAACGATGGTTGGACGGTTATTACTCAAGATCTTTCTTTATCTGCCCAATGGGAGCATATGGTCGCTGTTACAGATACAGGTTTTGAATTGTTGACACCGTGGCCAGAAGGTGTGGGAAGCTATCCGAAAATTTAATCGCTAAAAGTATAAAAAGTTCGATGTCTCATCGAACTTTTTTATTTTTTAAATATTATGAATGCTCAGAAAGATGCTCTACCAAATAGTCAATGAATACGCGTACCGCTGGAAGCAATCCTCTACGAGACGGATAAACTGCATGAAATATACCATGAGCCGCTTTCCAGTCTGGCAAAATTTGTACAAGCTGGCCGGATTTCACAAAATCTTCAGCAGCTGTTTCTGGTAATAAGGCAATACCGCAATTTTGACTTGCGAGTTGGGCAAGCATATAAAGATTGGTCCCCATCACAGTTGGACTGACTTTGACTTTTTTCAATTGGTTGTCTGGTCCATGTAAGGTGAATTGTTGATCTAAATGCTCTTCAGATAAGCTTAAAATACGATGCTCACTCAGTTGTTCTGGCGTCTTGATATTGCCAAATTCATTTAAATAAGCCTGACTTGCAAATAGACTTTGCTCTATAAGTGAAAATTGTCTTAACACTAAGCTTGGATCATCATCTAATTTAGATCTGACACGTAAAGCAACATCAATACCCTCATTAATAACATCAACACGGCGGTTACTTACGATAAGTTGTAAGCGTATTTCAGGATATTTTTTTAAAAAGGCTGGCAAAATTTTAGGGAGTTGGTTTTGGGCAATATCTACAGGAACACTTACTTTGACCACACCTCTAGGTTGAATACTTAAGTGGTCGACTAGATCATGAGCAGCTTGAGCAGCATTCATCATGACTTGAGCATGTCTATAGATATCCATACCAATGTCAGTAACAGCGAAATGGCGTGAGCTACGTTGTATTAAACGAACTCCTAAATTTTCTTCTAAATTATATACACGACGACTTAATTTTGATTTTGGGATGTCAGTAACACGTTCAGCGGCGCTAAATCCACCATGCTCAACAACAAGGGCAAAACAATAAAAATCATCAAGATCGGTGAGCATTAAAATATCCTATTTATGCAACACTAAAGATTTTACATTATTATTTTTGCAACGATAAAGTTTGATTTTAATTTTTTGTAAAAAGCATATAAAAAGGACTCGAAAAGCAAATTTAGATGGTTTGAAATGCAAATGTAATGACATTGAAATTGTTTTGTGTGTCGTTTTTCGAATTAAAAATCAAATATGGTGTTCATACGTTATTTTTCATAAAATATATTTTTATCAAATTTTTTTTTAGTATGTCTTACCAGTTAGTTGAATTAAAAGATGCAACTGCAAATATTCTTTGCCCAATTTGTAAGCTTGCAGTTATTGATTGGTCACAAGAGCAATACGTTCAACCTTGTGAACATACATTGTTTATTGCAATGGATTTAGGCTTTGAATTTGTGGCTGACCGTTTTGAAGAATCTATGAATCAAAACGTAGATGAGTTACATGAAGATCCAAATATGAATGTTTTTGAAGCGATAACGAGCACATCATATAAAAATTTGACTATTTTAAAATCAGATCTTGGTGTTGATGGTTTGTTTCGTTATGTCGGCATAAGTGATTGTTAATTTGATGGGTATAAAAAAGCCAATCTTTCGATTGGCTTTTTTATTATTAAGCTTCTGGAGCTGCGCTATATTGTTCAACTAATGGTTTTAATTCGCCATTTTGGAACATTTCAAGCATGATATCGCTACCACCGATAAGTTCGCCATTTACCCATAACTGTGGGAAAGTAGGCCAGTTTGCAATTTTTGGTAAAGTTGCACGAATATCAGGGTTTTCTAAGATGTTCACATATGCGAATGGACGACCAATTTGACTGAGCGCCTCTACTGCACGTGCAGAGAAACCACATTGTGGAAACTGTGGAGTGCCTTTCATGTAAAGTAAAACGGGATGCTTCGCAATTTGATCGCGAATTAACGCTTCAGTATCACGTGCTTGTTCAGTCATATGTAGATCCTCAACTAATCTTGCAGCATTATAGGGGGTGTTCACATTGGTTTGCAAACCACCTTGCTGTCTAAAGTTGCATAGAATATTCAATATTTTATTGTATAAACCGAAGTGATAGTAAAAAGCAGACGAAATTTTAGATAAATGAGTGATGAGACTTTTCATCAGCGCAAGTTTTTGTTTATATAAACCCTTCTTAAAACCTCATACAGACAGAGTTCGTGATGACTGATATTACCCTAGCTCCAGTACAACCTGATCAACCAACACACTTAATGGCTACTTATGGTCGCCAAGCGATCAGTTTTGTTCGAGGCCGAGGGGCATATCTATACACACAAGATGGTACAGAATATTTAGATGCATTAACGGGTATTGCTGTCTGTGGTTTAGGACATGCTCATCCTGCTATTGCTGAAGCTATTGCTGAACAAGCAGCAACGCTCGTACATACCAGTAATTTATTTGAAATTCCTTGGCAAACTGCTGCTGCTCAGAAGCTTGCTGAAGTTTCTGGTATGGAAGAAATCTTCTTTTCAAATAGTGGTGCCGAGTCAAATGAAGGTGCAATCAAAATTGCTCGTAAATTTGGTACTCAACAAGGTATAAGTCTGCCAAAGATTATTGTAGCTGAACAATCATTTCACGGTCGTACTTTGGCGACACTTTCTGCAACTGGTAACAAGAAAGTACAAGATGGTTTTGCTCCTTTAGTAGAAGGCTTTATTCGAGTGCCATTTGGTGATATCGAAGCGATTCAAGAAGCTGCTCTACAACATCCAGATATTGTTGCTATTTTGATTGAGCCGATCCAAGGTGAAGGTGGTATTAATACTGCGCCACAGGGATTTAGCTATTTAGAAGAAGTTCGCCACCTTTGTAATCAGCACAACTGGTTGATGATGTTAGATGAAATTCAAACTGGTAATGGTCGTACTGGTAAATACTTTGCATATCAACATACCAATATTATTCCAGATGTTTTAACCACTGCTAAGGGATTAGGGAATGGTTTTCCTGTGGGTGCTGTAATGACCCAAGGTAAAGCTGTAGGGTTATTAGGGCCTGGCAGCCATGGGTCGACTTATGGTGGTACGGTATTGGGTTCTCGTGTGGTTTATACGGTAATTGATACGATCCAGAAGGAAAATGCAGTAGAGAATGCAGCAGTAGTGGGTAACTATATTGTTGATCAATTACGTACTCAACTAGCAGATAAAGGCGTACAAGTGCGTGGTTTTGGTATGATGATTGGTATTCAATTACCTAAAGATTGTACTGAGCTCGTTGCGATTGCTCGTGATGAATACAAGCTTATTATTAATGTAACAGCAGGTTCTGTAGTTCGTTTATTACCTCCAATTAATATGACTCAATCTCAAGCTGATATTTTGCTAGAACGTTTAGTTGCTTTAATTACCAATTATCTTTAAGTTTTAAAGACAATAAAAATGGGCGTTAATCGCCCATTTTTATTTTGTACGTTTAGCCAGAAATATATTGCTTTAATTGTTCAATTAAAACTTTTTGGTCTTCCATTGCTGCTTTAACTAAGTCACCGATTGAAATAAAACCAACTAGTTTTCCATTTTCTAATACAGGTAAATGACGTAAATGACGATCGGTCATGAGCTGTAAACATTCTTCAACTGTATTGTTTAGGCCTACAGTGATTACTTTTGCTGTCATAATTTCAGCAACTGTTGTGCTATAAGACGAGCGTTCCATTAGAGTTACTTTTCGAGTGTAATCACGCTCAGATAGTATTCCAACTACTGTTTCACCCTCTGCTACGACTAAAGCTCCAATTCCTTTTTCAGCCATAATCGTGATTGCTTCAAGGACAGTTGCTTCGGGTGAGATTGTGAAAATAGCTTTTTGTGATTTGTTCTTAATTACTTGTGCAACGATAGTCATTTCTTCTGTCCTGTTGTTTTATCATTTTGATTTAAATTAGCCTGATTTTAGAAAATTGCAAAGACTCCATAGTCACTCAAATACAAGTTTTATGCTCAAGCGTTCAAAAAGCACTCTATATTTGGTGGCTTAAAAATTAAGCTACCTGCCATTTAGGATGATTAAAAAAGAAATGATGCATTTGCTGAGTAGATAGCTTTAACTTGCGGTGAGATGAATTAAACAAAGCAGGGGTAACTTTTAACCGTGTTAAGGTTGGTAGTAGAGATTCATGGAAGTCTTTTGGAGTGATTTTTCTAGGTTTGTAATTAGGCCAGTGAGTTTTAGCATATCGATGCGCCTGAACTCCATTTAGCCAAAACGGGAAAATGAAATCTTCCTGATCCGATTTAATGGCCCATCCTTCATCAAATAGTCCCCAAAGAACCCCGCAGTACATCATGGTTCTTAAAATATAAATCTTGATCATCAAGTCTTTAGAAACCGGTTGTAGATTACTTAAATTATTCATTTTTCAATTTAAAGGTTTTTAACTTATCTAGCTTATTATAAGAGAATCACATGACATTTCAGTTTAAACAGGTGTCAAAACGTAAACAAATATTGATGACTAGAATTATCAATGATAAATACCAAATGAAAATATTGTTTTCGTAGTTATTGAAGAAGCTTATTAGATTTATGATTCATTAAGTTTTTACGGATATAAAACGCCACCTGAGCAAGACAAAGCGACTAAAGCTTTGGCGAAGCGCAAGAAAAACAACAGCTAAATTTGTCTATATCGAATTTTTTACAGGTATAAAAAACGCCACCTAAGTGACGTTTCTTTATGCTTGCATCGTGGCCAGTTTCTGCCAATATTGTGCTTTCAGGGAGTCACGTTCAACACGGAAACCTTGATAGTATAATTCTGCTAAGAATAGTGCAGCTTTACCATGACCAGCACGAGCAACTTCTTCTAACTGTGCAACCGCATCTTGGAAATTCATTTGAGAGTGAATTGTGTTAACCGCAGTTGCGTATACATGTTCTAAATCATGATGAGAGATACGTTGAATCATATAAAACTCCTTATTGTAATTATGATTACTTTTTCTAAAGGTCGCTGCCTTTAATCTAATTTAACTTAGAATTGTTAAACTAATATTACAGATTAATTGATTTGTCAACTATTGATCAGCTTTCTTTATTTCACTATTAGGATACATGATTAAACATTATTCGCAAATAATTTTGAGTAAAATCAATATGAGAATAAAAGACAAGGAGAATAACTATGACAAATACAATCGATGGCTTTGTTTTTGATACTCCTCCTAAAGAGGACCAAATAATAGAGCTTGCTCATTATCATCGTAAATTATTAGACGAAGCAATTTTTCATCAAGAAATACATTTAGGTGATTATTGTTTGGCACAAAGGAAACGCGTTTTTGATTACGCTAGCCAATTAGATCCTAGTCAAAAAGCTCAGTTCTATAATATATATGATGGTGAGCTTAGAAAAATTGCAGATGAAGATGAATTGCACCCAGCAGATGCAGAAGAAGGTTTGAGCATTTTTGCTATGTTCCTTGTTTTAGTGATTATTGCTGCAATTTTATACTTCTCTGTAATTCGATCTCTCATCAGCTAAAGTTTGCGATCCAGTAGGGATAAAGAATATTAGCCTTACTGGATTTTGATCTTGTGCTGAAGTGCATTGAACCCTACACTACATAAATTAGAGGTAGGTCATGCTCACATTCAAACAAAATTTTCTTAAATTAAAGTCTGAGTTAAAGGCAGAGCAATGTTTTAATCTAGTTGTGATTATTATTATTGCCTGTATTTTTGTACTTTCTTATTTAGCATTACTTCGTCCTGTCAATTCAGAGCAATACCAAAGAATTGTACAACTTTCTCGACAGGCGACTTATCCTAGAACTCAGGATATGGCTGAGTTGATTATGACTCAATCTGAGATTCATCGAGCAGAGTATCTGAAATTAATGCATGCTTATCAATTTGAACACAATCATATCAAAGAATATCCAGCATTAGCGCAAGAAGATACTCAATAAGTATTGTCTTTATTTCAACAAGGTTTTGCTCGCTATTGGAGCAGGCAAAAACTTGAATTTATGCTAAACTTTCCGTTTTTTAACACGCTGCTTTTCAAGGAATCGGCATGCAACAACAATCGAATATGCAAAATAAATTCTTGATAGATGCTGAGATCGGGGATGACGATGTCACATTGCCTAATTTACCTGCTATCGATGTTCCTATCGTTGAATCACCTGTTAAGCAAGAAGTAAAAGTTGAAGAAGCTGTTGAAACTGCACCTTCTTTAGAGTCAGAAAAGCCAAAATCTGGTTTCTTTGGACGAATGAAAGATGGTTTGACTAAAACCCGTCGTAATTTCACTGATGGTATGGTCAACATCTTAATTGGTGGTAAAGAAATTGATGATGAGTTGCTTGAAGAAGTAGAAGAGCAGTTATTAGTTGCTGATATTGGTGTTGAAGCAACCAAAACAATTATTACCAACTTGACTGAACGTACCGCTCGTGGCGATTTGATTTATTCACATTCACTTTATAAAGCTTTACAAGAAGAGTTGGTTGCTTTGCTTGCGCCTCGTGTTAAGCCTTTACATATTGACCCAAATAAATCGCCATATGTGATTTTAATGGTTGGTGTGAATGGTGTAGGTAAAACAACGACAATTGGTAAACTTGCTAAGCGTTTACAAGGCGAAGGTAAAAAAGTAATGCTAGCTGCAGGTGATACATTCCGAGCAGCTGCTACTGAACAATTGCAAATTTGGGGTGAGCGTAACGATATTTCTGTTGTTGCTCAAGGCCACGGTGCGGACAGTGCTTCGGTTATTTTTGATGCTTTTGAAAGTGCGCGAGCAAAAGGTATTGATGTACTAATTGCTGATACGGCTGGTCGTTTACATAACAAAAGCAACTTGATGGAAGAGCTTAAGAAAGTTAAGCGTGTTATGCAAAAAATTGATGCGACCGCACCGCATGAAATTATGTTAGTAGTGGATGCTGGTACAGGGCAAAATGCAATTAACCAAGTACAAGAATTTGACCAAGCAGTGGGTTTAACTGGTATTACTATTACTAAGTTAGATGGTACTGCCAAAGGTGGTGTACTGTTCAATATTGCAAGCCGTACTCATGTGCCAATTCGTTTCATTGGTGTTGGTGAAAAAATTGATGATTTAAGACCGTTCTCGGCGAAATCATTTGTAGCAGCATTATTTGAAACAGAAAAATAATGTCTAGTTAAGTTGATAAGACCTCACGAAATAGTGAGGTTTTTTTATATTAATATCTTTTTTTATTGTTGCGAAAATAAAACGAACTGTCATATTTTTAATGCTGATTATAAGAAATGAGTTTCATAGACTATATTCATTCCCAAACAACGGCCAATGGTCAATCAAATAGGTAGGAAATAACAAAATGTCTACTTTCTTAGATAAAATTAAAAACCGTCGTACTATTTATGCAATTGGTAAAAATGTTGCATTAGATCGCACTAAAATTGAAGAAACAATTCGTGAAGCGGTTAAACATAGCCCATCATCATTCAACTCACAATCTTCACGTGTAGTGACACTTTATGGTGAATCACATGCTAAATTTTGGAATTTAGTTCGTGAAGCATTACGTAAAATTGTTCCTGCAGATTCTTTTGCTGGTACAAATGCGAAAATTGATAGTTTTGTTGCTGGTGTTGGTACAGTATTATTTTATGAAGATCAAGCTGTTATTAAAAGCTTACAAGAGCAATTTGAATTGTATGCAGACAATTTCCCAGTTTGGTCTGAACATTCAACTGCAATTGCTCAGTTCGCAACTTGGACAGCACTTTCAGAGCTAGGCTTAGGCGCTTCTTTGCAGCACTATAACCCAATTGTTGACGCAGATGCTGCTGCTGCATTTGATGTACCTGCAAATTGGAAATTACGTGCTCAGTTAGTATTTGGTTCTGTTGAAGCTCCTGCTGGTGAGAAAGCATTTATTAGCGATGAAGATCGTTTTAAAACATTCAACTAAGTTTAGTTGATGAAAAGAGCACCTTGTAGGTGCTCTTTTTTTTATGCTTGAAAAATGGTTTGTAACTTTGTTTTAAAATAGATAATGACTAAAATTCAATAATATATTTTAAAAAAATTAAGGCTAAGTTTGTATAAATAAAGCTTGTCATAAAATGGTCATAATCATGTTGCATATTGCTCATGTTTTTACAAACTATTAAATATTATAGAGACGTGAACAGATGACTTTAAGATTAAGTGTTGCTGCGATTGGTTTATTACTCAGCGGTTCAGTATTTTCAGCAGTTACAATTACAGCACCAGAGGAAATTGTAATCCTTGCGGTGAATGGTCAAGAAGTCAACTCTGGATTATTTCGTTCTTCTAAAAATAGTTACAAAGTCGATGCTGGCGAAACAAACTTAAGCGTACGTTATCAAGAATATTTTGAACATTTAAATGGTGAGCACGATATCGTTAAATCGGGCGTGGTTACAATTCAAACACCAACATTAAAAGACGGCCAAACTTATAAGCTGGCGATGGTTGATGTGCCAAAAAAATATGAACAAGCAAAGAAATATGCTGAGCAACCAACAGTGGCTTTATATAATTCAAATAATGAACTAGTTGTTCAGCAAACTGGTGCAAACAACGAAGCAAAACCTTGGTTTGCAACTGGCTTGTTGGGTAAGGTCGCTGACTTTACAACAAAACCTTCTAAACCTCAGCCTCAAGCTGTTTATGCTGCTGCCAAGCCATCTACTTCTCAAGTTACTACATCTGTTGCTGCAACGGTTCCTTCGACAGGTGCTGCGCAAAGCAATGATCAACGGTTGGTTGAAGTGTGGCAGAAATCTTCTAAAGCTGAGCGTCAAAAATTTATGGCTTGGTTGGCAGAACAATCAAATTAAATTATTGCTATTCAAAATAAAGCCGATTTAATATCGGCTTTATTTTTATAATATTTTAAATAGCCTAAGTATATTTATGATGAATTTAAATTTCCGTCTAGCAGAATTGAGTGACATAACATCATTGGTCGATTTAATTAATCAATCGTATAGAGAACAACAAGGTAGAAGCTGGACAACTGAAATTGAATTTGTAAAAGGGCAACGTATTAGCCAAGAGCAACTAGAACAGCAATTAGAGTTGTCTAATTTATTACTAATAGTTGCAGAAATAGGTTCTTCTAAAATTGTTGCGTGTATCGGGTTAAATTTTCAGAATAATAATGTTGAGATTGGAACATTCTGTACCGATCCTAATTTACAGAACATGCAAGTTGGCCGCTGTGTTTTGGAATATGCTGAACAGTTTGCTTTGCAAAAAGTCCCTGAATTAGATAGTGCGATCATGTATGTATTAGATGTTCGTTCAGAACTGATTGCTTATTACGAAAGACGCGGATATACAAAAACAGGTCATGTAGAACCATATCCATGTGAAGCAGATGTTGGAGTTCCTCTTGTGCCTATACAACTGATTGAAATGAAAAAGGACCTCAAATGAGGTCCTTTTTTTAGGTTAAAAACCAGATGTAATAGCCTAACAGCATAAGAGGCCAAGCTATCCAAGGGCTAAATAACCATTTCCATAACCAGAAGTGGGGTACGAAACCAACACCGTAGATAAAGCCTCCGGAAATTCCCACCATAACCAGCATAAGCTGACTATGGTTGTAGTGTCCGTTTGCATCTAGCATTAGTGAAGGATGAACCAATAAAATTGCAGCAAGCGGCAATGCCAACAGAAATGAAATGGCCATTGCAAATGCTTGAGCTTTTCGTTGATTTGATGTTGTCATTGCATTTGCCATGATCTATTCCTCATCTAAATCTTGATGATGTTCGATATAAAGCGCACTGAGTACACCCGCAAAACATGCCATCAAAATTCCAAGAATCCATGCGAAATACCACATATGCTTCTCCTTATTAGTACAAGCTGTGCGAGTTTGACTCGATATGTTTGTTGGTAATCACGCCCCACATTTTGTAATACGACCAAGTGGTATATATCAAAATGATTGGAACAAATATACAAGCAGCAACTGTCATAACGCCTAAAGTGCGATGGCTTGATACAGCATCCCACATTGTTAAGCTAGAGTTCGGATTAACACTCGATGGTAACAAAAATGGGAAGAGAGCAAACCCAGCAGTTAAGATCGCACCTACAATCATTAAGCTTGTTCCAGCAAAACTTAAACCTGCTTTTGCTTTTGATGCCGTAAAGAGTGCGATAAGTGCCCCTAAAATTGCGAGAATTGGAGCAACTTTAGTGATTGGATAGTTACTGTAATTGTTCATCCAACCGGGGTTATTATTTGTGATGACTTGTTTCGCCAAAGGATTAAGGGCAGCATTTGGATCAATTGCGGCTGCATAGCTATAACCTGGTACTTGACCGAAGTACAACCATGCACCAATGACAAGGAAACAAATTAAGAATACTGCTGCCATAATTTGTGTGGCTTTAGCAGAACGTTGTTTTAAAGCGCCGTCTGTACGTAGCATTAGCCAAGCACCACCATGCGCACACAACATTGATAAACTAACAATACCGCAAACTAAGGCAAATGGGTTAAGAAGAGCAAAGAAGCTACCTGAATATTCAGAGCGCAATGTGCTATCTAAACTAAAAGGGATACCTAAGAATAAATTACCGAACGCTACACCGAAAACTAGAGCAGGCACTGCACCACCTATACATAATCCCCAATCCCAAGAGTTACGCCATTTTGTATTTTCAAGTTTAGAACGATAGTCAAAACCTACTGGGCGTAAGAATAAGGCAAATAGCACAAGTAATAAGGCCCAATACATTCCCGAGAATGCAACTGCATAAACCATTGGCCATGCAGCAAATAAGGCACCACCTGCAGTAATAAACCAAACCTGATTTCCATCCCAGTGCGGTGCAATAGTATTAATAGCCGCACGGCGTTCATTATCAGTTTTACCAACAAAAGGCATAAGTGCCATTGAGCCCATATCGAAGCCATCGGTCAAAGCAAACCCGATGAGTAAGACTCCAACTAACACCCACCATATGATTTTTAGGAGTTCGTATTCAATCATGATAAAGCCTCCCCATTAACAGCTGCTTTTGTCTCTTGCTTTTCAAAATGATATTTACCAGTGTGAAGTGAGCTTGGTCCTAAGCGAGCAAATTTAATCATTAAGTACATTTCAATAATAAGCAGGACTGTGTAGAACGCTGCTAACGCGAGGATAGAGCCCCATACATCACCTGTACTTAAACTCGAAGTTGATAAGTGAGTTGGTAGAATTTCACCAATAGACCAAGGTTGACGGCCACCTTCAGCAACGAACCAGCCTGTTTGAGCTGCAATCCATGGAAGTGGTAACGCAAACAATGCATATTTGAGTAACCACGGTTTATTTTCAGCATTTCTTTTTGCTACAGCCCAAGTGGCTAAAATGAAAAGAAGCAACATTAAGAAACCAGAGGCTACCATTGCACGGAATGAGAAGAATAGAGCAGTCACATTTGGAATGGTGTCTTTAACAGCAGCTTGAATGTTTTGTTCACTTGCATCCACGACATTTGGTGCGTATTTCTTAAGAAGTAAGCCATAGCCTAAATCTTTTTGATTTTTTTCAAATGATGCTAATAATTCTGGTGAGCGGTCTCCAGCACGTAGTTTTTCAAGTTCAGCATAAGCAAGCATACCGTTACGAATACGGACTTCGTGCTGTTGCATTAAGTCTTTTAGACCAGTGACTTCTTTGGTTGTTGAGCGAGTTGCAATTAGACCTAATGCATAAGGAATTTTAACTGCATAGTCTGTTCGCATTTCTTCATGGTTTGGCACACCAAATAAAGTAAATGGAGCTGGAGCAGGGTGAGTATCCCATTCCGCTTCAATTGCAGCGAGTTTAGTTTTTTGTACATCGCCTAGTTCATAACCAGACTCATCACCAAGCAAAATCACTGAAAGTGTAGAGGCAAGACCAAAAATGGCAGCAATCGCGAATGAACGACGGGCAAAAGGCAGATCACGTTTTTTAAGTAAGTAGTAACTTGAAATTGCGAGTACGAAAATTGCACCTGTTACGTACCCAGCAGAAACAGTATGTACAAACTTAACCTGTGCTACAGGGTTAAAAATAAGTGCACCGAAATCTACAAGCTCCATACGCATTGTTTCAAAGTTAAATGCTGCACCTACAGGGTTTTGCATCCAGCCATTGGCAACTAAAATCCAGAGAGCTGACATATTAGAGCCAAGGGCAACTAACCAAGTAACCCCTAAATGCTGTACTTTACTCAGACGGTCCCATCCGAAGAAGAATAAACCGATAAATGTTGACTCAAGGAAAAATGCCATCAAGCCTTCAATTGCTAATGGGGCACCGAAAATATCACCAACATAGTGTGAGTAATATGCCCAGTTTGTTCCGAATTGGAACTCCATGGTGAGGCCAGTAGTTACACCTAAGGCAAAGTTAATACCGAATAGTTTTCCCCAAAATTTAGTCATATCCTTGTAAATTTCTTTACCCGATATAACGTAAGTGGTTTCCATAATAGCCAGAATGAATGCAAGGCCTAGGGTCAAGGGTACGAAAAGAAAGTGATACATTGCGGTCATCGCAAACTGGAACCGCGAAAGATCAACCACGCTTTCAGAAATCATCAACGTGTCTCCTTAATATGGGAAGTATTATCGCCAGCAATATGCTCAGCGACTTGATTGTCGAAATTTTTGGGGATGGTGGGAGCATCAAACCAAATATGTTTGATTGTTAAGAGAAGCACGACTTTAATTATTAGAATAATCGTGATTTCTCTAACTAATTTGGCATTAATATCTAGATTTTTAAGGCTCATAAAATAAACCTCGATACATATTAATTTTATTATTAATCAAAATATATTAAAAATAAACAATAAATATATTTTAAATAAAAACTTAATTATATTTATTATTTAAAACAATAACTTAGATGTTTAAATAATTTAAAATAAAATATCTTACTAAAATGGTTTGAATTGATTGTTAAATCCAACTAAAACACTTGTAAATAATAAAAATTAAATCCAACTAAAATGCTTGGTTATTTTTTATTCTGAGTATTTTGGTTGGTTTAAAATAAAAATTGAACAAATAGAAGGGAGTGGATATGACTCAGTTAAGAAAGAGCATCCATAAAAAAATATTGTTTTGATAAATCTTAAGAAGGGTATAAAAGTATAAAAATTAGTCTGGTGCAAATAAGTCGTTGGACATCGAAATCTTTTTTGCAAGATAGTGGCTTTTTTGAACTCTCACTAAAATCACTTGTGAATATAATTCTAATTCACCATATTCTGGTTCAACTTGGACATAATGTAGTTGACCAAATTCATCTCTTACGCGTGCTTGAGCTGAAAAACCTGGTCTAGCACTGCCACTTGAGATAGTTGCTAGTCGTCCTAACAGATTGTAATTGGTGTGAGTGAGCTTTGGTTTAATCACTTGGTCAAGACAGTGGATCATGAATACAGTAAAAAAGATTGCGATGACCAGTGCAGGAATAATTAAATAAAAAGGAGTAATAAAGTAATGCTGTATTGCAAAGAAAGAGAGTTGTAAGAAATAACCTGCAAAACTGAAATTAATAAGTAAAAAAACGAAAATTAGAGCTTTAGAAAATTTAACATTCAGTAATGGGGAGTTAGTAAGCCAGTCGGGTGCAATTTTTTTAAGTAGTTGGCTTGGACGTAATCCAATATACATACCAATGGTTTCTACCACGCTGAGCAATATCAAAGCCACAACACTTAAATGAAATGGCATAAGATAATAATTAAAAAAGAAATCAGCCATGGTAGAAACTCTAATGTTGATGATCTCAGTCTACGATATAAATACCGCCATCTGAATGGACTTTAATCTCAACTTTATTTAAAAAATCACCTAAACAAGGACCTGATATACATTCACCCGTTTCCACGTTAAATAAAGCACCGTGAGTTGAGCATTGAATATATTCTTGGTCTTGGTCTAGAAATTGATTTTCTAAGTATTCAAGTTCGGTTTGCAAATGTGGGCATAAATTCTGATAAGCATAGAATGAGCCATCACGCTGTGTAATGAAAATAGTCGTTCCTTGTAAAGTGTCAAAAGCTCTAGCTTCACGCTCAGGAACTTCTTCCGTCATACAGATCCTTTCCATTTCAAGCACATTCCTTCTGAAAATTTTCAAGAAGTTTAGCATAGTCATTAATGGCTAAACGAGGACCAAATTGCGACACAACTTCACTAGAAATTAGGATGGCTAACTGTGCAGCAGCATTTAAATCTTCGTGATGGTTTAATGCATAGAGGAATGCGCCTGCAAAAGCATCACCAGCGCCATTTGTATCTACAGCTTCTACGTGACGACCTGCCACATGAAAATGTTGCGTAGGGTTTGCAACTAAAGCACCTTTTGCACTTTGTGTAATCACAATGGTGTGGTTTTTAAAGCGTAATTGAGCAAGTGCATCTTCTACGGTAGTCGTATTGGTATACATTAAAGCTTCTTGTTCATTACAGAACAATAAATCTACACCATCATCCATCAGCTCTTCTAGACCTTCACGGGCATATTGAACCATTGCAGGATCTGATAAAGATAAAGCGATTTTAACGCCGTGAGCTTTTGCAATTTCTCGTGCTTGTTTTACTGCTTTACGAGCTGTTTCACTTGTAGAGAGATAACCTTCAATATAGAGCCATTTTGCTGTTTTTAACGGCTCAAAATCGATTTGATCTTGAGAAAGTTCAGCCGTAATACCTAAATAGGTATGCATGGTACGCTCAGAGTCTGGGCTAATAAGTACCATACAGGTACCTGTTACACCTTCACTGATTGACTTAGGAGTGGTTTGGATGCCAGCTTCGTTTAGACCTTGTAGATAAATTTCGCCCAATTGATCATGACCAACACGGCAACCATAAAAAGCGCTACCACCTAATGCACTAAAGGCTACAGTTGTGTTTGCAGCAGAGCCGCCACTTGCTTGACCTTTGTAATCTTGAGTTTGCTTTAAATTTTCATATAAAGCAGATTGTGTATCACCGTCAGACAACTGCATTGTGCCTTTTTGTAAGCCTTGCTGACTAAGAAAATCATCAGACACTTTAAATTCTTGGTCGATTAATGCATTACCAATTGCAAAAAGATCTACAGTTGCCATATGTGTTGTCACAGAATAAAAAATCAGATCGATAAGTTTACACCATTGCTCACATTTGCTGTAGTTTGTTGAATAAAATTCAGGTAATTCAGCGGTTAGCAGAGTTTTATTGTTTGCCAAAGCAATTGAAATATTCTTTTTAATAAATATTATCAATTAATAATGATTATTGATAATATTTACAAACCTATAGTGTTTCATTGAAACTTCGCCTGAAATTATTCATAGCGAACTTACATGAAACGTTCTATTTTATTTATTTCATCAGTTGGGGTTATAACAGGCCATGTATATGCCGCAGAGGCAGACTCACAGGCTGTAACCAATCTTCCAACAATTGCAGTAAAAGCTGAGAAGGAAAAAAATTTAAAACAAGAAGTAGGGCAAGCATCCAGTGCCACTAAGGGACTTATGCAACTAAAAGATGTTCCTCAAATTGTAAATGTTGTACCGAAACAAATTCTAAGAGAGCAGACTGTGACCTCTATGCAAGGTGCCTTGCAAAACGTTGCTGGTTTGAGCTTTAGTGTCGGGGATGGACAACGTGATCAGGTCATGATTCGCGGTTTCTCTGCAATCACAGATAATTATGTAGATGGTATTCGCGATGATGCATTGTATTTCCGTGATATGTCGAATGTTGAACGAGTTGAGGTATTAAAAGGACCTGCTTCTGTACTTTATGGACGCGGTTCGGCGGGGGGGGTGGTCAATAAAATTAATAAAAAGCCAATGGATGAATCTTTGCGTGAAGTGAGCCTGATTGGTAGTACAACAGGGCAACGCCGCGCAGAAGTTGATGTGAATGAAAAAGTAGCAGAGAATGTTAAGGTTCGTTTAACTGGTGCAGTTGAAGACTCAGATGGTTATCGTGATCAGGCTTTTTTAAAACGTCAGGCAGTGGCTCCATCGGTGGAGTGGGATATTAGTGATAAAACTAAACTTTTACTTCAGGCAGACTATTTACATGATGACCGTTTAGCTGATCAAGGCTTCCCGACAGATCCAATTACAGGTAAACCTGTTAAAACAAATCCTAAAACTTTTTATGGTGCATTAAACGGTAAAGAAGTCGGGGATGTTGACACTGAAATCTCAAGTCAAACTATCAGCTTAGACCATGAGTTTAATGATCAACTCAAATATCATGGTGCAGTTCGCCACTATAACTACTCATTAGACCGTCAATATAGTGTTGATACACATCCTGCTGATAAGTCAAAAATTACTTTGACTCAAAATAAACGCTTGCGTAATGAAGATGGTGTGTATGTTCAACAAGAGTTGAGCGCTTTATTTAATACAGGTTTCTTAAAGCATAATACCTTAATAGGTGCTGAATATAGCAAGCAGCATAAAGATGAGATACTTTGGCAAGGTGCTAAAACAACCACAGATTTATATAATCCTAAATTAGATTACTGGGCACCTATTAATACCGGAACAACAGTTGCGCGTAATAACAATAGCAATACCTTTGAAAACTACGGCGTGTATCTGCAAGACTTAATGACAGTGACAGACCAGCTTAAAGTTTTAGTTGGTTTACGTTATGACAATCTATCTCAAGATCGCAATGATAAAGTGAAGTCTCAAATATTAAATAGAACTGATAACACCTATTCTCCACGAATCGGATTGGTTTATCAGCCAGTAAACAATCTTTCACTTTATACTTCTTATAACCGTTCTTTCCAGCCTTTGGCTGATTCATTTGTTTTATATACAAATAGTGCTGATTTAAGTCCCACAAAAACTGAAAATTATGAGGTGGGTGCGAAGTGGGATGTAAATGATCAATTGAATGTGACATTGGCTTTATTTGAGATGAGTCAAACCAATATTCAAAATCAAGATCCGAATGATCCTAAAGGTTTAACTGCAATTTTAGCAGGTGAACAAAAAACCAAAGGTATTGAACTTTCATTAACAGGTCAGTTGACTGATCAGTTGTCAGTGCTAGCTGGCTACTCTTATATGGATGGTAAGATTGAAAAGTCGACTGTTGGATTTACGGGTAATCACTCAGCGCTTACACCAAACAACACTGCTAACCTGTGGTTAAAATATCAAATTAATGATCATTGGTATGCGGCTGTAGGTGGTCGTGGTGAATCATCGCGCTTTAGTGCACCAGATAACAAAAACGTTTTACCAGGTTATGCAGTTGTGAATGCGGCCTTAGGTTATCAAAGTGAACGTTATGATGTGAACTTAAACCTAAATAACTTGTTTGATCGCGATTATTTTGTTTCAGGCCATAGTGGAGCAAATGATTCAAACATGATGGGCGATCCTTTAAATGCTCAAGTTGCACTTCGCTATCGTTTTTAATTGAAAAAGTCTAAAAAGCTCATCATTTTGGTGAGCTTTTTTATTTGTCGTGTAGCATATAGATAGTATTAAAAGGTTTTGTTCTGGTAGGATACAACTAAGCTGGCTATGTGCTTGATATCAAAGCTATGCCCATGAAAACTAATACTCAACAAAAACATAGTATTTTACTTGGCTTTTGTTCGCCAATCTCAAGCCGACTCAGGCTATAATGAGACTTATTCACTTGTCCGATATGTTAGGAGATCACATGACTGTAGATGTCACTGAAACCATTTCTCAAACTGTTCACCCTGCGTTTCAGTTGCTACGTCAGCACCATGTTGAAGCATTAGATATTTTAGTGTCTGAATATAAGCATAAAGTCACAGGTGCGGTGCATTATCACTTGGCAACTGATTATGATGAAAATGTATTTCTTGTTGCGTTCAGAACACAACCTATGGACTCTAAAGGAACTGCACATATTTTAGAGCATACCGCTTTATGTGGTTCTGAAAAGTTTCCTGTTCGTGACCCATTCTTTTTAATGATTCGCCGTTCATTAAATACATTTATGAACGCGTTTACAGCAGCAGATTGGACAGCCTATCCATTTGCAACTCAAAATAAGAAAGATTTCCAAAACTTACTCTCTGTTTATCTTGATGCAGCTTTCTCGGCAAATTTAAATCCTCTTGATTTTGCTCAAGAAGGTATTCGTATTGAACTTGAAAATGATCAGCCTGTATATAAAGGCGTAGTGTTCAATGAAATGAAAGGTGCAATGAGTGCACCGTCTGATCAGCTTTATCACCAGTTGGCTCATCATCTATTCCCTGAAACTACATATCACTACAACTCAGGTGGTGATCCTAAAGATATTCCTGATTTAACGTATGAACAGTTAGTCGAATTTTATAAAACTCATTACCATCCAAGTAATGCGGTATTTATGACCTTCGGTAACCAAACGGCATATGAGTTACAAGAGCAATTTGAAAAACTAGCTCTACATAAGTTTGCTGCGGGTACAACTTTATATTCAAAACCAGAAAAACGTTTAACAGCACCTGTAGAAGTTACAGAAAACTATGCTGTTGATGGAGATGAGTTAAAAGATAAAACTTACCATGTATTGTCTTGGTTGTTACCGCAAGCGAGTGATATCAAACTACGTCTAGGTATGCGTTTGGTTGAAGGTGTTTTACTTGAAAACTCCGCGTCGCCACTACGTCATTATTTAGAAACTTGTGGTTATGCTCAGTCAACTGGTCCATTAATGGGCGTAGATGACAGTAACTTTGAAATGACATTCTATTGTGGCGTTCAAGGTTCAAACCCAGAGTTTGCAGAAAGCTTTAAAGATGGTGTTTTAAATATTTTACGTGAAGTAGCTGCAAAACCAATTGATTCAGCTTTAGTTGATGCGATTTTGCATCAAATCGAATTGCATCAACGTGAAATTAATGGTGACGGTACACCATATGGCTTAAGCCTGATCCTAAATGGTTTAAGTGGCGCTATTCACCATAATGACCCAATTCAGATTTGGGATGTTGACAGTGCCATTGCTCAGGTCAAAGAAGAACTTCAAGACCCAATGTGGTTATCTAATTTAATTCAAACACATTTGTTAGATAACCCACATCGTGTCCAAATGACTTTAGTACCTGATGCAACTAAGTCAGTAAAAGAGCAAGAAGCTGAAAAGGCACGTTTAGCTGCGATTGGTGAAAAGCTTACTGAAGAAGACAAAGCAGAGATCGTTGCTAAAACCAAAGCATTACAAGAACGTCAAGATACACCAGACAATCTTGAGCTATTACCTAAAGTTGGTCTAGAAGACGTTCCTGCTGACTTGCATATTGTACAAGGTCAATTGCGTGAAATTATCTGTAATCGAATGGATACGCCGTTGAATTTGTATCATGCCGGAACGAATGGTATTTACTATCAACAAGTCCTCATTCAGATTCCTGATGATGTTGTTAGCTCACCATATTTCAATTTGCTCTCTATCTTAATGGGTGAAGTTGGTGCAGGTGAGTATGACTATCTTGAACTACAAAACTTACAAACAGCTGTAAGTGGTGGTTTGGGAATGGGTGCTTCGTTACGCAGTAAAGTTGATGATAAAGACAAAATTAGTGCTTGGTTAACTTTAACCACTAAGTCTTTAACTCAGAAGTTCGATGCGATTCATTTATTAAAACTAGCATTTGAACAACTTCGCTTCGATGAGAAAGAGCGAATTATTGAGTTGCTACAGCAACGTAAGACACGTTGGCAGTCTCGTTTATCAGGAGCTGGTCATAGTTATGCTATGCAGATTGCATCTCGTAATATGAGTGCATTAGCTCAACGCGACTATCAAAACACTGGCTTAGGGGCGTTGAACTGGTTGGGTGAGCTTGTTACTAAAATTACTCAAGACGATGCCACTTACGATGCACTTATTGCTGAATTGAAGCATATCCATACCAAATTATTGCAAGCACCTAAACAGTTCTTATTGGTATGTGAAGAGCATCAGTCTGAGCGTTTGGTTGAAGAAATCCAAAATGTTTGGGATAAACTAAACGTTGATAAACCAGCAACTGAGTTAACTCAAGTTGAGCAAGAAAATACGAACGAACATGAAGCATGGTTAATTCAAACCAATGTTCAGTTCTGTGCTTCTGCATATCAAGCAGTTGAAGTGTCTCATCCAGATGCAGCACCTTTAATGGTGTTGGCAGCCTACTTGCGTAATGGTTTCTTACACAGCGCTATTCGTGAAAAAGGTGGTGCTTATGGTGGTGGTGCTAGTTATGATGGAAACGCATGTTCATTCCGTTTCTTTAGTTACCGTGACCCACGTTTAGCTGAGACGTTTAAAGACTTTGAAGCGAGCGTGCAATGGTTATTAAATACAGAGCAACAACCTCATCATCTTGAAGAAGCAATTCTTGGTCTGGTGGCGAGTATGGACAAACCTGGTTCACCAGCAGGTGAAGCAATTACAGCATGTTATGCACTGTTACATGCAAGAACTCCAGCTTTCCGCCGTACCTTACGTGAAAGACTATTGCATGTGACTCTAGAAGACTTACAGCGTGTTGCGCGTCAATATTTAGTTGAACAAGCACCTGTAAAAGCTGTGGTTGCACCTTTTGCAAAACGTGATGAATTGCAGCAACTGGGCTTTACAATTAAACAAGTTAATTAAAATAAAAATTGGAGATGAACATGGCGTTCAGACAATTTGAACGCACATCATTACAGCTAAGTATGGGAACCCTGCTTAGCTGTTTGTGTGCGTCGGTGGCATATGCTGACACCTTAGCCCCTGTAAAACCTGCGACCGTAGATGCATGTGTTGCCCTCGCTTCAAATGCTGATCGCCTAGCTTGTTATGACTCTGTATTTAAACCCTCGGCTTTGCCCGCTCTGCAAGCTGCAGCAGTTCCAGAGCCTGTTAAAAAAGTTGATCAGCCTGCTGTTCAACCTGAAACATTTAAAGAGAAGGTTGTAGATACGGTTAGTAACATTAAAGTAATAGGGAAGGCTCCAAAAATTGAGCCTACCACTTCTTTACTAGACCAACGGTGGGAGTTATCTGAAAAGAGTAAGCTCGGTGTTTGGAATATTCGTGCTTATCAGCCTGTCTATTTACTACCTGTATTTTGGACTAGCGATAAAAATGAATTTCCAAGTAGTCCAAATCCCAATAACACTGTTAAAGAAGCTCAAGATTTGAAATCTACGGAAACTAAATTTCAAATTTCTTTGAAAACGAAAGCTTGGGAAAATATTTTTGGCAACAATGGTGATTTGTGGGTGGGATATACGCAATCTTCACGTTGGCAGACATTTAATGCTAAAGAATCTCGTCCTTTCCGTGAAACGAACTATGAGCCTGAAGCAAGTTTAATGTTTAGAACAAACTATGAGTTGCTCGGTTTAGATGGTCGTTTATTAGGTGTAACTTTAAATCACCAGTCAAATGGTCGTTCAGATCCTTTATCTCGTAGCTGGAACCGTGTCATTTTTAATGTGGGCTTAGAGCGTGGTAATTTTGCTGTCATGCTTCGTCCTTGGGTACGCATTAATGAAGCTGCCAAAGATGATAATAACCCTGATATTGAAGATTATGTTGGGCGTGGGGATTTAACTGCTTTTTATAAGTGGAAAGATAACGATTTCTCTTTAATGCTACGTCACTCTTTAAAAGGTGGTGATGACTCTCATGGTGCAGTTCAGTTTGACTGGGCGTTCCCGATTAGTGGTAAGTTACGTGGTCACTTTCAGCTATTTAATGGATATGGTGAAAGCTTAATTGACTATAACCACCGTGCAACTTATGCAGGTTTGGGTGTTTCACTCATGAACTGGTACTAAGTTCAAGCTAATAAAAATGCCGCTGTAAAAGCGGCTTTTTTATTAACCAATTTGAATGTTGGCCTGAGGATGTTTGAGGCGACTCTTTTTAGGTGTGGCGATCAAATATGCCAGAGTTAAAGGTCCAAGTCTTCCTGCAAACATAAGTAGGCTTAAGATAAATAAGCTACCATTGTGTAAATCTGGTGTAATACCACGAGAGAGTCCAACTGTGCAGGCTGCCGATACCACTTCAAATAATAAGTTCATAAAGTCAGCTTTCGGTTCTAAAAGCAAAAGTATGAAGAACCCAATAAATATAAGAATGCTGGTAATTGCAGTAACTGCTAAGGCCTTATAAGTAGTTTCATGAGAAACAGAATGATTGAAGACTCTAATTTCATCTGTACGTCTTAGAAATGAAAGTACACTTAAAACCAATATCGCAAAGGTTCCTACCTTAATACCACCAGCGGTACTGAGTGAGCCGCCACCAATAAACATGAGCAGCATCATAACCAAGGAACTACTATTGGTCATTGCACCTGTATCAATAGTATTAAACCCTGAAGATCGTGGAACAGTCGCTTGGAACCAAGCATGTAAAGCTTGATCGCCTACACTCAGCATTCCTAATGTATGTGGGTTCTGCGCTTCTAGAGCCCAGATTAATATGAAGGCGAATAAATTAATAATCGCTATTGTTGTAAGTATTAGTTTGCTATTGGGGCTTAGTTTTTTCCACTTTTTGTTCTGCTTGATATCCATCAAAACTAAAAAGCCAAGTCCACCTACAATATAAAGTAAACTCACTGTAAGGCAGATTACATAGTTGTTTTGGAACCCCATTAAACTATTATTAAATAAAGAAAAACCTGCATTGTTAAATGAAGAAATACTATAAAAAATTGCATAATACAAACCGCGAGCAAAACCAAACGCAGGTGTAAATGCAGTCGTAAGAATTATGGTTCCGATCAATTCAAAAAGAAAAGTATAGGCGACAACACCTTTTGCAACAAAGGTCACTTTAGAGAGGCTGGTTTGACCGAGACTGTCTTGAGCCATCATTTGCTGCTTAAGGCCTACTTTAGGCGATAGACTTAGTGCAGCCAAAATTGCAAAAGTCATAAAACCTAAACCACCTGACTGAATCAGTAATAAAATAATGACTTGCCCAAAAAGTGTAAAAGATTGATGAATATTTAAAACAGATAAACCTGTAATCGTAACCGCTGAGGTTGCTGTAAATAATGCATCCATCCAGCTGACATGTCCGTTATTGGCAATAGGAAGCTTAAGCAACAATGTGCCGAATATAATAAATGCTAGAAACCCTAACGCTAATAAAGATGGAGGACTTAAATTCAGTGTTTTGTGTGGCTTAGGTTTAAGAGACATATTTTCTAGTTCGTTTTCTTATGAGAAACAATGTGAGAGTTTTTTAAGCTGCTGTAAATGACCTTCCAAAATAATAATATCATGCATTTTTAAGGTAAAAGTCTCATCAGTTTCAAATAGAATTTGCTGCTGTCTTTTTACAAGTAGTGTTTTAACCTGTGGTGCTTGCTGCATAATTCCATACAAGTTAATACCATTTAATTTCTCGGGAATATCAATTTTCACAATATAGTGATCATCATCTAAAGACATGTAGCGGCTCACCATAGGGTAATTGAGTGCTTGCGCAACACGTACACCCATGTCTTCTTCAGGATGAATGATTTTATTGATATTGAGGTGAGACAAAATTGTATGGTGGGCTTTAGTTTTTGCTTTTACCCAAATTTTATCAATACCGAGATTTTTTAAATTCAGCACACATAAAATACTGGCTTCAATATCTTCACCAATTGCAACCACAACTGCATCACAATTTTGAATGTTTAATTCATCTAGTACATGTTCATCTGTAGCATCAGCAATGACAGCATGAGTTAAAACATCGGCAAGGTTTTCTACATTCTTTTTGACTGTATCAATGCCAATAACATCATGATTTAATTTTGTGAGTTCTTGAGCAACTGTTGCTCCAAAACTTCCCAAGCCGATGACCGCGAACTGTGCCATAAATAACCTTTTATACTTAATTAGGGCTTTATTTTTAATGAAATTTTCTTTGAGATAAAGACAAGCAATGTAAATATAAAAAATATTGAGCTTAAATCATAAAAAAGCCGACAAATTTGCCGGCTTTTTTATCAAAATAAAAGATTATTTCAAGAAACGCTTATAACCCACATTGTCAGTAATTTCTGCATATGGATAGCTAATTTGCTCTAGAGTTTCGATTAGGCCATCTGGATTCTGTTTCGCATCTGTTGCTTGTAAGCCAACCAATACGCGGCCTTCAGCAGCACCGTGGTTTCGGTAGTGGAATAGCGTAATGTTGTGGGTTGGGCCTAAACGAGTTAAGAAGGTGAGTAATGCACCTGGACGTTCAGGGAACTCAACACGGAACAATCTTTCATCATCAAGATTGGCATGACCACCAATCAAGTAACGAATATGCAATTTAGCAACTTCATCATCAGATAAATCATCGACAACATAATTTTGCTGTTTAAGTTGCTCTAAAATTTCATGGCGTTCAGCATCGCCACCTTTTAAGCTAATACCCACAAACACTTGTGCTTCATCTGTGTTATTTGCACGGTAGTTAAACTCGGTAATATTGCGGCCTTGTAGGGCACGGCAGAAACCTAAGAATGCGCCTTTTTCTTCAGAAAGCGTAACTGCGTAAATTGCTTCACGTTGTTCACCGAGTTCAGTACGCTCTGCAATATAACGTAAACGGTCAAAGTTCATGTTGGCACCACAAACAATCGACACCATGTTTTTACCGCTAATTTTATGCTCAGCTACATATTTTTTAATACCAGCTAACGCCATTGCGCCTGATGGTTCAACAATGCTGCGGTTTTCATCAAAGGTATCTTTAATTGCAGCACAAATCTCATCTGTATTTACAGTAACAATGTCTGGCTCAACAATTGGGCCAGAATTATCTGATTTGCGAAGACGAATAATATCAAACGGCAAAGCACCAATTTGGGCAACTGCTGTACCATCTGCAAATAAGCCTACATGTGGTAGCACTACACGTTCATTGGTTTCCAAAGCTGCTTTTAAGCAAGCAGACTCTTCATATTCAACACCAATAATTTTTACATGTGGTGCAACTTCACCTAGGTAGGCAGCTACACCAGCAATTAAACCGCCACCACCAACGGCAACGAATACATATTCCACATCGCGCCATTGGCGTAAGATTTCATTCGCAATAGTACCTTGACCAGCAATAACCAGTTCATCGTCATAAGGAGGAATAAAAACTAATCCTTCTGCTTCGGCACGTTGTTGAGCATATTTGTTTGCAATGTCAAAGCTATCGCCATGTAATACAACTTGGCCACCTAATCGCTTAACTGCCTGAACTTTAATATCAGGAGTAGTGCTTGGCATAACAATAATTGCAGGAATGCCTAAACGTTGACCAGACAATGCAACGCCTTGTGCATGGTTGCCGGCAGATGCGCAAATCACACCACGCTCAAGTTGATCTTTCGGTATTTGACTAATACGGTTATAAGCACCGCGTAATTTAAAAGAAAAAACTGGTTGTAAATCTTCACGCTTAAAACGAATTGTATTATTTAATTTTTGACTAATTCGTGGAGCTGCTTCGAGAGGTGTTTCAATTGCAACATCATAAACCGTTGCTTGTAAAATTTGTCGTACCACACGAGACAGCATGTTCATCTTCCCTATAACAGTTTAAAATAGGAAATTATTGTAGCAAACCCTTGTGCATTTGCGCCGATTATTGGCGCATAAATGTCAAAAAATAGTTGAGTGATGTAATGAGCCTATATGCAACCCAAGATGAAAAGAAACAAGCTGCTGCGAAAGCTGCTTTAAAACACTTACCCAAAGGTGGCATTTTAGGGGTAGGAACTGGAAGTACTGTAAATTTTCTAATTGATTTATTGCCTGAATTACAGTTAGAAGCAGCGGTAGCAAGTTCGCAAGCAACAGCAGACCGTCTTAAAAAATTAGGTATCGAAGTGGTTGATATGAACCATGTAGGTGGTTTAGACGCCTATGTTGATGGTGCAGATGAAATTGACCGTCATATGCATATGATCAAAGGCGGCGGCGCAGCATTAACTCGTGAAAAAATTGTAGCTTCAATTGCTAAAAAATTTGTATGTATTGTTGATGATTCGAAATGGGTTGATCAACTTGGTCGTGATTTCCCATTACCAGTAGAAGTAATTCCAATGGCGCGCTCTGCGGTAGCTCGTAAATTGGTCAGCTTAGGTGGTGATCCAGTTTACCGCGAAGGTGTGGTGACAGATAACGGAAACGTTATTTTAGATGTATTTAATTTGAATATCTTAAATGCAATTGATTTGGAAAAGACCATCAATAATATCCCAGGTGTTGTAACTAACGGTATTTTTGCGTTAAACCCTGCAACTATTGCAATTGTTGCGACAAATGATGGTATTGAAGAGCGTACTGCACAGTAATGTCTGTGGAAATGCCAGAAATTAAAATTGTTCGTCACGTAAGGGCAAGAAAATTGCGCTTACGTGTTGAGCCTGCCTCTATACGACTGACTGTCCCGCTATTTTGTAGCAAGAAACAGATTCAGCAGTTTTTGGCGCAGTCTGAACAATGGTTGATCGAGACGTGGAGTAAACAGCAACACGTTCAATCAGCATCCTTTGAGATTCCTTCAGAGATTTCTTTTTTCAATAGAGAACAGCCTTTTCAAGTTGTTGTACAAAAGCAACATCGTATTTTTCAATTTGATTGGGAAAATAATTATTTATTCATTAAAGACCAACAACCTTATCAAGCTTTACAAAATGCCGTGATTGCTTATGCCAAACAAGAGTTGCCACTTCTTTTGTCAGAGCTTAGCCAAAAAACACGTTTAACGTATTCTGAATGTACAATTCGACGTCCTAAAACTCGTTGGGGGAGTTGTAGTAGTCAACATAATATTATGCTGCATGCAGGCTTGGTTCTTATGCCAGCCCCAATTACCCGTTATGTTTGCATTCATGAGTTAGCACACACCAAACACTTCGACCATAGCCCTGCATTTTGGGCCGAAGTTGCAAAGTTCGACCCTCACTATATGCAGAACCGCAGACAATTAAAAGCCAATCCATTGCCTGCTTGGTGGTATATAACAGCTTAGCTAAAGCTACATTCCAATTGTTTTGTTTGTAATACATCTGGGGCTTTGCGGCTATCAAGGCCAGCTTGGGCGCTGACGATTTTATTAGTTTTAATGTGTAATTGTATAAAATTATATTGCTGCGTTGAATTGTTTGGTTCAGATGAGCTTGAGTTAAGTAAGTAACTATAACTTGCAGCATCTGTTTGCAGTAAGTTGTCTGTACTATCCGCACTCAATGCAGAACGATAAATCTGAGAACCTTGAATTAACTCAATTTGTCCATTTGCACGGAAATTAAGTTGGCAGCCTGATGCGCTGTTTTCATAGTGACCGACTAAATAGTCTGTGGCAGGTAGTTTAGGGTCAGCTATATTGATGCTGGTTAAACCTTGTTTACATGGATAAGCTGAACCATTACAAGTGGCTGTAATGCCGCTAAAGCCCACTGCACGTCGATAATCACCCGCACCATCTATACGGAAAAAATCAGTCGTATTTCCAGAAGGCACAACCCCAGAATAGAGTTTTTTCTGCAAAAGAGCATATCCTGTTTGGTCTAAACTGGACTGACTTTGTGAATCTGCCAGTTGCAATGTGGCAGCTTTTAAATTAGTAGCAAAATAATCACGAGTTGCTTTTTGATTAGCTGCAATGTCCAAAAGCGTATTTTTTACAGGATCAATATTATCTGGTGAAGGGCTAAAAATAGGTGTCATGGTTGTATTATCACCAATAAGTTTTTTGCCATCTAAATATCCATCTTTTAAATCGGTTGCAAGGCTATTTGTAAGTTCTTGATAAGCGTTCGAATTGCTGTGGATCGTATTCCAATATTGTAAATATCCAAAGCTAAGATAGCTGTCCACATAAGTACTGGGTTGCTTTGTTGAATACTGTAATAAATTTAGAACAGTCAGAGGGCTAGCTGGACTCAAGCTTGGTATGGCTGCATCTTTAAACGCACTAATAAGAGCTGTGTAAACATCTTGAGAAGCCAAGTCAGCATGAGATACTTCAATTAAGTTCGGATTTATAGTTTCTTGCGGCAGTTGACCTGATCGGATTACAGCACGTTGATAAATTGCTTCTGAAGTTGGACTAATCAGTTGAGTTTTATTACTGATTGAGCTTGGTGTAATAAAAGCGTGATAAACACCAGAAATACTTTGATATTTAGATTTAATCGGGTCAAATACTTGAGATGAAGCCTGAGTTATGACTTCAACTCGATAAAGACGGTTCAATTTAGTACTTGGAAGTTTAATATTATAATTTGTTAAACTCGCAACTTGGGTATCAATCAAAATACTATTATCGGTATTGTCATAGACCTTAAGTTGAACATTACGCATTTCGACAGGGGTTTTAAGTGTGAAATCTGTCGTAACTTCAGGAGTTGGCACAGTGGGTGTCGTTGTATTAGATGAACCGCTACTACTGCCACCACCACATCCCACAAGGACTGCGCTTAAAATTAAAGTACTAAGGCCGAGATAAGTGCGCAACTTTGTTTCTTTTGATTGATCAAGCATCCTAGCTCTCCAAAAATGAATCTGGTATTTATTTACTGATATTTGTTTGGTTCTGACAGACCAGCAAGTGCTATGTAATTAAGGCTAAAAATAAAAAAATTAAAATTACCAAGCATGAAATGGTTTTGTAAGCCTGGACATCCTGTCATACTAACGCAAGTATAGATTCAAAATTTGAGGTAATGCACGTGATTTCTGTCGGAATTGTTGGTGGAACTGGTTATACAGGCGTTGAACTATTACGTATTTTATTACGACATCCAAAAGCGCAGGTTCGAGTTCTGACTTCACGTACAGAAGCAGGTAAACCAGTTGCTGATATGTTCCCAAACTTACGTGGGCATACAGATCTTCAATTTTCAGATTTAAACATTGATGCATTAAAAGAATGTGATGTTGTATTTTTTGCAACTCCTCATGGTGTCGCAATGCAGCATGCAAAAGATTTGATCGCAGCAGGGACTAAAGTTATTGATTTAGCAGCGGACTTCCGTTTACAAAATCTTGAACAGTTTGAAAAATGGTATGGCATGGAACATGCGTGTCCAGATGTACTGAAAGATTCTGTTTATGGTTTAACTGAATTAAATCGTGAAAAAATTAAGCAAGCTCAAGTCATTGGTAACCCAGGTTGTTATCCAACAACTGTTCAATTAGGTTTGGCTCCACTTTTAAAATCTGCACAAGCATTGATTGAAACTAAAAACATTATTATTGATGCTAAATCAGGGGTTTCAGGTGCTGGCCGTAAAGCGAGCTTAGGCATGATTTATAGCGAGAATGCCGATAACTTTAAAGCGTATGGTGTTGCAGGTCACCGTCACCATCCAGAGATTGTTGAAGCACTAGAAAATATTGCGGGAAAGAAAGGCGGGTTTGATGGTCTATTGTTTGTACCGCATTTGGTGCCAATGATTCGCGGTATGTTGAGTACAATTTATGTGGACTTAACAGAGACAGGTAAGCAAACAGACTTACAAGCTTTGTATGAAAACTTCTATGAAAATGAAAAATTTGTAGATGTTATGCCTGCAAACAGCTCACCTGAAACACGTAGTGTGCGTGGAGCAAACGAGTTACGTATTGCTTTGTATAAACCACAACCAAATAAACTCATTATTTTGGCGGCGCAAGATAACCTTGTAAAAGGTGCATCTGGTCAAGCTGTACAAAATATGAACCTTATGTTTGGTTTTAATGAAGACGAAGGCTTACAAGGGATTGGTTTATTACCATAAAAAACTCTTTTTTGCTTCACACACATTTAAATTTCGATTTAAATGTGTGTCTTGACTCTGATCTTAAACACTGAGATGACGATGCAAAACTCGGAACAGACGACTTCTGTAGAAAGTTCGTTGCAAAAGAAAAAATTTTTAAACACTAATAAACCTTTGTTTATTGGTGCCGCTATTTTAGTAAGTGGTTGTTTTGCGCTCGGCTATACAATTGGACACCGTCAAGGTTTAACTGTTGTAGGTTACGATGCAGATGCAGAGCAATTGGTTGAAGTAGTGCAAAAGCAAAAAACAGCGTTAGATGCAGTCAATAAAAGCCTGAACGCTGCTGTACAAGAGCGTGATGTTGCTGTTACAAATGCGAATGATCTGTTTACAGCACTGAATCAAGCAAATGCTGATAAAACACAACAAGAAGGTATGAGTAATATCTACCGAGAAATTTTAAGACAACGCGGTGGTTTAAGCTTAACGATTCAAAATTTGGCAATTAAGCCATTACCAGAAAATGCTTATGAATATCAGCTTGATCTGGTACAAGTGAGTCCAAGTAAACGCCGTGCTTCTGGCTCAGTAGAGATTAGGCTGATTAAAGATACAGAAGTTTTGGTTGTACCGCTTGAAGATAAGAACTTTAACTTCACTGATTTTGAACGTTTAACAGGCCGTTGGACAATGCCTAAGGGTTTCACACCTCAGTTTATTGAAGTGCGTTTAACGGGTGGTTCTGATACACCTGTGATTAAGCGTTTTAGTTGGCAGCGTGGTGCACCTGTCGAAACACCTTCTGCTTTTGTTGCAGAAATTCCCCAAGCTGAAGCAAATTCACAATAGTAACATCATATGCGAACAAATAAGCGTCAAACAAATTTAAAAGATATTAAGGCTTCTTTTCAGCAGTCTGGCTATGTCGATTGGCACTTCAATCCACGCTTAAGTGATTCGCAAAACGAAGATCATGATGGAGAGGTTGTTGTTCAAACAGCACCTCCCGAACTCAAGCGTCCGCCCTTATATGCAGTAGTATTATTGAACGACGATTACACACCAATGGACTTTGTAATTGAAATTTTACAACAATACTTTGCAATGAATCTTGACCAAGCAACTCAAGTAATGCTAACAGTACACTATGAAGGTAAAGGTACTGCCGGGGTATATCCAAGAGACATCGCGGAAACCAAGGCAAACCTTGTTAATAATTACGCTCGATCTCAAGGTCATCCATTACTTTGCCAGATTGAGCCTAAAGCATAAGGGGGTCACATGCTCAGTCGTCAATTAGAAGTATCATTACGTTTGGCTGTTAGCATGGCTCGTCAAAAGAGACATGAGTTTCTTACAGTTGAACACTTACTATTAGCCTTACTCGATAACGATTCGGCTGTGAATGCATTAAAGGCATGCGGAGCTGATATTGTTTCTTTACGTAAAGAATTAGAAGAATATGTAGAACAACATACTCCTAAGCTTGGCGAAAATAGCGAGCAAGCTCCACATCCAACTGAAAGTTTCGACCGCATTTTGCAACGTGCAATTTTCCACGTTCAATCGAGTGGTGGTGATCGTACTGTTGAAGGTGCGGATGTTTTGGTCGCAATGTACTCAGAGCGTGATTCTTTTGCTGTTTATTTACTTAAACGTCATCAAATTAATCGTTTGACTTTGACTCAATACTTGTCTCATGGGACACGTAAAGACGAAGTTCAGGTTGAAGAAGAAGTTGAAGACATTGAGGGTGAAAGCAATTCAGGCAATGCAGGGCCATTGGAACTTTATACGCTTAATTTAAATGTTGAAGCGCAAAAAGGAAAAACAGACCCACTTATTGGCCGTGAAAAAGAAATTGAGCGTACAGCACAAATTCTTTGCCGCCGTCGTAAAAACAACCCATTGCTAGTGGGTGATCCAGGTGTAGGTAAAACTTCCATTGCAGAAGGCCTTGCGTGGCTCATTGTAAATGGTAAAGCACCAAAACCGCTGAGCAATGCAGAAGTCTATAGTCTCGACATTGGGGCATTGGTCGCGGGTACAAAATACCGTGGTGACTTTGAAAAACGTTTAAAACAATTGCTGAATGCTTTGAAGAAAAATCCAAATGCGATTTTATTCATTGATGAAATTCATATGATTATTGGTGCAGGCTCAAGTATGGGCAGCACTATGGATGCATCGAATCTCATTAAACCAGCTTTGGCAAATGGTACGTTACGTTGCATCGGTTCAACGACTTTCCAAGAATATCGTCAGGTATTTGAAAAGGATCATGCGTTATCTCGTCGTTTCCAAAAAATTGACGTAAATGAACCAAGCATTTCTGAAACTATCGATATTTTACGTGGCTTGAAAACCAAGTTTGAAGATTTCCACCACGTACAGTATGACGACAAAGCTTTGGTTTCTGCGGTTGAGCTTTCTGCGAAATTTATTAATGATCGTTTCTTGCCAGATAAAGCAATTGATGTCATTGATGAAGCAGGTGCTCAGCGTCGCTTGAAAGCAGAAAGTGAAGACAGCTTAATTACTGTTGAAAATATTGAAGACATCGTTTCTAAAATTGCGCGTATTCCGCCTAAGACTGTATCTAAAGATGATAAATCAGTACTTGAAAATCTTGAGCGTGACCTAAAACGTGTTGTCTTTGGTCAAGACGAAGCAATCACTGCTTTGGCTTCTGCAATCAAGTTGTCACGTGCTGGTTTGAAATCGCCAGATAAACCTGTTGGTAGCTTTGTGTTTGCTGGCCCAACGGGTGTTGGTAAAACTGAAGTTACTAAACAATTAGCGAAATTGCTAGGCGTTGAGCTTGTTCGTTTCGATATGTCTGAGTATATGGAACGTCATGCTGTTTCTCGTTTAATTGGTGCTCCTCCAGGTTATGTAGGTTATGACCAAGGTGGTTTGCTCACAGATGCGATCCATAAAAATCCGCATTGTGTCTTGTTGCTTGATGAAATTGAGAAAGCACATCCTGATGTGTTTAATCTGTTGTTGCAAATCATGGACCATGGTGCGTTGACAGACAATAATGGTCGTAAGTCAGACTTCAGAAATGTCATTATTGTATTGACCACAAACATTGGTGCAGAAAGTATTTCACGTGCAAGCATTGGATTTACAGAGCAAGACCATAGCTTAGATAACCAAGATGCAATGAAGCGTGCATTCTCACCAGAGTTCCGTAACCGTTTAGACAGTGTTATTCAGTTTAAAGCTTTACCAACCACAGTAATTGAATCTGTCGTTGATAAATTCTTAACAGAATTACAAGCTCAGTTAGATGAAAAACGTGTGGTTCTAGATGTTGATCAAAGTGCGCGTGACTGGTTAGCAACCAATGGTTATGATCGTTTAATGGGTGCTCGCCCAATGCAACGTCTCATTCAAGAACACTTGAAGAAACCATTAGCTGAAATGATTCTGTTTGGTGAACTTGCAGATCATGGTGGTAATGTGGCGGTATCAGTGAAGAAAGAAGATGGCAAAGCAGTTGGTCTTAAACTTGAAGTTTTTGAAGATCACCATACGGCAGAACCAGCTTAATTTATGTTAATTGATAGTCTTTCTATAACCCGAATACTCAGTGTGTTCGGGTTATTTATTATTACTGCCATCGCTGAGATATTAGGTTGTTACTTTCCTTATCTTATTTTGAAAGAAGGGAAGTCTGCTTGGTTATGGTTGCCAACAGCCTTAAGCTTGGCTCTCTTTGTTTGGTTGCTTACATTACATCCTGCTGCCTCTGGACGAATTTATGCGGCCTATGGGGGTATTTATATTTTTACCGCGCTGATGTGGCTACGTTTTGTCGATCAGGTTGCTTTAACGAGATGGGATATTTTGGGTGGGTTGATTGTACTTTGTGGTGCCAGTTTGATTATTTTACAGCCGCAAGGATTAATCCGTTAATTATGAAAGTGGCCAGTTAAGTTTTAAGTGAAAAAGTAAGAAATATTTTCGCAAAAAACACTTGTCAAACTCATCAACAATGCGTATTTTAGATTTAAGGAACATTTTTTAATATTTGAGATAAAGATGTTAAATCAATCTGTGAATTCTAACGCTTACTTTTATTTCTGGCAATTTAGATAGTTGCCTGAGCGTATTCGGGCACGAAAGTTGCCCATCACAGTTAATACCTGATCGGCAACCCCGATCAGGTTTTTTTATGCTTTATCTTTTTCAAATCGAGGAACTCAAAATGAACAACATGACTTATTCATACTTTAGCAACTTTTATTGGTTTTACTTTTGCCTACCTTTGCCAACGAATAGATCCAAAACGCTTAAATAAATGATCGGACTGATTCGGTTTCAGTCCAAAGGAAAAGACCAATGAATGCTTTAAATACTCTACTAACTCAAAGTAATACAAAAGAAACACCAGTTAGTTTACCTGTCCAGTTAAAAGCTAAATATCCGCTTGTGCAGACCTTCGCACGTCAAATTGCAGAACACCGCCAAATTATTCAAAATATTCTTGCTGGTAAAGATCAGCGCTTAATGGTTATTACAGGACCATGTTCAATTCATGACCCAGTTGCGGTTCTTGAATACGCAGAAAAACTGCAAAAATTACAAGAAAAAGTAAAAGATCAAATATTCATTGTAATGCGTGCTTATATTGAAAAGCCGCGTACAACTGTGGGTTGGAAGGGTTATATGTATGATCCAAATCTTGATGGATCATCTAATCTACAATTAGGTTTAGAAAAATCCCGTGAGCTTTATTTACAAATTATTGAAAAGGGTTTGCCAATTGCGAGCGAAATTTTAAGTCCAATGGCAACTGGTTATTTTGATGATTTGTTGGCTTGGGGAGCAATTGGTGCTCGTACCAGCGAGTCTCAGATTCACCGTGAAATCTCAAGCCACATGCCATATAGCATTGGTTTCAAGAATGGTACAGATGGTTCAATTCAAATTGCTTTAGATGCTATTCAGTCGGCACAAAATGAGCATCAATTTTTAGGAATGAATCAGCAAGGTTTACCTTCTGTCATTCAGAGTGCTGGTAATCCATTGCCACACTTAATTTTGCGTGGAGCAAATCATGGTCCTAATTATGATTTAGCTTCAATTCAGGCAATACGTGAAAAACATAAACAAGATCTTCCTGCTTTAGTTATTGACTGTAGTCATGGCAACAGTGGTAAAGATCCTTTACGTCAACCAGAGGTTTTACAGCAAATCGTTGCTGAGCGCTTAAAAACTCAAGTAAAGGGTGTCATGATTGAAAGCCATTTAGTTGATGGTAATCAGAAAATTTCATGTGAAATGACTTATGGTCAGTCAGTGACAGATGGTTGTTTAGGCTGGGATAAAACGGAGCAGCTTTTGTTAAGCATTGCTGAACAATTAAAGGTAAATGAGTTAGCTCATTCAGCTTAATATTTTATAGATTTAAAAAAAGGGATCTGTTTTAGCAGATCCCTTTTTTTAAGAAGCGTGTTTTAGTTCGGATAAAAAAGTGGTGATTTCATGACCGAACTTTTTCGGTTCGGTTAATAATGGCGTGTGACCTGAGCGCTCGAAATAAATTGCTTTTGCATTTTCAACACTGTGTGCAATAAGTGTTTGACCAGTTTCTGGGTAAAGTGTCGAATTACGACCAATAAAGAAAGTAGTAGGGCACTGTAATTGTTGAAGCGCCTCACGATAATCTTCATTGTGAAAAAGATAATTTTCGACATACCAAAATAAGTAGTCTAAACGTTGAATGGGTAATAGATACTTCTGTAAAAAAGGTTGTTTTAAAGCCGTTTTAAAAACAAATGGGCTAAATGGATTGTTGCTTTGCAATTCAATAAAATCTACCCATAATCGTACAAGTTCCTGACGGTCTGGAAGCGATAATTCATAAAGGTATTTAGCATTTTTGTGTTTTGCCAATAATTGATAAATATCATTGAGCAGTTGTTTAAATTGAACATGTAGTGGACCAAATAAACCATATTGCCACGTCGAATCTACTGATATTTTTGGAGTTTGATCAATATGTAAATAGGCTTTTAATTGCTGCGCCAGATGAGCATGCTTCATACCATGCATTGCTGTGGTAGCACCCATTGAGTAGCCCATTAAAATAAAGTTATCAAGTTTTAATTGCTCAATTAAATGGGCAACATCTTGCCAGTGACTTGATATAGCATCTTGATCGGGAATGGCACAATTTTTTGAACCGCCAAAACCACGCCAGTCAGGAATAATAAATTCGTATTCTTTACGATTTGCATAGATAAACGGTAGCCATTGCCAACTCTGCATACCTAAGCCAGATAATACTAATACCGGTTCACCACGACCAACACGGCGTACAAATAAACTTTCCTGATCGGGCATGGTGTAATAAGGCATGTTTATTCTCCAGATACATTATCTTGAGCAAAAAGTTTTAATTGAGGAATGACTTGTTCTAACCATTTGATCCATTCAGTTTCCATGGTAATACCGAGTTCCAAGATCATTTTGTGGATATATAGCACTCGATTATTCAAGTCATCGTTATCTTTAAAATCTTTATCATAAATACTTTGATAAAGCTTAAGCTTTTCTTTGTGTAAACCAAGATGTCGCAATAGTTCAGGCAATATTTGATTATTGCTCAATTGTGCTTCTGCACGCAATCTTACCATTAAGTCATCTCTAAGCTGTGCAGGTTCACTTTGCTGTGTCATCCATGAAGCCAGTTCTATACGCCCAAGTTGTTCGACCTGATAAGTTTTTTTTCGGCCACTATCCATCTCATTTTCTAAAGTAGAAACCCAGCCTTTTTTTAGCATGTTATTGAGTTCACGATAAATTTGCTGATGCGTGGCATTCCAAAAAAAGCCCATAGAACGGTCAAAACGGCGAGCGAGTTCAAAGCCAGTGCTTGGGCGTTCTAGTAAGCTGGTTAGTAAAACATGGGGAAGTGACATGGCAATCCGTTTGTAAGCAAAAGTAAAGTGTGACTCATAAGATTATGCAACATGTTGCATAAAAGTCAAAATTTGATTATAAATTTGTGCAACAAGTTGCATTAAGCAAGCAGATTAGCAAGCCAAGGAGTTGTTATGTCGTTATATCCACATTTATTAAAACCATTAGATTTAGGTTTTACGACATTAAAAAATCGCGTATTGATGGGATCTATGCACGTTGGTCTAGAAGAGGCGCCAGGTGGTTACGAACGTATGGCAGCTTTTTATGCAGAGCGTGCTAAAGGGGATGTTGGACTCATTGTTACTGGCGGTATTGCACCTAATCAGGCAGGTTTAACCTTTGCTCATGCTTCTAAGTTAGATAGCACAGAAGAAGCTGAAAAACATAAAGTCATTACCGAAGCGGTCCATGCTGCTGGCGGAAAAATTGCATTACAAATATTACATACAGGCCGATATTCTTATCAACCAGAAATTGTTGCACCTTCGGCAATTCAAGCACCAATTAATCCAATTAAACCTAAAGCAATGACTTCGGCTGAGGTTCAACAAACTATTGATGATTTTGCAAACTGTGCGAAGCTTGCGCAATATGCCGGTTATGATGGCGTTGAAATTATGGGCTCTGAAGGTTATTTAATTAATGAGTTTATAGCAGCCAGAACAAACCATCGTGATGATGAATGGGGTGGTAGCTATGAAAACCGCATTCGTTTTCCTATCGAGATCGTAAAACGCACACGTGAAATAGTCGGTGAAAAATTTATTATTATTTATCGTTTATCAATGCTTGATTTGGTTGAAGGTGGCTCTACTTTAGAAGAAGTTATTCAGCTTGCTAAAGCGATTGAAAAAGCAGGCGCTACCATTATTAATACGGGCATTGGCTGGCATGAAGCCCGTATTCCAACAATTGCCACAAAAGTACCAAGAGCTGCATTTACTTGGGTCACCGAAAAATTAAAAGGCGAAGTTTCAGTTCCATTAATTACCTCAAACCGTATTAATACACCTGAAATGGCTGAGCATGTATTAGCATCGGGTCATGCTGATATGGTTTCAATGGCACGTCCAATGCTTGCAGATCCTGAGTTCGTTTTAAAAGCAAGTGAAGGTCGTAGTGATGAAATCAATACCTGTATTGGCTGTAACCAAGCCTGTCTTGATCACATTTTCTCTATGAAAATCGCAACATGTCTAGTGAACCCTCGTGCATGTTATGAAACTGAACTGTTTTTTAAAGAAGCTCAAAATCAGAAGAATATCGCTGTCATTGGTGCAGGGCCAGCAGGTCTCAGTTTTGCTGTATATGCGGCAGATCGTGGACACCAAGTTAAAATCTTTGAAGCAAGCCATCAAATTGGTGGTCAGTTTAATATCGCTAAAACTGTGCCAGGCAAAGAAGAGTTCTACGAAACACTACGTTATTTTAGTCGTCAAATTGAATTACGCCCAAACATTGAGCTTGTATTAAATCATAAAGCAACTTATGAAGAGTTAAGTCAATCAGGCTTCGATGAGATTGTAGTTGCAACGGGCGTAACACCTCGTCAATTGCAATTTGAAGGTATTGATCATCCAAAAGTGTTGAGCTACTTACAAGTACTTAAAGAGCGTGTACCAGTAGGTCAACGTGTTGCCATTATTGGGGCAGGTGGTATCGGTTTCGATACCGCTGAGTACCTAACCCATGAAGGTGAAAGTGGTAGTTTAAATCCTGAAAAGTTCTATGAAGAGTGGGGTATTGATACTCACTATGAACACGTTGGTGGTTTAAAGCAGCCGAAAGTTGAAGCTTCTGAACGAGAAATCTATTTGCTACAACGTAAAGCTTCTTCAGTAGGTGCGGGACTAGGTAAAACGACTGGTTGGATTCACCGTACAGGGCTTAAGAATAGAAACGTGAAAATGTTAGCAGGCGTACACTACGAAAAAGTCGATGATCAAGGTCTTCATATTACGGTTGATGGAAAACCAACAGTGCTTGAAGTTGATAATGTTGTAATTTGCGCGGGCCAAGAATCATTTACTGCAATGTATGACCAATTAAAAGCAGATGGTAAGAATGTTCATTTGATTGGTGGTGCTAAAGAAGCCGGTGAGTTGGATGCTAAACGTGCTATTCGTCAAGGTGCTGAACTAGCAGCGGTTCTTTAATGAGTTAAGTGAGCATTGTCTTAAATAAGAGAATGCTCACTACTAAAACCAATTTGAAGGAAAAGAAAAATGACACTTGAAACAACGAAACAGTCATTAGAAAAATGGCACCAAATGATTCAATCAAACGACTTATCGAACTTAAATGATTTGCTCGCAGATGATGTCGTTTTCCGTTCACCGGTTGCTTATAAACCTTATGAGGGAAGACAAGTTGTTTTCTTTATTCTTACTAACGTGATTCAGGTATTTGAAAACTTTACCTATCACAGAGAATTCTACACAGAAGATGGCGAAAATGTAGTGCTTGAGTTTAGTGCGAATGTAGGCGACAAATCATTGAAAGGGATTGATATGATCCGTTTTAATGAGCACGGTAAAATTATTGACTTTGAAGTAATGATTCGTCCAATGAGTGGTTTAGCTGCATTGGCTGAGCAAATGGGTGCAAGAATTACTCAGTTCAAACCTCAATAGTTTTTTATTAAATAGCCTAAGTTTTTTGAGGTATATTAAAAGTGGTTAAAACTTTCAACATTGCTTTTATTGCCTATATTATTTGTGCAAGGCAATAAAGTCCGAAAGAATACTCCACGTTTATTAGAGCCTAAAGGTGAACGAGAAGGTGGCATTGGTCAAGGCAAGCCTTTATCTCTGCTTATTTTGGGAGATTCAGCAGCAGCTGGCGTGGGTGTAGAAACACAAAAAGATGCTTTGTCTGGTGCTATTATTCAAGAACTGCAAAATGAATTTTTCCTCCAGTGGAAACTTCATGCCAAAACTGGTGATACGACCCGACAAGTTTTTCATGCTTTACAGCATTTAGAAGAGCGGAAGTATGATGTAATTGTGACATCTATTGGTGTAAATGATGTTACTAATTTGACTTCTGCCAAATCATGGATCCAACAACAAAAACAATTATTTGAGCATATTCAGAAACGTTTTCAACCAAAACTAATCATTGTTTCTGGAGTGCCTCCAATGCAACATTTCCCAGCTTTACCCAATCCATTGGCTTGGTTATTTGGGCAATATGCAGAGCAAATGAATCAAAAATTACAGCAATGGTTAGCACCACAGAGCCAGTTTAAATTTCTTCAATATGATATTGAAACTTTTCAAGCCATGAATTTGACAATGGCAAGTGATGGTTTTCATCCTAGTAAGGAAGTTTACGAAATTTGGGGAAGGCAGATTGCAGCTTTAGTGCGGCAATCATTTCACTCATAGTCATAGGTAGTCATTGGATATGGGCATATCTGTTTTTAGTAAAATTAAAGATTTCGGTTCAGAGTTGTTCGATTTAGTATTAGGGGCGGAGCATCCAAAAGTTTATTATGATCCTCAAGGGCAAATAAAAGATGTGTTGGAGAAGCTCCCTCAACTCAAGCAGAAATATCGTCCTACACCTTGGTTGACGAATAATCATGTTCATTTACTCTATTTCGATCTTATTAGAAAACAATCAATAAAATTGGAATATGACCGGATTGATCAACTTACGATGAGTGATGGCGGTATTACCGCAATTGCTTGGTATGGCTATAATTTACCAGCAGATACACCAACGGTTGTAATCATGCATACCATTACAGGTACTCCTGAGAGTATGCGTGAGTTGGTACGCGATTTAAATCAATATACAGGCTGGCGAATTGCATTATGCCTTCGCCGTGGTCACGCAGGTTTACCAATGCCTGTGCCACAAATTTCTCTTTTTGGTTCAACTCGTGATTTAAAAGAACAGCTTGACAATATTCAAAGCTTATTTCCCGCATCAGATTTATATGCGGTAGGTTCATCGGCAGGTACAGGCTTGCTTGTTCGCTATTTGGGTGAGCAAGGTGAAGATACGCCTTTTAAAGCTGCCTTTGCGATGTGTCCAGGTTATAACACGGAAATTGGTTTTAAAAATGTTCATCCTTTTTACAGTAAAATGATGACCAAAAAGCTCTTTAAGTATTTTATTTATCCGTATCAAAATACGTGGAGCAAAATTGCATCTTTAGAAAAAGTTTTATCGACTAACAATTTAGAAGAATTTGAAAAAGAATACTTCGAAATGGCTGGTTTTCAAGATTACGAAACTTACTGTAAATCTATTAATCCAATTTATGTTTTCGAGAATATTAAAATTCCATTAGTGATTCTGAATGCTGAAGATGACCCAGTTTGTTCTATTAAAAATTTGGAGCCATATAAAGAGCCAATTCAACAAATGAGTACGGTGGCTGTAGTGACAACTAAAAAAGGGAGTCATTGTGCATTTTATGAAGGGTGGCGTAGCACTTCATGGGCAGCACGTCTCATGTCTGATTATTTTTTAATTGAACGTAATAAATAGACAATCATCAGATGCATAAATAAAGCCCAGACTTTGGGCTTTATTTTTTACTTTTTAAGATAAAAGTAGTGATCTATCATTTATTCCAAGTTTTACTTTGGTAGCAGCAATCAGAGCTTTCTTATCTGTCTGATTGGGGTGAAAGTTAAAACGATAATATTCAAGAAACTTTGGAATTAAAGCTTTATATTGTGTGCTTGCAAAACCAAAAAAGTTGCGCCAAGTTTTAAAATTAGTCAGTTGTTTGTCGCGTTTCATTAAAACAATTTGGTAAATGGTCGAAAAAGCGGTAATCAGGATTAAACTAAAAGTAAATACTGAAATACGTGGAATATAAGCACTTAATCCGTTGCCATATAAATGCTGATATAAGTCGAATGCAACAGCTTTGTGTTCGGTTTCTTCTACGCTGTGCCATAGCCATAAGTTACGAATAGTTGTGTCAGTCATAAGCTCATTTACTGATTGCATCATGCTAACTACAAGTACTGCGGTGTAGTGCTCTAAACCAACCGTTACAAGTAAATTCCATTTTTTGCTAAAAACTTTTTCAATACCTTTAAGAATAATCCCTGTTGCTTTTTCTAGAGACTCAGGATTTAAACCATGCTGCTGTGCACTAACATGAAAAGCATGATGCTCCTTAGAATGCATTGCTTCTTGGCCAATGAACGCACCAATCTCTCTGTCTAAAGTTTCATTCTCTTTTGCCTTAGTACGTAAAGCGCGGACAGATCTAACAAAGTATGATTCTCCTTCGGGAAACAAAGTAGAAAGACCTGTGAAATAATGGGTGAGTGAGGGCTCGTGATTGCACCAATAACGTGGAATATTTTCAAAATTGTAGTCCATACGACGTACTGGAAAAGAGGCGGGTGCACGGTTTAAAGCTGTTTTCATTTTCTTGCTCCAATCTTTTTATTTGTAAGTTCCAAAAAGGAACTTGTTGATAAAAAGTATAAGTAGATAGGGTTGGAGTCAATGATTTTTGAATGGATGAAACTAGATTGTCCCGAAATGATAGACAAAGAAGTTTTGAAGATAAAAGCAAAGAAATTAAATTTATTTTTATTATGAATATTATATAAATGCCCAAATCAAAAAATTAATTTGGGCATTATCCGACACAGGCTTAGTTCTTAAGCGCTGGTGTTGCAGCGGCAATTGCAGCAGCCACTGCATCATCTTCTGTCTTAGCAGATTCAGTTGCCTTAGCTGGTTTTGACTGAGCTTTTTCAGCTTTAGGTTCTGCTTTAGCCTCAGTTTTCTTTTCTGGTTTAGGTTCTACTTTTGGTGTCTCAGATTTAGGTTGTTCAGCAACTTGTGTCTGTGAAGATTCATCAGAATGTGCAGGACGAGTTTCACGGCGAATTTCAGTTGTAGTGTTGTTTGTTTCTTCACGATGAACTTCAACTTGTGGTTGTGCTTCAACTTGAGCTTCTTGATGAGTATCCACACTCTCTAAAGACTCAAATTTTGCAGGCTTCGCTGGTTGAGGTTCTGAAACAGCAGTTTCAACCTTGTCTTGCTCTTCTTCTTTAGGCGTCTCTTTTTTAACGCATGCGGTTAACAATAGTCCAGCCGCAATTGCAGCACAGATTAAAAGTTTTTTATTTGCCATTGCCCTAAACAACATTTAATTGAGGAATTGGCATTATAACAGTAAATAGCAATGAAAAAATCATGTGAGATTGAGCTAATTTTTTATTAAAAATGCTGCTAGAATAACCAGTTGTTTATTGTTCTTTGAATTGATGCGGTTTGACTTTGCTTTATAGGGGCAGAGTACAGTAAAATTGCCAAACATTGTAGGCCGATTTCGGCTTGATTGTATGAGAAACTTAATGACCCATTTTATTTTTGTCACTGGTGGTGTGGTTTCATCACTAGGTAAAGGTATTTCTGCTGCTTCTGTTGCTGCACTTTTGGAAGCTCGTGGCTTGAAAGTCACAATGGTTAAAATGGATCCTTATATTAATGTCGATCCAGGGACAATGAGCCCATTCCAGCATGGTGAAGTTTTTGTTACCGAAGATGGTGCAGAAACCGACCTCGATCTGGGTTATTACGAACGTTTCTTACGTCGCGCTAAAATGACCAAGCTAAACAACTTTACGAGTGGTCGCGTATATCAAGACGTTTTAAATAAAGAGCGTCGTGGTGATTACTTGGGTGGTACAGTTCAGGTTATTCCTCATATTACCGATAATATTAAAGAACGTGTTCTTCGCGCAGGCGAAGGCTATGATGTTGCTATTGTAGAAATTGGTGGCACCGTAGGTGATATCGAATCATTACCGTTTATGGAGTCGGTTCGTCAGTTAATGGTTGAGCTTGGTCATAAACGTACCATGCTTATGCATTTAACCTTGTTGCCATATATTAAATCGGCAGCAGAGTTGAAAACTAAACCAACTCAGCACTCTGTAAAAGAGTTACTTTCAATTGGTATTCAGCCAGATATTCTGATCTGCCGTACTGAATATGATGTAGATGTTGATACTAAACGCAAAATTGCATTGTTCACTAACGTAGAAGCGCGCGCTGTAGTGGTATGTAAAGATGCGAAAACAATTTATCAAATTCCACGTACATTCTATGAACAAAACGTTGATGACTTGATCTGTGAACGTTTTGGATTTAATGATCTTCCAGAAGCAAATCTAGAAGATTGGGATAATGTAGTCGAAGCATTATTGAACCCTGAATACACTTTACGTGTAGCTATGGTTGGTAAATATGTTGAATTACCAGATGCTTATAAGTCTGTAAATGAAGCATTATTACATGCTGGTATTAAGAATCGCGTAAAAGTACAAATTGATTACGTCAATGCTGAAGAGCTTGAGAGTCAAGATGTATCTATTTTAAGTACAGCTGATGCAATTTTAGTTCCGGGTGGTTTTGGTGAACGTGGTACTGAAGGCAAAATGAAAGCTATTCAGTACGCTCGTGAAAATCGTATTCCTTTCTTAGGAATTTGTTTAGGCATGCAATTGGCAGTTATTGAATATGCTCGCCATGTTGCAGGCATGCCAGAAGCTTCTTCTACAGAATTTAACCGCTCTACAAAATATCCACTTATTGGTTTAATCACTGAATGGTTGGATGAGCGTGGTGAATTACAACAACGTAGTCTCGAATCTGATTTGGGCGGAACAATGCGTTTAGGTGCACAAAAATCAGAATTGGTTGAAGGTACAAAAACACGTGAAGTCTACGGAAAAGCTGAGATCACTGAACGTCATCGTCACCGTTATGAAATGAATAACCGTTTCATCGAGTCGATTGAAAAAGCTGGTATGAAAATTTCTGGTTATTCTTCAGCACAACATTTGGTTGAAACTGTAGAAATTCCTGAACATCCTTGGTTTATTGCTGTACAATTCCACCCGGAATTTACAAGTTCACCACGTGATGGACATCCATTATTTGCTAGTTTTATTGACGCTGCGAAAACTCAGCATCAAAAAAGTAAATAATGCGATTTAAATAAACTGGGAAAGTTTAAATGTCACAATTAAAACCACAAGAAGTTGTACGTTTAGGCGATATACAAATGGCAAATCATTTGCCATTTGTATTATTTGGCGGAATGAACGTACTTGAATCAAAAGATTTAGCTTTTGAAATTGCAGAAACGTATGTAGATATTTGCAAACGTTTAGAAATTCCTTATGTTTTTAAAGCGAGTTTTGATAAGGCAAATCGTTCTAGTCTACATTCATTCCGTGGCCCTGGACTTGAAAAAGGTATTGAATGGTTAGGTGATATTAAAAAGCATTTTAATGTTCCGATCATTACTGATGTGCATGAGCCATATCAAGCTGCACCAGTTGCAGAAGTAGCCGATATTATTCAGTTACCTGCTTTCTTAAGTCGTCAGACTGATCTTGTTGAAGCGATGGCAAAAACACAAGCTATCATTAATATTAAGAAAGCTCAGTTTTTAGCACCTCATGAAATGCGTCATATTCTGCACAAATGTTTAGAAGCAGGAAATGATAAACTCATTCTTTGTGAACGTGGTTCAGCATTTGGTTATAACAATCTTGTTGTAGATATGCTTGGCTTTGACATCATGAAAGAAATGAATGTGCCAGTTTTCTTTGATGTGACACATGCGTTGCAAACCCCTGGTGGTCGTGCTGATTCGGCAGGTGGTCGCCGTGCTCAAATTACAACTTTAGCACGTGCTGGAATGGCAACTGGCTTGGCTGGGCTATTCTTGGAAGCTCATCCAGATCCAGAACATGCAAAATGCGATGGGCCTTGTGCATTACGTATGTCACAACTTGAGCCATTCTTGGCGCAAATAAAAGAATTGGATACTTTAGTTAAAGGATTCAAAAAGTTAGATACCCATTGATGCAGTAATCTGCATCTCGTTATTCATTCAACAGAGGAATTGTTCATGAGCCAAATCGTTGACATTCGTGCACGTGAAATTTTGGACTCTCGTGGTAACCCAACCATCGAAGCAGACGTAATTTTAGAATCTGGCGTTGTTGGTCGTGCATGTGCACCGTCTGGTGCTTCAACTGGTTCTCGTGAAGCTTTAGAACTGCGTGACGGTGATAAATCACGTTACTTAGGTAAAGGCGTTCGTACAGCAGTTAATAACGTTAATACGTTGATTCGTGATGCTTTGTTGGGTAAGTCAGTTTTTGAGCAAAAAGACATTGATAACACAATGATCGCGCTTGATGGCACTGAAAACAAAGAAAAATTAGGTGCTAACGCAACTTTGGCTGTGTCATTGGCTGCTGCACGCGCTGCTGCTGAAGAAAAGAAACTTCCTCTTTTCCAATACATCGCAGATCTTCGTGGTCAAACAATTTTGACAATGCCTGTACCGATGATGAACATCTTGAACGGTGGTGAGCATGCTGACAACACTGTTGATATTCAAGAGTTTATGATTGAGCCAGTAGGCTTCACTTCATTTGCTGAAGCTTTGCGTGCTGGTGCTGAAGTATTCCATTCTTTAAAATCAGTTTTAAAGAAACAAGGTTTGAATACTGCTGTGGGTGATGAAGGTGGTTTTGCGCCTAACCTTCGTTCAAACGAAGAAGCAATTACTGTAATTCTTCAAGCAATTGAACAAACTGGTTATAAAGCTGGTTCAGATATGATGCTTGCACTTGACTGTGCATCTTCAGAATTCTACAAAAACGGTCAATACGTTTTAGAAGGTGAAGGTAACCGTGCATTTACAAGTCATCAATTTGCAGACTACTTAGCTGGTCTTGTAAATCAATATCCGATTATTTCAATCGAAGATGGTTTAGATGAATCTGATTGGGAAGGTTGGAGCTACTTAACTTCAATCCTTGGTGATAAAATCCAATTGGTTGGTGACGATTTATTCGTAACTAATCCTAAGATTTTACAACGTGGTATTGATGAGAAAGTTGGTAACTCGATTCTTATCAAATACAACCAGATTGGTACATTGACTGAGACTTTAGATGCAATCTACCTTGCTAAAGCAAATGGTTACTCAACTGTTATTTCTCACCGTTCTGGTGAAACAGAAGATTCAACTATTGCTGATTTGGCAGTAGGTACTGCAGCTGGTCAAATCAAAACTGGTTCACTTTGCCGTTCTGACCGTGTTGCTAAATATAACCAATTGCTTCGTATTGAAGAAATGACTAAAGCGGCTTACCGCGGTAAAGCTGAGTTCAAAGGTTTAAACTAATCTTTTGAATAATGCTTTGCTTATTTAAATATTGATGAAAAATTAATATTTAAAATAAAAGTGCTATTTCTACTTCTTAGAAATAGCACTTTTTTATTTATCCTAAACGCCGAGTTTTTAAAGATTCAGCCCAACTATGATGATGACAACGAGAACATTGTTGATCGAGTTTATTTAAAACCTTAGTCTCGCCACATTTCATACAAGAATAAAAAGTATTAATTTTAAGTACATCAGCTTTACGATAGGCATCTGGGAATAAAGGAAGTCCCCATTTAACATCTTCATCCTCATAATAAAGTAAGCTCAAAATGCCATCGGATTCAAGTAAGGCTGTTCTGACTTGACCTAAATGTTCTACGTTTTGCTGGCGCATTTCTGAGAAAAATTCATCGTGAGAATATGTTTGTTTCTGAAAATCTTTGTAGACCAAAAGACCCTCTTTGACGACGCAAAGAGCTCTTCCTTCTAACAATGTTTCAATTTTTTTGTGCTTTACCATACCCCAAGTGATAAGGCGATATAAAAAGAGGATTGCAACAAAAACCACTAAAGCGTGTGCAATTGGAACGTCTTTAGTAAACATAGGGTCACCAGCTGCAGATCCTAAACATAAAATGATAGCCAGTTCGAATAAAGAGAGTTGTCGGATACCACGTTTACCAGATAGTCTTAAAAAGCTAATGATAATAATGAACATGACAGTGCATCTTATTAAAATTTCTAAAGCAAAGCCCCATGTGGTATCACCAATAAAAATATTAGAAAGATCCATCTTTATCTCGCTTTTTCAAATTTTACAGATAGGGTAGATTTAAAATTCATAGCAAAATAAAAATCAAAAAACTATAGTTTTTAAGTGGTTATTGTTTAAAAGTACAAAAGATGTGTGATCGTGTATTAATTAAAAATAAATGAAATTCGTAGTGCGATTTTAATACATAGATTATTGTAGTCTCTTAAGAGTAATTATTTTGGTTTGGCCTATGATGTATGTGGCACTTGCTTTTATTGGAGTTCTTTCAGGGCTGATTAGTGGAGTGGTTGGAACTGGATCATCAATTATTTTATTACCAATTCTTGCTTATATTTTTGGGGCCAAACTTGCTGTACCTATTATGGCAATTGCTGCAATTATGGGGAACATTTCACGTGTGATAATGTGGCGTAAAGAGCTTAATATTAGAGCATTTCTTTTATTTACAAGTTTGGGCATACCAGCAACGATACTAGGAGCCAATACATTATGGGTGATGTCACCTACGTTATCCAACTTATGTATAGGTGTATTTTTCTTCTTTTTAATACCGATTAGACATTACGCCAAACGTCATAGTTTTAAATTTAGTTCATGGCAAATGGTCATTGCTGGGGGAGTGCTGGGCTATATCACAGGTGTTGTTTTTTCGACAGGCCCCTTATTACTCCCAGTTTTTAATGGTTTCGGTTTAACGAAGGGGGCTCTCTTGGCAACAGAGGCTGCCGCTTCATTTGGTATTTACGTAACAAAAAGCTTAACTTTTGGTGCACTAGGCGTTTTAAAACAAAATATTTTAATTGCGGGAGTTGCTGTTGGTTTTTCTCAAATTATTGGCAATTATATTGGCAAAACTTTTGTAATAAAGATGTCTGAGAAAACTTTTGATTTATTGCTAGATTGTATGTTGGTGGTTGCTGGTTTTTCGATGATATTGGCAGTTTTTAATCATTCTTAACAGTAACTTTTATATGCATAGATTGATTTATAAACAGTTGTGTTTATAAACATTATTTTCCTTTCCAATTGAGTTTAATTTTGACAAAATGAAACATGTCACAATGGTCAATTTAAAGTAATATGGCCATTCATAGTTTTGCAGGAATTTTGCAGGAATTTTGCATGTCGCTTGTAAATTGTCATACAATACAAAAACTTAATAAAGTTTTTAATTAAAGCTCTTAATGCTATGTTAGAAGTATTTCGATCCACTTCAAGCAAACTTATTTTGCTACTGGTTATTGTTTTAGTAGCTATATTGCAATATCAGTTCTGGTTAGGTGAGGGTGGTTATTTTCCTCATCAAGCACTTATGCAGCAAATTCAACAGCAAGCTGAAGTAAATGATGAGCTTAAAGAGCGAAACCGTATTTTGGCAGCTGAGGTTTTCGACCTAAAAAATGGTACGGAAGCGATAGAAGAACACGCTCGTCTGGATCTTGGTTTAGTTAAGCCTCACGAAACATTTGTTCAAATGAGTACAATTAGTACTAATTATAAGCCTATTTATATTGACCCGAACGCTAAAGTAGATTTGGAAACTAATGAGACACCTCCATCACCAGATATCCCAGACTAAACTATGGGCAGTTATTCCTGCTGCTGGTTCAGGAAGTCGATTTTCCAAAACTGAATTAAAGCAATATCAATACATTCAAGATGCGACAGTGTTAGAGCATACTGTTAAGCGTTTAGCTGAGCTTCCATTAGCTGGCTATGTCTTAGCAATTGGTGCGCAGGATACTCTTGCTTCTACTTTAGCTTTTAGCGAAAAGTATAAGGCACATTTTTGTAATGGTGGTGCTGAGCGAGTCTATTCGGTTTTAAATGCGCTAAATTATCTGTCACAAATTACAGATGAAGATGATTGGGTGTTGGTACACGATGCTGCACGACCTTGTGTAACCCTTGATTGCTTAAATGCTCTTGTTTTGCATGCGATAAGTTCAAATCAAAGTGCTATTTTGGCAATTCCTGTGCGCGATACGTTGAAGCTTGTAGATAAAGAACAACAGATTAACAAAACCGTAAGTCGAGAGTTGTTGTGGCAGGCTCAAACTCCTCAAATTGCAAAAATTGGGACACTTAAAAAGGCGATTGAACAAGCGCTAATTAATAATTTGACTATTACTGATGAGGCAAGCGCGCTTGAGTTTATGGGGGAGAGCGTACATGTAGTTATGGGACGGTCTGATAATATAAAAATTACTTATCCCGATGATTTAGAACTTGCGCGTTTGATTCTGCAATCACAATCTTAATATTTTATATACTTAATAGCAGGCTATTTTATTTTAAAATAGCCTAAGTATACGTTTCATTTCTACACATCTATTCAAAATAATTTATATTTTTTTATAGAGGAAGTAGATAACATCATTATGTAATTTAATTAGATAATGTTCGATAGTCGAACAAAAAAATCCTAAATCGAACAAAAGTGTATGTAGCTTACTAGATCAAAATCTGAAAATTATCAAAAATAATCAAAAGGGAAATCTAAGGGAAACACTCGGGATTGAGTGAAATATTTATCTATCTTATTACCCCAGTGTGCCTATTCTCTTACCTTTCTCTTCTTCAATGAGCACAATGGAGTTGTCTAATGATTGACAAAAGTAAGTCCTCACTAAGCGAGGTTCTATCGCAAATTAAAGATGGTGCAACCATTCTGATTGGTGGTTTTGGTACCGCAGGACAACCCGCTGAACTCATTGACGGTCTTATTGAATTGGGTATTAAAGATTTAACCATTGTCAGCAATAACGCCGGTAATGGCGATTATGGTCTGGCGAAACTGCTGAAAGCTGGTTCGGTTAAAAAAGTGATTTGTTCTTTCCCTCGTCAGTCAGACTCTTATGTATTTGATGAACTGTACCGTGCCGGAAAGGTCGAACTTGAAGTGGTTCCACAAGGTAATCTGGCGTGTCGTATTCAAGCTGCTGGTATGGGTTTAGGTGCTGTGTTTACCCCAACAGGCTTTGGAACTCTTTTGGCTGAAGGTAAAGAAACCCGTCAGATCGATGGTAAAGATTATGTACTCGAATATCCGATTAAAGCTGACTTTGCCTTGATTAAAGCATACAAAGGCGATCGCTGGGGTAATCTGGTTTACCGTAAATCTGCACGTAACTTTGGCCCGATTATGGCCATGGCTGCAGATGTCACGATTGTTCAGGTTTCCGAAGTGGTTGAGCTAGGCCACCTAGATCCAGAGCACATCATCACCCCAGGTATTTTTGTACAGCATGTTGTACAAGTACAGCCCGCACAGTAAGCAATAAGGAGAAATAACATGAGCTACCAGAAACTCAGCCGTGACCAGATTGCAAAACGTGTGGCACAAGATATTCCCGATGGTGCCTATGTGAACCTAGGCATTGGCTTGCCAACCAAGATTGCGAGCTACCTACCTAACGATAAAGATATTTTCCTTCATTCTGAAAATGGTTTATTGGCATTTGGTCCTCCTCCAGCGGCAGGTGAAGAAGACCCTGAACTGATTAATGCGGGTAAAGAGTTTGTGACCATGCTTGAAGGCGGCAGCTTTTTTCACCATGGTGATTCCTTTGCCATGATGCGTGGTGGGCACCTTGATATTGCCGTGCTAGGAGCCTTTCAGGTTGCAGCGAATGGTGATTTGGCGAACTGGCACACGGGTGCACCGGATGCGATTCCTGCCGTGGGTGGTGCGATGGATTTAGCTGTAGGTGCTAAGAAAGTATTTATCACTACAGACCATGTGACAAAGCAAGGTGAACCAAAGATTGTGGCTGAGCTGAGCTATCCAGTTACGGGTAAACACTGCGTAGACCGTATTTACACCGACCTCTGTGTGATTGATGTGACCAAAGATGGTTTGAAAGTGATTGAGAAAGTGGAAGGTCTTAGCTTTGATGAGTTACAGGCTTTAACGGGTGCCACTTTGATTGATGCAACTCAAGGGTAAGGAAGTAGGGAAATGACATTAAAAAACGCTTATATCATCGATGCCATCCGTACACCATTTGGCCGTTATGCCGGTGGCCTTGCACCTGTCCGTGCCGATGACCTTGGCGCTGTGCCGATTAAAGCCCTCATGCAGCGTAACCCAAATGTAGATTGGGAACAGGTCGATGATGTGATCTATGGCTGTGCCAACCAAGCCGGTGAAGATAACCGTAATGTCGGTCGTATGTCGGCACTGCTTGCTGGTTTACCGTATCAGGTGCCGGCAACCACCATTAACCGTTTGTGCGGTTCTTCACTCGATGCGATTGCCATTGCTGCCCGTGCCATTAAAGCAGGTGAAGCGAACTTGGTGATTGCAGGTGGTGTAGAAAGCATGAGCCGTGCACCTTATGTGATGGGTAAGTCTGACAGTGCTTTTGGCCGTAGCCAGAAGATTGAAGACACCACCATGGGTTGGCGCTTTATTAACCCTAAACTTAAAGAATTGTATGGTGTAGACACCATGCCCCAGACTGCCGAAAACGTGGCTGAACAGTTTAACGTGAATCGTGCAGATCAGGACCAGTTTGCCTTGGTGAGCCAACAACGCACCGCAAGCGCGCAAGCCAAAGGCTTTTTTTCTAAAGAAATCGTGGCAGTTGAAATCCCTCAGCGTAAGGGCGATGCTGTTGTGATTGATACCGATGAACATCCACGTGCATCGACCACGCTTGAAGGTTTAAGCAAACTTAAACCTGTGGTTAAAGCAGATGGCACTGTAACAGCAGGTAATGCTTCAGGCATCAACGATGGCGCAGCAGCTCTACTGATTGCTTCCGATGATGCTGTTCAGGCTTATAACCTCAAACCACGTGCCAAGATCATTGCTTCAACAGCGGTGGGTGTAGAACCACGTATTATGGGCTTTGCTCCAGCGCCAGCCATTAAAAAACTACTTAAACAAGCCAACCTGACTTTAGAGCAGATGGATGTGATTGAGTTGAATGAAGCTTTTGCTGCACAAGCTTTAGCAGTCACCCGTGATTTAGGCTTGCCAGACGATAGCAACAAAGTAAATCCAAATGGTGGTGCAATTGCATTGGGCCATCCACTGGGTGCATCAGGTGCACGCTTAGTCACTACAGCTTTAAACCAGCTTGAACAAACAGGTGGTCGTTATGCCTTATGTTCAATGTGTATTGGTGTAGGTCAAGGTATTGCTTTGATTATTGAGAGAGTCTAATCATGAGCCAGTTATATGCCAGTTTGTTTTATCAAAAAGATGTCACCGACATCTTTAGTGACTCATCTTTAATCAAATATATGATTGAGGTTGAAGTCGCGTTAGCTCAAGCACAGGCACAAGTTGGCGTGATTCCTCAAAATGCGGCTAATACCATTGCTCAAGTAGCTGAACAGGCAATAGAAAAGTTTGACTTTTCAGCCTTAGCCGTGGCAACTGGCTTAGCTGGAAACATTGCAATTCCGTTCGTAAAACAACTAACGGCAATTGTTAAAGATGTTGATGAAGATGCTTCACGTTATGTGCATTGGGGCGCAACAAGTCAGGATATTTTAGATACAGCTTGTATTTTGCAATGCCGTGATGCGTTGAATATTGTAGAAGCTCAACTTCAACACTGCTATGCGACTGCATTAGAACAAGCCAAGCAATATCGCTATCAAGTCATGATTGGGCGTACATGGTTACAGCAAGCTTTGCCTATTACCTTGGGACACAAGCTTGCTCGCTGGGCTTCTGCATTTAAGCGTGATTTAGATCGTATAAATGCAATGAAATCACGTGTATTTACTGCTCAGTTAGGTGGGGCTGTGGGTTCTTTAGCTTCTTTGCAAGATCAAGGTTCATCTGTGGTCAGTGCATTTGCCAAAAAACTAAATCTGACTGTACCGACAAGTACATGGCATGGTGAGCGCGACCGTATTGTAGAAATCGCAAGTGTGCTTGGCATGATTGTTGGGAATACGGGCAAGATGGCACGTGATTGGTCGCTCATGATGCAAACTGAAATTGCAGAATTGTTTGAACCTACTGCAAAGGGTCGTGGTGGTTCATCAACCATGCCTCATAAGCGTAATCCAGTCGCAGCAGCTTCAGTACTTGCAGCAGCAAATCGTGTACCAGCACTTATGTCTAGTATCTATCAAAGCATGGTGCAGGAACATGAGCGTAGCTTAGGTGCATGGCATGCAGAATGGTTAGCTGTTCCTGAAATTTTTCAGCTTTGCGCTGGCGCATTAAGTCGTACTGGTGAAGTTTTACAAGGTTTCGAAGTTAATACTGAGCATATGCAGCAGAACCTTGAGTGTACCAACGGGCTGATTATGGCAGAAGCTGTGATGATGGCGCTTGCTCCAAAAATTGGACGTTTAAATGCTCATCATGTTGTTGAAGCAGCTTGTAAAACAGCCGTGGCTCAAAAGCAGCATTTATCTGAGGTTGTTAGTCAGTTAGATGAAGTAAAAGAACATTTTAGTCAAACAGAAATTTTGGAAATATTTAAAGCAGAAAACTATTTGGGCAACATTCAAGCTCAAATTGATGCTGTTCTGCAAGAAGCACAAGGAGAGTCAAAGTGAAACAGACTATTCGTAATCGTCAAGGAAAACAGTTAGCAGTTTATACAGATGGTCTAAAAGATGCTCCAGCACTTGTGTTATCTAACTCGTTAGGAACAGATCATGGAATGTGGCAGCCGCAAGTAAATGAGCTTAAAAGTCATTTTAATGTCATTACATACGACACACGTGGTCACGGTGAAAGCGATGTAATTATTGACACCACATTGCAAAACTTAGCTGAAGATGTTGTTGATATTTTAGATGCCTTAGATATTGAAAAAGCCCATTTTTGTGGAATTTCAATGGGCGGAATTACAGGGCTTTGGTTGGGTATTCATTATCCAGATCGCTTTCTAAGTATTACGGTTGCGAACTCGGCAGCCAAAATTGGACAGGCTGAAGCGTGGTTAAGTCGTGCTGAATCAGTAGAACAAAATGGACTGGCTGAGTTGGTAAAAACCACACATACACGTTGGTTTAGCGAAAAATTCGACTATCAACATAATGTAGTTGCACAAACGACGATTCAAAGTCTGGCAAACACACCAGCACAAGGTTATGCCAATGCGTGTCGTGCTTTAGCACATGCTGATTTAAGAGATGAAATTGGAGAAATTCAAATTCCAGTGTTGCTGATTGCAGGAACGGAAGATCCAGTAACTACAGTAGTCGATGCTGAGTTTATGCAGAAGGCTATTAAGAATAGTCAGCTTGCTGAATTGGAAGCATCTCATCTTTCTAATATTGAGCAACCGCAAAGATTTACTCAGGAATTGACTAGGTTTATTCAACAAATCTAATAGCTTAGTAGTTTAAAAGGAATTGGCCTTAAGGAGGCAAATATGGCGTCTCAGGATTACGCTACACCAAACAAAAGTATCGATGCTCAAGCACTAATTAATGATGCACCACTCAGTAAGTATCAGTGGATGATCGCAATCATTTGTTTCTTGATTATTTTTACTGATGGTATCGATACAGCTGCAATGGGTTTTATTGCACCAGCATTGGCTCAGGACTGGGGTGTTGATCGCTCTCAGTTAGGTCCAGTAATGAGTGCTGCACTTGGTGGAATGATTATTGGAGCTTTGGTTTCTGGCCCAACAGCTGACCGCTTTGGCCGAAAAATTGTTCTAGCTATTTCTATGCTTGTATTTGGTGGTTTTACCTTAGCTTCTGCTTATGCAACCAACTTAGATAGCCTTGTCGTTTTACGCTTTTTGACAGGTATTGGTTTGGGTGCAGCGATGCCAAATGCCACTACATTGTTTTCTGAATACTGTCCAACTCGCATTCGTTCACTGCTCGTGACATGTATGTTCTGTGGTTACAACTTAGGTATGGCAACAGGTGGCTTTATTAGCAGTTGGCTCATTCCGACCTATGGCTGGCACAGTCTATTTTTACTTGGCGGTTGGTCACCTTTAATTTTAATGGTTCTAGTGGTTTTAGTTTTACCTGAATCTTACCGCTTCTTAATTGTTAAAGGTAAAAACCCAGAAAAAGTACGCAAAATTTTAAATCATATAGCCCCAACTCAGGTTCAAGATGCCACTGCATTTCATGTACCTGAAGAGAAAACTGAAACAGCTCAAAAGAAAAATGTCTTTGGGATTATGTTTTCTAAACCTTATGCGAAAGGAACACTTTTACTTTGGTTGACCTATTTCATGGGCTTAGTAGTTGTTTACTTGCTTACAAGCTGGTTACCAACATTGATGCGTGAAACAGGTGCTTCAATGGAACGTGCTGCATTTATCGGTGGATTATTCCAGTTCGGTGGTGTGGTAAGTGCATTGTTCATCGGTTGGGCGATGGACAAATTCAACCCGAACCGAGTCATTGCCATTTTCTACTTTGCTGCGGGTCTATTTGCGATTGCTGTTGGGCAAAGCTTAGGAAACTCAACATTACTTGCTGTATTGGTGCTTTGTGCTGGTATCGCAATTAACGGTGCACAATCTTCAATGCCAGCTTTGAGTGCTCGTTTCTATCCAACACAATGCCGTGCTACGGGTGTGTCTTGGATGACAGGTATTGGTCGTTTCGGTGCGGTATTTGGTGCTTGGATTGGGGCTGTATTACTTGGTAATGATTGGTCATTTACTGCCATTCTTAGCTTATTACTAATTCCGGCGTCTGCTGCGGCTGTTGCTGTATTTGTTAAATCACTTGTTGCGCATACCGATGCAACTTAATAGAGGTCTATCACGATGAATGATGAACAACGCTATAAACAAGGCATTGAGGTGCGGACGGAAGTTTTGGGTGAAAAGCATGTTGGTCGGTCTTTGCAAAACTTAAATGACTTTAACCAAGATTTTCAAAACTTTATTAGCCGTTACGCATGGGGTGAGGTGTGGTCTCGTCCGGGCCTACCGCGTCATACACGTAGTTTAGTCACTATCGCAATTTTATTGTCGCTTGGCCGTGAAGATGAGCTACGTATGCATTTACGTGCTTGTTTCAACAATGGTGTAACTAAAGAAGATTTAAAAGAGTTGATCTTACATAGCTCACTCTATGCAGGTTTACCTGCTGCAAATGCTGCAATGCATATGGCCGAAGAAGTCTTTAAAGAGTTGGGAATAGAAGTCAACTCAGTTGCAGCGAAAGAACAGGATTAAGGAGATAAAGATGTCACAACATAGCTGGGGTGCTTACGCCCAACGTAATACAGATGATCATCCACCAGCGTATACGCCAGGTTATAAAACAAGTGTATTGCGTTCGCCAAAAAATGCATTGATCTCTATTAACGAGACTCTAACTGAAGTTACTGCACCGCATTTTTCTTCAAACTTGTTCGGCCCAAAAGATAACGACTTGATTTTGAACTATGCCAAAGATGGTTTACCAATTGGTGAGCGTGTCATTGTGCATGGTTATGTTCGTGATCAATTTGGTCGTCCTGTAAAAAATGCACTTTTAGAAGTATGGCAAGCCAATGCTTCTGGTCGCTATCGCCATCCAAACGACAAGTTTATTGGTGCAATGGATCCTAACTTTGGTGGTTGTGGTCGTACCTTAACTGATGAAAACGGTTTTTATATTTTCCGTACCATTAAACCAGGTCCATATCCATGGCGTAACCGTATTAATGAATGGCGTCCTGCCCATATCCATTTCTCTTTAATTGCTGATGGTTGGGCTCAGCGTTTAATTTCGCAATTTTATTTTGAAGGCGATACGCTCATTGACACTTGCCCGATTTTAAAAACAATTCCTTCTGAAGATCAACGTCGTGCCTTGATTGCGCTAGAAGATAAAAACAACTTTATCGAAGCCGATAGCCGTTGTTACCGTTTTGACATCACTTTGCGTGGTCGTCGAGCGACTTACTTCGAAAACGAATTGACTTAATCAGGAGCACGAGCATGAACAACTGGAATTTTCAGGAATTAAAAGAAACTCCATCTCAAACAGGTGGTCCTTACGTTCATATTGGGTTATTGCCACAGCAAGCAAATATTGAAGTGTTTGAAAACAACTTTAATAACCAGTTGGTGCAAGACCAGACTAAAGGTGAGCGCATTCGTCTTGAAGGTCAAGTATTTGACGGTTTAGGTCTACCGTTACGAGATGTACTCATTGAGATTTGGCAGGCTGATGCAAATGGTATTTACCCAAGTCAGGCAGATACCCGTGAGCAAAAAGCTGATCCAGCATTTCAAGGTTGGGGCCGTACAGGTGCAGACTTTGAAACGGGTGTTTGGAGCTTTAATACAATTAAGCCAGGTGCGACAGCAGGCCGTAAAGGTTCAACTCAGGCACCACATATTGCATTAGTCATTTTCGCTCGTGGTATTAATTTAGGTCTTCATACACGTGTTTATTTTGACGATGAAGCTGAGGCCAATGCTAATGATCCGATCTTAAATAGCATTGAGTGGGCACCGCGTCGCCAAACTCTTGTTGCTAAACGTTCTGAAGAGAATGGTGAAGTTGTTTACCGTTTTGATATTCGTATTCAAGGCGATGACGAAACTGTATTTTTTGATATTTAAGGAACACCTAAGGCTACACCTGATTATTCATGGATATGTGTAGCCTTTTTAAGGATGAATGATATGAAAATGAAAAAATTATTAAGCTTAAGTTTGCTTACACTCCCATTTTTTGTAGCACAGGTGAATGCTGAACCTGTTGCTTTGGCTGCCCAGACACAACCTGCTATGACAACAGTTAAAACAATTGTTCCGATCACTGCAAAAACTAAAGAGCAAGCTTTAGCCCAAGCTCAAGTTATTGCAAATACATCGGATGCTGATTTAGCTGAGTTTCGTATCGATTTACTCAGTTTTGCAAGTGATACAAAACAAGTGATTGCATTAGGACATGAATTGAAAAAGATTTTAGGTCATAAGCCAATGATCGCCACCATTCGTACTAAAAATGAAGGTGGTCAGCTCGAAATTAGCGATGCTGATTATGGGAAGACTTATCAAGCTTATTTAAAAAATCCGTTCATGGACTGGTTAGATGTTGAAATGTTCCGTGATCAAAAAGTAGTTTCAGAAATTGTTCAAAAAGCACATCAAAAGAAAGTGCTGGTTGTTATGTCTAATCATGACTTCCAAAAAACACCAAGCCAAGATGAAATTGAAAAACGCTTGTTAAAACAAGATCAGATGGGTGCAGATATTCTCAAAATTGCGGTAATGCCGAAATCTAAACAAGACGTCTTCACTTTAATGAATGCCACTTTAAAAGTAAGTCAGCAAACCACTAAGCCATTATTGACAATGTCGATGGGGCAATTAGGTACGATTTCTCGTGTTGCAACTGCCAATATGGGCGGAAGTTATAGCTTTGGCATGATTGGTCAGGCTTCTGCACCGGGTCAAATCGATGTGACTAAGCTCAAACAGATTTTACAAACCGTTCAACCAACAAACCCATAAATCATAAGGATATGATGAAATGAATACATTACGTTTAACTACTCTTGCATTAGGTTTAATGGTTTCAGGAATAACCGCAGCACAAACTTATGTTGTTGATCGGTATCAAGATGATAGCAACAAAGGTTCTTTACGCTGGGCAATTGAGCAAGCTAATGCTAACCCAAGTGAATCGAGCGAGATCTTGATTCAGGCAGTAGGCAAAGCACCTTATGCGATTAAATTAAATAGTGCACTTCCTGAAATTAAAGCACCTGTCAAAATCATTGGTACAGAGTGGGATAAAACTGGTGAATACATCGCAATTGATGGATCAAATTATATTAAAGGCGAAGGAGCAAAAGCTTGTCCAGGTGCAAACCCTGAGCAGTACGGCACCAATGTTCGTACTATGACTTTACCGGGTTTTGTACTGCGTGACGTCAATAACGTGACTTTAAAAGGATTAGATATCCATCGCTTCTGTATAGGGGTATTGGTTAATCGTTCAAGCAATAACCTTATTCAGCATAACCGTATTAGTAATAACTATGGTGGTGCTGGTGTCATGATTACGGGCGATGATGGTAAAGGTAATCCGACAGCAACCACTACAAATAACAACAAAGTTTTAGATAACATTTTCCAAGACAATGGTGATGGTTTAGAACTGACACGTGGTGCAGCATTTAACTTAATTGCGAATAACCATTTTGTTTCTACCAAAGTAAATCCAGAGCCATCACAAGGTATTGAAATCTTGTGGGGCAATGACAATGCTGTAGTTGGAAACAAGTTTGAAAATTATTCGGATGGCTTACAGATTAACTGGGGTAAGCGTAACTATATTGCCTACAACGAAATGACCAATAACTCGATTGGTTTTAACATGACGGGTGATGGCAATATTCTTGATAGCAATAAAGTGCATGGCAATCGTATTGGTGTTGCCATTCGCTCAGAAAAAGATGCAAATGCAAGAATTACACTGACTAAAAACCTAATTTGGGACAACGGTAAAGATATTAAACGCTGCGAAGCAGGTGGTTCATGTGTACCAAATCAGCGTTTAGGAGCAATTGTATTTGGAGTTCCTGCGCTTGAGCATGAAGGATTTGTTGGCTCTCGTGGTGGTGGTGTGGTGATTGAGCCATCTAAACTACAAAAAACATGTACTCAGCCAAATGAACAAGGGTGTAATGCTCAGCCGAATCAGGGTATTAAAGCGCCTAAGTTAACAGCAAATAAAGGTTCAGTTAATATCGAAGTTAATGGTTTACCAAATCAACGTTACCAAGTTGAGTTTTTTGGCAACCAGAGTGCGACATCAAAAGAAGCTGAGCAGTATTTAGGGACTATAACAGTTGCCACAGACGCACAAGGCAACGCAAAAGCCAATTGGAAGCCAACAGTCAAAGTTGCCTCAATTACAGCAAATGTAACGGATCACTTTGGTGCCACTTCTGAGCTTGGGTTTGTGCAAGTTAAATAACAAAAAAATAAAGCGCCTCAAAACAGGGGGCGCATTTTAGAAAAGATAAAAGGGACTTGAAATGCCAAACGTAATCAAACTGAGTGTATTAACAATCGCTGTATTAGGTAGCCAATTTGCACTTGCGAATGAGCCGTGGTCACAAGACCGCCAATGGTTATTGGGTGACTGGAATGGTGAGCGTCAACAATTAGAGCAACAGGGTTATAAATTTACAGCTTCTATCATGAGCCAAGCTGCTACAAACTTAGATGGTGGCTACAACGACAATAATACATTTGAAAACGCTGCACAGCTTTCTTTAGGTGCAAACTTTGATTTAGAAAAAATCGCTGGATGGAAAGATACAACAGCGAGTCTTGTTGTGACTAAACGTGATGGTAATGCGCTTACTTTAGAGCGTATTAAAGACCCACGCTCTAGCCAACTAGGCAACGCGCAAGAAATTTATGGTCGTGGAAAAATCTGGCGCTTATCTCAAGCATGGATCAAAAAAGGTTTTGCGGATAATACCGTACAAGTCAAAGTTGGCCGTATGGGTATGTCAGAGGATTTTAATAGTTCTCAATGTGAGTTTCAGAACTTATTGCTTTGTGGTGGACAGTTAGGAAAATCAATTGGTTCAATTTGGTATAACTCACCAGTTGGTATTTGGGGTGCAAACGTTAAATATCAGTTTGCACCCGAGTGGACTTTTGGAATTGGTGCGTATGAGGTCAATCCAGACAATATTAAAACAGCATCAAATAGTGATGGTTTTAATCTGGATATGAATAATGTGAAAGGTGCAACCATACCAGTTGAGCTTGCATGGAAACCAAAACTTGCTCTATTTAATGGTTTACCGGGTGAATATAAAGTTGGTGCACTGTACTCAACCGCAGAGGCGAATGATGTTAAAACTGCGGGTAAGGTTCATGACGGGAAACAAAGTTTCTGGATTAATGCACAGCAACAACTTAGCCATGCCGGCCAAGATCCAAAACGTGGTTTATACGTAACTTTTAATGGCGTTGTAAATGATAAAGCAACGACTTTTGTTCAAAGTACTCAACAACTTGCACTTTGGTATAAAGGGCCATTTGACAGCCGTCCAAATGATTCGATTGGATTTGGTATTGCCAATTATGTAGTCAATGATCGTGCTAAAGATAAGCAAATCGCAACAAACGAAAGCCGTGGATATTATAGCTATGATCCGATCGCATCGAACTATATTCCAATTCAAGACGACGAATTAAATATTGAGCTGAACTATACCTATCAATGGTCTCCAGCTGTCATGTTGCGTCCAAATATTCAATATATCCATCAGCCTGCTGGTGTAAAAGAGGTTGACGATGCTTGGGTGGCGGGCCTGAGTGTAAAAGTTAATTTTTAACAATATTGATGGCTGGTTAGACATGGTTTAACTGGCCCAAATGCTTGAACTATTTGTGTTCAGTATATGTGGAGTAGGATCTATGTCTGAGTCAGATTCTAAGTTTCATATCTTATTCAAAATATGGTGTTTTATATTAGGCCTAGTTTTATTAGCTACCGGTGTTTTTTACATTGTAGGTGGTGGGAAGCTAGTATCTCTTGGTGGTTCTTGGTATTTCCTTATTTCAGGACTATTTATAACGGTTTCAGCAATTAGCATTTTCCGTAAAAAAGCATTGGGTGTTTGGATTTTTGCTGCTGTTTTTGTTGGTACGGTAATCTGGTCATTTGTTGATGCCGGCTGGGAGTTTTGGCCGTTATTCTCACGCTTAATGTTTCCTGCTGGTCTTTTTGCTGCGTTACTGTTTACATTACCTTCAATTCGACGTTATCAATTCCAAAATGGATCGGCAGCTCCAGCGTATGGTGTTGCTGGTCTAATTGTTGTAGGTATGTTGATTGCGCTCTATCAAATGTTCCAGCCGCACCCAACAGTAGCAAGTTCAGGTGAAAAGCTACCTTTAGTACCTGTTGATCCAGCTAAAAAACAGGTGAATTGGGAAAATTATGGAAATGATACGGGTGGTAGCCGTTTTGTTGCTCTCGATCAAATTAACCGAGATAACGTTCATAAACTAAAAGAAGCATGGCGTTTTAGAACGGGTGATTTTACAACGGGTAGTGGTAATGGTGCTGAAGACCAAATGACACCACTACAGATTGGTAATAAAGTCTTTTTATGTACACCACATAACAACATTTTTGCAATCGATGCTGATTCGGGCAAGCAACTCTGGAAAGCTGAAGTAAACTCTAAAGCCGATGCATGGGAACGTTGCCGTGGTGTTGCATACTTTGATTCGACTAAACCACTTGTTCAACCAACTTTGGCTGGTGCGAATGCAGTAACTACCGTTGCAACCAATACAGCATGTCCACGCCGTATATATACCAATACTCCAGATGCTCGTTTAATTGCAGTGAATGCGGACACTGGTGAGCGCTGTGCAGACTTTGGTGTGAATGGAACAGTTAATCTACTCGAAGGCTTAGGCGATGGAACAAAAGCTCCACGTTTTGAAGTCACTTCTGCACCAACGATTGCAGGTACCACCATTGTGGTGGGTAGCCGTATTGCTGATAACGTAGCAGCGGATATGCCGGGTGGTGTTATCCGTGGTTATGATGTGATTACAGGTAAACTCCGCTGGGCATTTGACCCTCGTAATCCTGATCCTAATCATGTTCTAAAACCAGGTGAAACGTATAAACGTAGCTCGGCAAACTCTTGGGCTGCTATGTCTTATGACCCACAAATGAATACAGTTTTCTTACCTATGGGTAGTTCATCTGTTGATATTTGGGGTGGTAACCGTAATCCATTAGACCATAAATACAACACTTCAGTTTTAGCACTTGATGCGACAACAGGTAAAGAGAAGTGGGTATATCAAACTGTTCACAACGACTTATGGGACTTTGACTTACCAATGCAACCGAGTCTAGTCGACTTCCCATTAAAAGATGGTACGACGAAACCAGCTGTTGTGATTGGAACCAAATCTGGACAATTCTTTGTTCTTGACCGAGTTACAGGCAAACCACTGACTAAAGTGATTGAGCAGCCTGTTAAAGCTGCAAATATTCCGGGTGAACAATATAGTTTGACTCAACCTCGTTCTGTTGAAATGCCTCAAATTGGTAATCAGACTTTAACTGAGTCAGATATGTGGGGCGCAACGCCGTTTGACCAACTTATGTGTCGTATTAACTTTAAGTCAATGCGTTACGAAGGTCTATTCACTGCACCGGGTACTGATATTTCATTAAGTTTCCCAGGTTCTTTAGGTGGTATGAACTGGGGTAGTATTGCTTTCGATCCAACACATCGTTACATGTTTGTAAACGATATGCGTCTTGGTTTGTGGGTTCAATTGATTAAACAAACACCTGAAGACATCAAGATTCAGGCGAGTGGCGGTGAAAAAGTAAATACAGGTATGGGCGCGGTACCAATGAAAGGTACACCTTATAAAGTGAATAAAAACCGCTTTATGTCTGCTTTAAGTATTCCTTGTCAAAAACCACCATTTGGTACCATGACGGCAATTGACATGAAAACTCGTCAAGTTGCATGGCAGGTACCATTGGGTACAGTTGAAGACACGGGACCTATGGGTATTAAGATGGGCTTGAAAGCACCAATTGGAATGCCGACTATTGGTGGCCCAATGGCAACTCAGGGTGGTTTAGTATTCTTTGCCGCAACTCAAGATTACTATTTACGTGCTTTTGATTCTTCTACAGGTAAAGAACTTTGGAAGTCACGTATGCCTGTTGGTAGCCAAGGAACACCTATCAGCTATGTTTCGCCTAAAACAGGTAAACAGTATGTGGTTGTTTCTGCGGGAGGAGCACGTCAGTCTCCTGACCACGGTGATTATGTAATCGCATATAGCTTAGAGAAGTGATTAAAGAGGGCAAAAGGATAAATTTTCTTTTGCCCTTATTTTTTAATATCTTTTTTCTATTAGAGTGTTCGCGGAAATTCTATAATTTTAGTGAGATAGCTTTACCAAATAGTAAAAAAGTGCTTGAAGTTATTGCTAAACTTAGAAAATTCTTATAAACGATTCGACATGAAAACTAGTCATAGCCTAACTATTAAGCAATTTTTTATAATGTTTTAACTATAAATAAACTTTAAAAATTTATTAAGTTTTGTTTAACTTAAGATCGTGAATTTTAATTAAAAATAAACATTATTCAGTTTTTAATCATCAAAAACCAGTTTTTTTTGTTGGAAAAACGAGCGTAAATATATATTTATATTATATTTATATAATTTATTGCATTACGCTAGAATGGTCGGCGCAGGTTATTACTACCCAGTAATAATTTGTATTTCAGGAATTTAAGCTTTAATTGGCTTAAGGCTCATCGAAAGATGGGCCTTTTTTTATGTGCATTCTATCCTAATTTTATAAAAATCTGAAAATAGCCTAAGCATTACTAAATAAAGAGACGAAAAATGAGTCTTTAATGACAATTTAGATATGATTTGTTAGATTAAAGCCACTTGATAATAATAGGTGATGTAATGAGATTTTTAGTTCTTGCAACTTTATCTGGTTTAGCTTTAATGGGTTGTGCTTCTGTTCAGCAAGCACCTAATACACAAGAAACAATTCGTTATGCTTCTAGTCCATGTTTTGGTGCATGTCCAATATACTCTGTAGAAGTAACACCTACTGGTTTAATTCGATTTGAAGGTAAACAATATACAAAAACACTTGGTGTTAAAGAAATCCAAGGTAGCGTAAAAGATTATCAAAAACTTGCCAGTGAATTAAAAACTTATCGTCCTCAAACAGGAACTCAATCAAAAACTGCGGGTTGCCAGCAAACTGCAACTGACATGTCTAGCTATTACATTACTTGGATTAAACCTAATGGCACGGAAACAAAATTAAGCCATTACACAGGTTGTATTTCTCCAGCAAACAACAGACTAAATAAAGTTATGGAAAAGTTACCTGAACAATTAGGCATCAAAGATTTAATCTAACGATAAAAGCCCCATAATTTGGGGCTTTTTTTTGTTAAGAATATTTATAGACTTAAGAGTTTTATTTTAAGTATTTCTAAATAAATAAGCGTATAATACATATTATAAAAACATATATTGTTTAGGTAAGTACATGTCAAATATTGTTTATGCCTTCTTAGGTGGTTTGCTACTGGGCATTGCAACAGTCGGTTATTTATATATAAACGGTCGCATCGCTGGAATTAGTGGTTTGCTTGCTCAAATCATTAATCCGTCTAAAGATATCTTTAAAGGCTCCGCATTCTGGTTTGTTGCTGGATTAATTATTACGCCCTTTATTTATGGCTATTTTTTTCAACCCGAAATTGAAATTAAAGCGAATATGTTTGCTCTTATTTTAGCAGGCTTATTGGTTGGTTTTGGTACTCGGCTTGGATCAGGTTGTACAAGTGGTCATGGTATTTGTGGGATGAGCAGATTGTCAAAACGCTCCATGATAGCAACAGGAGTTTTTATGTTCGCTGGCATGTTAACTGTTTATATCGTTCGTCATGTTTTGGGGTAATGTCATGAAAAACATTTTGGCTTTTATATTTGGTAGTTTGTTCTCGTTAGGTTTAATGATTTCTGGCATGTCTAATCCTGAAAAAGTATTAGGTTTTTTAGATATCTTTGGGCAGTGGGATATTAGCTTAATGTTTGTGATGTTAGGTGCGATTGCCGTGGCATTTATTCCATTTCAAAAGGCTATAAAAAGTCCTAAAACAATCTTTAATGAACAAATTCAATTACCAATGAATACACAGATTGACCAAAGGCTAATTGCTGGTGCTTTTATTTTCGGGATAGGCTGGGGAATAGCTGGAATATGTCCAGCGCCATCTTTAACACTTATCGGATTAGGACATTTTGAAGCGCTTTATTTTATTGTCGCAATGTTATTAGGAATGTTTATTTACCGAGTTTTAAATAAAGGAAATTAAACTTATGCAACAACCTCTAGTAAAAGATTTTTTTGATGAAAACACCAATACTTTTAGCTATGTTGTTGCAGATTTAGCGACTCGTCAATGCGCGATTATTGATAGTGTGCTTGACTACGACGCGGCTTCAGCAACTACAAAAACAACCAACGCTGATTTAATTATCGATTATGTTTTGGCTCAGAACTTTAAAGTACAATGGATTTTAGAAACCCATGTACATGCGGATCATATGACCGCGGCTCAATATTTAAAGTCTCAATTGGGTGGTACAATTGCGATTAGTCAAAAGATTTCAATTGTCCAAGAAACATTTTCTGCTATTTATAATTTTGATTTTAAGAAATTCAATGAAAATCAGCCTTTTGATTATTTATTTGAAGATCATGAATATTTCAAAATAGGAGAGTTAGATGCCTATAACATTCCTACACCTGGGCATACACCCGCTTGCTTAAGCTATGTGATGGGTGATGCTGTTTTTGTAGGTGATACTTTATTTATGCCTGATTATGGCTCAGCGAGATGCGATTTTCCTAAAGGAAGTGCGGCAGCACTTTATGATTCGGTACAAAAACTTTATACACTTCCTGACGACATGCGCATGTTTTTATGCCATGACTATAAACCCTAAGGCCGTGATGAATATGTCTGTCAAACAGATATTAGAACTCAAAAGCAAAGCAATATTCATTTAAACCAAAGAGTTTCCAAAGACTCATTCATAAAAATGCGTCAAGAGCGAGATGCTACTTTGGCAATGCCAAAATTAATTCTGCCTTCCATTCAAATTAATATGAACGGTGGAAACTTTCCGGAACTAGAATCAAATGGCATCCGTTATTTGAAAATACCTTTCAACTACTTCTAAAAATAGCCTAAGCAGTTATTCTGGATCTTTTTTATCTATCCGAATAGCCTAAGCTAGTTATAAAATTGACACCTTATGAAATAGCCTAAGTAAGATTTAAAGAACTTGTCTTAAATCCCGCGAAGTCTCTTGCAATAAAGGCAAAATGTGTTGGATTAAATATTCTTCAGTTGTTTTCATAGTTGGAGAAACAATATTTAAAGCTGCAACCACTTTAAAGTCTTGTCCATAAATGGGTACGGCGAGCGCATGAACACCTAATTCGTGTTCTTCACGTGAATAACACCAATCTTGCTCTCGAATTTCTTTTAGTAACTTTAAAAATTTATCATTTTCGACATGCGTATATTTGGTTAGACGCTGAAGAGGATATTTTTGAAGCCAGTCCAATTGTTCTTGCTGGCTTAAATGTGCCAGTAAAATTTTACCCGCCGATGTCGCATGAGCAGGTAAGCGGTTACCCAAATGTAGACCATATGGATTTACACGGTCGGTTTGTTGGTGGGCAGCACTACGGGCAATGGTAATGGCCTCATAACCATCAAGCACCATCACTGAATAAATAAGAGAAGTTTGGTTAGTTAGAAGATTTAACAAAGGCTGAGACACTTTCGGAAGCTGAGCTGCACCTAAATAAGCTCCTGAAAATTTAAGAACTTTCGGAGTTAAATAATAGTAGTGACCATCTGACTCAAGATACCCTAAATATTCTAAAGTTAATAAGTGACGTCTTGCTGCTGCTCGGGTGAGTCCGGTTTTTTCAGCCGCCATAGAAATATTTAAACGATGTTGATTACTACTAAAGCTATCTAAAATCGCCATGCCTTTACCAATGCCAGCAATGTAATCTTCATGACGAATCGTTTTTTTGTTGTCCTGATTCTGGATTATCCGTTCATCTTTACTCATTACTGGTCCTTGTACGATAGAAGCTTAGTAGATCAATTTGCTTTACTGAAAAAGTTTAATAATTTCATGTCGCAAAAATTGATGCCTTAAATTATCCCTTAAATCTTCGTGCCAAAACATACCCATTTTAATATTGGTCATCTCAAAAGGTAGAGAATGTAACCGAATCTTAGGGCTATAAGATAAATGCTGCAAAATCATACGGGGCATGGTGAGTATTGCGTCGGCTTGGGCTCCCAAGACTTGTAACGCGGTTGAGTAGTTTTGACAGCGCAGAAATACATTTCTTGAAATTTTTTGGTGTTGGTTTAAATAAATATCTTCAAGTAAAGCACCCGTACGGCGTGATGAAACACCAATGTGCCGTCCATTAATATAACTAGCTAAATCGACTTCTTTAAGTTGGCTGCAAATAACGAACTCATCTGTGACCAGAAGGTCAAAGGTAATTTTTGGAGATAAATATTGTTCTAGGTCAATTACGAAATCGAGCTGTTGTGTCGCCAAGTCAGTCATAATATGTTTTCGATCGAGTTTCATACTCACAAACTTCAAATCTAAATTAAGATTTTGAAAATGTTGAGCCAATCTTGGAAGAATAATCGGTTCAATTTCATCATGCACGGCGATTTTTAAGCTTTTTAAACTTGTTGGGTCGAACACATGTTTCTGTTGGCTAATATTTTGAATGGTTAAAAGTGCTTGCTTCACAGTTGGATAAATTTGTTCTGCAAAAGGCGTTGCAGACATTTTATTACCTACACGTATAAATACATCATCTTCAATTTGCTGGCGTAAACGCTGCAAAGCATGACTTGCTGCTGACTGTGTAATATTGAGACTGCTTGCTGCATTTGAAATACTTTTTTGCTCATAAATCGCGATAAAAAGCGGATATAAATTGATATCAATTCGGTGAAAAAAACTTAAGTCTAGGCCATGTAGGTTATGAATATTATTCATGAGACATTATTTAATAAAATCATTTCATTCATATTAAGTTTCAAGTTATGTTGATGTAAAGACCAGATAACGATGTAAAGGAAAAAGAATGTTTGAACTCTCAAAAAAAGCTCAGGATTTTACTGAGCGAACAATAAAATTTATTCAAGAAGAAATAGAACCTGTCGAAGCAAAATTTTGGGAAGAAGTTCATGAGTTAAATCCAGATGGAAACTGGAAAAAATGGCAGTGGCCCGAGCTTTTAGAAACTCTAAAATCTAAAGCCAAACAAGCAGGCCTTTGGAATATGTTTTTACCCGATGAAAAGCTAGGTGCTGGGTTAACTGTTCAAGAATATGCACATATTGCTGAATTAACTGGCCGCAGCTTATTGGCACCTACCGTTTTTAACTGTAATGCACCAGATACAGGAAATATGGAATTGTTATGGCGCTATGGCAGTGAACAGCAAAAACAGCAATGGTTAGAACCTTTATTAGACGGAAAAATTCGTTCGGTTTTTTGTATGACTGAACCCGATGTTGCGTCAAGCGATGCAACCAATATGCAAGCGACTGCGCTCATTGATGGTAATGAAATTGTTTTAAATGGCAAAAAATGGTGGTCGTCTGGTTTAGGTGACCCAAATGCTAAAGTCATTATTTTTATGGCACATACACCAGATGAAACCAAAGACCGCCATCATCAACACTCTATGGTTTTAGTACCAATTGATACGGCGGGTGTCGAAATTCAACGAATGTTACCTGTGTTTGGTGACTACGATGCACCACATGGACACGGTGAGGTTCACTTTAATAATGTTCGAGTGCCTCTTGAAAACTTTATTGGTGGAGCGGGTCAAGGTTTTGAAATTGCACAAGGTCGTTTAGGTCCAGGGCGTATTCACCATTGCATGCGCTGTATTGGAGCTGCAGAAAAAGCTTTAGAGCTTATGATTGATAGAGGCATGTCTAGAACGGCGTTTGGCAAAGAAATTTTAAAACTCGGCGGAAACCTAGAGCGTGTAGCCGATGCGCGAGTCGCCATAGATCAAGCTAGACTTTTAACCTTGTATGCTGCTTATAAAATGGATACTTTAGGAAATATGGCTGCTTTAACAGAAATATCTGCAATTAAAGTAGTGGCTCCGAGTGTATTAGAAAAAGTAGTCGACATGGCAATTCAGCTACATGGCGGTGCGGGCGTTTCAAGGGATACACCATTAACAGGCTTCTTTGCTCAAGCACGCAGCTTACGTTTAGCTGATGGTCCAGATGAAGTACATAAAGGCATGATTGCCAAATTAGAGTTGGCCAAACGTGGTTATTTCGGTCGTCATAAGAAAGTATAAGTTTAAAGGAAATGAAGATGTCAGTAATTGATATAGGCGGTGAAGTACGTGAAGGTGAAGAGCTTGATATTGGGGCAATTGAAAACTGGTTAAAAAGCCAAGGTGTTGAGTTGGTTAGCCCAGCAGTCGTTACTCAATATACGGGCGGGGCGTCGAATTGGACTTATCGTTTAAAGTATGAAAATACCGATTTAATTTTACGTCGTCCTCCAAAAGGAACAAAAGCGAAATCGGCCCACGATATGTCCCGTGAATATATGGTGCAGAAAAATCTTGCACCTTATTATCCTGTCCTTCCTAAAATGGTGGCACTTTGTCAGGATGAATCGGTCATTGGCTGTGATTTCTATGTCATGGAGCGCATTGAAGGCATTATTCCTCGTGCAAAATTACCACCTGAGCTTGGTTTTAATGAAGATGATGTACACCAGCTTTGTGTAAATGTCATTGATAAGTTGATTGAGCTACATCAAGTTCCTTATGAAAATACGCCTTTAGCTGAACTAGGCAAAGGTACTGGCTATTGTCGTAGACAAGTTGAGGGTTGGGATAAACGTTATGAAAAAGTTCGCACACTCAATGTTCCTTCATTTAAATATGTCCGAAAATGGCTAAATGATAATATCCCTCAAGACTCTACGACTTGCATTATTCATAATGATTGGCGTTTTGATAATGTGATTTTAGATCCGGAGCATCCAACAGAAGTGATTGGGGTGCTGGATTGGGAAATGGCGACCTTAGGTGATCCATTAATGGATTTGGGTAGCGCTTTGGCCTATTGGGTTGAGCCAACGGATAATATGATTTTTAGATCGACGCGCCGTCAGCCTACTCATTTAAAGGGAATGTTTTCTCGTAAAGAAGTCGTTGAGTATTATTTACAAAAAACAGGATTGAAGCCTCAAAACTGGGCTTTTTATGAAGTGTTTGGTGTATTCCGTTTAGCAGTGATTGCCCAGCAAATCTATTACCGTTATTACCACAAGCAAACCCGAAATCCTGCATTTAAAGATTTCTGGATCGTGATTCATGCGCTACATATCCGAGCTTTAAAACTTATTGCACAGCAAAAATTGCAGAAATCTGAATTTGCTCAGCAATCTATACAGAAAATACAGGGTATTTTAAGAAAATGACCACAATTTATCTGGTAAGACATGGACAGGCATCATTTGGTAAAAGTAACTATGATGAGCTTTCTGAAAATGGTGAGGCTCAGGCGACTTTATTAGGTCGTTATTTTAAGCAGATATTGAAAGAACAACCTTATGTGTTTGCTGGAACTATGCAGCGTCATGAGCAGACTGCAAAGCTCGCACTAAATGAATGCTTTCCAGATGCGGTAATTCATCATAATAATTTATGGAATGAGTTTAACCACCAACAGGTTTTTGCCCGTTATGAGCCACGTTTTGAACAGCCTGAGCTGTTAAAGGCTGACGTGGCGCAAGAACAGAATCCACGCGCATATCTTGCCAAAATATTTGAAGGGGCCATTGGACGATGGACAGATGGCGATTTTCATCATGAATATGATGAGTCTTGGCCACACTTTAAAGAAAGAGTCGAAACGGCACTACAGCAACTTTGTGATGATTTAGCAAAAACCAAACCTCGCTATGCAGTTGTTTTTACCTCTGGTGGTGTGATTTCTGTAGCAATTGGAAAATTGCTTGAACTGAGCCCTAATCGAACTTTTGCGTTGAATTGGGCAATCGCGAATACAAGTCTCACGACTTTGCGTTTGGTTGGAAATGAAGCTCAGGTTTTAAGTTTAAATGAACATCATTTTATAAAAGCTGAACGTCCCGATTTACTGACATGGATTTAAAAAAAGGATAAAAACATGGCAAAGACAATTTTGATTACAGGTGCAAGCTCTGGATTAGGCGCGGGTATGGCTCATGAGTTTGCAGCCAAAGGCTATAACTTAGCAATTTGTGCACGCCGTTTAGACCGATTAGAGACTTTAAAAACTGAACTTGAAACTGAGTATGGCATTAAGGTGCTTGCAAAAAGCCTAGATGTCACCAATTACGATCAGGTCTTTGAGGTATTTCGTGCCTTTAAACAAGAATTTGGCTATTTAGACCGAATTATTGTAAATGCGGGAGTCGGAAATGGTCGTCGCATTGGTAAAGGCAATTTTGAAATTAATAAGGCAACCGCTGAAACAAACTTTATTTCTGCTTTAGCACAGTGTGAGGCAGCCATTGAAATTTTTAGAGAACAAAATGCTGGCCATTTAGTCGTCATGTCATCCATGAGTGCGATGCGTGGATTGCCAAAACACTTATCGACTTATGCGGCAAGTAAAGCTGCGGTAGCTCACTTGGCTGAAGGTATTCGTGCTGAATTATTAGATACACCAATTAAAGTTTCAACCATTTTCCCAGGTTACATTCGTACTGAAATGAACGAAGGGGCTAAACATTTACCTTTTGAAGTCGACGCCAAAACTGGATGTAAAGCTTTAGTCAAAGCTATCGAAAAACAACCTGTAAAAGCTTATGTGCCACAGTGGCCATGGTTACCCATGAGTATTGCCATGAAGGTTTTGCCTTTAAGATTGGTCAATAAATTAGGATAAAAAATACCCCCTAAAGTTTAGGGGGTAATTTTTATTTAGAATTTTTTGGTGTAATTGACAAAAAAACGGTCTTCACCAAAGTCATTGCCGTGCTTAACATTGTAATCAATACGAATATATTGCAGAGCCACGCCTTTTAAGAAGGGTTGCTGAAACGCATAGTTTAAAATCACATTCGATTCTGTTTCATGATTTTTTTCACCATTGGTTGCTTCAAAGTCATGACCGTAAACATATTTCACCATCGCATTTAGACCCGGAACATAATCTTTAAAGTCATAGCCATACATGACATGATAAGACTTTTCATCTTTTTTAAAGAATCCGGTGGCGTTCCAGTTAATGAAATAGGTTTCTGGTAAGAAACCATCTGGTAAAGGGTATGCCGATTCACCGATAATTTGTTGGTAACCCAAACCAAAGGTATGGTTTTTTACTTTAACGGTTTCAAGTAATCCAATGTTCTGCGCATCAATATCAAAAGTATTGCCATCATCTTTTGCATTGAAGTATTTAAACTTAGAGGTGAGAGCAAAAGTTGGCTGCTTCCACGTATGTTCAAGCCCAACATAATGCTTGTTATACAGATCTTCTAAATTACCGAAGTAATATTCACCCTTTAAAGACGGCGTGAATTGATAGCGCAAGTCAATGTAGTTCAGGCCATCAGATTCTTTAGTAACCCCATTTGCCGTAAAGGAAAACTTTTTAAAGTCTTCTTCATTTCTTGGAGATACTTTTTCCACTCGGCCAATTTCGGCATAAAGCTGATCTGAAAGTTGTGACTTTAAGTTGGTTCCCCAATACGATGTGAGTAACTGACGACTAGCATCTACAGCCGTTACAGGTAAATCGAGCCAGAGTTCACCGACACTTAAAAGTGTTTTGTCATAGCCCAGTTTTAAAGTCGCGCCGTATTTTAAATAGTCGGATGCTTGAGATTGCGTTTCTTTATTAAAAGGCAAAACTGTGTCAGCGACATGTTTGTCTGAACTTAAGCGCACAGCATATTGAACAGAAGCATCAGCCCCAATCGTGATTGGCTTATCTGCTATGACTAAGGGGGTATCGTGCATTTTCGACTTATAAAATAAAGATGCTGCCTGAGACCAACTGCCAGTATCTTTGAGTGCATCATTATCAAAATCGCGGTTGATATAGGCATTTTTTAAAGTGAATTTCCATTCATCCTCAGTTTGCTGATTTGGATTTGCGGCCCATGAGTTGCTGCACATCAGTAATAAAGTAGCAACAGCTAAAGTGTGCGGTTTAAAACGGTGAAATAATTCCATAATCCATTTCCCAGATGTATGCCAGTCCTCGGCACTAAATAATTTCTAATATTTAAGTACTCTCTAAGCGTCTAGATAGAGAGTACCTTTTGCAAAAGGTGAGACCTATTAATTTAATTTTTCAAGCTTCATGCTTTCACTAAAGAATTTACAGCCCTTAAAAAGCAGAATTAAAGCCAGCACACAAGACAGGCCACCCACAATAGACAAAGACGACCCCACCATTAATGGATTACCAAAAACTTTATCTGTGATAATGGCCACCAATGTTGTACCAATGCCGAGCCCAATTAAGTTACTCACCAAAAGGAAGAGGGCAGAAAGGCGTGCTCTAAATTGGTTTGGGGCTAACATTTGCAAAGCAGTTGCCGAAATGACGAGAGGAAAAGATGCAAAGAACATGGCCGGAATGAGTAAACTTACTGAAAGCCACATTTGATCAGTTTGGGTAAAAAAGGCAATTGGAACAATCAGGCCAGCAATGCCAATCACACCTGTAATCATTGGCGCATCTTGACGTCCTTTTTTAATAAACCAGTCATTTAACCAACCTGCACAAAACACGCCTAATGTATTTGCAACCAACATTATCGTGCCAAGCATATAACCTGTTTCAGTCGGCGCAAGTTGGAACTTTCGGATATAAAATGCAGGTGTCCAGCTAGTTAGGCTATAGAGTGCCATTGCATAAAAGGTAAAACCTAAATAATGACATGCAAAGGTTTTCGAATGCTTTTTAATAAACTGAAGACATTGTGAAAATTTGACTTGGTCAACTTGTCCATTTTGATTGAGCTGTTGACCTTTACGTGCTGGGTCTTTAACGGTCAGAATAAATAGCAGACCAATAATAATGCCAGGTAAACCTACTACAAAAAAGGCAATTTGCCATGCCTTGAGTGAGCCTAATAGTGGAACTTCAATGAGTGTTACGCCTTTAAGCAAATTAATGACATAACCGCCAACTAAAAAGGCGATACCACCACCTAAAAAAGCGCCAATTGAATAGATCCCGACAGCACGTCCTAGTTTGTCCTTACTAAACATGTCGCTAAACATTGAATAAGCAGCTGGAGATAAAGCAGCTTCACCCACACCGACCGCCATACGGCTCAAAAACAGTTGAATAAAGTTTTTACTTAAACCACAAGTTGCTGTTGCTAAGCTCCAAACAATAATCCCTATTGAAATTAGTTTTGGTCGTGAAAAACGATCGGCAATATAGGCTAAGGGTAAACCCATAACCGCATAAAACAGTGAGAAGGCAAGGCCATGTAACAGGCTAAATTGTGTATCTGAAAGTTGGAGATCTGCTTTGATGGGTTCAATCATCAGCGCCAGAATTTGGCGATCAATAAATGAAAATATATATGCCAACATACAAAGTGTGACGACATACCATGCATAAGCATTGCTTTTCTTTTGTATCCTTTCAACAGCGATATTACTTTGGTTCATACACTTAATCCTTATGTATAAAACGCTTAAAGAAATTGATATCTAACTTTTATTATTCCTCTGAAGTTTTCGATATTTCCCCCTTTAGATAAGAATAATAAATAGGCTAGAAATGAGTAGTTTGGTCTCGTACAGACCGGAAGAGTGTTTTTAAATCCAATTAGGAGTTAATGGGTTTTTAAATATCATGGAATTATTATTTTCTTTTTATATGTAAAATTCCATTACTTATTGAGTATGTTAGAATACCTAAAAAGTATGTTAAGTAAACAGATGGTAATAATTTATTGAATTAAGAAACTGATTTTTATTTATTTTTTAATATTAAAACTTGTTTTGATAAAGAGCAGTGAGAAAAGAAGAACTGTTTCATGCTGCTCTTGAGTGTATCGAACCCGATAACAAGTCAAATAATTAACTTGATGGCATGAGGTCAAATAATTTTTTTAACTGGTGATTTAAATTGTGAAGCTCATCTTCTGAAAAAGCATTTAGGATGCCTGCCAAGGTAACCACACTAATCTGATTAATCTGTTCAACCAGCTCGACACCTTTGGGAGTTAATTTCACCATCGAAATTCGTTCATCAGTGGTAGAAGAGTAGACTTCAACAATTCCATCTTCTACTAAGCGATATACAGCTTTTGTGGCCGTAGTTAACTTTAAGGTAGAAAGATTAGCGATATCGGTAATACTGGCTTCACCCAAAGCATTAGTACTTAAAATGATTTTACGGCGTGTATTATCAATACCTAGTTTTTTTATTGATTTTTCAATGAGTTGTGAATATTTTCCGTTAACTTGAGAAACCCAAAAAAAAGGGAAGTTTTGAATACTCGACGGTTCTTTATTAGGAAGAAATTGTTCTAAATGATCAAGCATAGCTAAGCAATAACTTAGTGAAAAAAGGGTAATCCTATTATAAACAAAATTTTGGATATTTCCTTGAGAACAAATTATAAAAAATACTTGACAATTCCATTAAATTTTCCGATATTTTAATTAATGAATAAAAATACATGGAAAAGTGAATGAATATTGTTAGCCAAAGTGTGCACAAAGGAAGTGGCAAGCTCAAGGTGATGGTCAAGGACACAATTGATATTCAAGGTCTGAAAACCATTGCTGGTAGTCGAGCTTTATTAAATATTGAACCTGCTCAAGATGATGCTGAGGTGGTTAAAAACATTTTAAAAGCTGACTGTGAAATTATTGCCAAAACAAATTTGCACGAATTAGCTTTCGGTATTACAGGCATTAACCATGCTTTTGGTACACCCATCAACCCTAAATATCCTGAACTTATTCCAGGTGGCTCTTCGAGTGGTTCGGCTGCGGCAGTTGCTGCTAAACAAGCTGACTTTACTTTAGGTACAGACACGGGCGGCTCTATCCGTATGCCCGCTGCGTGCTGCGGAGTTTTTGGATTAAAGCCAACTTTTGGCCGTGTGAGCAGAAAAGGTGTATATCCGCCGTCGAGTTCTTTAGATTGCGTTGGTCCTTTTGCAAATTCAGTCGAGATGATTGAAAAGGCTATGCAAATTATTGATCCAACTTTCAAACCTACTGAATTTACTCGTACACCAAAACTTGCGGTTTTAGATGTAAGCGCAGATGAGGTTGTTTGGAACTGTATCCATCAAGCACTTCAAAAAGCCAATTTACAGACCACTTTAGAAAAAGTTGAACATTTTGAAGCGGCTTATGACGCAGGCATGCAGATTATTAATTATGAAAATTGGCAAGCTTTTGGTGAATTAACTCAAACGGGCTTAATTGGTTCTGATGTAAATGGCCGTTTATTAAAAGCGGCACACACCACTTTAGAGCAAGTAAAACAAGCGGAAGCTGTAAAAGAGCAGCTCACCCAAGAACTCGATGCTTTATTAGAAAAATATGATGCATTGGTTCTACCGACACTTCCGCAAATTCCACCAAAAGTTTCTGAAGCTGAAAACACGGTCGCTTTTTTGAATCTTACCGGTTTAGTTCGACCATTTAATTTATCAGGTCATCCCGTTATTTCAGTGCCACTTGAAACCAGTGAAGGTTTACCTGTGGGCTTACAGATCGTATCAAAGCATCAAAAAGATGAGCAATTATGCGCTATAGCTAAATTTTGTATTGATGCAATGCAATAAATTACAAGGAGTTAGATGATGAATAAGTTGTCTAAAATGGAGTTTGCTTCTCAAGACAAAGCAGTTGACTTAGATGCTTTGTGCCAAGAAATTCGTGAGCGTGCCTGTACAGGTGAATTTGATAATCAGGCGTATGTGAGTCAAGACGTTATTGAAAAGCTTAAGCAAATCGGTGTTTACCGTGCATTGGTTCCGAAACGTTTTGGTGGTGATGAATGTTCACCACGACAGTTTTGCGAATTGATTGAAACTTTATCTAAAGCTGATGGTTCAGTCGGTTGGGTGGCAAGTTTCGGTATGAGTCCTGCGTATTTGGGAAGTTTGCCTGAAGAAACACTGAAAGAATTGTACCAAAACGGACCAGATGTGGTGTTTGCTGGAGGTATTTTTCCACCACAACCTGCCGAAATTACCGATGAAGGTGTCGTAGTTCGTGGACGTTGGAAATTCTCAAGTGGTTGTATGGGAGCTGACATTGTTGGTGTGGGGATTTCACCGCTTAAAAATAATGAAATGCAGGGCTTACCTCGCATGGCAGTGATGCCTGCAAAAGAAGCCAAAATCGAAATGACTTGGGACACCGTTGGCTTAAAAGGAACAGGAAGCCATGACTTAGTCGTCGAAGATGTATTGGTCGAAAAGAAATGGACCTTTGTCCGTGGTGAACCTTCAAAACTCAGCGAGCCATTTTTTAAATATCCGTCACTGTCTTTAGCGACTCAAGTATTAACCGTGGTGGGTATTGGGGTTGCAGCTGCTGCATTAGAAGAGTTTGAAAAATTAGCACCGGGTAAAGCATCGATTACCGGTGGGTCAGAAATTGCCAACCGCCCAGTGACTCAATATGAGTTTGCTCAAGCTGATGCAGAGTTTCAGGCTGCAAAGTCTTGGTTTTATCAAACCATGGATATTGTTTGGCATGAAATTATTGCTGGTCGTGAAGCAACTGCTGAACAAATTAGCGATATGCGTCTGGCATGTACCCATGCAACTCGAGTATGCGCCAAAGTCACCCGAAAAATGCAAATGCTTGCGGGCATGACAGCGATCTATACCAACAATCCATTTAGCCGTTTTGTAAATGACACCAACGTGGTGACCCAGCACGCCTTTATGGGCGATGCAACTTTACAAAATGCAGGCTCAATCAGTTTCGGGTTAAAACCAACCCCAGGTTATTTATAAGTTTAATTTTTAAAAGGATATTGAAATGGAAGCTAAAAAATCATTACGCGTTTTGTTCTGCATGGGTATTAACCAAAACTTTTTTGACGCAGAACCTGCTGAAGCAAAAGCAGTTTGGGCAGCGTTTGGTGAAATGTGGAATGGCATTCATGACTTACCGGGCGTACATGTTTTTGGAAATCTTGATGATGACCAAAGCATGGTTGGCCCAAGTGCTGGCTGGCCTTGGACAACGTACTTGCTTGCAGATGTCCCAGATATTGAAACAGTACATGCGGCTTGTAATTTGTTTAGAACGACGGTGGTGGGTGAAGGTCCATATAAGCTTTGGAAATATTGCAAAGTTGAAGCTCGTGTTGGGCGCGAATTGATTATCCAACGTTAAGGCGATGGCAATGAATGACAAAGTGAATTTTGCAGAAATCATAGAGCGACTAGAACAGTTAGAAGCGCACAACGCCATTCGTAATTGTCTGAACCGTTATATGGAAATCTGCGACGAGCTCAATGTAAATACAGACCTTGATGAGTTGATGAATCTTTTTGATCAAGACTGTATTTGGGAAGGTGTTGGCGAGAAATATGCCAAATCCTTTGGCCGTTATGATTCTTGGCAGTCGATTTACGACATGTTTAAAAGTTATACCCAAAAAGAATCTCACTTTGTTATGAATGCACACTTTGTAAATTCAGAACAAATTTATGTAAATCAAAATGATGCAAATGCTTCATGGCTGATGTTGCAGACTTCAACGTTCAAAGATGGCCGTAGCCACTTAAATGCAGCAAAGCTCAATGTGAAGTTTCAAAAGCAAGCAGATGGAACATGGAAAATTAAACATTTCCAAACACAGAATATTTTCAGTCGTCCCGTATCGCATTGGCACAGTGAAGCCGAATTACCGGTACCTTCCCAGGAATGACCCAGGACATATTTAAAAGGACTATTGATATGAACAGTATTATCTCGACGCATAACATTGGCACTGATTACGATGCTTTGGTTCAAAGTGACCGTGCCCATACTTCTCTTTATAAAGATGAACGCATTTTTGATGAAGAAATGGAAAAAATCTTTTATAGCACTTGGGTGTGGGTTGCGCATGCTAGCGAAATTCCAGAAGGCGGAAGCTATAAAACCATTAATATCGGTAAACAGCCTGTTGTAGTGGTGCGTGACCGTAAAAAGAAAGTCCATGTACTTTTAAACCGTTGCCGTCACCGTGCAGCAACCGTATGTGAACATAAAAAAGGAAAAACCAACAGTTTTGTATGCCCATATCACGGTTGGAGTTATGCACTTGATGGCAGTTTACGTGGCGTGCCATCTCCGGAAAGTTACGGCGATTGTTTAGATAAGTCAGAATTACCGCTGGTGAGTCTACGGGTAGAAGAATATAACGGCATGATCTTCGCTTCATTTAAAGAAGACATTCAACCGCTTGAAGAGTTCCTTGGGCCTGCGAAAAAATGGATTGACCTGTTTATGAAACAAGGTGCGGGTTATCCAATTAAAGTGTTGGGTGAACACCGTTTCCGTTTCCCGGGTAACTGGAAAATCCAGCTTGAAAATACCACCGATGCATATCACTTCCCGTTGGTACATAAGTCATTCTTAAGTTCTGTCGATGAAAAAACCGAAGAACTCTTTAACTTCGAAAACCAGCCGGGCTTTGTTGAAGACTTAGGTAATGGTCACAGTGTTATGGTGATGATTCCTGAACTGGTCGATTTAGAAGAAGACTTAATGGAGCGACCAATTCAAGAGCGTTTTGAAGACTTGGCTCAAGCTTTGCGCGACGAAGGTCATGAAGAATTAGAAGTACGCCGTATTGTTCGAGCAGTTGGTGGTTCTGGCTTTAACTTAAATTTATTCCCGAATATTGCATGTTCAATGGCGTTCTTCCGTGTGTTACAGCCAATTTCAGTTGCTGAAACAGAAATTCATCACTCGGTGATTACGATGGACGGTGGTCCGCAAATTGCCAACCAATTCCGCCTACGTTTGCATGAACATTTCCAAGGTCCATTTGGTTTTGGTACTCCAGATGACTCTGAAGCTTGGGAACGCGTACAACACGGTGCCAATGCTGGTAATGATTTATGGATCATGCTCAACCGCGGTTTACCAGGCGAAGTCAAAACTGAAGATGGCTTAAAAAGTGATGTCAGTGCTGAAACAGGTATGCGTGCAGCATATCAGCAGTGGAAAAAGATGATGAAAGCTTAAGGAGAGAGCAATGAATATGAATCTGCAATTATTAAATGAAGTCACTGCTTTCATCTGGGCTGAAGCAGATATGTTGGACCACAGTGAATACCGTGAATGGCTCAATTTATGGAATGAAAAAGGTGTTTATATCATTCCGATTGACCCAAACCTCACTGACTACGAAAACAACTTAAATTATGCCTATGACGATAATCATATGCGTACTTTACGTGTCGAGCGTCTGGAAAATGGTGAAGCAATTTCTACAGCGCCTAAGGCCAATACGGTACGTAGTGTTTCTCGTGTACGTGTTATTCAAGACCAAGATAATGAAATCGTTTTGCGTTGTGCTCAAAACTTACGTGAATTCCGTAAAGAAAACCTCAAGCATTACACAGCTGATATTACCTACCATCTAACTCGTGATGCGGCTACAGGTTTTAAGATTAACCGTAAAATCATTAATTTGGTTAATTCTACCGATACCTTAGCTGGTATTAGCTACATTCTTTAGGAGCGGTAACATGAAACAGGTTGTTTTAGTGACAGGTGCTGCTTCTGGACTCGGTAATGTCATTGCTGAATATTTTGCGAGCCAAGGCCATCAAGTGATTTTGTCAGCGAGTACGCTTGAAAAAGCCGAAAACGCCAAGGCACAAAGTCAATATGCACAACATATGTTTCCTTTGAAATTAGATATTTCGGTTGAAGCAGATTTTCATGCTGCCGTGCAATGGATTGAAGAGAAATTTTCTAAACTTGATGTGTTAATTAACAATGCCACCGTCACCAAAGCAACGCCAGTATTAGAAATTACCGCAGCTGATTTTGATTGGGTGACCCAAGTCAACCAACGCGGCACCTTCCAAGCTTGCCAAATTATTGGTCAATATATGGCTAAAAAAGGTTATGGACGCATCATTAATATGGCGTCTTTAGCAGGACAAAATGGCGGTACGGCAACAGGTGCACACTATGCGGCAACCAAAGGTGCGATTGTGACGTTAACCAAAATTTTTGCCAAAGAGTTTGCGGCAAAAGGGGTAACGGTCAATGCAGTTGCACCGGGACCGATGGAGTCTCCAATCGTTCATAGTGTGGTGCCAGACGAAAAAATGGAACAGTTCATCCAAAATATTCCGGTTAAAGCTTTAGGAAATATGCATTTTATTGCTGAAACTTGTGGGTTGCTTGCGAGTCCAAATGCGGGGTTTGTGACTGGTGCAACATGGGATATTAACGGTGGTTTATTCATGCGTTAAGCCAATAGGCTACGCATGAAAAGGGAGTTAAATCATGACTACACTTTATGATGTTGTCGTTAAAAATCGCCATGTGGAAGGTGGAAATATTGCGGTCATGGAATTTGAATCTGCAACTTCTGCAACATTGCCAAAAGTTGAAGCGGGTGCGCATATTGATGTGCACTTACCAAATGGCATGGTACGTCAGTATTCACTTTGTCAAAATCCAAATGACGAAGGTAAGTTCCGCCTTGGAATTTTACGTGACCCTGAATCACGTGGGGGTTCAGTCTCGGCTTTTGATGAAATTAAAGATGGCATGCAAATTCAGGTCAGTGAACCAAAAAATTTATTTCCACTTTTAAAAGCCAAACACAGTGTATTAATTGGCGGTGGAATTGGAATTACGCCGTTAATCACGATGGCGTATCAACTTGCACATGAAGGTGAATCATTTGAGCTTCACTACTGTGGCGCTAGCCCTCAAAACTGCGCTTTTGTTGATGAAATTAAAAATGGTGTGTTAGCACAATACACAACTTTCCATTTTAAATCTGAAGGCGCAAGCCACAGAGCATTTTTTGAATCTACCATTAAAGATATTGACCCTGAAAGTCATATTTACACCTGTGGTCCAGTAGGTTTTATGGATTGGGTGATTAACCTCGCCACAACTCACGATTTTCCTGAGCAGCAAATCCACAAAGAGTATTTCCAAGTCGAAACTGACACGTCAGGAGATTCATTTGAGGTGGTGGCTGAACGTAGCGGAAAAATCATTATGGTCGAAGCTGGCGAAACCATTTTGCAGGCTTTGGCTAAAGAAGGCATCGACATTGAAATGTCTTGCGAGCAAGGCGTATGCGGAACCTGTATGTGCGATGTAATTGAAGGTGAACCTGATCATCGAGATGTTTATTTTACTGACGAAGAAAAAGCCAGCAATGAACAAATATTGGTGTGTTGTTCGCGCTCTAAAACACCGAGATTAGTTTTAGATATCTAATGCTCTCGCGATTTATATGGATGTAAGAGAAGGTTTAGGAGAAAGATGATGAATGTATTACAACAAATAGATGAGTTTACGGTTGATCCACTACAGTTCCGACGGGCATTAGGAAATTTTGCAACAGGCGTTACCATTGTTACCGCACAAAATGCACAAGGTGAGAAAGTTGGTGTAACTGCAAATAGTTTTAACTCGGTATCGCTCGACCCACCACTTATTTTGTGGAGTATTGATAAAAAATCGTCAAGTTTTTCAGTATTTGAAGACGCGACACATTTTGCAGTTAATATTTTATCAGGCACGCAAATTGAGCTATCTAATAAGTTTTCGAGACGTAATATTGATAAATTTGCAGACACCAATTTTCAACTTGGTGCAGGACGTGCACCCATTTTAGAAAATTGCTCTGCGGTGTTTGAGTGCGAACGCTATCAAGTGATTGAAGGCGGTGACCACTGGATTATTGTTGGCAAAGTGGTTCGTTTCCATGACCAAGGCCGAAGCCCGTTGGTCTACCATCAAGGCGCATATTCTTGTGTCATGCCGCATCCGAGCCTTCAAGTTAAGCAAACTGAAGATAACGGCGTAGACCAAACACATTATGGGCACTTATATAATAATGTTTGCTATTTGATGAGCCGTGCTTTTAAAGCGTATCAAACTGACTATATTCCTAAGCAAATGGCTTCGGGTTTCCGGACCAGTGAATCACGTCTTTTGCTCGTTTTAGCCAGTGGTACTGCTTCAAGTAAGGAAGATTTACCGCGCGATATTGCTATGCCAATGCAGGAAGTTGAAAGATCAGCTGAAATTCTAAAATTTGAAGGTTTATTGGTTGATCACGATAATTTGTATGCACTGACGGAAAAGGGTAAACAAACGGCACAGTATTTGTTTGATATTGCCGATAGCCACCAAAATGAAGTGTTTAAAAAATATTCTGAGGAACAAAAGGATATTTTTATTACCATGCTGCGAGATTTTGCAGGAGTAGCATAAGTCCCATTAAGCTGATAAATTGAATTGATTTATCAGCTTCTTTACATCTAGCTGACTATCATCAAAACAATTCCAAGGATAAGGAATTTTTGGCACACAATTTGTTTATTAATAAAACAAGATTGTAAAAAGCCAAGACAGTGCACCATCACAAACGCAAAATTTTGAGCGGTTGCACATGTATAGAGAGGTAAGGGATGAACCAATATGTAAGCGATGCATTACTCACATGGACGCACCATATAAAAAGTGTGTGCGGCAATTTTGAAACCGATTTTGACGGAACCCGTAATTTATTCATTGGTGAAGTTCAGTGCTTTTTATTGGGCGATACCGAAATTGCTTTTATCAAAAACAATGCCAATAAAATTGTCCGAAAGGCCGATGAAATCGATCGAGTGAATAATCGTTTTTGTTTTTTGATTTTGCAGTATTCGGGAAAAATGCTGCTTGAGTATAAAAATGAAACCTTAAGCCTAAATGAAGGCGATATTGTGTTGGTCGACCCAGTCGAAACAATTTCGATGTATCCGCAAGGTTTGGTAAGTCAGATTTCAGTACACCTCTCGCGTGAAAAATTACTTAAAGAAAATATTAGTACTGAATATTTTGGAAAACTGATTACGCAAAATATGAGTGGTTTTTTACTCAAGAATATTTTGAAAAATATGTCTGCTGAAAACATCAAACTTTGGTACGCAACCGAAGACGGTAATGCTTTTGAAGATGCACTGATAGCCTTAATCAAACCGACAATTAATTATAAAAATATTAATAGCTCAAATAATCTAATGGAAAAAGCTGAGCGTTATATTATAGAAAACTTAGCAAAACCTGACTTAACCCCTAAATTAATTGCAGAGCACATTGGGGTGTCGCTACGTCATCTTTACCGTCTATTTCTTCAAGAAAATTTATCTATTAACAAATATATACAGCTCAAACGCCTAGAAAAAGTCAAAGCAGATTTGCTTGATAAAAGAAATAAACAAAGCTCAATTACCCAAGTTGCCTTGAAATGGGGTTTTTGGGACGGTGCTCATTTTTCAAAAATCTTTAAAAAGACTTATGGTATTTCTCCTAAAGAATTTAGAGAGGGTATGTCGGTTTAATTCTTTCATCTCTCAATGTCATTTTTAGACAAATCCGACGTCATTCTTGAACAAGCTAGCCCTATGTAACTGTGTTGAAATTAAATTCATTAGAGCAGGTTAGATAAGCTTAATAACCATAAAACTATTAAGTTGGTCTAATAAATTTCACTCACAGGAAGTGCATTTTAACTATCTGATTCAGATAGTTCAGGGATAGATGAAAAGGATGAACCCAATGCGTAAACAACGATTATTGAATGACATACAAAAAATACTGGCACTTAACTTATCAATCGCTGCAAGCTTTTGGGGACTCAATACTCAAGCGTTTGCGCATGGTGGCAAGGCCGAAATGGTCTCACTTTATCAAAACATGAGTGAGCAAGGTGCTAAAGTTGTCAAAGACGATTTTACCAATACTTATATGATTACCAAAGGCTCTATCGTGGTAAGAGCCAAACCCAATTCAGATCAGGTTTTGATAAATGGCAAACCTTTCAAGCTCAGCGTGCCTTTATTAATTAAAGAGGGTAAACCTGTTATTGGAAAAGATTTTTTTAATGAAGTATTCCAGTCTGGGTTAGATCAAACCTTTAAAGTTGAAAATACTTTTCATCCGCTCAACAGTTTAAATTCTGACGAAATTAAAAAAACATTTGATGTGATTAACCGCTCGAAATATGCCTATAAAAATATGCGTTTTGCCGAGTTAAAGCTTAAAGAGCCTGAAAAAGCAAAAGTTTGGGATTACTTTATTAATCACAAAGAATTTAAAGAAGATCGTATTGCCTCATTTATTTTATTAAAGGGTAGTCAAGCGATTGAAGGTGAAGTTAATCTTAACACTCAACAAGTTACCAAATGGAATGTCCTTAAAGACACTCATGGAATGGTGCTGCTCGATAATTTTGAAGCCGTACAGCGTGTAATTGAGACGAGTAAAGAATATCAAGACGCGTTACGCAAACGTGGCATTAGTGATGTGAAGAAAGTGATTGCTACACCACTAACTGTTGGATATTTTGGCGGTAAAGATGGACTTGATAAACAACTCAATATATTAAAAGTTGTCGCTTACCTAGATGTAGGGGATGGTAACTACTGGGCACATCCTATTGAAAATTTAGTTGCTGTAGTTGATTTAGATAAAGAAAAAATTATTAAGATTGAAGAAGGCGCGATCATTCCTGTGCCAATGGCAAATCGACCTTATATGTCGAATAAGCCCGTAGCAAGTAAGCTAAAACCACTCAATATTACTGAACCTGAGGGTAAGAACTTTAGCATTACTGGCCAAACCATACATTGGGGGAATTGGTGTTTGCATGTGGCGTTAGACTCTCGTGTTGGCTTGCAGCTTTCAACAGTGACCTATAAAGATAAAGGTGTGAAGCGTAAAGTCATGTATGAAGGTAACTTGGGTGGAATGGTGGTTCCATATGGCGACCCTGATATTGGTTGGTACTTCAAATCTTATTTGGACTCTGGCGAATATGGGATGGGAACGCTCACATCATCTATTCTTCCTGGAACAGATGCACCCGACAACGCTGTTTTACTTGATGCCGTGATTGCAGACTATAAAGGCCAACCACAAGTAATTCCAAATGCCATTGCTGTGTTTGAACGTTATGCCGGACCTGAATATAAACATCACGAAATTTTTGGTAACCAAGATGCCAGTGAAGCACGCCGTGAACTTGTCGTGCGCTGGATTAGTACGGTTGGAAACTACGATTACATGTTTGACTGGGTATTTTCCCAAAATGGTGTAATTGGGATTAATGCGGGTGCAACCGGTATTGAAGCTGTTAAAGGCGTTAAATCACGCACCATGCATGACAGTACTGCCAAAGAAGACACCAAATATGGAACTTTAATTGACCATAATATTGTGGGCACAACGCATCAGCACATCTATAACTTCCGCTTAGATATGGATGTCGATGGTGAAAATAACAGCTTTATGCATATGGATCCTGTGGTGAAAGCCAATGACAAAGGTGGTGTTCGTACAAGCTCAATGCAAATTGACAGTAAAGTCATTACCAATGAGCAAAATGCGGCTGAAAAATTTGATCCATCCACTATTCGCTTACTCACCAATTTCAACAAGGAAAATAAATTAGGCAATCCGGTTTCTTATCAAATTATTCCTTTTGCAGGGGGAACACACCCTGTGGCGAAGGGTGCCAATTTTGCTAAAGATGAATGGTTATTTAAACGTTTGAACTTTATGGATAAGCAAATTTGGGTGACACAGTACAATCCAGATGAACGCTACCCTGAAGGGAAATATTCAAATCGCTCAACTCATGATACAGGTTTAGGCCAGTTTATTGGCAACAACGAAAATATTGAAAATAAAGACCTTGTGGTGTGGATGACAACAGGTACAACCCATGTGGCACGTGCTGAAGAATGGCCAATTATGCCGACAGAATGGGTTTATACCCTAATCAAACCTTGGAACTTCTTTGACAACACCCCGACTTTAAACTTGGGTGAAGACGAGCAAAACACGCAGCACGACCATCACTAAAGATCATCATGAACGAGTATGGGTAACGAATAAGTTACCCATACGTGAGCACGGTTAGGCCGTTCGCAAAAAAGGAATTTCTCAATGAAAAATTTATTTTCTCAGGTTATGAGAGGGGCTCTCTTTGTCTCATTTTTTTCAACTGTGCATGCGGGTGAGCTTGAAATTAAGCCAACTTTTGAAGCAACTTTTGGGGCCTTTAGTAGCGGTAAAAGCTATAACGGTGAAAACCTAGAGGATGAAAGAATCAATTGGCAAGAAGGTCATCTTAAATATGGTGCGAAGGGAAACTACACCTTTAAAAACAATCAGCTCTATGCAAGCCTAAGTGGTATTAGCTCGGCAACATTTGGTGATGGTGACGCCGGCCAAAATAGTAATGGCAAAGAACGTAAAACAGATGTGAATGAATGGATCATTGGTTTTAAAGACGGCACCAATAAAGATGAGTTAAGGGCCTATGATTTAAGTATAGGTCGACAAAATATTATGATTGGTGATGGGTTCTTCATTGCGGGTGATGCATTAAATCTCGGTAAAGTTCCTGCGGACGGCACATTAGATCGGGGCGGGGCATATTATCTAGCAGCTCGTCGAAGCTTCGATTTTACAAGTTTGCTTCAATACAAACCGCAAGAGAATACAACGTTAAAGCTGGCTTATTTAAAGTCAGACAATAAAGCACAATTTTCACCTGAACTCTTTGTGACTGATCTGATGTATCAGCTTAAAGATAAGGGTGTTGGGTTTACCTATTTAAACGTATTAGACCTTAAAGATGATGAACAGACTTCAGGACGACAAGACCTTAAAAACTATGCTTTACGTTTGAATTATCAACCTTTACTAGAGCTACAAGTTAAAACTGAGTTTGTGGTTCAAGATAAAAAAGATAGCCACGAAAATGCTGGGTACTTAGCACTGAACTATAACTTTTTATCTTCAAAATATACCCCCTCATTAGGTTACCGTTTTAGCCATTTTTCAGACCAATACGACCCCATGTTTTATGGAAATACAGTCGGCTTTGGCACATGGTTTCAGGGAGAGGTTGCTGGAAATTATGCTGGCCCATTCAATAAAAATGCAGATATCCATCAAGTCTCTTACAGTATGAATCTAAAAGAAAATTTCATGTTAGGTGCTTTGGCCTATAAGTTCACAACAGTAAATAAGTCTTTAAGTAATGTGGATGGACATGAGCTGGATGTGTTCTCGGTTTGGTCCGTCAATAAAAAACTTAACGTTATTCCGTTGGTTGGACTCTATAAACCAAAACACGATATCCAGAGTGGCGGCACTCAAAACTACGATGACAAAGCCAATGTGTATGCGCAGTTGATTCTGCAATACATCTACTAATAGATCCTTTTAAATAAATTGAGAGAAATAAAAATGAGTGAAGTACAGATTTTAGCAAGCGTACAGCAATTTATGGCGCGTCAACATGGACATTTTATTGATGGAAAATTAGTTGCTGCTGAGCATTTAGATAAAGTAGATATTGTAAATCCATCGACTGAACAAGTGGTTGCTCAAATTAGTATTGGTAGTCAACACGATGTTGAAAGTGCCGTGAAAAGTGCTGAAAATGCTTTTCAAAATGCTTGGGCTGAAACGACGCCGTATGAACGTGGCGTTAAACTAAACAAGTTAGCAGATTTAATTGAGCAATATGGTGAAGAACTTGCTCAGCTCGAGACTTTATCTACTGGAAAACTCATCAATATTTCCCGCCATCTTGAAGTGGCACAATCTGTTATTTTCTTAAGATATTTTGCAGGGTGGGCAACCAAAATTAATGGCCAAACCATGCAACCTTCTATTCCTTCTATGCAAGGTGAGAAATATACGGCCTTTACTTTAAGACAACCAATTGGCGTGGTTGCAGGGATTGTGCCTTGGAATTTTTCACTCATGATTGGTGTATGGAAAATCGGTTCAGCTTTAACAACTGGCTGTACCATTGTGCTTAAACCAAGTGAGTTTGCCAGCTTATCTTTATTACGTTTAGCTGAACTTGCCATTGAGGCAGGTATTCCGGCAGGTGTGATTAATGTGGTTACAGGTAAGGGCGATACAGGGCAATATTTAATTGAGTCACCGCTCGTTAAGAAAGTCTCATTTACAGGTTCAGTTCCAACCGGCATTGCGATTGGTAAACTCGCGATGAGCAGAGATTTAACCCGTGTCAGTCTGGAATTGGGTGGAAAAAATGCGATTGCCGTTTTAGCTGATGCAAATATTGATGAAATTTTGCCGACTTTATTGCAAGCAACTTTTGTACATCAAGGTCAGGTTTGTGCATCGCCAGAGCGTTTTTTTGTACACCATACAAAACATGATGAACTTGTCGAGAAACTCTCTAAAGCACTCTCTAGTTTCAAAATTGGATCGGCTATGGATGAGGGAAGTATGTTTGGTCCACTCTCTAATCAGCCACATTTTAATAAAGTGAAACATTATTTAGATATGGCCAAAGCCAACAACCAGATTATTGCTGGAGGTGAGGCTTTAGATCAGACAGGGTATTTTGTACAACCGACTTTAATTTCCTTTAAAAATACGGATGATCCTTTATTTTCAGAGGAAACTTTTGGTCCAGTAGTCGGGGTAATGCCATTCGAAACTGATGAAGAACTTATTCAGCTTATGAATCAGTCGCGCTTTGGTTTAACCGCAAGTATCTGGACAAATGACTTATCTAAAGCTTTGCGTTTAATTCCTAAGATTGAAGTAGGGACCTTGTGGGTCAATATGCATACGTTCTTAGACCCATCAGTTCCATTTGGCGGGGTAAAAGCTTCAGGAATTGGCAGAGAGTTTTCAGATGCATTTATTGAAGATTACACCGAATTAAAATCGGTGATGATTCGGTATTAATTTTAAAAACTAAATGCAGATATAAAAAATGGCCCTATAGGCCATTTTTTTGAATCATTAAATTAACCTAATAAAAAATCCTTTAGGATTTTATTAAAAGTTTCAGGCTGTTCTACATTGGAAATATGAGATGCTTCTATTTCTGCAAGTTGTGATTGTGGAATGCGTTGCTGCATAAATTCACCATCTGCAACAGTCGTTACTGGGTCTTGAGTTCCAGCAATCACCAATACAGAAATTTTAATATCTTTTAATTGCTCTCGGACATCCGCTTTAGCCAAAGCCTCACAACAATTGGCATAACCCATTGCGCTGCCAGCACTTAAGTCGTTACACAGGTTGTTGACAATTGAAGCATGACTTTGGATAAAGGGATCTGTAAACCATCGCGAAGCTGCTGTGGCTGCGATTGGCTGTAAACCTTGCTCACGTACTAATTTTGCACGGTCAAGCCATGCCTGTTCTTGTCCAATTTTAGCGGCAGTGTTTGCCACAACTACATGACTAAAACGGTCAGGGTAGTGAATTGCCAGCCATTGACCAGTTAAACCGCCCATAGAAATACCACAAAAAGCAGCTTTGCTAATATTTAGATGGTCAAGTAAATGGATAACGTCTTCACCTAGTTGCGCTATAGTGTATGGACCGTCAGGCGTAGATGATGAACCGTGACCACGAGTGTCATAGCAGATCACAAAAAATTGATCTTTTAACTCATTAAACTGTTTTTGCCACATACCATAATTGGTGCCCAAAGAATTGGAAAACACCAGAGCAGGGGAAGATGGCTCGCCAAAGGTTTGATAGTTGATTTGTGCATCGGCAGATTGAAAAGATGGCATGTGTTTCTCCTTAAAGTGCTTCAACACGTTCAATAATCAAAGCAATACCTTGACCTACACCAATACACATTGAACATAAGGCATAACGACCACCTGTTTGCTCAAGCTGGTTTAAGGCTGTAGTTACGAGGCGTGCACCTGATGCACCAAGTGGATGACCCAAAGCAATGGCACCGCCGTTTGGATTTATCTTGTCAGAGTTATCTGGTAAACCTAAATCACGGGTCACGGCCAAAGCCTGTGCAGCAAAGGCTTCATTTAGCTCAACCACATCCATCTGATCTAAAGTCAGGTTGGCTTGTTTAAGTAGTTTTTTAATCGCTGGTGCCGGAGCAAAGCCCATAATGCGTGGTTCTACACCCACTGCTGTTGAAGCAATGATCTTGGCACGCGGTTTGAGGTTGTAAGCTTGAACTGCTTCATCAGAAGCAATCAGTAGAGCTGCTGCACCATCGTTAATCCCTGAAGCATTCCCCGCAGTGATTGTGCCATCTGCTTTAACTACAGGTTTAAGTTTGCTTAAGCCTTCAAGTGTGGTGGATGCACGTGGATGTTCATCGCTATCAATCACAACAGCATCCCCCTTACGCTGAGGGATTTCAACTGCCACAATTTCTTTAGAAAAAAAGCCTTTGGCTTGCGCGCTTGCGGTGCGTTGTTGGCTCACCAAGGCAAACTGGTCCTGATCTGCACGATTCACGTTAAACTGTTCAGCCACGTTTTCGGCAGTCTGGGGCATGGTGTCTACACCATACAATTCTTTAAGTTTCGGGTTAATGAAGCGCCATCCCATGGTGGTGTCTTCAATCTTCTGGCTACGGCCAAAAGCACTGTCAGACTTACCCATCACATAAGGTGCACGGCTCATGCTTTCCACACCACCTGCAATCACCAAGTTTGCCTCACCTGCTTTAATGGCACGGGCAGCAATGGCAATGGCATCGAGTGAAGAACCGCATAAACGGTTAATGGTGGTTGCTGGTACTTGATACGGCAAACCTGCAAGCAGTGCTGACATACGGCCAACGTTACGGTTATCTTCACCGGCTTGGTTGGCACAGCCATAGATCACATCATCGACCTGTTCCCAATCTACATTTGGGTTACGCTGGATTAAAGCTTTAATCGGCACAGCACCAAGGTCATCGGCACGGACAGGAGCAAGACCACCGGCATAACGGCCGAATGGGGTACGGATGGCATCGATGATATAAGCGTTTTTCATTCTAACTTTCGTCCTTTACTTCAGGCCTTTTAGCCATTCTCCGTAGATATTTCACGGTGGCGACATGGATGTCGCCGTGTTGCTCAGCACAACAGGGAAGTTGTGTCTGAGTAACAAAGGTTTTTGGTTACTTTTTTTTAAAAAGTGACACGAATTAGCTGGTGGCATCTGGCTTAAACAGATAAGACTCCGTTGAGATGCTTTATAAATTTTCATATCAATGAATAACATCACGGCTGCAATTTACTGTGATATCCGTAGGTCTGTTGTATAAGCAATACCTTACTTTTGAAAGGTCAAAAGTAACAAAAACCTTTGTTGAACAGAGGAGGCTTCCATGCCTCCCTGTCCAACGGGCGACATCCATGTCGCCTGTCACGATAGCGAATACATTTTCGTAACCGCTTTACTCAAAACTTTTGCTTTAACTCGTAATTGGATGCTGTATAAACCTTACCCTTGAGTCGCATCAATCAAAGTTGCACCAGTTAAAGCCTGTAACTCATCAAAGCTAAGACCTTCCACTTTCTCAATCACCTTTAAACCATCTTTGGTCACATCAATCACACAAAGATCGGTGTAAATACGATCTACGCAGTGCTTACCTGTAACCGGATAAGTGAGCTCAGCCACAATCTTCGGTTCACCTTGTTTGGTCACATGGTCTGTGGTGATAAATACTTTTTTAGCACCTACAGCCAAATCCATCGCACCACCCACGGCAGGAATCGCATCGGGAGCACCCGTGTGCCAGTTCGCCAAATCACCATTCGCTGCAACCTGAAATGCGCCAAGCACGGCAATATCAAGGTGACCACCACGCATCATGGCAAAGGAGTCGCCATGGTGGAAAAAGCTGCCGCCTTCAAGCATGGTCACGAACTCTTTACCCGCATTAATCAGTTCAGGGTCTTCTTCACCTGCCGCTGGTGGTGGGCCAAAAGCCAACAGGCCATTTTCAGAATGAAGGAAAATATCTTTATCGTTAGGTAAGTAACTAGCGATCTTGGTTGGTAAGCCAATGCCCAAATTCACATAGGCACCATCTGGAATATCTTGTGCCACACGTTTTGCAATCTGGTCACGGCTGAGTTTCTGGTAGCTCATGTTATTTCTCCTTATTGCTTACTGTGCGGGCTGTACTTGTACAACGTGCTGTACAAAAATACCTGGGGTGATGATGTGTTCTGGATCTAGGCCACCGAGTTCAACCACTTCAGAAACCTGAGCAATCGTGACATCTGCAGCCATGGCCATAATTGGGCCAAAGTTACGTGCAGATTTACGGTAAACCAGATTGCCCCAGCGGTCGCCCTTATAGGCTTTAATCAAGGCAAAATCAGCCTTGATCGGATATTCGAGTACGTAATCTTTACCATCAATTTGACGAGTTTCTTTGCCTTCAGCTAAAAGTGTTCCAAAACCTGTTGGTGTAAATACAGCACCTAAACCCATACCAGCAGCTTGAATACGACACGCCAGATTACCCTGTGGAACCACTTCAAGCTCAACTTTCCCAGCACGGTAAAGTTCATCAAACACATAAGAGTCTGACTGACGAGGGAAAGAACAAATCACTTTTTTAACCGAACCAGCCTTAAGCAGTTTAGCCAAGCCATAATCACCATTACCGGCGTTATTGCTGACAATAGTTAAATCTTTAATACCCAGTTCAATAAGACCGTCAATGAGTTCAGCGGGTTGTCCTGCGGTACCAAAACCACCAATTAGAATGGTTGCACCATCTTTAATTTGCGATAGAACCTCGCTTAGTGAGGACTTACTTTTGTCAATCATGTGAGAAACCTTAGAGCATGAGGTAACGTGATGTATTACTACCGCTAAAAATTTATTGAAATTCTTAATGGTAGTAATAAATGGAGTAAATTTTGTGAGTCAAAAGCGAACTTTTAACTCACATACACTTTCAATTAAGCACTAGCGCGACGACGTTCAACTTCAGTTGAAGGAGCGGCAGCGGCATCTTTAACAAGTTCGATGTTAAATGTGATGTGTTTGAAAGCGTGATCTAAACCACGGCGTTGAATTTCAGCAGGGTCAGTTACATCAACTGCTGTTGCCACTAAACCGTCACGAGTTGCGAAGGCAAAGTCGTCCCATAAGTACTCATCACCCTCAATGTTGAATTGAGTAGTCAGCTTGCGGAAACCTGGCGCAGAAACGAAGTAGTGAACGTGAGATGGACGGTTACCATGACGGCCTAATTTGTTAAGAAGGGCTTGAGTTGTACCTTCTGGCGGGCAACCATAACCAACAGGCATCGTGGTTAATGCAACATATTTACCATCTGCATCAGTCAAAATACTACGACGCAAGTTGAAGTCAGATTGAGACTTATCAAAGAATGAGTAGTTACCCAAACTGTTAGCATGCCATACTTCAACTTTAGCATTTTCAATGATATTGCCATCAGTATCGGTTACCGTACCTTCAATAATTAAGGTATCAATTTTGCCAGACTCAGTACCATCATCCATACGAGCAAAACCAACAGATTCAGGCGCACCAGCTACATAAAGTGGGCCTTCAATAGTACGTGGTGTTCCACCCGTAACGCCAGCTTTTGCATCAGCTTCATCAGCACGTAAATCAAGATAGTGCTCTAAACCTAAGCCAGCTGCTAAAAGTCCAAGTTCGTTTGCTTGGCCTGCATCGGTAAAATATTCCAAACCTTTCCAAACTTCAGAAGGTTGGATGTCTAAATCTTCAATGGCTTGAAATAAATCCCCGAGAAGGCGCACAACAATTTGTTGAACACGTGCATCGACTTCACCTTTAGCAGTGTCGACATTCATTTGTTTTACAAGCGCATCAATTTGTTGACGGTTCATACTAAAACTCCTTAAGTATGCAATACGGTTTTGGGTGGCAGCGCTGCGGGCATTTTGTTTTGCTAGCGAATAAGTGCCGCCACGTTCCTTGTTACCTTCTGAATAATCTGCTTGGTTTTTAAATGGACTTCAGAGATCACATTTAAAAAATTCTTTTGGTTTACGAATCATCATCACGAACAGAAGAAGGGTGGCGATTAAGTGCCATCACTTCAATGTCCATATATGGATAGAGAGGTAAGCCCTGTAAAATGTTGTGCAATTCCTCATTGCTCTCAACATCAAAAATACTGATATTTGAATACTGGCCTGTAATACGCCAGATATGACGCCATTTACCTTGGCGTTGTAATTCTTGCGAATAAGCTTTTTCAACAGCTTTAATTTCATTTGCTTTGTCGGCTGGCATATCAAGTGGAATATGCACATCCATACGTACATGAAATAACATGGGAAACTCCTTATCCTGTTGCCTTAACGACGTAATTTCTCAATCTTATCTTCATCAATTTCAATGCCTAAGCCCGGAGCTGTTGGCAAATGCAATTCAAAGTTTTCGTAACGTAGCGGCTCTTTTAAAATTTCTTCGGTCAGTAATAAAGGACCAAATAATTCAGTACCGAACGCTAACGTTTCAAAAGTTGCAAATGCATGAGCAGAAGCAATACTTCCTACAGGGCCTTCAAGCATGGTACCGCCATATAGGTCGATTCCAGCTAAACCAGCAATTTTGCCAACTTCACATGCTTCAATCAGGCCACCTGATTGTTCAATCTTCACGGCAAATACATCTGCACCATGATTTTTTGCAATACGGTATGCACTGTCAGGTCCAGTTAAAGCTTCATCCGCCATAATGGCTACATCAAAACGATGGGTGAGGCGAGCAAGTGCTTCGGTATTTTGAATTGCACATGGCTGTTCAATTAAATCGATTCCACCATCTTGGAGCTGTTGAATACCATGAATACATTCAAGTTCTGACCATGCACGGTTTACATCTACACGTACACTAACATCAGCACCTAATGCTTTTTTAATCGCAATCACATGGTCAACATCTTGCTGTAAAGGACGTGCACCAATTTTAAGCTTGAACGTGTTATGGCGCTTTAGCTCAATCATTTTGCGAGCTTCAGCAATATCTTTTTCCGTGTCACCAGACGCAAGCGTCCAAAGCACAGGTAAACTATTACGCAGACGTCCACCTAAAACTTCGCTTAATGGCACGCCTAAACGTTTGGCCTGAATATCAAGTAGGGCAGTCTGAATGGCACACTTGGCAAAGCGGTTACCATTAATATTTTTACGAATCAGTTTTAGCGTTTGTGCAACATTTAAATCTTTAACTGATGTCAGTAATGGTGCAAAGTAAGTATCAATGTTGGCTTTGACACTCTCAGGACTTTCTTCACCATAGTTCAGCCCACCAATGGTGGTGGCTTCACCCCAACCGACAATACCATCCGTGGTCGTAATTTTAACGAGTACCAAAGTCTGGGTACGCATAGTAGTCACAGACAACTGGTGAGGACGGATAGTTGGAATATCCACAAGTATGGTTTCTATGGTTCTATACATGAAGTTTCAACTATTACGAACTTGTTTGTATACCATAGAAGAATGTAATAGCCTAAAATAGATATAGAACGGTATTTTAAGATACTAAAAAGGTATATTAATGGAATTAAGACATCTACGTTATTTTGTTACCGTGGTTGAAGAACAGAGCCTGACCAAAGCCGCAGAAAAGCTTTTTATTGCCCAGCCGCCTTTAACACGCCAAATCAAAAAACTAGAAGAAGAATTAGGGATCGATTTATTCGAAAAAGGCTCTCGTCCATTAAAAGTAACGGAAGCAGGGCTGTTTTTTTACCAACATGCGGTGCAAATTTTAACGCATACTGCTCAAGCTGCTTCGATGGCTAAAAAAATGAAGCTAGTCGAGAACGTTGTTAAAGTGGGTTATGTGAGTTCACTTCTTTATGGACGATTACCACAGGTGATCTATCTATTTAGACAAAAAAATCCTGACATTCATGTTGAGCTTATTGAGTGTGGTACACGAGATCAGGTTGAAGCATTAAAACTCGGTAAAATCGATTTAGGTTTTGGGCGCTTGCCGATTAGTGACCCAGCAATTAAGCGGCTTCTGCTCAGAAAAGAAAAGTTAAAACTCGCAATCCATAAAAAACACCCATTAAGTGAATTTCAAGATTCAGGAATTTATTTATCTCAAATTATTAATGAGACGATTTTTTCTTATCCAACCACACCTAAACCAAATTTTTCGACCACTATTCAAGCTTTATTTACCAAATTAGGTCTAGTTCCAGCCAAACTGACAGAAGTCCGCGAAATTCATATGGCACTTGGCTTAGTAGCATCCGGGGAAGGTATTTGTATTATTCCAGAAAGTGCCTGTGATATTGGTATGAAGAATTTAACTTACTTAAATATCTTGGATTTAGAAGCCTATAGTCCAATCTCTCTATCCATGCGCAACATGGATCAAAGTTCCTATATTCCTAAAATTTTAGATTGCATTGAAGAGATTTATAGCGAAGAAGATGTGTCTAGAAACTTGAATTTATAAACCTTTAAGGTTCTTAAAGTGGATATTTCATGTTATTTTAAAACTTTAAACCTATAGGTAATATGTATAAGGAATTATTGAATGAGAAAAATTTTAGGTTTAGTTTCACTTATTATGTCTACTAGCGTTGTACATGCAGAACAATTAAAAGAACAAGAAAAAACCTCTCCATATAGCGCAAATGTTACTTTTGCTAGTCAATATATTTCACGTGGTTTCCAACAAACATGGGGTAAACCAGCCTTACAAGGTGGATTGGATTATGCCAATCCTAATGGTTTTTTTGTAGGGACTTGGGCATCAAGTGTCAGCTCTAACTATCTGCGAGATGCCTCGGTTGAATGGGATTTTTATACAGGTTATTTAAAAACAATCGATAAATTTTCAATTGGGATGTCGGTTTTTTACTACTACTACCCAGGTGCGAAAAGTACACCAGAAACGGGGAGTAGCAGTTATAACTATGGTGAGATCGTACCTCAAATTGGCTATGGTCCTTTAAGCCTTAAATACTTTGTGACTTACACACCAGATTATGCTGGTTATAACTCTAAAACCATGGGGGGACCTGCTGGTAAAAGGTCGAGAGGATCAAGTTATTTAGATCTTAACTTTACCCAGCCTATCAGTGATACTTGGACTTTTGGCGCTCACTATGGCTATGAAAGAATCAAAAACTTTTCAGAGTCGAATTTTCAGGATGTTAAAGCCGAACTTATTAAAGATTTAGGTGATGGTTGGAGTACAGGACTAGCGTATACAAAAGCATGGGATAAAAATGCTTATTATAAAAAGTATAGCAATGGTGAGGCAGGCGCACCTGTTTCAAATCCGATCGATTCGACTTTTACAGTATCTGTAAAAAAGGTGTTCTAAGTTAAATTTATAAGTAATGCCTAATTAACTACGCTTGAAAAGATACCTCTAAATTCGAAATTTCAAACGTAGTTAAAATGGACTTTTTATTTATGCTTTTAAATTAATTACGGTAGGCAAATTAAGCACTATCTGAGCATCCTCAACTACATCTAAACGGAGAATTTGTGAAGTGCCAAGTTCATTTAGCACCTTTACATTAATTGACCGAGTAGCTAATGCTGTATATTTCAAGACGTGTTAATTTAGAACCAGTTCAGAAACTATAAGTTTAAAGTTAACTTTAAAGTCAAGTTTTTAATTTTGATTATGAAAGACTTTGACATTTAAATGAAATAAAAAAGGGGAAAGATGAGAAGAATTTAAGAAGGTACTTTCATATAAATTTGATTTTAAAAATACAATTAAGGTGATTGACCTTAAAGTTAACTTTAAGCTTAGTATAACTATCTAACTAAACTCTTATAACGAATCAACAAGTAGTTTTTCATCAGGAGAACAAAGATGGGATATGTAACCACAAAAGACGGCGTAGAAATTTTTTATAAAGATTGGGGACCACGTGATGCCCAAGTTCTATTTTTTCATCACGGTTGGCCTTTAAGTTCAGATGATTGGGATACACAGTTGCTTTTTTTCCTTAAAGAAGGTTTTCGTGTAGTTGCTCATGACCGCCGTGGACATGGGCGTTCGAGTCAGGTGTGGGATGGTCATGATATGGACCATTACGCAGATGACGTTGCAGAAGTGGTTAAACATCTGAATATTAAAAATTCAATTCATATTGGCCACTCAACAGGTGGCGGTGAAGTGGCTCACTATATTGCACGCCATGGTCAGGAAAATGTTAAGAAAGCTGTTCTTGTGAGTGCAGTTCCGCCATTGATGGTTAAAACTGAAAATAATCCTGAAGGTTTACCAAAAGAAGTTTTTGACGATCTGCAAAATCAGGTTCTCACAAACCGTGCACAATTTTTCCGAGACCTTCCATCTGGCCCATTCTATGGTTTTAACCGACCAGATGCGAAACCATCTGAAGGCATTATTGCTAACTGGTGGCGTCAGGGTATGACAGGCAGTGCAAAAGCACATTACGACGGTATTGTGGCATTCTCACAAACTGACTTCACCGAAGATTTAAAGAAAATCACTATTCCTGTTTTGGTATTACATGGTGACGACGACCAGATCGTGCCTTATAAGACGTCTGGTGTGAAATCTGCTGAGTTACTTCAAAATAGCCAACTCAAAATCTACCCAGGTTTTTCTCACGGCATGTTAACTGTAAATCATGAAGTGATTAACGCTGACTTGTTGGCGTTTATTCGTGAATAATTTAAAGCTTTAAACTTTAAAAAAGAGGCCTATTAAGTGCCTCTTTTTTATTTATAAGCAAATGAAATTGAAAGTAATAAATATAGAAATGCTAAAAGGTATTGACATTAAAGTTAGCTTTAACCTTAAAGTAAAGCCATACTGAATGAGGTCATTCCAATGAAAGTGTTCGAAAAATTAGTATTCCCAAATGGCTCATATGTTCCTAACCGTATTGCTAAAGCAGCAATGGAAGAAAACATGGCTGATTTAAACCATGCACCATCAGAAGAATTAATGCGTTTATATCAGGCTTGGGCAAATGGTGGTGTAGGTCTAATTATTACCGGAAATGTGATGGTAGACCGCCGAGCGATGACTGGACCGGGCGGCGTGGTACTTGAGGATGAAAAGCATCTGGATACTTTTAAACAATGGGCACAAATTAGCCGTTCCAAAGGTGCTCAGGTTTGGCTTCAAATTAACCATCCGGGTCGACAAATGCAGTCAAATTTAGGACAACAAACATGGGCGCCTTCTGCTGTTGCTTTAGATTTAGGAAAAATGTCAAATCGCTTTAACACACCAATTGAAATGACTGAATCTATGATTGCAGAAGTGATTCAGCGTTTTGCAAACACAGCACGATTAGGTGAAAAAGCAGGATTTACTGGTGTGGAAATTCATGCAGCGCATGGATATTTACTAAGCCAGTTTCTTTCTCCACTGAGCAATAAACGCCAAGATCGTTGGGGTGGTTCTTTAGAAAACCGCGCTCGTATTTTAATTGAGATTGTGGAAGCAGTTCGTAAAGTAGTTTCGCCACAGTTTACGGTTGCAGTGAAACTAAATTCAGCCGATTTCCAGCGTGGCGGTTTTAGCGCTGAAGATGCTCAGCAAGTGGTTAAAATGCTAAATGAACATGTAGTCGATTTGGTTGAACTTTCAGGCGGTAGCTATGAAGCGCCAGCGATGCAAGGCCAAGCACGTGATGGTCGCACACTTGCTCGTGAAGCTTACTTTTTAGAATTTGCGCAAGAGATTCGTAAAGTTGCCAAAATGCCTGTTATGGTGACAGGTGGTATACGCCGTAAACAAGTGGCAGAGAAAGTAATTGAAAGCGGTGTCGATATGGTTGGCATTGCCACAGCTTTAGCCATTGAACCTAATTTGCCAAATGCTTGGAAACAAGGTCAACATATTTCACCTGAACTCAAGCCAATTACATGGGAAAATAAAACATTGGCTTCACTTGCCAATATGGCTGTGGTCAAATTCCAGTTACGTAATGTAAGTGCTGGTAAAAAAACAAAGCCAAATGTTTCACCAGCTTGGGCTTTAATTTTGCAACAATCAGCGATGTCATGCCGAACCCGCCAATACAAAAAAGGCATGCGTGACTATTTATTTGCTTCTTAAAAAGTGAGTTGTGTTATGACAAATCTTAACGATTCAAACTGGATAATTTATGGAGCAAATGGCTACACGGGCGAGTTAATCGCTCGTGAAGCTGTACGCCAAGGTCTAAAACCGACTTTGGCTGGCCGTAACAAAGCTAAGGTTGAAGCACTTGCTCAAGAGTTGGGGCTTGATTATAAAGCTTTTGGACTTGATAACGTAAATGCGGTCAGTGAGCAACTCCAAGGTTTTAAACTGGTTATGCACTGTGCAGGGCCATTTTCAGCAACCTCAAAACCCATGATGGAAGCGTGTATAAATGCCGGCGCTCATTATCTCGACATTACGGGTGAAATCGCTGTATTTGAACTGGCACAGTCACTGAACAGCCAAGCTGAAAAAGCCGATATTGTGATTTGTCCGGGTGTTGGCTTCGATGTGATTCCGACAGATTGTGTTGCTGCTGCACTAAAAGAAGCACTGCCAGATGCGACCCATTTAGCACTTGGTTTTGACTCTAGAACAGGATTTTCACCGGGTACTGCTAAAACAAGTACAGAAGGCATGGCCGAAGGAGGAAAAATTCGTAAGAACGGAAAAATTACCACCGTTCCATTAGCACATTATGTCCGGACTATTGATTTTGGTGACGGTAAAAAAAGTGCCATGAGTGTTCCATGGGGAGACGTATCTACAGCGTTCTATACAACAGGTATTCCAAACATTGAAGTATTTGTACCCGCATTTCCCAAAATGATTTTTGGTGCGAAAATGATGAACTATGTACGTCCAATATTAAAAATCAATGCCGTGCAGAAGTTTATTAAGTCGCGTATTGAAAAAACAGTCGTGGGACCAAATGAAGAGCTTCGAGCGAAAGTACCTACCTATGTTTGGGGTGAGGCAAGAAATACCCGTGGGGAAATCAAAACTGCCCGTATTCAAACAGAAAATGCGTATAGCCTTACCGTAAATGGCTCACTGACTGTAGTGAATTATTTACTCAAAAATACCGTGAAAGGCGGTACATATACGCCAGCAAAACTGATGGGTTATAAACTAGTGACTGAGCTGCCGGGTTCTGGTCCGTTAGTCATTAATTAATAAAGCCCTTATTAAAACAGCATGTTGATTGATAGTCCCGAATAAGGAGTCATTCTTGTTCGAGTTATTTTTAAATATTTCAATTAAATATAGCTTTCTATAGATAAAAAGCAAAACAGAAAACAAAACACTCCATAAGAAATAATTCAAATTGAATATACTAAAAAGCGATAAATATTTTTCATAACAAAGGAATGAGAATAATGAGAAAACTTATACTCTTTCTACATGCATCGCTAGACAGTTTTGTGGAAGGTCCAAATGGGGCAATGGACATAGGCTGGATTGCTTACGATGCCGATTTGGCAAATCATGCAAAAGAAATTTTGAGCACTGCCGATACGGTGATTTGGGGACGTGCGACTTACCAAATGATGCATAATTACTGGCCAACCATGCTTTCAAATCCAGAAGCTTCGGAGCATGAACGAAATCACGCTGAGTGGATTGAAAAGACTGAAAAAATTGTTTTTTCAACCACCCTAGATAAAGTTGAATGGAATAATTCCCGTCTTGTAAAATACCATGTCGAAGAAGAAATTAATAAGCTGAAACAAAAAGCGGGTAAAGATATGGTGATTCTGGGAAGTCCACGGTTCGCGCACTATCTCATGCAACTTGGTTTAATTGATGAATATAAAATTACGGTTTCGCCCGTTTTAATTGGTAGTGGCTTACCACTATTCCAAGGCATTCAGGAAAAGACCAATCTTAAGCTTATTGAAAATAAAACTTTTGCTTCTGGTGCGATAGCTCTTCACTATCAAAAGATAAGTTAATTTTTTCTATAATATTTATATGAAAAAGACGAATTACAGGGGTAGTCTGTAATTCGTCTTTTTAGATTTATTGAATTGTACTTAAACGCTTAATCACTGCTTCAGCAATTTCTTTACTTGATTGAGGGTTTTGTCCAGTAATAATTCTGTCGTCTGAAACCACATACGACGTAAACGGAATAAATGCTTCTTTGTATTTTGCTCCACGTTCAATGAGTCCATTTTGTAAAGAAAATGGAACTTGAGACTTAATACCTGAAAGTGTTTCTTCTATATTTGCAAAACCTGTAACAGTTCTACCTGCAATTAAGGGTTTGCCATTTTCATCCTGTAAAGGCAATAAACCACCCACGCCGTGACAGACCGCTGAAACGACTCCACCTTGGCGATAGATCTGTTCGCTAATGTTTTGCAAAGCTTTATTGTTTGGGAAATCCCACATGGTGCCGTGTCCGCCAGTATAGTAAATAGCTTTGTACTGAGTAGGATTAATCGCGCTCGGAGCTAATGTTGTTTTTAAGCGCTGCATAAAGGCCGGGTCAGCTAAATGCTGACGAGCAGATTTGTCTAAGTAAATAGACTTTAAGCTACGTTCATCTAGTGGTACTTGACCACCTAAAGGACTTAAAAAATCCATTTCATAGCCAGCAGCTAAGACCACATCGTAAAAATGAGTGAGTTCAGTCAGCCAAAGTCCTGTTGTATCCGAACGGGAAGGGTAAGCCGAGTGATTGGTCATTACGACTAGAATTTTTCCATTTGCTTTGGTAAGGCTTTGAGCTTTATTTGACTCTGCGGCATGTACCACATGTGTAGTCAAAAAAATGGCAAAAATAATGCTTAACCAACGCTGAAAATTCCAAACTTTAAACATCACAGGCTCCTCATTTATCACCTGTAGCCAATCGTATGTTTAAAGCACACTTTAAGGTCAATAGAGTTGTTAAAAAATTACGGTGTTTTTGCTTTGTCGAAATAGAGATTCATAAGACGTTCTGCATTTTGCTCGCAGGTAATTTCATCGGGTTTGTTGTTGATTGCATCAATCATGGTACGTAAGTTTTGCTTACTCACCTTTAGCTTTTGTTCTAAAAGTTCTATTTCCTGAATTTTTAATTCAATTGTTTGGATGAGTGCGTCATGGTTCCAAGTGGCAACTTTTGAAGGCAAAAAAGCTTTAATTTCTGCTAAAGAAAAACCAACTTGCTGGGCTTGCTGAATCAAAGAAAGCTGCTTCAAATCGTTATCGGTATATTCACGATAACCATTCGATTTTCTTTTTGCTTTAGGTAAAAGTTTGATTTGCTCGTAATAACGAATTGTAGGGGTGCTTAAGCCACTTAATTTAGATAACTCGCTAATATTCATAGCTACAGACTCTATTGACATTCAAGTTAACTTTAGACTTATAGTCACTTAAAAGCAAGGTTCATAACTTTACCAAGCACACACTTTCAGTAACAGCTTTCTATGCTTTGATAGACGAAAGAATAGAATTATAAATATGAAAAATGAGGTGACAAAATGTCTAAACGCATATTACATGTCGTGACCAATGTTTCACGCTACAAGGATGTAGACCAACAAACAGGACTGTGGTTGGGCGAGCTCACCCATGCTTATGATGAGTTTGAAAAGCAAGGTTATGTGCAAGATATTGTCAGCCCAAATGGCGGAAAAACCCCAATCGAGCCTAAATCGCTTGCGCCTTTGGTTGCAGATAAATCTGTTAAAGCCAGAGAAAAAGACCAAGCTTTTATTACCCTGTTAGCAAATACTTTTAAGCCTTCCGATATTCATTGGCAAGATTATGACGTGATCTATTACACGGGTGGTCACGGTGTGATGTGGGATTTTTTAGATAACCCTGAACTGCAAGAAATCACCAAAAATATTTATGAAAAAGGTGGGATTGTTTCGAGTGTATGCCACGGTTATTGCGGTTTGCTTAACGTCAGACTTTCAAATGGCAAACGTCTAATAGAAGGTAAAAAGTTAACTGGCTTCGCATGGAGTGAAGAGGTTCTGGCAGGGGTAGCGAAAAAAGTGCCATACAATGCCGAAGAGTTAGCGAAAGAATATGGCGCTCGTTATGAAAAGGCTTTTATTCCTTTTGCGCCGTATGTGGTTCAAGATGGCAACTTGATTACTGGTCAAAACCCGTTTTCAGCTAAAAAGACAGCTTTAGCGATTATAGAAACGCTTGAAAAGAGTGCTTTGTGAAAATTATTCAAAGTTATAAATAAGATAAGCCGAATACTGCAAATGGAGTGTTCGGCTTATTTTTATCAAACTATGAACGCCACCAATAATTTTCAACATTCGGCTCGTTTAAGTTCAAGAGTTGTCCCATTTGCGGTGTGCTAATGGCTAAATTATTTTCATGAGCCAAACCTACAATCCGTTCAAACGGATCGTCCCAAGCATGAAGCGCCAAGTCAAAAGTACCATTATGTACAGGCAACAAATGACGACCCTTTAAATCGATATGCGCTTGTAAAGTTTGCTCTGGTTGCATATGAACATCGGGCCATTCAGGGTCATAAGCGCCAGTTTCTAACATGGTCAAATCAAACGGACCATAACGATGTCCAATTTCTTTAAACCCGTCAAAATATCCCGTGTCACCGCTAAAAAACACACGTAAGTCATTATCAATAATCACCCACGAAGCCCAAAGCGTCGCATTGCTATCGCCCATACCACGGCCTGAAAAGTGATGAGCAGGGGTGGCAACCAATTTTAGTCCATCTACATGGGTAGTATCCCACCAGTCAAGTTGTTGAACTTTTTCTGCTGGAATTCCCCATTTAATGAGCGTGTCACCCACACCAAGCGGTGTTAAGAAATGCTCAACTTTATCGTTCAGTTGCATGACAGCATGGTAATCGAGATGGTCGTAATGGTTATGCGACAAAATCACGCCTTTAATCGGCGGTAAGTCTGCAATGCTAATCGGTGGCTGGTGAAAACGTTTTGGACCAATCCACTGAAAAGGTGAAGCACGATCCGAGAAAACAGGGTCGGTTAACCAAAACTCATTTTGCAGTTTTAACAAAATGGTTGAGTGGCCCAAACGAAATAGAGAGCGGTCAGGTGCAGTTAAAAGCTGTTCTTTGGTTAAGCTTAAAACAGGAATTTCTTTGTTGGGTACTGTATCTTTGGGCTTGTTAAATAGAAACTTCCACATAAGTTGGAGCGTTTTGCCAAAAGAAGGCTTGTGTTGGTTTGGACGCGTATTTCTAAATTTGCCATTGTGCTGCTGAGATGGCATTAAGGGAGAAGGCAAGTCTGTTGTGTTTGAAATAGTCATCTTGTTTTTCCTTATTGGAACAAACCTATATATGCAAATAAGAACTTGGGGCTAAGTACTTATTTTGATTTAATTAAATGAGTATTTACTCACTCATTAATTGGTTTAAAAATAAGGACGCCGTGCATCCTTACTCCTTTATCTATATTGAAACTGCATGCCAAAACGCTTCAAAGCCAGATTTGCGATAACGCTCGGCTTGAGAAGGGTCTTGGGCAATAAAATTGAGAGTAACTTCGGCAAGCGCACCTAAAATTGAAGCAATAAATAACGGTGGATAATCTCTTAATTTGCCATCGTTAATACGTTCTTGAATGTTTTGGGTGAGGTCACAAAAGGTTTGCATACCAATTTGTTTGCTTTGCTCGGTAATTTGTTCCGAAGTTGAAAGCTGCGCCATGACTTTTCGTTTAAGGGGAGCTTCTAAACTCCAGTCTAAATAGCTTTGCCAGATATGCGACATTTGTGTTTGTAGGTCAGCGTTAGTTGGGTAACTAAGCATCATGACCTGACGTAGCTCAGCCTTTAGCGAAAGATATAACTGGTTAAGCAGTTCTTCTTTATTACTAAAATAGGTAAATAAAGTACCTTCTGCCACGCCAGCAACTTTAGCAATTTTTGAGGTAGACGCACGTTCGCCAAGCTCTGCTAATGTTTCAATAGCAGCGCTTAAAATTGCATTACGTTTATCTTCACTACGAGGACGAGCCATAAACAAATATATTAATTGAGTGATTACTCAATCATACATAAAAAATAATGAAACAGCAAATGTATTTATTCTGATGCATAGTACTGATGGTAAAGCTCAATTCAGTCGATTATGAATCAAGAGGGTGCTCGTAGTTATAGCCATACTTTAGAATTTTGACATATAGAGGTCTTGGGAATTGGACTTTGTAAATTAAGTAAAATATTGATTTATATAATAAAAAATTGAATAATACCCCCTATATTAATTTTAAAATTATTTAAATATGATACCCTTGCACATATCTTGTAATTGTCTTTCAAGACTACGAACACGACTGTCAATATCCAAAGGATCATCTTTGTGATTTTTTAATAAACATACAAATAAATTTTGAAATACTCTATGAATTTTATGTAGTGTATTAGTTTGCCTTAATTTTTCTAGTCCATTAATTGTTCTATTAATGTGGTGATGGATATAATCTACTTCATCTTGCAAAGCATATTCGTTATAAAACTTATATTTTTTATAATAATGTTCCATTAAATGATGAATATCCTCAGAAAAATATTTTCCATCAATGATTGGTACACTTATTTCTTGTATTGATCTAATACACGCTAAATCTGATAAAGATAAATTTAAATCTTGCTTTTTTTCCATTAAACAATTTAAGCAAAATTTTATAAGTTTTTGTTCATCAATGCATAAATTATATTCACTAGATACAATATTGTTAAATTCAATATTTTGTTTAATAATATCTAATACGTTCCTAAATTCTCTAGCTCCTATTCCATATTTTATTTTAGCATCTTGCTGAAATTTCTTTAAATTTCTATTGTTCCAGTAATTTTTTTTAGGTAATGAAAAGGCAATATTTTCAATATCTTTTCTAGAAAGATGTTCTGTATATGTACCAACTTTATACTCAGATAATAATTCCTCCGTTAAATATGAAAAATCAGAAGCTAATTCTGAAAACGAAATAAAATTTTTATAAAATCTTTTAATCCCGATTACACTATGATTAGTTAAATGTAACTTGTGATTTTGGTTGTAAGGATATCGAAAAGTCTCTCCAGTTGAATCAATTTCATGGAAGTTCAATATAAAATTATGAAATTTATGTAAATATAAATATAATCTTTGATCATGATTTAATTTTACTTCTTGTAAAAATAACTTCCATAATTTGTGAGTATCATGTGTTTTTAATAATGTAAGTTTAAGAAAATAATCTTTTTCATTTTTATTTTTTAAATAACTAATGCGTAATATTTGTTGTTTAAAAAATAATTCTAAAAAATGCCTTGCAGAAAAAAGTATGGGGTAAATACCATGATCCACACACCAAATAAATTTATCAAAGTCATTTTCCTTTTTAATGCCATTAATTAAAGCTTCTAATAAAATAACAGTAGATGACTGAAACCCATCAATATAGCTAGACATTCCAACCCAACCATTGTTTCCAACACAAGCATTATATCTAGTATCTTTTCCTGCTTTTTCACCACCAAATATCTTATTAACTTTTTGCAACTTAATTTCCTTTCAATCAAAATAAAATTAATTAATGTATGTCAATACTTTCAATTATTTCATAACATCATATTTCGTGCTTTAGCTTATATTACGGTTGAAAGCTTAGTAAAACAAGACGCTCAATTACCACATCGTTTCCGTTTCAAACATTATTTATGAGCTGTTCGACAAGGCCGTGTATCTAAGGCTGACTATAATAAGTGCCTGTTTATGGTACTTTAATCCCAATCATAGTCCTTTTAAGTGAGGGATCAACTGAGCAAACATTGGCATATTTAAATATCAGTAACTATAAGGAGACCGATTAAACTACTGTGTAAAATTAAATTGTTAAGCCCTTATTTAAGGTGTTCCTTAATTATGTAATTTAATGAAAAACAATAATTAATTAAATAATTTCTAGCCAATTTCACATTGACACCTTAATTGTTCAAGATTACCATTTGCGGGCTGGCCTACATTGCCAGCCGGTTTTGACGGACCGCTATTTGAACCACATCAGGATTATTTCTTCTGAGGAGTAGTCTTGTGTGCACACCCCGTTCCCTCCCGTAGCGGTAGGACGGGAGTGGGACACCTTTGGGTGTGCTGGAGTTCAAACCAGTCCGTCAACCTGCTTCCGTTCTGCCACCATAATTTATAATGCTTTGGCAGAACTCCCAAAAGAAGGAGTTGGCTATGCACATTCATAAATTATTGGCAGTCACTGTCAAAATCTATATCGACACCACTTAAATCACTTTAAAGCAGCTCGATCGCCTATAGGCTTTTCAGGCTTTAAATCGTTACGTCTAAAAAACTTGCTTCAACAATAAAACTTGAGATGTGCCAAGCACAGTCTTTAAGGCTTTGCTGTGTCTTTTTTTCTCCCAGAAAAGGCACAGGCTTTTTAATCTCACTTAGAAACAACAAGAACTTAAAACGGTAAAACTATGTCAAATTTAGAAATATCTTCGAAAAAACTACATGTTGTTCAAACTGCTATACGCCTATTTACAACTTATGGGTTCCACACAACAGGCGTAGACCTCATTGCCAAAGAAGCCAAAATACCGAAAGGCTCCCTTTATAACTACTTTCGCTCGAAAGAGCATCTTATTGAAATGTGCATTGCTTTTCAAAAGAGCAAGCTTAAAGAAGAAGTGCTCGCCATTATTTACTCAAGCCGTTACCGCACTTCAAAAGATAAACTCAAAGAGATTGTCGTTTTACATGCCAACTTTAATAGCCTGTACTACCTTTTACTTAAAGCCTATTTTGAAATTAAAATCGCTTACCCACAGGCTTACCTTATGGCAATTGAGTATAGAAAATGGCTGCATCATGAGATTTTTGACCTTATTTTTAGTTTAGAAACTCATGATTTAAAACCAAATGCTGACTTGGTTTTAAACCTTATAGATGGTTTGATGTTCCAGATTTTAAGCTCAAACAGTTTGGATGAAAGGGATGTGGTGGTGGAGAGGTTTTTTGGTGGGTAAATAATGATTCTTTTTAGTTTTTCAACTTTTAAGCTATCTCTATTTATTAGATGAGAAGTTGAAAGCAAAATTAATATTTAATTAAAGGAAAAAATGTACCGTTTGTTCAAAAGTTCATCTTATGTAAGTGTAGGAAAAATTGAATAATTTGTTGTTTTATGTAAAATAAAGTTTCTGTATGTACTATTCTGTATACTAGATGTTAAATAAAAACTTTATAACTTTTTCCATTATTTTTTTTGCAGGTTTTAATCAATATGTTTATGCCATCGAAGATGTCTCCTTACCGGGTCAAGTACTACAAGAGCAACGACTTAAAGAGCTGAATCAGCAATTACAAGACCAACTTACTCAGCAAACTCCTTATCAAAACAGCAAGCCTTTACAGGATTTTAAACATCTGGTTGTTGAAGAGAGCCCCTGTGTAGTAGTTAAAAAAATTAGTCTTGTACCGCTAAAAGAGCAGTCTGTTGCAGACTTGCAGCAATTTGACTTTGTGGTAAGAGCTATTCAAAAACATCCTCAGGCTGTTTTAGGAAAATGTATTGGCACGCAAAGCCTACATAACATTGTGAACTATGCCCAAAACGAGCTTTTAAAGAAGGGTTTTATTACCAGTCAAATTGTCGTGAATCCTCAAGATTTAAATCAGGGTAACTTATATTTAAGTATACAAATTGGTCGATTGAATAAGGTCGTTATACAAGAAGGAAAAATATCGTCATTACAGCTTAAAACAGGATTACCATTTAAAACGGGCGATATCATTAATCTAAAAAAATTAGATCAAGGATTGGAAAACCTAAAACGCGCTTATGCTGTAGATATGCAACTTACGCCAGCAGTTTCTGCGGAAAAAGAATTAACGGGCTATACCGACTTAATACTTAAACTACAACCCCTACAAAAAGTTAATTTCAACTTAAGTGTAGATAACTCAGGTAATCAGGAAACTGGTACCTATATGGGTAATATAGGTGTAGGAGTTAATAACCCATTTCATTTAAATGATATTTTATCTTTAAACGTGAGCCATTCATTAGATGACTTCCATGAAAACTTAAATCGAAGTTACTTCATTAGTTATCAATTACCTTTTGGCTATTATGATTTAGGTGTTAGCTATAACGATTATCAATATAGACAAGGAACGGTTACTCCTAAATATCCTGTTATCTATCATGGTAATAGTCAGCAAGCCAACCTAAATCTCTCTCGTGTCATTAGCCGTAGTGGTCAACATAAAACCAGCATTTATGGCAAGCTTTATCATAAAGAAAGTCAAAGTTTTCTAAATGATATTGAGATTAATGTCTTACATCGTAAAACTTCAGGTTGGGTTTTGGGTCTCCAGCACCGTCAATATTTAGGAAATGCAGTATTAGATGGCAGCATTGATTACCGTCATGGTATGGGAATAAATGCACTGACTGCACCAGAAGAAAATATTACCGATATTAATGGTAAACGTCTTGCTGTAGAAGGTTACTCTCGTGCTCCACTTTGGAATGCCGACCTACGTTTTACCATGCCTTTTCTTTTGCTGGAGACCCCAGCGCAATATCGCCTTAACTGGCGTGGTCAATATGCCCCTAAAATTTTAGTACCCAACGATCGTTTTTATATTGGTGGTCGTTATAGCGTGCGTGGTTTTGATGGTGAACTCATGCTTTCAGGGGATAACGGACAGTATTTGCAGCAAGAAATTAGCCTAAATACTCCTATGCCTAACACTCAGTTTTATATGGCGGTCGATCAAGGCTGGGTCAATGGGCGTAATAGCATACCGGGTCAGCGTTATTTACTCGGCAGTGTTTTAGGGCTACGCACCTATCAAAATAGTTTTTATCTGGATGCTTTTACAGGTCGGGGCCTTATTGCACCTGACAGCATAAAAAAAGACTGGGTTACCGGTTTTAGTATCAACCTTTCTTATTAATTTACTTTAGAAAAGACTTAATTCATGAACAAGAATAGTTATCGCATTATTTATAGCAAAGCACGTCAAATGTTTGTTGCCGTGGCTGAAAATGTAAAAAGCCAAACCAAGGCATCGGGCCAAAGTGAAGCAAGTGCACCGAACAATATGGCGAATACTGAATCTCAGGCATTTCATCAACTCTGGCAAGTGAAAGCATTAGTAGCCAGTATTAGTCTATGGATGCCTTTAGCACCTGTATATGCAGATATTGTAGCAGATGGTGGTGCAAATGCTGAAAATAGAGCAGTAATTGCTGCCGGAAGAAATGCTCAGGGGGCAGTTGTTCCTGTGGTTAATATTCAAACGCCAAAAAATGGTGTGTCTCATAATATTTATCAACAATTTGATGTACTAGCTGAAGGTGCTGTATTGAACAACAGTCGCCAAGGTGCTGCTACTCAAACCGTCGGTAATGTATCTGCCAACCCATTTTTGGCTACAGGTGAAGCGAGAGTTATTTTAAATGAAGTAAATTCATCAGCCGCTTCACGCTTTGAAGGGAACTTGGAAGTTGCAGGGCAAATGGCGGATGTCATTATTGCCAACCCGTCTGGTATCAATATTAAAGGTGGTGGCTTTATTAATGCCAATAAAGCAATTTTCACTACGGGTAAACCTCAGTTAAATGCTGATGGCAGTATCAAGCAGTTCACTGTAGATCAAGGTAAAATTACAGTTTCAGCGAACCCCAATTCTAAATTTGGACTGGGTGGAAATAACAACGATGCAAATTATGTGGACCTCTATGCGCGTGCACTAGAGCTTAGCGCTGAACTTCGTGCCAAAAATGATATTCAGGTCATTGCAGGGGCAAATAATGTTAGTGCAGATTTACAGGATACAACTGCTAAGACTGGTACAGGAACTACACCGACATTGGCTGTGGATGTCAAAGCGTTAGGTGGAATGTATGCCAATAATATTTATTTGGTTGGCACTGAAAAGGGTTTAGGTGTTAGTAATGCTGGAACTCTTGAAGCATTAAACAGTCTTGTTGTAACAAGTGCAGGTAAAATTGAAAATACAGGAGCACTCTACAATAAAAATCCTCAAAATAGCTTATTAAGCCTAAGTTCAGATGAGGGAAATGATATTGTTCATACAGGAACAATAATTACGAATGGGAATTTAATATTAGATTCTGGAAAAGATATAATAGTCGATCATGCTAGAATAGAAAAACACGGTGCTGATAATAAAAATATTATTTCTTTAAGTGCAAAAAATGACATTAATATCAAAAACAGTGCAAACATCCAAAACTTTGGTGAAGGTGGAGACCTTTACTTAGACGCAAATAATATCAATCTTGGTAATGATGTCAATTTAGGTGTAAATGGTGCAATTTCATTACAAGCGAAGCAAAATTTACAAGGTGATCGTGTTAGAAATATTTCTAGTATGTATGATTTGAATTTATATGCTGGAAACTTATTGTCATTCAATAATACTCATCTTTGGGCTAATTGGGGAAATCTAAATCTTAATACTGTAAATATTAATTCTAATCTCTCACTTAATTCAGTTGATTGGAGTGCAGGGAAAGATATCAATTTATATAGTTCAGGCGATCTTAATTTAAAGAATATTGGATTTGCACTTGATAACTCTGTTACTCGTTCCAAGAATTTTAATGCTTATAGTGGTAGTAATTTAGTTTGGGACAGTAGCGCTAGAGCATTACCACAAATTAATGGCGATATGAAAGTTGAAGCGGGCAACTTAATTGATTTAAAAGGCTCTAGTCTATCGAGTAAAGGAGATTTAAAACTACAAGCTAAAGCTCTAAATATAGGAACAGATCTAAACGCTGGCAAAAACTTAAGCCTTAATGCGACTCAAAGTGATCTAAATTTAAATAAAACACTTACTGCACAAAATAATATTGATATTACTTCTTTAGATGGAAAAATTACTGCAACGGGGTTAAATGCAACATCTGCACAAGGCAAACTTTCAATATTAGGTGCAAAAGATACTCTCTTCACTAATGCAGGCACAACCAACACAGTATTAAAAGGTAGTCAAGGTGTTACTATTGGCACTAGTGGTATAGGTAACTTAACAGTACAAAATGCAATTTTAGAAAGCCAAAGTGGCAATATTGTTGCGACTAGTGGAGCCAAAAATACATTAACTGATAGTACATTGACCGCTAAAAATAACATTGAAATATTTGCTACAGATAACCTTACAATAGATGGTATTAAATCTACATCACAGCAGCATACCGCATTAAATTCTAAAAAGAATATTTATATCAATAGTCAGGCTAATATTGATGATTCAGCAAACTTTAGCTCCACTAAAAACAGTGAGCTGAATTCAACAGGAGTACTGTCATTAGTCAGTGATAAAAGTTTAAATCTTCAAAATTCCAAACTTACAGGTGGAGCAATCTTAATTGAAGGTGATGTCTTAAATACAGCAAAATCAGTTGACTTAAATACCACAGGAAGTGATTTACTTAAAAATGATGCTAAATTAAATAACCTTAATGGCGATTTAAGTATTCAAACAAATTCAAACTTGACGATTGACCCTAAAGTTCACAACTTAAAAGCAGCAGGTGATATTGAACTTATTTCCAAGAATGGTACTTTAACTTTAAAAGGCTATGAAGGAACTGCGGGTAATGGATCTGAACAAGTTGTTAAGTTGGATACAGCTAATGGCGGTATTAATTTAGAAGGTGCCAAAGTCGATATTCAAGGTTCACAGTTAACAGCACAGAAAGATATTAAAATCGTTTCGAATAAAGATGATGTGCTGATTGATGGGGTGAAGAACAATTTTATAAATAGAAAAAAGCAGGAAAAACTTACCGAAGCTAATAATTTTAAAAAAAATATATCGGACAGTCTAGCTTTACTAAAATCACAGCAATTTTTTAGTGATTATGACAAGATGGTTAGTGCATATGAAGACTATACTTCTAGTAATTATGATTATAGTTTATATATAAAACATTATAATCTTTATAAAGATTTTATTTCTAAATATCCAGTTAGGCCAAATCCAAGACTTCTTATATTCGGAGGTGATGTACCACTATTTCATAGTATTATTTCTGTTCCGCAAAGAAGTACCCGCTTTGATGCATTATATTCATTTGAGCCTAAGTATGATGAAAATTATATAAGAGCCTTACAGGCAGAAGTTGACTTCTATAATACTGAATTAAATGGCTCAGAGCATGCAGAGACAAAACTAATTTCAAACTTTGGAAATATTAATATTACTTCTGCTAAAGGGTTATCTATTAGTGGTGGTAATATTTCTGCGAAATTAGGGCAAGTTAATTTGGAAGCAAGTGGTGCTTTAGCTGAACAATATAAAACTTCAACTACTAAAGGTGCAAATGCGCAGCCTACAGTATTAAATGCAAGTATTATTATTGATGGCCATACAGACTTTTATGATAAAGGTAATGAAAGCGATCAAAACTATAGTATGAGAACATTAGTTAGCCCTACTATTATCACTGGTGATAAAGGAGTTAATATAAGAACTGTAGGTAAATCCAAAGATGATAATTTGGTGTTACAAGCTACAGGTATTGCTTCAAAAAATGGCGATGTAAAAATAGAATCAAATAAAAGTATTTTATTTGATGCAGCGGTTGAGCAAAGTTATGACCGCTCAACAACTACTGAGAAGAAAAAATCATGGGGTGGTTTAAAGAAAAAGTATATTACCACTGTAGCTGAAAGTAATGATACTAATGCAGCTTCAGTTGATATTTCTGGTAAAAATATTTTCATTGAGACGAAAAAATTAGATCCATCTCTTAATAGTCCAGATAATAATATTGATATTTATTCAGGCCGATTCACTGCTGATGGAGGATTAATTTCGATTAACGCGGGTGGTAATCTTAATTTTTACACAGTAGAAGAGAGTTCTAGCAGTAATGTAGATATTACCAAAAAATCATCATTTGCTGGTATTAAATACAACACCTCTAAAACCAACGCAACACGTACTCAAGTGAGTGAGTTACCTGCAACCTTAAAAGCTGACTACATTGGTACTAAGTCGGGGTTTGATACCAGACTTGTTGGAACAGAGTTTGAGTATTTAAAAGGTGCATCAATTGAGGCTGGTGGAAAGTTAGAGCTAATTGCTGCGAAAACATCTATTACAGATCTCGTAAAAAAAGAAAAAAATTCCGTGGTTTGGCAATCGATGCAAGATAAAGGCTCAATTACCGAAACAGCTCAATTGCCAAGATTCAATGGGCCTGTTTTACCAACCATTAATGCTGCAGGAGGTTTAGTAGTCCAAGTTCCTATTAGTGAAAAAGATGCGAATAAAGCTGAATTAAGAGATGAAATTTTAAAACTGGCAAATCAGCCCGGAAATGCTTATCTCAAAGAATTAGTTAACCGTAAAGATGTAGATTGGCAGCAAGTCCTTCTTACTCAAAAAGATTGGGATTATAAGTCACAAGGGTTAACGGCGGCTGGTGCTGCACTTATTGTTATCATTGTAACTATTGCTACGATGGGTTCAGGTACAGCAGCAGCGGCTGGTGCTGCAGGTGGAACTGCTGCAAGTAGTACTACAGTTGGGCTTGGTGCGAGTATGATTGGCTCAGCTGGTGTTACAACAGCAACCGTTGGAGGTGTTACAACAATTACAGGTGTTTCTACACTTGGTGCTATGGCAAACGCAGCTATTACAAGTTTAGCAACTCAAGCAAGTGTAAGTTTAATTAATAATGGCGGTGATATCGGGAAAACACTTAAAGAGTTGGGAAGTAAAGACGCAGTTAAAAGTTTAGCAACTTCAGTTGTTACAGCAGGGGTTTTAAGTCAATTAAGTAATACAGAGCTAATGTCTGATTTGTCTAAGATGACAAAACAAGGCGAGTTTATGAAAGAAGTTGTCGGAAGAACAACTCAAGGAATTGTAAATGCTGGTGCTAGTTCACTGGTCACTACCGCAATTAACGGTGGAAGTTTAAGTGAAAATTTAGGTAATGCTTTGCTTACCAATACTGCTATGGCATTACAAGCATCTTTGGCAGGACAAATTAAGACACTTGAAAGTAGTGAATTAGATATGGACTATGTCCTTCATAAAGTTGCACATGCTGCTGCAGGATGTGTGGCAGCATCAATAAGTAGATCTGAATGTGAATCTGGAGCAATAGGAGCGGCAGTAGGTGAAATTGTTGCTGAACAGATGGATAAATCGATAGATATTAACAGTTTTAATAATGATAATGATATCCAAAACTATCAACAAAAAGTTCGTGATGTTTCTAAATTAGTTGCAAGTTCTGTTGCAACTTTGGCGGGATATGATCCAAATACGGCTGCAAACTCTGCTGAAGTCGCAATTTTAAATAATAGACAATTAAATCAATCTGAAATAATAAAAATCAGAATGTTAGCTGCAGGAAATGCTAATAAGGAAGCACGCTATAATATTGCAGCATGCGCTTTGGTACGTTGTGCTGAAGGTTATGAAGGAACAACAGAGTATGCATTTTTAAAGAGAATACAAGACGCTGGTAATTCTGCAGAATTTCAAGGTGAACGAGATATATTAATCAAACAAAATTTCAGAACGCCTATTATGGGTAGTATGACTACGAATCAGAAGCTTTTTGAATATTCTATTCTTGATAGAAAACAAGATAAAATTGACTCTAATTTTAGAGAGTTAAATGGTAAATATCAGATTACTACTAGAGCAGGTGGTGGAGTAATGGTTGTAGGTGGAGGCTTAGGAGTAGCTGGCTCTACTGCTTTAGGCTCAACTTGTGTTACGGGCGTTGGCTGTTTAGTTGCTTTAGGGGGATTTGTTTCATCTGCTGACTTAGTAATGGCAGGAGCTAAGCAAGCTTGGTCTGGTAAATCTGTAGATACAATTGGCGCCCAAGTTATTAGTGCTACAACAGGGTTAAGTACCTCTCAAGCCGAAATGATTTATGGCATGTTATCTATGGCTAGTGTTACCAATAGTGTTAGAACTAGTGCAAAGCAAGCAGTACAAGAACAAAGGGTGTTGATTAATAAACCCACAGTTACTAATTGTGTAAATGGAACAACGTGTTTTGTAGCGGGGACTTTAATTGAAACAAAAAATGGTCTCAAACCTATTGAAGAATTTAGTGGCAATGAATTGGTATGGTCTAGAAATGATCTTACGCTGGAATACGATTATAAACCTGTAATTGCAAAAAAGATTACACATAATCAACCAATTTTTGAAGTTGTTGTCCAAAACTCATTAGGTGTAACTGAAACTTTAAAGACAACTGAAGAACACCCATTTTGGGTAAAAAATATTGGTTGGCAGAAAGCATCAATCCTTTCGGAGGGAATGACATTATTAGATCGTGATAATAATGAATTAACCATTATTAGCCAAAAACTGTTAGCTAAACTTGATACTGTTTATAATATTGAAGTTAAAGATTACCATACATATCACGTAGGTAAGCTTGGGGTGTGGGTTCACAATTCTACCTGTTGTGACCTGATATACCAGAATATTGTAAAAGAAACAAAATATGGTGTAATTAGTAATCGTAAATTAGATAAAAATGCAATCGATTTAGATCTTAGTGTAGTAACTCGAGGTCAAGTCAAGCAAATAGCTCAAAATGGCGATCCTCTAGGAGTTAAGACAGAAGCATTGTTTGAAAATGTTGTTAAAGAACAAGGTGGTAAAGTTTTATCTGGCGGTAAGTATGGAAGTAATAATGGCTATGATCATGTCATCATCTTTAAAGATCCTCAGGGAAATACAAATTTAACTATGATCGTAGATAGTAAACAATTGGGGTCAAAAGGCGTGAAATTAGATCCTAACGCAGCTGGTGGAAAAATGCAGATGTCTGGTCAATGGGATCAGGTAGTACTTAATAAATTAAACCCCAATAGTGAGGCATATAAAGCTATTGATTCTGCTAAAGCAAATGGAACATTAGTAAAAGGTATTGCTTATGTTGATAAAAGTACAGAAAAGCTAATGCTTGTTCGTATTGATCCTAATAGTAAATGAGAGAAATAATGTTATGAACAGTATTAAAAATAAGGAAGAATATCAAAAAGCATTAGCACATGTAAGTCAACATGCTGAATTTAGAGAGGATATTCAAGAGAAAATAGATTATATTTCTCAACGAAAAGGAGATGTTGCATTTTGTATCGGGCGGTTACGAAGCTATTCTGAAGCGAACGCAATTGTATCTTGGTTTCGTGACAATGATTTAATTGCTTTTAAACAGTGGTGTTATATTGCTGCGAAGTTAAATCGAATGGTCATCCAATTTGACCCTATTGGATGGTTTCCAGCATATGAACATTTTTCAGCAATATTATCTGATAACGAAGAGATTATTTCTTGGTATAGTCAGCACCGAGTATCGTATGATCGACAAGGTTCAATTAAAGACCGTGATAATCCACGTAAGCCCGACTTTCATGGGTATCAGTTGATATTAGCTCTTAATCATGAATGGGATAAATTACGTGAACGTTGTGAACTCATTTTACAAACTGATTTAAAAAAGGATAAAAAGTATTTAATTGACCATCGTTTTTATCTTGCCTTAGCGAATGGTGATAAGAGTGAAATGGAAAATGTTTTGACAGAGTTAACTAGTCCTAAAATTGCCAAGGTCCGTAATTTTGAATTTGCATTTACTTTTACTGAGCATTTTATTGCGACTCATGCTGTAATTTATAGCAAATTAGCATGGAGAAATGGATATCAGTTAAATATAGATACGCCTTGGATACCTAAAGAATGGTTGCCTGTAGAGCCTTTACCTGAATATCCAGAGCCTTGGGAATTCATGAAAGAATTTGATATTTTCACTCCTTTTGAAGATGAGTGGAAAGATTGGTCTCCTAAAAGAAACACTGGATAAGTTTTGAAGATTTGGCGATGTCTAAGAAAAATAGTGGACTAAGCCTCAGTAAATTGCACTATTGTTATTAAAGAAAGCTCATCGATAGGTGAGCTTTTTTATTACACATTGCTTAAAATATATACAGAAACCTTGTTAAAACGAGTTGGAACGCTACAAACGCAGATGTTAATTTGAATTCCACTCTTCCCAATAAGTGAGGTGAGCAATGAAATTGTTAGCTCTGATTAGCATGGGAGTTGCAGCAAGTTATTGGTATAAAACTATAAAAGATAGCAAGCCAGCTCTTCTGAAACCAACTTTTGATGAAATAGTAAAAAACTTTGTATTAGCAGAATTTAAAGTCTAATACATATTATTAAATTTAGTTAAATAAAAAGCTCATCGGAAGATGGGCTTTTTTTCAATCTATCATTTCCATACAAAAGCCATTTATATTGTATATTTTTCAATCAATTAAAATATATTAATTAAAATTAATATATTGTTTTATAATGCTTTTTATCGGAAAATTTTACCAAAAGTTAAAAAAATCTTTATTTTAAATGATGAGGTTAATGGAAACCTCTTAAATAAAATAAAGGAAATAAAATGGATATTTTAAAATTAATCGGCGGGAATCTACTCGCTGTGGCTTTTATAACGGGAACACAGACAGCACATGCAGAATTTAAACGGTTTTCCGTATCTGCTGGATGGTTGCATGTCATGCCACAAGGAAAAGCAAATCCATTCAACATAAATACTGCTGTAGCAAATGGAACTACTGCCAAAGTTGGAACTATTTCTACTTCAGCATTTATGAAATCAATAGACCCTAATGCAAAATTATCAACAGGTGAAAATGCTAAAGAAATTCTTGATATGGTGTTTAGTCATCCAGTCGATGAAAATGGCAATCAAGGGCAGTCGGTTGGTCAACTATTAGGGCTTGTAGATGAAAATGACATGGTTTCATCTGATATAACAGGTACGGCGACCATTAAAGGTCTAGAACAATGGGAAGGCAAAGGTACAGGGCTTGAAGCAGAAGATGTAGATACATTGGGCTTAATGTTCAATTACTATATTAATGAGAACGTGTCTTTACAGTTAATCGGTGGGATTCCTCCAAAAGTTGATATTAAGGGGAAAGGAGAAATCAACGCGCCGTTATCTGGTTTTGCAAATCCTGAAGGGTTAGCGGCTTTAGTAATTGGAGATAAACTAGATTTGCTGCAAGATATTCCAATCACCAATCTTGGTAATAAGTCGAAAGCTGCTACGGTACGTGCATGGACTCCAGCATTAGAAGCCCAATATCAATTCGGTAAGTCCGGTGTAAATAAGTTTCGTCCATATATTGGTGCTGGTGTTATGTATTCACGCTTCTCCAATATTAAGTTAAACGACCAAATCAACTCAGACTTAATTGCTGCGGGCCACATGATTCAGAATGTACTAGACAATAATGCTGGAGCTGCATTGGATGGTAAAACTTCAAGTGCAAACCCTTATGTTCGAGTGAAAACGACTGATGCGATTGCTCCAATTGTGAGTTTGGGCGCTACTTATGACATTACACCAAATTGGTATGCTGTTGGTTCCGTGTCCTATGCAAAGTTAAATAACCGAGCAAATATTGATGTGATTGATAGCAAAACAGGTAAGCAGTTAATTCATGCATCAACTAAAGTTGATATTGATCCTTTAATTACTTATTTGGGTGTGGGTTATCGCTTTTAATATTTTTCTGTAAATCAACCGTATTCATTACGGTAAAAAATCCCTGCTAAATATTGATTATTAGCAGGGTTCGATTAAAGGATGAGAGTAAATAAATGATTACCTAAACTGCTTTTTGAACCTTTTGTGCTTTCGGTAAAGTCGGTTTTCTTCCCAAATACAACGCAATCACGGCACCAATAAAGGTAAGAATGCAGAGTGGTAAAAGTGACACAGGGAAACTACCCGAATAATCTTTGACTATACCCATAATAGAGTTCATAAGCCCAGTACCCACATGTGCAATGGTATTTACCGCTGCAATACCAACAGCAACTAAAGTAGGTGGTAAGCGCTCAGAAACCAACGCCCAGAAAGGACCTTTAATGGCATAGTTACCCATCAAAACGAGTGAGAATAAAAGTAAGCTCAAGGTTAAAGATGAAGTAAAAATAGTAAGGAGCAAACCAAAACTCGTCACAAACAATGGAATAGCTGTGTTGAGACTCTTATTACCACTTTTATCGGCATGTACACCCCAAACAATCATGAAAGCGGCAGCTAAACCAAACGGAATCATATTTAAAAGACCCGTCTGCATGGCAGTTAAATGGAAAGCCTTTAAAATCTGAGGCATCCATAATGATAAAATATTGCTGGTTGCAGAGCTTCCTGCATAAATAATCGCGAAAAACCATAAATATTTATTGGTAATCAGAAGCTTAAACTTACTCTTTTTCTGTTCGGCACTGTCTTGTTTTTCAGTATTTAACTGTTGGTTTTTTTCAAAAGTTAAGGTACTCGATAGCCATTCTCTTTCCTCAGAACTTAACCATTTAACATGATTCGGTTTATTTGGAAGCCAAACTAAACATAATATGCCAAGAAGAATTGCAGGCAATGCTTCAAAAATTAAAAGCACTTGCCATCCACTTAAACCAACCAAGCCATGTAAACCCAACAGTAAGGCAGATAATGGTGAACCAATAAAATTAGATAAAGGAATGGCAACCATAAATACGGCAACAATTCGAGCCATATATCGTTTAGGGAACCATAGGGTTAAATACAGTAATACACCAGGGAAAAATCCGGCTTCGGCAGCACCAAGTAAAAACCGTGAAATTGCATATGAAATAGGGCCAGTAATGAAGGCGGTACAGCAACCGACAATGCCCCAAGTAATCATGATTCTGGCAATCCAGATGCGCGCACCCAGCTTTTCCATTGCCATGTTACTTGGAATTTCAAATATGACATATGCAATAAAAAATAAGGTGGCACCAAAACCAAAGGCAGTAGCAGTTAAACCAATTTCTTGGTTCATGGTTAATGCTGCAAAACCAATATTTACCCGATCAATATAGGCGATGAAATAACAAAGAATGAGGAAAGGAAGAATACGGAAAGAAAGTTTACGGATCGTTGACTTTTCTACTTCCGATATAGATATATCATTTTTCATACATACTCCTTATGTACGTGAGAAATCAAACAGCTCGGTAGGGTTCTGATTTAAAATTAAACATTGCTCATGTTTATCAAACACAATCTGTTTAAAAGCTCTAAATGCATTTTCATAAGTAATTAAAGATTCATGTTGGGTATGCGGCCAATCGCTTCCCCAAATGAGTTTGTGTAAAAAGCCTTTTTCTTTAAAAATGTTATAGGCCTGTCGTGCCGTATTTATGTTGTTTGGAGCGGCACCCAAACGGTAGAAACCGGACACTTTAATCCAGTGCTGTTTTACGTTAAGTAAGCTTAAAAATTTCTGATAATCCGGATCTTCAATCCCTTTAACAGGGTCAACTCGGCCAAAATGGTCAATTACGACATCAAAGCTGTATTCATCTAATTGTGGCAAAAGCTGTACCAGATATTTTGGCGGTGCGTGTAATTCAACTTGCCAGTTGAGGCTTTCCACATTTCTTAAAAATTTTTGCCAGTCAGGCGTATTTAGCGCAGGAGGGTTAAGACCAAATAGATTTAAACGAACACCAACGATGCCTTGTGCCTTGAGATTCACTAGCTCATCAAAAGTCGTCGTATATTGAACAACGGCGATTCCTTTTAAACGGTCAGGGTATTGCTGAATTGCGTTTAATATCGCTTGGTTATTGGTACCCAAAAAGCTGGGTTGAACCAAAACACCATGCGTGAAATTATGTTCATCAAGATGAGAGATAAAACTTTGTACAGTTGCCTCATAATCAGGTGCATAACGTGCTGTTTCGATACTGTGGTCCTGTGTCGAAAAAACATGTGCATGTGTATCTATACAGTTCATTTTCATCTCACATTACAAATTTTAAAGCGAAAATAGCGATTAAAGCGGCAATGACTCCTACAGGAATTGCTTTCAATAACAGTTGATTAAAGAATGTGGTTTTATCGATATCTGCTGGTGCTGAAGCCATAATGAGACTACCGCCAGAAGAGAAAGGAGAAATCGCTGTAGATTGAGCGCCAACCACAATACAAATAAAGAGCATTAGTGGATTTAGGCCAGAACTCAAAGCAAGAGCTGGAACGATGGGGAATAAGGTAGGCGCAACCACACCTAGAGTGCTTGAAAATACAGACATAATGGCACTGATCAGACATAACAGTACTGGAATAACCCACACAGGAACATTGTTTGCTAACCATTCAGATAGGGTCGTAATAATGCCAAGCTTCACACCTAATGCGATGAGCATACCGACACCGCAAATCATGATCAGTGTTCCCCAAGGCACAAGTGCAATGACCTTTTTCTCATCGGCAAGTTTCATAAGTAGACTTATGAGCGAGAAGGTAATGGCAAGGAAGGCAATATCAATTTTGGAGTTTAAAAAGCTAATCGTTTTTACATCGGGAAAAACAAGATGCAAGATTGGAAAAACTAAAACAATCGACATCATTAAAATAATAAGGAAGATGGATTGTTTCTGTTTTTTGTCGAATGGCTCAGGCTTTTGATCTTCAATCACAATTGAATTACTTTTTCTATTCCACAGGGTGTAAATTCCCAACACCGCAATTGGAATAATTAAAGTTAAGACAAAAATGCCACCGCTATATGAAAAAGCGGTTTGTGAGCTAATGCCAATATTTTCCATTAAGCTTCGGAAAATAATGCCACTTTGCGATGTCATAAAATTTGCGCCAGCTAGAGCGCCGTAATTTGCAGCCATCCCGCCAATAACCATATTCATATTAGTTTTTTTACACAGCAGCAGTGTAATGGGTGCCATAAAGGCAAGTACCGTATAAAAACCAGCACCTAGGCCAGCAATAATGGTTGCTGCGAAAAAAATCGCTAAAGGTAAAAACTGGGGAAACTTACGGCATTTATATAAAAGATGGCTGGCAAGCTTCTCTAGTGCGCCATTTGCCAAAGCAAAGTTATAAAACAGAGTGACAGATAAAATAATAAAGAAAATTTTGACAGGCCATAATTCAATAACTTCGGAAGGTTTAAGACCCATGCCAAAGCAACCAATCAGGTAGGCAAACGCTATCGTAAAAAATCCGATATTGATTTTTGTTTTATAACCTAAGCCTATAGATACAGCTAAAGCTATCAGCATCAATGCGGTCATATTATCTTCCTTGATAAATATATAAACATCTAAACATATATATGTTTGCTTTTTTGTATTACACAGAACTATGCTAATATTGTCAAATCGATTTCATAATGTTTAACGCAAATGCTTGATGAGACTGCATTTAAAAATTTTAAATTGCCAAGATATGAAAAGGTCCGTTGGGAACTTCAAAAACTACTGATTCAGTCAAAATGGACAGTTGAAGAGCCTATTCCAAGTGAACAAGAACTTGCGCAAATGTATAGCGTATCGGTAGGAACCGTTAGAAAGGCGGTTGAAGGACTGGTTGAAGATGGCTTATTGGTCAAACAGCAAGGAAAAGGAACTTTCCTAAAACAACCTAACTTTGAAAACTCGCTCATTCGTTTTTTTAGATTACGTAATAAAAAAGGCGATTTTATTCAGCCACAAGGACAAATCAAAAAAGTAGAAGTGTGTGATGCAATTCCGGAAGTAAACGCCGAGTTAGGGCTTGGGCACACCGAAAAGCTGATTTATATCGAGCGTGTTCGTAAGCATGAAGACGTCGTTGTGTTAAGCGAAAGAATCTGGCTGCCTGAACGCTTATTTAAAAATCTGGAAGAAATTCCAATCGCTGAGTTTGGGAATCTACTTTATCCTTTTTATTATCAGCACTGTGGCCAATTTATTTCTTCTGCAACAGAACGGTTAACTTTTGAGAAAAATATCAAAGATAGCCATTTAAATAATCTCCTTGAAGATCCTTTAGTGAAGGTATGCCGTATCGCAAAAAATCTTGAAGGCGTAGCAGTCGAATACCGTGAGTCTTATGGTTTGGCCGATAATTTTCATTATGAGATAGCAATTAATTAGTATCTAACGGTGATACCTGATTTCAGTGTTTATTTAATTGCTGCAATCAGGGTGTTTTTGTCTTTATAAATGATGATTAAAAGAAAAATTTAATTCTGCCAATACGGTGTGTCTCCATAGATTTCAGCAAAATAATTTATTACCACTCGAATATTTAAGGGCGGATGGCGGACATTTGGATAAATGGCCGCGATATGCTGGGGGTGTGATTTAATCGCGACTTCATATTCAGGTAAAAGCTTTATTAAATCACCTTGTTTTAAAGCCTCACCAATCAGCCAATCAGGAAACAAAACAATCCCCATGCCATGAAGCGCAGCTGTCATTAAACTCTCGGCATTGTTTGAAGACAGCAATGGAGTAATTGGATAATGTATCCATTCTTCATTGGGCTTTCTTACTAACCACCGGTTAGGACCTTCAAAACCTTTATAGACTAGGCATTTGTGCTGATTAAGCTCTGTCGGATGATCAAGCGTACCGTATTTAGCAACATACTGAGGAGATGCTGCCAAATGATATTTCTGTGTACCAAAAATACGGGCATGAAATGATGAATCAGTCAGTGCTCCAATACGAAATATTAAATCTGTGCTTTCACGTAATGGATCTATAAATTCATCGGTTTGAATTAGTTCTATTAAAAGTCTTGGATAACGCTCTGATAACCCAGCTAACCACGGCGCAATATGCCGTTGCCCAAAAAACACAGGGGCATTAATGCGGACGAGTCCCGATGGCTCTATGGTTTTATCTTGTAAAGCCTTTTGAGCTTCATCAAATTGTTCGGTAATTTTTTTCGCATATTCAAAAAATAATTTGCCCGATTCGGTCGGTGTGATTGCTCGCGTATTTCGGTAAAAAAGTTGCTGGCCTAACGCATCTTCAAGCTGTTGGATGGTGCGAGAAATCATAGATGCAGACACATCTTCTTTACGTGCTACATTTGAGAAGTTGTGAGCATTGTAAACACTAATAAAGAAGCGAAGCGTGCGGATATCAATCGAATTTGTTAAATCCATTTGTGCAATTTCTGCAAAAGTGATTCATGAATTATGCTGTTTTTCAGATGAATTGGCTACCTTAGTATTCATTGCCTAGATACAGATGAGGCAATGTAGATGCAAATTCTATTACTACTCCTAACCATTTTAGGGGGGATGGGGCTATCGGTCGAAGCAGGGCTTCTAGGGCCGTTAGGAAAGGAAGTGGGTGAGTTGTGGGCCACGTTTAGTATTTTTGGTGTGGGTGCAGCACTTACCTTTTTACTCATGTTGTTTTTTAGCCCACGCAATAGCCCTTCATTTTTTACACTTCCATCTTGGCAATTACTCGGTGGCGTTTTAGGTCCTGCTTACGTCATTATTTTGACTATTACGACTCCAATTATTGGTATTGCTATGACCATGATTGGCATTTTAGCGGGACAGGTATTTAAAAGTCTGATTATCGACCACTATGGTTTACTGGAAACTCCACATCGGAAAGTAGACCGTAAACGAGTGGTGGCACTCATCTTTATTGTTGTCGCACTTGTACTTGTGGCAAAAGCGTAGGAGATAGCCATGACAATTTTAATGATTCTTCTTGCCGTCATTGGCGGTGCTTTGCTGAGTGTACAGGCCGCAATTAATGGTCAACTTGGAGTGAAAGTTGGTGTATTTCGTAGTGCTTTTTTGACTTTCTCGGTCGGTGCTCTAATTACGGCTCTCCTTATTTTTTACTTTGAACCCAAACAAACTTTAACGTTACTAGATGTTCCTAAATGGCAGTTATTAGGTGCCATGTGTGGCGTACCTTATATTGTCATTATGGTACTGGCTGTACAAAGAATCGGAGCTGCGGTTGCCACTGTGGCTGTGATTTTTGGACAACTTTTGATGAGTATCTTGATTGATAACTTTGGCTGGTTCGGTAATGAAATGCTTCCTTTTTCACTGTATCGATTAGGAGCGCTAATTTGCTTAGGGATCGCTTTGTACTTTATCTATTCAAGTAGCAAAGATAAAAAGGTAGAAGGGTAATGCTGTAAAAAATTTTATAAAGACTTTGTGTGGAGCAATTTATCCCTCTACGCAAAGTCTTTTTATTTTTATTAGATTTTAATAGTGTCTGATTAAATATTCTATTCAGAAAAAAGTTCAAAACATACTCTTCTTAACCATTGGTTGCTTGGTGTTTGATGAACTCGTGCATGCCAATGCTGCTTCACACTATAAGTCGGAAAATAATAAGGAGGTTCTAAAACTTTTAAGCCACCTCTGACTAAAAGCACCTGACTTAAATAATGAGGAATGGTCGCAATCGCGTCTGTGTCTTGAACAACTAAACCAACCCCTAAATAGCTTGGCAAACGAACCAGAATATTACGGTTTACTCCTAGTTTTTGTAACTCATGCTCCAGCACGTAATGTCCACCCGTTGCAAAAATATCGACATGTAGCTCTTGGCGAAATTCTTGGTCTGAAAGCGTTGTGCCTGTAAGCCTCGGGTGTTCTTTACTGGCAATACAAATATAACGTTGCTGGAAAAGTGTTTGCTGATAAAAACCTGCTTCAAGCTGAGGCAAAAAACCAATGGCTAAATCAATGTCTCCATTTGACATCATCACTGGTGTATTGGCATCAATAGGGACAATTTCTAAGCGAATATTGGGGGCATGGGCACGTAAATAATTGATCAGTTTAGGTAATAAAACCAGATGGCTAATATCAGTCATGCTGATTTTAAATTGATAATTTGAAGTCTGTGGATCAAATTCAATATTGTAGTTTTGAACCAGTTTTAGTCGGTTCAGAATTTCTACAACCAGCGGATATATTTGTTTAGATAACTCAGTAGGTTGCATCTTATTTTCAATACGGACAAAAAGTGGGTCCTGAAAATGCTCACGTAATTTATTTAACGCAATACTTAAAGTCGGTTGTCCGATTTCAAGCTGTTCAGCAGCTTTAGACACACTGCTATGTTTATAAATTTCAAAGAAAATTTGTAAAAGCCGAGTATCAAGATCAAACACTTTAATTTCCTTGTATTGATTTTATCAATACAGACTATTGTTTTTTGTGCCTAGATTCAACAATTTTCGATTGTTACATTGATGATCAAGGAAGAATAGGTCGTAAAAGTACAAAGCATTCTTGTACAAATTGGCCTTAAATAGAGGATCTGAAATGGAACAGTTAGCAACGCTAGATGACTTGCCAAAACGTTATCTTGGTCAACTTGAAGAATCAAATTTAGTCCCTTTATGGCCAAGTTTACGTAATGTATTGCCTCCGCATAAACCTATGCCGCAGACGGTAGCGACCGCATGGTATTTTCAGAATATTAAACCTTTATTACTCGAAGCAGGTGAGTTAACACCGATTGAAAAAGCTGAACGCCGTGTATTGGTTTTAGCCAATCCCGGACATGGTCTGGAAAATATGAAAGCCAGTTCGGTCATGTATCTTGGCATGCAGCTTTTGTTACCAAAAGAGTGGGCGCCATCACATCGACATACCCCAAATGCAGTGCGTCTGATTGTTGAAGGTGAAGGCGCGTATACGACTGTTGAAGGTCAAAAATGCATGATGGAGCATGGAGATTTAATCCTTACGCCATCCGGGCTTTGGCATGAACATGGACATGATGGCGATGAGCCTGTGATCTGGTTAGATGTACTGGATTTACCTTTGGTTTATTACATGGAAGCTTCTTATGTACAACCGGGTGAAATCCAAAAAGTGACCAGTGCCGGAAATGCTCATCATTATGGAACGGGGATTGTACCCACTGCACATTTTACCCGTGAAAATGCCTCATATCCGATCATGCGCTACTCTTGGAAAGAAACCAAAAAAGTTTTGCATGCGCTTGCAGATGATAACAACCATCAAGCTCCAATTCAGGTGACTTACATCAATCCTGAAACCGGTGATGACTGTCAAAATATTATTGGTTATTCGGCTTTAATGCTCAGACCAAATGAAAATTTACAGCTCCAACCGCGCTCTACTGCCCAAATTTTTCATGTGATTGACGGTCAGCTCCAAGTCAAAATTGATCAGAAAGATTTCAATTTAAATAAAGCTGATACGGCCTGTGCGCCATGTTTTTCTCATATTGATTTAATCAATACCTCAGATCAACCATGTTATTTGTTTATCGCAGATGAAGCCCCCTTACAACGGAAACTGGGTTTGTACTCGGTGCGTGAGCGCCAGTAAATAGAATATTTTATAAGGATATAAATCATGTCAAATACTCAACAACCGATATTAATTGCTGGTGGCGGCATTGGCGGATTTGCAGCTGCACTCGCTTTGGCAAAACAAGGCTTTAAGGTACAGGTTTTTGAACAAGCCCCTGAAATTGGTGAGATTGGTGCTGGAATTCAACTAGGGCCAAACGCATTTCATGCTTTTGATGCGCTAGGAATTGGTGAAATTGCTCGCAGTAAAGCAGTCTATACCGACTATATGGTTATGCATGATGCGATTGATGAATATCAAGTCGGTAAAATTCCAACCGATGAAAAATTCCGTGAACGTTTTGGTAACCCATATGCGGTGATTCACCGTGCCGATATCCATGGTTCATTGGTTGAAGGTGCTAAACAATACGGCCACTTGGAAATCATCACTAATTGCCAAATTCAAAAAGTTGAACAGGATGATGCGGGCGTAACGATTACCGATCAACATGGCACGCAATATCATGGTCAGGCACTTATCGGTGCTGATGGGGTTAAATCTGTTGTGCGTGATACCTACGTGGGTGACCCAGCATTGGTTACAGGTCATGTGGTTTACCGTGCTGTTGTACCTGAAAGCGAGTTTCCCGAAGACTTGAAATGGAATGCAGCCAGTATTTGGGTCGGGCCAAATTGCCACCTTGTGCATTATCCACTACGCGGCGGAAAGGAATATAACGTTGTTGTGACGTTCCATAGCCGTGAGAAAGAACAGTGGGGCGTAACCGACGGCTCTAAAGAAGAAGTGCTGTCTTATTTTCAAGGAATTTGCCCGAAAGCTCGTCAATTGATTGAGTTACCTAAAAGTTGGCGCCGCTGGGCAACTGCAGACCGTGAACCTATTGAAACATGGACTTTTGGCCGTGTGACATTACTTGGCGATGCAGCACATCCAACCACGCAATATATGGCGCAAGGTGCATGTATGGCGATGGAAGACGCCGTAACTTTAGGTGAAGCGTTACGTGTTACCGACCATGACATTTTAAAAGCTTTTGATATTTACCAAAAAGCACGTGTGGCACGTACAGCGCGTATTGTTTTGTCTTCACGTGAAATGGGCAAAATTTACCATGCCAAAGGTGTGCAACGCTTGGTTCGCAACGATTTGTGGCGTGGACGTCCTACCGAACGTTTTTATGATGCAATGGAATGGTTATATGGCTGGAATGTCAATAACTGCCTTGATGCAGTGAAAAACTATCAAGGGAATGTGGCATGAAACTTTATAGCTTTTTCCGCAGTGGTACATCACATCGGACTCGCATTGTATTGAACTTAAAGGGTTTGGCTTACGAAGCGACTTATATATCGCTTGCTAAAAATGAGCACCATCAAACTGCTTTTAAAGCTTTAAATCCGCAAGGATTTGTACCGGTACTTGAAACTGAATCGGGGAACTTATTGCAAAGTCCAGCCATTATCGAATGGCTGGAAGAACAATATCCCGAACCCGCTTTATTACCTACAGATGCATTAGGTCGTGAAAAAGTCCGTGCCATTGCTGCTTTAGTTGGATGTGACGTCCATCCATTAAACAACAAGCGTGTTCTTGAATACTTACGTCAGAACTTAGGGCTGGATGATGCACAAATCAACGCATGGTGTGCCAAGTGGATTCAGGATGGATTTGCAGCTTTAGAGCATATTTTGGAACAAGACCAGAATCGAGAAAAGTTCTGCTATGGCAATCAACCGACCATTGCAGATGCCTATTTAGTTCCACAAGTAGTTTCTGCCGAGCGTTTTAAAGTCGATTTATCGGCTTATCCAAACATTAATGAAATTTACCAACATTGCATGACCTTAGAAGCATTTCAAAAAGCAGCACCTGAAAAGCAGGCCGATGCATTTTGAGTCGTGATTAACTTAATAGAAGGAATTTAGATATGTCATTTATTTTTGAACCAATGACCACTGCGGGTCTATTTATTCACGGCTCAGCGCATAAATTTCCAGTACGCCGTGTGTATTGCGTTGGCCGTAACTACGCTGCTCATGCACGTGAAATGGGTTTTGACCCAGACCGTGAACCACCTTTTTTCTTTTGTAAGCCAAATGACCTTGAGTCAGTTATTCCGGTAAATACAGATGCGGTTGATATTCCATATCCATCTGAAACTTCAAATTTTCATTATGAAATCGAGTTGGTCGTTGCAATAGGTAAAGATGCCAAAAATGTCTCGGTTGAGGATGCAGCGAACTATATCTATGGCTATGCAGTTGGTTTAGATATGACACGCCGTGACTTACAGATGGCAATGCGTGAAAAAGGTCGCCCATGGGAAATCGGTAAAGCTTTTGATTTTTCTGCACCAATTGGCCCAATTCATCCGATTACTCAAACGGGTGAAATCAATAATGCCGATATTCATTTAACTGTAAATGGTAAAACCGAACAGCACAGCGATGTCAGTCACCTGATTTGGTCTGTGGCTGAAACGATTGCGAATTTATCTACGTTATTTCAACTAAAAGCAGGTGATTTGATTTTTACAGGAACTCCAGAAGGTGTGGGTGCTGTAGTGAAAGGTGATGTTATGCGTGCAGACATTACCGGGCTGACTGGCATTACGGTGAATGTGAAATAAATCAAATTGATCTGATTTATTGAAATAGGTGCTCAACCTAAATAAAAAATACAGTTGGGCACTTTTGCTAAGGATTGCATATACGCCAATGTATTGGCGAAAGGAGCTCTCATGTCTCAAAATTCTATAGACGTACAAAGTTTCATTGATGAAATACCGCTATCGTCTTTGCAAAAATTAATCATGTGGTTGTGTTTTTTGATTGTTGCGATTGATGGATTTGATACCGCAGCAGTTGGATTTATTGCACCTGCTTTAAAGGCAGAGTGGGGGTTGCAAGCAACCGATTTGGCACCTTTATTTGGCGCTGGCTTATTTGGACTGATGGCTGGTGCACTCATTTTCGGACCTTTATCCGATAAATTAGGCCGTAAACCGATTTTGATTGGGTCGGTCATTATGTTTGGAATTGCCAGTGTTTTTGCCTCTTTTTCAGCAGATTTACAAACACTGATTATTTGGAGATTTCTCACTGGTTTGGGTCTAGGTGGGGCTTTACCCAATGCAATTACTTTAACCTCTGAATATGCGCCTACATCTCGTCGCTCTAATCTTGTAACCATGATGTTCTGTGGCTTTACTGTGGGTTCCGCTCTTGGTGGTATTTTTTCGGCTCAGCTACTTCCTCATATTGGCTGGCACGGTATTTTGCTCATTGGGGGAGTATTACCTTTAGCGACTGTACCTTTCTTATATTTTTTATTACCTGAATCTATTCGATTTTTAGTGCTTAAAAAGAAGGGTACCGAAAAAATTGAAAAGATTATTCACCGTATCGCACCGCATTTAAATAGTACTCCGACTTTGGTTCCAACAGTCAATGAAGTCGAAAAATCAAGCTTGAAAGATTTGTTTAATAAAGGCTTTGCTTTGGGCACTTTTTTGATTTGGTTTACATTTTTTATGAGCCTTCTCATTATTTATATGATTTCAAGTTGGATGCCTACTTTACTGACCAATGAGGGCTTTAATTTATCCAACGCATCATGGCTTACTTCAATTTTCCAAATAGGTGGAACCATTGGTGCGATTGTCTTAGGCCTGCTAATGGATAAGATGGATGCAACCAAAATTTTAAGTACGGCTTATGTTTTTGGCGGATTGTTCCTGATTTGTTTGGGGTTTGGAATTGAACAGGCAAATACGGCTTTATTGATGTTTGCCATGTTTGGGGTAGGTGCAGGAATTAGTGGTTCGCAAGTGGGAGCAAACGCTTTTGCATCTAGTTTTTATCCAACACATTGCCGAGCAACAGGTGTAAGTTGGGCCAACGCAGTAGGGCGCTCAGGATCGATTGTGGGATCAATTATGGGCGGCTGGTTAATGTCATTAAATCTCTCCAGTTTTGAAATTTTAAGCATTTTAGCGGTACCAGCATTTTGTGCTGCGGTTTCGTTGTTACTCATTAAACGTTTAAAGAAAAATCGCTCTCAACTTTTAGTCGCTTCAAATTGAGATAACACGATTCCACCGAAAATATATGTCTGTGCCAAAGGATGGCGCAGACAATAGTTAAAGGATGATTTGTTTCATGAAATATTTAAAAACACCATATTTAAAGTTTTCTACCCTTTTATTTATCTGTAGTGGTCATTCAGTGTTGTGGGCAGCAGATACTACTCAACAAGGTGAAGATGAATGGAAGTTCACGCTAAAGAATGCCTATATCAACCGTAATTTTGATAATGATGCCTTAAAAGATACTGGCAGTTGGTCTCAGGCAGCATCATTATTTTATAAATCAAAAATGAATGACACTCCGTTAATCATAGCAGACAAGCCAATCACGATTGGGGCCGATGCTTCTGTTCAATATGCCGTTCGCTTGAGTTCAGACAAACACGTTGCAGACACGGTTTTGCCTTTTAATAAAGAAACACAGTCACAAGCATCTGACTTTTTAAAATACGGCGCAACTTTAAAACTGGGCTACGATAAAACTTTATTAAGCGTAGGCGAACTCTGGTTAGATTTACCTGTAACGGCTGTAGATGCCAGCCGACAATTACTTGCTTCTTATTGGGGAACTAATCTTAGGTCGCAACTTTCAGATCAGCTCTATGCCGAAATTGGCCGAGTTGAAAAAGTGTCACCACGCAATGAAGAAGACTTTAAAAAGTTTTCTTTCACATCAAATGGAGTTACTAAAGAATCTGATGGTTTGAACTACATTGACCTACGCTATCAATTTACGCCGTCACTGAAGGGTGAATATTACTTCGGTAATTTAGAAGGCCTCTACAATAAGCACTATGTAGGACTTGAGCATAACTGGAAACAACCTAACTTTGCGCTTACTTCTAAATTTAAGTACTTCAATGCCAAAAATGACGGCAATACTTTTGATATCGATGCGCAAAACATTGGAGTACTAGAAACACTCAAAGTAAAAAATCATACCTTTGGCTTGGGTTACCAACAAATTATTGGTGAATCGGCATACCCATTACCGGATGGTTTCTTACCAGAGACCTATTTCATTAACTGGAATGCCACTGGCTTCTTTAAAAAAGATGAAAAGTCTTACCATGTCATGTATGGCTACGACTTTAAAGATTACGTGCCGGGCTTAAATGCGATGGTGAAATATGTTTACGGAAATGACTTTAAAGCAGCCAATGGTGAGAAAAATCATGAAACTGAGTCAAATGTCATTCTAAACTATGCATTTCAACAACCTTTCTTAAAAGGTCTTGCCCTGCAATATATTCGGATTGATTACAACGTTAAACACGGCAATGACTTTGGTGAAGACCGCTTGTTTGTAAACTATACCAAAAAGTTTTAAAGACTTTTTAAAACTCATCATTTAAAAAGAGACCATTCAATGGTCTCTTTTTTTTTTAATTAAGTCACAACCTCAAATTTACTTTTTATTGGTATCTACAGAAACTACAACAGATAGACCTGGGCGCAACAACTTAATATCTTTTTGATTTTCAATAAGCTTGATGCGTAAAGGTAAACGCTGAACAATCTTAGTAAAGTTACCTGTCGCATTGGTCGCCGAGATCGGAGAGAAAAATGCCCCAGTAGATGGAGAGAAGCTGTCTACTACACCTTTTAACTCAACATTGTAAGCGTCAACATAGACAGTGACAGGCTGACCGATTTTAATTTGTTTTAGCTCAATTTCACGGAAGTTTGCTTCTACATAAACCTGATCTAAAGGAACAACCACCATGAGTGGATTACCGGCGCTTACAAAGTTACCTACGTTAGCTGACTTTTGACCAATCATGCCATCAATAGGTGCTCGAACTTCTGTATAACTCAAATTCAGCTTTGCTTTATCAAGTGCCGCTTGAGCTTGTTTTAAAACAGCTTGTTTGGCTTGAACCTGAATTTTATATTGGTTGAGCTGATACTGTGCATCGGTAACTTTTTCTTTACTGCTGTCTAAGTCAGCATATTGCTCAGTCAATGTAGTTTTTGACTGTTGTGTAATTAATCTAGACTCAGCACCAAGTGCCTGTAGTTGCTCATAACGCGCCGTATTATCTTTGGTGAGTTTAATTCCAGCTTCTACTTTTCTAAGCTGAGCCTCTGTTTCTCGAATAACAGTCGGTTGTCTTTCTACTGCCAGCTTTGCTTCATTTAAATCAGCTTCAGCTTTAGCATAATTAGACTCTGCTTCAGCTAAAGCCGCTTCATAATCTCTTGCATCAATCCGTGCCAAAAGCTGGCCTTTTTTTACGGTCTGATGATCTTTAATATAAATTTCTTCGATATTTCCAGAGACTTTAGGAGCAATGGTTGAGTACTCTACATCTACACGTGCATCGTCTGTTTCAATAGTCGAAGATGGTAAAAATATAAGTTTTAAAACCCATAAAATAGAGGCTAAAACAATAATGAACGCAATAACCATAACCCAGTGTTTTTTTAGATATTGCATCTTTGTTAATTTGGCTGACTCGGTCGCAGAGTGATCTTGGGCTTCTAGAGTACTCATAAAGATTTTCCTGAGTTATGACTATTCATTAACTTAATGAGAGCAATGCGTGGTGGATAAGTTCTAACGGGTAAAATCAGCATAACGATAAATAAAATTGCAGTAAGGCCAGCTAAAATTAGATATTGATCGCTAATAACTAAAACAGATTGTTGCGCCTGAATCGCAGAACTTAGGGCAGATAAACCGCCTGAAACACGATCTGCACCATTTGCGGTAAGCACAGGCGGAGTAAGTGGATTAATGACAGGGCCTTGAATATTTTGGAAAACATGTTGTGCAGTATTTTCAATTAGCCGTGTTGAGTGGTATTCACCACGTACGCGATTGACCCAATCCAATATGCACACACCCAGTACACCGCTAATCGCACGCGGAGTGTTAATCATCGGTGATGCATAAATTGCCATGGTTGGATGAACACTGTTTGTACCCATCATTAAGAGTGAGAGCACAACACAGGTTTGGCCCAAACATGAGATGGCATGCCAAAAGTAAAATTGGTCTTGATTCCAAGTGGTATCGAGTTGACTTGCACCTAAACAACCGGCCATCACCAGAAGCAAACCAAAGCCATGTACATAACGGCTGTCGACCCAAGCTTGATTTAAAAGCTTAATAACAATTGGAATATAAATAAATTGTAAGGCCGCAATTTGTAAACCAATCCACATGGTTTGAGTTGGTTTATAACCATGTACAGCGCTTAAGTAATTGAGTGGTAAAGTGCTTGTTGACATGCCAATAACCACAAAACAAAACAGGGCAATAACGGCATAGGCAAAATTTCGTATTTCGAGCATTTGCGGTTTAATTAATGGAGTTGGATAGCGCCATTCATGTATTAAAAATAAAGGTAGGGTAATGGCACTGATTAAAGCCAAAACACAAATCAATTTTGAATGGAACCAGTCCAAGTGATTGCCATGTAAAAGCATGGTACTTAAGCTTGCTAAGCTAATAATGGCTAAAATGGCACCTGTCCAATCGTAAGTTTTTATTTTTGAATAATTTAATGGATCTTGCGGAATACCAAAGTAAACCAATGCAGCACTTAGCGCACAAAAAGGAATGGTTTGGAAAAATATCATTTTCCAACCAATCACATCTAAATAAAATGCAGAGAGTGCAGCACTTAAGTTGGGAAAGAAAGTTGCTGTTAGCGCATAGCAGGCCAAACCCCATAAACGGATTTCTGGCCCTAGAAATCTAAGTGCACAGGCCATGAGTAAAGGAATGGTTAAACCATTGGCAAGTCCTTGCAAGCCGCGTAATAAATAAAATATTTCAATGTTGGGACTAAAAGGAATTAAAACGCTAGAGAAGAGACAAAGACCTATGGCAAAAAGAAGGACTCTGCGCATGGAAAAAATAACGGCCCAACTGGTAGAGAGGATCATGCCAATAATCATGGCACTGGCATAAATACTGCTGACCCAATAACCAGAGTCAACACTAATACCCATTGCACCGCGAATATCGACCAAAGTAATACTGGTAATTCGGTTATTAAATTCGACAGTCATTGCTGCAAAAATTGCACCTGCCAAACCGATGAGTGGTCGTATATTCATCTTTTACCTTAAATTTTAAAAATGAACTCGTTGCATAGTGCAGTTATTGAGCTCAACTGTACCGATCGGTACTGTACTATCTTATTAAAATTACGTCAATTCTCGATTTTGAACTTTTCGATGAGTTACACTAATCACGAAATTTCTAAATATATTTGCAGGTTCGTATGTCAGATTGCATTAAAGCCAATGAGAAAGATCAAAAAATTCTAGACGCAGCAACCAAGTTTTTTCTGATCCACGGTTTTAGTGGCACGACGACAGACATGATTCAAAAAGAAGCTGGTGTTTCAAAAGCCACCATGTATGGTTGTTTTAAAAATAAAGAAGCGATGTTCGCTGCAGTCATTGAACGCCAATGCGCCAACATGCAAAAACAAATTATTTTAGTTGAGACGCAAGCTAAAAATTTACGTTCAGCTTTAACCGAGATGGGTAAAACTTATCTCTGCTTTATATTGTCACATTCAGGTTTGGCTTTTTTTAGGGTTTGTATTGCTGAAGCAGTCAGATTCCCAGAATTATCTGAAAAATTCTTTGAACTTGGGCCACAAAAACTGGCAAATATTATTGCGGGTTATCTTGAAAAATCGGTCAAACAAGGAGAAATTGAGTTAAGTTCTTCTTCTGAAGCTGCTGCAAATATCTTTTTATCGCTTTTACGAAGTGATGCTCATTTAAAATGTCTGACCCATCCTGATTATTTAATATCTGAGAGTGAAATTGGTATTTGGGTTGAATATGTAGTCGATTTATTTTTAAAGAATATCAATTATCAAGAAAATAAACGGTCTATATAAAAATGATAAAACGAAGGCCGCGAGAAGCGGCCTTTTCCATGTGTCTTTAAGACCACGATACTATGCATAGAAGGTGCCAATTTGTCACAGTCATCAATGATGTTAATACTGATATCGATATTGTTAGGATTATGGTGAAAACTTTAACGGTCTTATTATTCATTCATCTAAATATGAATGATACTATCAATATTTTATAGAAATCTTTGTAACAGTTCTGAACTTAAACTACAATCGTATATTATTTTTTTATCAATATCAACTTGATATGAGTTTTGTTTTATATATAATAGAAAAATCATAATTTCTAAATTTTATTTAAACATGACAGAAAAAACTAAAATTTTCATTAGTTATAGCCACAAAAATGAAAATCATTTTTTAGCATTAATGGCCCATCTTAACGCTATTGCAAAGTATAATAATTTAGAAATTTTTACAGATCAAATAGTTGATATTGGCCAAGATTTAGATGAAACAATCCAAAATAATTTAAAAAATGCTCATATGGTTGTTTGTATTGTGAGTACTGACTATCTAAATTCTGATTATTGTGTAAGAAAAGAATTAGAAATAGCTGTTGAGAAGCAAGTTATTGATAATACTAAAATTTTCCCAATAATTGCTGAAGAGTGTATCTGGAAACGAACATATTTTGGTAACATAAAATGTGCACCAAAGGATGGCGTGCCAGTTAGTAAATATGAGAATATAGAGTCAACCTATTTAACAATAGTTGATCAACTTATGAATCAAATTGAAAGAAATAGAGAAGTTGAGGCTGAAAAAAAAAAGAGAGCTTAATTCCAGTTCTACCGATGCAATCTGATAAATTTCATAGGTATATTAATGACTTAGGGATAAACATAAAACATCCTGAGAAAGATTTAATACTTTTAAATGATGTTTTTGTATATCCCGATATGGAACATATAAGTAGTAATACTACAATAAATTATAAGCATATTTCTTCTGAAGATATCATTAATAAATTCAATTATGCATACTTTATTGGATCTGATAAATCAGGAAAAACTGCTTTATTAAAAAAATACTGTAGTGACTTAGTAGAATTAGGTTATCAAGTAGTTATATTGAAAGCTGATGAGATAAAACATTATAGTGCTGAGCAATTAGTGAAAGCTTGTGCTAATAAGTTTGGTATTAATTATGATTATGAAAATAATAAATTTGCGCTATTAATTGATGATTTTCAAAATATTAAAATTAGTGAAAAATATGAATCTTCATTTTTGGAATCTATAACGAATTATTTTAGTAAAATATATTTTTTTGTAGATAAACAGCATTTTTTTGGTGATAGATCAAAGCATCTAAATGTAAAATTTGAAATTTTTGAAATAAAAAATTTAGGTCATCTTAAAAGAAATGAGCTATATAGTAAATGGTATAGTATAGGTGTTGAATCTTTATATACTCAGAATGATTCAGAGTTTCTAAAGAAGATAGATAATCTAACTAATCATTTTGATTTATTATTAAGAAAAAACGTCATGGATGCTAAACCCATGTATATATTAACTATTATTCAAACTTTGGATAATATTAATTTATCAAGGGATTTTTCTTTAACTTCGTATGGTCATTGTTATAACACTTTAATTTTAAGCTTATTGCAGAAAGTACGTGTAAATCATAATGATTTTGATAGTATCCTAAACTTTTTATCTTTTTTAGCATATGAGATGTTTAAAAGGAAAATAAAAAGTATTTCTGAAGCTGATTTTGATGGATTGGTAGAAAATTATCATAAAGAGTATGTACTCTCATTAGATATAAAAAGTATATTGATGGACTCAAATATTCTTTATGTAGATGATAATTTGGAGCTTATTTTTTCTCAAAAATATATTTATTATTTTTCATGTTCAAAGTATATTGCAATTAATCAAAGTAACTTGTCTGCTTTAGTAAAAGAATTATGTGAAACAATTCACACTGAAGAGAGTGCAAATATATTAATATTTTTAGTGCATCATTCTAACTCTACAGATTTTTTAGACTATATTCTAGAATATAGTTCAAATTTATTAATTGACTTTAATCCACATTATTTAACTTTAGACCAAAATAAAATATTAAATGAAAAGTTTAGAAAAATTTTATCTAAAGAGATTAAACAAATCCGCCTCGAAAATAAAAATGTTTATGAAGAAAGAAATAAAAACTTAGCTTTACGTGATCAGAATGGTGATTCTGATACTATCTTAGATTCAGCCGTAAATTCTTTTGAGGATTCAAAAGATGAATTAAAGGAAAATTTAGAACAGAATGTTGAATTAAAGCAAATGAATGATTCAAGTACAATATTCAGATGTTTAGAGGTTTTAGGTCAGATTGCTAAAAATAAGCATGGTTCTTTTAATAGGAATCGATTAGAAGGTTTATTGAATTCAAGCTATGGATTAGGTTTAAAATCTTTATCATTCTTTTTAGATGTTTTAATGAGGTCAGATAATGATCTTAAAGAATTTATGATATCTATTATTCAAGAGAAAAGTAAAACTTCTGAAGAGGAGGCTCTTTCGATTGCTGAAAAAATGACTTTTGAAATGTGTAAATCAGTTTGTAGATATCTTATTAACTTTATTGCTAAGGCTACTGCTTCTCCACAGTTAGAGGTTATTGTTAATGAATTGTTGTCAAGAAATAATAATCCTGCATATCAATTAATATATATTCAAACTCAATTACAGTTGGGACGTATTCCTAAAAATGAAATTAAAATTTTATATGAGCAAGAAAATGAAAAAAATATGATTGTGACTAATCTTCTTCAAAATATGGTTTTAAATTATATTTATATGAATAAAATTCAATTTTCAGAAAAAAAATGGATTAGTTCCGTATTACAGATCCCTATGAATAATCAATATAATAGAACACCTGAAAGTTCTATTATACAAACAGTACTTTAGAGCAGTTTAAAAAATACAAGTAGGTAATTACTAGATTACTATTAAATTGGTTGAATAGTCTTTATATAGTTTGTTTAGTATAAATTAGAGGCCTGAAAAATCAGGCCTCTCCCTTAATTATTATTTTGAAGTTTCTAAGCGAACTTGAGAAATGCTCAGTCCTTGAGAACTTACCTTTTGCTTCACTGGGTTAAGGGTTAAATCGGTAGCAACAAACTGAACCTCTAAGTCTTCAGCAGGTACGCCTAATTGATTAACTTGATCGCTGACTTGATAGACCAATTGACCCATAGCACCATTGCTCGCATGACCGCCGTGGCTATGATCTAACACACCGAAATAGTTAATTGTGGCAACATAAATTTTTTGGTCAGGTTTATTTTTAGGAGATAAATAAATCTTATATGTCAGATTTGGATTACCCACCATTTGTACATTATCTAAGATTAAATAAGTTTGTCCTGATGAAAGTGTGGTTTGAGAAAGTTGACTAGCACTTTTTAAGAAGGTTGTGGTTTGAGGTGCTAAAGCTACTTTTTGACTTACACCCATCAGTTGAATGGTTTTATTGCTGCTGACTGGTTTATGCGCTTTTTTAAATAGATTTACTTTTCCTGCTTGACTACCCATAACTGGTGCTTGAACTTTACATGCGTTTTCATTGGTATAACGCACCGGAATTTTACCAGGGGTAAATACATCAGCAATGGTCATGGTGACTTTATTACCGTTTTCGTCTGCAAAGGTGTATCGAGTGTTATACCAGCTATCTGGCATACCTAAGTTTTTCTTTGCCCACTCAAGTGTAATGGGTTGTCCATTGGCTTTTTTATTTAGCCAACATTGCCACAAGCGGTCGATATTGGCATGGTGCATATAAAATACAGGGTCTAAACCTGCAATTGGTACAAATCCCATATCTGGCAGCACACAGTTTTTACCTACCGCGCAGTGCATTACACCATGAGGCTGAGACTGTAACTGATTGGAAAATGATGTGAAGTCATTCCATTTAAATGCTTGGGCAGCGCTGGCATCGTCTGGATCTATAGCGCTGATATTCTCATTTAAACCTGGTGTACGGAACTGGTCATATAAACTACCTGCTTGTTTACCTCGAACCAATTGAGGCAGCGCTAGTCCTTTCCCATTAGCCGCTTTTTCTTGGTAATAGTCCCAATAAGGAAGAGAGTAATCTTGTCCAACATACTTACGCACTGTTCGCTCGTAAAAATAAAGCATCATACGGTGCCAAGGTAAGAAGTTTAGATTGCCATGTTGGCATGTACCCCAAACTTCATCTGTAAAGCCATCGTTTGGAACTGTAGAATTTTGAATATGTTTATAGTAACTATCACATAAGGCTTGACTATTATCTTGTAAGCAACCTGCCATACGGTTTTTAAGATATGTAGTTTTATCAGTACCATGTGTACCCGTACCAAAATAGCCGTGAGTATTTGCCCAATAATTAAAACTTGTACGAAACTCCGGAGATAATGGATTTGCATTATTATTTGCTCGCATTTTTTCCAGACCTTTTTGCAGTGCGCTTACTTTAGCTGGGTCTTTTGCAAACTCCGTGGCACTCATTCGTAGTGAGTCGGCATGTGTTGCTAAGCTCATGCCACATAAAAGAGTGCCTAATATATAATAATTTCTTTTCATGGTTTAAAATCCTTGTCGTGTTTAATATTCTTATAGTTAGTAAGTTATTTGTAGTATGAGAAATTTCCAAATAATTGGATAATTCTTGTACATTAATCTAGCACATAAAATAGTCATTATTAAAGATTTATCTTTAATATTAACTTTAGATTAATTTACTTTTTAAAGCTGTAATTTTTTAGAAAAACTTAATTTTATTATTTTAACTAAGATTTTGTTTATTATTAATTATTTATTTAATTGATAAAATTAAAATGAGAAAATAACTATATTTTTGAGTATTGTGTTTTGTTTTTTAAATTTTTATGTTTTTAGTTCTCATTATTTTTAAATATTTTACTCAATTAGATTTTAAAATAACTGGTATTAGTTAACTCATTATTAGAGAAGTGTGAAAGCCCATAAATTTTTTTCTGACTTGAAACAAGTATGACAACCGGTTGATGGGTAAATTTATTTTTTAATTCTGGCATTTTTATTGCTTAATTATTCATATCTTCAATTAAACATTTAATTTGCACCTCATATAAATGATGATTCAAACCGTTTTGCTCTCTTATGGTGTTTTTTTCACATGAAAATTGCACCAAATAAGCACACTTTTTTATTTTGCACCATATTTGTGCATGGAGAGGTGTAATGAGGTTTTGGGCTTCAATACTCACTTTACTCATTCTAGGTGGATGTTCTTCATCTGAACAAAGTAGAAAAACTAAAGAAAACTTAGCAGTTCGTTCGATATGCGTTTTTGATAGTACAAATACAAAAGTGTGTGTAGCCAAGCCAGCGCAAAGAATTGTTTCTCTATTTGAGTCAGGTTTAGATGGTTTATATATGCTAGGGCAAGGTCATAAAGTGATTGGCATACCAGCCGAAGTATACATTCAACCTTTATTATTTAACGCCTATTCAAAAATAGATCAACGCATTGCCAATAAACAGCTTGCAACGCCTTCACAAGGTGCCAATGCAACCAATATTGAAAGTCTTGTGTTGTTGAAACCCGATTTAGTAATTTTGGGGAGCGGGCAGACCCAAACGATCGCATTATTACGACAGTTTGGTATAGCTGTATATGTAATGGAGTCTGGCACTTACCAGCAAGTGAAAGAAGAATTATCTGAAATTGCTGTTCTAAGCGGTGCTCAAAAGCGTGCTCAGGAAATTTTGAGTTTTTCTGATGAAATTATGGCAGAAGTCGCAGCCAAAACAGCACGTCAGTCAAATAAGCAATCGATTTACTATGCGTGGTCAGGTGGGCGAATTTTTTCCACTTCGGGACGGGAGTCAATTACCAATGACTTTATTGAGCTGGCAGGTGCTTACAACATTGTTCAGACCAATGCCAATCAACCCAACGTAAATCCCGAGACTCTCATTGAATGGAATCCTGACAATATTGTGCTTTGGAATACCAACCCAAAACTGATTTATGAACGCAAAGAATTACAAGGCTTAAGTGCGGTACAAAACCGTAAGGTATTTAATTTGAGCCCTGCATTTATTTATAACCCCCATACCATCAAAATCATTATTACGGCGATTTATTTGAACCACAGCATTTACCCTGAACAGTCCGATTTACCAGTAAGTGCTTTACAACAGCGTATTTTAACCAAGTTGTATGGTGAGCACCTTGCCAAAGCGTTGGTGCAATGAATATGCAAAAACTGAAATATTATTGGTTTTACCCGTTACCTTTCATCATGATTTTTATCTCTTTGCTCATTGGGCCTACGCAAACCTTGAGTGCATGGGACTATTTGCGGTGGGGTGTGCAAGCAGTCTTTGGTACGCCATATTTTGATGCTGAACAATTTAGGCTGATGCAAAACATACTAGTCAATGTCAGATTACCCAGAATTTTACTGACATTTATGGTGGGAGCTGCGTTAGCAACAGCGGGTAACGGTTTACAGGCATTGTTTCGTAACCCTTTGGTTGACTCGTATGTACTTGGTATTTCTTCTGGTGCCGCGTTTGGTGCAGCTTTGGCACTTTCTCTAAGTTGGCTTTCACCAAATCTATCAGCCTTTATTTTTGGTGTTTGTGCTGTTGCTTTAACGTATTTATTTGCACATCAAAAACATGAAAGCCAGACGTCTTTAGTGATGGTAATTTTATCCGGCATGATTGTTTCGGGGCTGTTTTTGGCAGGACTTACAGTTATTCAATATTTAAGTGATCCATTTAAATTACAAGCCATTGTGCAATGGACGATGGGCAACTTACATCAGGCGTCTTGGCAAAAGGTTCAATACGCCGTGCTTCCTATTTGTATTGGCCTTGCTGGATTATTTGCAATACGTTGGCGCTTAAACTTAATGGCACTCGGTGCTGAAGAAGCGCAGGCGGTGGGTGTTAATCCGCGTTGGGAGCAGCTTCTTTTAATTGTACTAGTGACTGTATGTACATCAACTTCTGTGGCTGCTGCTGGTATTATTAGTTTATATGGACTCTTTATGCCGCATATTGTGAGAATGTTGGTGGGGCCAGATCACCGCTACAGTATTCCAGCCAACATGGTGTTGGGCGGCAGTTTCCTACTCATGATTGATAACTTTTCTCGGGTTTTACTAACGTTTGAAATACCAATTGGTATTTTTACCATGCTACTTGGTGCGCCATTTTTCTTATTATTAATGAAAACACAGAGGACTCATTGGGCATGATTCAAATTGATCAGTTAAATTATGCCTATGGGCATAAACAGGTTCTCAAAAACATCCATCTGGAGTTTCCTGAAAATCAGTTTTCCGTCATTTTAGGGCGCAATGGCTGTGGAAAATCGACACTTTTTAAATTGATGGCTGGCTTAGAACCAGTAAAAGATGGGTTGATCCGTTACTCTAGAAAACCATTATCGGACTTTAAAGGTAAAGATCGGGCTGCATTACTCGGCTTTTTACCGCAGTTTCATAAAACTGTATTTCCATTTCTGGTTAAAGATGTGGTGATTACGGGACGTGCCGCTTTCAGCAGATATAGGCCTTCAAAGTCAGACTGGGAGCGTGTAGATCAAGCTTTGCTTGATTTAGATATTGAGCATTTACGCGATCGTCCTTATACCGAGTTATCGGGGGGCGAAAGACAATTGGTCATGATTGCCCGTATTTTAGTGCAAGCCCCAAAAGTCATTTTGCTCGATGAGCCAACCAATCATCTCGATGTTTATTACCAGTCTTATTTAATGAAAAAATTGCGTCAGTTGTCGCGGCAAAATTTTACGGTGATTGCAATTATGCATGATCCTAATTTGGCTTTTTTATTTGCAGATCATTTGTTTTTTATGCGCCAACACGAAGTAGTTAAGCCTGAGTCTAAAACACGAATCACCGATCCGAAGTTTTTAAAAAGTGTCTATGATGTTGAGTTCCATGAAGCCATGATTCAAGACAAAACCATTGTTATCCCTGACCATTCTTGGCTATAAATATGACTTTTCACTATCATCTAGCTGACAAATCAGACTATGCATCTGCTGTAGAATTTGCACTTTATACAAGACATTTATTATTCCCAGAAATCTATCATGGGCAAGTTCCCAAAGATTTAAAAAATTTTGGGCAATATTATGTTAATGATCCATTAGGTTGCTTTATTACGGTAAAAAATAAAAACCGTATTATTGGCACTATTGCATATCGGGCGTATGACCATCGTTTTGATTTAAATTTGCCATCTAATACAGTGGAAGTGGTTAAGTTGTTTGTATTACCTGAATACCGTCGTAAGGGCATCGCAACTCAGCTATGTGACATGTTGTTTAGCCATGCAAAAAACAATGAAATTACGACTTTGTATTTGCACACTCATCCATTTTTGCCAGCGGCTGAAAAGTTTTGGCGTCTACAAGGCTTTGATGTCATTAACCGTGAGTGGATCGAGACCTATGACACCATTCACATGAGTAAATCTTTATAGCGCTTTATTATGCGTATGAAATCTTTTTTGAAAATGTGTAGGCGGATAACCCATAATTTTACTGAACATTGCAGTAAATGCTGCCGAGTGCTCATAGCCCAAACTAAAGGCAATTTCAGTAATCGAGATATCTGCTTTTAATGCATTTAAAGCATAGATGATGCAGACTCGATTACGCCAAGCCTGAAATGACATGCCCGTTTCTGACTTAAACCAGCGGTGAAATGTTCGCTCACTTTTATTATGGACATGTGCCCAATCTTTAGGGCTGCTATGAATATCGGGATGCTCCATAAACTCAGCACACTGATTAGATAGTAATGTGTTGTGAGGCAATGGAATAAACAGAGGCAGGGCTGGTGCAGCTTCTAACTCATATAACAATAAATCGATAACAGCGCCGTCACGGCCTGAACGTTGGTAGTCAACAGGCAGTTGATTTGCTTGAATCAGCAACTGATGCATTAGCGGTGAAACTTGCACGACCTCGCAATAGTTTGCCTGTCTTGGGGCATTACTTATTTCTATATACAAACTATAAGTACTGACTTTAGATAGCCATACCTGATGTGGTTTGCCTGCGGGTATCCATACACCACTGTACGGTAACACGAGCCATTGTCCATCTTCAGTTTCAACTTTCATAAGCCCTTCGGGTGCATATAAGAACTGAGCACGGCGATGGCTATGCGTATCTAACAAAGTATCAGCAGGATAGTCCGATCCTAACGCTAAAACCGCTTGCGGTAGATGGTCTACATCGTTAATTGGAATATTACGCATATATTTTTGTCTGAAATAATTAAAAATATGGCTTTTCTACGTTAGTTTGCCATAGGGCTATTTTATATCATGCCTCTATAAATGTGAGGAAGATAACGATGCTATATGAGCTATTTTTATTTGGACTACTTTCAGGCGTTACCACTTGGTTATTTGGCTTTGGCGGCGGTTTTGTTGCTGTGCCTTTGCTTTATACAGTCATTATTCAAAAGTACAGTAGCGAAAGTATGGTTGGGATACATGCCATGCAAATCGCCGTAGCTACATCAGCTTTTGTGATGCTGTGTTCGGCAAGTTTTGCAACTTTTCGACACTATCGGTCCGGACAGATTGATTGGCAAAAAATCCGCTTTTTATGGAGTGGTATCGCATTGGGTGGAGTTGTCGGTGCGGTAATGGCCTCATTGTTTAATGGAAATTGGCTTCGCTGGATATTTATGGGTTATGTATTCATAACCATTCTAGATTGTTATTACCGACCAGGCTTTATGGTGGCATCAAGACAAACGCAAAACTATGGTCAAAACTGTGAACTCATTAAAGGTGGAATTATTGGTTGGGTTGCAGCGCTTTTAGGTGTGGGTGGCAGTGTAATGACAGTTCCGTTATTACGGCGGCGGGGTAGTTCTATGGCAGAGGCTGCGGCTATTGCAAACATTCTCACGCTGCCTTTGTCTTTAACTGCAACGCTGACCTATTGTGTATTGTCACTTTGGCAATCTACATGGGCAGCCAACGGATTTATCGGTCTAATCTGGTTTGAAGCTGCTTTATTCTTGGTTGCTGGAACATGGATTGGACTATATTTTTCAGAAAAATTTATCTCAAAACTACCTGATTTATGGCGGGCAAAGTTATATCCGCTACTTTTAATGCTGGTTTTGTTCGTGATGCTTTTTGTAAATTAATTTTTTATTTCAATTGCTTGAAGAATAATCTCTCTTAAATATCGAATCACCAAATGCTCTAAAACCGTAAATTTTATGCCTTAAATGGTTTTGAAAAAAGTTTGAAAAATAGACTTGAAATATATAGTGGCTTTATGCCACTATATATTCATCGAAGGTCATCAGACAAAAAAGAGGATAATATGGCTATCCAGCTTTTAGATGCGGCAAGAAATGAAATTCCAGTGAAATTCACGCAGTTTTCTGGTGGAGAGCGTCATGTTCAGATTGATGAGACAACCTTAGGTTCACTATCTGGCAAGGTATTGGTGCGTGCGCAAATGATCTCAAGTCACGATGTGATGGACTATTTGTTACTTGAAAATATATTGCTGAATCACGGGCTAACAGTTGACTTAGAAATTCCATATTTTCCATACGCTCGTCAGGACCGTATTTGTGCAGTAGGCCAAGCGTTCTCGCTCGATGTGATGACGAAGCTACTTAACATCAATGCCGACAAAAAAGCGGGTAAACAAGGCAAGGTGACTGTTTGGGACTGCCATAGTGAAGTAACAACAGCATTACTTGCTGCTAATACTTCTTTTAAAGAAGTTGTAAATGTCAGTTCAGTCGACATCATCGCGAAGAGTGAAGTGCTAAGCACATTATTAAAAGATGAAAAAACAGTGCTGGTTTGCCCAGACAAAGGCGCAAAAGCACGCACACAAATGGTTGCAGACGCTTTTAATCTTGAGCGCAAACAACCCATCACTGTTGTTCAGTGTGATAAAAAACGTGACCCTGTAACTGGCAAAATTTTGGGCACACATGTACATGCGACTGATTTATCAGGCCTAACAGCGGTCATTACCGATGACATTTGCGACGGCGGTGCAACCTTTATTGGTATTGCCAAAGAACTCCGTCGTCTCAATTGCCATAAGGTCGTTCTATACGTGACCCACGGTATTTTCAGTAAAGGAATAGAGGTTTTTGATGGATTGCTTGACCAACTATTTACCTCGGACAGCTTTCCACAACAAGAAACAGACAAAATTTCAGTAATTGCTTTTGCAGCAAAATAAAGAGAACAAAGATGACTATTAAACTTAATCCATTAAACGCTATCGATTTTTATAAAGCTGATCACAGACGTCAGTATCCGAAAGGCACAGAGTATGTATACGCCAACTTTACGCCGCGTTCATCTCGACTTGCTAAAATGTTGCCTGACTTTGACGATAAAGTTGTATTCTTTGGTCTTCAGGGTTTTATCAAACACTTTTTAATCGATACATGGAATGAAGGCTTTTTCAAACAACCTAAAGATAAAGTGGTGGCTGCATATAAACGCCGTATGGATAGCTCATTAGGTGAAGGTGCTGTACCAGTTGACCACATTGAAGCATTACACGACTTGGGCTATTTACCATTACGCATTAAAGCCTTGCCAGAAGGCAGCCGCGTCAATCTGCGTGTACCTGTGCTTACCATCATTAATACCGACCCACGTTTCTTTTGGCTAACCAACTATATTGAAACTGTATTAAGTGCTGAGCTTTGGAAAAGCTGTACTACGGCCACAATTGCCTACGAGTACAAACGCTTATTAACGCAATATGCTGTAAAAACTGGCGCGCCACTCGATTTTGTGCCTGTGCAAGGACACGATTTTAGTAGTCGTGGTATGAGCGGAATTTATGATGCTGCACAATCAGGTGTGGGGCACTTAACTAGTTTTATTGGAACAGATTCGGTCGCTTCAATCGACTACGCAGAAGAATATTACAATGCCACAGGTGTGATTGGGGTATCTGTACCAGCGACTGAACACAGTGTGATGTGTATGGGTACAGAAAACAGTGAGGTAGACACATTTAAGCGTTTAATCTGTGAGCTTTATCCGTCTGGTGTTGTCAGTATTGTGTCTGATACTTGGGACTTTTGGCGAGTGATTACCGAATTTACAGTAGCGTTAAAACCTGAAATTTTGGCAAGACAACCTAATGCTTTAGGTTTGGCGAAATTGGTTTTCCGTCCAGACTCTGGTGATCCAGTTAAAATTATTTGCGGCGATCCAGACGCCAAAGTCGGCAGTCCAGCCTACAAAGGTGCGGTTGAATGTTTATGGGAAGTGTTTGGCGGTACAACAACTGACCAAGGCTATAAAGTACTCAATGAGCGTGTTGGTTTAATTTACGGTGACTCGATTACCCTAGACCGTGCACAGCGTATTTTAGAAGGGCTTGAAGCCAAAGGTTTTGCTTCAAACAATTTGGTGTTTGGTATAGGCAGTTTTACTTATAACTACTTGACTCGCGATACCTTTGGTTTTGCTGTGAAAGCGACTTGGGGACAAGTGAATGGGGTAGGCCGTGAGTTATTTAAAGACCCAATTACTGACTCAGGTGTAAAAAAATCTGCGAAAGGTCTTTTACGCATCGAAGAAAGTGAAAATGGCTTTACTTTGTTTGATGAGCAAACAGTCAAACAAGAACAAGGCGGAGCACTTAAAACAGTCTTTGAAAATGGTAAACTTCAATATGAGTGTACTTTGGATCAAATACGTGAGCGTTTATCCATCGCATAACTGAGTTTAGATGAGCCGTTGCATGTGTATCGGCTCATCATTTTTATTGAAGAGGCTGAACGTGACTATTCAAACTGAACAAGAATTCCTTGCCAGTTATGATCGCCGAGATTATGACGCACCTTTACTCACGGTCGATATGGCTATTTTCTCGGTATTTAATGGTCAGTTGCAGGTATTACTCATTAAGCGACCCAACTTTCCAGCCAAAGACCAATGGGCTTTACCAGGTGGTTTTGCCGATTTAACCCATGACCAAGATTTGATGGCCACAGCCTATCGTAAGCTAGTTGAAAAAACAGGAATTGCTTCACCTTACTTGGAACAAGTTGCTTCTGTCGGCAATGCCAAACGTGACCCGCGTGGCTGGGCCGTGACGATTTTGTATTTTGCTTTAATTGATTTTAATGCCTATCAACATCAAGCTTTGGCTGAGTACAGCGAATGGGTGCCAGTGACAAAAGCACAAGATTTAGCATTGGCTTTTGATCATAATGAATTGCTCAGATTAGCTTTAGAGCGTTTAACCAATAAAACTCGCTATACCGCATTGCCAGCGAGTCTTATGCCTGAATTATTTACGCTAACTGAACTACAAACCATTTATGAAATTATTCTTGGGCAATCCTTAGATAAAAAAGCGTTTAGACGCCGTATGATAGAAGCAGGTGCAGTTGAAGAAACCAACCACAGTAAAATTGTGGGCAAACGACCAGCTCAGCTTTACCGTTATGCACTCGATTCTTTTGATTTTATATTTCCTCGCTCACTCGAATTACCCAGAAATAAAGAGGGTGAAGATAAGCAAAACAATGAGCTTTCTGACTAGCGCATCTTGATGCACTTTGATTTATAATGCCGCGCTTATGATTGATGTCATGTTTTGATCAGCACTTTGCCTATGTCACACGTTTCTCCCTGCTTCCAGCAAAATCAGTTTTTTGTGTTGGTGGAATATCTCACTTCACTACATGAAATTTATCCTGTGAAACATGAGTTTGCAGGATATCCGGCTGCAATGACATTGGCAGATCGCGTACATTCAGATCATGATATCGCGCCACTTGAAGCCAGCAAAAGTTACCCTAACTCAATCGATAAAGTCTTGCACTTTTCAGGCAAGGCCCGAGACATAGAAGATTTTGAGCAATTTTTAGAACAAGCTCAAACAGCCAATATTCAAAACTTGTTATTGCTTACCGGTGATAAACTCAAAGAACACCATAATGGTCGAGATGGACAGCCTCGTAGCCGATACCTAGAGTCGGTAAACGCCGTAATGACTGCCAAGCAGCATGGTGGTTTCCGTATTGGGGTTGCTTTTAACCCATTTAAATATGTTGAAGCTGAGCGTGATGCACAGTATTTAAAACTACATAAGAAAATTAAAGCAGGTGCTGACTTTATCATTACCCAATTGGGCTATGACATTGAAGCATTAAAACAAGCCAAAGCATTTTTAACCAAAAACAATTATTCACAGCAAATACTGGCTTGCGTCATGCCACTGACTTTAGGTCGTGCCAATTTTATGGTGAAGCATAAAGTTGCAGGTATTGTAATTACTCCCCACATGCTAAAAGTCTTGGCAGATGAAAAACAGGCAGGGGATACCGACCGAGTTTATTTACGCTGCGCTTTGCAAATTTTGATATGTAAACACTTAGGATTTGCAGGAATTCACTTATCTGCCTGCCATAAGCCAGAGGAGCAAATGCTGCTTGAAAGCTACGTCGAGCAATACAGACATCTGGAGCTTAAAGCGTTAGAAGAGCTTTGGAATTCACTTTGGCTAGTCACGTCAGGTAAAGAGTTTTCGCCTGAAATTACTCAGTTTTCGCGTCAGCCAACCTCTAAACAATTAATTAAATATCGCCAGCTACATGTTATGCATGAAGCAATGTTTGGATCAAAAATTGCCAAAGGCGTCGGACGTTTTATTTTTAAAGCGTCATTTTGGGAAAACGCTTTGATCGCCAAACTCTTACTTAAAACAGAAGTACTGAGTAAACATAGCCTAGTGGGCTGTGAAAGCTGTGGTCAGTGCCGTTTAAGTGACACCTTATATATTTGCCCTGAAACATGTCCAAAAGGTTTAGCCAACGGGTCTTGTGGTGGTACAACTTTAGACCGCTGTGAATTTGGTGACCGTGAATGCATTCATTCCGTTAAAACAAGGCTTGCTAAAGCGGTTGAACAAACTGAAATATTAAAAGATAAATTGATTCCAACAGTGCCTCTTGAAACTAGGGGAACCAGTTCTTGGAAAAATTGGTATTTAGGGGCTGAGGCTTAAGTTTTATATTAACTGGATACGTTTACGACCCAGTTAATTATGACAAAGTACACGACCAAGACTTCCAAGACCACCTCAGGCAAAACGGTTAGTAATAAAAAGCCCACTCAATGAGTAGGTGTTACAATCCTGCAAAGAATCTTTGTGATGAACTCATGCATTACCACTTTGCAGACTAGTTGTAACGTATGTGATAAATATTAAACAAGTGAACAGTTAGATTTCCGAAATTTAGGGCGCTGGTTCGATGCTCGCCGGGCGCACCATACCAATTGAGTGACAAAACAGATTCATACCTTCGCTGAAAAACTCTCACGACATCCTGAGTTCGCAAGCTAGTTTGCAGCTGCAGAAGAAAGTTACGATCAACAAAACTCAGCGATCTAGCTCAGGCTAAGCAATGGGAACCGTATCTCAAGCAAGTCGGATTCAAAGACACATTGCAGAGGGCAACATGACAGACCTCTACGATGTCAACGTAGCGCTCTTGGATGGTGAGCTCTACGCTTTTGAAAGGGGCTTGTATGTCTAGCATGAGTTTAGCTGAATACCGTGAATTATTTCCAGTGAAGACAAAGAAGCGCCGTTCAGCAAAGCAAGGTACCAGACAGCCAAGTGAAGGCGAGACAGTACTGGCAACACACTTAAAAGCTTGCAAGATCGGTTTTGAACAGGAATATAAATTTCATCTAAAACGGAAATGGAGAGCAGATTTTCTGATTACCGGTACGAAGATTTTGGTTGAGGTGGAAGAGGTGGGATCTGGATAGCAGGTGGTGGGCGTCACACAAGAGGCAAAGGCTATATAGGGGATATGGAGAAATACAACTTGGCGGCAATCTTTATTAATGGATGTATTTTTATATCGTAACTACGGGGCGATTGACTCTTCTACAGTTGAACTTAATATGCAGAAAAATACAGAAATCTTCAGTACTTTATTTGATGGACTATAAGTAAGAAGAAAAAGTAGTTCTTATATTTCGAATGATAGAGATGCTTTATATCGGCATCTCTATCATTTTTTGAGTTATCAAAAGCCTATTAAGTAAAAATTTTTTTAAACTAAATAGTTTTAACACAGAGAAAAAGGTAATGAAATTTAAAGGATATTTGGACTATACCGATGGATCAAAAGATTATATTGAAGTCATTGAGTTCATCATTCGAGAAAAAAACTCGATTGCATTTGAACTTAAAACCTCATGGTCGGAGCAGGGTTTTTGGATTTTTAATGGGGTCGCAAAATTTCAAGGCAATAATGTTTATGAATCAGATCATTTAAAGGGACGAATGGCTTCCGATTTATCAATTGAAGAATCAAGTGAGGCTGTTATTGTTTTTCAAATAATGAATATTGATACAAAGAATTCAGAGGTTGATATTATTGGGTCAGTCAACTATGGATTAGAGGTTTTTAATTTTGAAGGACTGCTAGAAAAAGATATTTAATAAAATAGATCATTAATACCTTGACCCTGTACAGGGTAAATGCTATTTTTGCGTTATAGTGGTCGAAGTTATAGTAGTTCACTAAGTAGATAAAGCTCGCATTCGCGGGCTTTAAATTTATTAAAGCGTAGCATATGAATAAAATACTTCTTTCTTTAATACTTTTACCTATTTGGGGGCATGCAGGATATTGTGAAAATAAAGCACAAATTTATGTCATGACAGCATTTTGGAAAGTTGACAATGTTCCTAAAGAAATTGCTCTAGATAGGGCAAAAGGATTAGAAGTTTTATATACAGATCTTGATACTGGTAAAACCCTAACTAAAGATTTTAAGGAAATAGTTGAAGAAATTTATAGAAATAATGATTACAAAGCTAAGGATCAGGATACATCAGAATATACTTCGCTGATGACATATGACTATGCAACGATATTAGCTACGTGTTTAGCTGAAAATGTTGAAGAATCTCATTAGTTTATATTGTGCTACTGATTTGTATATGTGGAGATAGGTGAGTGAGACTAATACTTATAGTAATTTTAATGTCACTTGGAAGTCTATTGCATGCTGAAAAAAAAGAATCAACGGTCTGTGAAAAGCTTAATAGTGCAGCATATCAAATCATGTTAGAAAGACAGACTGGTATTAAGCCCCTTGATTTGCTTGAAAAGCTAATGATTCCTTTGGACCAAGATAATAAAAATATGATAATCAATTACCATATCAATAACTTTTTTGGTCATGTAAGTGGTTTGGCTTATGAGACATCTCTATATACAAAAGAAGATGAAAAACAAAAAGCGGCTACAGATTTTGGCTTGAGAATTGAAAGAATTTGTACAAAGGATAAAACGGCATTATTTGCTCCTCCGGAATTTCAGACTTTTGAGGAATAATTAGCCTAATGCAAAATCAAATAGACCCAATTAATAATGTTAAGCAATTAGATATTGAGGATAAGCAAAAGCAGGAAAACTCGGTGCTTAACTCTGTGAATCCTGATCTAGTTGAAGTTAAAGATTTAATTGTAGAAATTGGGAAAGATATAGCTGATTTTGCATCATCTGTTTTCGATAACATCGATATCACTTTTTAACTTAAGAGCTCTCTAATAGTGAGTTTTTATGTGTTATAAAAAGATTTCCCATAATAAGGAGATCGAAGTGGAACTTACGCAAATTAAGGCAACAATAGATCGAGAATATGATCTCTTTGTAAATTCACATGAGTTTAAGACGTATCAGCACGATAAAGAAAAGCAAGCTAAATTCTTAGGCCATGCATTAACAACATTGAGATATCCTCATACAAACATCATTATTTTAGGTGGTGGTCGATATAAAGTTGTTGGTCATCATGATTTAAATTTTGATATCGATCTATTCCAAGCTCCATCTTTCTTATCAAAGCAAGCATTTAATACGTGGTTGGCTAACATCCTATCCCAACATTTATTTTCTTAAAATATATTTTAAATACATATTTTAATTTGTATTATCAGTATCAAATACTGGGCTGAAAGTTTATTGTTTTTATGACCCGTTTCTTTTTGAAGCGGGTTTTTTAATTTCGTATTTATGTATATGTATTAGATGAAAGTATATATTATTTTTATCAACTAGCTTATTGTTTACTTCATCAAAACTAGAAGCACATCTACTAACACTCGTACTTTAAGAAGTTATAGTCAATCGGCTAAAAATTCTTGTTATTGTATTTCTGGAATATATTCTGTTGGACCGAGAGGTGGACATTCAAAGATGGGACTTTTGATCCTTATATTGTTAATAGAAAGGCTAAACCGTTCATTGGCTTACAATAAATTAAATTGAAATATGAAGAGCTATTATTCAAAAAATATTCCGTTTGAAAGGTTGTTCATTTAATCAAAGGTTGGAGTTTAAAACCTAAAGATAAAGTCCATTAGTTGATGAAGGGTATATTATTAAAAAATGAAAAATTTAAGTATAGGATTAGTTCTAATTATTTCATTATTTGGTTGTGGAAATTCTACAGCTAAACATCAAGACAAGTTCTTAGTGCATATCCATGAAAATACTCCTGATCCTTACAAAGAGTGTATGGTCACATATATTAAAGATCATTGGGACGAAGTTTGGAAAACTTATAATACTGAAAAAACTAGGGAGGCTCGTAGTGAAACGGATATAGTTAATTTTATGATTGAAAAATATCTATCTGAATGCAAAAAATAATACATTAAGGCTTAAGCGATAAACACGTGGCAAATTTACTTGGTATTAGCTTTACTACATTAAGGACTCATTTGAACAATTCTATGAGAAAAATCGGCTGCAATAATCGCACTGAAATGGTCTTGCTCATTCGACATTAAAGTTTAAGCAATCCTCAATTTTGAGGATGCGAATCAATGAGCAATTTGTACTAAGTTCCTAAAATTACAACTTAAAGGGATTAAAAATTACTATGTTAAATACAAATGAAAAAAATAATGGGATCGAATCACTCGATTTATCAAATGCTTCAGTAGATATCATTACTAAACTCATTCATGAGAGAAAAGTATCTTGTGAAGAGCTTGTGCATCATTACTTCGATAATATTGAAAAACAGCAATCTTTAAATGCATTTATTAGCACAGATAAAGCTTCAGCAATTCAACAAGCTCAATATTGGGATAAATACCTACTGAGTGGAAAACCATGTCCAGCTTTAATGGGTATTTTAATTGCAGTTAAAGATAATATTCATGTTGCAGGTTTCACTAATAGTGCAGGCACACCAGCTTTAGCTCAATTTAGACCTCAAACTTCTGCCCCCGTTATTCAGAAGCTTATTGATCAAGGTGCAATCATTGTTGGTAAAGCCAATATGCACGAATTAGCATTTGGGGTAACAGGTTATAATACTGCCATGCATATAGAAGGCGTTGTGGGTACACGAAATGCAGTAAACCCCTTACACATTGCTGGTGGGTCTTCTTCGGGTAGTGCGGTGGCTGTTGCAGCGGGCATGGTTCCGATTGCTATGGGTACCGATACGGGTGCTTCTATTCGACTGCCAAGTGCCTTAAATGGTTGTGTTGGTTTTCGTCCAACGGTAGGACGATATTCACAAGAGAGTATTACCCCAATTTCACATACACGGGATACAGCTGGCCCTATTGCACACACCGTATCTGACATTATCTTAATTGATCAGCTTATTACTCAAGAGCCAAAGAAAGAACCATTACAGCCTCATCAAATTAGGCTCGGTATCAATTCATACTTTTGGAATAATTTAGACGAAGACGTTCATGAGCAGGCACATATTGCGCTTGAAATGTTAAAGAATGCTGGAGTCGAAATTATTCCTGTCGATATGCCAAATTTAGAACAACTCAATCAAGCTATTTCATTTCCTGTGGCTATCTATGAAGGCAAGTATGATCTGATTCAATATTTGAAAGATCATCATATAAATTTGACCATAGAGACTGTAGTCGATCAGATCTCAAGCCCTGATGTACAGGCAATTTTTAAACTGAATATTCTTCCTGAGTTAACTCTAGATCCGAATGGTCAACTTGTTCCTGTTTTACCTTTGTATCAAAAAGCGATTAGTGAAACTCGACCTCAATTGCTTGAACTCTACCAAAACACATTTAAAGCGCATAACTTGCACGCTTTATTATTCCCGACGTCACCAATTGCGGCGCCACTAGCAAATGAACAAGTTTATTCAATTGAAACTTTCCAGACCCTCATGCGAAATACAGACCCCGGCAGTAATATAGGAATACCAGGGTTGAGTTTACCTATTGGAATGGGTACGAAATCAAAACTGCCAGTTGGTTTAGAAATAGATGGCTTAGCTCATCAGGACAGTGAAATACTTGCTATTGGAATAACTTTAGAAAAAATTTTCAAAGGTTTAAATCAATAAAAAATCACTTAAATTACTATTTTTAAAGGTTTGTTTTTGCTTTTAAATAATGGCTTTGAGATTGTTTTCTGCTTTTATTTTATCTGGAAAAATATAAGTCATTTTACTCGGTAGAGTGACTTAATTATTAAAAATTACCGTTTATCATCTTTAATGATTTTGTTAGATTTCTTATAGTTGTTTTTAAAAAATATAATATTTATAAATTATATATATTCTATATGTATAAGTATAAAAATTTTGATTGTTAACTCATTTTTAAATTACATGTTATTTTAATTAATAATACTTAAATATTACACAATAAAACTTATTTTTAACATTTCTGCAATAAATTAACCAATTTGGAGGTTTGAATAAAATATAAATAATTTTATTAATTTGTTAATTAACAATTATTTATGTTTGATTTTTAAATCGATTTATTAAGAGAAATCTATCGTAATTAGAATTAAATATTTTTTAAATATAGTTTATATAACATGATTTATTGACATAAATAGAAAAAATATATGGCAAAGAGGTCAATGATATTTAATTCACTTCAGAACCATAATTTGCACCAAATTTTACGCTGTCACGATTCATTGAATAAAACCAAGTGAAAAGTTACGTAAATAAGAAACCAATAATTTTATTGGCTTAAATAAAAAATCGAATATTACAAATAAGCGGAATGAATATGGATAACGTAGCTCAGCTAGAAACTGATACTAATTTCCAAAGTCGAAAGAAAATAACATGGGGTGTTTTTAGTGTCCTGCTGTTATTTTTAGTTGCCGGTATCGTATATTATTTTTTGGTATATCGATTCTATCAATCTACTGATAATGCTTATGTGCAAGCCGATGTGACTTGGGTTATGCCAAAGATTTCAGGCGAAGTGATGGAGTTATTAATTAACGATAATCAGGTGGTAAAAAAAGGGGAAACTTTAGCGGTATTAGACCATCGTGACTATCAAGCTCGTTATGACCAAGCCCGTTCTGTGGTCAGCTTAAAAGAAGCCGCATTGGGCGTACAACAACAAAATGAAAAGTCTGCCAAGTCGTCAATTACCGAAGCAAATAGTGGTGTAGTGGCAGCACAAGCCGACCTATCTCGTTTGAAAAAAGAATATGAGCGCTATCAAGATTTATTAAAAGATGGCGTGATTACCCGACAAAATTTTGAAGGGATCCAGTCTCAATATTTAACAGCTCAAGCACAGCTCAGCAAAGCGCAAGCCGCCGTAAATGCAGCAGAAGCTCAATTGGGGAGCTTACAAGCGAGTCGGGCGCAGCTTTTAGCAGATATTCAAAGTGCCAATGCAAATTTAAACCTGTATCAGGTTGATTTAGCTTCATCAAAAGTGGTCAGTCCTGTTTCGGGTAAGATCGGTAGCCTTGCAATTCAAAAAGGTTCACGCGTTTCTCCACAAACTCGCTTAATGGCAATCATTCCTGAAAATAGTTTGTATGTACAAGCAAACTTCAAAGAAACCCAAATTGAAAAAATGCATATCGGTCAAAAAGTGAAGTTAAAACTTGATGCTTATCCGAGCCTCACCTATACCGGAAAAATTGAGAGTTTTTCACCAGCTTCAGGCGCAACTTTTTCACTAATGCCACCAGACAATGCAACGGGCAACTTTAACAAGGTTGTACAGCGTATTCCTGTACGTATTGCCATAGATTCAAGCCCGCATATTGATTTGATTAAACCTGGAATGTCGGTGAGTGCCACCGTTGACCTAAGAACTTAATAAAAAAATTTTAGGTAATAAGAAAATGAATAAGCATGTTGAAGCCGAGTGGAGGTTTCCCGCAAAAACTGCATGGGCAATTTTTGCTGCCATGATTTTTGGCAACTTTATGGCGATTCTTGATATTCAAATTGTGGCAAGTTCTCTAAACGAAGTACAAGCCGGTATGAGTGCAAGTCGTTATGAAGTCACTTGGGTACAAACGGTTTATTTAATAGCCGAAATTATTGCAATTCCAATGTCGAGTATTGTCTCGCGGGTACTTTCGACACGCGTGTATTACACCATGTGTGCAATCGGCTTTACGGTGAGTTCTTTACTTTGTGCTTTGTCATGGAACTTGGAAAGTTTACTGGTGTTCCGTGGCATTCAAGGCTTTATGGGCGGCGGCATGATTCCGACTTCCATGACGGCGTTGTATTTACTGTTCCCCGAACCAAAACGGTCATTGCCTTTGGTTATGTTTGGCATGATCAGTACTTTAGGTCCAGCGATTGGCCCCACCATTGGAGGTTGGCTCACCAATAATTTCTCATGGCACTGGATGTTCCTGATTAATATTATTCCGGGCATTATCATTGCCACGGTCATTTACTCAGGCCCAAATATCGACCGAGCGAACTATTCACTCATCAAAAGCATGGATTGGTTTAGTCTGGTCGGTATGGCGATGTTTTTGGGTGGGCTTGAATATTTCCTCGATGAAGGCGCACGACATGACTGGCTTGCAGACACAGGCGTTCGTATTGCTTTTATGGTCTGCCTGATAGGCGGCATGATTTTCTTCTCTCGAAGTTTTACCCAGCCTAAGCCTTTGCTCGATTTATCGGTATTTAAAAATAAAAACTTTACTTTGAGTGCTATTACTACATTTGTGATTGGCATGGCGCTGTATGGCTTGGGTTACATGATTCCCGTGTTTCTTGGGCAAGTCCGTGAAATGAACAGTAGCCAAATTGGTCACGTCATGATGGTGACAGGCATTGTCATGTTTTGCTTTGCGCCGTTCCTTGCTTGGCTCATTCCTAATTTCGATACCCGTAAAACCGTATTTGTCGGAATGGTTCTGGCTGGCTTTGGTGTATGGCTCAATTCGCATCTCAGCATTCACAGTGATTATGACTTTATGTTTTGGCCGCAAATTTATCGCGGTATTGGTCTTATGATCTGCCTAATTGTGGTGTCGCATTTGGCGATGAGCACTTTGCCACTCAGTAAAGTGGCCGATGCCAGCGGTATTTATAACCTTATGCGTAACATTGGCGGCGCGGTTGGGCTGGCGCTGATTAACTCATCTTTAGACTGGTTGACTGCAATGCATGTCACCCAGATTAATCAGGCGATGACACCACAAAACTGGATTTTTACAGACCGACTTGATCAGCTCACGGCGCAATATCAAGAAGTCGGTGCAAATGCCCAGCAAATCGCGCTGAGTGTGATTTATCGCGACATTCATTTTCAGGCACTGACATCTAGCTTCAATGATTTATTACGCATGCTCGCAATCATCATGTTTGTGACCGCCTTTTTAACCATCTTTATGGACAGGGGGAAGAAAATGAATATGTAAAGTTTTAGCAGTAAAAGACAGCTTTTTAAAGAATGAAAACAATAGGGCATATCAAAACGTATCCCTTCTTAGAAAAAGAACATTTATACGAGTTTCTAACATCGTCGTACGAGCGAGCGGAACTCACAGATCTGGATGTGGGAGATTAAAGTATTATGATTAATACAACATATAAACTGATTTCAAAATTGAACCTGAAAAACACAACTTATGGGCAATATTTTGAAAGAGAGCAAATTGATACTGATCGACTAAAAGTGATGTATTCCATTTACGAACAGTATTATGAAAATACCAGATTTTCTATTTTTGTAGACGATTTTAAAAATAAAAGCGGTGCAATCTTAATTTTTGACTCTGAGACAGATGAGATTGTCGGTTTCTCGACTGTGGTGGTTCAGCACTTCTACTTAAACGGTAAAGACTACACCGTGTTGTTTAGCGGTGATACGGTTATTTTGAAGAAGTTCTGGGGCACGCGTAGCTTACAAAGTACCATGCTCAAACTTATGATTAAGCTTCGAATCAAATATCCTTTTAACGAACTTTATTGGTTACTTATTTCTAAAGGCTATAAGACCTATCTATTACTTGCCAATAACTATTATGTGTATTACCCAAACATTAAAGATGAAAACCAACATCTTTCGGAAGTGGTTGAGCACTACTGTGAAAAATTCTTTGGTGAATATTACGACCGTGAAGCCGGCTTACTCAACTTTGGTGATGACTATCAGCCACTAAAAGGCGAAGTTGCACCTATTACCGCCGAAATGCGAGAAAAGAATCCAAATATTCATTTCTTTGAACAGAAAAATCCAACTTGGAAAGCAGGTACAGAACTGCCATGCATAGGCCGCCTTGGCTGGAAAGATATTGCCCGTTTCCCAGTTAAGCTCATGACGAAGCCGACCAGTAAAGGAAAGTTTGAAGCTTGTGTAACCCATAAAACAAAACGTAGAGAGGCTATCCAATGAAATCTAATGAATGGCTGACTCTAGGCTCGCATCTTATTTTAAAAAAATGGTGTGATGCATCTGACCGTAATTTCCAAAAACAGTTTAATGCTTTAGAAACCACACAACGTCAAATTTTGCATTCGATATTACAGACTTCTACCTTTGCAAAAGATAAAAAGGTTCAAAACTATGAGCAGTTTGTAAAAGCCTTTCCTGCGACTCGCTATAGCGCATGGCGAGAAGACATTCAGCGTTACCGTGAACAAAAGCTTTCGCTGTCTAGCAGTAAGTTGGTTCGTTTCCAGCCGACCAGTGGTTCGAGTGAACAAATCAAGTTTATTCCATATACCAAGCTGTTTTTAGATGAGCTTGACCATGCGATTGCGCCGTGGATGGCAAGTTTATACCGTAAGTGTCCAGAGCTGAGTTCGGGTACACACTACTGGTCGGTGTCATGGTTACCTGAAAGTCAGCGTGAAGTTTTAAAAGATAAAAACTTAAATGATGACAGTGCGCTACTTGGCGTAGGTAAACGCATACTGTCTAAGTTTACCCAAGCGGTTCCAAGCAATGTTGCTTTTGCAGCCAATGCAGATGATGCACTGTTTGCCACCATTTGTTATTTGGTCGCAAACCGTAACTTAACCATGATTTCGGTATGGAGTCCGACTTTTGCGTTGCAATTACTTGAGCGTTTGGAATCATTACAAAAAGATGTGGTTGAGGTTTTACAAAGTGGTAAATGGGGCAACCGTCAGGCTTCACTAAAAGAAGTGACCGCACCGCATAGCCCTGAAAGTGCTCAAGCATTAATTGCAAGTTCAAACGGCGCACAGATCGACTTTAAGAAGCTTTGGCCAAAGTTAAGTCTGGTTTCGAGTTGGGATACCGCAGGCTCAAAAGCTTGGGCCGAAAAATTAAAAGAGAAATTACCCAGTGTTCAGTTTGAAGGCAAAGGGTTATGGGCGACGGAAGGTGTAGTGACTATTCCCTATAACAACCAATACCCATTGGCTTACCAAAGTCATTTCTATGAGTTTGAATACTTAGAGGGTGAGAAACAAGGTCAAATCGTTCCTTCATGGCAACTCAAACAAGGCGATGTGGTGAGCCCGCTCATTACTTCGGGTAATGGTTTGCTACGTTACTGTTTAGATGACTGCTTAAAAGTGACTGGCTTTTTAGAGCAAATTCCATGTTTTGAGTTCCAAGGCCGCCGTTTTGGTGTTGATCTGGTTGGTGAGAAACTTGCACCTGAAACCGCACAACAGTTGTTGTCTCAGTTAAATGAAACGGAATCGAAAGCGATTTCTTTACTGGCGATTGATACCCAGCAACAAGTTAAACCATTTTATTGCGTGCTTTTTGAAGGTGAAATTCATCACAGCATTAGCAATGAATATATCGACAGTATCTTACGCCAAAACTTCCATTATGAACTTGCACGAAACTTGGGGCAGCTTGATGAGCCTCAAATTCGCCAAGCCAATAATGGCTGGAATGCGTATAAGCAACTGGTCATGTTTGATGGCATTATCGAAGGCAATATCAAACCTGAGCCACTTAAAAAAGTCACCCTCAATAGTTTGGAACAACTATGAAAGGGATGAAGTCATTTAATACTCGATTTTTAACACTTCGACACGCCTTGTATTTAGGCGTGTTGGTTGTGTCGAATACACAGGCCATGACTTTAGACGAGGCGTTGTCGGCTAGTTTAAGACATGAAAGTCAGCTTGAAGTCAGCCGTTTAAGCGTAAACCAGTCTACCGCTATGCTTGAACAGGCTAAACAGCGTGATGGACTCAAAGTCAATTTAGTTGGGCAACTTGACTATGAAAGAATAGATACGCCACCAAAAGTCATGTTTCCAACCGAAGGAAACCGTAAAGGACGAAGTTTGCAGTTACAGGCAGATTATCCGATTTATACCTCTGGGCGGCATCGCTTGGGTGTAGATATTGCCGAAAGTCAGCTTTCTGCCCAACACCAAGGTTTGTCAGATCAACGGTCGGAAACCATTTTAAATACGGTCATGGTCTATACCGACGTATTAAAAAAGAAAGCCATTTTAGAACTCAGACAAAAGACCATGGCGAACTTGCAACGGTCTTTATATGAGTCAAAGCGCCGTTTTGATGTCGGTATGATTACCCGTGCAGACTTGGCTCAAGTTTTGGCACAAGTCGCGCAAGGCCAAGCTGATATTACACAGGCGCAGTCTAACTTGACTGTAAGTGAAGCGCAGTTTTATCAAGTAACAGGTACAACACCTGACAACCTTGTTGCGATTAAACAGCTACCAGCTATACCGAATGAACTAGATGAGATTTTGGTGCAAACCAAGAACCATCCGGCTTTAATGCGCGCTAAATATGAAATGCAAGCCGCGGAGAAACAATATGCTTTAACTAAACGAGAACTCTGGCCAACGGTTATGCTGACCAGCCGTGCCGGAAAGCAAGATGAAGCGAGTTATATTGGTTCTGAAAGTAACAACTATATGGTCGGGTTACAGCTCAATGTACCGCTCTATGACGATGGTTTAAATCGCGCCAATGTCAAAAAAGCGCAGGCCGATATCGATTTGGCTCATCAGAAAATACGAAGTCTTGAACTGGACTTAAATAAGCGTACCCGTACCACCTATGCACAGCTTCAAACCATCCGACAAAATAAAGATGCATTGGCAAATGCCATAGAGGCAGCGTCTATTGCCTTTGTCTATACACGTAAAGAGTTTGATGTAGGCACCAAAACCACTTTTGATTTGCTGAATACCGAGCAGAAGCTACTCGATGCTCAAACCCAAAAAACCGTAAATGACCAAGACGAAGTGGTATTTGTCTATCAGTTACTCGACCAAATGGGACGTTTAAATAGTTTGGTTCCTATGCAGACCGCACAACAGGTGAATAATGAATAAAACAAATACACCACTCGTAGAAAATACCCTGATTACTCGTGAAGCAACTTTGGCAGATGACGAGGCTTTACGAGACCTAATAGCTGTTCCGATGACTACTAAAGGCATACAAATTAGCTTTCAGCGTGAACCGAGTTATTTTAGAGCGTCTGACATTGTCTATCGGCATAAACTGCATGTTGTGATTGAAGACCTAGAGAGTCAAAAGAAGCTCGCTTGTTATAGCAATGGCTATCGTCCTTGTTATGTCGATCGAAGTGTTCAAAACTTACGATATGCTGGCGACTTACGGGTAGATCACAACTACCGAGGTAAATCACTGGTGAAGGTATTAGCCAAGCATGTAAAACAGAGCATGCACGAACCCAACTTTAGTCAAATGATTATTTTTGATGATAACCACGCGGCGCGTGCTGCCATCCAAACAGGTAAAACGGGAATGCCCGATTATTATGATGAAGGGCTTATAGAGACACTCAGCCTGACGAGTACTGGTACAAAACGAAAAATCACAGCTTTTCTAAAACAGACTTCTAAACAGAGTAATGTTCAAGAGATTCATAGTTGTGTAGCCGAAGCCGAACATATACCAGCCATGAATCAGTTTATTGTCGATATGGCCGAGTTTTACAACTTTATACCTGCTTATAACTTTGAAGAACTTGCCCAAGGACATCAGTATTTTTCAGGGATGAAACTATCGGACTTTTCACTTTACTTTAACGGTGAAAAACTGGTGGGCATGTTTGGCTTGTGGGATCAGCATAGTATTAAGCAAACCAAGATTTTAAATTATAGTTCGGCCATAGCTATGCTTAGACCCGTTTATAACTTGCTAACCCCAATGACTAAAGGCATGCGTTTGCCTAAGCTGGGTGACTCTATTCAGTACCATGTGCTGCATACGCTTATGTGTCATCCCGAAGATTTGGCTTTGCATCATAAAATGCTCGAAGATGCCTATAACCAGTCAAAACAGCAGGGCGTTGGTGTGGTGAGTTTTACGCTTTCCCATAAAGACCCACGTTATCAGTTAAATCAGTTCTATAAAGGTGAGCGTTTAACGGGTATGCATGGTTTTATTAGCTATGAGGGCGACCCAAGACCAAATTTTGATAAAAACCTGATTCCGTACTTAGAAGTTGGGCGTATTTAACCCTTATATAGCTTCGCCGTAGGTCATAAATGCGCAAAAATTTGCTCAATTCTTATGAATGTTAAATAGATTTGAGCAAATATATGCGCAAAATGGTGAATGCTCGCTAGAGCAATAGACTTTTTAATAGTGATTTTGATTAAGTTACAAAATCAAGATAAAACATTTTAGACTTAATAAATCTAGCGAATTTGACCCTTTAGTCCAACTTATCTTGCGCCGTTGAAACAATTAGAATGGTTTGAAGGTAATAATCGACACGTGAGTGATTATTGTCCTTATGTGAGTTATGCGCATTAAAGGCTGCATCATGAAGTTTCACCACTCGAGCAATCGGATTTAAACCACAACGGAATAAATATTCTTCGCGTGTTTCATCTTCTCGTTTAGTTAATGCATCGACGGCATCGCGGATTTCTTTTCCAAATAAACTTTCGATTTTGTCTAGCGTAAGAGGGGTGTCTTCAACACTATCGTGTAGAAGGGCGGTAATAATGTAGATTTCTGAAAATTGATGCTCGATTAATGAATTGACCACACCTTTAATATGGTACTCAAAGTAATCATAAGGCCCATACTTTTGACCTTGATGAGATTCTTTAGATAATGTCTCTGCGAGTTCAACTTGATTTTGAGTCATTTTTTGCTCTTATCACTTTAAGTATATGACGCGGCCTAATGGGAGAGATGGGTCGCTTAGGTCATAATTTTATACTGAATAGCTACTTTGTTGTGAATACTCTCGTTTGTTTGGAGAGCCTCTGCAACTTGATATTCAACGTATGAAAAAAAATAAAGTAAGTTATTGCTATCTAAAAATTTGAATGCGCAAAAATTTGCTCAAATTTATCTAAAATAAATCAAATTGCGCAAATATATTCACAAAAAATCATTTTTATAGTATTTTTGAGAAAATAATTGCTCATTTACATGAATGAAAAAATTAACAATACAAGCTTTACTAAATAAAAACTGGATAGATATAGCAGAGTTAAAACTGTTAGAGCCTAAGCTAGGTTCGGCTAGTGCCAGTGAACTCGAATATGAATTGGATTATGCCATTCAATATTCAGACAGACGAGATGAGCACGCCTGTAGTTTATCGCTTCCTGTACAAATTCTTATAAAACATGAATCGAATACATGGTTTGGCTTTTTAGATGACATTGTTCCATCTGGAGCCGCACGCCGTTATTGGGTGAACTATCTAGATTTACAACGTTTAACCCATGCAGAGCAAGAAAGTATTCTGTTAGAAAAAGGGGGAATGGCACCCGTTGGTAATTTACGAATTAAGGAAGCATTGCCTGCTCTAAACCCAGAATCAACCTTACATTTACGTTATTTTTCAAAGGATGATGTGGCTGAGCGTAATATTGATTTTCTGGAATATGCTCAACAAATGGGAGCTATTAGTGGTGGTGCAACGGGTGCAGGCGGTGAAGCTCCAAAGTTACTTATTCGTGTTTCACCAGAAGAACAAGTCTGGATTGATACCTACCAAGAAAAATTTGATCAGCCAGATCAACATTATCTAGTTAAATTTCCGCGAAATAAACGTAGTGAGATTGATTGTGACATTCTCAGAGCTGAATATTACTACTATCAAATACTCAATGAGTTAGGTTTCAATACGATAGAAACAACCCAAATGCAGCTCATTGAAGGTACAAAATATCCATCTTTATGGCTACCAAGGTTTGACACAGAGTGGCGTGATCAAAGTTGGCATCGTCATGGTCTAGAATCTGTGTATTCGATACTCAATAAATCTTCAGGCAGTCATCTTAATCATTTTGAAGTCATTGAAGAGCTATGTACGTTACTCACAAGCATTGGTTCAGATTTTGATGCTTCACAATTTGTTTGTGAGTGGTTACAACGAGATTTACTCAATATCATTTTTGGTAACTCAGATAACCACGGTCGTAATACCTCATTCCTAAAAAAATCTGGAAAAGTTTATCTTTCGCCTATTTATGACTTTGCACCTATGAAAGCCGATCCGGAAGTTGTGACCAGATCGACGACTTGGGGAAGTCCATACGAAGAAGGTGGTGAATACCGTTGGGCGCAAATTACTCAAAAACTTGCTACTTGGTGTGATCCTGCCGTATCGCTAGCAACATTAAGGACTTTGGCGAATAATCTGCTTGGCTTAAAACAACGATTAGTTGACAAAGGTGTACCAAAACAAATTATTGAAATGCCAGCGCTGTCATTTGATTACATAGAAGCTAAGTTAAGAAGATGGGAACTGCTATGAATATAAAAAATCAAACCCAAGACCGTCAGCAAGTTCTTATCGATTTATATAAACAATATTTGTTGAGTGAGATTACGCTAGGACAACTACTCTCGTACTTACGCAAAAATGTGTTGGGTTTGTCGCAAGAACAATATGCAACTTTGGTGGGTATAAGCCGTCGGACTTTAACTGACATTGAGCAAGATAAAGGTAAACTGACTCAGTCTGTGTTAGATAAAGTATTTAAGCCACTTGGTTTAAAAGCAGGTCTTGTGCCTACACATGAGCATATTGTGAGTAAAATTATAAAGCCAAGCGAGTAGGTACCTAATGAATATGCATTAGGGTAAGCTCATGAACGTTATAAAAACAGTTTTTGAGCTTATCTAGCCTATAACTTTTTGAAATTTTAAACTTTAACTTAATGATATAAAAGATGATTGTAAATATTACTTAAGAGTTCCCTTAATTATCTAATTAAATGAAAAATAATAACTATTTAAATAATTTCTAGCCAATTTCACATTGACACCTCAAATATTGAAGATTACCATTTGCGGGCTGGCCTACATTGCCAGACGGTCGTCGCAGACCGTATTAAGACCGCATCAGGATTATTTCTTCTGAGGAATAGTTTTGTGCGAAAACTCCCAGTCTCCTCCCGTAGCGGTAGGACGGGAGAGGGACACCCTCGGGTGTGCTGGATGTCTTAACCAGTCTGCGAACCCTCTTCCGTTCTGCCACCATAAATTTTATGCTTTGGCAGAACTCCATATAATAAGGAGTTGGCTTTGCGCACCCATAATTTCTTGGCACCCATTGCCAAAAGCTATAACAACACAGCTTAAAACATTTAACGCAGCTTGATCGCCGTAAGGCTTTTCAGGCTTTAGCTCGTTATTACTTAAAACTTCATCAACAACTAAAACTTGAGATGTGCTAGGCACAGTCTTTACGGCTTTGCTACGCCTTTTTTTCACCTTTAGAAAAGTGGAAGGCTTTTATATCTCATTTATATACAACAAAAATTTAATTTATAACGGTAAAAATATGCAAAATTTAACTCTCCCAACACGTGCATTAAAAGTCGTAAATAAATCAATTGAGCTGTTTCATTACAATGGGTTTCACATCGTCGGCGTGGACAGACTTGTAAAAGAGTCTGGTATTCCAAAAATGACGTTTTATACTTACTTTCAATCTAAAGAACGCTTTATTGAAATTTGCCTGCTCGTACAAAAAGAACGACTCCAAGAAAAAGTCGTTTCTATGGTCGAATACGACGAATACACAAGCGCAGCCGATAAGCTTAAAAAGCTCTATAACTTACACGCAGACATAGACGGGCTGTATTACCTGTTGTTTAAAGCCATTTTTGAAACTAAAAATAACTATCCAAACGCGTACACAACCGCCGTGAGATATAGAACATGGCTCACCAATGAAATATATAGCCAGCTTAGAGCACTTAACTCCGATGTTTCCTTTACCGATGCCAAACTATTTTTATATATGATTGATGGTGCAATCATTCAGCGGTTAAGTTCGGATGAAGTTGATGAGAGAGTGTTGGAGGTGTTTTTGAGAGGGATGGGGTGAAGGAAAGCACCGTACCCTTAATTAAAGTTTAATTGTTGTGGTACGGTTCTTAGATATTTTAAACTGTTTTATGTTAGAAGTCCGAAATCAAGCTTGTCTGTCATATTAGTTATAAATGAATGATTACTAGCTAATAGTTCATCCCACATATCTAAGCAATCATCTAGTGCTTCATCATCTTTATCATTTTCTGCTTGATCATATAATTGTTGAATGACTCTCGTGATAGTATCTACATCCATATGGCTTACTAATTCTTGAGTATTTAACTTAAGAATATTTTGAAGCATCAGGATAATAAGATCACTAAATTGGGCCATATTCATAGAGCTTTCTTCTATTGAATGTAAGACATTATAAATATTATGATTTAAGGCTTTTGAGTCAACATATATTTCAAAAAAATCACGAGCATATCTTTTCGACCAAAACTTTTGATTAAAAAAACGACCTATATTTTTAAGAATTTCCTCGTTTTCTGTATTAACTAAGATCTCAAAGATCTGTTTCATTTTTGAGTGATCATATCCTTTTGTATCATCACTGAGAAGTTGGCTAATTACTGAAGCATAACCCAAAAGACTTTCATGATCTTTGGACTCGAGCCCTTGCTTCAGCTCTTCTTCAAATAAACCATTGAATAACCATCGAGCAATAACTTGTTTATGACCTTCTTTTCTAACATCTTGATATGGAGAACTCACCATCATTTGTACAAGAGCTATAAATGATTCTTTAAATTCAATATCAAAGGCTTTATTAAAATAATAGTAATATCCATTGCTTAGAGTGTTTCTTATGTCTTTTTGACATAATTCTATAAACTTTTGAAAAGCATAATTACGATCATAATTATACATAGATAATAATAAATCAGCAGTTGCCATTCTTACGGCTGCATGTTCATCGTTTAAAGCATTTTCAATAATATGTTTGTGAGAAAGAGCATATTCTTGATCATCCCAAAATTTTTTAGCCAATCCTTTATATGCGCTTCCTCTTGTACAGTTAAGGGTATTTCCATATAAATCATGGCTTGAAATTTCATCTATTTGATTAGATTGACCTCCTTGGTGAATATTTAATTTATTTGGTAATGGGTCATCCGCTGATAAAGCAATATCTTCTAATAGCTTTAGATAGTTAGGAGATAATAATTTAACTCTTCCGGAAAGTAATTGTTGAAGTGCTCGTGAATAACGTGAAGGTGAAAAATGATCGACAACTTGTTCAACTAAGATGATAGGACAGGAAATCCATTGCTCTTTTAAATGCTCTGGAACTTGGTCAGGATTATTGTCGCTTAAACCTGAATACAAAGCATCAATATAATCTTGATGTATATTTTTAGGTAAGGTTAAAGCAAATTCTGCAAAACGTTTAGGTTCAGCATTTACAGCACTTCTAAAATTACTTGAAAACTGCTGAATACTACATTCACTACTTTCCTGATCAAATTTAAAGCCTTTAAATTTTTTTGGATCTGTCAGTATTAATTCTTTCCAAGCTTTATCGGATAACTTTGCTATATCTTTAATTGGCGATTTAATATTACTAACTAGGTTGTTACTTCTATGACAAAAATCATCATCCGTATATTTTTCAAATTTACGGTTAAGTATAGTAATTAGCTGTTTAGACTTTTTAGAAATACGAGATAAATCTAATTTATGCAGTAAATGGTATTGAGTTTTACCCCAATAAGGTATGTAGCGGTTTATACGTGTAGCTTCTAAGCACCATCTAATTTCTTCTAACTCATAATCAGGGGGAAAATAATAAATTGTATTTTCAAGTTGCTCAAAGTTTTTTTGATTACAATGAGGCGAAAATTTTTCAATTAGTTTCCCAGCCAATTTCCAAACAGGTTCTTCGTTATCATTTCCTAATTTGAACTTATCGATTGAGTTGTCTAACAGCCATTCAATTACAAAATCAGCATGATCTATCTCAAGATTTAAAAGAGCATTAGCATATATACGATTAAATATTAGATTGGAATTATTTTTTAATGGAATTAATAATTGAAAAAGTTCAGTAGATTGTAAAGCCATATTCTGAGAAGCTTTAATGACGAGAGTGAACAAGGCTTTGTATATAAAAGTTTCAAACGATGTTCTTACAGCATATTCTTCAGACCATTTAAAATCATCACAATCCTCAATTAGAGGTTCAGAAAAATACTGATCTAAAAAAGGAAAAAAAATCCTTAGCACATCTTGTGAATGGCTTTCAGCAAGTTTCTCAATACACTCTGTGTCGTAATCAGACCATTCTTCTCTTGAGCTTAGTCTTGCATGTAATTCTTCATTGCACATGAGCTTTAATAGATGTAAAGCTCTAAAAGGATATTTTTTTGTTAAATCCTCCCAAAAAATATGGCGACTGCTGACTCCATTTTGAATTAGCTCAATGCGAAGATTAAATAATTCCTCTGAATCATCACTCATTTTCCAACATAAACAATTGTATATCTTTTGATTCCACTCGGATGATTGATTCACGAACTTAGATAATTCATTAATTAACAAGTTGGGGGTTTTATCAGAAACTGAGCTTAAAAGTTCTAGAGCTTTAGATTGCGTATCACCATCCTCATCTAACCAATCACTTAGATAATGACTTTCCGATAGATATTGAACGAGTGTAGGGCAACCGATACAACTTAATCTTAAAAAATGCGGGAGTAGTTGATTATCTTCAATAATCCTATTTATAAGTTTTTTGAGAGGGGTTTTGAAGTTTTCTATATGCCGTAATGTACTAAAGACCAATGACTTTAAGTGGAAACGAATCTCAGAATGGAAAAGAAGAGCCTCAATACAATTACAGAAAGCTCTTTCATCTGCTTCATATAACATTGCGAGTGCATATCTGAGATGCTCTCGTTTTAAAAGGGTTTGTTGATTTTTTGAACCTAATTCATGTAAGAAATCTTCAGGTGAACTAAGACCTTGCGAATATAACTTTTTTCCTATTGCATAATCATGGATTGCTTGATGTCTAAAACTAATTTCTCTATTTTGCTCAGTGAGTAATCCGACAGAAATCATAGCTTTCTTAATTTCTGATGAACCAATTGATAATTGAGTTGATGAAATACTTAATTTGTTGGAATGATTCATCAAATCTATAATTTCATTGAATAAATCTTCACTATCCGCTGTGGAAATTCCATAACTCTCATTGAGCTGTTCAAAGCGATTATCGAGGAAACCTTTGATTAAATCCAATTTGCTTGTAAATTTAGGAGCGCATCCTAAATCATTGGCTAGATCCATATAAATACCTAGCCATAAAGGAATTTTTAAAATATTCTGTTGCTCATTACTCAACTGATCATAGTCTTCAAATTGGCTAACATATGGCTTAATCTGATCTGGCTCAAATAGTTTTAGTTCCAGCTGTTTGACATCACTATTGAGTTCACTGATCCAATTTCTTAGGCGCACATCATCTTCAAGCTCAAAGTTTCTTGTTGCCATAATAATTTTTATATTGGTATTGCTATATTGGCGTAGTAAAAGAATCTCTTTAACCATTTTAATGCATATATCTAAGGCATTTGATGAGTGAAGAGCAGTCCAACGAAGAGCATCTAATTGATCAAGCAAGATGATAATTTCTTGACCCTGTCCATATTTTTCTAAGCATGCAATGGGCGAATATGGAAATCCTAAATCTTTTCCAAATTCATCGAGATTTTTTTGAGGAACTCGTCTATCTAGTCGAATAGGAAGAACAATAGTCCCAGATCGAACAAAATGTTTTTTCAAATCTAATAAGAAAGCACTCTTGCCAACCCCTGCATCAGCTTTAATTATTGTGATTGGGTTATTATTAACAGTATCTAATGTAGTACTGAACTCGGCACGTTGAATGTTTTGTTGTGATATTAAATAAGGCTCGATTGAGCGATCAAATTCATCATTTAGCGTTGCTATTACATCGGATATATGAGGATGACCCGGATAGGTTTTAAAGGAAAAGTGGTGGACTTCTAAATCTGTTTTAAGAATATGAGATGTAATAGGTGTTCTTAACTTACCGTATTTAACAGGGTAACTTTGAAGGAAATGAACAAGATGACTAGGAGGTTGATAAACCAGTTTTTCAGCTAATAATATACATAGTTCATTATCTATATCATCTTCATTAAATTTCTTTATTTCAAAACATTTTAGAAAGTGAAGAGCTTTATCTAAATCGTCAGGATTTGATAGATTTAATTCTAATTTTGTACACAATTCACTAAATAATTTACGTCGTTCTTCACTAATATTTTGAATTTGATAATTGTAAAAATCAGAACTTGAACCTGTACTATGGCTAGCACTTTCACAAATATCTTCTAGTATTCTAAATCCAATTCTAGACACAACTTTGTAAGATCTAGAGCCAGATAAGATGTGTTGTAAACCTTTTGTTAAAAGTTGTTTGGATTGGAGTGTGGCAAGTGTCCAAGCATTATCAGAAAGATTTCCAATTTTGCATTGATGATGTTCTTTAGATCCATCCAGATTGCCAATAATAACATCTACAGCATCTTCATCTGGACCAATAGGCTCTACTTGTACATAAGAAATTTTTTCATCTAATAATTTTAAGAGTTGATATGCCACCCAAGAGGATTCATAACGATTTCCAATTTTTTCTGTAAAGCCACCTGGTTCTAAAGACACAAACACTCCTCAATTTTTAAAATATTTTTATCATTATAATTTATATATTTTTTTTCTAATTTTCCAACAACTAACGTTGATAATATATTGGAAATTCAATATTTTTAAATTTAATAGGTAAAGATTCTAAATTAGAAAATTTTAGTCAAATAACTTCGAGAAAAAATATGAAAGACATCGAAATTTTAGAGATCAATGAAATTGGTGATTATGAGGAAGGTCTATCGTTATTGTTAGAAGATTCTATCAATAGTGGAGCTTCAATAGGTTTCTTAGCTGCCATAGAAAAGAACGATGTCTTAAATTATTGGCGTGAGGTCAATCATAAATTAGCACAAGGTAATAGCCGTCTATGGATCGCCATTCAAGAAGGGAAAATTGTAGGTAGTGTTCAATTATCCTTAGTGAGTAAAAAGAACGGAGTTCATAGAGCCGAAGTTGAAAAACTCATGGTGCTTACATCTGAAAGAAAACAAGGAATAGCAACATTACTAATGAATGAATTAGAAAATTTTGCACGAGAAAAGAACCTGCGCTTACTTGTCTTAGATACACGTGAAGGTGATGTGTCCGAGCTGTTATATAGCAAAATTGGATTTGTCCGCGTGGGTGTAATTCCAAGTTTTGCATTAAGCTCAAATGGGAACTATGACGGTACAGCGATTTATTATAAAAGGCTTGTTGGAAACTAGAAATAACTTCCAAAAACTTACAGAACAGCCGTGAGATATAGAACATAGCTTACTAACGAAATATATAGCCAGCTTAGACTATTTAAGTCAGATACTTCTATTTACGTTAAAGCTTTAAAAAAGCCCTAAACATTTAGGGCTTTTTTAATAATGATCTATTCACATATTTCTACAAAGTTTCGGGCAGTTTTATCTTTACTGTCGCGTAACTTAATAATTTTCTTTCTTTCATCATAAAGACTGTGAACATCATTCACTGTTTCATTTTTAAGCTGGCTTTTGTATGGACCTTCAACTTTGTTCACGTAATTTTCCATGAATACAGTCATCCAACATATTGTATTGAGGTCACCATAGTCATAACCGTTTTTATCTAAGCCTTGAACCCAATCTGGATACTCATCATTTAAAAGGCTCCGTGCTGTTTCTAACTTAACATAGGAATTGTTGAACAAAGAGTTTTTCAAAGCAGCCTCATTGTTCACATTCTTATTTGCTTCAATGATTAATCTATAATTGTCAGTGGCATAATTTTTCAGATCTACTTTCACATACTTATCAATGTCTTCTTTATCTGTTGAAGCCTTACAAGAAGTCAGGAATAAGCAGGAAAGTAAAAGTATTGGTATTAATGTAATTTTCATATTGAGAAGCGGTTATTAAGTGGAGAGTAGTGGTAATTCTGAATATATAACGAAACAGTTGCTTGATCGTAAGGACGACCAAATACATTTTTATACATATATTCGTTAATACCAGAGGTCGAGCAGCCTATAGTTATATATTATGAGGGCTCTTTTGAAGAAGCTTTTATGTCATTCTCCTTATAGATTTAATTATCTGATTTTATTAATTATAAAATATTTAGATAAAAAGAAGGAAGTTAAATGATTTTAAAGAAATTTATATTACTAGTCTTTTTATTGATGCTTGTAAAAAATGAGGCGTTTGCTGGTTCATCTAATGAATTACTTCTAGATGAGGGTAAAGATTATTTTGAAGGTATTAATGGTAAAGAACGAGATTACGATAAAGCTTTAGAACTATTTTTAGTGGCTGCAAAACAAGGAAGTCCTTTAGCAGAAGCTCGAATTGCATATATGTATCAAACCGGAACTGGTGTAAATCAAGACTATACCGAAGCTTTTAAGTGGAACCTTAAAGCTGCAAATAACGGAGAGTTACAAGCACAATATAATTTGGCATTGATGTATAAAGATGGTTTAGGTACAGAAAGAAGCGATTCAAATGCCTTTAAATGGTTTAAACAGGCAGCACTCCAAGGTGATACATCCGCACAAATAAATTTGGGGTTAATGTATCAAAATGGCGAAGGCGTAGATAAGAATGTAGATAAAGCATTCACTTGGTATAAGAGTGCTGCTGCACAAAATGATTTCATGGCTTTTTATTATTTGGGAACATTTTATGAAGAAGGAATCAGTGTTAAAAAAGATGAAAAGCTTGCATTTGATTACTATCGAAAAGCTGCATTATTAGAGTATGGACTTGGCCAATATGAATTAGCTAGATGCTACGAGTATGGCATTGGAACAGATAAGAACATGAGCAAGGCGATAGAGTGGTATGCTAAAGCAGCTCAGAGAGGCAGTGACGAAGCTATCGAAAAATTGAAAGAACTAGAAAGCAAAAAATTTTAGATTCTATTCAATGGAAAGCTGCCAAGGCTATTTAGAATTTACGTATCCAAATTCGCCTTTTCTGCCTCAGTATCTATTCATCATTTAACGCACATTCAAAGTTACTTGGGTTTTCTTTACATCTCACTTTTTTCAAAAAATTCATCATTTTAGGGTCGTAAATACCTGCTTTGGTTAGCTGTATACGTGCTTCACGCATCATTTTCATATAGTTTAATTGTTCATTTTTAGGAATATCCATCCAGTACTTTGAAGGAATATCACTTTCATATTTGGCAATAATGCCAAACGTTCTATTGAGTTGACTGGCTACCCAAGTTCGTGACTTTTGCCCAAAACCTGCTGGAAATTGGTCTTTACGAATAATGAAGTTGGCTGAAATTTGAGTCAAAGGAAAACGAACGATAGCGCCTTTTTCACCTAAACCTTTGTATAGCTCAAAAGGTTTAAATGCCACAATAGGAGCGGGTACAATATCAATTTCATGGTTATTAAACTTTGCGCCAGCGTTGGTGACGTCTACCGATACAGCCTGACCGCCAACCTGTTGCACAAGCTTTGGTTGGGCTTCATCATATTTAAATACTCCAATTTTCTTACCGGCAGCTTTAGCGAGAGTATTGATACTTCTATCATTTACAAATAAATATGCAGGGCCAATAGTCCCTAAACCTGCAATTTCGTAAGGGCCTACCACCATGTTTTTTGCGGCCATGGGTGATGACAACAGCTTATAGGCATTTATTGCCGTTTTCATATTTGTTAATGCGCCAACAGCATCTAAAGATCCTGTGTATTTATTAAATTGGCGCCCACGTAAACCGCTAATAATAGCGCCATCACATTTCCCAACTTTTAAGTCTTCAGCCGCAACACGTTCATCAACATATGCTTTTAAAGATAGATCAGCTCCCCAATTTTTAGCTTCAAGAGCATAATCCTTTGCTAAAGCAAAAGCTTCTCCAGACTTACCAATTGGGTCAAATACACAGACGACTTGTTGTTTGGCATAAAGAGTTGTGGTTAAACAGGCACTTGTAATCAATAAAATAGTTTTAAAACAATCCATATTTAATTATCCATTATTTAAATTATAAAAATTATTTTATGAATCTGGCTTAGATTAGATATGACACCTCAATAAAAATTTAAAAAGAAAAGGTCAAAAGACAGCTTTGAGTTGGATCTTATTTTTTGTGATTTAGCTATGGTTTATATAATTTGAGATCTACCAGCAGGCTAAATTTAAAGAATAGCTGCACACACGTACTATATCAGTTTTTAAGAGCATGTAAATAGGTTTTTAAAAATATTTATATAAATTTCAACAAGATAGAAAATTTTTTGTGTATTACAATTTAGCCTAAGCAAATTAATAACTTTAGGAACCAAAAAGGCAATTTAGCAAAATAATCTCTAGGTAGCCAGTGACCACAAATGCAAGTCTTAAATTTAGGATGTAGTGAGTAACTCAGTTCGCTAGGGCAAATATAAAAGTGTAATTACATTTTGTAGAAGGCTGCCTAGAGAATTATTCTGGCTAAAATTAGAAATAGGGTTGCCAAAGTAATTAAAAGCACTAAGGCCCAGCAGACAGAGGTGCAAGCTTAATAATTGACCACATTGAAGAATAAACGGCGCAGCAACAACGTAGAGTAGCCAGAGTCTTATATAGGTAGATTTCTACATATCTTATTTAACATAATATACATTATGCGAACTGTTATATAATTTGCACTTAGATCTTTGATTTTAAAAGTCCTTCTCATTTTACGTTTACTTCCGTTGCTTCAAGTTGACTTACAACAACGAACTATTTAATGCCTTTGACTAAAGTAACCATGTCAAATATATTGCATGACTAGATGGGAATCTAGTCATGCAATGCTTTCAATTAAAATTGAAACTTAAATTTAAACACAGTTATATCCCGTTAATTGTAATTCTGCTTTAAGAATTTTTGCTGAATCAGTTGTAATGAAATTTTGCAGATAGTTTGTTGATTCAAAATAATATTCATGAACTGGTGTATTCATAACTATCTTATCAACAGTTATAGCTGCATTTGCCATATCACAAACAGGTTTTTTGTCTTTTTCTGACAGGCTTTTTATATCGTTTTCTACACTATTTAGTATCAGTTTTCCATGTACAATCACTGATAACCGTGGATAAACTTTTTCTAACATTTGCAGATATTTCTTTTCATCCTCATAACTTGGATAATCCTGCGCTTGAGCCAAGTTAAATAATGATAGACCAATCAAGCTAATTAGTATGCGTTTCATCTATAAGTTCTTGTAAAGTATATAGACTTTTATTATAACACAATTAAATAAAAATTTTATTGACAATTGAACAATCTTTCTTTTTATGAATCTGATTGCACTAACCTTGTCTTAATTTCACTTAATGTGCTTATTTAAGAATCAAGTTGTATGACTTTAGGGTGCATTGCAGCTTAACACGATACAATGACAATTTATTTAATAATTCTAAATAGCTTTAGTTATTGTTTAAAATGTATTCAATGTTATTTTGATTAATTAAAGTCTTTTATTTTAATTTGTATGATTATCAAAAAAACTAGGACTTGAAATTATAATTATATAGTTAAATTATGACAACCGTATATTGTTATGTTAAATAATATTAATTGTTAAATTATTGCTATCTGCCATTTTGTTTTATAAAAATTAAGAATAATGCAATTAAAGTATTTATTATCAGTAATTTAAATTTACATGGACTGCGATTCATTATTATTGCAAAAGTGTGATTTTATTATCATTTTTGTTAAATTAATTATAAAGTATTAACTATTTATATAAATAAAATAATTATTGAGATGTAGGTCACATATGATTTATTTATTTTTTATTAAAACGAATTTTTATATTGTTTTTAAATGGAAATTATTGTATCTCTTATATTAACTATTTAATAAATAGGTATATATAAAATGAAAAATAATATATTTAAACTTATGGTTTTGGCGGTAATTTCCACTTCCCCACTATTTTGTTATGCAAATAACACAATAATGATTAAAGGAAATATTGTTGAAGACACTTGTTCTACAGTAAATGTTGAAAAAGCATGTGCTCAAATCAATACACTGAATACGACTATCGATACACAATATTTAAATAAAGACAATGTATTCAACTTGGCAAGTCATACTGAAAAAATGGATACGAGTATTGAAACAATAACCGCTAATAAAAAAGTAGTAGTTCTAAATTATCACTAAAATGATTAGTCCAGACTCATTTCTCTGGATGAAGTGCTAACAAAGAAATTAAGGTGAATCGTTTATCATTTGATCAAAATAGTAAACAATTCGCCTTTTATCTTAAAAAATGATTAATTTCTCACAGTTAGTTGGGCAAAGAGATAAATTATCGTATATAATTGTTTTATTGATTTTTTTTCAAATATCTATTCTTTCTAGTACTTCTCTTATGTAATTTTTTTTATACATTAATTAATACACAATTCTTCTTTTAAAACAATTGATTAGATCGATAAAACTATGCTTAAGTTTAGCTCAAAACAGCAGGTTATTTCTTATTATTTAAAAATAGTGTGATGAGGTTTGCATTTTGTTGAAAAAATGTTAGTATCGCCGCATTACTTTTCAAGATGCCAACCTCTGGAAAAGTAAGAGATTAAACTTTTATCCAGACTTTTTGAGAAAACACTATGAAAAAACTTGCTTTGATCGCTGCTCTTTCAGTTGTAGGGATTGCGAACGCTCAAGCGGCTGATGGTACAATTACAATTAATGGTTTAGTAACAGACAAAACTTGTGACATCGTTACACCTGCTGGTAAAGACTTCACAGTTACTCTTCCAACTGTTTCTAAACAAACTTTAGCTGCTGCTGGAAATGTTGCTGGTCGTACTCCTTTCCAAATCAAGTTAGCTAACTGTTCAGAAGGTAAAGTTGCAACTTATTTCGAACCAGGTGCAACTGTTGACTTTAATACTGGTCGTTTACTTAACCAAGACGCTACTGGTGCTAAAAACGTTAATGTTCAACTTTTAGGTAACAACAACCAAGTAATTCCAGTTCTTGCTGCGGGTGCAAATGGTGCTCAAGCGAACTCTCAATGGGTTGACGTTGCTGCAGCTGGTAGTGCAGATCTTAACTACTACGCTGAATACTATGCAACTGGCGCTTCTACTGCTGGTAAAGTGAACACTTCTGTTCAATACACAATTATCTATCAATAATTGATAGACAATAGGGTTTCTATATTTTTATAGAAGCCCTATTTTGTGTACGCTTTCCTGAACTTCCTTGGCTGAGAATCCAGAAATGAAATTGAACAGTTATAATTTTTTGTTAGGTTTGGCATTTGCTTCAGCGCTAGCCGCACCTGCCTCTCATGCAGAAATTGTAATTCATGGCACTCGTGTAATTTATCCATCAGATGCTCGTGAAGTGACGCTACAAGTTAGCAATAACGGTTCAAAACCAGCTCTTGTTCAAGCTTGGATTGATGAAGGCGACCCAAAAAGTACTCCGGATCAATCAAAAGTTCCTTTTATGATTGCTCCTCCAATTTCTCGTGTTGAAGCAACCAAAAGTCAGACTTTTCGTATTACTGCCCTACCTACTGCTTCTCAGTTAAATCAGAAGCAAGAAACAGTTTTATGGTTAAACGTTTTGGATATTCCACCAAGACCAACGTCCAAAGGTGCAGATACGACACCTGATAATTTTCTGCAATTAGCTATTCGCTCACGTATTAAATTCTTCTATCGTCCAGCTTCGATTAAAGATGACGCGAACTTAGCAGCAGATAAGCTTCAATGGGTTAAATCTGGTCAAAACTTAACGGTAAAAAATCCAACACCTTTTCATATCACAATGACTTCTATTTTTCAGAAAGTTGGTGATAAAAAAGTTGATTTATTACCTGAAGGGCTAATGGTTAAGCCTTTTTCTGATGCATCCGTTCAGCTTAAGAATGGCAATGTTCAGGATATGAGTTTTATTAATGTGAATGACTACGGTGGTCGAGTCGAACACACAATAAAACTTCAATAATCAGATTTATATTTTTAATAAATTTTAAGCACCTATTATGTGAGTAGGCGGACTTAGCTATGCCAAAAAAACGGCAAGAATCTTATAAATTATTAAAACGCCATATTTGTTATTACTTGGCTTCTGGCGTTGTTACAATGACAATGCCTGTATTCGTGCACGCTGAAGAAACAGCTGCGAGTGCTCCTGTCGAAGCTGAGTTTGATTCTGCTTTCTTAATTGGCGATGCAAAAAAAGTTGATATTTCTCGTTTTAAATACGGTAATCCTGTTTTACCAGGCGAATATAACGTTGACGTATATGTAAATGGTCAATGGTTTGGTAAACGTCGCATGGTGTTTAAAGCAGTAGATCCAACACAAAATGCTGTAACTTGCTTTACAGGAATGAATCTTCTTGAATACGGCGTAAAGCAAGAGGTTTTATCTAAGCATGCTCCGCTTCAAAAAGAAAATAATACGTGTTACAAAATCGAAGAATGGGTAGAAAACGCATTTTATGAGTTTGATAACTCTCGCTTACGTGTAGATATTTCAATTCCACAAGTCGCATTACAAAAAAATGCTCAAGGTTATGTTGACCCAAGTGTATGGGATCGCGGCATTAATGCAGGCTTTTTATCTTATAATGGTAGTGCTTATAAAACGTTTACTAATTCTAACGATAGAAGTGAAACGTCAAATGCATTTATGGGGATTACAGCCGGATTAAATTTAGCTGGCTGGCAATTACGCCATAATGGTCAGTGGCAATGGCAAGACACTCCTGCTGAAAATCAGTCTAAATCAAGTTACGAAGAAACCAGTACTTATTTACAGCGAGCATTCCCTAAATATCGCGGCGTTTTAACACTTGGTGATAGCTTTACCAACGGCGAAGTATTTGACTCTTATGGTTACCGTGGTATCGATTTTTCAAGTGATGACCGAATGCTACCGAACAGTATGTTGGGGTATGCTCCACGTATTCGTGGTAATGCGAAAACCAACGCAAAAGTTGAAGTTCGCCAACAAGGTCAACTGATTTATCAAACAACAGTAGCACCGGGTAACTTTGAAATTAACGACTTATACCCTACTGGTTTTGGTGGGGAAATTGAAGTCACTGTTATTGAAGCAAATGGTGAAATACAAAAATTTGCTGTGCCTTATGCATCTGTTGTACAGATGTTACGTCCCGGCGTGAACCGTTATTCATTAACAGTCGGTCAATTCCGTGATCGTGATATTGATCTTAATCCTTGGGTAGTTCAAGGTAAATATCAACAAGGTATTAACAACTACTTAACGGGTTATACTGGAATTCAAGCTTCTGAAAATTATACAGCTTTATTGTTAGGTGCTGCTTTTGCAACCCCTATTGGTGCTGTTGCATTTGACGTTACCCACTCTGAAGCGGACTTTGAAAAACAAGCTTCACAATCAGGTCAAAGTTTCCGTTTAAGTTATAGCAAGTTAATTTCTCCAACCAATACAAATTTAACACTTGCAGCTTATCGCTACTCAACAGAAAACTTCTATAAATTACGTGATGCCCTGCTTATTCGTGATTTAGAAGACAAAGGGATCAATACTTACGCTGCTGGTCGCCAACGTAGTGAATTCCAAATTACCTTAAACCAAGGTCTTCCTGAAGGTTGGGGTAACTTCTACATGGTAGGTTCATGGGTCGATTATTGGAACCGTAGTGAAACTACTACACAATATCAAGTTGGTTATAGCAATAATTACCATGGTTTAACTTATGGCTTATCTGCGATTAACCGTCAAGTTGAATATGGTTCAAACACTCAATCACGTGATACTCAGTACTTGATGACACTATCTTTCCCAATGAACTTTAAAAAGAATTCAGTCAATGTAAACATTACTGCATCTGAAGATAGTCGTACAGTGGGTGCAAGTGGTATGGTGGGTGATCGCTTTAGTTATGGTGCTTCAATGTCGCATCAAGACTATACAAATCCATCATTTAACGTAAATGGTCGTTATCGTACCAACTATACAACTGTTGGTGGTTCTTATAGTGTGGCTGATTCTTACCAACAAGCAATGGTTAGTTTAACTGGTAGTGTTGTTGCCCACTCAGAAGGTGTTTTGTTTGGCCCTGAACAAGGACAAACGATGGTACTTGTTCACGCACCTGAAGCAGCAGGAGCAAAAGTAAGTAATACAGTGGGTCTAAGTATTAACAAAGCGGGTTATGCAGTAGTCCCATATGTTACTCCTTACCGTCTTAATGACATTACGCTTGATCCTCAAGAAATGTCTAGCAAAGTAGAACTTGAAGAAACGAGTCAACGAATTGCACCGTTTGCTGGTGCAATTGCTAAAGTGGACTTTGCAACCAAAACTGGTTATGCAGTTTATATTACTAGTAAAACTGTAGATGGCAACAGCTTGCCGTTTGCAGCACAAGTCTTTAACCAAAAAGACGAAGCTGTAGGTATTGTTGCACAAGGTAGTATGATTTACTTACGTACCCCACAAGCTCAAGATCGCCTCTATGTAAAATGGGGTGATGAAAGCAATGAGCGTTGTTCGGTTGAGTACAATGTGAGTAACCAGTTGCAAAATAAGCAACAAAGCGTGGTAATGACTGAGGCTGTTTGCAAATGAAAAAATTACTTTTAAATAGTGGTGCTTTAGTAGTATTAGGTTTTTGTATTAATACAGGTGCTCAAGCATCATGTACGACTAGTAGCGGTTTCAGAACAATTGATGTTCCAATGCAGGTTGGACGAGTTGTGGTTCGACCAAGTGATCCTGTAGGTAAAGTTTTAGTTAAATCACTTTTTGAGATTAGACCAGATCCTTATACAATGTATACCTGTAATTCTTCGGATATGATGGTTGCTCAGTTATTACAAAATTACCCAATTAGCATACTTGGGGATAGCATCTACTCAACAAATATCCCAGGAATTGGTATTCGTCTTTATCGTGAGGCATTTAATGCCGGAAATTTTTCTGGTTACTATCCTTATACTCGTCGTGTCCCAAGTACTCGTATTACTCTTGCTGAAGGTTATTTTGTTGTAGAAATTGTGAAAACAGCTGAAAACACTGGATCTGGAACTTTAGTCCCTGGTGTTTATAGTACTTATTATGCCGGAAATCGAAGTGATCGCCCTTTTTTAACCAGTACTGTACATGGCAATGCAATTACAATCGCTTCTTCTTCTTGCGAATGGCGCGGTGCTATTAATAAACAGGTACAGTTGCCAACTGTTACAAAAGCAGGATTTAAAGGTGTTGGTTCAACCCAAGGCGACCAGTCATTCGATCTAAATATTTTATGTAATGGTGGTATCAACCCTACTGGCTATGAAGAGAAAAACCTCATTAGCTTGAGTTTTGATTATCAACAGGATGGCACTAATACCCAAGTTTTAAAAAATCTTGAACCAAATGCAACTAAAGCAAATGGTGTTGGGGTTCAACTTTTATGGAATTATCAAAATAAGAATCAGCTTATTGGTACAGGCGATAAACTAGAGTTGGGAACAGTGAAATCAAATCAAACTTTTGAATATAACGTGCCATTGACTGCTCGTTACTATCAAACAGCAACAAATGTGACTGCTGGTAAAGTACGTGCAATGGCTACTGTAACGATTCAATATGATTAATCATATTGAATCGTGATTAAATAGAATAAAATTTAAAATCATAAATATTAATAATAAATTTTACTTTAACACTATTTTCTAAAAATTTAACACTTTACTCGTTAGGAATATTTTATGAAAAAAATAGGTATAATTGCTGTTAGTGCAGTGACATTATGTTGGGCTATGTATGAGGTATACCCTGATAGGACCAATACAGCACCGCGTAATGAATCTTACCAAAAAGTTGCGTCTAAAAGCATTTCATCGACTACAAAGAATGAAAAATTAGCACCTCAAATCCTTTTGGCTCAAGCTACCTCTCTTAATTCTTCTGCCCCAGTCTGCAAATATAATTTTGACGCGACTCAAGAAGATTATGATTTATGGAATAGTGAACACTCTGATTATTTTCCTATGAAAATATTTCCATTGATAAATGGTCAAAAATTTGGTTTTAAAGTAGATCCTATACTAGAAAATGAGTACGACTACGTAGATTATGTAGCTAGAAGTAAAGCTAGTCTTAATTCAAATAATGATATTGGAGATTTCTATATACAGAATACAGGTATCATTGCCTTTGAAATGGAGCTTAAAGTCCCAACAATAGCAGTTGGCAACTCCTCCTATATCTCTAATATTGATTTTACAGGTGTAACAAATAATGGTTACACAGTTAGATCAAACTACGGTTTTCATACGGGAACTTATGATCCAGACTTTGGTGAGAACCCTCCTACTTTAAATTATTCTGTAGCCTATCGAGTTAGTGATAATAGCGGACCTGATCATCGATACTTCAAGAGTCAAAATATGACAAATAATATAAATGGATATCAACGTTTAGGCATCTATATCAACCAGAATACTAAGCAGGTCGGTTTTATTTTAAATGGTGTTGATCAGGGCTATCAATCTACTTTACCAGCTCCACTTGAGAATATACATTTTTCTATTATGAGTGGTATAGCAATATATTCTAACCAACTATTTGGCCAAGAGTTGTCGAGTGAACTCATTACTGACCGTAATGCGCTACAGTTTAGCTATCCTCAAGGTACAACTGACATGTGTGGTAATGCCCTCTAAGATATAAAACTATAAGTCATAAAAAAGGGCTGAATCACAGCCCTTTTTCTTTTTTAAAAATGAATGACAGTACGAATTGATTTACCTTCATGCATTAAATCAAAAGCTTCGTTAATGTCTTGCAGAGGCATAGTATGAGTCACAAATGGTTCAAGTTGAATTTCACCTTTCATCGCATCTTCGACCATTTTAGGAAGTTGTGTACGGCCTTTCACACCACCAAAAGCAGTACCTAACCATTTACGGCCTGTCACTAACTGAAATGGGCGTGTCGAAATTTCTTGACCTGCACCCGCTACACCAATAATAACGGATTGTCCCCAACCACGATGTGCGCACTCTAGAGCCGAGCGCATAACGTTTACGTTACCAATACATTCAAATGAATGATCTACACCCCAGCCTGTCATTTCTACAATCACTTGCTGAATAGGTTGATCATAATCTTTAGGGTTTAAGAAATCTGTGGCACCAAACTGTTTAGCAAGTTCAAATTTATCTGGGTTTGTGTCAATTACAATAATACGTCCTGCTTTTGCTTGACGTGCACCTTGTACAACAGCTAGGCCAATACCTCCTAAGCCAAATACCGCAACCGAGTCACCTTCTTGTACTTTAGCTGTGTTATGCACGGCGCCAATACCAGTCGTCACGCCACATCCAAGTAAACAAACTTGCTCGTGATTCGCCTCAGGATTGATCTTAGCTAAAGATACTTCAGCAACTACCGTATATTCACTAAAAGTTGAACAACCCATGTAGTGGTAAATCGGCTCACCATTATATGAAAAACGTGTAGTTCCATCTGGCATTACACCTTTACCTTGTGTAGCACGTACGGCAACACATAGGTTTGTTTTTCCAGATTTACAGAATAAGCATTCTTTACATTCTGCAGTATAAAGCGGAATAACATGATCACCCGGCTGAACGCTTGTTACGCCCTCACCCACTTCAACCACAACACCTGCGCCCTCATGACCTAAAATCGCAGGGAAAACACCCTCAGGATCGTCACCAGATAGTGTAAAAGCATCGGTATGACATACCCCTGTATGAGTAATTTTTATGAGAACTTCACCTGCTTGAGGTGGTGCAACATCAACTTCAACAATTTCTAAAGGTTTTCCTGGGGCAAAGGCGACAGCTGCACGAGATTTCATCTTTGGGTTTCCTTTAAATCATTCGGTATTTATAGTCGAGCAAAATAGATTATATATTGGTAATACAAGAGCTTAATTTTGCTTAAATTAAATTGGCTTTCATGACAATCCATCACAGCATAGCCAGTCAAGTACGTCTAGGCAAGCATGTTTTTCAAAAACAAGAAGCCTCTTATGTTAAGAGGCTTCTGATTAAATTATTTATATATTAAGTAGTTTATCTTTACTTATAGGTAAATATCTGGTGGATATGGTGTGTTATCACTAATAGGTGTATATAGCGTATTTTCAACAAAAAAGGCATCTGGAGCTTGAGTAGTATCAATCGTAATCGAGTCAAACATCACTTGTGGATATGCCCAGATAAACTGCTTCATCAGACCAAGCGATAAGTTGTTTTGCATATCTCCAAAAATCCGTTGCCAGATCGGTGTACGATATGGTTTGTTTTTATCGAACCCGTAGATATAAGCAATAGATGCATCTGGTACAAATCCTGATAAATAAGCCACTTTATTTACAGGGTAGCCTAAATCTTGAGTTGGTATTTGTGAAACAGCCTGATGAGCTAAATCTAGTTTCGCTTCTAAAAGCCAATCATAGGCTTCCGTCATGATGTAATCAAAATTTGGATAAGAATAGTATTCACTTGGATAGTTGATATAAGTTGCTAAGGTCTGTATTGGAGAACGGATAGATGGGAAAAAGATTAATGGACACACTTGAGCATTTGAATATTTTGCTTTAATCGCTGTTCGAATATCTTGGCATGTTTGTCCTAATTTATTTCGTAACCATGACTTAAACTCATCGTACGGCGTTCCAGTCTTATTCATTGCATCATAAATTGTCCCCAAGTCCGGCGCATATAAACCTGTATCTGCATTAAAAGCTAACTTAGTTGGATAGTCATAGACACATGGTAAGTTCGTATCCGTGTTGTACCACCACCAAGGCTCACCAATTTGCATGTTGACATCACACCCGCCCGTCACCAAGGTATCTGCGAACTCAATAAAAACTTTGTGTAAGTATGCCAAAGCATTTTGATCACATAAACTAAAGAAATAACTTGGAGGCTGGTAGCCTGTTTTACCCAAATTACTATTCCAGTCGCGCTGTGCCCAAAACTCATTTGCTCCTAACGAGTACATTTCAAAACTTACCCCAAAAACGGGTTGCATATTTGCATTATGCAGAGCTTGAGCATATTTCTCATGCCATTTACGGGTACATGGGTTAACGACATCTTGTCCTGTAACGAGTGTGTCTGGAATCTGGAATCTATTAATATCACTTCTCCAGATCATTTCAGGATAATGTGACATACCACAGTAATGATTAATAAAACCGTGATATCCCAAAGCAGCCATGTTATCTACTATTCGCTGTGGATTCAGATCGTAATGGTCGTCATAGCTAGTACATAAGCCATAATTATGCTGAGGTACAATCACTCGGCTTAGATTTAACTGTGCATTTGTACCAGTAACGACTGAATTGGTAATACGAATATAACCATCTTCTGACTGACTCAAGGGCAATGATGAGTGGGCGTTATAGCTACTTGTAAACGCTGAAAAAGAAATTCGCTGAATATTGGTAACTGGAAAGCTGTCTGTAGCCGAGAAACCTGCTTTGACTGTATCCCAGTTAATATGAATATGAGCAGATCTTGAAGATGGATTATTGGCGTAGTTGAACAAAACAATATACGCGATTTTATCTACCCCATTGTCGTTATAGTAAACAGTTAGAGTTGGCGTTAATGACTCGTTATTTAAAACAGGCATAGAGGATGAAAGTTCAATGTCAAAGTCCCATATCACCCCTGAATAGCTATACTTAGTTTCATAAGCTAAAAGTTTATGATCTTTAGTGTCATACGAGTTCCAACTAATACCTGCTAAGTCAGTGGTCATACGTGAGCGGAAAGTTGCCTCAAAACCATTGCCATAATTGGTAATAGCAAAAGACATACTTTGTGGGCCATCTATTGTCCAATAGCTTGGACTGAACCTGTCAATAAGTATATTTTGAGTAATGGGTTGAGGAGAAACCGTAGAATTATTTTGTACATTTTGTGAGTTATTTATCATGTCATAATGCTCTTAATGGCTTTAAGAAGTCTTATATTAAATAATTATTTTATTTATATTGTTTGGATAAGTAACAATTGAGTTTAATCTACGAAGAGTAGATAATTATTATGATTATTAAAATAATATGAACCTAACACATTATTTTAATTCTAAAGTGGACTTTGCAATAAGGAGCAATGAATGCCAAATCCTTCTCGGTTGGGACACTTTAGAATAGTGTTACTTTTGACTCCAGCTTTATCATTAATAAGTGGTTGCAGTGATACAGCATTTCATAAAAATAATAAGCCTACAGTTATTTCTTCAAGTATTGCGAAATCTTATCCTGAGCCAGATACATACTTGGGTGAAAAGCTGCAACCAAATGAAAAGTTAGTGGCTCAGCAAATATCCGCAGTTATTGAAGAATCTATCCGAAAAGAATACTCACCCGGCAAAGCCTTAAGAGATGCACATCCTAAAGCACATGGCTGTGTTCGTGCCGAGTTTCATGTACTTAAAAATATTCCAACTCAACTTGCAAAAGGTGTATTTGTTCCCGATAAAAGCTATGAGGCATGGATTCGCTTTTCAAATGCATCTAACGATGCTTCTCAAGCAGATATTGAAAAAGATGCCCGCGGCATGGCTATAAAAGTCTTGGGTGTACCGGGTGACAAAATTTTAGAGAGTGAAAAGGAAGCGACAACTCATGATTTTATCATGATCAATCATCCAGTCTTTTTTGTAAATGACGGTCAAAGATATCTTTCATTTATTCATGATGTGAACAATAAGGGGTTCTTTAATAAACTCCACATTCCTTTTGCCCTAGGTTTAAAAGGAACAATCAATGCTTTAGGAGCTCGTAATTCTAAAATTTCCAATCCACTCTATGCACGTTACTGGTCTATGGTGCCCTATCAATTAGGATTAGGTAATGACCGTCAAGCTGTTAAATATTCAGTAAGAAATTGCTCGGCGGTGTCCCCAGCTTTCCCTGATCATCCAAGCCATAATTTTTTAAGAGATGCTTTAAAAGATACTTTGCATAAGCAAGATGTTTGTATGGAATTTTTAATACAGCCAAGAACTTCAAATAAAATGCAAGTTGAAGATGCAATGACTGAGTGGAAAGAAACGGAAGCACCCTTTTACCAAGTTGCGACTCTTCATATACCAAAACAGAGCTTTGATACACCTGAGCAAAATCAATTTTGTGAAAATCTCTCTTTTACGCCGTGGCATGCTTTATCTGAGCATAAGCCTTTAGGTGGAATAAACAGAATGCGTAAAATTATTTACGAAGATATAAGTAGAACTAGACATGAGATGAATTCTGCTCTACGTCAAGAACCGTGAAAAATTAGCTCAACTTAAAAAATTTTGAATAAAAAAACCGCCCCAGAAGGCGGTTGCTGAATTTTAACAGCGATACATAGAAGTGTGGTGGAAACACTTCTATATTCTTTAAATTATTTTCTTTCTTTTACCATTTTTTTAAAATCTTCCGATTTAAAATACTTAATGATCAGTTCACCATCATCATTTTTCTGTGCAGTTTCTGAAGAATTTTTATGGTGGTCAAACTCACTATTAAACTTAAAATCTGGGGGAATTAATTTTGAAATAGACGGGAGTCGAGTTTCTCCACCAGTAGTGATTCTTTCAATAAATCCTGCTAGCCATAAAATATACTCATCTTTATTTTTATAACTAGGCATCAAACTAATATCAATTTTAACGGCGCACTGATCTAGTGGTTTGGTTAGACACTCTTCAAAATCAATGAAGTTATATTTAAGCTTAAACTTGGTGTCTTTAATTTCTTTACGAATCACTGCTATTAAGTTGTTTAGTTGTTCGGTGGGAATATTTGAAAAAAGATCTTGATCTTTAAATCGTTTATAAACCTTTTCAGCAATCATCAAATATTGGGGCATGTCCTATCTCCTTTTTACCTTCCTTCTTGGTCGGTTGCTTACTCAGCCTTTTAAAGAAGTATGATACAAAACATGTGTTTTCTTGTGATTCTTAAATATCTAAATGTAATTAATGTGTAGTTGTGAAATTCTATTGATAAATAATTCACAGTATTTGGACTGAAGATGTGGTGTGTCTCGGTTTTTAACGATAAATTTTTAGTGTTGGTAATAGCATCTTTCAAAATACTTAACTACATCAATTTTAAAAAAAGAAGATAATCATTTTTTTAACTTTTGATTATCTTCCCTTATGTTTAAATCAATTTTCTAAATATATTGATGTGCTTCGCTTGGGAAAGAACCTTCTTTTACAGCTTTAACATATTCTTTAATAGCAGACTCAATACTTGATTGTCCTTCCATGAAATTTTTCACAAATTTTGCAGGCTTATCGTTTAAACCCAACATATCATGTAAGACCAGTACTTGAGCATCTGTATCGGCACCAGCACCAATTCCAATCACTGGTATAGAAACTGATTGACTGATTTGTGTTGCAACAATAGAAGGTACACATTCAATCAACAGCATTGCTGCTCCAGCTTCTTCTAAATGCTTTGCTGTATTAATTAAATTTTTTGCTTGGTCTTCAGTTTTACCTTGAACTTTAAATCCACCCAAAACATTTACAGATTGAGGTGTTAATCCAATATGAGCACATACAGGTACGCCATTTTGAGTTAATTTATGAATTGATTCAGCAAGCCATGAATCCCCTTCGATTTTTACCATATGTGCTCCGGCTTGCATTAAAAGGCCAGCATTTTTTAGTGCATCTTCCAGCGTTCCATAGGTCATAAATGACATATCAGAAATAATAAATGCGGTAGTATTTCCGCTTTTAACACAAGCAGTGTGATATACCATTTGTTCAGTTGTTACAGGTAAAGTGCTGTCATATCCCTGTAATACCATACCTAAAGTATCTCCAACTAGCAAAACGTCTACTCCTGCATTATTTGCGACCTTAGCAAAGGTAGAGTCATAACAAGTCAGAACAGCTATTTTTTGTTTTTGTTCTTTCATAGCTTTTAATGTCGTTAAAGTTATCGTTTTCATAGCTAGTGATTCTAATCTTTAAAGAAGGATTTAAAGGTTAGTCTTTTTTGAAAGGTAAAATTTACTAAAAAATAATATATAAAATAACAACATTAGAAAAATCTTCTAAAGATGAGGTAAAAATTAATTTATTTTTCTTTATTATATTGATTAGTATAATTACAATTTTTTCTTAATTTATGAATTATTATCAAAGTATTATGCCCCTTTTATTTTGAATTTTTATTTTACAACTATTAAATTCAACTTGAGTATTTAAAGAGATTTAATTAAAAAACTTATATATATTAATTATATAGGTGTATTTTTTACATTGTAAAAGATAAGCTTCACTTCTATTTTTTCCGCTTTCTTTTTAGTTTCATAAAAATATGCAAAAAATAGTCAAATTGGTAATGTTAACCAAAATATATGACTAAATTTCATCAGATGTACGAGCAATATAGTACTATGGCCTTAAGTGCTTGGGGTTTTACTGATTTACCTTCTTATACAGATAGATACGATCCTAATGAGAAAGATATAGTGATAAAGACAAATAGCTGGTTGAATGATGATGCAGCAGAAGAAAAAACGCGTCAGGGTCTTACCGCCTTTGTAGCCCTCGATGATGCATTTATGAGTATCGCCTCACGTATATATGTCATTAGAAATGCCAAGGAAAGCATAGATCTACAATATTATATTTGGACTAATGATTTTGTAGGTAACCTGATTCTGCATGAGTTACTTAAAGCGGCAGATCGAGGAATAAAAGTTCGACTGTTAATTGATGATCAAAACGGTATAAAGCTTGATGGCATATTAAGAAGTCTTTTACAGCACTCCAACTTTGAAATCAGACTCTTTAATCCTTATAAATTTAGATACTTAAGAATATTTGATTATATTTTTCGCTTCAAAAAAGTGAATCACCGCATGCATAATAAACTTATTATTGCGGATGCCACGATTGCAGTAACAGGCGGTAGAAATATTAGTAGTGAATACTTTGAAGCAAGCAGTAAGTTTCAATTTACTGATATGGATATTTTGTTCTATGGAGATGCTGTAAGACATGCCCAAGCTGTATTTACTGATTTTTGGGAAAGTACCTTAAGTGTAAATGCAACTGATATTATTGGAACTTGTGCTGAGTATCATTTAAAAGCTCTAAGAGAGCATTATGAACAATTACATCATGAAGGCCAAAGCCTCACAGAAGATAAGCTTTATGATGCCCAGAGTTATTTAAAAGAGCTTTTAGAGCATAATCCTATTCAGTGGTCTAAAGCACACTTTGTGGCAGACTCACCCAAGAAGATTTTAGGAACAGCAACTGAACATGAAATGCTATATGGGCAAGTCATGTCTATTATGGGTAAACCTAAGCAGCATTTAGAATTAGCTTCGGCTTATTTTGTACCAACCCAACAAGGTACATATTACTTAAAACAACTACGAGTTGAAGGAATTAAAGTTCGCGCGTTAACCAACTCTTTTGCCGCAAATGATGTTGCGATCGTACATGCTTTTTATAGTCAATACCGCGTAGAAATGCTTAAAAATGGTGTTGAGCTTTATGAGTTTAAACCTGTGCTAGAACGGCGGCGTAGAACTTGGTACGAAATCGTAACGGGTAGCGTTATACCAGCAAAAGGTAAAAATAAATCCAGTTTGCATGCTAAATTTTTTGATGTAGACGGCAAAGTATTTATTGGTTCTTTTAACTTTGACCCCCGCTCTACCTATTTAAATACCGAAGTTGGCTTAGTGATTGAGTCTAATCAATTACAAACCCAAATTTCCGTTATGTTAGATCAACACTTAACTCAAGTGGCCTATCAACTGAAATTAAATAGCGAAGGACAAATTGTCTGGCTCGATTATCAGTCGAATGGGCAAGTGATTGAATATAATAAAGACCCGGGAACTAGCCGCTTTCAACGAACAATGATTAAAGCTGTTTCTTACCTACCTATTGAATGGATGATGTAATTTTTCAATATTACAAGAATCCGATTTTATTAAAGAATTGTTGATAGGCCTCTGCTTTTTTCTCAAGTGCTAATGGATATGCTCTAGAAGAAGATGGTAACCGATATAAATCAATATTGCGGTCTGCAAAGTAAGTTGATGTTGATGTCCCAATTAAAGGTTTTTCCGTATTTTCAGGTAAAACCGAAATTAAGGTATCAGTTGCTTTATCGCCTGTCGTCATAATTGTCTGGCACAAAGGAATTTGCTGAAGTAAAGCAGCCAAGTCTGTTGGAGCCACAATTTCCAGAAATTTATCGGAAGCATTACCCTTGAGCCGTTTAATTTGATAAGCCGTATCGAAAATAGCAATACCTGTTTCAGTTAAAAACTCTCGGATACGTTCTTCATTAAATGTTTTTTGATTTTCACTTAAGAAATAGGTTTTATCTTTGAAGAAAATTAGGCCAAAAATTCTCCACATGTCATTTTGAAAATTTGGATAATAAAAATCCATCTTCCATTTATTACGAGGTGGTGGAAAACTCCCTAGCATTAGTAAACGAGCATTTTCAGGTAAAAATGGTTGTAGTGGATGGGTTTCTATCTCAATTATCATAAAAAATCAGTATTTACTTCAAAATTTATAAATAACTTAACGCATTTTCAGATTAATCACGAGTCAATATATGCAAATTCTGTTAATCAAAACGTTAAGTTACTTCATTTGACTCTTGTTGAGGTATGCTGATTTTAAAAATGCTATGTGAGTTCTCGTTGATGTAATCTACCCTTCCTTTATGTGCAATCACTAGCGCTTGTACAACCGAAAGCCCTAAACCAGTTCCACCTAATTCTTTATTTCTTGACTGCTCAAGCCGAAAAAAAGGATTAAATAATTCTTTATGATGCTCAGCTGAAATGCCTGGGCCTTCATCTTCTATTTCTAAAACCCAATACTGTTGATCACATTGGGTTGAAATTTTTAACTTGCCCGGATTTGCATATCGCGTGGCATTATCAAGTAAAGCAATTAAAACTTGTTCTATTCGTCTATGATCGCACTTCACTTCTGGTGCCTGAATATTGAAAGTTACTTTAAGTTGAGCAGTCTGTAATTTTTCTTGAAACATATGCACGACTTTATAGGCAGTCTCATTAAAATTTATCGTTTCAATATTAAGTCTGAGTTGTTGGTTTTCAAATAGGCTTAAAGTGCGTAAGTCTTCCACAAGGTTTGATAAGCCTTCAACTTGACTCAGTAAATTTTTAAATAAAACCGGATCTGGTTTAAAAACACCATCGATAATACCCTGTAGCCGTCCTTGTAAAATGGTGACAGGTGTTCTTAGCTCATGTGCAATCGCAGCATTCCAGACATGAGCGTTCTGTACAGAAGTTTCAAGCTTTTGTGCCATATCATTAAAATTATGCATGAGTTCAGCAATTTCAGAAGTATGATGCATAGAGCTTTCTACACGTGCAGTTAAATCACCCTGACTAATTTTTTTTGCTGCATCTGCTAGTAGGTTAATTGGCACAATAAAACGTTGAGCAAGCTTAATTCCTAAAATAATGGAAAATGCCGTACCAAATAGAAGTACGGCGAACAGCCATATGCCGTCTAAGTAGTGAAAAAACTCATCGCTCTCTTTTAATTTTTTAAGAGAAATAAGACCGACTTCGATCGCAACATAATAAGTACCATAACCTAATATGAGCGAACTCAACGTAACAATTAGACTCGTAAAGCTAAGTGCAATAATCAGTTGTTTACTAATGCCGGTTTTATTTTTCATGCGGATTATCCAAACGGTAGCCTACTCCACGAACATTAATCAGCATGTTCTCTAAACCTAGCTCTTCCATTTTCTTTCGTAGCTTGCTGACATGGCTATCAACAGTACGTTCAAGAGCATCTCGATCTGGTAAGCAATGATTCATCAGTTCCGAGCGGGTAAAAACTTTATGTGGATGAGGTAGCATCAACAGCAAAATTTTGTATTCAGTTAGGGTCAAATTAAGCGCTTGTTGCTTGTTATCTAAATATATATAGGCAGTATGTATTTCGGTATTTACTTCAATATTTTTATAAATCAGATTTCGGTTAGACATTTGCTGATTTTGTTGGGTGCGCCGTAATACTGCTTGTACGCGTGCAACCACTTCATTGGGATTAAATGGTTTTACAACAAAGTCATCTGCCCCAATTCTTAGAGCCATGACTTTATCAATTTCTTGATCTAAAGCAGTCAACATAATTACAGGTGTGGCTGCTTTTTGCCGAATTTTATTTAGAACTTCCCATCCACTTAATTCGGGCATTTTTATATCGAGTATGACTAAATCAATAGGTTGACTTGTATGTATTTCAATGGCTTGTTTACCATTCATGGCACGTACAACACGCATGCCTTCACGTTTTAAATAATGCTCAATTATATCGCCAATATCATAGTCATCTTCAACCACAAGAATAAGCTTATCCTGACAATTAAACGTAAAGGTTGACTCAAACATAGCAATAAAACGCGATAAAAATTTGATTTATGATACGCGCATTTTTTCTTAAGTCTCCACACTTTTTCCACATATTAGTGATTTTGGTTACACACACATCAAAAATAATGCAAGCATCTAGAAGTCCATTAGGTGTTACAAAAGTGCAGAAGCATTTTTTAGTTCCATTCATATTCTCAATTAGTCTTGTTTTGCATGGCTGTGGTAAAGAACAAGCGACAGATCAAGCACAAGCGCAAGAAGCTAAAGTCACCGTTTTAGCAATTCAGCCACAGTCTGTGAACTTTAGTGAAAATCTACCTGCACGTGTTCAGGCTTTCCGTACAGCCGAAATTCGTCCTCAGGTAGGCGGTATTGTTGAAAAAGTTCTGTTCACCCAAGGTAGTGAAGTCAAGGCTGGACAGCCTTTATATAAAATAAACTCGGAAATTTTTGAAGCTGATGTAAATAGTAATCGAGCTGGCCTAAATAAAGCAGAAGCAGAAGTTAATCGTTTAAAAGTACAACTTGAGCGCTATCAACAACTGTTACCAAGCAACGCAATTAGTAAGCAAGAAGTAAGTAATGCCGAGTCGCAATATCGACAAGCGATTGCAGATGTTGCCCAAATGAAAGCCTTGCTGGCTCGTCAAAATCTAAATTTACAGTACGCCACAGTACGAGCACCAATTTCAGGCCGTATTGGTAAATCGTTTGTGACCGAAGGTGCTCTAGTCAGCCAAGCTGATAGCAATACAATGGCTACCATTCAACAAATTGACCGTGTTTATGTCGATGTAAAACAATCTATTGGTGAATATGAGCGCTTAAAGGAAGCTTTACAAAGTGGTGAGTTATCTGCCAACAATCAAAAAGGTGTACAAATCTTAAATAGTTTGGGACAGCCTTATAACGTATCGGCAAAAATGCTTTTTGAAGATATTAATGTCGACCCTGAAACAGGTGATGTCACTATCCGTATTGAAGTGTCTAATCCTGAGCGAAAATTATTACCAGGCATGTATGTTCGCGTCAACATTGAACGCGCCTCTGTTCCTCAGGCCTTACTTGTTCCGGAACAAGCTATTCAGCGCAATATGAACGGCGACCCACAAGTTTATGTTGTAAATGCCAAAGGTAGTGCAGATGTACGCCCTGTAGAGCTAGGCCAACAATATCAACAATTTTATCTCATCAATAAAGGTCTAAATGCTGGAGATAAAGTTGTCGTTGAAGGGATTGAGCGTATTCAGCCCAACCAAAAGCTAGCGATTTCAGCATGGAAAGCCGCTTCGGCAGCAAATACGGTGAAGCAAGGAGATGCTAAATGATGTCTCAATTCTTTATTCGCCGTCCTGTTTTTGCATGGGTAATTGCAATTTTTATTATTTTATTTGGTGTACTGAGTATTCCAAAGTTGCCTATTGCACGCTTTCCAAGTGTTGCACCTCCTCAGGTGAATATTACGGCAAGCTATCCTGGCGCTACTCCTAAAACAATTAATGATAGTGTTATTACGCTCATTGAACGGGAAATGTCTGGAGTAAAAAATTTACTCTACTATAGCGCTACAACTGATTCGTCAGGGACTGCTGAAATTACTGCGACGTTTAAACCGGGTACTGATGTCGACATGGCTCAAGTTGACGTACAGAATAAGATTAAAGCGGTTGAAGCCCGCTTACCGCAAGTTGTTCGTCAACAAGGTTTAGCAGTCGAAGCATCATCCTCGGGCTTTTTAATGCTGGTCGGTTTAAACTCACCTAATCATCGTTATTCAGAAGTCGATTTAAGTGATTATTTAGTCCGTAATGTGGTCGAAGAGCTTAAACGTGTTGAAGGTGTTGGCAAGATTCAATCTTTTGGTGCTGAAAAAGCAATGCGGATTTGGGTGGATCCCAATAAATTGGTTTCTTATGGACTCTCAATTAGTGATGTAAACAATGCGATTCGCAGCAATAACATTGATATTGCACCGGGTCGGCTTGGTGACCGCCCTTTAGTCAATGGGCAGTTAATAACAGTGCCTTTATCTGCTCAAGGTCAACTCGAAACAGTTGAACAGTTTAAAAACATTAGTTTAAAGAGCAATATTAGCGGAGCTCATATTAAGTTATCTGATGTAGCCGATGTAGAAATGGGCGCACAATCATATAACTTCGCAATTTTAGAAAATGGTAAGCCTGCGACGGCTGCGGCAATTCAGCTTAGTCCTGGTGCAAATGCAGTAAAAACAGCTGATGCAGTAAAACAGAAACTTGATGAATTAAAACCAAACCTGCCTGAAGGTATGCAATTCAGTATTCCTTATGACACTGCACCTTTTGTTAAAATCTCAATAGAAAAAGTAGTTCATACCTTACTTGAAGCCATGGCGCTGGTTTTTATTGTGATGTATGTATTTCTTCATAATGTTCGCTACACCTTAATCCCTGCGATTGTAGCGCCAATTGCCCTGCTCGGCACCTTTACCATCATGCTTTTGACAGGTTACTCAATTAATGTGCTGACCATGTTCGGTATGGTGCTTGCAATCGGGATTATTGTCGATGACGCGATTGTGGTGGTGGAGAATGTTGAACGGATTATGGCAACGGAAGGCTTATCGCCCAAAGAAGCGACCTCCAAGGCCATGACAGAGATTACCAGCCCGATTATTGGTATTACCTTAGTGTTGGCGGCTGTATTTCTACCTATGGCTTTGGCAAGTGGTTCGGTCGGCATTATCTATCGTCAGTTTACGATTACCATGTCGGTTTCAATTTTATTCTCGGCATTTTTAGCTTTAACCCTTACTCCCGCACTTTGTGCAACGTTGCTAAAACCAATTGATGCTCATCATCAAAAGAAAGGGTTTTTCGCATGGTTTGATCGAAGCTTTGATAAAGTCACAAAAAAGTATGAAGTTATTCTGCTAAAAGTTGTTAAGCATACAATTCCGACTCTCATCATTTTTGTGGTGATTACAGGTTTAACTTTTGCTGGTATGAGATATTGGCCAACCGCTTTTATGCCTGAAGAAGATCAGGGTTGGTTTTTAACTTCGTTCCAATTGCCTTCAGATGCAACTGCTGAACGCACTCAAAAAATTGTTAAAGAATTTGAAGATCATTTAAATGAACAGTCCGATGTAACAAGCAATATTTCAATTATGGGTTGGGGATTTAGTGGTGCTGGTCAAAACGTTGCGCTCGCTTTTACAACCTTAAAAGATTTTGGTGAACGTAATAAATCTACGACCGACTATACCAATTTCGTTAATGCAGAAATGGCGAAAAGCAAGGAAGGTACAACGATGTCAGTACTTCCTCCAGCCATTGATGAATTAGGTACCTCTTCAGGTTTTAGTTTGCGCTTACAAGATAAAGCAAATTTAGGAATGCCAGCTTTAATCGCAGCACAAACAAAACTCATGGAAATGGCGGCTCAAAACAAAAAGTTTTATATGGTTTACCCTGAAGGTCTGCCACAAGGCGACAATATTAGCTTGAAAATAGACCGTGAGAAATTAAATACCTTAGGTGTAAGCTTTGCTTCTGTTTCAGATATTATTTCGACTTCTATGGGATCTATGTATATCAATGACTTCCCAAATCAGGGGCGTATGCAACAAGTCATTGTTCAAGCCAATGCACAATCGCGTATGCATTTAAAAGATATTTTGAGCTTGAAAGTTGCTGGTGCAAATGGACAACTGGTGTCTTTATCTGAGGTGGTCACTCCGCAGTGGAACAAGTTACCGCAGCAATATAATCGCTATAATGGCCGCCCTTCATTAAGTATTTCTGGCGTTCCTAATATTGGAGTTTCTTCAGGCGATGCAATGCGAGAAATGGAAAAATTGATTGCTAAGCTTCCTCAAGGCATTGGCTATGAATGGACGGGTATTTCTTTGCAGGAAAAACAGTCTGAATCGCAAATGGCATTTCTTATTGCTTTATCGATGTTGGTCGTGTTTTTAGTGTTAGCTGCACTTTATGAAAGCTGGTCAATTCCACTTTCAGTTATGTTGGTTGTTCCTTTAGGTATTTTTGGAGCTATTTTGGCCATTATGTTAAGAGGAATGCCAAATGATATTTTCTTCAAAATTGGTCTGATTACTATTATTGGTTTGTCTGCCAAAAATGCGATTTTAATTGTTGAGTTTGCAAAAATGCTTAAAGAAGAGGGTATGAGCTTAATTGAAGCGGCGGTTGCGGCAGCGAAGTTACGTTTACGTCCAATTTTAATGACTTCCCTTGCCTTTACTTGTGGTGTAATTCCGTTGGTAATTGCAAGTGGTGCGAGTTCAGAAACTCAGCATGCTCTAGGGACTGGTGTATTTGGAGGTATGATCTCTGCAACTATTCTGGCTGTATTTTTCGTGCCGGTCTTCTTTATTTTTGTATTGGGAGCCGCAGAGAAACTATTTTTAAAGAAGAAAACTAATCCATAAAACTGATTGAGGCGAAACAGTTAAGTGTTTCGCCTCAATCATTTCTTTTATATTCATGTTAAAACCAAATCGTTTAAGAGTTTAAGACTTTAAAAACTTTACCTGTTCTTGGATGAGCAAAAGTATTGTCTTGATCTAAATTGATGACTTTGTCTGAAATCACAATCTTGGAAAGCGGTAACCAGTTTTGCTCTATTGCGGTTGAAGCCAAATTTTTTTCAAGCGCATTTTCAAAAATTTGCTCTACCACGATTTCCATACCACACATACTTTTTGCATTAACTTCTTTTAAAATATGACGTTTAGACATTTTAGTCTCCATTTTTTTATTCTTAACATTAAAAATAATAAAGGGTGTTTTGCTACAACATGTAAAATTTAGCATTTGAAGTGTTTTTTTTGTTTTAAACATATTTATTTAATAATTAAATGAATAGTGAAATAATTATTTAAAATAGGAGTTATTATTAAACTAGCTTATAAAAAAGCTTCATTATTTTAAGTAAATTTAATTTATAAGACTATATTTAAAGGGTCTACGTATGAACCCCCTTTATTTAACTTTAAACCTGTACAGCATTGTCGAGTGAACTATCATCTTTATTTTTATTATTATCCTTACTAATCAAAGAGTCAGTATCGCTATCGGTACTAAAGCTCTTACTGTTTTTTTGCTTCTTCTTGTACACGCACATGCCAATAGCAATACCTGTTCCTAGTACTAAAATTGATTTTAACATTTTGCACCTCTTCAGTTGACGGAGAAACTTTTGAGAAATCAACTTAAATTAATAGCACATTCTTTGTTATTTAAGGGCTTTGATTTGAGTCGCTTTTGTAAGGTATTTAATTTTTATGTTAATTGAAGAGTGTAATAGTTTCAAAAATAAATTTTGATACAAAGCAAAAAGCCTATTCTAAAAATAGAATAGGCTTTCTACCGTATTTCAGGATTAAGCAGTATTATTAATTGTTTTATGCAATCTTATTTATCTTTAAATACAATTCCAATGTATTTAATGCTGAACTTTTAGTCAAGATGGGAAAGGGATCATTTGTAATTAATTGGTCATTCTTGTGATGAGATTCACATTTTATAATTGAGCAATAAAAAACGCCCATTTCTACTTCTCATAAAGAAATGGGCGCACGTGAAAACCACTAAAGACCTGAAATACCAAATGTTCTTACATTTAGTAATATCGATTCTAATTAATTTACCGAATGGTTGACAATTAAACCATTTGTACTTTTTTTAGTCATTTCGGCCAATAAAAAATGCAAAATAATTCGCTATTTTCAATATGTTTAGCAATAAATTATTTACTTAGAATGCGATTTAGTACGGTTAACCAGTTAGAAAAACAAATTTTTTCTATAGTCTCATTTGAATAATGCCTTTTTTGCATTGCTTCAATGAGTAGGTGTAGCCCCCTCACATCTTCAATTTCATGGCTAATGAGTGCTCCATCAAAGTCGGAACCAAAACCAACATGATCTATCCCTATTTCGTCTATTAAATAGTCTAGATGTTCTAAAATGACATCAATAGATGTGTTTGCATCACGCTGTCCATCTTTACGTAAAAAAGCCACATCAAAATTTAATCCAACTATCCCTTTAGAGTCTCTGATCGCTTTGAGTTGCTCATCTGTTAGATTTCTGGCCTGTGGACATAAGGCATGGACATTCGAATGAGTCGCGACAATGGGCTGTTGAAGAATGTTAGCGGTATCCCAAAAAGCTTTTTCGTTCATATGGGATACATCAACCACCATTTTTTTATCAGCACAGCGCTTTATAAATGCTTTGCCCTCGTGTGTAAGACCTATCCCTGTATCAGGAGAATGGGGAAACTTAGCGTTTAAACCATGTCCAAAACGACTGGGTCTATTCCAAAGCGGCCCGATGCTACGAAGCCCTGCATCATAAAATACATCGAGTAAATCTGGATTAAGTTGTAGTGCTTCGGCGCCTTCCATATGCAATACAATCGCTAACTTTTGTTTTGCTAAGCAGTGCTGAATATCCTGAACAGTTGTGCAAATTTGAATATCGTTAGAATATTCGGCCAGTTGTTTTGCTAAATCGAGTTGTTCCAGACAAATTTGTTCAATTTGCTGTTGTGTGAAGTCACATGAATTTTGGTCAAAAAGCTTATAAGGGTGATGCTGCTGAACATAGGCAAAAGGCGGCAAGAAAATAGCAAACATGCCGCCAATAAAACCCGCTTCTTGACAGCGTTTTAAATCGAGATGCCCTGCTAAACGTTCCTGAATAAATGCTTGAGCAGGATTGCGATGATCGCTTAACCAAAGGCGCGTTAGTAAATCGTTATGACCATCAAAAACAGGAACTGAGCTATGATTCATATTTACGTTCTCACCGCTCTTCATCTGCAATATTTTGAACAGGAATGTTTTGCTGACCCGTAAATTGCTTTGAATTTTTAGTATTACGAAACACCAGTTTTTCTAGACAGGAATCGAGCTCACTCTCGGCACGTGCTTGTTCAATAAGCTGATGATATGGCGATTTACCACAGACAGGGTCTGCATTGCTTGCATCGCCTGTTAACATATAGGCTTGGCAACGACACCCGCCAAAGTCACGATCTTTATCTGGGCAACTACGGCAACCTTCTGGCATCCATGCATCGCCACGGAAGTGGTTAAAACCTTTAGATTTATACCAAATATCGGAAAGGCTTTGTTCACGAACATTTGGGAAAGAAATAGGTAACTGTCTAGCGGCGTGACAAGGCAAAGCCATACCATCTGGTGCAACGGTAAAGAAAATTTTACCCCAGCCATTCATACAGGCTTTTGGTCTTTCTTCGTAATAGTCAGGCACCACAAAAATAAGTTTGCAAGGATGATTTTGTGCTTTTAACTTGTCGCGATATTCATTGGTAATACGCTCTGCACGTATGAGTTGTTCTTGTGTTGGTAATAAACCTTGACGGTTTAAAAATGCCCAACCATAAAACTGACAAATTGCTAACTCGACTGTATCTGCATTAAGTTCAAGGCAAAGTTCGATAATTTTATCAATTTGGTCAATGTTATGTCGATGAATCACAAAATTAAGAACCATCGGATAATCATATTTCTTAACAAGTCGGCACATTTCATACTTTTGTTCAAAAGCATGTTTCGAACCTGCCAAAGCGTCATTAACAACTGGGTCACTTGCTTGAAAGCTAATTTGAATATGGTCTAGGCCAGCTTGCTTTAAATGGGAAATACGCTGTTCGGTAAGGCCCATACCAGAGGTAATCAGGTTGGTATAAAACCCAAGTTGGTGTGCGTGCACCACAAGCTGTTCCAGATCTTGACGCACTAAAGGCTCACCACCTGAAAACCCGAGTTGCACAGCACCCATTTGACGCGCTTGATCGAAAACGTCAAACCACTCTTGTGTGGTCAATTCATTTTTGTGCTGTGCATAGTCTAAAGGGTTTGAACAATATGGACATTGTAGCGGACAACGATACGTTAGCTCCGCTAGTAGCCATAATGGTAAACCAACACCATTGGTCATATAAAATCAATCCAGTGCTGTTGCTGGGCAACTAACATGTAATCAATAACATCGTTGTCAATTTCAGCTATATCGCCAAATTGTTGTTTGAGCTGGGCAATAATGGCAGAAACGTTATTTTTCCCATCAATATATTGTCCAATGGCCCCTGCACTTTCATTTAACTTGATCATGCCTTCAGGATATAAAATCACAAAGCCATTTTGAGCGGGTTCAAATTGGAAACGATAACCTTGTCGCCATGTTGGCACAAGATTTACATCAAATTGTTCTTTATTCATTTAAATAGTCCTTTGTGCCATACACGTTCTTGAGTCACACTGTGATACGGTGCTTCATTGTGTACGTATGCCAGTGTTAAGGCATCTAAAATGCTCCATAAAATATCCAGTTTAAACTGTAATATTTCTAGCATTCTTTGTTGTTGCTCATGGGTAGTAAATGAATCAAGCGTGATTGTTAAACCATGCTCAACATCACGGCGTGCTTGACTTAAACGAGAGCGGAAATATTCATAGCCCTTATCATCAATCCAAGGATAATGCTGTGGCCATGATTCAAGGCGAGACTGATGAATCTGTGGGGCAAAAAGTTCAGTTAAAGAGCTGCTTGCTGCCTCGCGCCATGATGCACGGCGTGCAAAATTTACATAGGCATCTACAGCAAAGCGAACACCTGGCAAAACCAATTCTTCGGAAATAACTTGTTCACGGCTTAAACCTACAGCTTCAGCTAAACGTAGCCATGCCCCTCGGCCACCACCATCAGGATATTCGCCATCCTGATCAATCATGCGTTGAATCCATTCTTGACGAACCCGCTGATCTGGGCAATTTGCCATAATCGCGGCATCTTTTAGCGGAATATTGATCTGATAATAATAGCGGTTTGCAACCCAAGCCTGAATTTGTTGTTGGGTCGCTTTACCTTCATACATCATGACATGAAATGGATGATAGATATGATAATACTGACCTTTATCAATAATGGCCTGTTTAAATTGTTCTGTTGTTAAAGCTTCAGGTGTTTGAGTCATGATTCACCTTAGAGTTCGATTTGCATGCCGTCATAGGCAACTTCTACACCATTTGCCTTTAGTTCGGCAAATTGAGCAGAGTCTTCATTTAAAATCGGATTGGTATTGTTAATATGAATTAGTACTTTTTTCGGTGTATTGAGTTGGTTCAAATAAGACAACGAACCACCTTCACCACTAATGTATAAATGACCCATTTCACGGCCAGTTTTTTTACCTACACCCGTTTGCTGCATTTCATCATCGGTCCAGAGTGTACCGTCAATCATGACACAATCTGAATTTTGCATAATCTGCATGATTTGATCGTCAATCTTTCCGAGCCCTGGCGCATAAAACAACTGTTTTTGTGTTTTATGATCTTTGATGATTAAAGCAATATTGTCGCCTTCATGCGGGTCATGGCGATGTGGTGAATATGGTGGTGCAGCGCTTTGAATAATTAAAGGTAAAAATTCTAGATTTTCGAAACCATCAATTCTAAAAGCTTGTTTAGGATTAATTTCATTGTATTGAAGACCTCCATTCCAGTGCTTCAACATATTAAAGACTGGAAAACCTGTGGTCAGGTCTTGATAGACCATTTCTGTACACCACACATTCATTGGGCAGCCTTCACGTAGAGTTAAAAGTCCAGTGGTATGGTCAAGCTGGCTATCCATTAAAATAACGTTGGTAATGCCCGTGTCACGTAATTTACGCGCAGGTTGAGCTGCTTTAAAGTCAAATAATTGCTGACGGATATCTGGTGATGCGTTTAATAAAATCCAGTCTACGCCGTTTTCTGAAACCGCAATTGAAGATTGAGTACGTACTTTGGCATTCATCGTACCTGTACGAACACCATGACAATTAGGACAATTACAGTTCCACTGAGGGAAGCCGCCTCCAGCTGCTGAACCTAAAATATAAATATACATAAAATTAATATCTTATTAGAAAGACATAAGCCCTAGAATAAAACTAGGGCTTATGACAGATTTGAATAGAAATAATTAACGTGCTTCAAAGTACATTGTTACTTCGAAACCAATACGTAAATCAGTGAAAGCTGGTTTTGTCCATTGCATAAATTTTTCTCCAGTCAGGATTAATCTTGTGAAATGAATCACTTGATCAAATCTTATAAAGCAATTAAAAATTTATTCTAATTAAAAATGTCACGTTTGTAGATAAGCTTGGTACAAGATATTGTTCGATAATTGTGTTTTTTGTCCAAATTTTAATAACTCCTTATCAATTAAAGGTGATTAAAAGGCCATAGCAGATGTATATTCTTCTATGACGGATGTTTTACACGGCTGAGTTCATTAAGTGTTGCTGCGCAATATAAAGCTCTTGCCCCTCTTTAGGCTGACATTGCACCCAAGTTCCATCGGCTTGTAGCTCCCACGCTTGACGATTATCTTTTAGATAATTGTTTAGCCCATCTTCAATCACTTGTTTCTTTAATTTTTTACTTTCGATTGGGAAACAAGTTTCGATACGAGAGAACAAATTACGTTCCATCCAGTCTGCACTAGCGCAAAACACTTTGGTATCGCCATCATTATAAAAATAGTAAACCCGAGTATGTTCTAAATAACGGCCAACAATTGAACGTACTCGAATATTATCTGACAGTCCTGTAACTTGTGGTCTTAAACAGCAAATGGAACGAATAATTAAATCAATTTGTACACCTGCTTGAGAGGCTTTATAAAGCGCGCTGATGAGCTGTGGTTCAGTAAGCGCATTCACTTTAATGATGATATGTGCCTTCTTGCCAGCAAGACTATTTTTAATTTCCTGCTCAATAAGCTCTAGCAATTGAGAGTGCAAGGTAAATGGTGCATGAAAAAGTTTTTTAAGCTTTGCCATTTTGCCCATACCAGTAAGTTCTTGGAAAATCTTATGCACGTCTTCACAAATTTCAGCATCACTCGTAAGCAGGCCAAAATCGGTATAAATTTTGGCATTCACTGCATGATAGTTACCTGTACCTAAGTGGACATATCTTTTCATTTTGTCTTGTTCACGGCGAACAACTAAAATCATTTTAGCGTGAGTTTTATAACCAACAATGCCGTAAACCACAACTGCGCCCGCTTCTTGCAATACGTTAGCTACTTCAATATTGGACTCTTCGTCAAAACGTGCCCGTAACTCAATGACCGCAGTAACTTCTTTTCCATTACGTGCAGCTTCTGCAAGAAGTTGAACGATTTCCGAGTTCGCTCCACTACGGTATAAGGTTTGTTTTATTGCCAAGACATTCGGATCTTGGGCAGCTTCCCGAAGAAACTTGATGACTGGTGCAAATGAGTCAAACGGATGATGAAGTAAAACATCACCTGCTTTTAACACATCAAAAATTGGCTTTTTGCTATAGAGGAGTTTTGGTAAAACTTGTTGATATGGTTTATAGCGTAAATCTGGCAAATCAAAGTTTGAAATAAAACGGGCTAGGTTGACGGGACCATCGACGTAATAAAGATGTTCAGCATCTAAATCAAATTGCTCTAATAAATAGTTTGCAATTTCTTCAGGACATTTTTTTGCAACTTCCAAACGAACCGCTTGACCAAAACGGCGTGAAGATAACTCACCTTTTAAAGCCACGGCCAAGTCTTCTACATCTTCTGAGACGGTTAAATCAGCATTTCGAGTAACGCGAAATTGATGACAACCTGTGGCTTTCATGCCCGGAAATAAATCTGAAATGTGCTGATGAATAATAGCCGAGAGCAAAATGTAATGTTCTGCACCACCAGAAATATGCTCTGGAATTTTAACCAGTCTTGGTAAAGAGCGTGGTGCTGGGACAATCGCTAAATCAATTTGGCGTCCGAAAGCGTCTTTACCTTCCAAAGTCACAATGAAGTTAAGACTTTTATTAACTAACCGTGGAAATGGATGCGCCGGATCTAGACTAATTGGAGTAACGACAGGTTGTACTTCTTTAAAAAAGTATTCTTTAATCCAGTTTTTATGTTTCTCTAATATATCGCCGTGCTGAATAAAATGAACGCCATAGCCTTGTAGCTGTGGCAACAAGGTATAATTTAAAATGTTATATTGTTCTTCAACGGCTTCATGTGCATTTTTCGAAATTTGTTTTAATACTTCTGCTAATGGCAAGCCTTCTGGCCCAGTTGCTTGACTCATTAAGCTAATTTTCTGGATTAAACTTGCAACACGGATTTCAAAAAATTCATCCAGATTACGTGAAAAAATAATTAAAAAATTTAAACGTTCAAGTAATGGGTGTTCAATATCTTTGGCCTGAGCAAGCACTCGCTTATGAAACTCTAATAAAGAGAGTTCTCTATTAATATACGTTTCTAAATTATGCTGGTTTGGGCTAGATAATGTAGGTAATGATGTCATTCTTGACTCTTATAATTGATAAAAATTGTACATGAATAAAAAAGATTAATTTAATAATGTATAACCGATTTTATTCACCGGACATTTTGTAACTATTTTATTGCAAATTCATGAATTTTTTATGAAAACCTTAAAAATTACGATCTATTTTAACCTTTTGCTTATTTCCTTACGTTTATGGGTATCTATTATCATCTTAGCATTAATTTTTTAAAGATCATCTGATTTTGATAAAGATTTAGTTTTCATTAAATATTCATATAGTATGCGTATTTTTTATGCATCTTAATTCACCAATTGATAAAAAATGACGACTTTAAATATATTATTTAAGACAACATCTTTATGTCTGGCAATGGCTTTATTAGCTGGTTGTAATGATAACAATGACAGTGATTCAAATACATCTGCACCCCGAAGTAACCAGACGGTCGATATTTTAGCTTTTAATGACTTTCATGGAAATTTAGAACCGCCTAAACGCTACGTTGATGCAACTAACCCAAATGATGCATCTCAGACAGTACGTATTCCAGTTGGGGGTGTGAGTTACTTTGCAGACGCAATTAAGAAACTTAGAGCTCAAAACCCTAATAATGCTGTTGTTTCAGCGGGTGACTTAATTAGCGCTTCCCCACTCACTTCTTCACTATTTTTAGATGAACCTACCATTGATGTCATGAATGATATTCAAATTGACTTTAATGCAGTCGGTAACCATGAGTTTGACCGTGGTACAGATGAGTTACGTCGCTTGCAAAATGGTGGCTGTCAACAATATACAAGTACAGCACCCTGCCAAATTAATAAAAACTTTAGTGGTGCAAAATTTAATTTCCTTGCCGCCAACGTCGCAATGAAAAACGATTCAAGCAAAACGATTTTTCCAGCTTATAAAGTCAAAACTTATGGCGGAATTCCGGTTGCATTTATTGGTTTAACGCTTAAAGCAACTCCAAGTATTGTTTCAGCTGCTGGTATTAAAGACGTTGAGTTTCGTGATGAAGCCGATACGGTAAATGCCCTAATTCCTGAACTACAAAAACAAGGAATTCAAGCTTTTGTAGTGGTAGTCCATGAAGGTGCAGCACCAAGTACTAAACTTAATCAAAAAACATGTGATGGTTTAAGTGGGCCGATTTTAGGTATTTTAGATCGCTTAAATCCGGCAGTGGATATTGTTGTTTCAGGTCACACGCATCAATCTTATATTTGTGACTATGCAACTAAAAATCCAGCTAAACCATTCTTACTTACTTCCGCTGGCCAATATGGCACGCTTATTACCGATATTAAGATTGAGCTAGATGGTAAAACTGGTGACATTATTAAAAAAGATGCTAAACAAGTTCCGGTTCAAAGTGAGGCCTATACTTCAGGTACAACCACTGTAAGCCTTACAGATCTTTATCAAAAATTTAGTAAGACACCAAGTATCGAAGCAATTTTAGATAAATACCGTCAAGCAGTAACGACCATTTCTGGGCGTGTGGTTGGAACGTCTACTGCCGTTGTGAGCCGTACTCAGGCTGAAAGTGGTGAAAGTCCGCTAGGCGATATGATTGCTGATGCACAACAAGCCTCTGCTCTTAAAGCAAGCGACCAAGGTTCAGACTTTACACTCATGAACCCAGGTGGTGTACGTGCCGACCTACTGATTAACAGCAGTAACCAAATTACCTTTGGTGATATTTTTGCGGTTCAACCTTTTGGTAATTCGATTGTGACGCTGAGCTTAACCGGTAAACAAATTCGTGATGTGCTTGAGCAGCAATGGTCTGGTGGGAATGCAAACTCTCCTAAAATTTTACAGCCTTCTAAAGAGCTAAGTTATCAATATTCGGCAAATACAACTATTTCACCGAGAGCAAGCAATATTATGGTGGCAGGCTCTCCATTAGTTGACACCAAGGTATACCGTGTAACAGTCAATAGCTTCTTGGCAGATGGTGGTGACAACTTTACTGTGTTAAAAGATGGTCAGAACCGTGTTGGTGGTGGTCAAGATATTGATGCCTTTGAAAGCTATGTTGCTAAAAATTCACCACTCATTATTCCGGCTACAACTCGAATTAAAGTCATCAAATAATTTCATTTAATGACGAATAAAGGACAGTACGAAGCTGTCCTTTATTTTTATATGAAAAGCTAAACGAGCTTTTATTCAGTATAGAGATTAAGCTCTACACTGCTGATGTCTGCTCCAGTATTTGCAAAAATAATATCCATAACTTCGTGCAATAGTTCCTTCACTTTTTCATGTTCAAAGCTTGAAGTTTCTGCTGTTTTTAAGCAAATCAGATTACAACTCATTTTGTCTTTTCTGAGCTTATAAATACTTTTACTTTTTCCCAAAAACACTCTTTTGACGAGTTTGCGATTTTCAAACTCAGATAAAATTCGGTAAATGGTGCCTAGTGTAATTTTATATTCATTTTTAATTTGTGCATAAATGCTATCCGCACTTAAGCCATGTGGGTTCTGATTTAAAATTTCAAAAACCTGTATTCTCGATTTTTTTATAGGTAATCCATTTAATAATGATTTTGATATTGTCGTCATGTTAATTAACCTTAAAGTTTAGAAATATAGAAATTTTTAAAAATTATTTTGTCTATATTTACTTGAAAATTATGGATGTTTTCTAACTGAAAAGCTCAAAGCCTATTCCCCTATGAATAAGCTTTGAGTCTAGATTTAACTTAGAAACTATAAGTCGCTTTCACAAAGTAATTGCGGCCATAAAGTTTGGTATTAAAAGTTTTGTTTTTATCTTCCAAGTCAACATCGGTCAGGTTTTTCACACCGTAGTCGAGTGTTAAACGTGGCGAAATTGGCGAGGTAAACGTAAGGTCATAGGTCGTATAAGCTGGTAACTCCTTAGTTGCAGAGTACATTTGTTTGCCTACATAACTCACGCCTGCATTTACACGGAAATCTTGAACTGGTGCCCAAGAAATAGAGCCATTGGTAAGCCATTCTGGTCGTTCGGTTAAGTCTTTACCTGTAGTTTTGTTTTTCGCATCCAGATAAGTTGCGTTTGCCTTAACGCCTAAATTGTCAGTGAAATCATATCCACCTGTAAGCTCAACACCTTTGAGTTCTGCGCGGCTCACATTGGTCCAGATTTTTCTAAAATCACCTACTAAACGCGGGTCACCATCACTCAAGGTAATTGCTTCAATCAAGTTCTTCACATCGTTTTGGAAAACTGTAACGCCAGCATTCCAGTTTGGACGCGTCACAATTAAGGATGCTTCATAGTTTGTACTTTCTTCGGGTGCTAAATTTGGATTACCCCGAATATGACAGCTACCTCCACATGAAATCATCGAGTAGTTAATGTCTAACTGAGCGGGAGCCGGAACTTTATAAGCTTGTCCCACGCCACCTTTAAGTATGACTCCTTCAGCGAGTTGATATGCTAAATAGGCTTTACCAGTCGTTTTACCATCAAAGTCATCAAAGTCGTCGTAACGACCACCTAATGTTAAGGTAAGTGCATCATTAATATGGGTATCGTTTTGCACAAAAATACCGTAGCTTTTTTGCTGATTTTTTCCAGTGCCGATATAACTTACAACATCTGTAATTTTCTGGTCTTTATAATCGAAACCAGCAGTCGTGTTATTCATGAGCCAGTCAAAGTTGGCAAAAGCACGACCAATTAAATTTTCTTGTTTATAGTGACGGCTTTGCGGCGCATCGTACTCACTGTCATAGTCATAGATTTTAGCTGTTTCTTTACCAATATAAGCTTCTGTTTTTCCCCAAGCCCATTTACCACGGTGAGCAATGCCTACATTGGTTCGCTTCATTTCAGATTCTTGAATAGATGTAGCTGCATCTTGCGTCAGCGGGCGTTTATCGTTGTTATAACCCAAATCTAAATCTAGAGTTTGCTGATCATTAATATTCCAGCTTAAAGTACCATTTACGTTTTTGGTGTCTTTTTCTACAAAATATGCACCATCTGGATCTGGCTGGCCTTTTCTATACCACGCATCGCGGTTATAGGCGTCACCTGCCAGAGTAAAACTTAAATTATCGGTTAAACCACCATATAGGTTAAATCCATACCGGTACTGGTTTTTACCATCGCCTCGGTCAGCCCGGTTATATTGACCAAAAATAGAACCGTGTAATTGTCCATCTTCTGCTTTTTTAGTAATGATGTTAATGACGCCGCCCATCGCATCTGCTCCATAGAGTGATGACATAGGCCCACGAATCACTTCAACACGCTCAATGCTATTTAAAGGAATTGCGCTCCAGTCAAAGTCATTACCTCGCCACATGGCGCCATTAGATGACATGCGTTTACCGTTTAAAAGAATTAAGGTGTAGTTCCCCGAGGTATTCAGCATTCCCCGTATAACGATTTTATCTTGGCCACTGTTATAGTTATAAACCCCAGCTTGTTTTTGTAAAACATCGGCAAGGCTGAGTGCCGCACTACGTTCAATATCTTCACTTGTGATGACACTAATGGATGCGGGTGCTTTATCTACATCTTGTTCTTTTAAAGCAGCAGAAACCACAATAGTTTTAAGTTTTTGAACAGGTTCATTTGTACCCTGTTGCTCAATATCTGTATTTGCTTGGACTGCGAATGGAAGCAGTGTTGAGAGAGCGACCACCAGCGCCTTTTTCGTTAATGTCATTTCTCGGTCCTTATATTTTATAACGATTACCATATGATAATTGTTATCATTTATGATGTGCCGAGCATGATAGCCTCATGACTTTTATTGTTCAAGATAAAAGTAATTATTATTTATATAATGATAATCATTATTGTTTGTTTTGTTTAAAAAAGTTAACATTGCAATTTGGTGTGCCTAAAAACCTATTGAAAACAAGCTTAAAGTAGACATAACAATGCTCTCTCGATTTTTTATTTATCACCCCATTTTTGTATCTGTCATTGCCATCACTATTCTTATTTTTGGTTTTTTTTCTATTCGTGCAATGCCGGTTGAGCGCTATCCAAACCTTGCTCCTCCAAGCGTTAGAGTAGTTGCTAATTACCGAGGTGCGTCTGCTGAAACTGTTGAAGAAAGCGTAACTCAGATTTTAGAACAACAAATCAAAGGACTGGATAACTTACTCTATTTCACATCAAATAGTGAATCTTCAGGAACGGCCAGTATTGATATTCATTTTAAAATTGGTACAGATATTGATAAGGCACAACTACAAGTACAAAACCGCATTAACAGTGCATTAAACCGTCTCCCCGAGCAAGTACAACGGCAAGGGGTAAATATTTGGAAAACCACAGGTGATATGCTGTTAATTGTGGGTCTATACGATGAGACTGGTAAAGCCAGCAATATCGAATTATCGGACTATATGGTCAATCACTTTGAACAACCACTCTCACAATTGCAAGGAATTGGTGAGGTGAATGTGTTTGGTTCAAGTTATGCCATGCGTATTTGGTTAAATCCAAATCAGCTTAGAAATTATCAACTTATGCCGAGTGATATTGAACAGGCACTTGAAGATTACAATACTCAAATTGCTGCTGGCTCAATTGGTGCCATGCCTTCGGCTTCTGACCAGAATATTTATGCCAAAGTTACTGCAGGTTCTCGGCTAAAAACAGTCGATGATTTTAAATCGGTTGTGGTTAAAGCCAATGTAGATGGGAGTCTGGTTTATTTAAAAGATGTAGCGAGAGTCGAGTTAGGTGCCGAAAACTATGAAAGTATTAATACACTAAATGGCTACCCTTCTGCTGGTTTAGGCATTTCACTCAGTCCCGATGCGAACGCAATTGAAACCTCTGGTCTAATTAAAGCAAAAATTGAACAGCTCAAGCAGCACCTACCCGCTGGATATAAAGTGGTTTATCCGCGGGACAATACGCCGTTTATTGAAGAGTCGATTAAACAAGTCATCATTACTCTGCTTGAAGCAGTAGTTTTAGTCGTCATTGTGATGTATCTCTTTTTACAAAATTGGCGCACTACACTTATTCCAACCATTACTGTACCTATTGTGATTTGCGGTACCTTTGTTGTGTTGTATTTATCTGGAATGAGTATTAATACACTTACCCTGTTTGCACTAGTTCTAGCAATCGGATTATTGGTCGATGACACGATTGTCGTGGTTGAAAATGTTGAACGGCTTATGCATGAGCAACAATTAAGTGTTCGGGATGCATGTTTAGCATCGATGCAGGAAATTACTGGTGCATTAATTGGTATTACCTTGGTACTAACCGCCGTATTTATCCCGATGGCTTTTTTTAGTGGTTCAACGGGCATGATTTACCGCCAGTTTTCAATCACCTTAGCGGCTGCGATGTTGTTATCTTTATTGGTAGCCATGTTTATTACGCCAGCTTTGTGTGCTGTCTTACTAAAAAAACAAACTCAACAACCTAAATGGGGACAAAAACTTGAGACTTTGCTTGAAAAAGTTAAAGTTGGTTTTAGTTTTTTAGCAAAAAGTTTAATCAAATTTAAAGCACTTTCATGTCTTGTAGTGTTAGCTTTAGCTGCTGTTTTAATTGTGATTTATCGTAGTTTGCCGACGAGCTTTATTCCAAATGAAGATCAAGGTTTGTTGGCTGTGCCTTATAGTTTGCATAACAGTGCTTCTATGAGCCAAACACAAGAAGTAGGTAAACTGGTCAATAACTATTTCTTTGAACATGAAGCCAAAAATATCAATACCGTCTTAGTAGTTAATGGACAAAATTTTTCGGGAAGCGGTCCAAATTTAGGTATGGCCTTTGTTTCGCTTAAACATTGGAATGAGCGTAAAGGAGAAGCCAATACTGCAAGTGCTATTCGCGAACGTGCGCAAGATTACTTGCAAAAAAACTTACCAGCCAAAGTTATGGTGGGTATGCCGGCAAGTGTTTCTGGTTTGGGCCAATCTGATGCCTTAGAACTTTGGCTCAGAGATGTGAATGGTCAAGGACGCAATGAACTCATTAAACAATATAAAGCTTTAGAAAAAGAATCTCATAATTATCCTGCGTTTGAAAATTTAAGCCCGCTTGTAAGTGAAAATAAGGCTGAAGTTTTTATTCAACTCGATCAGAATAAAGCCAAGATATTAGGGATTGATCAACAAGCGATTCGTTCAACTTTATCGACTGCTTGGGGTGGAAACTATGTGGGTGATTTTGTTGAAAGAGGCAAAATTAAACGAATCATTATGCAAGGTGATGCTGAATTTCGCTCTAAACCTGAAGATTTAGCGTATTGGCATGTCCGTAATAATACAGGTGGAATGCTTTCTCTTGCACATTTTGGTCGAAGCGAATGGATTGGTGGTCCAGAAACACTAACAAGATTTATGGGACTTGCTGCAATACAACTTGAAGCAAATGTTAGTTCTGGCTTTAGCTCAGGTCAGGCAATGCAACAGTTAAGTGATATGGTGAGTAAACAGTCTGGTGTAGATGTCGCATGGAGTGGCCTCTCTTTACAAGAGCAGCAATCGAGCCAGCAAGCCTTGTTTTTATATATTATCTCTATTTTATTTATTTTCTTATGTTTAGCTGCTTTATATGAAAGCTGGAAAGTGCCTCTTATTATTTTGCTTGGGCTTCCGCTAGGAATTACTGGAACTATTATATTTGCTCAAATCTTTAACTTACCAAACGATGTGTATTTCCAAATCGCGTTACTAACGGGTATTGGTTTGTCTTGTAAAAACGCGATTTTAATTGTGGAGTTCGCAACTAAAGCCATAAAACAAGGTAAAGGCTATGTTACTGCTGCATGTGAGGCTTTAGCTTTACGCTTACGTCCAATTTTAATGACGTCTTTAGCTTTTGGAGCTGGTGTTATTCCCCTTGTCGTTGCTACAGGTGCTGGTGCAGTGAGTCGCCATGAAATTGGTATGAGTATATTTGGCAGTGTGATTATTGGAACCTTACTAGTCCCTGTATTTACGGTGTTTTTCTTTGTTTTGGTACATAGTTTACCGGCTTTGCAATGGTCGCTTGGACGGGTTTGGTTTAGACGTGTATCTAAATATAGAAAAGATCATTCCTCTTTATAAAACAAAAAAAAGCAGATCAATGATCTGCTTTTTTTTATTGTTTAAATTTAAGCGACTAGTTTCTCAATCCATACTTCTAAAGTTGGTTGTTCTGCTAAATCTTCAAAGCTCACTTGAGCACCATAAGTCTGCCATTTACCCACTAAAGTCATGAGTCGTACCGAATCAAGCCCAAGCATGAGTAGATCATCATTTAACTGAATGTCCGAAGCTGGAATCTGTAGTTGCTCACTTACCGCTTGAACAATCCCAGCTTGGGTTAATGGCGAGGCTGCTTGTTCAAGTGTCCAAGCGCGAGTCACTTGTTGAGTTGTCATGACTTGAGCACAACGTGTACTTGCATATTTTAATGCCATGTCGTGTTCTTCACGGCTAAAGTCAGCGAGTGCATCACCACATAAAAATGGTTGTATGTTGAGCATAAATGCTTCTGCGGCACTCATGAGGCAGCCAATATGGGCATAAACACCACAAATAATAAGTTGATCACGACCTGACTCGCGCATGAGTTGTTCAAGTGGTGAAAATTTAAATGCGCTATAACGCCATTTTGTTAAAACGGTATCATTTTTCTGGGGCGATATTTCCGGCAAAATCTGAGTAATATACGGGTCATCTTTTAGACCAGTTCCCCAAAAATCAGTTAATAACTGGCGATGTTCAGGTGTCTGATTACCAGGTTGTGCGGTATAGACCACAGGGATATTAAACTTACGGGCAGTTTCAATCAGTTCTTTAGTATTTTTAATAAGCTCTGGAATAGGTGCTTGAGTTTGGTCATAAAAATCTAAAAAATACTGCTGCATATCGTGCACTAATAAAACGGCGCGATTAGTATGTAACTGCCAATGGGTTTTATTAGGGGTAAACTCATGGGCTTGAGGCATGCTGTAACTGGTAATTTTGGGAATACTCATCAAATTTTTCCTTTTTTATCTTTAAGCAAGAACATTGGTTTTAGTTTCAAGTTGTTGACGTAATCTTTTTTTGTCGATTTTTCCAAAGGCTGTATATGGAAACTGTTCGATAAATTCCACTCGATCGGGAATTTTGTAGGTAGCAAGACCGTAGTCTTTAAGATGCTGACGAACTGACATAGCAAGGCGAATTGGACTTGGATCATTGGTTTGTGATTGCCATGCAATAAAGGCACAGCTTTTTTCACCCATAATCTCATCAGGCATAGCAACCAGTGCTGCAAGGCGAATTTGTGGATGAGTTAATAAAGCTTGTTCCACTTCTTCAGTCGCAATTTTTTCACCAGCACGATTGATTTGTTCTTTCGAACGTCCTTCCACAACAATGCAGCCATCTTCACGAATACGAACTAGGTCGCCTGTACGATAAAAACCATCTGGTGTAAAAGAACGAGCGTTGTGCTCTGACGCTTGGTAATAGCCACGAATGGTATAGGGGCCACGAGCGAGCAAATGCCCTACTTGTCCAGCTTCTACGGGTTGGTCATGATCATCTAGTACTAAAATTTCATCATCTGGCGAGATTTTTAAACCTTGGGTATGAATAATTTGTTCTTTTGACATGCCAAAACGCGTGTAGTTCACAAGGCCTTCAGCCATTCCAAAGACTTGTTGCAAATTAACCTTAAACTCATCAATTAAACGTAAGGCAACAGCATCGGGTAAACGCGCGCCTCCGACTTGTAAACAACGTAGAGTCGATAATATTGGATCTTGATCTTTGGTTGCTTTGTCCATCCACGGTCGAACCAATGCAGGAACTAAACAAGCATCTGTCACACCGTGTTTTTTAATAAGTGGAAATGCAGTTTCAGGGCTTGGATCTGTACCTAAAACCACCGCGCCACCAGCATAAAAAATGCCTAAAGAACCAGCCGAGCTCATTGAAAAGTTATGTGCCGCAGGTAAAACCATCAGTAAACGTGAAGTCTGATTGAGTTCGCAAATTTTGGCACTTTCACGCACACTGTAGAGATAATCATCATGAGTACGTGGAATCAGTTTAGGAACACCGGTACTTCCACCTGAAAGTTGTAAAAAAGCCACTTGATCTGCTGTAGTTGGCGAGATTGCTTCCGCTAGAATTTCTGTTTCTTTTAATAGGTTTTCGATAGCAACAAAATTACCAGCATCTCCAAGTACAAATACATACTCTAAGCAAGCTGCAGTTTGCTGAAGTTTTGTGGCAAGTTCTCGATAATCAAATTTTTGTGCACCAAAATCTGCACAGAAATAAGCTTTAGCTTGCGTCTGTTTAAAAAAGCTACTGAGTTCGGCATATCGATGGGCAGGTAAAGACATGATAGGTAAAGCACCTAATCGAATCAGTGCAAAAAATAGAATATAGAACTGATAGCGGTTTGGCATTTGTACGACGGCTTTATCGCCCGCACGTAAGCCATATTGATATAAATGGCTTGCACAACAGTCAACTAAGCTATCAAATTCTTCATAGCTACCAGCTTTATCACCATCATAAATTGCAATATTTTTCGCATACTTTTGAGCACTTTCACGCAAGAAATCACTCAAGTTTTGTCCAAGCCAATAACCTTTTTTACGGTAAACCTCAGCAAATTCAGCTGGATATGGCACAGCGCCAACTAAATAATTCTTAGTTGTCATTTATTTATTCCTTATCGTGGTAATTGGTCTGGTGAAATGTGCAAGCCATCAAGTACAGTACGGAACTTTGCAGCAGTTTCGGCATGTTCAGCTTGTGGACGTGAGGCTTCCACAATTCCGGCACCGGCAAATAAACGGGCAATATTTTGATAAATACGAGCACAGCGAACAGTCACCGACCATTCACCGTTACCTTCGGCATCGGCCCAACCCATGGTTCCAGCGAATAGTTCACGGTTAAATGGTTCAAGTTGATGAATCAAATTTTTTGCTACAAAGCTTGGCTCACCACAAATTGCAGGTGTCGGATGTAGACGTTCAATTAAGTCAAAAACATGAGTATCGGCTTGCTTAAGCTCACCCGTAATGTGTGAGGCCAAGTGCCAAAGACGTTTGGTGCGAATAAGTGAAGGCTGTTTGGGCACATGCAGTTGCTTGCAGAAAGGTGTGAGTTCATCAGCAATCATTTCGATGACAAGAGCATGCTCATGTTGATCTTTTTGTGAAGCTAGTAAAGCTCTTGCATTATTTTGGTCAACAATCGGATCATCATCGCGTGCTAATGTGCCCGCAACAGGTTTACTCCAGATTTTATTATTTTGCTTTGCAATTAATAGTTCAGGACTTGCACCAACAAACCAACCTTCGCTTTGAGGGTGTCTTGCGACTGCATAGTTATATCCTTCAGGATTATGCTTGGCCAAGTTATAAAATACATCTGAGACTGGAAGATTCTCTTCAAATTCAAGTTGTAAAATACGAGCAAGTACTGCTTTATCTAGCTTTTGTGCCCGCATTTGTTGTACTAAATATTCAACCTGCTGTTTATAGTGTTCACCTGAAGGTAAATAATCGGCCTGCTTTAAGATTAAGTCATCAAGATTAATATCGGTTTGTGAAAATAAAGCTTTCTGGTAAACCTTGGCATCTTGCATCAGCATTAAATTGACATCTGCCGATGAACTAAATGGCAACCCACCCATAACCTTGGCATCGCTATAACCATCTGCAATTGCTTGTTGTAATTGTAGACGGGCTTCGTTTAGCCACTCTTTTAGCTGAGTGTCTTTTGTAACCTCAATATCTTTAAGTTTTTGATGACTCGATATGATGTATTCAGGAGTCGTAAATATAAAACCAGCGTTATCAGTGCAATTTAAAACTTCTTTTGCGAGTGTAATTCTGCTTTCTGTAAAATTTTCTCGTTGGATAAAATACGGATGCTGTACCGACATCTCGCAACTCCTTATAAAATTATTTTGTTGTGATGAATTAATATTTAAACGCCTAATGTGGCTCCCCCATCGACCACAATTTCTTGCATAGTAATTTGTGCTGCTTGGTCTGAAAGTAAAAAGCTAACGGTATTAGCAATATCTTCAGGCTGAGCAAGTTTTCTAAGTGGAATACCAGTACGGTACTGGTTTAAGTCACCATCAATAACAGCAGGTGGAGGTGAATTATCTGTCCAAAGCTGCTGCTGCATTTGAGTGAGCGTAGAGCCTGGTGAAACAATATTGAGCCTGACTTGGTGAGGTGCGATTTCAAGTGCAAGATTACGGCAGTAATGGCTCAGTGCAGCTTTACTGGTCGCATACATGCCAAGTTGTATACGTGGCATACGTGAACTGTTCGAGCTAATCGTGACAATGCTTCCCTGCTTTTTTTCACAAAAATGTTTAGCAAGTTGTTGACTAATCGCAATGGGTGCCATGACATTTACAGCAAAAAGTGTTTGCCAGTCTTCTGTTTTTGCCTCAAGCATAGACCGCATAATTAATACGCCCGCTGCATTTACTAAGCCTGTAATGTTGTGCTTTTCCAAAAGCTCCGCAATCAAATTTTGAGTAGTTTGTTGCTGTGTAATGTCTTGTGAAATTCCTTGCCAACGTGATATTTCATAGTTTTCTAGCTTTTGAATGATTTCCCATTGTTCTGGGTTTTCCTGTTGGTCAATACCAATCACTTGATACCCTTGCTGCAATAATTTTTTTGCAATAGCAGCTCCAATACCTCTTGCAGCACCAGTGACTACGATGGTAGAGCTCATGTTTTACTCCAGTTTGACTCGAATAGTAAATTCCGCCACATAATTGCAAATAATTATCATTATTATCAAGTGCGATAAATATCAAACATAAGATTACAATCTAAATCAAGTTATTTATTAACCAAGAAACCAACTTATTTCATTGATTTTTAATAAATTTAATAAAACCCGTCTTTTTTTATTGATTATAATGATAATTGTTTCCATTTACTAATGATAATCATTTTGTTAATTTGACCGCGCTTTCTTGTCGAGATGGACTCAAAATGAAGCCATTTTCTCATCCCTTACATCCCCTATTTCAACAACTCAATGTTGGGAGTGAGGTCTGGTGGAATACCGTTAAAAAAATAGGTAGTCCGCTAGTTAACCTACAAAAAAATAAAGCGCTATGTACCTTTGTTTGGCGTAGTCCTGAGCCTAAAGAAAGTATCTTTGTCTATATTGATATTTATTCACAAAGCCCTTCTATCTATCAAAAGTGGAATCGTTTTAGCCGTATAGCTGGGACAGATGTGTACTTCTTTGAAATAGAGCTGCCCTTAGCTTGGACTGGTAGTTATGTTGTAGTGACCACTATTGAAGAAGCGCCAGAAACAGATTGTTCGGCAACACGCCGCTTATGGTGGCAAAAGGAGCTTAAACAAAATGCTCAAATTGACTCATTTAATCAACATGAGTTTTATACGGGACATCTGGCCCGATACATCAATCAAATTCAACTCGAAAACACAAAAGCTTTCATAGACGATTGCCCAATTACAAAGACATTTCAATGGTCAAGTCGTTTATGCCAACAGGACTATTTGGTCGATATTTTTATTAGTCATCAATCAACTCAAGAAGACTTGCCACTCGTTATATTGCTTGATGGCCAAATCTGGAGTCGAGAGCTTTCAATTCTGCCCGAAATTCAACATTTGACTGATTCAAATAAGATTCGTCCAGCAGTTTATGTTTTTGTTCATAGTTTAAATAGTCAACAACGCCAACAAGATTATGGCTGCCATGATGCATTTAGTCAGGCGTTGGTTGAAGAACTCATTGAAATACTCCTAAAAGAATATTCGTTTATTTCTAAAACCGACATTACGTTATGTGGTCAAAGTCTAGGTGGTTTATGTGCTTTACATAGCGCTTTGCTGTTTCCGACCATTTTTACTTCACTAATTTTGCAATCTGGATCTTATTGGTGGTCAGATTTTTCAAACAGTATTTTAGGGCGAAAACACAAAGGTAATTTTTTAGAACTGCTTCAAAACTTATCTGATCAATTATCAAAAACAACTCAAATTTATATCAGTGCCGGCACGTATGAAACCGATATGCGGGACGATGCCCTTCAGCTTTATCAACAATTGCAATCATTCAATCAAGTGAGTTTTCAGACTTTTCCGGGCGGACATGATGCTGTGAATTGGCGTACTGACTTGCTTAAGGCATTGCAACAAACACTTTCACTATAACCATTTGTTTCATCAAGGATAACAATATCATGAGTAACTTACAGGAAAATTATATCAATCCATTTGATAACGAAAGTTTATCTTTTCAAGTTCTAAAAAATCAGCAAGGTGAGTTCAGTTTATGGCCTGCTCAACATCAGGTGCCATCGGGGTGGGATATTCAGCATGGACCAGATACGCGGGCTTCATGTATTACATATGTAGAAAAGCATTGGTTAACCATTAATCCTTTTCAACAAGCGTAATGGAGAACAGTCATGAATCAAGCATTACATAATGAATTTACTCAAGAGCTTTCTGGGCCAACACGCTTTGAGCTTACTTCTACACAATTGGGGATATTTCTTGCCGATCATTTAAGTTCTATTAATGATCTATATACCATTGCTCACTGTCTTGAACTTCCTAAATCGGTTGATCTTTCATTATTTAAACAAGCCATTCAAATTGGTTTAAATGAAGCCGATACGGTCATTGCTTCATATTCATCTGACGCGTCTCAACCGTTTATTGAGCTTAACAATCAAGTTCAAATAAAAATAGAAGAATTTAATTTTTGTCATTTAACACCTAAAAAAGCTCAGCAACGTTTATGGGATTGGATGCCAACAGATCGGTTATGCGCAAAATCACTTAAAGAAACCGATAATCACTTATACCGTCAGGTGTTATTTACGACGCATGACAAAGTGTATTGGTATCAGCGTTATCATCACATCATGCTTGATGGTTTTAGCATGATTAACCTGACTAAACGTATTGTTGATTTATACCAGCAATTACAATCAGGAAAAGATCTTAGTCCTTCGCCTTTTATTGAAGTTCGACATGTTATTCAAGAACGTCAGGCTTATGAAAATAGCCATCAATTTAAAATAGACCAAGCTTTCTGGAAGTCATATTGCCAAGATTTACCGAGTCCTGTCACTTTAAGTACTCATCACTTGGCAGCAAAAACAACAGCACGATTTGTTAAGCATCACCTTCGTTTTTCTTCAGGAATTTTAGCCTTGATACAACAGATTGCTTCAAATCTTAAAGTTGGTTTGAATGACATTATGATGTCATTGTCATTACAATATATTTACAAAATGACCGACAAAGCAGAATTGGTTGTCGGTATTCCATTTATGCGCCGTTTAGGTTCAAAAGCAATTCGCTCGACTTTACCCGCAGTAAATGTATTACCGGTAAAGTTCAGTGTGAGTGAAAAAGACAGTTGGATGAGCTCAGCGCTGCATGTACAAACTCAGCTGCAACAGATACGTCCACATCAAAAATATTATGCTGAACAGATTTTAAGAGATTTAAATAGTATCGACATTCATGAACGAATGTACGGCCCTATTTTGAACTATAAAGCTTTTGACCAAGATTTAGTGTTAGATGGTGAAAAGGTCAAAACACACCACATTTCTACAGGACCAATTGATGATTTTGAGTTTTCTTTTATTGTTCAAGACCAAGAGCTGATTATAGAACTTCGTGCAGATGCAGAGCGCTATACACAAGATGAGCTCTTTATGCATGGCCAACGTTTAACTCTATTGCTTGAACAAGCGCTGATTCAACCAGAACAACAATGGAAAAGTTTTAATATTACGCCACAGCAAGAACTTGCTGCCCTGACCCAAAGTGGTATTGGTCCGCGTGTTAGTCACCCTGAACAATATAATAATGTTCTAGATATTTTTTATGAACAAGTTAAAAAGTATCCCGAACGTACGGCAATCGTGAGTGGCGAACGTCCAAACCTTGTGCATCTGAGTTTTGCTGAGCTTGCAGTACAAGTGAATCAACTCACTCGTTTTTTACAAGAAAATGGAGCCAAAAAGCAAACTGTCATTGCTGGCGCTATTCCTCGTTCGATTGATTCAGTTGTGGTGATGTTATCTGTACTCAATTCTGGTGCGAGTTTCTTGCCTCTCGATTTAGATTATCCAATCGATCGTATGCAAATGATGTGTGAAGATGTCAATCCATTATTTGTATTAACCACCCAAACTCTCGCACAGCAATTACCTAAAAATATTCAACAGCTATATCTTGATCATGAAGACGTTCAAACGCAAATTCGAAAGCAAGATGCGAGTGATATTCCTGCCGAAAATCGTAAATTTAATTTCCAAGACGTCGCTTATGTAATTTTTACCTCGGGAAGTACGGGCCGTCCTAAAGGGGTAATGAACACACATGGTTCTTTACTCAACCTCATTTTGTCACATAAACCAACCATTTACTGGCCTGTATTAGAAGCTGTAAATGAGCGTTTCCCTGAGCGTCCGTTACGTGCAGCACATACACACTCTTTCTCATTTGACTCATCTTGGCTACAAGTTTTCTGGATGCTCTGGGGCCAAGAGCTACATATTTTTGATGAAAACATGCGTCGAGATGCATTTGGTTTAGTGCAAGAAATTCAGCAACGACAAATCGATACACTTGATTTACCGCCATCTTTTTGTGCGCAAATGATGACGAATGGTTTATTTGCTGAAAATCAGCATCACCCAAGTCTTATTTTGATTGGTGGTGAAGCTGCACCTTTAGCTTTATGGCAACAGCTGAATGCTCAGCCAGCGCTTTTTGCTCATAACTTATATGGCCCAACAGAATATACGGTTGATACTTTCCGAGCAGAATTAAAACAGACAGCTCGCCCTGTCATTGGTAACCCGATTGGTAATACACAGGCCTATGTACTAGATCGCCACTTGCAACGATGCCCAACAGGCGTGATTGGTGAACTTTATATTTCTGGCTTTGGGATCGCCAATGGTTATTTAGGTCGAGCTGACTTAAGTGCTGCCCGTTTTGTAGCAAATCCATTTGAACATGGACAGCGCATGTACCGCACAGGTGATTTAGTCCGCTGGAATAGCGCGGGTAAACTTGAATTTATGGGGCGCTGTGATGACCAGATTAAAATTCGTGGTTATCGAGTTGAAATTGGTGAAGTTGAAAATGCACTTTCGATTTTAGCCAATGTTGAAAGTGCAGTCGTGATTGCAGAACCGATTAATAATAGTCATCGTTTACTCGGTTATTGTGTGGTCAAAGATATTGAACTCGATGAAAAAACCAGTGAGCAATTAAGTCAGCAATATTTAAGTCAGTTACGTCAAAACTTACCTGAATATATGGTGCCTTCTGCCCTAACGGTTATGTCCGAATTTCCACGAAATGTAAGTGGCAAAGTCGATAAAAAAGCACTGCCAAAGCCTCAAATTCGTACCCATAGCCGAATGGCCGAAACGTCTGAACAACAACTTTTATGTCAAATTACCGCATCTGTTCTTAAGCTTGACGCAATTGGGATTGATGATGACTTCTTTATGGCAGGTGGCGATAGTATTTCGGCCATTATGCTTTGTACTCAATTACGCCAACGTGGTTACGGCTTAAGACCAAGTGATGTATTCCAATTTAAAACAGTCGCCGCTATGGCACCGCAACTCACCCGTTTAGATGAACAACAAGCGGCCGTTTCAAAACCGTTATTTTCAGTAGACCTAGAGCAAAAAGTTCAAGAAAAATATGGAAAAAACAGCACGATTTTACCTTTGCTTCCTTTGCAAAAAGGCATGCTGTTCTTATCTCAAGTAGAAAATCAATCGAACTATAATGCCTTTACTCGTCTTAGTTTAAATGGAGACATTGACCCGGTACGTTTACAGCAAGCGTTGATTACCGTATTAAAACGTCACCCTCAATTAGGTGGGCATTTTGATAGTGAATTAGCTGAAGAACCTGTTTTTATCTATTCATTACATCCTACTCGAGCTTGGCCAGTTCAGTTTTGTTCGGTCACTCCCGATTTGCTTGAGCAAACCATTCAAGAAGCATTGCAGCAACCGATTCACCTCGACCAACCCTATGGCTTAATTCGGGCAACCTTAATTCAACATGCTCCAGAACAGTCAGAATTATTGATTATAGTGCATCATCTGTTAACTGATGGTTGGTCAACTCCGCTGTTTTTACAAGACTTTATTAAGGCTTATCAGCAGACTAACCAACAACTGCCAGTGCTTGAACATAGTTATGAAACAGTGATTAAAGCTTTATCTGGACGTGACCATGAAACATCAAAAGTAATTTGGCAACGTGATTTAGCAGATTTACAGCCACTTATTTTATTTAATCAAGCACAGCAAGTTGTACAGGAAACTTCATATCGTTTAAGTGCTGAGTTGGGTGCGAAACTTCAACACAAATTACGCCAGCAAGGCATCACGCTCAATGTCTTCATGCAAATGATTTGGGCAATGACTTTAAATATTTATGCTCATCGTGAAGATATTGTGTTTGGTACACCTGTTTCTGGGCGTTCAGCACCTATTAATGGTTTAGAACAGCAAATCGGATTGTTTTTAAATACGATTCCAGTGCGTGTGAAGCTCAACATGCAGCAATCACTTTGGGAACAATTACCTCATTTACAGCAATTGCATGTTGAACATTTAGAACATGATGGTTTAGGCCTACACGGTATTCAACAATTAATAGCTCAAGGCAATCTTTTTGATAGTTTATTAGTTGTAGAAAACTACCCAGATAGCCAATATTTACAGCAAAAACTTGGTAATGCTGCAATTTCAAAGCTCACAAATCGCGGTTATAGTCACTATCCACTTGCGTTACTGGTCATCCCTGATCATCAAATTGAGCTGTTGCTCGAACAGCGTGGTGTAATTGATCAGCCTGAGCATTTCCTTGAGCGAATGGTTCAATTGATTGAAATTGCATTAAATGAACCAGAGACATCTCTAGCTCACTATCGCTTACAACTGGCCGAAGAACGCGATTTAATCCAGAAAACGAATCAAACTCAATATGAAGTTCGTCCAACAACATTACAGCAATTACTCAGAGAACAAGCTCGAATTACGCCTGAACAAACGGCGTTATGTGATGAACATCATCAGCTCAGTTTTAGTGACGTACGTTTTCAAGTTTGTGCTTTAGCTCAGCAATTGCAAAAAATGGGCGTGCAGGCTGGAGACATAGTTGCCGTTGCCCTGCCAAGATCAATCAAACTCAGTATTGCTATTTTAGCGGTGATTGAAGCAGGTGCAGCTTATTTACCTATTGATTTACAACATCCGTCTGAACGCATCAAATTTATGTTGCAGGATGCCAAATCTAAACTTGTGATTGGTGAACAAAAAGATCTAGCTGCTATTGCCCCTCAATCAATAGCTACCTTTGCTTTTAATGAATTGTTTGATGAAACAAAGGTTGATTTAAGCAGCTATAAAACGACAGTTATTACCCCACAGCATCCGGCATATTTAATCTATACATCGGGTACAACAGGTCAGCCAAAAGGCGTCATGGTTTCTCACCAAGCCATTGTGAACCGTATTTTATGGATGCAATCAGAGTATCCACTGTCAGCAACCGATACGATTTTGCAAAAAACGCCATGTACTTTTGATGTTTCGGTATGGGAGTTTTTCTGGTCATATTTAGTGGGTGCACGATTGGTTATGGCACCTGTGGATGCACACCGTGATCCATTGGCATTGTTAACCCTCATTCAAAAATATCAGGTAACAACATTACATTTTGTACCTTCAATGTTGGTTGTTTTTGAAAATGCTGCTACCGAAATTTTGTCATCTGCTCAGCGCCAAAGTTTGGCAATCCGCCGAGTGTTCTGTAGTGGTGAGGCCTTACCAACGGCTTTAGCAAAATCATTTACAGAGCACTTTAACTGTGAATTGCATAACTTATATGGCCCAACGGAAGCTGCAGTAGATGTGAGTTATATGGATGCAACACTGGGACTACATCCAGAAGAAAGTAGCGTTGCAATTGGCTATCCAGTCTGGAATACCCAGCTTTATATCTTGGATCAATACTTACGCCCCGTTCCTGTTGGAGTAGATGGTGAGCTTTATTTAGCAGGCCATCAACTGGCCATGGGTTATTTGCATCGAGCGGACTTAACAGCAACACGTTTTGTGGCAAATCCATTCGCAGCAGGTCAACGCATGTACCGCACTGGTGATATTGCCCGTTGGCATGCAGACGGAAGTATTCAATATGTGGGACGTGCTGACGACCAATTAAAGATACGTGGGCAACGTATTGAACTGGGTGAAATTGAACAACAATTACGCTTACTCAGCGGTCTTGATGTGGTTGTACACCCTATTTCTTCTGAACAAAATAAAGCTGATGTTCAGTTAGTTGCTTACTTGCAAACAACAGCACCTGTGGACATTGAGCAGCTAAAGAAACAATTGGCGAAACAGCTTCCAACTTATATGGTGCCTACACACTATGTGCTAGTTGAGAAATTCCCATTAAGTCATAATGGGAAGCTAGATCGTAAAGCGCTGCCCCAACCAAAAATTAATCCTACAAATACAGAAAAACAGTACGCCACCACTGCTTTTGAACACGAACTGACACGTATTTTCCAACAAGTTTTAAATACGGATCAAAATATTGGTGTGAACGAAGATTTCTTTGCGATTGGTGGGCATTCCATTTTGGTGATGAGGCTTGCAATTGAGATCCGAAAAGTATTTAAGCGGACCATTCCAATAGGTCAATTGATGAGTCATGTCACGATTCAACGTTTATCGGCTTTACTGCTTACACAAGAACGTTTGGCAGAAGTTGAACAAACTGGCATGCAACCTGTTTTACCCATCCGTTCTGGCTCTGGGCATCCATTGTTCTGTTTTTACCCAGGTTCTGGTTCCGCATGGCAATATACGGTATTGAACCGTTATCTACATCCTGATTTACCAATTATCGGTTTGCAGTCTCCTCGACCAGATGGCCTATTGGCAAATAGCAATGACATGGACAAACTGGTTGAAAAACAACTTGAGATTATTCGCAAGCAACAACCAACTGGACCTTATACTTTATTAGGTTATTCGCTTGGCGGCACTGTGGCTTATGCAGTTGCAGCAAAGCTCACTGAACAAGGTGAAAAAGTTGATTATCTAGGCTTATTAGACACTTACCCTGCTGAAATTCATCAGTGGTTAGATTTGTCGGTAGAGGAAATGAATGCAGAAGCCGAACAAGAGCAGCTTCAATTCTTCAATGATATTTTAGCCGATGCAGATACGGCATTAAGTGAAGAAACTCGCCGTTTACAAGAGGATATTTTTGCAAACTATCGTGATGCCGTCCGTTTATTAAAACCTTATAAAATGCCAAACTTTAATGGTGAACTACACTTAGTTGTTGCTGAAAAAGACCTGCTGCCGTATATCCAACCAGAACAACAATGGTCGCCTTTAGTTAAAAAACTCAATATTGTTCGACTGAGTGAAGCGGACCATACCGATATATTGTCTCCGCAGCAGCTTGAAACACTTGGCCCGATTTTAAACCGCATGATTTGTCAGGCGCGCGGTTTAGAGGAGCACACGCCATGAGCTTCAAATCTATATTGACCGATTTTAGTCTTTTAAAACGTAATGCCCATTTCAGGCATGTATTTATTGCCCGCACATTGTCATTATTAACCATTGGCATGTTGGTCGTGGCTATTCCAAAACAGGTCTATGAGATTACGGGTAACTCGCTTAACGTTGCCGTCGCAATGGCTTTTGAAGGCATAGCCATGTTTATTGGCTTGTTACTTGGTGGTTTGCTGTCAGATCGCAAAGATCGAAAATGGCTGATTTTATTAGCACGTGGTGTCTGTGGTTTAGGCTTTGCAGGCCTCGCCATCAACGCCATGTTTGAGTACCCTTCACTCTATGCGATTTATTTTCTATCAGCATGGGATGGTTTCTTTGGTGCACTGGGTGTAACTGCAATGATGGCGATTATGCCTGTGATTGTAGGCCGTGAAAATATTGTACAAGCCCGTGCGATCAGTATGGTATCTGTACGGCTTGCAACTGTTATTTCACCAGCAATCGGCGGTATTTTAATTGCTGCTAGCGGTGTTGCAACCGTATATTGGGTCTCAACGTTAGGTACTTTACTTACTGTATTTTTATTGATGGGGCTACCTGCGCTTAAACCACAACATGCATCAAATGGTGAAAGTCCTCTTCGCCAATTAGCTCAAGGATTTAAATTTGTTTTTAAAAATAAAGTGGTCGGTAGCACCATTTTAATTGGAACATTGCTGAGTTTTAGCAGTGCTATTCGTATTATTTTTCCGCAAATGGCAGATGAAATTTTTCACGGCGGCGCATTTGAACTCGGACTTATGTATTCGGCCGTGCCTTTAGGCTCAACTTTAGGTGCCTTACTCAGTGGATGGACAACACGGTTACTCAGACCCGGCTTAGTTATGCTCTATACGTGTTTAGGTGTTTTTGGTTGTATGATTATGATTGGGCTTTCACCTTGGCTCATCGTGACTTTACCAATTTTATGTGTGTTTGGATATTTGATGTCGATTGCCAACTTGCTTCAATACAGCATTGTGCAAGGACATACGCCTGATGAATATCTAGGGCGGATTAACGCCATCTGGCTCGCACAAGATGCGTTAGGCGATTCGATTGCCACTACAACTTTAGGTCTTTTAACTCGGTTTTTACCAATATCAGGAAGTATCCTCTTCTTTGGCATACTAAGCTTTGCAGTAGGATTTATGTTCCTATTCAACTCTCAAGATATGCGTGAAACAGGATTCCAAGATCCTAAATTACAAGAAAATTAATCTCTAAATAAAAAGAAGGCAATTCGTTGCCTTCTTTTGCTTTAAGCAAAATTTCGTGCCTGAAAAACCCAAGTCATAATATGGTCTTGCTCTACGGCCCAGCCACCGTCATAGCATTCTAAGAGTTGATAGCCTTGCTGAATTTCTGGCAAAAAAGTTAGCGTTAATGTTTTATTTTCAAAATTAATATCAACTATAGATGCTTCTAAGAAATCGATATATTGCTTTGCAGTGGGATAAACCGCTTTATATAGACTTTCTTTTATAGAAAAAATTAAGCTCACATAATGGGCAAAATCAAAACCAAAACACTCACAGGCTTTATTTTTCCATAATTCAAGCTCACATGGCGTTAAGATTAGATGTGCACTCTCTTGAGCAAATTCTGAGGTCACCCAGTGCTCAATATCAATTCCCAAATAAACCGCATTGCTAGATAGCGCAACAATTAACTTATTTTGTGAATGACTAATGCTCCCCAAAACATGAGTTGGCCAGATGGGCAAATGTTCGTGCATAGAAGTTATTGACTGATCTAGACCGAAATGATGATTTAAAACAGCCTGAGCTAAGACCCTGCCACATAAGTACTCATTTTGACGTTCGACACGCGCTTGAGCAATTTTTAGGGGATGCTCTAATCGTTGGTCTATATGCAAATGCGTTGTTTGCGATAAATCTAGCCCATAACAAAATAGCTGTGATGTAAGAAAAATAGGACTCGAGATTTCATAAATTGATTTACTGATTTGTTCAGGAATGTATAGATAATTGCTCAATGTATTCGACTTCAAAATAAATATTTTTAATGAGTTACCTCCTATCTTAACTTACTCACCACGAACATATAAATAATTATATTTATCATTTGATAATAATTATTATTTACTTATACTGTTGGGTAAATTTTGACTTTAATTTACTTATAAACATCGATTATGAAACTTATAGGACTTTTTTTGACCCTGTTGGGAGCGGTCAGTATCTATTGTAGTCATAGCAACCAAAATCTGTTATCTCAACATCTTCCTACTTTCTTTAAGTATTTGGGTCTAGTGCTATTAGGCATTGGATTTATTGCGCTCTTTGCAAGCTTACCGAAAGTGGTTGCCGCTTTTTGCTGGTTCATGCTCATCATTTTTGCGTGGTCGTTTCTTCCTTTTATGGCGCTTTTTAAACGGAAACTGGTTTCATGAAAGCTAAAATTCAGTCTCCGATCCAGCCAGACTGGTGGAGTAAAACTTTTGCTGGTGGCGTTTTTGGTCTAAGTCTTTCTATCGCTATTGGTAATTTAATTGTTTTATTGGGCCAATCTTATGTTGCCATGGATTTATTGGTGCAAGTAGGTATGTGGAGTGTTCCTTGGTTTTGGATGCCTATTATGTTTGGCAGTTATTTTTTTACGACTGGACGAAAAGCGCTTATCTATTTATTCATTGCGAATGCCCTAGCGTATAGCTGTATTTTTGTCTTACGGGGTTAAATATGAAAGTACGTTCAGACATCATGAAATTAGCAAAAAATATGCATACTTGGGTGGGTGTATGTGCAGGTATTTTGCTTTTTATCTGTTTCTTTGCTGGTGGGCTCAGCATGTTTCAGCACCATATTAGTATGTGGGCTACGCCAACACAGCAAGTATTACCGAAAGTCTCACCCGATCAATATAATGAACTCATTCAAAAAGTACAGACTGCCTATCCTGCTGCACAAAAGAACTTCACACTCAATTTATCGTCCAATGAATTTCACTATGCACCCATTACGTGGAGCGAGCATGAACGTGGAGATGGCTTTAATGCTGCTCAGTCTACGTGGATGGCAAGCTTAGATAATAAAGGTCAATTAATCGTTGCTCAAGAAAACTTATCTAAAGCAGGCTGGCTAATCGAACAGTTGCATGAAACAGCAGGCATACCGGGCATGGTCGGCCATCACGGTTTAGGTCTCTATGTGATGGGCGTGGTTTCAATTTTATATTTTCTTGCTTTACTTTCAGGAGTGATTATTCTTTTACCAACTTTGGTAAAGGATTACTTTGCCATTCGGCCCGGTAAAAATAAAAAGCGCTTTTGGTTAGATGTGCATAACGTGATTGGAATTACGAGCTTACCGTTCCACATCATTATTAGTATTAGCGTTATTGTCTTTGCTTTTCATGACTTTTTTTATGATGCGATTGGACAACTTGCCCTCAAAGGACAGCCAGTTTTTCAGCGTTCTCCCCCTGCGCTTATTCAACCTAAACAAACGCACATTGATGTGCAGCAAATATTAGCTCAAGCTAAAAAAGTAGCGCCTGAATATTCAGTTGACTATATCCAGTTCAGTGGCCTAGACAAACCGGAAAAAGCCAATGCACGTATTGCCCTGTATAGTTCAGATCAGATGTTGCGCGGTGCAAATCATGACTTTATGCGTATGAATCCATATGCAGTTGAGCACTTTAATCATAAAGGCATTAACACACAGACTGATGCTGGGAATAAGTTAATCAACGCCATGTTTAGTCTACATTTTGGAAGTTTTGGTGGTACGGGCGTACGCTGGATTTATTTTGTGTTAGGTGTAGGTGGCGCTTTCTTGTTTTATACAGGTAACATTCTTTGGGTTGAAACCCGCGCACGTAAACAAAAGCGTGCTGAAGATCCTGTTCCTGTTCAACGTAAAGATGTAGTGTTTCTTGCGAACTTAACGATAGGTGCATGTTTAGGGTGTGTTTTAGCTGTCGTAGGTACAATGTTGGCCAGTCGTTGGCTTTTCGCAGCGCTTAACATTGAAAGCATGAATCACCTCTTTATGTATGGTTATTATGTGATTTTCCTACTGAGTTTGATTTATACCTTTGTGATTGGCTATGCAAAAGCTTTACCACAACTGCTGTTAACCTTGGTTTTGGTGTTATTTGCGATTCCGCTTACATCCCTTTTAGCCTACTTCATTCCTCAAAGTGGCTTATGGATACATGGCGGAGAAATCTTAGTGGTTGATTTCTTAGCTATCATTTTTGCTTTTGCTTTCTGGCGTTTTTATCAGCAAGCTCAAGATCGTCGAAAATCTGCTCCAACGGGCAGTTTATGGGCTAGCTAACAACCATAAATCAACATGGCTGAAATAATGTGTGAAATATGAAAAATTATAAAACCCACATTGTTTCGGTCAGTTGTTTAATTTCTTGAATATCATGACTCACATAAATCATTGGAATTTTTATTTCCTGTTTTACTTTCTGAAAAAAAGGAATAATTTCAGCTTTATGATTCGCATCTAGTGCCGATAAAGGCTCATCAAGCAATAACAGCTTAGGTGAATATAATAATGCTCGACCCAGTGCCACGCGCTGCTTTTCCCCACCTGAAAGTTTGATAGGCATACGTTGTAATAAATGCCCTAACTTTAATAATTCAATAATGTAATCTGCTTCAAAGTGACGTTCTTGTTGGGATAGGTGCTTAAGACCAAATAATAAGTTTTGCTTTACCGTTTTATGCGGAAAAAGTTGAGCATCTTGAAAAACCAATCCAACATGCCGCTTTTGTGTGCTCAAATTAATGTTTTGATTTGAATCAAACCATGTTTGGCCCTGTATTTTAATGAGTCCACTACGCGGTGTGTTCAGCCCTGCAATGGCATGTAAAATCGATGTTTTACCTGACCCAGAGGCACCAAATAGCCCAATAACAGTAGCATCTGACTGGAAACTAGCTTCAATATGAAATTGACCCATCTGTAGCTGAAAACGGCAATCTATCAACATAATCTTACCGCCCTAAGCGCTTCTTTTGATAACGATGAAACCACTGTGCAAACCATAGCGCTAAAAAAGCCACGCTTAACGATAAAATAATTAGCCTTTGAATAGCGGCCTCGGTATCGGGTTGTTGCATTAAGCTATACATGGCCAAAGGCAAAGTACGTGTTTCATTTGAAATATTACCTACAAAAGTAATAGTGGCTCCAAACTCACCTAAACTGCGGCAAAAACATAAAATAGCACCAATTAAAATACCACTGCTGGCAAGCGGCATCGTGACATGAAAAAATGCCCCTAAAGATGAGGCACCTAGTGTCTTTGCTGCCATTTCTAAACGTTGATCGACCAGTTCAATCGCTAGACGAATAGATTGAACCAATAGCGGAAAACCCATTACTGCTGATGCCAGAACGGCACCTTTCCAGTTAAATGCAAAATCAATTCCGAGTGGCGCCAAATATTGCCCAACAACACCGCGGCTCCCAAAAACTTGTAAAAGCAAATAACCAGGAACCACTGGCGGTAGCACTAAAGGTAAAAACACCAATGTTTCAATAAATGACTTACCCCAGAACTCTTTACGTGCCAAAAACCATCCCACACAAATTGCAGGAATAATGCTGACCACAAGACAACTTGCTGCAACCTTACAAGAAAGTTGCAGAACGCTGAGTTCTTCTGGGGTTAAAGAGAACATCATGGTTTATCTGGGGTGAGCACACTAAAGCCATATTTTTTAAAGACAGCTTTGGCTTGGTTGCTTTGCAAAAATTGATAGAACTTTGTTGAGTTTGGATTCTTTTTAACCATTCCTACAGGATAAGTAATTGGCGAATGCGTATTTTCTGGAAATACGCCAGCTACTGTTACATCTTTACTAATCGCAGCATCGGTTGCATAGACAATACCCACCTGACATTCACCACGCGCAACAAAATTTAATGCCGCTCGAACATCTTCTGTTTCAACTAACTTTGGCTCAATACGGCTCCACCAACCTAGGTTAGTAAAAGCTTGTTTAGCATATTTGCCTACAGGCACACTTTTGGTATCTCCTGTACAAATCTTTCCAGTAAAGACTTTATTGGGATCAGTGGTTTTATCTAATTTTATATTTAATGGTCTTCCTTTAGGTGTAATTAAAACCAAACGGTTACCTAATAAATTTATACGGCCATTTGCTGCAACTTGTTTTTTGTTTTGTAGATAATCCATCCACTGTGTATCTGCTGAAATAAAAATATCTGCGGGCGCACCTGCTTCAATTTGCTTAGCTAAGGTCGATGAGCCTGCATATGAAGTTTTAACTTCTACTTTATTCTGTTTTTCGTAAATTTTTTCTAAATCGTTAATTGCATTCGTTAAGCTTGCTGCTGCATAAACAGTAACTGATTCAGCCTTGGCTGAGATATTAAAAACCAATCCAATGCTGAGGACTGAACAGGCTAAAGCTAATTTTTTTATCTTTGTATTACTCACCATTATTGTTACCTTTTTTGTGTTTTTTGCAGCGATATATACTCAAAAATATAGCGCTACATAAAGATTATGAAAAGCATAATTCGTTAACTATTGATGACTGGAATGTATTAGTGCTTTTGCAGCATGCACGTGATATTAAGCAAAAGCTATACCAAATTAAAAGATTTCATCGTTATGCAATCTTTTATCTTAACCTTTTAAATAATTACTCATGATTTGATAATCACGCTCTAAGGCTTGTCGAGCATTGATTTCCATTTGGCGGTAATGCTTTAAGACTTTGTGGCCCAAAGCTGTGACGGCTGCCCCACCACCATGTGTTCCACCCGTTTGTGTTTCCACTAAAGCTGTTTCGAAGCATTGATTCATGGTGTCGACCAACTGCCATGCACGGCGGTAGCTCATATTCATAGATTTTGCTGCCTGTGAGATTGAACCCGTTCTCTCAATTGCTTCAAGTAAGTCTGCCTTACCCGGACCAAATGCAATATTTTGCTCTAAAAGAATTCTAATTTGTAATTTTAAGTTTTGTTCTTTCATAGACTTAGTTCACAAAGTTTCATTTTTATGCTGCTTAACATTATAGGGAACTTTAATAGGTTAAAACACATACAAATTTAAATCTCTACTTTTTCTTCAAAAGAATCCGATTAAAAAATCAAAACTGCACAAAGTGGATAAAGATCTGGAAAAAACGGATAGAGAGGAATGCTTAATCGCGGTTCAATCAGTTAAAAGCTGATTGATTGGAGGATTGAGTAAATGACCTCATCTAATTTAAAACAATGGAATGATTTTATAGATGGATGTATCGACTTCCGTCCTAACGATGGTGTGTTTCGTATTGCACGTGACATGTTTACCGAGCCAGAACTATTTGACTTGGAAATGGAACTTATTTTTGAAAAAGTTTGGATTTACGCATGTCATGAAAGTGAAATTCCAAACAATCATGATTTCTTAACAGTTCAAATTGGTCGTCAACCGATTATTGTGAGCCGTGATGGTAAAGGCGAACTACATGCCATGGTCAATGCTTGTGAACACCGCGGCGCAACCTTAACACGCGTTGCTAAAGGCAACCAGTCAACCTTTACATGTCCGTTCCATGCTTGGTGTTATAAGTCAGATGGCCGCTTGGTGAAAGTCAAAGCACCTGCTGAATATTGTGAAGATTTTGATAAATCAAGCCGAGGTTTAAAACAAGGCCGTATTGCCAGCTACCGTGGATTTGTATTTGTAAGCCTCGATACTAAAGCAACAGATTCTCTAGAAGACTTTTTGGGCGATGCAAAACTGTTCCTTGATTTAATGGTTAATCAGTCGCCAACAGGTGAACTCGAAGTACTTCAAGGCAAGTCATCTTATACATTTGCAGGTAACTGGAAGCTACAAAATGAAAATGGCTTAGATGGTTACCATGTCAGTACCGTTCACTATAACTACGTCTCTACAGTTCAACACCGTCAGCAAGTCAATGCATCAAAAGGTGAAGAACTCGATACGCTTGACTATAGCAAGTTAGGGGCCGGTGACTCAGAAACTGACGATGGCTGGTTTAGTTTCAAAAATGGCCATAGTGTTTTATTCAGTGATATGCCGAACCCAACTGTTCGACCGGGCTATAGCACAGTTATGCCGTATATGGTCGAAAAATACGGCGACAAATATGCTGAATGGGCAATGCATCGTTTAAGAAACTTAAACTTGTACCCTAGCCTATTTTTCATGGACCAAATTAGTTCACAGCTTCGTATTGTTCGCCCTGTGGCATGGAATAAAACTGAAGTCATCAGCCAATGTATTGGCGTTAAAGGTGAATCTGCTGAAGCACGCCGTAACCGTATTCGCCAGTTTGAAGATTTCTTTAATGTATCAGGCCTTGGTACACCAGACGATTTAGTTGAATTCCGTGAGCAACAAAAAGGTTTTCAGGCACGTCTTGAACGTTGGAGCGATATTTCGCGTGGTTGTCAGTCTTGGGAATATGGCGCAACTAAAAACTCACAAGATTTAGGCATTCAACCCGTCATTACTGGCCGAGAGTTTACCCACGAAGGACTCTATGTAAACCAGCATGGACATTGGCAACGTCTGATGCTCGACGGATTAAACAAGAAAGCATTGAAAATGCAAGATATTACTTTTGAAAACAATGCCCTAATGGATGAGGTGTAACCATGTCACAAGAACTACATTTTGCTGTATCTCAGTTTTTGTACAAAAAAGCAGAGCTTTGTGATGCTTATGACTGGGATGCCTATCTAGAGCTTTATGATGAAGATAGTGAATATCATATTCCACAGTGGATTGATGACCATAACTATGTTCAAGATCCAAATCAGGGTTTGTCTTATATTTATTATGCAGACCGTACAGGACTTGAAGACCGTGTATTCCGTATTCGTACAGGAAAAGCTGCTTCTGCAACACCGTTACCACGTACGTTACACAGCATGAATAACATTCGAGTTAAAACACTGGAAGATGGATTAATTGAAGCAAAAGTTGCATGGCAAACGCTTTATAACCGTCAAGGTTTAGAAGGCTGTTTTTACGGACACGCTACTTATCTTTTACGCCAAACAGCAGATGGTTTCCGTATTCGTCGTCAGCACAGCATTTTGCTCAATGACAAAATTGATTCCGTTTTAGACTTCTATCACGTTTAAGGGGAATGAAAATGGGACATTCAGTTGCACTTAACTTTGCCGATGGCAAAACCTTTTTCATTTCAGTAAATAACGACGAATTGTTGCTTGATGCGGCAGTTCGTCAGGGAATTAACCTGCCGTTAGACTGCCGTGAAGGTGTTTGTGGTACCTGTCAGGGACAGTGTGAAACTGGTATTTATGAACAAGAATATGTCGATGAAGATGCATTAAGTGAACGTGATTTGGCCGAACGAAAAATGTTAGCTTGCCAGACCCGTGTAAAATCAGATGCAGCTTTTTATTTCGATCATGATTCTGCTATTTGTAACGCTGGTGATACTTTAAAAATTGAAACCAAAGTGACTGCGGTTGAGCTAGTTTCTGAAACCACAGCAATTTTGCATCTTGATGCAAGTAGTCATGCTGCACAACTTCAGTTTTTACCGGGTCAATATGCTCGTTTGCAAATACCGAATACAGAAGACTGGCGCTCATATTCATTTGCAAATAGACCAAATGCAACCAATCAATTGCAATTTCTCATTCGTCTCTTGCCAGACGGTGTGATGAGTAATTACTTGCGTGACCGTTGTCAGGTCGGACAAAGCTTACTTATTGAAGCACCGCTTGGTAGTTTTTATTTACGTGAAGTACAGCGACCACTGGTTTTTGTAGCAGGTGGAACGGGATTATCCGCATTTTTAGGAATGCTTGATAACTTGGTTGAGCAGCCTAACTCACCTGCCGTTCAGTTGTACTACGGCGTAAATAGTGAAACCGACTTGTGTGAACAACAGCGTTTACATGCCTATGCTGAACAGCTACCCAACTTTAGTTATCACCCGATTGTGACTAAGGCAACGGAAACTTGGCAAGGTAAAGCAGGCTATATCCATGAGCACTTAAATAAAGATCAACTGGCCGAGCAGGCTTTTGATATGTATTTATGTGGTCCACCACCAATGATTGAAGCCGTTAAAAATTGGTTAGATGAGCAATCTTTGCAAAACTACCGTATTTACAGCGAGAAATTTTTACAGAGCAATACATCACGTTAAAGTATAAATAGCTTAAAAATCACTAAACCTGAAATGATTCAATATACTCTTATAAGGGGTATATTGAATTTTTGCACTTAAATTAAAAGTTTTTATATATCAATAATATAAATCAATAGATTCCGACAAAATAAATTGACCAGTTCGCTCGGATTTGCTATAAATTTTGATAGATCTTAAGGAATAAGATCATGATGAGATTAAGTTAAAGTACCTTTTATATCCCCCTATTCTATTTCTCGAATGTATTAAATTGATGGATAAAATCCAACTTAAAAATTTGAGAAAATCATATTAATTAGCGGTTAAATTGGTCTGTATTTTGCTTATATCTCATTGTATTTTACGCGTAACTTAATTTTTTTTAAGTGCCGTATTTACTTGATGTACAGCGAAATTTTAAAGCTTTTGTAACACAGGTAAATACAGGAGTGAGCCAAAAGGGATATATATGAACCAAGCCAACTCCCACGAACTCAATGGACGTCATTTTCAAAATGAGTCTATCTTTACTGATCATAATTTGGTGTTCGATCACCACGATTTAAGCGAAACCTGCCGAAATGTAGGCCAAATTTTTAAACCGCATGATCTTAAAATCTCTCATCAGAAGCGAGATTTCAGTGCAACTATGCACCATGTTAAAACAGGTGCGCTATCTATTAGTCGCTTAGAATATGGCGCAGATGTCATTATTGAACCAGATCATCTGGATAACTTTTACTTAATTCAAATTCCAACTCAAGGCTACGCAGAAATCGAGTTTGGTTCGCAAAAGTTTATTTCTTATTCTCAAGTTGCTTCTCTTATTTCACCTCAGCAATCTTTGCGTATGCGCTGGCATGCGAACTCACCACAGCTTATTCTAAAAGTTTCAAAGGATGATTTTACTTACCATTGCCGTCAACACATTGCCGATTCAGAAAATAACTTACTCGTTTTTGACCCAAAATTAGATTTTTCTACCCAAGGTGGAGCCTATTTTTTGCAGCTTGTTAGAACCTTAATGGATGCTTTAGCATGTGAGCAACACCCTCTCCATCATCCTTTAGCCTTTAAACAGTTTGAGTCAAATTTATTTAATGCACTGATTTATGGTCAGCCCAACAATGCATTACATAAGCTTGATCATTATAAAGAAAAAACCGTTTCTCCTTATTTCGTGAAGCGTACAGAAGCCTACATTAAAGAACATTTGCATGAGCCGCTCAATGTCGAGATTTTAGCTGAACATGCAGGCGTGAGCGTAAGAACTCTATTTACTGGTTTTAAAAACTATTTGGGGACCACCCCAATGTCTTATTTAAAAGAATTACGCTTTGAACAAGCTCATTTAGAACTCATGCATAATGAAAATCTGTCGGTTACTGACGTTGCATTTAAATGGGGATTTACTCACTTAGGTCGTTTTTCTCAAGAATATAAACGCCGTTATGGTGAGTTACCTTCGTCTACTCGCCGTTCTGGTCACAGTGAAGGTTCAGGCTTAATTACTTCAATTTTTTCTTAAACTAAAATAGATAAAAGCCTTTTATATTTGTTGATATAAAAGGCTTTTTTTATGATTTAAAAATGATGGACATAACGAACTTGTAGTCGCGTACCTTCTGGACGGTTTTCAGCATCTTGCTCAAAATAAGCATTTGCAACCAAGTGATCATTTTTAGAAAAACTATACATGGCGCCTGGGCCAATAGCCCAAACTTGTTCACGTCGACCTTTGACTTTCTCACCATCGACTTCTGTATCTGTCACTTGTTTTAACCAATAGCCATTTAGTCCTAAGCGGAACTGTTCGGTAATGGCATAATCTGTTGCGAAGTTTGCATGAATTGCTTGCCCAGCTTGCATATCATTTGCTCCAGCAAAAGCATAGCTTGGGTCATCATTTTTAAAATTATAGAGATAATGGATACGCGTGGAAGCGGTCCATTTGGGATTAAACCAATATGTGGCAGCCCAATAAGGATCAAATGAAACAGCGTTATTACTTGGGTTAATATCTTTTTGCTGGTCGTATTCCCCAGTAGGTAAATTCACCTGAAACTCAAAACGATATACAAACTTAGGCCCTTGTGCACCCATGATTGGATCGAACTGAATAAAAGGTCCAATCATAATGTCCCCAAAGCCGCTTTGGGCCTTAATGGCAGCATTATTCAAGCCATCATCCATGTCCATTTTACTGACAAAAGGAATTAAAAAATTCATACCTAGGCTGGCTTTATCTTTTACTCGGACATTCGATAAATAACTAATCTGTTCAACCAATACTTGATAATTTAAATCTGTTTTAGGTAAACCTAATTTTTGTCCATTGGCATCGACCAGTTTATTACTATCGTAATTTTGAAAGTAAGTTTGAGCATACCAACCGGGCCCTGCGGGTAATCCGCCATCGAGAAAGCTAGTCATACCTAAATTTACGGTCGGTAAATCATAGGCATGAGAAACCAATGGCAAACCCAATAATGTCCCTGCTAAAAAGCCATGTTTAATTAAAGTGCTTTTCATCTTCTTATTTCCTATAAAAAAATCACGACCGGATTGATCGTGATTGTGGTGAATTAATGTGCTAATTCTGGATGCTCAGCGGCAATCCGATACTTTCCTGCGTGGAACACCAATGGTTCACCTTGGCGTTGTTGGTATTGTTCAATTTGACCAATGAAAATCAGGTGATCTCCGCCTTCATACTGATTTACATTGCGGCAAACCAAGGTTGCGAGTGCATCGGACAAAATTGGAACACCTGCATTGCATTGTTGATGGGCAATACCTGCAAATTTATCTTCAGCACCTCGAGCAAAATGTCCCGAAAGCTGGTGATGCTCCTGTGCCAACATGTGAATGGCAAAATATTCAGCCTCTACAAAATCTGACAAACTTGGCGCTGTTTTTGAAAGACTCCACAAAATTAATGGCGGATCTAAAGACAGCGATGAAAAGGAATTGGCTGTCATTCCTATTTTCCGACCATCTTTACCACGAGTTGTAATCACGGTAACGCCAGTTGCAAACTGTCCAAGCAAATTACGGATTTCTCTTGGGTTTTCAGCATTAATCGCTTGTAAAGCTAAAGTTTCAATTGTGTCCATTTTTCATATCTCCCTTTGACTATGACCTAGGCTACTTTTGCTGCGGTTTTTGAGGCCATGAATGCTTGAGCTTGATCTGCATCGAACCACCAAGGAGCAAAGGCACGAGGGTCATCAAAGTTATTAGCCATAATGGAAGCAATGCTTTGGTTTTGGCTTGCAGCTGCTAGGAGTTCAACAACATGGGGCTGCGGTGGTACTAATAGGCTATTGGTCCAAGCCACGACTTTTTCTGCATAAGCCCAATAACGTTCAAAAGTTTGAACCATCCATTGTTCGCTAAAGTTTTGATTATCATTGGCTAAAATGGCATCGAAATAGATTTTGCTACACTTAGCAGCGTTGTTTGAGCCTTGACCAGTAATCGGATCATTCACCACCAAGGCATCTGCCATACCAAAAATTTTCTTGCCAGACGGTAAGGTTAAAACGGGTTTACGTACTGTCGGCGGGAAACGTCCTGCTAAATATCCACCAGCATCGGTTAACTCAACATTCGCGCAGCGTTCATATTCCCAAGGTACAAATTTCTTGAGTAAATCCAAACTGCATTGCAGATGCTGTTCAGGTGTTTTGACATCTTGCCAGCAATCCATTGGCCCATTTGGAATACCTTCAAACACCATAATGTCGCAAGGACCATTTACTGTAAGTGCTGGAAATGAAAAGTATTCGCCCACTTCTGGAATAATATTAAAAGTCACACGAGAGTATGGCGAAATTGGCTTCATGTTTTTGACATAGGTCAATGCCAAAGCGCGCTGCGGTTTATCGAAAACACTTCGTACATCATCACGCTCAAACTGTTTAACGACTTCACCTTTACCAGCCGCGAGTAATACAAGTTCGTAGTCGTTTGCGAGTTGTTCTAACTCGTCTATTCCCACATCCTGAATTACCAATCGGCCACCACAGCGTTCAAATTCTTCCATCCAATATGGCATTTTGACGCGTTGATCGACCGATTGAGCGTAACGCTCAAGCCGAGCACTCCATTCAAATGCTTTACCACCATTTTCAGGATTAACTAAAGCCAGCCCGATGCCTTCTACCGCTGGACATTGTTCTTCCCAAAAATTTAGTCCCAAGTCACGTTCAGTTTGTAAAGCGGTATGAAACATACACTGGCTTGACATGACTTTACCTTGACGGATTTCATCGGCAGTTCGGTTGGTGATCATGGTCACGTCATAGCCTGTATCCAATAAACCTAAACCAAGCTGTAAACCAGACTGCCCTGCTCCAACAATTGCAATACGGCGCATAATATTCTCCATAATTTTCTAAATGTGCTTTTAAAACGCTGTGCTATTCGGCTAAACGTGGAATAGCGGGCTGTGATCCTTCAGGGCCCATCACTGAATATCCGCCATCGACCGCATAATCAGCTCCGGTGACAAAACTCGCAGCGGGTGACAATAAAAACAAAACAACATTGGCAACTTCTTCGGGATGACCCAATCGGCCTAGCAAGTGATAATCGGCTGCCACGCTATCGGCCTTTTCACGGTTATTGCCACTGACTTCTGCAATGACACGAGACCATGTCCAACCCGGTGAAACTGAGTTGACGCGAATACCATCGGCAGCAAAATCCATTGCCATGCTTTGTGTGAGTTGACGTATCGCGGCTTTAGAAACTGGATATAACCAGCGCCCTGTTTGTGCCACTTTGGCCGAGATTGAAGTAAAATTAACGATTGAACCTTGCTGCTTTTTTAGGTCATTGTATAAAGCACGGCTCAGCTCAACTGTAGAGACCAAATTAATATCGAGTGCTTGTAACCAGTCCTGACGTGAAGATTTAAAACCGTCATCTAAGTAAGTACATGCCAAATTCACCAAGTAACTCACTTCACCTAAATGTTGGTGAATATCCGCCACAGCTTGTCGAATAGCCGCATCACTGGTTAAATCGGTTTGAATAAACATCACATCATGGTTAAAGCTTTCTGCAATTGCCTTGCCTTTGGCATCAATATCTAAGATAGCGACATGAGCACCTGCACTGACCAAAGCTTGTACAACAGCTTTACCAATAAGTGTTGCGCCGCCGCTCACCACAGCGACTTTTCCTTTTAAATCTATATTCATTACTGATACTCCTTAATTGACTGGCTTGCCTTCACTACTTGACCAAGATGGCATCAACGTATTTGAAGGAAGATCTTCATCAAGAAGTTTTCGTGCTGTCTCGACACCTGCAACTGGTAAGCCTGTTGGGTCTAATAAACCAATTTGAACGAGCACCGATGCTTGGTCCCAGTAAATATGCTCATGGCACAACTTTGAACCTCTGAACTGAATTACACCCAACATTGGAATTTCGACATATTTACCAGTCGGTTTTACACCCGGTAATAACCAGTCAATTTCAGCGTCGTGGGTAAAGCTCATAATGAACTCGTCTACCACTTGCGTTGAGCCAACCGTACGAGAGATCGAAGTAATCTTCATATCTTTCGGGTTTTGGTGAACAAAGTGATATTGATAAAAACGAGCGAGCTGGCTTTGACCTACACCGCCAGTTAAGGTTGGAATATGGTTGACATACGGTTCTGCGACCATTGTTGCCATGGTTGCTGGCACGTCACGCGTATCGAATTCATGATGAATATGCTCTTCCCATAGCGCAACTAAGTCATATTTCGGTCCAATCGTGTCATGTAGAGCGGTTACTGTACGTTCGTGGGCAAAGCGTGCTGAAGGTTTGTGATAATGATTGCTTTTAGGGCGTGCAAAAGCATGATCAACACCTTCATAAACATAGGCTTGTACGTTTGAATATTGGTTGGCTGCATTCACAATCGCTTGCCTTGCATCTGGCGGTGTAAATTGGTCCAGTTCTGCAATATGTAAAACCAAACGTCCTTTTACGTTAGCTAACTCATCTAACGCTTTTTCAATGCCTACACCGTAATAACCTACGGCACATGCCACGTCAGAAAGTCGGCAGCCTGCTAGATACGCCAGCTTTCCACCTAAACAATAGCCCACTACGCCGAGACCTGTAGAAGTGTCACATTCTGGTCGAGTCTTTAAAAAAGCTAAGCTGTCCTGAATATCTTCAACCCCAAGATTTTCATCATATTGCTGATAAAGTTCAAAAGCCTTTTGAAAATCTTCTGGTGTATAACCCAGTTCTATATTAGGTGCGACACGCCAAAATAAATCAGGAACCAAAACGGTATAACCTTCTTCTGCAAGAAATTCTGCTTTTTCTCGCATGGCTGCATTCACCCCAAAGATTTCCTGACAAAGCACCACACCGGGTCCTTTTCCTGTTTCTGGCGTCGCTAGATATGCACTGAACTGCTTTCCAGATGCTGTTTTAATTTGAATGGTTTGACCAGCCATAGTGTCAACTCCTGACATTGTTATGGCTTTATCTTCTATCCGAAATTTTTTTTAGACTGTCCAAAAGCTGCAAGCTCTATCCAATATCTGCGCAATTATCAAAATTTATCAAACTGGATAAAACACTAAAAATAAGAAAACTAATAAATTTCATAACTTTAAACTAAAAAATTAAATTAATGCTTTTTATCTCATTTGGAAAAAATGGATGAAGATTAGGACTTATTGGATAGTGACGATTGGCTAAAAATAGTTCAATCAAGTCATGTAATTCGTTTGATTACATAAAAAAAGCCCAGTCATTTTCTAAATTAAGGCGTTTATTTATGCATCGACCATGGCCAATTTATGGACAACAAAAAACGTTAATGCTCATCAATATTTTATGTTGCAGTGCATTTTCTACTCAGGCTTATTCAGCGGATGAAGAATGGAAATTTACATCAAAAAATGCATATATAGACAGAAACTATGACAATCCAGATGTAAAAGATACAGGTAGCTGGTCACAATCAGTTTCTCTATTTTACAACTCAAATATGCATGATACGCCGTTAGAAATTGGTGGAACCCCAATTCAAATTGGCGCAAATGCTTCAGCACAATATGCGGTTCGATTAAGCCAAGATAAACATGTTGCAGATACGGTATTACCTTTTGATAAAGCGACGCAGTCACAAGCACCCGATTATCTAAAATATGGCGCAACCTTAAAGTTAGGCTATAACAAGATGCTACTCAGCATGGGTGAATTATGGCTAGATTTACCCGTAACCACTGTAGATGCAAGTCGACAACTCCTGACATCTTATTGGGGAACTAACCTTAAGAGCCAGCTAAACGATAAGCTTTTTGCAGAAATTGGCCGCATTGAAAAAGTATCACCGCGAAATGAAGAAGATTTCCATCGATTTTCATTTACTTCAAAAGGTGTGACTGGCTATTCCGACGGACTTAACTACATAGATCTTCGCTATCAATTTACGCCTACATTGAAGGGTGAATATTACTTTGGAAATATGGAGGATTTATATAACAAACATTATGTCGGCGTTGACCACATATGGAAAAATTCTAATTTTTCAGTTAATTCAAAGTTCAAATATTTCAATGCCAAAGATAATGGAAATCTTTTTGACATCGATGCACAAAATGTAGGGCTACTAGAAACGCTTAAAGTAAAAAATCATAGTTTTGGTGTGGGTTATCAGCAAATTATTGGTGAGTCTGCTTACCCGTTACCAGATGGTTTCTTGCCTGAAACTTATTTCATTAACTGGAACACGACTGGTTTCTTCAAACAAGATGAAAAGTCCTATCACTTTATTTATGGCTATGACTTTAAAGATTATGTGCCTGGCTTAAATACCACTTTCAAATATGTATATGGCGATCACTTTAAGACAGCAGATGGCTTAAAAAATAAAGAAAGTGAAGCAAACGTTATTGTCAATTATGCCCTTCAACAGCCATTCCTCAAAGGCTTAGCTCTTCAGTACATCTTCATCAATTATGACGTTAAGCATGGAAATGATTTCTCTGAAAACCGTTTCTTCGTCAATTACAGCAAAAAATTTTAATGAATAAGGAATACGTATGAAAACGATAGATGCAAACACGATTATCAACCGTGAGAAACTGTCTCCACTACAGTGGATGGTTTTTATCCTAGGCTTTTTTGTCTTTTTCTGTGATGGTCTAGACACAGGAATTATTGGTTTTGTTGCCCCTGCATTGCTCGATGATTGGGGAATTACCAAGCCTCAACTTGCTCCGGTTTTAAGTGCTGCCTTAGTCGGTATGTCGATCGGTGCAATCATTTCTGGGCCTTTGTCCGATAAATTTGGACGTAAAGGCGTCATTGTTTTTACAAGTCTTTTATTTTCCATATTTACGATTTTGTGTGGCTTTGCTAATTCAACCCAAGACTTAATGATTTATCGTTTTATTACAGGTGTTGGTTTAGGTGCAGCCATGCCAAACATCAGTACCATTGTGTCTGAATATATGCCTGTAAAGCGTAAAGCATTCCTTACTGGTCTTGCTGGCTGTGGTTTTATGCTGGGTATTTCTTGTGGTGGTGTCCTTTCAGCTTATCTATTAGAAAGCTATGGCTGGGCCAAAGTAATTATTATCGGCGGAAGCATTCCGCTCATTTTGGTGGTTGCTTTATTGCTTAAATTACCTGAATCAACTCAATACTTAATTACACGTCATCAACAAGACAAAGCTCAGCGTATTTTAGAAAACATTCAAGGTCATTCTTTTCAAGAGCCGGTAAAACTTGTTTTAACTCAAGCAGAAAACACCTCTGATGAAAATCCAGTTAAAGTGGTTTTAGGAAAATATCTGTGGGGTTCAAGCATGCTTTGGCTCTGCTGCTTTACCAGTTTATTGGTGTTTTATCTTTTAACAAGCTGGATGCCAACGATTTTAAAAACAGCAGGTTTTAGTACTCAACAGTTTAGTTTAATTGCAGCGATTTTCCCTTTAGGTGGTGTGATTGGTGCAACCATTATGGGATGGTACATGGATAAACTGAACCCAACTACAGTCATTAAATATTCATATCTTATCGCTTTTGGACTATTCATTGTTGCAGGTCTCGTGAGTTCAAATATTTTCTTGTTAGGTCTAACTATTTTCTTAATTGGGGCCTTACTGGCAGGTGCTCAGTCTTCATTACTGCCACTTGCAGCTATGTTCTATCCAGCAGTGTGCCGTGCAGTTGGCGTTTCATGGATGCATGGTATTGGTCGTATTGGTGCAATTTTAGGAGCTTTCTTTGGCTCTCTTATTTTCACTTTCAACCTAAGCTTAAGCGGTATTTTCTTTATTCTTGCATTACCAACCTTCATCTCATTTATTGCGCTTAGCCTGAAAGTGATTTATGAGAAATCTAAAAACAAACAAGTGTTAAAGCTTGAAGAAAGTCTATAAATATTAAGCGATAAATAAAAAACTGATTTAGTTGCCTAAATCAGTTTTTTAATGGGAAAATTAAATATCAGAAAATTTTGCCTTTGGTCTCACTTGGATTTTCGCCGAACTCTTCGCGATATTCTTGAGAAAAACGACTTAAATGGTTAAAGCCCCAGTCATAAGCAAGCTTTGAAATAGAAACCTTTCTATCTGCTCCAGTTGTGCTCAAGATTTTATAAATTTGTTGGAGACGATATTTTTTCAAATACGACATTGGACTGGTGCCGTAGTACTGTTGAAATTCATCATACAATTTTGTTTTTGAAACCCCAGCCAGACGCTGCAAATCTTCTGCACAGATTTCTTCGTGAGCATGTTCAATAATAAAATTACGAACCTTACGAATATACGCTGGCTCGTCTTGATGTGAGAGTGACTTTAAGGCTTCAGAATAATTATTTTCTTGAGACAATAATAACGCTTTAATTACAAAATTTTCATAATCTTCAGACAACATCTGCAAACCATAAAAATTGCTATATTGCGATTTTAACTGTACAAAATTTTGAATGTTCTTCCACCATGCACCAATAAGTTGCTCAGAGTCTAAGTGCATTTCAGGATTAAAAATAATAGGACTTTCAATTGGTTTATTGAGTAAATCTGCAAGAACAATCTGCATACTGCGTTCAGGAATAACCACCTGAAATTTTCTGCAATCTTTATCGATAATCAAATCTTGCTGATCGTTATTTGAAACAATAAGGCCCCTGTTTTCATCAGATTGATAATGAGCACCACGAATGTTGAGAGCTTGTCGACCTTGTATCGGCAAACTAATGCTATACGCTTTTAAATTTGAGATGTTAATAGCAACGTTTGCACCATAACTGATTGTACCGATTGCCATTTTTTTATTAGGCAAACGCATTCCGTCATAGTGAAAATCGAGAGTGTCTTTGTAAATTGTGTCTAGACGGTGTTCACCACAAATTGTGGACATCAGATTTTGCGCAAATTCAGCTTTGCGTGAATAATGATTGAGTTCCGTCTGTTGGCTGAGTGATATCATATCCTTTTCACCTAGCTAAATAACTTATTGCTTAAAAAGCAACTTGTATGCCAATTAATATCCTTTAATTGACGAGTTTTCCTGAAAATACCGAATCAAGAAAGAGAGTAAAGATTACTTTCTCATACTCTATTAAATTTTAAAAATGGAAATAAGTTAAATACCTTTAAAGTATAATTTTATACCTTAACGAACTTATTTTATTAGATTTTTTATAAACAAATAGAGTAGATATAAATCATTATTTTGAACAGCAGACTATCATAAATTTTTAACGAATAAAAAAACCGCCTATTTAAAATAAGCGGCTTTTAAAACACTTAAATTATTGTGCTGTGTAGCCACCATCCATAACGACAGCTTGGCCTGTTACTCCACCAGCTTTGCTACTCGCAAGGAAAATCGCATAGTCAGCAATTTCTTCAACAGATAACAAACGCTTTTGAGGAACCATTGCCAAAATTACGTCTTCCAGTGCACTGTCTAAACTTACATTACGGGTTTTAGCCAAATCTGCAATTTGGCCACGAACCAATGGCGTATCTACATAACCCGGACATAAAGCATTTACCGTAATACCATCACGTGCACATTCCAATGCCGCAACTTTTGTTAGACCAATCACGCCATGTTTCGCGCTGTTATAACCTGCCTTTCCAGCAAAACCAATCAAACCATTAATTGAAGCCATATTAATAATACGGCCATATTTTTGAGCTTTCATGATTGGTAAAACATGTTTAATACCAATAAATGCCCCTGTTAACATGACCTGAACTAACTTTTGAAAAACAGCCGTTGGAAACTCTTCAATAGGTGCAACATGTTGGAAACCAGCATTATTAATTAAGATATCAACCGTGCCAAAGGTCTTTTGAGTAAGCTCAATTGCTTGTTTATAAGCGTCTTCATCGGTCACATCACATGGTGCAGATAATGCTTCAAGGCCTTGCTCTTTAAGTGAATTCGCCGTTTCTTGGCACTTTTCGGCATTCATATCAGAAATAACAACTTTGGCACCTTCTTGAGCAAATTTCTTAGCAATCTCTAGACCGATACCACTTGCAGAACCTGTAATAAAAGCAACTTTACCGTCTAAAAGTTTAGTCATCTATTTACTCCTTAATACTTATAACGTGCTGATTTAAACAATACCCGTTACGGTAAAGACCGTAATCACTACAAATACTGCTAATGTTTTAATTACCGTAACTGCAAAAATATCTTTATACGATTGTTTATGGGTTAAGCCTGTAACAGCAAGTAAAGTAATGACAGCACCATTATGTGGAAGCGTATCCATACCACCCGACGCCATCGCAACTACACGGTGCATAACTTCTGGTGGAATACCCGCAGCTAAAATCGCGGCGTTATAATGTTCAGCCATCGCACTTAAAGCAATACTCATACCACCAGAAGCTGAACCGGTAATACCTGCTAAAACGGTTGTCGTCACCGCCCCATTCACTAAAGGATTTGTGAAGGTACTGCTCATTGCATGACTAATCATGGCAAAGCCCGGTAATGACGCAATAATTGCACCAAAGCCATACTCAGAAGCCGTATTCATCACTGCTAAAAGTGAGCCGCCAATACTGGCATTAATACCTTCTTTAAAGTTCGTCACTACACGTTGGTAATCAAACAAAATTGCAGTAATAATCCCGACAATTAGCGCAAGACCAACCGCCCAGATCGCACCAGTTTTTGCAACATCTACGGTGTAATCAGCAAGACCAACTGAGGCAAAATCAAAGCCATTTGGATACCACTCTTTGATTGCTTTAGACAAATATTTGTTCATTACTGCAACAAGAATGAGCGGTACAAATGCTAGAAACTGACGAGCCTTACTTCCATTATTTTGTAGAGCCATATCAGCTTCAATTTCTTGAGACTGCATATTGTCTATACCAAAACCAGAGAATCCTTCCCCAGCTTTTGCAGCAGCACGGCGACGCCATTCTAAGTAGCTTAAACCCATGCATAAAACAAAAATAGCACCAATAATTCCTAGAAATGGTGCGGCATAAATATTGGTACCAAAGAAAGTGGTTGGAATTACGTTTTGGATTTGTGGAGTACCCGGCAATGCATCCATGGTGAATGTAAATGCACCAAGCGCGATGGTTCCCGGAATTAAACGTTTTGGAATATTGGCTTGTCTAAATAGCTGGTTGGCAAATGGATAAATTGCGAATACAGCCACAAATAAACTCACGCCACTATAGGTTAAAATTGCACCTAAAAGTACAACGGTTAAAATTGCTTTTTTTGCTCCAATCCATCTTACAATGGTTCTAGCAATAGACTCAGCAATTCCTGACATTTCAACAACTTTACCGAAAATTGCGCCAAGCAAGAACACAAGAAAGTAATCTTTAATAAAGTTCACCATTTTGGGCATAAAGACACCCGAATAAAACGGTAAAACATTGGCTGGGTTAATAAGTAAAACTGCAAGTAAGGCACAAATGGGTGCCATGAGAATGACTGAAAAGCCCTTGTAAGCTGTGTACATTAACAGCCCAAGTGAAAGTAGAATTACAAATAATTCCCACATATATTCTTTCTCCCTAAAGAATAGATATTAGGTTCAATAAAATTACCAAAAGATATTTAGGTTATCCCAAACCTAAAATGATAAAAATCACAGTATCTATGAGAGGTAATAGGTAAATGAGCTTAAAAATAAAATATCACTAAAATATTTAAAAACAATGTAATTTATTTAAATTTTAAAATAACAATAAAATACAATGACTTATATTTCTTAAATGGTAAAAGCACAACTATTTAAAACCATTATTTTTTAATAAAACTTATTAATTATTGAGTAAATTAAATTAATATCTCTATATTATTTAATAAAAATAATTAAATAATATATTTTTTAAATTAGTTTATTTACATCATTAAATTAATAAATATTAAGAAGGTTAACTTCTCATTACTAAATACATTCCATCCTTTACATTAACAATTAAGCAGAAATTTTTTATATGAATAATCAGGTTTTTTATGAATAGATTAGGGCCTAATTATGGCAAAGGCGTTAAAATATAAAACTTTAATTACTGCGACCAACCTACGAGTCCAATAAAGATGAAGAAAAAGATGTTGTTTATAGGAAGTATATTGTTGACTTCTTTATCTACCTCAGCTGCACCATTAAAGTTACCCGATGACTGGACTCAAAATACTCAGCCATTCCAAATTACTGAAAATATATACTATGTAGGTACTCATGGTCTTGCAGCTTATTTGTTAGCTTCTGGTCACCAAGCCCTATTGATAGATACGGGCCTTCCAGAAAATACAGAGCAAATAGAGCAGAACATTAAACAATTAGGTTTTAAGTTATCAGATGTAAAAATTATGGTTACGAGCCATGCTCATTGGGACCATGTAGGTGCACTTGCACGCATTAAACAAGATACTGGTGCTAAATTAATTGCAATGCAGCAGGATGTTAACGCTTTAGAAATAGGAAAACCTATAGGTGAAAACACCTTCCAAACTATTCCTTTTACTCCAGTTAAAGTTGATAAAGTCATTCACGATGGAGAAGTAGTTAAACTAGGAAAATTAAAACTTAAAGCTACTCTTACCCCGGGCCATACTCCGGGTTGTACAACTTGGTCAACTGAAATTAAATCTAACGGTAAGAACCTAAATGTTGTTTTCCCCTGCAGTCTCTCTGTAGCTGGCAATGTTTTACAAAATAATCATCAGTATCCAAATATTGTTGCAGATTATCGTAAGAGTTTTGAGCGTTTGAAAAACATGAAGGCAGATATTGTGCTTACTAGCCATCCAGAAGTTGCAGATGTCTTGGGCAATAAGGCACGTAAAGACGCTGGACAAACCAATGCATTTATTCAACCAGAAAAACTTTCTAGTATTGTAAAAGATGCAGAAATGGCGTTTGAAAAATCACTAGTTAGTAGTCATCCATAAACATTAAGTTGTCATATTTATATTTGATAAAAATTTAAAAGCCCTGATCATGCAGGGCTTTTTTAGAAGCTGTAATATAATCGCCCTTTACTATTTTCTTTTTCTAGTTATATCTAAACAAAAATTATAATATTGATTAAACTTGATATTGATCCGCTTTCAAATTGGGTTGATCTACAAGTAACTCAATAAAAGATGGAATTGATGTAGTGTTAAGCAAATATGGATTAAATTCATCAACATGATGATGAAAAAAGAAATCTTTTATTTTTGTATTGATAGGAGCAAATTTCATACTCCAATGTTTAAATAACCGTTGTTCAGATGGTTCCAAAAAGATGATCTCACAGTTTTGATGTCTCGAATCTTTCAAAATTGATTTATAGAACAATGTCTCAACTTGCTCTTTCTCTCCTTCTAAGTATTGTAAGAAGTAACCATTACCATAGTAAAGCACACCAGTAATGTCATTTTGAGAATTAAATTTGACAGCTTCTGTAAGAATATCAATTAAATCTTGTTTTATTTGACTATGTTCACTATTGGTTTTACTTGCATACATAAAGCCTATTAAACTCATAGCGATAACTCGAAGATAAATGTCAATGGTGCATTCTGACACTTACATACTATCCTTACAATGCAACCTACTTAAAACCTTGTATTTCAAAAGTAAAGATTATTAACATTTTGAAAATGACAAACTTTAACAAGCAGAAATCTTTTGTAAATGAATGCCAACTTAATCAACTAAACAGATACTTTTGATTTTAGTAAAATTAAAACTGTCTTTAATTTGTGGATGTCTAATGGAGAACCATGAAATCACTCTTCAAGACGAACATCATAAACAATTTAAGATTGTCAAAGTTCAAGATGTTCGTTTTGATAGTAATACACTGACTCATAGTTACCAATGGTTATGGGTATTTGATCATAGTTCAGAGTTTTTCCCATTTGAACTATGGGATCAACTTGACAATGCGACCGTTCATCAAAAAATAAGAATGAATAATCAGGTCTTTAAGATTATCAAGATTTTGACAAAGAAAACCAAACTACGGTATTCCTGAGTAAACATTTTTCTATTATGTTTTAGATAAAATTACTAATTTATTCATTTGCGGTACGTAGCCATGGCGTAACTGTTAACCCAGTGAGTACTCCTTCAGGACTTAAAAAGCGAGTAACTGACTGCCCCCATGGTTCTAAACGATTATTTACCAGTAGTTGATATCCTTTAGAAATCATATGAGCTGAAGCTTGATTAATATCCTCAACTTCAAACTCAATCCAACTTTGAGGAACAGTAAACTCGTCGGGCCATTCTTTTCGACCAAAGCAGGACTCTGCTGCTTGATGTAATGGCCACAGTGCAAAGTGTTTTACACCGCCAAGCTCCCCATCTTCCGTACTCATATAAGATTCATTGCCTTCCATCGCTTTTATTGGAAGGTTTAATGTGTCTTGATAGAGTGTTTTACTCTCTTCATTAACTCTTGTAATTGGTCCAAATCCAGCAACAAAAAGTACTTTGATAGGAGACATTTTTAATAACTCATTTTTATAAAGTAATAGGTTCTTTTATACTTGAAATAATTCATTTTTTAAACATTAATTATTTTCTTGCTAATGTATACCTAAATATTTTAAGGATCCTCTTATCACTATCATCACGTCAATCATGCATAATTTATTTTCTGAGTTTTTAAAAATGATCATTACTATTTATTTTAGAAGAAATTTTAGAAAAAATTGCCGAGAGAATGTTTAAATATGCCGACAAAAAAACCTCGCCAATGCGAGGCTTAAATGTTCTAAAATTTATTTACTCAGAAGCTTCTCAACATTCTTTTCAATTAATTTTTTACTTTGATTATTCATTAAATAAAAGTAAAAAATTAATCCAAAAAATACTGCAGCATAAAGAATAATAGCCCATATGTACTTCAATATATTTTCAAATAACATATGATTCATCATGTCTACATCAATATTAATTCCAAAATTATGTATATATCGACTTAAGAACAAGGTAATACAATAAATTAAGATAGGAACTGCAAGAACTCCTGTCCAGATGTTAATTTTGTTTTTCTTAACTTCGAGTTTCTCAAAGTTATCCTCACCAAAATATTTTTCAATCTCAATAACTTGTTTGTTTAAATCATCTTTTAAAGAGATAGGTAATCTCCTATCTTTAATATGATATTGAACGTCTTTTAATATTTCCGCATTTTCCAGAGATTCACCTAAAATTCTTAAATTTCCCATAAACAACCATAATACAATCAGTAAAAAACAGGGATTTTAGTAGAAATTCTGTATAAGGAACTGCTTTTTAACATAAAAGTAATAAATTAATTCGAATAAAAAATCCAGAAGATACTTTAACTTTTCTAAACATTTTCCTGTTTCCAATAGTTTTAATAAGATCAATTTTTATGAAGAACTTGGATTAAATTAGAGTAGTAAAAGAGAGTCATTTTGCTACTTGTTTTTGGATTAACTCTAATGTAACCGATAAAGAAAATTTTATTTATACAAGCTTTCGCTGAAAATATTCTGTAGATAACGGACTGGAGTAGTACCTGTATGTTGACGGAAAAAAACGATAAATGCACTATCACTGATAAACTCCAGTTGTTGTGCCACCTCACTTATTTGTATACCTTCAGATAGCATTTCTATTGCTCTTAATAATCTCCATTGTTGTCTCCAGTTCTGATAATTCATTCCTGTATCACGAATAAATATTCGGCTAATAGTACGTTCGCAAGCACCTACTATCTGAGCCAGCTGACCTAAACGTGGAGGTAGTTCTCCCATACGGACGTGCTTTAACCAAGATTCTAGACGGGCATCTGATGGATACATTAATTGCCAATTTTCACTTCGTGCAGCACATATCTCTTCATAAAAAACAGTAATTAAACTTACCTGTTGTTCAGCCTGCATTCCCCATGGCCAAAATGCCATTCTTTCAATTACTTCAAAAAATAATGGATTGACTTCAACAATCTGTACTGGCAACTGAGATAAATTTGATGTTGGTAAAAAATATAGTGAGCGGTAAGCCATTACACCACGCATGATCGCTCGATGAGTTGTGCCTGCAGGAATCCATGCAGCACGTCGTGGTGGAAGTAAAAAAGTCATTTTACCTATTTCTATTGTGATACTACCAGCAGCCGAAAACAGTAACTGATGACGAAGATGACAATGCTTACCAGAATCATGTTTTCCTATATCTGATGCAATACCAATCACTGGATCAGCGAAAATATCTGGATCAAAAATACTATCTGATGCAATTTTCAAAATCTGTCCAATAATTAATATATTCAGTCCTTATTATGATAATCAGACTTTTATCTTTCAAGAATAATAACCTTTAATATTCATTTATTAATGACATTTTATGAATGCCATACATCGTCCACCCTTGTGGCTTTTAACACTTCTGATAATGTTCCCTCAACTAGTTGAAACTATATACAGCCCTGCACTACCTTACATTTCCCACTCATTTGCAGTTAATAGTAAACAAGCAGCTCAGACGCTTTCAGTTTATTTCATCGCTTTTGCTATAGGTGTAGGGTTATGGGGATGGTTAAGTGATCAAATTGGTCGCCGCTCTGCCATGATGTTAGGACTTATCTGTTATGGGGCTGGGACACTATTAGCTATTACAACAGTAAATTTCAAATTTTTGTTATTCGCACGTATGATTTCAGCTTTTGGCGCTGCCGCTGGGTCTGTTGTAGTACAAACCATGCTTCGGGACAGTTATGAATCGACAAAACTAGCAAGTGTATTTTCCCTTATGGGAGCCGCACTAGCTATAAGCCCGTTTTTTGGTCTAATAAGTGGAGGCTGGTTAGTAAGTCATTGGGGTTATATAGGTGTATTTATTGCCTTGTTTTTACTTGCCATACTATTGTTAATACTAAGTGCTGCTTTTCTTCCTGAAACTCAGTCTCACCCAATAACTCACACTCGCATACGAACATTAGCTGCCCGTATGTTCCTTGATAATTCGCTTTGGCAAAATGCCATGCTAATTGCCTTGTTTAATACAATGATTTTCAGTTATTACAGCCTTGCCCCATTTCTTTTTAAACAACTTGGCTGGAGTTCAGAAAAATTTGGCTGGACAGGATTATTATTAGCAATCTCTTCTCTTATGGGTAGTTTACTAAATCGAAAGCTACTTGCCTCAAATATAGAACCAGAAATATTGGTAAGACATGCTTGTTACATCACAATGTTATCAAGCATGATTGCTTGGATATTACAAACAACCGTATGGATCTTGATTCCGATGGCTGGCGTCGTTCTTGCTTATGGTATTGTCATCCCAAACATACTTAGTCTGGCACTGCGTCATTATCGAGAACAAGCAGGAAAAGCTGGTGCGTTATTCGGCTTAACGTATTATTTACTGTTGGGTTGTATGCTTGGACTTGCTGGGCTAGTACAACAGTTAGGCCTTGTTCTTACAGTCTGTGCATCGGTAGCCTTAATTCTTAAAACAAGACTAAAGTATGACCAATATAACTAGCTAACTATAAGTTTTAACTGTTGTAAGATAAATCATATTTTCAATTTACTTCAGAGGTTTATTATTTCTACCATTGGTAAGTTTAGCTAAATGAAAAATATGGATCTAAAATTTCTTATATTAAGGGTAATGCTTCTAAGAACGGCTTCAATTGCATAAAGAATAATTTTAAAGCAATTAATAATTCTTAGTTCAATTAAGAAAAAACCCACTTAACAATGAGTGGGTTTAATCAAAACTTAATGAACATTAATTTTAATCAACTCATTGATGTAGAAATTTTTAATCTCTTACTTCATTCGAGTTAGTCTTAAGTTAAAGTCAGATGGAAGTAAGATTCGATATTCGATCTCCGCTCCAGGTTTGACTTCCGTTTCTTGAGAAGTTGCAATATTCGGGCACATTCCTGCACCTGTTTCTAATCTAAAAATATAATATTTAGGCTCAAGATAAATTGTAGCGATTTCATTTGAGCGAATTGAAAATACCTTTTCATTATTAACATAAATATCATGAGTACAACCAGAGCCTAAAAAACCTTTATCTCTTAAAAAAGTAACTTTTGCTTGTTCAGGGGTCTGTTTCTTTAAATACTTTTGATTGTAAATTCTTTCATTAGGTACTGATTTTGCAATATTTGAAACAACTGGAGCTGTTGAACACCCAGTTAAGCTTAAAACTAATCCTAAAAAAAATATCTTTTTCATGATATTACCCAATATTGTTAGAGGTGGAATTTAACATCTCATGCATTAAAAAACCACCCGAAGGTGGTTTAATCAATTTACAAACTATTATGAATCTCTACACTTCAGTTTTTAAAGCAGGCCTTGGTGGTAAAAACTCAGTTTTTATCAATTGGTCTGTATCATGTAGCTCTAAACTCACGGGACCTAAGACATATGGAGCTAACTCGTAAATCTGAAAATCAAATGTAATCCCACCTGATTGGTTAATATAGAAATTTTCACTTACTTTAAAGTCTTCTTTACTAATATAGGGTTCCATATCTTTTTCTTGACACCAATATTCGTATTGTTTCCATAATTCGTCTTTAAGTGCATTCATTTTTCCAGTGACTACAATATCTTTTAATCTAATCCGTTCTTTACTTTTTAAATCAAAAACATAATCTTCAAAAGTGGATATGCCATGTGCTCCACCAGAATATTCCGAGCTAACTTTTGAAATTTGCACATATTGACCAAACTGTCCATTAAAGCGATAAACTACACTATCTGACCAATTATTAAGACCTTCAGCTTGGGTTTGATTTAATTGCTTTTGCTTTTCTGATGGAGGGGTAAAAGCATCTGCATAATCCTTTCGGATTTCTTTATCAATTATTTCATCAATCCAATTAATATTACTTTTAAGTGCAATAGCTTCTTTAGAAGTACATACAATCCCCTCTACATCTGGATTAGACCCACAAATTTTGGGCTGTTTAAACTTCACAACAAAATTGCGCGCTATCATGGCAGGAATAGCATTCTCTTCTTTTGGAGGCAGTTCTTTCACCTTTGTGATTGCTGTATTTTCTACTTTATCTGTAGTTTTTTCTTCTGCTTTTTTGACGCAACCACTCAATATAAATGGTATCAATACTAAGCCAAGAACATTTTTATTCATCAATTTTACCTTTGCACAATTTCATTTATCTTTTAAATTAAGTTCTAAAGAATTTAAACTTCACAAATATTTTAATTGAAATAAGGGCGACTTTGCATGTAGATATACTTTTTGCACAATAGTATTTATTTTATTTTTATAATTCAATAGAATACCCAGATAAATATTTATAAGAAAATGAAAAACTATGTGGCTTAAATTTGTCTTGTATCCTCTTGGTATGTTTGTACTGTGGCAAACTATTTTCCTAATCGAACAGGTTTCCTTAGAAAGCTTAAATGCACCAAAATTACTTTTGACTATAATTACACTCATTATAAATTGGGGAATGCAAATTTTGATTGGATATAAAATTGCTCAATTAGCACCAAAACATAAATTGATAGTAAGTATGACCTATATTATCTTTTTCACGTTTATGATCACTATCTATTCTATAACTATATTATTAGAGGGTTTGAAAGTTGCCCCTCAAAAAATTTGGATGGGTTATTTATTTTTTCATCTAATTGGCATGTTCATATATTTTGCAAATAATAAGGATGAATTTTGCTGGGACAACTTACTAAAGTAGCTAGTATTTTTAATAGCTATTGCTTGTTGTATATTAAGTAAGAATTTGATCATTCTTTTTCTTAATTTTTTTCAAAAAACATCATATTAGGCAAATTTTCGTATAAATTACTCTTCAAGGTAAGTTGAGTAATCTAAAGGTAAGAAATGACGCTGAAACAATTAAAAGCTTTTTTAGCTCTTGCACGTACTCTCAACTATGCCAATGCTTCTTTAGAGCTACATCTAAGCCAATCTGCCTTAAGTCTTACCATCAAAAGTTTAGAAGAAGAGTTAGGCGGTAAACTCTTTAACCGTAATACACGCCGTGTTGAGCTTACACAGGAAGGTAAATCTCTTATTCCCTATGCCAAAAAGTTACTCGCCAATTGGGATGAGATGGAAAATGATGTTAAACAACGCTTTAAACTTAATCGGGGAACTTTAAGTATTGCATCTATGCCCTTTGTGACTCATGCCATTTTACCTGAAGTAATTCACCAGTTTTTAGCTGTTCATCCCAATCTTAATTTTTCAATTCACGATATTCCAAATGAGACCATTATAGAAAAAGTACAAGATGGTATTTTTGAGCTTGGTATTTGTTTTGAACCAGATCTCACCGAAGGCTTAGAATTTAAACCTCTATTTGAAGAGGATTTCTTGGCTCTATTGCCAAAGACTCATCCACTTGCTCAATCATCTTCTATTACATGGCATGAGCTTTGTTCAAATCCATTCGTGACCTTACAGAAACCTTCAATTGTTCGTTATTTAGTTGAGCAAAATTGTTTGCGAAATAACATAACGCTCGATTTAAAAGTGGAATGTCATCAAATTTCATCACTCTCAAGTTTTGTGGCTTACGGTATAGGGGTAAGTGCAATTCCAAGACATTTTGCCAAACACATTGATAAAGAACATAACGTGTTGATTGAGTTAAAGGATGAAGCTATTCATAAGACTGTGGGAATTGTTTATAAGAAGAACTTCGAGATTTCAAATATTTCTACTCAATTTATCGAGGCTTTGATTCAATATAAATTTTAAAAAATTAAATACTGTGTTTTAGGGTTAGTTTCGCTCACAGTTATTAAAAATTAATTAATGATGATATTTTTCAATAAATTAAGATTATTTTTTAAAGTTTTTTACCTAGTGCAAAACTGATCTTTTGTTATAAATTTGATACTATTCATTGATTATACTTATTAATCCTTTAAAAAAATTAACTTCTATAACGCAAAATGTGATGCTAAAACTAAATTACTAAGGGATATAGGAAAACAACAGAATGAATAAAGTTTATGCCAATGCTGAGGCAGCACTGAAAGATGTAATTGCAGACAATCAAACACTCGCTGTAGGCGGTTTTGGTTTATGCGGAATTCCTGAAAAACTAATTGTTGCAGTTAAGCAAAGTGGTGTAACTGGTCTAACTTGTATTTCAAATAATGCAGGTGTAGATGATTTTGGTTTAGGTATTTTGCTTAAAACCAAACAAATCAAAAAAATGATTTCTTCTTATGTTGGTGAAAACAAAGAGTTTGAACGCCAATATTTAAATGGTGAACTTGATGTGGAGCTTACACCACAAGGCACTTTAGCTGAAAAGTTACGTGCTGGCGGTGCTGGGATTCCTGCATTTTATACTCAAACTGGCGTAGGTACTCTTATTGCTGAAGGTAAAGAAGAACGTACTTTTCATGGCAAGAACTACATTCTAGAAGAATCTTTAACAGCTGATGTTGCTCTTGTGAAAGCATATAAGGCAGATAAAGCAGGTAATTTAGTATTCCGTAAAACTGCTCAAAATTTTAACCCTGAATGTGCGATGGCTGGAAAAATTACAATCGCAGAAGTGGAACAAGTGGTTGAAATTGGTGAATTAGATCCGGATGAAATCCATTTGCCGGGTATCTATGTAAACCGCATTGTACTGAATGCATCACCTGAAAAACGTATTGAGCATAAAACTTTAAGCACGGAGGCAGTATAAAATGGCTTGGTCACGTAACGAAATGGCACAACGTGCTGCAAAAGAACTTAAAGACGGTTTTTATGTCAATTTAGGTATTGGCTTACCTACCCTTGTTGCTAACTATATTCCAGAAAATATTAATGTTTGGCTTCAGTCTGAAAATGGTCTATTAGGTATTGGTGAGTTCCCAACAGAAGAAACTGTCGATGCTGATTTAATTAACGCTGGTAAACAAACGGTTACTGCTCGCGCTGGTGCTGCATTTTTCTCAAGCTCTGAATCTTTTGCCATGATCCGTGGTGGTCATGTCAACATTGCAATTTTAGGTGCAATGGAGGTTTCTGAAAATGGTGACTTAGCCAACTGGATGATTCCAGGTAAGAAAGTCAAAGGTATGGGCGGCGCAATGGACTTGGTTGTTGGCGTCCAAAAAGTTGTAGTGCTTATGGAACATTGTGCAAAAGATGGTACACCAAAAATCGTAAAAAACTGTAGTTTACCTTTAACAGGTAAAGGCGTAGTTCATCGAGTCATTACTGACTTGGGTGTAATGGATATTACCCCACAAGGCGTAGAGCTGATTGAACTTGCTAAAGATGTCACGCTTGAACAAATTCAAGCCGCTACAGGTGTCGAGTTTTATAAAACATTAGTCGCGTAAATTCTAAGATTTAGTTAGCTGTACAGGACTCAAGTTAGAAAGTGAGCTTGAGTCTTATCCCTTTTAAGCACCGGATGTGCTGTTTATAAATAAGAACGAGAAGGATTTTTCAGCTATGGAAAAACAGCAAGGAATTTTTGAAAGATTTGCGCTTCGGATTAGTGACTGGTCTGAAAAATGGTTTCCTGATTCATATATTTTTGCTCTGCTTGGCGTCATTATTGTCTCTGTCGCTGCTTTAGCTATTGGCGCCCCAATCCACGATGTGGCCACTTCATTTGGTAATGGCTTCTGGAGTCTTATTCCTTTTACCCTGCAAATGACTATGCTTATTATTGTAGGTTATGTCGTTTCTGTATCTAAGCCCGTTAAATACCTCATCCAAAAAATGGCACGTATTCCAAGTTCTGGTCGCGGTGCCATTGTTTTGGTAGCAACCGTCAGCTTATTAATTTCGCTGGTCAATTGGGCTGTTAGTACAATTCTTACGGCGCTTTTAGTGATTGCATTAGCTAAACGTAAAGAGCTGAATATGGATTACCGCGCAGCGGCTGCGGCAGCAATCATTGGTATGGGTGCAACTTGGGCACTAGGAATCAGCTCTTCAGCAGCACAGCTTCAGGCAAATAAAAGTAGCTTACCTGAGTCAATTTACAACCTAACTGGTGTTATTCCATTTACTGAAACGATTTTCCTTTGGCAATCAATTGCGATGACCATTATTTTGGTGATTGTTTCAATCGCCATTGCGTATTGGTCAGCCCCAAAAGGTAATAATGTTAAAACGATTGATAGTTTTGATGTGCAGTTTGAAGAAGACAAGCCACATGAGGAGAAATCTAATCGTCCGGGCGATTGGTTAGAAAACTCGCCTATCTTAACAATTATTGTGGTCGCATTAGGCTTAATCTGGATGTTTTTTGAGTTTTCAAAAAGTAATCCAATTATTGCGATTTCAAGCTTAAATACTTACAACTTTGTTTTTTTAATGCTTGGTCTAGCGTTGCATGGCACGCCTCGAAACTTCTTAAATGCTGTTGCAAAGGCAGTTCCAGCCGTATCAGGAATCTTAATTCAGTTCCCTCTGTATGGAAGTATTGCATTTATTATGACGCAAGCTTTAAACAGTCAGGATTTATCGCTGTCTCATTATGTTGCCGAGTTTTTTGTTTCAATCGCATCAAAAGAAACCTTTGCGATTGTGATGGGAGTTTACTCTGCTGTACTTGGATTCTTTGTACCGTCAGGTGGTGGAAAATGGATTATTGAAGCCCCATATGTTATGCAAGCAGCAAATGATTTAAAGGTTCATTTGGGCTGGTCTGTACAAATTTATAATGCAGCTGAAGCTTTACCAAACTTAATCAATCCATTTTTTATGCTTCCAATGTTAGGCATTTTAAAACTAAAAGCAAAAGATGTGATTGGGTTTACAGTCACTCAGCTCGTTGTGCATTTTCCATTAGTTTTATTCTTGCTGTGGTTCTTTGGTAGAACGCTCAGTTACACCCCTCCAACTTTTTAATTTAGTGGCGCCTTTGGTTTAGGCTAAAGGCAAATTTAGCAAAAACACCAATAAGAGATATTAAGATGAGTTCAATAGTTATAGTTTCAGGTAGCCGTACGGCAATGGGTGGTTTTCAGGGTAGTTTATCTTCTCTAACCGCTCCAGATCTTGGCGCTGCTGTCATCCGTGAATCGATCCAACGTGCAGGTGTTAAACCTGAACAAGTAGATGAAGTTATTTTCGGTTGCGTACTCAGTGCAGGTATTGGTCAAGGCCCTGCTCGCCAAGCTATGCGTAAAGCTGGTGTACCTGATCATGTCGGAGCTGTGACCATAAACAAGCTTTGCGGCTCTGCGATGAAAGCTGTATTAATGGCATCGGATACCTTAAAAGCAGGCAGTGCCAATATTATTGTGGCGGGTGGTATGGAATCTATGACCAATGCACCTTATATTTTACCGAAAGCTCGCGGTGGTTACCGTATGGGTCACGGCGAAATTAAGGACCATATGTTTTTAGATGGCCTTGAAGATGCTGAAACAGGCCGTTTAATGGGTTCTTTTGCTCAAGATATGGCAAACACCAAAGGCTTTACCCGTGAGCAAATGGATAACTTTGCGATTTCTTCACTTAAAAAAGCGCAAACTGCCATTACCGAAGGTTACTTCAAAGAAGAGATTGTTCCTGTTGAAGTAAAAACACGTAAAGGTGTGGAAATTGTTGATCAAGATGAGCAACCATTAAAAGCAAATCTTGAGAAAATTCCAACTCTACGTCCCGCTTTTAGTAAGGACGGTACAATTACAGCTGCAAACTCAAGCTCAATTTCTGATGGTGCTGCTGCATTAGTACTTGCTACTGAAGAATATGCACAGTCTCATGGTTTAAATACTTTAGCAAAAATTGTTGCAACTTCTACTCACTCACAACATCCAAGCGAATTTACAATTGCTCCAATTAGTGCAATTCAAAAAGTGCTTGAGCGTGCTGGTTGGTCAGTTGATGAAGTAGATGCTTGGGAAATTAATGAAGCTTTTGCAATGGTAGCAATGGCACCAATTCATGAGCTAGGAATAGATGAAGCAAAAGTTAACGTACATGGTGGCGCTTGCGCGTTAGGTCATCCAATTGGCGCTACAGGTTCAAGAATTATTCTTTCTCTCATTTATGCATTAAAACGCTTAGGTAAAAAGAAAGGTGTTGCAGCCCTATGTATTGGTGGCGGTGAAGCAACTGCTGTTGCAATTGAAATCTAATTAAAAAATTAAAAGAAGATGTAAGGACTTTCCTTGCATCTTCTTTTTTATAAATAAAATTCTTAAGCTGTTTTAAATAGCTCATAGCAAGTTTGACGGAACCATTTATGACTACTCTTATGGTGGCAAGACATATGCCAATGTTGCTTAACGTCATAAGTTGGAAAATCAAGCGGTGCAGGTAAAATTTGTAAGTTCTCTCTAACCAATAAAACTTGGCTTAAATAATATGGAACAGTGGCAATCGCATCTGTTTCCTGAACAACTAAACCTACACCTAAGTAACTTGGTAAGCGAATTAAAATATTTCGATCCAACCCTTTATTTTGTAGCTCATTTTTAATGTGATAATGCCCAATACCTGCATCAATATCGATATGATATTCGCGCATATAATCTTCTAAAGTAAAGTTATTCGGGTCTAAACGCGGGTGGCTTTTTGAGCTAATCACAACATAGTGTTGACGGAAAAACTTCTGCTGATAAAAACCTTCTTCTAATTGTGGCAAGAAACCTATCGCTAAATCAATTTCACCATTTGCCATTTGATAACTGGTTTCTGGCGTAATTGGTCTAATATTTAAACGAATGAGAGGTGCTTTTTCTTTTAAATAGTTAGTTAACTGAGGCAATAAAACCAAATGTGATACATCAGTCATCGCAATGGTAAACAGCTGATCTGACGTTAACGGATCAAAGTTCACATTAAAGTTATTAATACTTTCAACTTTATCAATAACTTCACTAATTAAAGGGAAAATCTGCTTTGCAAGTTCGGTCGGAATCATTTCATTTCCAACTCGAATAAACAAAGGATCATTAAAATGTTGGCGAATTTTGTTTAGACCGTTACTTACACTCGGCTGTGTTAAACCAATAGCATCTGCAGCCATTGAAACACTTTTGAACCGATAAATATGATAAAAAATATTTAATAATCTACTGTCTAGATCAAACAAAATTGTCTCCGCTTGGACTCAATAATCCAGTGAAATAAGTTCAAAAACAGGTATAAATCATAGAAAGATTCCTATACCCTACTTTTGACTTATTGAAATTTACTCTAAATTAGCAAAGAACTTAGATGAGGGGCAATGCTTTATCATGCCTTTCATCATGAAGACCTAAGCATAATCTACTTATTTGATTAATTTATATATAAATATCGTGTACTTCATCTTGCGAATGAGTATGCGTTATTGTTCTTGCTGGGCTTTAAAACCATTCCATATTTGTTGTACCGATTTATTATCGCTCAAATTATTTTTAAAGATATAAATATCTTGCGCAAGGCAATATTCTTGCTGATCTAAAATAACTAATTTTCCAGCTGCAAGGTCTTCTTCAACGTTAATTTTCGGAATCCATGCAACCCCTAAACCTTGTAAAACCAGTTCTTTTAAGTTAGTTGCATTGTCCGTTTCATATAACGTTTTATAAACAAGTTTACCTTCTATCAGTTGGTCTACCAGTTTTCTTAAGTAAGCATGTTTGCTATAGGCAAGCAGAGCAAAATTACTTTGTATTGTATGTTTAGGGCTATGGTCAGGTTCTGTAGCAGAAACAGGAACAATAACTGTTTCGGCAATTTTAATACCACTTAAAATATCATCTCCAACTTTTCTAATATTGCTTTTATCTGCATAGCAAATCATGAAATCACAGGCGCCTTCTTTTAACAAAGACAGCCCCTCTCCACTATTGGTTGCGACAATTTCAATTTTTAAATCACGAATAAGAGTAGGAAATTTCTTTAAAAATGTTGTTAAAAAACCTGAAGCTAATGAGTGAACAACACAAAAACGAATAGTAGATTCAGTTTCATTTTTAATATTTTTAATGAGTTTTGCGGTCTCCTCGACTTGCTTTTCAATGTTTTTAGACATTACCAACAAAATTCGTCCAATGTCTGTAAATTCGATATTGTTCTTATTGTTTCTAATAATGACTTCAGCACCAATCATTTCTTCAATTTGCTGAATTCTTCGAGTAAAGGCAGATTGGCTAATGAACCTTTTCTCTGCTGCTTTTGAAATTGAGCGTTCACGCTCTAGAGTGAGGAGATCCTCTACCCAGCGAACTTCTAAATTCATCTTATCTATTCCCTTTTATATTTATAATTTTATTAATTGATATTTTTGGGAAGTCGTATGAATAAATGTAGAGATGAATAAAAATGGTAAAACATAGGGAGTACCTGCAAAAATGCGAGAAAAGATTGGACAATGCCAAACTATGAAAATGAAGTATTTAATAATTCTGACATAGAAAACAAGATAAGAGAATAATAGGTTTTGTTTTAACACGTTAAGAGATGAACATAAGTACGATCTAATAAAAAAAATTTTTGAAATCAATGAATAAAAGAACATCAGAAAAATAAATAATTCAGTTCAACTAAATAAGTTTTAGAAATAACTATAGGCTTTTATTTAATCATTTTTTATAAAAAATATAGCTTCAGGAATGAAGTAAAATTTGGATAAAAAAAGTCCGCATCTTGGGGAAGAATGCGGACTATGAACTGTTTCAATAACCCATTGTTAAGTTATTGACTAAATTTTGATGCTATTAAATTAGTACACTATTCAACTTTAAGAGCAATCATAAAATCTGATTAAACAACTTTTCCCATTTTTATTTCACCAAGAAATAAGAATCTTTTATTTACTCTTACAATAGCTTATAAAGTAAAAATAAATTTAATGAATAATTACTACAACTTATTTTCAAGTTCTATGTAGTGATAATAATTAATTGTATTTCATACAATATTTATAAAGAGTATAAGGTGAAAATTCAATTCCGACTATTATACTAAAGTATCGATTTGCTTATTTTGAACTTATAAAGTCATCATTCACAATAATGACTTTATGGACAAAGGAGATATTCAAAGCAAACTAATACTCTCCAATCAAGTAGTATAATTTTCTTGAAATTTCAACCATCATATTTGCAGTATATTGACTAATTTCAAATATTTGTTTTTTTTGTGGATTAAATACCATGTTGTCTTTTTCATCGCTAAAAAAAACATAAGTTGTATATTTATCCATGTGATGAACATGCTCTTTTAAGCTTAATTTTTCACCAGAATTAGGGTCATATGCAATAAACTTCATTCTCATGCATTTGTCTCTTACAGCGCTTACATCTCAATAATTTTGAATCAAGAGATTATTTAATAGACAACAATCTCAAGCTATAACTCATCGATACGATGCAGTTGGAATATTTTGCTTTGCTTTTTGAATGGATAGCTCAGCATTTTTTATTGATTGCTCAGCCTCTTTAAGCATGTGTGAACTTTTGGTTTCAGCTTTTTCTTCAGTGCCCCAAAGAAGATAGCAAGCAAAACTTCCCAATATTAATAATCCAGCAGTTACTTTTAACATAAACTTAATAAATCAAAATTTTCTGTATTATATGTATTTTTATGTGAAATGCATCACAATTTTATTAAAATTTATTAAACAAAGCTCATTATTTGTTCTTTAAAATTAATATTCACATGAAATTTCAATTAAATTTACTGTTTTTAAAAAATAAAATTATGGCCTAACCATATTTAAAACACTCAATTGACGTAATCATTTTTACAATTCTGCACATCAACTATGAATATAATTATTTGAAATAATTAAATATTAATAGAAATTAAGTCTATTGATCTATTCAATTTTTAACTATTCATTTTAGCTTAACTCATTTTTTGATATGCAAAAAATGCATAATTGGTTTAATAAATGCATTAGAAGTGAAGCATTTCGAATTCTAAGATGAATCATCTTTAATGAATCGAAGTTTAATGATGAACGCTGATATTACTACCCGTATTGAGAAGGATCTTATTGGTCATCGAGAAATCAACAATGACCATTATTACGGAGTTCAAACATTACGTGCTTTAGAAAATTTCAACTTAACAAATAGCAAAGTTGGAAATTTTCCTAATTTAATTAAAGCATTAGCTATGGTTAAACTAGCTTGTGCTGAAGCAAACTATAATCTTAAAAACCTAGATCAAACTAAATTCGAAGCAATTGAATACAGCTGTAATCAGCTTATTCGTGGTAATTTCCATGACCAGTTCCCAATCGACATGATGCAAGGCGGTGCTGGTACTTCAACTAATATGAATGCAAATGAAGTATTAGCAAATGTTGCTTTGGAATATATGGGCCATTCTAAAGGGCAATATCAATACTTGCATCCAAATAACGACATTAATATGTCGCAGTCAACAAATGACGTATACCCTACTGCAATCCGTTTAGGTCTGTTATTAAGCTTAGATGAGTTAAATCTTCCTTTTAACAATTTAATTTTAAGTTTTCTTAACAAATCTCAAGAGTTTGCGCACATTTTAAAAATGGGCCGTACTCAATTACAAGACGCTGTACCTATGACTTTAGGTCAAGAGTTTGGTGCATTTGCAGTTACCTTGCAGAAAGATCTTGAGCAAATTAATACGCTTATTCCAAATGTTTTAGCTTATATGAACCTTGGTGGTACAGCAATTGGTACGGGAATTACGACTGAATATAATTACCGCGAACTGGCTATTCAGGCACTTGCAAAAATCTCTGATAAGAAAATTAAGTCAGCTCCAGATTTAATTGAAGCAACTTCAGATATGGGTGACTTTGTTCTTTTATCTGGTCTATTAAAACGTACTGCTACGAAACTTTCAAAAATTGCTAATGACTTGCGTTTACTTTCTAGTGGCCCACGTACTGGCATTAATGAAATTAACTTAGAAGCGCGTCAACCTGGTAGTTCAATTATGCCGGGTAAAGTAAACCCTGTTATTCCTGAAGCGATGAACCTAGCTTGCTTCCAAATTATTGCAAACGATTTGTCAGTAACTTTAGCTGCTGAAGCTGGCCAATTACAGTTAAATGCAATGGAACCGCTTATTGCATTTAAACTATTTGAGTCTATGGATTTACTTGGTAGAGCAATGGCAATGTTCCAAAGCAAGTGTATTGATACAATTACGGCGAATCCTGAACACTGTAAAGCTTTAGTTGAAAACTCAATTGGTATTGTGACTGCACTCAACCCATATTTGGGTTATGAAACTACAACTCGTATTGCTAAAACTGCAAACGAAACTGGACAAAGCGTATTGGCTTTAGTTCAAAAAGAAGGTTTATTATCAACTCAAGTGCTTGATGATATCTTGTCGATTAATAATATGGTTAAACCAAAAATGTCGGCTTAATTCCTGAAAAATAAAAAGGAGCTTTTAAAGCTCCTTTTTATTTGTTTCATAATTTTTTAAAAACTAAACGTTGTAGAGAACTGGGCTGTACGTGGATTACCTAAGAATAAATAGTCATCACCCATAAATGCCCCTACATCACGCCAATATTTCTTATTAAATAAGTTATCAATATTGAGTCTAAAAGTTGTGTCATGCCCAGCAAAATTTGTTTTATAGGCAGCACCAATATTAAAGACACTGTACCCACCTACTTTTGCCGTTGCCTCTTTATTTGCATATTTACTGCTGCTGTATTGCATACCACTCAGTAATCGTAATCCTTCAACAGAAGGAACTTTATAAGATAGCTGCGCAGTTGCGCGGATTTTCGGTACATTTTGAGTCTGATGACCTTTGTAGTTGTCAGTATCAATATCAACAAGACGAGATTTGGTATAGGTAACACCTGAACTTACATCGAGTGTATCGGTTAAGGCACCCGTTAAACCTAACTCAATACCTTGATTGTGTTGCTCACCTTGTTCAACAAAATCGAAAGTTCCATCTGCATTTACTTTGCTATATTGATTATCTTGTTTTAAATCAAAAATAGCTGCTGTTACCAAGAAGTTGCGTATCTGTTGTTTAACTCCAAGTTCATATTGTTCAGAGTTTTTAGGTGATAGAACTTCTAAAGCATTATTAGCAAACCATGGTGCTTCACCACCATCTGATAAACCTTTAGCATATGAAGCATAAAGATTAGTTGTAGTAGTTGGGCTATACATGAGCGCTAATTGTGGCAAGAATTTGTTTAAATCCGTATCACGGCTTTGCTGCCCATCTGAATTATAAGCTTGCTCATCAAGGTGAATAAGTTTCCCACCCAATAAAGTTGACCACTGATCATTAAATTGAACTCGGTCAGATACAGTAAATGCAGTCTGATCACTCTCTAGAGCTTTGTAACGATCGCCTGGACTTTCTGATGATGGACTGTAGTCGATCGTATCTTCATAGATATTGCCTGTTCCTACCGCTACATTCAAAGGTGTATGGTGCTTTAAGGTTTTATAAGTACGTTGTAATTCAAAAGCGATTTGATGCTGAATGTTACCAGTGTTGAATTCACCATTTAACCCAGCTGCAAACTGGTTAGTAATGCGTGTGTCATCTGGACTACGAAAATCGTAAATATCATAATTACCGTGTTTATCAAAAGTATTGCCCAAGCCAGTAACTTCACAAATGCTGCTATAACATCCCCATGGGAAAGCACTATTATCATCAATCACAACACGGCTTTGTGATGCACTTAAGCTACCATTCCATTGATCATTAAAAGCGTATTGATACTTTAAACTCGCATTTAAACTGTTATTTACAACAGGTTTACTCCAAGACTGGTAACCCAATAAACGGTCTTGGTCTACATTTGTTGGTACTTCTTGTCCATCAAGCAGTTGATAGCCTGGTACTGAGCGTTGGCTTTGACGCTGAGCTTCAATATCAAACAGTAATTTAGAGCGATCATTAATTTTCCAGTCTAAAGCAACTGAACCAAACTCACGTTTACCATTTGCGTGATCAACGTTTGGGTGGATACTTTCATGCGCTAAATTAACGCGATAACCAAAATTGTCATTAACAAAGCCGCCTACATCCGTTGCCAGTGTATAGCCGCCTTCTGAATTTGCATCAACGGTAATAGTTTTAACATCAGCAGGTCTTTTGGTCACGTAGTTAACCACACCACCGGGTGTCGACATTCCACTTTGAATCGCAGAAATACCTTTTAAGATTTCAACTTGCTCTTTATTTTCTAAAGCAACATTTTGCTCACCACGTATACTATGACCATTAATGAGATAACTTGAACCTAAATCGAGTGCGAAACCACGAGCGACAAAGTTTGGATAATAGCCAATAGCAGCGTAGCCATCGCCTAGCGATGAATCATTTTTAATAACATCGGTGAGTGTTTTTGCGTGCTGATCTGCTAGACGCTCAGAAGTAATGGTTGTAATGGAGGCAGGAACTTTCTTTACATCGCCAGTTTGAAAACCAGATAGATTAACTTTCTTTGAGGTGTATAGCGCATCACTATTTTGTGTGGCATTCACAGTAATGGTTGGGAGCTGCGAAACCTCCGCTTCATTTGCATAAACTACAGAGCTTATAAGTGCAATAGATGAAGCCAATGCTGTTTTAGAGCATGTCATGAAGTAAAGATTTAACGCGCGTCTTTCCATTGAATAGTTACCTGCCATAGCGAGCATAATTTATAAAGCTAAAAAACGGTTATGTGCCCTATTTTTCAGCCACGCAAGAATACAGGCACCCATATTGAGAAACAACACATTCTGTATTTTTTCGATTAAGTGAATTTGATGCAACTTTTATGCACTTACTTATCAATATATAAATTTCTTTTATTTTCTTTGAAATTGAGGTTATAACTTTTTAAGTATTACAAAATAGCAAAAATGAAACTAAGCTCAAAACTAGAGGAGTCAGGAGAAATTTAACAATAGATATATTTTTAAAATTAGCTCAATGATTTTAAATGCAATTCATTATCAAATTGAATGAAAGGAAATGTTCGATCATTGGTTAATTTATCTTTAAATCGAACAAAAGGACGTAATTTTACTAGAATCGAATTTTAAAATTAGAAAAAATGAATGGTTAGGAATTTTAAGGAAGTGCTCAAGGTCGAGTGATTTTTAATGTTTCATTCTATTTTCTGTATAGCATCCCTAAAAAATTCCTAGTTTTTGTCTACAAAACGATGGAATAAATATGACATATACTCAGGAAGAAAAACGTAGCCGGATACGTGGGATTGTAGGCGCAGCCTCTGGTAATTTAGTTGAATGGTTCGACTTTTATATCTATGCAGTATTTGCTGCCTACTTTACTCAAGCCCTAACCGCACCAGATATGGATAGTACGACTAAGTCTATTTATGTTTGGGGTGTGTTTGCTGCAAGTTTCTTTATGCGTCCGATTGGTAGTTGGGTATTTGGACGCATCGCAGACCGACATGGTCGAAAAAAGTCGATGATTATCTCAATCTGTCTGATGGCCCTAAGCTCATTTTTGTTTGCAGCTTTGCCAACTTATGACCAAGTTGGTTTATTTGCACCCTTTCTTTTACTTGTAGTGCGATTACTTCAAGGCTTATCTGTGGGTGGCGAGTATGGTGCAGTTGCAACTTATATGAGTGAACTAGGCTTAAAAGGTCAGCGTGGTTTTTACTCGTCTTTCCAGTATGTCACCCTCTCTGGTGGTCAGTTACTCGCAAGCTTACTTGGCGTTATTTTGTTGGCATTTTTAAGTGAGCAACAATTACATGACGGCGGTTGGCGTATTCCGTTCGTAATTGGTGGTATCGCGGCAATTTTATCTTTACTTGCCCGTAGTCGTTTAGAAGAAACGCTTTCACATCAAGACAGCGAACGTAAAGAGTCTGGTAGCTTAAGAGAACTCTTTAAAAAGCATTGGAAAACCTTTTTATTGGTGGTCGGATACACTTCTGCTGGTTCATTAACGTTTTATGTAGAAACTGTTTATTCAAAAACCTATTTGACCAATTTAGGGATGGATGGAAAAACCGTTGGTTATATCATGACCTTCGCGCTATTTGTCTATATGTGTGCTCAACCTGTATTTGGTGCAATATCCGATCGTATTGGGCGCCGCTCTTCAATGTTGGCATTTAGCTTATTGTCCGCCATTTTTATCTATCCAGTCATGGTGGTCGGGATGCGTGCCAATATTGACTCTCCGATTATTATTGCCCTGCTACTCATCTTTATGATGATGTTACTCAGTTTCTATACCTCTATTAGTGGTTTGGTAAAAGCTGAAATGTTCCCACCTCATGTACGAGCTTTAGGCGTAGGTTTTTCGTATGCAGTAGGTAATGCGCTGTTTGGTGGTTCTGCACCTTCAGTTGCCTTACAGTTCAAAGCTGCTGGAATTGAAAATACTTTCTTTATTTACGTCATTGTCATGCTGATTATCTGTTTCTTATGTAGCCTTGCGCTTCCGAAAAATCCAGATTATTTAGAACATGATCACTAAAAACTAAAAGTTAGATATTCTTCTAGAGCTTTTTTTAGAAGAATATCTTTTTAAAATAATAAGAAATTCATTTTTGTTCTGTATCTTATAACTACATAGTACAACGCACCTGCTTAATTCATTAGCAATTTTGAGTTTGATGCTGCTGATCTATATAAATCAATTTTTTGATGGGATAAAAAATGGAAAACGAAAAATCCCCTTTACCTGAAAGTATTATTCAAGTCACCTTCTGGCAAGCCTTTTTATTTTGGCTCAAGTTAGGCTTTATTAGCTTTGGCGGGCCAGCTGGACAAATCGCTGTGATGCATCAGGAACTCGTTGAACAAAAGCGCTGGATATCTGAAAAAAGATTTCTCCATGCACTTAACTACTGCATGCTGTTACCCGGCCCTGAAGCGCAGCAATTAGCGACCTACATTGGTTGGCTTATGCATAGAACTGCGGGAGGATTAGTCGCAGGCATTCTATTTGTACTACCGTCTTTATTTATTTTAATTGGGCTGTCTTGGGTTTATATAAAATTTGGAGATGTTCCGGTTATTGCAGGTATTTTTTACGGGATAAAGCCTGCCGTCACCGCAATTGTCTTTCATGCAACTTACCGTATAGGTAGTCGTTCACTTAAAAACAAGTTTTTATGGTTCGTGGCATTTGCAGCGTTTCTTGCCATTTTTGTCTTAAAGCTTCCTTTCCCACTTATTGTTTTATCTGCTGGCATAGCAGGTTATTTAGTAAGTAAAAAGTACCCTGAGCTACTTTCCTCAGCAGCTGGACATAAAACTAGTCAGAAAGATTATGGCCCGGCATTTATTGATGATGATACCCCGACACCAGAGCATGCTAAATTCCATTGGTCACGATTAGCTAAACTTATTTTTGTGGCAATCGCTTTATGGTTATTGCCAATTTTAGCTTTAGGCGCATATTTTGGATGGCATCATTCTTATACGCAAATGGCGTGGTTTTTCACTAAAGCTGCTTTGCTCACGTTTGGGGGTGCTTACGCGGTTTTACCTTACGTCTATCAAGGGGCTGTGAATCATTTTGGTTGGCTTTCACCTACGCAAATGATTGATGGTTTAGCTTTAGGTGAAACTACCCCCGGTCCACTGATTATGGTCGTTGCCTTTGTTGGTTTTTTAGGAGGCGTTAATCATTCATTACTTGGGCCTGAACATCTATTTTTTGCTGGAGCGCTCGGTGCTGTCATTGTGACTTGGTTTACCTTTCTCTTTTCATTTGTATTTATTTTTGCAGGTGGCCCTTTTATTGAATCTACTCATAATGAAATAAAGTTTACGGCACCACTCACTGCGATTACCGCGGCTGTGGTCGGTGTCATTTTAAATCTAGCATTATTTTTTAGTTATCACGTGCTATGGCCACACGGTTTTTCCGGTCACTTTGATGTTATCTCGGCGATCATTACTGTGGCTGCATTTATTGCCTTATTCCGCTTTAACATTAATGTACTCTATGTCATTTTTGTATCAGCACTAATTGGTTTAGGTATTTATCTTTTATAAAAATGAGTCATGGGTCTTTTAACGTAATTGTGAAGGACTCATGCCATAAAACTGTTTAAAGCGATGGCTTAAATGACTCGCTGAACTAAACCCACAAACTAGGGCAATATCTTGTAAAGAAAGCTGAGATGACTGAATTAGCCCTTTTGCCTTAGTTAAACGTCTTTGCATGACATATTGGTGAGGCGCCATATTCATGGACTGTTTAAACATATGAGCAAAATGGTATTCGCTTAAATTCACAACATTTGCCAAGTCTGACAAAGCGAGCGCCTGACCTAGATGATCTTCAATCCATTCTTGAATATATTTGAGTTTATGAGGTGCCAGTCCGCCTTTAATGGCAGGCTGTTGCCATTGAACACTACTGTATCTTCGAATTAAATGATTCAACAACAAACTTGCTGTTGTACTCATTTGTAAATGGTTTGAAGAATCTTGCCAATCACAATCTAGTAAGAAGAACTGATAAAGTGCTCGAATCCGTTCATCATCACTAAATGCAACTTCGTTTAGTTGAATTTGATTCGGTTCTTTGTCCCATATTTTTTCGGCAACATCACGCAAATGTTGGTCGGTATAATACAAGTGAACGAATTTAAGCCCACCACGTATGTCCCAAGTTGATTCCTGATGTTCAGGCAACAAACAAAAACGCCCCGGCCCACCGCCATTTTTCCAGCCCGCAGGTGTTTTTTGATAGCTTTCATAGCCATCTTGAATATACAGACTTAGAGTGTGATGATCGCTACAGACACTTACACGATCTTGCTGATTAGACCAAAATGCAAGTTGCATATTTTCATCAAGCACCACAGTTTCGTGAAGCTTGGCTTTAGATTGCTGTAGCTGTTCTAAAGTTTGATAGGCCATGCAAAATTAAAACGAATATCATTGAGCTTAAGTTAACCATATTCAGCAAAGTTCAGCTAGTTTAGATCTATAAAAAACGCAAGATCTTGCATGTATAACACAAGAATATATACGTGAAAAATGAAGCATTCCTAGATACTTAAGCTTGGTAATCGAGGATGAAGTTATGAATATTTTACTCTATGTTGCGGTGGTGTTGATTTGGGGAACAACATGGATTGGAATTGCCGTTCAAAGCCACTATGCAACACCCGTTGTCGCAATTTTATGGCGTTTTGCCATTTCAGCCTTATTACTGTGGGTTGTTTTACTATTTTCAGGAAAATTACAGCGAATTGCTTTAAAAGATCACTTGTTTTGTATGCTACAAGGACTCTGTGTTTTCGGCCTAAACTTTATTTGTTTTTATACTGCGGTTAAATATGTAAATAGCGGTTTAGAGTCTGTCATTTTTTCGATGGCTGTTTTCTTTAATGCCATTAATGCGCTTATCTTTTTTAAACAGAAACCTTCTCCAAACTTTGCGCCAGCTGCACTTTTGGGTCTAAGTGGTATTGTTCTACTGTTTTGGCATGACCTCATTAATAGTCAGTTTAATGCGCAGTTATTAATGGGTATTGGGCTATGTGCAATAGGCACTTACGGTTTTTCTTTAGGAAATATGATTAGTGTTAGACACCAAAAACGTGGTCTAAATATCTTTTCAACAAACTGTTATGCCATGACTTATGGTGCATTGGTGATGTTAAGTCTAGCTTTATTTACAGGACAAGATTTAATGCCACCGATGAATTTCCCATTTTTAAGTTCGGTACTTTACTTGGCTGTATTTGGTACAGTTATTGGGTTCTCTGCTTATTTTTCTCTGGTTGGACGAATTGGCGCAGCCAAAGCAGCTTATAGCACGTTGCTCTTCCCTTTAGTTGCTTTAACAGTTTCTACTTTCTTTGAAGGATATGAGTGGACTTTAAATGCTGTACTTGGAATTTTATTAATTTTACTTGGCAATTACTTAATGTTTAGTAAGTTAGAAATTGGAAAAAAGTTATTTAATAGTCAAAAAAGTTGTGAGAAGCAGGCCTAAGCCTGCTTTTTTATAAATCATAATTAATTTTAACAGCCCGTTTTTAGCAATAACTCGAAATCTTTTAAAGCTGCAGCTGCTGTAGCTAAAGGCGCAGATGCCCCTCCACTGACCACAAACTCACCCATCTCTTGCGTTAACACTCGTATGCATTTATTAGAACCTTGCAAATGAGCAAAAGGATGATTTGCTGCAACTAGTCTTAATTCAACACCCGTTTGAATTTGCTGATTTTTAATATGAATAAAACCAACCAAACGAGGAGTTAGATTTTCATTTTTCCAATCACGTATATGATCGGCAGTTACATGACTGATTCCTTGTCTTGGAATATCTTTAATTTTTATATCAGCTCCCAAAACAGTATTGGCTAGTATTGTAATTTTAGCAGCGGTATCCCATCCATCTACATCGAAAGAACTGTCAGGTTCCGCAATACCTTTTACTTGAGCTTTTTCAAGAGATTCTGTAAATGCACATTCGTGTTGCAACATATCATTCAAAATAAAATTTGTGGTGCCTGTAAACACACCTTCTATTTCTAAAATTTGGCAACCAGCCAAGTTATATTCAAACAAATCAACAGTCGGTAAAGCCGCAGCCGTCGCGCCGCTAAAAAATAGTTTTTTATTGTGCTGATGTGCCAAGTTAATTAGTTTTTTACCTTCTACGACTAAAGCACCTTTAGATACTGCAATCGCATTCATGTTATGTGTTAAAGCATAATTTAAATAAAATAGGCCTTTTCCACCTGTCACATAATCACTTGGGCCAGTCTCAATAATGACATCCGCCTGAACCTGTTGTAAAAACTTTTGTTCAGTGAGACCTTCTTGATATTGTGCTTTATCTAGCCACTTTGAAGCTTGTAAACCATCTTGGTCAATTAAACCTGAAGATGAATTACAGACACCCACTAAACGGGCATCAACTTGATATTTTTGTTTATAGTATGTCGATCGATTTAAAAGAAGCTCTGCAATTTGTTGCCCAATCCGTCCAAAACCACAAATTGCCACGTTAACTCGCTTCATATCGCTTTCTCAAAAATTTATATGATTTAAATCAAAAAGTTTCCATAGACAATTTCAATGCATCATCTCTGGAAACTTTATATTTATATAGATAAGTTAAAATACTATATCGCTCAGATATTTGTTAGATTAACAATCTTAATGACCATATAAATTGCGACAGCAAAAACCATTAAAGCAAAGACTTTTTGTACAATCGTAGGTGGAATAAAGCGAATAGCTCGACGACCTAATAGCATGCCTGCTACACATGCAAGAGCAAACGCACTGGTAATGCCTACTGGATAGTGAAAACCTTCTGCAATATGCATCACAATACTTATGCCACTAATGAGAAAAATAATCATAAGTGAGGTTGCAACAATGCTATGCATATCCAAATTTGTGACTTTTCTAAGCGCTGGTACAATTACAAAGCCACCACCAACACCTAGCATACCAGTTAAAAGCCCCGCAATAATTCCAATGCCAGCAAGTACACCACCAGTTTTAAAATTCCAGATAAATCGCCCTGTACTTGGGTTGACCTGACACGGCGGGTTATGGAAATCTGAAACTCGGTTACTGATGAGTCGATAACCCACTGTAAACATAACCAAGCTAAACATTAACATGAGCCAGACAGGTGAAATCGTATTGGATATTAAGATTCCAATATGGGCCATTGGAGTACCAATAATTGCTATCCAGATTGCAGCGCGATAGCGCACAATCTTTTTAAATAAGCCTTCAATAGTCCCAATCAGGGTAGATAGCGCGACAGCCAGCAAACCAATAGGCGCTGCTTGAGCCACTGTCCAGCCTTGACTTGTCATGAGTGCGGGTACAGCGAGAATACCGCCACCCGCACCAGTAAGACCAAGTAAAAAGCCAATCACAATGCCTTCAACGACAAGTAATAACATATCAAAAGCCTAAAATTGCATATATTTCATTTGCTGTGGACTGCCATTTGATGAATAAGCAAATTCTCATCTTCTTGCGAAGCTTCAGTCGCTTCACAGGGTAAGGCGCTGCTTTGTTTATCCTCTTCCACTCGAGCACAGCTTTCGCCTTCTTGCGAAGCTTCAAGCGCTTCTCAGGACAAAGCGTTGCTTTACTTATCCTCTTCCACTCGAGCACAGCTTTCGCCTTCTTGCGAAGCTTTAGCCGCTTCTCAGGGTAAAGCGTTGCTTTACTTATCCTCTTCCACTCGAGCACAGCTCTCGTCTTGCGCTCGGGTAAAGCGTTGCTTTACTTATCCTCGCTCAGGTTTGACCATCCACTCGCGGCCTTTGAGCATGCCTTGCCAGTAAATCGGTGGCAAAATCTGTTCTTTAAGCAACCAAGCCAAACGAGATGGTTTTTGTCCATCAATCACCCATTTTGGAAAACTAGGAAGCAATTTACCGCCGTAACCAAACTCGGCTAGAACGATTTTTCCACGCTCTACTGTGAGTGGACATGAGCCATACCCATTGTATTCACAGAAGTTTTGTTCACCCTTGAGCTGCGTTATCACATTCACAGCGACGATCGGAGCTTGTGCGCGTGCAGCAGCAGCCGTTTTGGCATTAGGCGCATTCATCACATCACCTAAAGCGAAAATATTGGCATGCTGTATGTGTTGTAAAGTTTGAGGATTTACACTCACCCAGCCTGCATCATCAGTGAGAGTACTTGCACGAATAAAATCTGGGGCTTGTTGTGGTGGAACAACATGCAACATATCGAAATCGGTCTCGACTAATGCTGCATTTTCATCATTCACTACCTTAAACCATGCTTTTTTTGCAGGCCCATCTACTTTGACTAGTTGATGGTTAAAATGCAGTTCAGCGCCATATTTTTCGACGTATTGCATGAGTGCAGGTACATATTCCTTCACGCCAAATAAAACAGCGCCAGTGTTATAAAAATGTATAGAGATATCTTTTAGTTTGCCTTGCTTTAACCAGTAGTCAGCTGAAAGGTACATCGCTTTTTGAGGAGCACCGGCACATTTAATCGGCATAGGGGGCTGGGTAAAGATTGCCTTTCCACTGTTTAGCTGTTGCACCAATTCCCATGTATACGGCGCTAGATCATAACGATAGTTAGACGTTACCCCATTTTTACCTAAGGTTTCGACTAAACCTTCAATTCCATGCCAGTTGAGTTTTAAACCAGGACAAACGACTAAGGCTTTATATTGAATGGGCTGACATCCTTCCAAAATAACCTGATTATGCTCAGGGTCGAATCCAGCGACCGCGGCTTTCATCCATTTTACTTTTGCAGGAATCACACTTGTCATAGGACGTGCAGTGACGTGCGGTTTAAAAATACCACCACCCACCATAGTCCAGCCCGGTTGATAATAATGAGTGTCTGCCGGATCAATAATGACAATATCCAAATGAGGTTCACGAGACAGTAAACTTGATGCTACAGAAATTCCAGCTGCGCCTGCTCCCACAATCACAACGCTATAGCAAGGAACTGAGCTTGGTTCATGATCTCTTTTTAAAATACGTGGAACTAGGCCTTTTAAGTTAAAACCAAGTTTATTACCAGATTCAACTAACAGTGCTGCATCTTTTGGAGCAACTTCGGCCAAAGCCCATAAACTGATTGCACGCATACCAGAACGGCAATACGCTAAAACAGGTTTTTGGGCATTCTGATAAAGCTGTTTAAACTCGGCAACTTGTTGATCGGTAATTTTGCCACTGCTAACAGGTTGATAAATTACCTTTAGACCATGTCGCTGAGCTGCTTCTTCAATTTCAATCACATTGGGTTGGTCTGCACCTTCTCCATCTGGGCGGTTGCATATCAGAGTCTTTACTCCCTGATCTGCAATTTTTACGACATCATCAGCGGTGATTTGAGCAGCAACATAAAATTCTTGATTAACTCGTTTAATTTCCATATTGCCACCTTATGATTGTGAAATTGAGCCGCAGGCCTGATTAGCAGGAAGTGCTTTATCGATCTGCATTGGATATGGGAGATTTAAATTATTCATTAATTTAATAAAATCTTCCCGCGAACGATTCTGGCCTAAACGTGAGTTATTTAAACGTTCATTGCCAATCGTTGAAGATAACCGGCCTTTATAATCGTGTCCCGGGTAAACAATTGTTTCGTCAGGCAAGCTAAATAGTTGCTTATGAATACTGTCATATAGTGTGCCTGCATTTCCCTGCTGGAAGTCAGTTCGACCGCAACCATCAATTAATAATGCATCACCAGTGAAAACCATATTTCCAACTAGATAACTCGTACAAGCATTGGTATGACCTGGTGTATAACGTGCTTCAATACTAAGGTTGCCCAATTTAAGGGTACAACCATCTGTAATTAGAATATCTCCGCAACTTACATCTGAGTTTCTATGTAAAACCGATTTACAATGAACACGTTCACGCAGTAAATTTGCAGCAGTAATATGATCTGCATGAACATGTGTATCTAAGGTATAGATGAGCGTAAATTGATGCTTTTCTAATTCTTTTACATAGATTTCTATATCTGATGCAACTGGGTCAATTAAAACAGCCTCTCGTGTTTCTTCACATCCAAGCATATATGTATAAGTCGAACTTTCTTGTTCAAAAAATTGCTTAAAGAACATGATTTATACCCCGATAATTTATTTCTATCCTATATTTTGCAAATACAATGCCAATTATTTTTATTTAAATAATAAGCTTAAAAAATCATATAGTTAATTGAAAATTCAAAATTTAAATGCAAATATAAACTTTGCTTGATGTTTCATTAAAACTCAAGTATGTTTCAATGAAACGATTGTGAAACATATAAAATGGCAAAGCTAAATTTTGAGTCAGAACAAGATTTTTATATTTTATTTGAGCAACTTAAGGCTTTATTCCCAAATGCGAGTCTGTTTTTAGCAGATACAACGACTCAAGCAATTCACTATAAATTTAACACAGATGACATTTCTGTTGAGAGCATGGCAGCGCTTACTCAAGATCATCACAATCAATATCTCGAAATCAATACTCCTAAAATGAGAAAGCGATTTATCTATCAAGAACATGATATTTATATTGCCGAGCATCGGATTATTGGGAAGCTACATATTTTACAGCCGATAAGCAATGAAAATGACATTACAGAACCGTTAGAAATAACAGAGCAATTGAAAGACTTAGCCAAAGTTTTTAATAGCTGCTCACCAGAAATGGCTCGTATGTTTTCGATTATTCAAAGAGTAGCTATAACTGAGTTTCCAGTGCTTGTCCGCGGTGAATCTGGCAGTGGTAAAGAATTGGTAGCAAAAGCCATTCACGATTATAGCCAGCGCAAAAACAAAATTTTTGTGGCGATTAACTGTGCTGCTCTTAATGCCAACATTTTAGAAAGTGAGCTGTTTGGACATGTTAAAGGTGCTTTCACAGGAGCAATTCGTGACCATAAAGGCGTGTTTGAACGTGCCGCTGGCGGAACACTGTTTCTGGATGAAATTGCCGAGATTCCTTTAGAGCTTCAAGCTAAATTATTACGAGTGTTAGAAACAGGTGAATTTACGCCTGTAGGTGGTGAAAAACCGATTCAAGCAAATGTCCGAATTATTACTGCAACACATAAAGCTTTACGCGAAGAAGCTAAAGCCGGACGGTTCCGTCATGATTTACTCTACCGTTTACGCGTAATTCCAATTTTTATACCACCACTCAGAGAACGAAAAGTCGATATTCCACTCATTGTCGATCAGATTTTAAAAGAAAGCTCAACTCAACTCGACACCATGCCTCATCATGTCAATCAAAAAGCTATGCAAGTTCTTTTAAATTATGACTGGCCAGGAAATGTTCGTGAGCTTAAAAACACCCTACTTTATGCGTTAACGATGGCAAATGGTAAGGATGAGATTGAAGTTGAAGATTTACCAAATGAACTTTTAAATGCTGACGATTACGTTAAATTGCCTGAGACAAATACCGAGCTTAGTCCAGAAAATGTGCAAGTTGCTTTAGAAAAATATGACCATAACCTAAATATGGTTGCTAATATTTTTGGCATTAGCCGTACAACGCTTTGGCGATATAGACAAAAACATAAGCTTTAGCTAGGTATTTGTTAGATCTAAGGCGTATCATATTGCAGTTGGTTAGTTCCATTAAATTCAAAGGCTTTCTATGATTGTTCGCGATAAAAGCAACGTTTTTAAACTCTTATTTGCATGGAAAGGAACAGTTCTGCCCAAGGTCTTGCCAGCATTGAGTTTTGTTGTATTTATTTCAGCATGTGTAGTTTGGCTTTCTTATTATCATTGGATTCAAATTCCTACTGTACCCGCAATTGGATTTACAATCTTTGGTGTGATTCTTTCCATTTGTACGGGTTTTAGAAATAACGCCTGTTATGACCGTTGGTGGGAAGGCCGCAAACTTTGGGGTGCATTAATTGCTAATGCCAGACATATTGTTAGAGACAGCCATGTTCTCACCAATGAACAACGTGAACATTTAATTCATCAGGTCTTAATTTTTAGTAATTTACTACGTGATCGACTGCGCCAGCAAACCGCTGAACCGACCAAATTTCTTGAACATGCGTATTTAAATAACTCTTCACTTGATTATTTAAATGAACATATTAATGCGCCTCAGTTTGTACTCGAAAACATTCAAAAAGATTTAGTTAAAATACTAAAGGACGGCGAAATTAGTGACATTATCTATAGTACGCTAAATCGACATATTATTGAGTTAGGCAATATTCAAGCGGGTTGTGACCGTATTGCAGGTACACCTTTACCCTACTCTTATTCTGTACTTTTACATCGCGCTGTTTATTGTTTCTGTTTCATATTACCATTTAGCCTTGAAGCAGCTTTAGGTATTTGGACACCGCTTATTGTTGGCTTAATCGCTTATATGTTTTTAGGGCTAGATGCTTTAAGTGCTCAAATTGAAGAACCTTTTGGGTTACAAGAAAATGATTTACCGCTCGATTCTATTGTGCGTTTGATTGAACGTGAGTCTCTAAGCTCTTTAGGACAGCCATTACCTCCTATTATTGAAGCCAAAAATAACAATTTACTTTAATAAAAAAGAGCGATGATTCGCTCTTTTTTACAGCCTTAAGTTTCTATTTAGGGTTGTACAATAATCTTAACTGCCGACTCATTGTTATGAATTAAGGTTTCAAAACCTTGTGAAATCAAATCATCCAGTCGAATACGCTGCGTAATAAAAGGTTCAAGATTTATTTTACCTTCTTCAACCAGTTTAATCGTCTCCTGATGGTCATTTACATAGGCAATTGTGCCTCGTACATCAAGCTCTTTCATTACCACACTATGCACATTAATTGATGCTGGATGGCTCCAAATCGAAACTATGACAATCACACCAGTTGGTTTCACTGCTGCAACTAAAGTATCTAATACCTTGTTAACGCTACTACATTCAAATGCGACATCGACACCATCGCCATTGGTAATTTTCATAACCTCAGAAACAACATCAACTTCAGATGGGTCTAAAATATAATCTGCGACTCCCGACTCTTTGGCTTTTTCTTTACGTTTTGCACTGAGCTCAGTAATGATGACTTTAAGACCTTTCGCTTTTAAAATTGCCGAAAGCAATAAACCAATTGGCCCAGCACCGCCCACCAGTGCAATATCACCAGCCTTTGCACCACTACGCACGAAAGCATGGTGCCCCACCGATAACGGTTCAATTAAGGCTGCCTGATCCAGTGGAATTTTATTGGAAATTGGGTGTACCCAACGGCGTTTAACTGCAATTTTTTCCGATAAACCACCACCACGACCACCTAAACCAATAAAGTTCATATTTTTGGAAAGATGATAATTATCGCCCGGTCCAGTCGGTACATCATCGGCCACAATATAAGGCTCTACCACCACATGCTGACCAATTTCAATGTCATCAACACCTTCACCTACAGCATAGACAACACCTGAAAACTCATGGCCCATGGTAATCGGTGCAGATTCACCTGAAATAGGATGTGGATGTCCACATGGTGGAATAAAAATTGGCCCTTCCATAAATTCGTGCAAATCTGTACCACATATTCCACACCAAGCTACCTTAATGCCTACAGTGCCGGGACTGACTTCTGGTTCAGGGATATCTTCAATACGAATATCGCCTCTGTCATAAAAACGCGCTGCTTTCATTATTATCTCCCTCAAATCAGGATGTTGTTTTAGCGATAGACTATTCCACCGTCCGTTAAAATGGATTGACCCGTAATATAGTCTGAATCTTCACTTGCCAGAAAAGCAACTAATGCAGCCACATCATCTGGTGTTTGGGCTCTACCTAAAGCAATGCCTTCTACATACTTTTTATAAGTTTCACCTATAGTAGCACCAGTAATTTCAGCAAAACGTTTATCAATTTCAACCCACATGTCTGTTCCGACAATTCCGGGGCAATATCCATTTACCGTAATACCATGACTGGCATATTCTTTTGCCGCAGCTTGCGTAAGTGCTCGTACCGCAAATTTGGTTGCCGAGTAAATACCGAGTAAAGCAAAACCATCATGGCCTGCAATTGAGCAAGCATTAATGATTTTACCTTTATGTTGGCGTTGCTTAAATTTTGCCGCAGCCGCTTGAATACCCCAAAGTACGCCACCAATATTGATATCGACTATTTTTTGAAATTCATCAGGTGTGATATCCGCAATCGCCTGAACCTGTGCAATTCCAGCATTATTAATCATGACATCAAACCCGCCAAGTGCCAGCTCAGCATGATTTATAGCGGCGTATACTTGCTCGCGGTCACTTACGTCAGCAATAAATGTGCTCGCATTTACACCTAAAGCCTGAATTTCCTGCTGCACATCGTTCAGTCGATCTTGTTTCATATCCACTAATGCAATATGTGCCCCTTCTTGCGCCAAGCGCAGGGCAATCCCACGGCCAATGCCTTGAGCTGCCCCCGTCACTAAAACGACTTTATTTTTTAATCCCTTAACCATGTTCAACTCCTGTAAATGCAGAATTTCTACATATGAATCGCTCGTTGCATTGAAGCTAGAATGGATTCATGCATGGCTTCTGATAAGGTTGGATGCGGAAAAATCACCTGAGCTAAACTTTCATCAGTTGCTTCTAGGTATTTGGCAATAGCAAATCCTTGGATATGTTCGGTTACTTCATGGCCTACCATATGTGCACCAAGCAGTTCGCCCGTTTCTGCATGAATAATAGTTTTCACAAAACCTGACGCATCTCCAATTGCCAAAGCTTTGCCATTTGCAGTTAAAGAGAACTTTCCGATTCGTATAGGTAGATTCTGAGCTTTTGCTACGTTTTCAGTTAAACCAATACTCGCCACTTGTGGATGTGTAAAAATACAACCCGGTATCTGACTACGATCGAGTGAATGTACGTTTGCCACATCAGCAATTTTCTCGACACATATCATGGCTTCATGGCTTGCTTTATGGGCAAGACACGGTGCTCCAGCAACATCCCCAATGGCATAAAGCCCTGCTACATTGGTTTTACAATATTCATCAATTGCCACAAAACCTTGTGGATTTAGTTCTACACCTAAACGTTCTATTCCTAGCCCCGTGGTATTAGGCTGTACACCAATTGCCGAAAGCACACGGTCAAAAATAAGCGTTTGAATGTCATTTGCCGTTTCAACCACACAGTGAACTTGACCATTTTCAATTTGAATACTTTGAACAACAGCATCGGTTAAGACCTTCATTCCTTTTTGTTCAAATTGCTTTCTGACAAATTGAGCTACTTCCGCATCTTCAGTCGGTAAAATTTGCTTGGCTAAATCAATAAGCGTGACCTGACATCCCAAGTCTTGATAAAGGCTAGCAAACTCACTACCAATTGCACCTGAGCCAACAACCAATAAGCTTTTTGGTAACTGCTCTGGAACCAGTGCTTCTTTATAGCTCCAGACATATGTTCCATCGACAGGAAGTTGAGGAACATGTCGAGCTTTAGCTCCAGTTGCCAAAATAATATGCGGTGCACTTAAGGCTTGACTGTTCCCTTGAGCATCGGTCACTTCAATTTTTTCTTTCACTGTAAGTTGAGCGCGACCACTAAAAACAGTGACCTGATTCTTTTTCAACAAGTAATCGATGCCTTGTACTAATTGAGCTGATACTTGTCGGCTATGTTGCACAAGCTTTTGGATATCAAAATCGAGTTGGGATACCTGAAAACCAAACTGTCCGGCATGTTTAAACTGGGTTGCGAGCTCTGCCCCTGCAAGCAAAGCTTTGGTTGGAATACAGCCCCAATTTAGACAAATTCCGCCTAAATGTCGCTCTTCTACAATTGCGGTTTTTAACCCGAGCTGGGCTGCACGAATTGCAGCCACATACCCACCCGGTCCCGCGCCAATCACAATTAAATCAAATTGAGCTTCTGACATGCGGGTTCTCCTATACCAAAATTAAAGCAGGGTTTTCAACAAACTGTTTAAAGCTGGCCAAGAATTTCGCCCCAACTGCGCCATCAATGACTCGGTGATCGCATGACAACGTCGCTGTGACAATCTCACGAACCACTACATTACCATTTTCAACAACAGCACGTGATTCAGAAGCACCTAATGCCATAATTGCACCTTGCGGTGGGTTAATAATCGCATCGAACTGTTTAATGCCTAACATTCCTAAATTTGAAATGCTAAAGCTGCCGCCCTGAAACTCATCAGGTTGTAACTTGCCAGTCTTAGCACGGGTTGCTAAATCACGCATGTCCTCGGAAATCTGTGCTAACGACTTCTGATTTGCTGCTTTTACAATCGGTGTAATTAAACCGTTTGGAATCGCTACGGCCACCGAAATATCCGCTTGAGAGAACTGTAAAATTGATTGAGTCGCCTCATCAAATTGAACGTTCACCTCAGGTACTTTAATCAGCGCCGCTGCCGCCGCCTTAATGAGCATGTCATTAATAGAAAGTTTCACTTGTGGAACAGTCTCATTAATCTGCTTACGTAAATTTTGCAAAGCTTCTACGTTTAGATCGACCACTAAGCGAAAATGTGGTGCATTACGTTTTGCAGCCTGTAGCCGTGAAGCAATAGCTTTACGCATCCCATTCATCGCTACAGTAGTAACGGTCAATTGTTGTTGAACAGCACATTGAGTAGATTGTTCATTTACCGATGCAGGGTTATTACGATAGTAAACCGCTTCAACATCTTCTTTACAGACCCGACCACGAGTACCTGAAACACGGCAATCATTTAGGTTAATGCCCCACTGTTTTGCTAAACGGCGTGCTACAGGCGTTGCTAAAACTTGGCTATCATCGGCCTTAGATTTAACTACTTTAGCTTGAGTTTGCTGCTTAACATCAGGCCACTGACCACCAGCAGCTTGTACAGCTTTCTGGATGTCTTGAACACTAATACGTCCTTCACGACCAGAACCTGTGACTTTTGCCAAGTTTACATTGTGCTTTTCTGCAAGCTTTAACGCATGTGGTGTTGCAAACAAATCATCAGATGTTTGATAGCCTTGTAATGGCTCTGGTACAGCGTAGTCACCTTTAGCAGCCTTTACTGGAGCTGAAGCACTTGCAGCTACAGACTGTGGTTGTTCTGTTTTTTCAACAACAGGTGCAGATGTTTCCGCCTTACTTTGCTCCGAAGGTGCTTCCGGGGCTTTAGGTGCTGAACCACCTAGTGATGCAATAAACTTTTCAACTTCTGCATCAGAAATTTCACTTTCAGCACATACCGCAATAAGCCCACCAACAGGTAAAGTATCACCATCTTTCGCTAAAATTTTACGGAGCGTTCCAGCAAAAGGCGCTTCTAATACATTGACGATTTTTGTGGTTTCAATTTCACAAATTTCATCGCCTTTATTAAAGCTATCGCCTTCTTTAATCAACCATTGGGCGATCGTGCCTTCTTCCATGGATAATCCCCATTTTGGGATCTCCAGCGTTTTAATTTCGCTCATCCTAAGCCTCCAATGTTTTTCGCACAGCTTGCTCAATACGCTCTACACTTGGAATCCATTCTTTTTCTAAAACTGGAGAGAATGGAACAGGCGTATGTGGTGGCGTTACGAGTTCAACAGGTGCTTTCAAATAGTGGAAACCTTTTTGAGCAATCAGTGCAGCCACATCATGACCAAAACCACAGCGTGCTGCTGATTCATCCACAATGACCACGCGTCCAGTTGATGCAACAGACTCTAAAATTCCTTCTTCATCCAGAGGTGAAATTGTGCGAGGGTCTACCACTTCAACCGAAATACCATCTTTTGCCAGTTTGTCCGCTACTTCATTGGCACGGTGTACCATCAGACCTAAAGCAATAATGGTCACGTCTGTCCCTTCGCGGGTGTAATTTGCTACACCAAAAGGAATGGTATAGACATCATCTGGAACTTCACCTTTAATGTCGTAAAGCATTTTATGTTCACAGAACACCACAGGGTCATCATCACGAATAGCCTGAATTAATAGCCCTTTCACATCATATGGGCTAGATGGAACCACAACTTTTAAGCCCGGAACCGCTGCAAATACGTTATATGGTGACTGCGAATGCTGGGCTGCCGCAGAAAAACCTGCGCCAATCATGCCACGTACAACCATTGGCGCTTTTGCTTTTCCACCGAACATATAACGGAATTTAGCGGCTTGGTTATAGAGCATGTCATGGCACACGCCATAGAAATCCATAAACATTAAGTCAGCAACGGGACGTAAACCTGTTGCAGCAGCACCAGCGGCCATACCAATAATTGCAGACTCGGTAATTGGCGTATCAATAACACGTTCAGAACCAAATTCTGTCCATAAACCTTTGGTTACGCCGAGTACACCACCGAAACCTTCTAACTGGTTTTCTTCAGTGTTTTTACCGCCGTGCCCACCGCGAACATCTTCACCAACAACAAATACGGTTGGATCACGGCGCATTTCTGATTCAATGGCTTCTTTAATTGCATTACGAAAACTTTTATTTGGCATCTTTACTATTCCTTTAGTAAGAGACATAGACGTCAGTAAGGAGTTGTTCTGGTTTTGGGTATGCCGCAGCACGGGCTTTTGCAACGGCATCATCAACATTTGCCTTAGAAGATGCATCAATCTCGTCTAGTTTGGCTTCATCAATTTTGCCTTTGACTTTTTCGCGGAAAATTTTCAAAGGATCTTTGTTTTCTTTAATAAACTCGACTTCTTCCTTAGAACGAATCAAGCCAGGGTCACCTTCGAAATGGCCATAAAAACGGTTTGTAATGGTTTCAATCACACTCGGACCTTCACCACGGCGTGCACGTTCAATGGCAGTTTGAGCGGCTTCGTAGACGGCAAAGAAATCGCTACCATCAACTTTAACCGCAGGTAAACCAAAACCTGCTGCACGACCAGCTATGTCCTTACTTCCTACAGCGTAATCATGACCAGTCCCCTCGCCAAAACCGTTATTTTCAAAAACGAAAATCACTGGAAGTTTAAGAACAACAGCCATGTTCATCGCTTCAAAAGTAAGGCCTTGGTTTGAGCCACCATCACCTGTAAAAGACAGTCCGACGCCACCAGTCTTTAAGGTTTTTGCTGTCAAAGCTGCACCAATTGCTAAAGGAGGTCCACCACCCACAATCCCGTTGGCACCGAGCATACCTTTATCTAAATCGGCAATATGCATAGAACCGCCTTTTCCACGGCAGAGTCCGTCATCTTTACCAAAAATTTCCAGCATCATGGCGTGAATGTCACAGCCTTTTGCAATACAGTGTCCATGTCCACGGTGTGTTGAAGTGATATAGTCTTTGTCGGTTAAGTTTTCGCAAATCCCAACTGCAACAGCTTCTTCTCCGCTATATAAATGAATAAAACCGGGAATATCACCATTGGTATTTTCTTCGTGAAGTCTATCCTCAAATTCACGAATATCACGCATGCGTTTGTATGCTGCGAGTAATTGCTCTTCCGTTAATTGCATATCCTTTTCCTTTATTATCTTGATTATTGAAAATCAACCAAGTTTCAGCGAGAGTTATATATTTCGCTATAAATAATAAAGCTCAATTTAATTTAATATGCTATTAGACTAAAAATTTTAAAATAAGATTTTTAACTATTAATTTTTATTTTTCACAAACTTACAATTCAAAAATAAAATCAAAAAATTTTAATTCATTTCATCAACTTATAAAACAAACCTTTAACCAACCTTTGTTAATTTATAATATTTGCTGTGCACTGTGTGTATTAATAAATTCATTTTTTATTATTTTTATAAATTAAGATTCTATTATACACAACCTAATTTCAAATGAATTTAATATAAAATGGAATTTTATATATGAACTTAAAAAGGCAAATAGAGACAGGTATTAAATTAAGAGGAATAGATAAAGTTTCTCGTATTCCGATTAAGATTTTACCTACCGAAGAATTACCTAAAAAACCAGAATGGATTCGAGCAAAAATAACGGATTTCGAAGAAATTCAACGTATCAAAAATTTATTACGTCAACAAAAACTACATAGTGTTTGCGAAGAAGCCGCATGCCCAAATTTACCTGAGTGTTTTGGTGGCGGTACGGCAACATTTATGATTATGGGAGATATTTGTACAAGACGATGCCCTTTCTGCGATGTAGCTCATGGTCGTCCAATGCCTTTAGATGAAAATGAACCTAAGCATCTGGCAGAAACAGTCGCCAACCTAAACTTAAAATATGTCGTGATTACCTCTGTAGACCGCGATGATCTACACGATGGTGGCGCAGCACATTTTGTAAAATGCATTGAAGAAATCAGAAACCGTTGTCCAGAAACGCTGATTGAGATTTTAGTCCCTGACTTTCGTGGTCGTTTAGAAACTGCACTTTCGACATTAAGTTTATCGCCACCCGATGTTTTTAATCATAATATCGAGACAGTGCCACGTTTGTATAAAGCGATGCGCCCTGGTTCGGACTATCAGCATTCGTTAAATTTATTAAAACGTTTTAAGAAATACTGTCCAGATATTAAAACCAAATGTGGTCTGATGGTTGGATTAGGAGAAATTGAGGCTGAGGTGCTTGCTCTACTCAATGATTTAAAAGATCACGATGTAGATTTAATCACTATTGGGCAATATCTACAGCCATCAAAGTCACATGCCCCTATTCATCGTTTTGTCCATTTAAAAGAATTTGAAAGATACACTCAGCATGGAAAGCGTTTAGGCTTTAAAAATATTTGGAGTGCACCAATGGTACGCTCTAGCTATTTTGCCGATCGGCAATACTTTGGTGAACCTGCACCGAAGCCATTTTCAAGAGAAGATGTTTTGTCTTAAGAAAAGATGAAATAACAAAACTTATCCAATTGGCTAATGGTCAAACCCATTAAAACTATTTAAGGTAAATGAAATAAGAGGAAATTGTCACAATAATAAAGTTAAACCTGTTGAGCGGCTAAGGATACGCCATTTCAACGATAAAGGAATTTCGATATGGATATGTCAAAACAACTATTATTTCCTTCTACAGATAACCTTCCGTCTTTCTTTAGAACGGAAATGACCTCTGAAACAGCCTATTCAGTGAAAAAGCCGTCACTCGATTTAGATGCAGCCCCTTTATTTGATCTTGATCAGGAATGGCAACATTCCTTATTTGGTCGTTCAATCCAAGAGTGCCATAGAAATTTGATGCATATTGCTGAAGATGCGGATATGGCAATTGGCGTGACAGATCCTCACGGTACTTTACTCTGGACATGGAGTAGTACACCTATGCGTTCATCTGCTGAACAAGTCCACTTTGTTGAAGGTGGGCAATGGTCTACTCAAGCGGTTGGTCAAAATGCAATTGGTCTTGCACTCAATACACATTCAGCAAGCTGTGTTTACTCACATGAAAACCAGATGAACAGCGTTAGAGACTGGGTCTGTTATGCAGCCCCAATCACCGATGCAAACACAGGCCAGTTTTATGGCATTATGAACTTATCAACTAAGTATCAAAAGCATAATTCACTTGGAATTTTAGCAGTTGAACGATGTGCAGATATTGTAAAACAAGCCATTCAACTTCATCAAAAAAACATTTTATATATTAAGGCTCTAGGCACACCTAAAGTTCAATACAATCAACATGGCTTAACACTCACGCAGCGCCAAATCGAAATATTATGTATTCTTGCCTTGTGTCCAGAAGGTATAAACTTAGAAGAACTGCACTACGCTTTATATGGCGACCGCCCAGTGAGTACAACCACTCTAAAATCTGAACTCTCTCAACTTCGGAACTTAATTCCAGATGTTATCGAGTCACGGCCATATAGGCTCAACTGTGAAATTCAATGTGACTTTCTTATGGCTGAGCAGGCGTTAAACCTAGGGTTTACTGCAACCACCTTAACACTCTACAGAGGTAGCTTTTTAGCCAAATCAGAAAGCCCATTCTTATGTGCTTGGAGAGATTGTTTTGATGCTCGATTGAGCCATGTGATTTATCAAATTGATGATATAGATCAACTATTACGTGTAGTCAGTCGTGTGCCTGATCGAGTTGATGCTGTTGAACGCTTACTTGAATTATTACCTGAAGATACACCTTATAGAGTAAAGCTTTTAAAATTGCTTGAATAAAATAAAAGGGAGAATATTGTATAAATATTCTCCCTTTTCAAGATCAGCTTAAGCAGAAGCTTTAAGCTGTATCCTATAGCAATCATCTAAAGCCAGCTCGTAATAACGCAATCCTTCTTCAGCAGCATGAAATGCTTTTTGCTGCCAATCGGGTCGGTCATTCGACAAACGTTTAATCAACTCCATGGCTTCATAAGGATGTAAATCATCATAATGCGCATGGGCACGCAACCAAGCTAAAGAGCGCTTATCAATCGTGACTTCAGGGTGATCTGTATAAGCATGAATACCTTTATAGACTTGAATAGACCAGTCACCTGTCGCCCATTCAATTGCTAAGTTGGTGGCAGCTAAACATTCAGCTAAATTACCACGATGACTCATATTCCATAGAAAATGGTTCACCGCATTCATTGCAGCTGGTGGTCGTACGCTATCAAGCTGTTCTATAGTTAATCCAAAACCTTTAGCCCAATCACGATACCACCGCAAATGGCGTTCTTCGACTTTAATATTTTGAATTAACCAGTCTCGTGCTTCCGTTACACCTGGTTCAGCAAAAGCAGTCGCTTTAGCTAATGCACCAGCCATATATGATGGAAAGTGCGCTACTAATGGATAGAAATTAAGTAATGCATAACGGAAACTCTCTAGGCTCAATCCCCCATTGGCCATTTCAGTAAAAAACGGATGTTTACTGACTCGCTCCTTAACTGGTAAAAGATCATCCCAAAATCGCTGAGACCATTCATTATGCGCTGTAATTTCTAAATTCATTCCATATTGATTTAAAGCAGTCATTGCTAATTTTCCTATTTATATGACAGCAATCATCTGTACTTCACGGCTATAAGTCTATCCGAAAATGATAAAGATACAATCTTTAATCGACCATTTGTCATTTTTTCTCAAAGGTTTGGGGTCTTTAGATAATTGTGACGCTAATCATTGAAATGTCGTGATTTTTATCACAATTAGAGAGTATAAAAATCATTACTTTTTTAAAAAATCTGTATTATTATTTTTAAATAATCCACACATTATATAACCAATACTTTTAGATGGAACTTTAATAAACCAAGTCTCATTTTATGCCAACTTCCAATATAGAGAGCATTAATTATGAAGTTGCAAGGTTCCAATATATTGGGACAGGAACAAATAGATTTATTAACCACACGCGGATTAAATTTCCTCAGGTTTCCAAAGCAACTTGAAACGATTTATCGTTTTCAATATCAAGAAGGTGCGGCCTATGAGTTTCGCTATAGAGCACCTATTATTTTAATATTATATTTATTTTTAAGCTTTGGTATATACCAAGTTTTACCGACTGAACAAGTTTTATCCTGGTTAAACTATTATTCTTGGGTGGGTATAATAGTTTTAATTGCATGGATTTTATCATTTATTAAAAAATTAAATCAGTGGTTTGATTATTATGTCGGAATTGGCTCTGCTTCCGCCGTTGCTATCACCTTTATTTTAATTAACGTTTTAGAAAATGGCCAAGATAATGTTCTTTTTCATGCAGCGATGATGTATGCAATTGTGATTATCTACGGTGCTGTAGGTATGCGCTTTTATACTGCCATTATTGCCGGATGGGTTGGTGGTTTTGTTGGTATTTTAGTCAGTACTTATGTAAAAGGTGACATTGATTGGACCTTTTTAAACCGTACATATACGTTTAGTAGTTTCTTAGGGATGACCCTTGCTTACGCAACAGACCGTCAACACCGAGAAAACTATTTACAAAACTGTATGATTGAGCTCAACCGTATTGAACTTATGCAACAAGCGCAACAGCTATCTTTACTTTCACAACAAGATGCTTTAACTGGGCTTGCTAACCGACGTTATCTTGATGAAACACTAGATAATGAATGGCGACGTGCACTACGCCATGAAACACCACTGACTATTATGATGGTTGATATCGACTTCTTTAAGTCATATAACGACACCTTGGGCCATCTTAAGGGTGATCAGTGCTTAAGAGATATTGCTACTTCAATTTCATCTATTGCCGCTCGTAGTGGAGATTTGGTTGCTCGTTATGGTGGTGAAGAGTTTTTACTTCTTTTCCCTATGACAAACCCACAACAGGCTCAAATTCAAGTTGAAAGATTAATGAACGCAATTAAAAAAATTGCAATTGTTCATCCATGTAGCAGTGTTTCACCGTATGTAACCATTAGTGTGGGTGTCGCAACGACTGTTCCGCGTTTAAATGATTCAATTTCTGCTTTTGTTAGCCGTGCTGATCATGCACTCTATCAAGCAAAAACAAATGGTCGTAATCAATATCAAATTGCTGTAAATGAAGAACAAATTGTAGACTTAACTTAGTTATTTATAAGTCTATATAATTAAAAAAATTGCTATCAATAAATAAAAAGCCACATACTTTAAATTATGTGGCTTTTCTTAATTCAATCAGAGCTATGGCTAAGGTTCAATCGGAGCAAATGGAGGAACAACATCTGCATTTTGAGCACGATGGCGTAGGAAATGATCCATTAAAACAATAGCCAGCATTGCTTCCGCAATTGGAGTTGCTCGAACGCCGACGCACGGATCATGACGGCCTTTAGTTAATACATCAGTATCTTCACGATTTAAATTAATCGTTTTGCCTGGAGTAGTAATACTTGCTGTTGGTTTTAGGGCAATCGCTACACGAATGGTTTGACCACTTGAAATACCACCCAAAATTCCACCAGCATGATTTGCTAAGAAGCCATGACTCGTCAATTCGTCACGTGTTTCATGACCAAACTGTCCAGCAACTGCAAAACCATCACCAATTTCTACACCTTTCACCGCATTAATACTCATCATTGCATGTGCAATGTCAGCATCTAAACGGTCAAAAACAGGCTCACCCCAACCTACAGGAACTTTCTCAGCTAAAATTTCTAACTTAGCGCCACAGCTTGTACCTTGTTCACGTAAAGAAGTAACCAATGCTTCAAAGCGAGAAACAGCATCTACATCGCCACAGAAAAATGGATTATTTGGAACTTCATTCCAATCTAGTTTCTCAGTAACTTCATTACCAATTTGAGTGACGTGACCACGAATCAAGACACCAAATTTTTCTGCTAAATATTTCTTGGCAATAGCACCTGCTGCAACACGCATAGCAGTTTCACGAGCACTTGAACGACCACCACCACGATAATCACGGAAACCATACTTTTGTGTATAGGTATAATCCGCATGGCCCGGTCTAAAGGTTTGCGCAATATTTCCATAATCTTTCGATTTTTGGTCAGTATTACGAATGAGTAAACCAATTGGAGTACCTGTGGTTTTCCCTTCAAATACACCTGAAATAATTTCAACCTGATCAGGTTCTTTGCGTTGAGTTGCAAATTTCGATGTACCAGGCTTACGGCGATCCAAGTCTATTTGCAGATCTTCTTCGGTCAATGCAAGGCCCGGTGGCACGCCATCAACAATTGCCATTAAGCCAACACCATGTGATTCACCACATGTAGTTACACGAAAGAGTTGTCCAATAGTGTTCCCTGCCATACGTACAACTCCTTAAGATTGTTCTACAAATAATTTTCTATAACGACGACATTGTTCTGCGGTCAAAGCAAAAATACCTGAACCGCCTTTTTGGAAAGTAAGCCAGTTGAAATCAATTGTATTAAAGTTCTGACGCATTGCCCATTCAGAGTTACCCACTTCAATGACAATTAAACCATCTTCTGTCAAATAATCTGCTGCTTGAGCAAGCATTTTACGAACTAAGTCTAAACCATCTTGACCTGCTGCCAATGCAAGTTCAGGCTCATGTAAAAACTCTTCTGGTAGGTCAGCCATATCTTCGGCATCAACATATGGCGGGTTACTTACAATTAAATCGTACTGATTTTCAGCTGGAATCTTGGCGAATAAATCAGATTCAAGTAACGCAACTTGATATTGCTTATTGTGGTGTTCAACATTAATTGAGGCTACTTCTAAAGCTTCTTTAGAAATATCTGTTGCATCCACTTCAGCATCTGGATAAGCATAAGCTAAAGCCACAGCAATACAACCAGAACCTGTACACATGTCTAAAATACGTTGCGGAGTTTTAGGTTTGGTATTTTCTGGTAAGTTGTTGAGCGCTTCACGCATTTGACCATTTTCATCTAAGCAATATGGTGCAAAACGTTGCTCAATTAACTCTGCAATTGGTGAACGAGGAATAAGTACGCGTTCATCAACATAAAATGGCTTATTGAAGAAGTAAGCTAAATTTAATAAATAAGAAGTTGGAATACGGTCATTAATACGACGCTCCAGCAAGCTTAAGAATTCTGCTTTTTCACTTGGTAAAAGTTTAGCATCTAGAATTTCTGCATCTGCTGACCATTCAAGAGATAAGGTTTGTAAAACTAATGCAGAGCTTTCTGCAAAATAATCTTCAGTACCTTGTCCTAAATGTGCATCATGTTGACGTAATGCTGATACCCCAAAACGAATAAAGTCTCGAATTGTTGATAAATTTTCAGCAGCTTCCTGTAAATGTTCAGGGCTAATCGTCGGTCGCTCCACTTAGGCGTCTCCAAAGGCAAATTTTGCAAAGTGACTATTCTACTGAGTGAGACAAAGCAACGCAACGCTTTGCCTTGTGAACCAGTGTTTTACATCTCAATCTATAGAAATCACGGCTTTAAATTAGAATACTTTGTTTTAATTAAGAAATAATGAACTTTATAAGTAGCGCAATATGTAGTCTCTGAAACAAAAAAGCGGCCTTTAAATACTGACCGCTTATGAACTCTAGTTGGCTTAAAGCTTAAGCTTTTCTGCAACATAATCGGAGTCTTTATCTCCTCGTCCAGAAAGATTCACCACAATCATGGTTTCTTTCGGCAGCTTTGGCGCTTCACGAATTGCCCATGCAACAGCGTGTGAGCTTTCAAGCGCTGGAACAATTCCTTCTACACGAGAAAGTGTCATAAAAGCATCTAAACATTCTTGGTCGGTTGCAGTGCTATATTCAACACGACCTAAATCTTTTAAGAAACTATGTTGTGGCCCAACACCCGGATAGTCTAGTCCTGAAGCAATAGAATGCACTGGTAAAGGTTCACCAGCCTCATTTTCAAGCACATAACACGCCATACCATGAATTTGGCTTGGTTTACCTAAAGTTAAGGTTGCCGAGTGCATATTGGTGTCTACCCCATGTCCAGCTGGTTCAACCCCAACAAGTTTTACGTCTGAGTCATTTAAAAACGCAGTAAACGCACCGATAGCATTTGAACCGCCACCAACACATGCCACCACATAATCTGGATTTTTACCAAAGCGATGGTGCGTTTGATCTTTAATTTCATTACCAATAATAGATTGAAAATCTCGAACCATTTTAGGAAATGGATGTGGTCCAACCACAGAACCAATGGCATAAATAAAGTTTTTAGGGTCTTTTAAATATTCTTCAAATGCGCTATCTACCGCATCTTTTAAGGTTGCTGTACCACGTGTAACTGCTACCAAATGTGCACCCAAAATTTTCATTTTGACAACATTTGGATGTTCCTTTTCAATATCAACTTGGCCCATGTGAATTTCACACGGAATACCCACTAAAGCACACGCTGTTGCCAAAGCAACTCCATGTTGACCTGCTCCAGTTTCAGCAATGACTTTCTTTTTGCCCATATATTTAGCAAGTAAAGCTTCACCTAAGCAGTGATTAATTTTGTGGGCACCCGTATGATTTAAGTCTTCACGCTTTAAATAAATTTGTGCGCCGCCTAACTGTTCAGATAGACGCTTTGCATGAAATAAGGGACTTGGACGGCCTACATAATTCGTAAAGAGGTCTGATAGTTCATTTTGAAATTCAGCTGTATGGCGAATTTCTTCATAAGCAACATTAATTTCATCCATTGCTTCTTTTAAATGTGGAGGAATAAATTGCCCTCCATATTCACCAAAAAATCCTTGTTCATTCGGCAAAGCAATACCGTTAATTTGATGTTGCATATCATCCCTCTTTTTAAATTATTAAAGTTATCAAGTTTATCGAGAAAGGTAACGCGTTAAATCCTCAATGCCTTTTAGGGTCATTGGATACATATGGTTTTCAAAAATCTCTTTAATCCAACCAATTGTTTGAGTGTAATGCCAATACCCTTCTGTTTCAGGGTTTAACCACGCTGTTTTATCAAAATGCTGACGTAGGCGACGTAACCAAACTTCACCTGTTTCATCATTCATATATTCAACCGAGCCACCTACTGATTTCAGCTCATACGGTGCCATACTGGCATCACCGACTACAATTACCCGATAGTCGCGTCCGTAAGTATGAAACAAATCCCATGTATTCATGCGGGTTGCTGTTCTGCGGTAGTTATCTTTCCAGACATAGTCATAGAGACAATTATGGAAATAAAAGTATTCAAGTGTTTTAAATTCTGTTTTAGCTGCGCTGAATAACTTTTCACATTGGGCAATATGAGCATCCATTGAGCCGCCCACATCAAACAACATCAATACTTTGATTCGATTACGGCGCTCTGGAACCATTTGAACATCCAAGATACCTTGCTTGGCTGTTTCCCGAATTGTTCCGTCAACATCTAGCTCTTCAGCAGCCCCTTGACGGGCAAATTTGCGTAAACGTCGTAACGCAATTTGCATCTGACGAGTTCCAAGGACTTGGTCGTCATCTAGGTTTTGGTATTTACGCTGTTCCCAGACTTTAACCGCCGAACGTTTACGCCCCGGCCCACCAATTCTGACGCCTTCTGGATGGTCACCAAAAGCGCCAAAAGGTGATGTTCCACCTGTGCCAACCATACGGTTACCACCTTGGTGTTTTTTATGCTGTTCGCGTAAGCGTTCCTCTAGCATTTTCATCAGTTCTTCTAAAGAGCCTGCTTTTTGAAGTTCAGCTCTTTGCTCTGGTGTTAAATGCTTTTCGAGAAGTTCTAAATCGAACCAGTCTTTTGGTAATTTATGGACTTGCTTGAGTAATTCATCGATATCAAAGGTTTCTATGCCATCAAAGTAATCTTTTATGGCACGGTCAAACTTATCAAAAAAGCGTTCATCTTTAACTAAAATGGTTTTAGCAAGCTGATAGAACTCTTCCTGATCGGCAAAAACTAAACCTTCACTTACTGCACGGTTTAAGTCAATGAGCTCACGTGTAGTAACTGGAACACCGTATTTACGTAAGGTGTAAAATAACCGCACAAACATGGGTTATTCCCTCCTTTAACGTCGTGACATGAAAGCCAAACGTTCAAGCAGTTGCACATCTTGCTCGTTTTTAATGAGTGCGCCATACAAAGGTGGAATCGCTTTTGATGTATCTCGATTACGTAATACATCTTCAGGCATATCATCTGCCATAAGCAGACTTAACCAATCGATTAATTCTGAAGTAGATGGTGGTTTCTTCAAATTAGGAATTTCACGGAGTTTGAAGAAAACTTGAAGTGCTTCATTTACTAAGGTTGCAGAGATACTTGGGAAATGTACCGAGATAATTTCACGCATAGTTGCTTCATCTGGAAACTCAATGTAGTGGAAGAAGCAACGACGCAGGAACGCATCTGGTAATTCTTTTTCATTATTTGAAGTAATAATTACGATTGGACGTTGAGTAGCCGTAATCGTTTCGCCTGTTTCATAAACATAAAAAGACATCTTATCAAGTTCATGTAACAAGTCATTTGGAAACTCGATGTCTGCTTTATCAATTTCATCAATTAAAAGCACACAACGCTCTTCACTGGTGAAAGCTTCCCACAGTTTACCGGGCTTAATATAGTTCTTAATATCGTAAACACGATCATCACCGAGTTGGCTATCACGCAAGCGGGACACAGCATCGTATTCATATAAGCCTTGCTGTGCTTTAGTCGTTGACTTGATGTGCCAAGTGATGAGTTTTAAACCTAGACTTTCTGCAACTTGCTCAGCAAGTAAAGTTTTACCTGTACCTGGCTCACCTTTAACCAATAAAGGCTTTTGCAAAGCACGAGCTGCTTTTACAGCAAGTTTAAGACTATCAGTCGCGATATATTGATCTGTACCGGTAAAATGTTGGGTATCAGCAGACATGTAGAGACCTTATTTTTCTATTTCAATGGTTAGATGGAACGCATGCTCTTGTTTGTTGAATATTTTGACCAACAATAGCCAATAACCAAACCTAGACCAACCACAAACAGAATTAAGGATAAATTTGACCAGATTAAAGGACTGTCTTTAGTTAACACACCAAACAGTAAACCAAAAATAGCTGGTGCTACAGATGCATTAGGCCCTTCCGAAACGGTTGGCGTCAATAAAATAGCAAACACAACTAACCAGCTTATTGCGCCAAAAGTAGTCGGTAAGCGACGCATTAAACGCCACCAACACCACAAAGCAATAAGAGCGCCAACGCCATAAGCTGTTAAAGCAATGATTTCCTCAGGAATTGCATCGAGAGAAGAAAGTAATTGATTTAAAACTCCAGCTTGATCTTCACGCACCACGTAAGCCCTCTGGTTCAACTGCATTTGGGTTAATTAACCCTTCTGGCGGCATCTGAATAAAGAAACCTTTTGTTTGTAATGAGTCTAGAACATGTAAAACATTTACACGCGCTAATTTACGTGTTGGAGCCAATTCTAAATGCATGACAAACGTTGCACGACCAAATGCTTGTAAAACAGCTTCTGGAACTTTTTCAAACGGATCAGTTTGCTCCGTATCATCAGGATAGTTTGGACGAGCAATATAAATGTACATTTCATCTTTTTTGCTCGATCTATAAATATCACAGTGCATTTCAAATCAACTCTTGAACTAAGGACAGCATACATGAAAAAAAACAACAGACACACGCAGGTTTGTTTACGCATCAGTCGTTTTTTCTTTTCTTGCGAAATATTAACCCACAACAATCATTAAGGTCGACAAATAACTTTTAATTTTCTAAAGTTTTAAATTTTCTACCTTTAATAACCTATTAATTTTACATAAAAAATCCTTTGAACTACTTTTATAAAATGAAAAAATTACATTTTGAAAACAATCAAACTTTAATTTAACTGAAGTTAATCCAGTTTAATTTATTGAAAATTATAAATTTAATTTAAATTCTGCTTTAAATTAAACCTTGGTAAGCTTTAACTTATGCATACAGGATAAGACATTATTTAACCGATTATAAATTCGGATGTGTTTCAATAACTATAGATCTATAAATAGGAGGTCTATGCTATGTCTCGTGGCGATAAATCATCTTATACAGCAAAGCAAAAGCGTCAGGCTAAACATATTGTTGAGAGTGAAGTAGATAGAGGTCATTCTCAAGAAGAAGCTGAACGTATTGCATGGTCTACCGTCAATAAACAAGATGGCGGTGGTAAGAAAAAATCACATTAAAATTACCACTAGATACTTCTTTGGTTAACTTGATGACTAAAGAAGTATCCTACTAATAAGCTAAACAAAGATTTTAAAAGACTCTTGAGCCTTGCATATAATCATTACTCACCTGATTTAACGCACTCAAAATTAAGCTGTCATCTTGAGTAAGTAAGGCCTCATTTAAATGACTCATGTAATCCATTAATGTTTCTTTTGAAGCTTGCGCAAACTCGGTAGTCACTGCTTCATCTTCATATAAGATTACATAACTACGAGCAAACCCATAAATAAGATAAGTCGCTGATTTTTGGTTTAGATCTGAAGATTGTTTTAGATACTGCTCACACGCATTTTTTAAGTTTTTAAATGCATCTGTACCAGTAGATTGATTTTTGAAAGATGAAAGTATTGTTTGGAAGTTCATATCCATATTCCACTCAAAAAGTAAAGCTATAGAAGAAGTACAAGCCTGTCAAACAATATATTGTTTTTTATAAATTTAGATTGTAAAAAATTATAAGAAACGCCCTAAAGTATGGGCGTCTGATAAAAAATTTAGAAACTAACTTCAATATTGACTGTTGTACCAGACTGTTCAATATTGGTTGAAACATTAAAACCTCGAGCTTTTAGCTCTTCTTCTACTTGGGTAATATGTTCAGGATGTAAGGCATCTATTGGAAATTGAAACACTGCTCGGCGTTTACCTTCTTTGGAAATTTCCTCAGTTCCAGATAAGATTTTTTCTAACAATATTGTTTGATCAATTTTTACATCTTTAGCATTTTTTCTTGCCTGTTCAGCATTAAAATTATTAGTCATGTTTATCTCTCTAGTTATTAGTAAGCTTTATTTATAGCATAAAAAATTAATTTCAATATTAACTTATTATTGATTTTAAAAACTTTTTAAGATTGCACAAATAAAATTAGAGGCCTTCTCTCCCCGAGAAGGCCTCTATATTTCTGCACCGAAACAAACTTATAGTTATATATTATTTATTTTGAAATTGTTTTTCTTGCTGCCAAGAATATACAGACCTGTATATATACGCAATTGAATTTTTCTCATGAATAAAGTTAATTTAATTCAGCATAGGTATATATAATTAAGATTAACTTATATTTATAGTAATTAAACTTTAAAAAAGCCCACTAATATAAAGCAAAGCTAAATAAAAAATTAAGTTCATAAAACTGTGCTTATAAAAGAGTCTTATTTTAAAGTAATATTAACAAGCATTATTTGAATAAATATTAACCAAACAAACTATGTCTTAGATACAAGGAGTTTATTTGAACTAAAAACACCTTTATAAATTTAAAATAAGAGACTTGCCTTCTCTTCTGTAAATAGCTCAATAAGCGGTTTGGTGAGTAATTCGTAACGCCATCCCAACAAGTAATCAGGTAAATCTTGTTCGTCACCTTTAGAAAGCACATGCTGATGAATCGCATTTAACCATTTCTTACGAAGCAAAACTTCTTTTGGAATGGAGGTTTGCTCTATAGCATTAGCAATTAACGCATCCATTTTATCTAAAGTTTCTTTTGAAGTAATTTTAAAAGGTTTAGCAATTTTAGCTGGCCATTGCCCTTCTACTGGTAAGTCTTTTAAAAGATCCAGAATAATCTTGCCATATTCACGAACAACATTTGGACGAATATCTCTGACTTGAGATAATTGAAAATTATTACGCGGATTCTTTTCGACTAAATCAATCATTGTCGAGTTTCTAAGAACAAAACTACGTGGCTGGTTAGTTGCTTTAACTATATGTTCGCGCCATTCACTCAAATTTTGCAACTGCATTAATTGACGACGCGAATGTCTATAATTCCCTACATCTGTATAAAGCAATGAAGTTGGTGTTTCACTAATAATTTCTTTGGTGAGACTACTGCAATCTTCAACAACATAGTCGTAAAGCCCTTTTTGCTTAAGCTGCTCCTGAATATGGGTAGCCAATTGCATAAGATATAAAACATCATTTGCAGCGTAACATAGCTGTTGAGGAGATAAAGGTCTCGCCAACCAGTCTGAACGTGTTTGATCTTTTTCAATGTCAATGTCTAAACAAAGCTTTAAAGCACCTTGATAGCTGACTTGTAAACCATGTCCGAGAAAAGAAAGTCCAACTTGAGTATCAAAAACATTTAACAGGTTTTGTTCATCGGCATAGTGGTAAATTAAATCGATATCTTCACTACATGCGTGAAAAATATTTTGTTGAGCAACAAAGATTTTTTTCCAAAACTCAGTTAAATCTAACGATACCCCATCCAACAAATATACGTTTTCGTTGACATTGACCTGACATACTCCAAGTTTAGGCCAAAGGGTGTCAACCTTAATAAATTCTGTATCAAGTCCATATGTTGAACATTGATCCATTTGTTGAAGAACATCAACCAATTCGGTTTGCTGTTGGATAAACTGAAACATGCTTTCTCAAGTAAATGCAAAGAGTGCTTTAAACTCTGGTATATATAACATAGCAATAGAAAAATGCTACTGAATCTCGGATGAATAATCTATTTTTGAACAATTTCCCTAAAAAGAGATAATTTTTTGATCATTATTTTAAAGTTTTTCAATTTAACACCCTTATAAAATTTATTTTTCCACAACCGCTTCTTTTTAATTTATATATTCACTAAGTAATTTTTAAAAATATACTTTTGTCTTTTAAAACTATTTTTAATAATAGGATTGATTTTAAAAACTTTGAAATAAGCACCGAAGTACTTATTTCATACGCATGCGGTTATGAACAGCCTGACTTAATGTATGACTATCAACATATTCAAGTTCACCACCTTGTGGTACACCCTGAGCAATACGTGTCATATGAATAGGTAAATGTTTCGTGGCTTCGACCAAATAGTGTGCTGTCGCCTGACCTTCTACTGTAGCATTAGTTGCCAAAATAACTTCTTCAATAGTACCTTGGCTTAAGCGTTGAATTAGGTAAGGAATACCTATTTCCTCTGGCCCGATCCCATCTAAAGGAGAAAGATGACCACCTAATACATGGTATTTGCCACGGAAACTACCACTTTGCTCAATTGCCATCACATCTGCCGGAGACTCAACTACACAAAGCAGTTGATCTTCTCTTTCTGTTGAGGCGCAAATGTCACAAATCTCGTGCTCTGTTAAAGAGTGGCAAACACTACATTCATGAATATAACTTGATGCTTCATGGAGAGCATGCGCTAAAGCAAAGGCACCTTCACGATTTTTCATCAACAGATGTAAAGCCATACGTTGGGCCGACTTCGGTCCAACGCTAGGCAAAATACGTAAAGCTTGAACGAGTTGTTCAAATCTATCACTAAACACTGAATTTCCTTAGAACATGCCTGCTAAACCAGGAGGTAAACCCATACCTGAGTTAGCTTTTTGCATTTTCTCTTCAGAAATTACTTCTGCTTGACGTACAGCGTCATTAACCGCCGCAGCAATCAAATCTTCAATCATGTCTGGTTCATCTTGAAGTAATTCTGGATTAATTTCGATACGTTTTACGATATAACGACCAGTCATTGTTACTTTAACTAAACCGCCGCCAGCTTCAGCATGTACTTCAGTTTGAGCAAGCTCTTCTTTGGCCTTTTTTATATTTGATTCCATATCTTTTTGCATGCGCTGCGCTTGCTGCATGAGCATATTGATATTCATAAACCTAACTCCGTATCTCTATCAAATATGATTGATAGTCACATAACACTTCGGAACTTAAACTCTTTTATTACCCCCACCGATCATCAAGATCATTGAGGTCATTACGTTTAAATCAAAATTAATCCGCAATTCTGACACAATAAATTAATGTTTTCTATTGGTATCTATGAAACTATTTTCGTTAACTCATCCATTTAAAGTTTTCTATACAAAAGTTTTGAGACTTAGGAACTGGTTCTCTAATTTAACTGACACTACTGTGAAGCTTGAAGATTTTTATTGTCAGGTTTGTATTCATTTAAAGGCATTTTCTGAAAAGAGGCATTGGCTTTTTCAATTGAATGATCGGCATCTTCAACTGATTTGTTTGCATCATTAATCAACAACACAGTTTCGCTGATTTGAGTTGGTTCATCTTTTTGGGCAAATACTCTATATCCAATTAAACCAATTGCCCCTATAGCGACTAAAAAAATTATAGGTTTAAGCATGGTTAAAACTCGCTTTGTTATTTTTATTAACTTTAGAACTTTTTTACGTTTCGATTTTAAAGTCATTTATAACAAAATGTAGTTTTTTTATTTCAATCGTTGGTTAAAAGTAAAAGTGAATTTAAAGAAAAGCCATACTAAAATAAGTATGGCTCAGTCTTAAATATATAAATTATTTAGATTAAATCTAATCCGTGTGAGATATCACCAATAATATCGTTAATATCTTCTAAACCAACTGAAACACGGATTAAACCTTCTTGAATTCCTGCTGCTTGTTTGGCTTCAGCAGAAAGTTTGCCGTGTGTTGTTGTCGCAGGATGAGTAATTGTTGACTTCACATCACCTAAATTACCAGTAATTGAAATAAATTTGGTGTTATCAATCACCTTCCAAGCGCCTTCACGTTCACCTTTAACAACGAAAGAAACAATCCCACCAAAACCATTTTGCTGTTTTGCTGCAAGTTCATGTCCTTCGTGAGTTGGAAGGCCTGCGTAATAGACTTTCTCTACTTTTTCATGAGTAGACAACCATTCAGCAAGCTTTTGAGCACTTTCACAATGGGCTTTCATACGTAAACGTAAGGTTTCTAGACCTTTTAGGAATACCCATGCATTAAATGGACTCATAGATGGGCCCAAAGTACGGACAACACCAAAAACTTCTTCTAACAACTGATGATTACCAACAACAGCACCGCCTAATGCTCGCCCTTGTCCATCTAAATATTTAGTTGCCGAATAAATTACAAGGTCTGCCCCAAATTTTAAGGGTTGCTGCAAAACAGGTGTACAGAAACTGTTATCAACCGCAAGTAATGCACCATTCGCATGTGCAATATCTGCAAGTGCTTGAATATCTGCAATCTCAGCTAAAGGATTCGATGGTGACTCAACAAATAAAAGTTTAGTTTCTGGACGTACCGCGTTTTTCCAATCGTTCAAATCACATAAATCGACAAATGTAATATCTACACCAAATTTGGCAATATATTTCTCAAACAAAGCGACAACTGAACCAAAAACTGCTCTTGAGCAAATAACATGATCACCCGCTTTTAAATATGCCATAGTAACTGACAAAATCGCGCCCATTCCAGAACTTGTCGCAACAGCACGTTCAGCACCGTCTAAAGCTGCTAAGCGTTTTTCGAACATCGATACAGTCGGATTGGTAAAACGAGAATAGATATTTCCTTGAACTTGACCAGAAAATTTTGCAGCCGCTTCAGCAGCATTTTCATATACAAAAGATGAAGTCAAAAAAATCGGTTCGCCATGCTCACCTTCAAAACTACGAGTATGTCCGGTACGAATGGCTAAAGTATCAAGTTGGTATTCTAAATCATCAGACTGGTTCATTAAATGTTCGCCTTTACTGGTCATGTACTAAAAACTATCATCATTTTGAGTGCCTAGGGTATTTAAGGTCAAGGTAAACCTGAAAATTATCGCTTAGACTTCAATCAATCTTTAGTATAGTTGGTAAAACAAGATGAAACGCTTAAAGTCCCTTGTCTCTGAACAAAGTCAAATCAAGCACCTCTCTACCCGACTATTCCACCCCAAAACACTGGTGTTGTCTCAAAGCACGCATTACGAAGTTATTGGTCAATTTAATGAAACTCGCATTCGTTACTATGCTGCTGCTCAAAAGCGCTTTAAAGAACCATTAGTATTTGTTGCACCTTTAGCGATTAATATGGCGATCTATGATTTATATCCTTATCGTTCTCTTATTAAACATTTCCAGAATGCAGGTTTCGACGTATACCTTGTCGATTGGGGACGTTTAGGATTTAAAGATAGACATCTAAACTTTTTATCATTTATTGAAGATTTTATTCCTAAAGCCATCGAGGTAATACGAACTCATTCAGGTAGCAGTCAAATTTCACTACATGGATGGAGTATGGCAGGCATATTCGTTACTTTATATACGGCGCATAACCAACCTAATTATGTCAAAAATCTTATAGTGTTAGGCAGCCCTATCAATAGTTATGCATCTGGTTATATTGGAAAACTCTATAGAACCATAAATAATGCTATTAGTCGTAATAAAAAACTTCAGCAACGTATTTATTCTGGTTTACCAAAACGTTTGATTCATACTCCTGGAATCTTAAATTCTTTGGGATTTAAAATTCTTGACCCTAAAGGCTGGTTCGACGGTCATATTCAATTACTCAAAAACCTTCATGACCTTCAATTTGTACAAGAGCATGCCACATTAAGTAGTTTTTTAAACAATATGATTGATTATCCTGGTGGTATTAATCAGGACATGTTATTCAACGTATGGCTACAAAATCCGTTGAATCAAGGCTCTATTCAATTAAAAGATAAAAAAATTGAATTAAAAAATATTGCTTGTTCTCTTTTAGTCGGTGCAGGTCGTAGCGATCAATTAGTCACAGCAGATGCTGCTCAGCCATTAAGTCAATTAACCAGTAGCCAAGATGTGACATTTACCCTTATTCCCGGAGGTCATTTAGGACTGATGTCTAGCCAAGCAAGTGCACAAGAATTTTGGCCTAAACTGGCAGATTGGTTGACGGAACGTTCGACTATAATTTAAAAAACAACTACGAAAAAGCCCTGATATAAAGGGCTTTTTCATTTTTTATAAACCATAACTATATATTTGATCAGTTTTGAAGATTGCTAATATTAGAAATCTTCAACATACAACCGAGTTAAAAAGATATCTTTTTAAATACAAAATACCCTACCTTACTTTCGAAACTTCCGTCTTTTTGAAGGTTGAAATATTTTCTGACGATATCTGATGCATTTTCTTGTAGATACTTAAGCGTTTTTATCTGATCTTCAGGTGTTTTCATACGCTGTACCCAACTATCAAAATCTAGCATGAGCGATTGTTTGTCTAAAGCAGTTAACTCAAAGCCAGCGTCCTCAATGAAGTAAACCCATTCTTTAATACTGTAATTTCTTACATGACTCGGGTCTCGAATCACTTCTATAGTTTGCAAAAAGGTATCTAATATGGGAAAACTTGAACTAACAATATCAACAAAAATAGCGGTACCATTAGGTTTTAAAACCCGGTTTATTTCTTTCATGGCCGTTGGTACATGTTGCCAGTGATGAGCAGAATATCGACTAATGACTACATCAAACTGTTCATCTGTAAAAGGCATATCTTCAGCTATACCTTGTTGTACAAAGATATTCTTTATTTTTCGGTCATTGGCAGCTTTTGAAACAGTATCGAGCATTTCATGAGATAAATCATAAGCAAAAACCAGATCAGCATGATGAGCAACGTTATAAGCCACATGACCACCACCACAACCTAAATCTAAAACAACCGCATTTGGGTATTTCTCAATTTCTTTAATAAATTTATCAAATTCAACCCCTTCAGAATGAGCGGTGCTATTCAAATAACTTAAAGATTTATTGTGGTACTGCTTTAAATTAATCTCATGTTGATTCAACATGGCTTATTCCTCTTTTTCGATAAACTAAACATAGAAGAAAAAGCTGATAAAAAATAATGATTAGTTTTTAAATAATTAATAACCTAAAGTTATCAATAAATCGTAAAATTCCCTATAAAAACAAAGAAACCACCTGCTGGTAGTTTCTTGAAGTAAAGAACAAGTTCATATTGAAAAATTTACTTAGATATAAATTTTATATTGAATTTTCTAGCTTGTTTTCGAACCTCAGGATTATTAGGTAAATTAAATGGACTTGAACGCCATATAGCTTTTTCAATACTTGATTTAAACTTTGGATCTTCTTTATCAAGAAAAATAATTTGCTCAATTTGACCTGTGTCAGTTAAAAAAACTTTAACACTAGCACTCATACCAGATGAAGATGACGGGACATCCCAAGTTCGAAAGATTTTTTTCTGATATTGTTGCTTATATTTTTCAGCTTCTAATATCGTTTTATCATCATTACTTTTTGGTGATGATAATGACTTAGTATTAATTGCGCACCCGCATAATAAAAATATAGAAGTAAAAATAATGATACTTTTCATTTATAAAACCAATTTTTTCAATGATTAAAATTTAACATTTTATCTTTTTAAAAACCACAAAACTGGTGGTTTTATACTTAGCAGCTTTTACTAAATAGTAATGCTAGTAAATTTAATATTTCAGCTAATTGACCAGTTTCTTTAGTTTAACTATTCAATTTCAAATTTTGTTCACTTATTAAAATGCTACCTCATAACGTGAATTGATATTTGAATGTTCAGGCATGTTAGCAATATCTTGCTCAGTAAAAATTCCATGCTCAGGTACTTTCGTTCCATTAAATGCGGTATTCACCGGAGTAACTGGTGACTTGCTAACATAATTTTCATCACCTTTATGGGTGAGTGATGCACAACCATTCAGCGTCAGTACCACAGCAAAAGCGAATAACAATTTTTCCATACAGCCTACCCATTGTTGTAAAAAACAAAACAATCTATCAAATTAAACAAAAATTGTCATATATTTAAAACGATCATACTTTGATCGAATTTTAACAAATCTTAATAAAATGCAAACCAATTTGCATAAAATGTTAAATTGTGTAAAATACCTAAATAATTTAACGATATGCTTTAACTTATGGCTTTTCTACTTTTTTTATTTTTATTATTTACATTCGTGCTTCTTTTAAATGCTCACTATAAATAAGTGGAGTATTTAGCTGTAAGCTATTATTTTGACGCATATTTTATTAGTTTAAAAACAAGAATATTTTCTTCTCATTCAGCCAACTTTTCAGTTTAAATTTATACAAAAAATAAAAAGCCCGCTTTGTAAGCAGGCTCTACCCTTTTGATTTTTTGCGCTGATCATTCAGGACTTTTGCTGTTTGTGACAGCGATCGGATATTACACTTATACTTAAATATTAAAAAGAATAATATTATTTAAATTGATGTTTTTACTCATCAAGTTCTATCGGATCACCATCTTCAGGGCGAATATGTCTTGTTCCGTCATCGGCAGGATCAACGCTAGATCCATCCTTAGTGATCGAGTTATACATTTCATCCTCTTTTTTATCGTCTATAAATTCTTCATCTTCAAAATCAAGAGGCTCTTCATCATCTTCAAAGTTTAAAGGCTTTTCTTCATCTATCATGTGATTCATCCTTTTTAAGTTATGTCATTTCATGCTCAATTAAATACAGGATATATTCAACAGTGAACACACATCATTTATGTAACGAACACTTAAGAAATATTAAAAGATATAAAATTAAAAAGATGTTATTCGAAGTACTTTAAAAATTCTTTAATAACAGGCAAACATTCAAAACTTTCATGAGCGTTCGCTAACCTCCCCATTCATATTTTGACTTTATACAGAAAGCTTTCTTCGACCAAAGTCCCGCATTCGCTCCTGTACCCGTTTGTTTTAGCTATAAACTGCAATGACAATAATAAATAGTTTTCATTTAAAGAAATATAGAAATTTTCTTGATTACATAAACAAGAACCGATGTTACTCATATAGCGTATTTAATTCATCACTATGAAATTTTAATAATCGTTTTAAATATTTATTATGTATATATTTTTATTATTTAATCTAAAATAAAATATAACCAATTGATTTAATTTAAATTTTAAAAAAGATATTGATATGTAAAGCTTTTTTGTATTATAAGATAAAATATGATTTTTAATAACACTTGAGTAATTAATAGTCATTGAAATATTGGGAATAAACCTTATATTGAGTACAGGTTCATACCTTAACTGAGGAAAAGCTCATGAATAAATTATTGGTTGCAGTATTCACTGGAATGGTATCTCTTGCCGGCTTCAGTGCTCAAGCTGCAACACCTGAGCAAGAATGTCAAAAATTGCAAGATGATTACAATTTGATTTATGCATCAAAAGGCTTTTGCTTTAAAGACCAAGATGCTAAAGAAAAATATGGTAATGAAAACTGTCATACGACTAAGCCAAAATTCTCTGATAAAGAGCAGCAACGTCTAGACGCAATTAAAGAACGTCAAAAAGAATTGAAGTGTAAATAGTACTTAAAGGAATAATTCATGGCATATGATGATCAAAATATCTTCGCAAAAATTTTACGTGGTGAACTTCCAGCGATAAAACTCTATGAAGATGATCAAGTTCTAGCTTTTATGGATATTATGCCCCAAGCCGATGGTCATGCATTAGTTATTCCAAAAACTCCTGCAGTAACTTTACTTGATTTACCCCCTGAGGCAGCAGCTTACACCATCCAGATTGTGCAAAAGATTGCGAAAGCAATGGAAACAGCACTAAACCTAGATGGTATTGTTCTCATGCAATTATCTGGGGCCGCTGCTGGACAAACTGTCCCTCACGTTCACTTTCACCTAATTCCAACAAATGTTCACCAGCTTGGTAAACATGCTGCGCAATTAGGAGATCAAGATAAAATCAAGGCCTTAGCCGAAAAAATTAAAGCAGCTCTTTGATGTAAAGAGTTAAAAGCGGAGCTTAGGCTCCGCTTTTTTTATTTAAAAAGTGTAATAAAATCAAAATAAAATAAAGTATTTCTAATTCTTATTTGTCATAAAACTGTCATTTCTTCTTCACTCCACTGTCACAAAGTTTACAGATACTTCTTAGCAAGTTGGTGAGCTTCTGTAACTTTTTGTACATAAGCCAACTACAAAATAAAAGTTAGCTAGGCATACGCCATTTAAAAATACCTTTTGGAGAAATCTCAATGAAGAAATTGCTTCTCGCTGCCGCAGTTGCAACTCTAAGCGTAAACGCGGTGCAAGCAGCGCCAACTTTGTACGGTAAACTCAATGTTACCATTGACCAAGTTGACAACAAAAATTTCGATGGTAAAAGTGACGTTACCGAAGTTAACTCTAACGCGTCTCGTATTGGGGTAAAAGGCGAAGAGAAATTGACTGATAACTTGTCAGCAGTTTATTTAGCCGAATGGCAAATTAATGCTGATGGTGATGGTACAGATCTTGGTCAACGTAACCGTTATATCGGTATCAAATCAAATAATGTTGGTACATTGAAAGTTGGTAAATTTGACTCTTACTTCAAAAATGCCGCTGGTAACTACCAAGACATCTATAACGACCACACTATTTTAGATATTACCAACACAATGTATGGTGAAGAACGTCTAAATAACGTTATTGGTTTTGAATCTGATCCTAAACTTCTTGCTGGTGTAACATTCAACGTAATGTTCCAACAAGGTGAAACGCCTGCTGATCCAACTCCAGGCGCATCTGGTAACGATGACAAACGTAATGGTTTTGGTGACTCAGTTTCAGGCTCTCTCGGCTACGAAAATAAAGATATTGGTTTAGCATTGGCTGCTGCTGCTAACTACAGCGTACAAGGTAAATACAATGCTTATGGCCTTAGCAATATTTTCTCTGATGCTTACCGTGTAACTGGCTCTTACGATTTTAGCAAGCTTGGTGCAACTGGTCTTGTGTTGGGTGGTTTATGGCAACATGCTGAACCAACTGATGAGTTGACTAAATATAAAGGCTTACAAGAAGATGCATGGGTTGGTGCTATAACTTACAAAATTGGTGAAACACCTTTTGTTGTAAAAGGACAATACCAATCATCTAAAGCTTCTGTAGATGGTCAACAAGATCGTAAAATTGATCAATACGGCGTAGGCTTAGACTACAAAATTAATAAACAAGCACGTTTCTACGGTATTGTTGCTCAACAAAAACGTGACTGGCTTGCTCAAGATGACAAACGTACTGTTGTAGGTGCTGGTATGGAATATAACTTCTAAGTTATTAACCATCTTGCATAAAATAAAAGGGCTTATGCCCTTTTATTTTTTAGTACATACTAAAAAAGCCGATATAAAAATGATCGGCTTTTTTAAAGTATATCTCTTATTTTAAGAAACCACTTACCAGATTCATCACATTTTGAATGTCTTGATTTGCTTCTTGATGATCTGTACTGTCACCCTGAGGTGTTAAAGAGTCAATAACCTGAGGTAACACAGACGCGATCGCACCATAAACTTGTTCTTTTGGCGCTTGAGCCTGCTGGGCAACTTGCTCAATATCTGCTGGGTTAAATAGGCTTTGTAATTGCTGGGTAGGAACCTCACTATTACTTTGATTTGGGTCAACCCAACTTTGAACTTGGCTACCTAAGCCAGCGCCTTTTAACTTTTCTAAAGCAGCTTGTAATCCACCTTGTTGTTGAACCCAACCTAAAATTAAAGGTACAACCGCAATTAATAAACTTTGTACGCCACCTCCTGCTTGAGGTGCATTGTTGTTGCCTGTCACTTGTCCCAATACCGAACCTAATACACCACCTAGACCGCCTTGAGCACCAGAAGAAGTATTACCGCCCATTTGTCCCAATACAGAACCTAAAATTCCACCCAAACCACCTTGACCTGATGCTTGCTGGTTCCCACCTAAAGCTTGTTGAGCCAAAACTTCTACAATACTGCTTAAATTTGTCATGTTTATCTCTTATGCATGATTTATACATGAGCATACGCGGATTCTTATGAACACAGCAAAAGCCAAATTGTTAAATTTTGAAAGAGATTTGCTTGCCTTTTACCAGCGAAATTTATTCCAGTTCTCTGGGTTCGCCCAAAATTTTGAATTAAACCAGTCTGGCACATGTTTATAGGTCAAAATGTTAAATTGCCATAAAGCAAAATCACTATCATGTGATGTTTTATCGATGAGTTGCGTGAAGCCTAAAGAACGTAATAGCTGTTCATCACTGCGTTTGCTTACCACAACAATCCGTTTTGCCAACAAATCTCTTAGCTTCACTAATAATTGTGACTTTTGAACATCGCCAATGTTTTGCATTTCATCTGTATCAAACAATACAAAACCCAAGTCATAACGCTGAGTAAAAGGCAGACTTAAAAGCTCATTTACGGTAAAATAGTGCCATTGAATTGCGTTATTCTGGTCAATTTTCTGGCCAATACAAAGTGCAGTATGAATGGGCTGTTCGTTTGATAAATCGTCTAGCATAGAAGTGATGACATTTTGTTCAGCCATAACTGCAACCCTTAATTGAAAGATGTGAGTTTAAACTTTATGGAACTACAAGGCATTTGCCATAAAATGCATGCAGGCCTAAAAGATGCTAGTGTAACTGATCAACAGACAACCAAGGCAAATGTTGAATACAAATTTGTATTAGACCGTTCAGAAATTGATCTTCCTTTTAATTTAGGACAAGAACTAGAAATCGAATGGACAGGTAATATCTATTGCACTTCATGTGGCACTAAAACACCGAAGTCTTATTCTCAAGGTCACTGCTTTAAATGTTTTAAAACAAAAGCTGAATGTGACCTATGCATTATGAAACCAGAAACATGCCACTACCATTTAGGTACGTGTCGTGAAGATGACTTTGCCCATAATGTTTGTTTCCAACCCCATATTGTCTATTTGGCAAATTCGAGTGCTTTAAAAGTAGGTATTACTCGTGTTAGTCATATGCCAGGTCGTTGGTTAGATCAAGGAGCAACTCAGGCTTTACCAATTATGAAAGTTGGATCACGCCGTTTATCTGGTCAGCTTGAAACGATGTTTGGTTCTTTAATTGCTGACAAAACTGATTGGCGTAAACTCCTTAAGGGTGAAGCTGAACCTCTTAAACTGACAGAACAGCGTGATCAATTAATCGAAGAGTTTGCACCAACAATTCAAACGATTCGTGAGGAATTTAGCCAAAATCTTGAATTTAACGAAACTGTTGAATTATTAGAAGATGAGTTACCACGCGAATTTGTCTACCCAGTAGAACAATATCCTGAAAAAATTAAATCTCTAAACCTAGATAAAACACCAAAAATTCGTGGTGTATTACAGGGTATTAAAGGCCAATATTTAATCTTTGATATTGGTGTGATCAACATTCGTAAATATACGGGTTACGAGCTTATTATACGTGCCTAGATAAGTTTTAAAGCCCCTGAAATGGGGCTTTTTAATTAAGATAATCTGTTTCTGAATAGCCAAGCTGCTAAAGGTAAAGTAACTACTCCCAGTATAATCATTGGGATAAAGTTGTATTTGACTTGTGCAAAGCCTGCACCTTCCAAATAAACTCGTTGTACCAAGTTAATTCCAAATCTTAATGGATTTGCGTACGTTGCTATTTGTAATACTTTCGGCATATTTTCTACTGGTGTAAGTAAGCCTGAAAGTAACATTAAAGGCATAATGAGTAAAAACGTAAATAGCATGGCTTGTTGCATATTTAAAGATAACGCTGAAATAGATAAACCCACACCAACTACAGCTATGTTAAAACTCAATAAACCAAAATAAAGTAGCCCAATAGAGCCATACATGGGAATTTTAAACCAGAACAAAATAATCAAGAGAATAATAGTTGATTGCATCAACCCTACAAAAATTGGCGGTAAGGCTTTACCAATCATAATTTGTAATGGTGTATATGGTGTCACTAGTAACTGATCGAAAGTACCTTGCTCACGTTCACGAGCAACTGATAAAGCAGATAAAAGTAATGTCTGCATCATACTTAAAGCTGCAATTAATGATGGCATTAAGCTCCAACGAGACTCTTGATTTGGGTTGTACCATGTTCTTGTTTCAAGACTAATCGGCAAAGCTGAGTTAAATTTTTGTTGATTAAACTCCCCAATTATTTTATTTAGATATGAACCGGCTACAACTGCGGTTGATGAATTCCTACCATCAACAATGACCTGTATAGGTGAACTTTGGTTATCATTTAATTTGTTCTCAAAGTCTGAAGGAATCGTAATCACGACCAGTGCCTGACGGCTATCAATTATTTGTTTGATTTGTTCGGTATATTCAAGTGTTGCAACACGTTTAAAAATACCAGAGCCATCGAGCTTTGAGATCAGTTCATGCGAAACTTGCCCATTACTCTGATCTAAAATTGCATAGTCCACACGGTTAACATCATAAGTTGCAGCATAACCGAATAAAAGTGCCTGCATGAGGGCTGGTACAAATAGAATGACTCTATTTGCAGGGTCACTAAAAATGGTTAAGAATTCTTTTTTAACTAAAAAACTTAAGTGTTTTAGCCAAGCGATTAGTTGCTGCCACATAACTTTATCTCAACCGTTTTTTTAGTGAAAAGTTCACGGCACATATCAAAACGACGATATATCCCAGTAAAAAGCCACATTCTTTAAGCCATAACTTCCAATCATCACCTCCCATAAATAAAGTTTTAATTAAAATCATAAAATGTGTAGCTGGAAGCAATTGGCTAATAATTTGCACGACTAAAGGTAAGTTACGGGTATCAAAAACAAATCCTGACAGCATAAGTGCGGGCATAAAACTTGCCAATAAAGCAATTTGACTTGCCTGAAACTGACTTTGAGCAAAACCGGATATAGTTAAACCAAGTAATAAAGAAACAACTAAATAGAGAAATGAAGCCGATAAAATTGAGAATAATGAACCGCGCATGGGCACTTCAAAAATAAAATAGGCAGCAATAATACAGATCACGATATCAATCATGCCCACAACAACATAAGGAATAAGCTTTGCTAATACAATTTCAAATGGTCTTACAGGTGTGACAAATAAGGCTTCTAGTGTTCCTCGCTCCCTTTCACGGGCGATAAGTAAACCAGTTAAAAATGCACCGATTAAAGTCAAAATAAGTACCATTAAGCCAGGGACTAAAAACCAAGTACTGTTAGCAGACTCGTTAAACCATATTCGTTGTTCAATATTAACGGCACTTGACGTTGCTAATATTTGCCCACGGTCAACTTGTATAGACGGCGCGGTAGCTAAAGCACCTGCAACATAACCTTCTAAGGCTGTTGCTATGGTGGTGGATGTACCATTTAATAGTAGTTGAACCTTTGCATTACCTTGCTGTGCCTGAGTGGCGAAATCTGAAGGAAAATGCAAAATGGCATCAATTTCGCCATCTCGAATGGCCTGCTCTGCTTCAGGCAAATTATGAAACTCTTGACTTGTTAAATATCGTGAGCCATTCAAACCCGCTAAAGCCTGATGGATTTGTGGTGAAGACTGATCAACTACAACTCCGACCCGGGCCTGATTTAAGTCAAAGGAAAGTCCATAACCAAACAGTAAAATTAAAATAACAGGCAAAACGAGTCCAATTCCAAGGCTGCTTTTATCTCGAATGAGCTGCTTAGTTTCTTTACGAACTAATGCGATCAAGCGATTCCAAAACCCTAAGCTCATTGCAGACCTCCTAAACAGCGTGCCTTAATGCACGTGCTTGTTCCACAATCGCTATAAAAGCCTCATTCATATCAGCAATATGCTTATCTTGACTGGCTAAATTGCGTACTTGTTGTGGTGAACCTAAGGCCAATAACTTTCCAGCATCCTGTATTGCAATGCGGTCACAATATTCTGCTTCTTCCATAAAATGGGTGGTAATAATGATAGTAATCCCTTGATTTGCCAGCTCACCAATGCTGTACCAAAATGAACGGCGTGCAAGTGGATCAATACCACTCGTAGGTTCATCTAAAAATAAAATTTCTGGTTCATGTAATAGTGCAGCAGCCATAGATAGGCGCTGTTTATAACCACCTGGTAAATCACCGCTTTTAATATTTGGATTTAAATCATATTGCTGTAAGGCTTTATCAATTTGTTGATTTAGTTTTTTGCCAGCTAATCCATAGGCCCCACCAAAAAACTTTAAGTTTTCCAAAACTGTTAAATTACTATAAAGCGCAAATTTTTGAGAGACATACCCTACTTTGGCTCTGGCCTCAGCACGAGCTGTACGTAAGTTTTTACCAGCAACTTCTAGATACCCACTGCTTGCTGGTAACAATCCACATAACATCCGAAATGTTGTGGTTTTACCCGCGCCATTCGGCCCAAGTAATCCAAATATTTCGCCTCGCTTTACATCAAATGATGTATTGGCAACGGCAGTAAAATCACCAAAGGTTCTAACTAAATCTTTAACAACAATGACGGGTTGTTCTGATTTCAAATGATTGCTTTGTTCTAATTGAGAATTCTGCTCAGGAACAGATATTAGTTTTCGTTGCTTTTGAGTCTGCTGCAACAACATCATAAACGCATCCTCAAGTTCTGGTGATCGCCTATGAGCGACTAGCCCCTGAGGTAAAATATCTGTTGATAATTCTTTTTGGCGACCGATAAAATTTACTTGTTCACCCTTTGGAACAGCGTCAATAATGTCAACAGAATTTCCAAGCAATTGAGCTTGTAAAGTCCGTGCCTTAATTTGCTCTGAAAGTTTTACTTGCCATGTTTGTCCATGCGCTATTTCTTTTAATTGCTCAGGTGAACCTTGCTTTAAAATTTTGCCCTCATACATGATATACACGTAGTCACATTTTTCTGCTTCATCCATATAAGCAGTACTTATGATAACGCTTAAGCTTTCCTCTTGAACAAGCTGTTCAATAATGATCCATAAATCTCTTCTTGATAAAGGGTCTACTCCAACACTAGGCTCATCAAGTAACAATAACTCTGGTGAACGAACTAGAGTACATGCCAGACCTAGTTTTTGCTTCATACCACCAGAAAGTTGCCCAGCTAGACGCTCAGTGAATTGAGTAAGATCCGTTATTTCCAATAAACGTTTAAATCTTTGACTACGTACTTCCCTTGGAACGCCGTGTAAGTCAGCATATAAATCTAAATTTTCTTGTACACTTAAGTCTTCATAGAGCCCAAAGCGTTGTGGCATATAACTAATACGGTCTTGTACAGCTTGCGAGTGTTTATCGATATCAAATCCAAGCACATGCAAAAAACCAGAAGTTGCTTTATATAGTCCAGCTATTAATCTTAATAAAGTTGTTTTTCCTGCACCATCTGGGCCAACTAAAGCAGTAAGCTCACCTTTTTTGATTTGTATATTCAAATCATTAATTGCCTTAATTTCTGCTGATTTTTTATTCTCAGCTTTAAAAGCTATAGATAAATTATGAGCTTGAACCACTACATTATTATCAGTCATGAGCTTTCTCACCTGAAACAAGTGGTACTTTTACAGTCACTGGTTGACCCATTTTCAATTGATCATTCGGGTCATTTACATAAACCCGAACTTCATAAACTAGAGTTGTTCTTATCTCATCAGTCTGTACAGTTTTAGGAGTGAACTCAGCCACAGAAGATATATAGCCAATTTTTCCATTGATAGGTTGATTTGGGTAAGAATCACGAATGACCTGTGCCGTACCACCCATATGAATGGAACTTAAATCTTTTTCATTTGCATATACACGAACCCATTTAGGGTCAGTCAAAGCCAATGTATAAACTGCTTTTTGCGCAGTGGTCATATCTCCAACTTCTTGTAGTCGAGCCCGTACTACAGCATTTACAGGAGACTTTAGTTCAGCTTGACTAAGGTTATAGTTAATTAGATCTAAATTAGCTTTGGTTGCGTCATATTGTGCTTTGGTTGCTTCACGATCTTCTTGTCTAGCACCTTTAATAATCAATTCTAAATTAGCTTGTCTTTCACGGACTGCTGCCTCAGCACTATTTTTATTACTTTTGGCATAGTCGAGCTCTTGTTGGCTTATTGCCCGACCATCGGTACTGTTCACCAATATTTGTAATCTTTGCAAGTTTTTGCTGGCTTTATCTAAATCAGCTTGTGCAGAAGCGAGTTGTGCTTTTGCTTGACTAATTTCTTCTGGCCGAGCTCCAACTTTTTGTTTGACGATTGCTTCTTGTTGAGCTTTGAGTTGTGCTTGGGCTTGCTTTGCCTGAATTTCTAAAGAATTGGTATTCAGGGTCGCCAGTACTTGACCTGCTTTAACTTTATCGCCTTCTTGAACTAACAGTTTCTCTATACGGCCAGACTGTTCAAATGCAAGTGAAACTTGGCGAATATCCACGTTTCCATATAGAGTCAAATCATTATCTTTTTGATTCTTATTATTATATTTCCATACCCAGAAGCTGATGATAACCAGAGCTAAAATAACTAGGACTATGGCAATCACTTTTTTATTCATCTTATTATCCTTCTTATTAAATTCAAATTTTCTTAGTTTAAATTCAATTTAAATTTAAATTACTCCAATCTTTGAATAAAAGATATACTTTTATGGTGAATGAAAATTAGGTTTAAACATGTCCAGATCTAGACGAAGTGATGGTGACTTAACCAAGTCTAAAATTATTGAGGCAGCAGGACCACTAATTGCCCAATATGGTTTTGCAAAAACAGCGAACAAAACAATTGCTAGCGCTGCCAATGTCGATTTAGCTGCAATTAATTATCACTTTGATGGTCGAGATGGACTATATCAAGCAGTTTTGGTAGAAGCGCATGCCCACTATCTAGATGAACAATACTTACTGGAACTTGTCGAGAGCACTTACTCTCCTGAAGAAAAATTAAGTTTACTACTTGAAACTTTATTGCATAAGTTAACTGAAAAAGATGTTTGGCATGGCAAAGTCTTTATTCGTGAGTTGTTCTCACCTTCTGAGCATTTATTAAGTTTTATTGAACTTGCAGGTATGAGAAAATTTTTTCTTATTCGTAAGCTCATTAGTCAAGTTGCAGGTTTAAATGAAAATGATCCAGCTGTTTTGCCTTGTATTTTAAGCGTGATGACACCTTGCATGATGCTCATTATCGCTGGACCAAATGCTCAAGCACCTGAGCCGCTTAAAAATATTGCTCAGATGCCATTGCATGATTTAGTTGAACATTTTAAAAAATTTTCATTGGCAGGATTAAAAGCAATTAGCCAATCAAATCTTAAAAATTAGCTATTTAAACATTGCAAAATGGCCTGTACCGGATCTTCTGTATTTCCAGAAATAAGCTGTTTATGCATAGTTAAATGTTGCATCACTTGAATTTGAGCTGTTTCAACATTCATCAGTTTTTCTATTTCAGCAGCTAAATTTTCTGGTGTTGCATCTGCCTGAATCAGCTCTTCAATGACTTTCTTACCCGCAATAATATTCGGTAAAGAATAATAAGGAATTTTCACCAAAAGCTTAGCAATTATATAGGTCAACCAATGCAACTTATAGAAAGTGACCATCGGTCTATGCATTAACATTGCTTCTAAAGTCGCCGTTCCAGAAGCTAACGCAATAATATCACTTGCATTCATGACCATACGGCCAATTTTAGATTCACTATCAGTATTTTCTAAAATATGAATAGAAGCCTTTAAATGAGGTGCTAGTTGTTGAACACCCTGCTCAATCTGTTGCTTACGGGCATCATTAATTGCCGGAATTAAAAACTGGATGTCTGGATATTTGGTATGCAAAATATTAGCAGCACCCATCAACATAGGAAGAAGCCGCTCTACTTCACCTTTACGGCTACCTGGTAACAAAGCAATATGCTTTTGATTTTCATTAAGGCCTAATTGCTGTTTGGCAATTTGAATTGGATTTTCAAGTGGTAATTGTCTAGCTAATGGATGACCCACAAATGCCGCTGGAACTTCATATTGTTCATAAAAAACTTTTTCAAACGGAAATAAGCAAAGTACTAAATCGATACTTTGTTTAATGCCGTGAACACGTCCTTGGCGCCACGCCCAAACAGATGGACTGACATAGTGAACTGTTTTTATTGGAAGATTCTTTTCTTTAATACTTTTTGAAAGTCTGAGGTTAAAATCAGGTGCATCAATACCAATAAAAATATCAACCGGATGCTGAGTCCATTGATTAATTAAACCATCTCGTACGGCGAACAATTTTTTTAAGTCTTTTAATACCTCAACAATCCCCATCACAGATAGAGTTTCCATCGGGTAATAACTGTTAAAACCTTCAGCAATCATTTGGGGTCCACCGATTCCCTCAAACTCAGCATCAATTCCTTGCTCACGGAAATTACGCATAAGTTTGACACCTAGCGTATCTCCAGAAACTTCCCCAACTACAATGCCTATTTTAAGTTTTCGATTTGCCAAGTCGGTTTACCCAAGAATTTGAAATAATGCATTCTAGCATAGAGGTTTATTAATCTTGAACTTGCTAGATACACGCTGGCGAAAGTCTACCTCCGCACGCCATAATCTAGAATTACACTCATTCACTATATTTTAATCAAAATTAACAATGCAATTTGAATTGTAGCTTACATTTACAAACAATAAAATAAATGAGAATTATTTACATTATCTTTACTATTATGACCTTCCCACCTCGACCATTTAAACTTTCTGTAATCGCTTGCGCGATTTGTTATGCAAATCTCACTTATGCTCAAGATACAGATGTACAATCTTTGCAGACGATTCAAGTTAAAGCATCCAATGCTGAGCAGTCTTCTGAACAAACAAAAGCATATAATGTTAAAAACTCTAGTAGTGCAACCAAGCTTAATATAGAAGCAAAAGAAACGCCTCAAACTATCAATGTCGTTACTCGTCAACAAATTGAGGACTTTGGCCTTACCAGCACCCGAGATGTTCTAAACAACACACCCGGAGTCACAGTTACCAATCAGGAAACCGAGCGAACTACTTATATGGCTCGTGGTTTCGAGATTTCAAATATATTGACTGACGGCGTAGGTTTTCCCCTCTCAGGTTATAACTACAACAACACCAATCCTGATACTTATTTTTATGATCGTGTAGAAGTCGTTAAAGGTGCTGACTCTTTAACGAATGCATTTGGTGACCCAAGTGCAACCATCAACAATATTCGAAAACGCCCAACTCAAGAATTTCAAGCAAGTGGCGGTGTAAGTTACGGGTCTTGGGACACTCAGCGTTATGAGGCTGACGTCTCTGGCTCAATTCTACCGAGTGGAAAAGTCCGTGGTCGCATTATGGGCTATGAACAAACTGGCGATTCTTACCTTGACCGATATTCTTCAGAAAAAAATGGTTTCGCTGGTATTGTTGAAGCTGATTTAACAGATACCACGTTACTTACCGTAGGTTATAGCCAAGAAAAAAATAAACCGAATGCAAACAATTGGGGTGCTCTACCCTTACTCGATGCCAATGGTAAACAAATTTCTTATGATCGCTCATATAACCCAAACCCTGACTGGGCACATTGGGATAATGAAACGCAAAATGCTTTTGTTGAATTAAAACAGAAAATTAATGATCAATGGGCAGCTAAGCTGACTTATAACTATCTTGATAGTAAACACAATAGTCGCCTTCTTTATTATTATGGTTATCCAAAAGCTGATGGTTCAGGAGTGTCTTTGACACCATGGGGTGGTCAAGAGCATCAAGAACAACATGCTGTAGATTTTAATCTTGAAGGAACTTATAAACTTTTTAATCGAGAGCATGAAGCAACTTTAGGCTATAACTATGTACGTAGTCGTCAGCATGATAATCAATCTACGGGAACAATTAACGACACCAATGTTATCAATTCGACCACTACAAATTGGGCAAGCTGGACACCTCAATCTATAACGTGGTCAGATTTCACTGAAGCAGCGAACTATACGCAAAATATAGATTCAATTTATGCAGCTACACGTTTACATCTCAATGAAGATTTAAAACTTTTGCTTGGCGCAAACTATGTGCGAGCCGAGAGTAAAGGCGAAAGCTATGGTTCACCCATGGAGTATAGTGAAAGTAAAGTTTCTCCCTATGCAGGCCTAACCTATAACTTTACGCCTGAATATACAGGTTATATGAGCTATACGTCTATTTTCCGCCCGCAAACTGGTATCGACCAAAATACCAATCAAGCTTTAAAACCTGTTGAGGGTAAAAGTTATGAAATGGGGGTAAAAAGCTCATGGTTAGACGACCGTTTAACAGGTACTTTTTCGGTATTTAAAACCGAGCAAAATAATTATCCGCTACGCAACTCAGACGGAAATCCATTTAACCGAAAAGTACCAACCAGTGATTTAGAATCACAAGGTGTTGAAGTTGGCTTATCAGGTCAAATCACTGATAACGTCAATCTTGCTTTTGGCTATGCTCAATTTAGTATTAAAGATATTAAAAATGGTGGTGAAGCGAGAACGTATAATCCGAACCAAACCCTTAACTTGCTGACGACCTATACACCATCTGTTTTGCCTAAGCTGAAAGTTGGTGCAGGGCTACAATGGCAAGACGCCGTGAAACTATATGACTCGACAGCAAACAGCACCATTAAACAAGATTCCTATGCCTTAGTGAATTTAATGGCGAGCTATGAGGTGAATAACCACATTACGCTTCAAGCCAACGGTAATAATATTTTCGATAAGAAATATTTGTATAGTTTCCCTAATGGTCAAGGTTTTTATGGACCCTCAGCTAACTATACAGTTGCTGTAAAATTTAAATATTAATCGCATAGCCAACTCCTATTTAGGAGTTGGCATTCATCTTATTTTTGTTTATGTGCCAGTAAGAATGTCCAAAACTTTAAATCTCCCTATGTCATATCGCATAAAAGTTTTCTATCGATTCTTAGTCGTTTTCGGTATGGGTTATGCCTGTATGGCTTATTTAAGTGTTGGTCTTACTGGCATTTTTCATTTGACCCTAGACAAACCTGAAGCCATTTATTTGGCAGCATTTATCTCTATTTTGTTTTATGTACTTTTCGTGATTATAGGTTTCTGCATTCAATCACTTTTGAAACTGACTGGGCTATCAATCGCGTTATGTCTTCTTTTCTTTTTTGTGACACGGATGGTGAGTTATGCATAAAGGTATACGCCAATCTATGGCATGGCTACATTCATGGACTGGATTAATTTTTGGATGGCTCGTATTTGCTATTTTTTTAATGGGAAGTTTGTCATATTACCGCCATGAAATTAATTTATGGATGCAACCAGCACTTGCACAGTACGAAATAAAACAAGATGTAGCAGTTAAAACAGCATATCAATATTTACAAAAACACGCTCCAGATGCCAAGTCTTGGTATTTAACTGTTGCTACCGCAGAAAGCCCCGTTAACAACATGTATTGGGAAAAACCTGACGGTGGTTATGGCAATGCCACACTCGATGCAAACACAGGTCAAGAACTAAAACTTTCGGCAACCGAAGGTGGTGACTTCTTTTATCGTTTTCACTATCAACTTTTTGGCGTTCCGATATTCATTGGACGGCTAGTTGTATCTTTAGCAGCTTTTATTATGTTGATCGCCTTAGTCTCGGGCATCATTACCCATAAAAAAATCTTTACCGATTTTTTTACCTTACGTACCTTTAAGTCTCAGCGTTCATGGCTAGATTTTCATAATGTGTCATCTGTACTTGCATTACCCTTCTTTTTGACTATTACTTTTACAGGCTTAGCTATTTTCTTTTATTTATATCTACCTTGGGGAATGCAAAAACTCTATCCAGAGAATCCATATCAATATTTTACCGAAATTCGCACAAAGGCTGTATCTGAAAACCAATCGATTCAACCTGCTCAAAACTTAGCCATTGAGAAGTTATTAAGTCAAGTTCAGCAACATTGGGGAAATCAAACTTTAGCAACTATGAGTGTTAAAAACCCAAATACGAATCAGGCTCAAATTACGTTTATTCAGCAAGAAGACCGCTCCATTACTCGTAATCAAGCGCAAATCATCCTAGATTCTACAACTGGCAAAGTCTTAAGTGATACACGTAATCATAGTGCAGTTGCCACACTTTATGCGGGAGTATATGGTTTACACATGGCAACTTTTGCTCAACCTTTACTTCGCTTAGGATTGTTTTTCTCTGGCATTTTAGGCTGTGTGATGATTGCGTCTGGCTTGTTACTTTGGAGCCTTAAACGCCAACTTCAAAATAAAAATAGCAAGTTTCATGTCGGGCACTATTTAGTTGACCGTTTAAATGTTGCCACATTTGTAGGCTGGCCTTGTGCAACCATTGCTTATTTATATGCGAATCGATTGTTTACCGTCACCATAACTACAATCAATTATGAAATTTATAGCTTCTTTTTAGTCTGGCTCATGAGCCTAATTATTGCATTAACTACTAAAAAGCAGTATTTGTGGCGAACTCAATTGAGTATTTTTATTCTGCTTTGTATTGCACTTCCAATCTTAAATCTAAGTTATTTAATCAAATATGATTATATTCAAAGCTTAGGTGATTATTGGATGTTTGCCCGTATAGACATATTTTTATGGATATTTGCAGCTTTAGCACTTTTTATATTCTGTAAAATTAGACCTATTCAGCATAAAGCTACACAAAAAATTCAAAAGAAACTGAGTAAGTTAAATATTGAGGTGAATTCATGATGATTATTGTTTTTACCCTGACTGTGCTAGGTATGTATTTACTATTCATATCGAGCGAGAAATATCGATCACCGAAATCAACTGGTTATTTCAAAACCTTAGCTCAGAAATCTCACTCATTGTTAAGAATATCCGCTTGTCTGTTGTTTGTTTTGAGCGGATTTATTCTTATCAAAAAAAATGGCTTATCTATTGGTTTTGTGAGCTGGTGGATATTTGCATCACCTTTAACTTTTGCTCTGATACTTTTAATTAATCCACTCAAGCCATCAAAGTAATCTCTTTATTAAAAATAATGATTAAAAATAAAACAAACTAAGTAATATTTGCATTGCTTAGCTTTTTTTTGCATAAGTAAATCATTATTCATGACAAAAGTTTATCTCTAAAAGGAATAAGATATCTGCGTTTCGTGATAAGTGGCGATAAAGATGTCTGGTGCTTTTGAATTTATCTTAGCGGGTATGTTAGTTGGTTTCTGTGTAGGGATTACAGGAGTTGGTGGTGGGTCATTAATGACACCAATTTTAATTGGCCTTTTTAGAATCGAACCTCATATCGCAATTGGTACCGATTTACTTTATGCCGCAATTTCAAAGTTCTGTGGATCAATGGTTCACGCAAAGAAATTGAATATCGTGTGGCCTATCGTTTTATGGCTCGCAGTCGGTAGTATTCCTGCTTCTTTCATTACCACTTGGGTACTTGAGCACTATTTAAGTCAATCTACCCACTATAAAGCCGTATTAACCATGGTGTTAGGCTTTATGCTGACTTTGACGGGTGTTTCTATTATTTTCCGCTCTCGTATTGAGAAGTTTTTTAGTAAATTCCGCAACAAAGAAACTGCTCATAGTGAAAATGAACAATTAGCTATTCAAAATAAGCGTACCTACATTGTGATTATGGGCATCATTTTAGGTGTATTCGTAACACTATCATCTGTTGGTGCTGGTGCCTTTGGAATTATGGCACTCGTGATTATGTTCCCGAACTTGCCAATGATTCGAATTATTGGATCAGATGTTGTACATGCCGTATTACTTACGCTAGTTGCTGGTCTTGGACATATGAGTGCAGGTAATGTCGACTTTATGTTGCTTACATGGTTATTGGTAGGTTCAATTCCTGCAATTATTGTAGGAACATTAATTAGCTCTCGCATGCCTGAACGTTTAATCCGTAAAATTTTAGGTATCACTCTATTTGCCCTTGGTGTTAACTTTATGGTTCATCCAGTCAAAGCAAAACCGAAAGCACCTGTGGTACAACAACAAGCTCAAGTTGCTGAAAAAACAGGCAACTCGACTGAAAGATAGTAAAATCAATAGGATTTTTCCAAACTGAAATACCATGGGATGTAGTATTTTCATAATTATTTCATGGTATATTCAGTACACAAAACAACCTTTAGTATGATCGAACCAGTGACAGCAATGACTACACATTTAAATTCCGTTTCAAAGCCAGATATCGACGACGTTAATATTAAAAGCATCCAAACTCTTGTAACACCAGCTGAACTTAAGTCAGAACTTCCTTTATCTGATGTTGCTTCACAAACTGTTCTAAAAGGCCGTGAAACTATTCGCGATATTTTGGACGGTTCTGATAAGCGTTTGTTTGTCGTTATTGGTCCTTGCTCTATTCATGATCCTAAAGCTGCTCACGAATATGCCGATCGCTTAAAAGCACTAAGCGAAAAGGTTAAAGATACCCTCTATTTGGTTATGCGTGTTTATTTTGAAAAACCACGTACGACAATTGGTTGGAAAGGTCTAATCAATGATCCAGATATGAATGACTCATTTAACATCGAAAAAGGTTTACGTATTGGTCGTAAGCTTTTGCTTGAGTTAAATGAAAAAGGTTTACCTTGTGCAACTGAAGCACTTGATCCTAACTCGCCACAATACTACCAAGACTTAATTTCATGGTCTGCTATTGGTGCGCGTACAACTGAAAGCCAAACTCACCGTGAAATGTCTTCTGGTCTATCATCTCCAGTAGGTTTTAAAAATGGTACAGATGGTGGTTTAACTGTTGCAACCAATGCCATGCAGTCTGTTAAATATGGTCATAGCTTCTTAGGCTTGAACGAAGACGGTCAGGTTTCAATTATTAATACAAATGGTAACCCTTATGCGCACGTTGTATTACGTGGTGGTAATGGTAAGCCAAACTACGATGCTGGCTCTGTTGCAGAAGCAGAAACTGCTTTAGCGAAAGCAAAAGTTAGCAATAAGATCATGATTGATGCAAGTCATGCCAACTCAAATAAAGATCCGTACTTACAACCACTTGTTCTTAAAAACATTACTGAACAAATTTTAGATGGTAATAAGTCAATCGTAGGTATTATGGTTGAAAGCCATTTAAAAGGTGGTCGTCAAGATATTCCTGAAAACCTTTGTGACCTTGAATATGGTAAATCGGTAACTGATGGCTGTATCGATTGGGAAACTACGGAAAAGACATTGCTTGAAATGCATGAAGCTTTAAAAGATGTTTTACCAAACCGTTAATCCATCTTTTTAAGATTGAAAATTAAGCCCTCATTTTTGAGGGCTTTTTTATTTTGCTTGGACAAAAGTTAATATCAAAATAAGTAAAAATAACTCACCACAAAAGTAAAAAGCAGTACAGTTTCACTAATCTCAATTGCTGCGCCGACAGTATCGCCTGTAATACCACCTATTCGTTTTATAAATAAATGTCTTAAATAAACAAGACTGCTTAAAAAGCCAATAATCGCGATAAGCCCTTGCAATTCCCAATACAATGGCAATAGCAGAACAAAGCCAGTTATTATCCATGAAGCAATTTTAGGTAAATGATCTGTCAAAGAACGACCTAAACCTTTTTCACGAACATATGATGTAGTTAAAAACAAAATAGACGGTACAACGCGTCCAACTATAGGTACGAGTATTAAAAATAGTGTTTGATGTTGTTCAATCAACACATAGATCAGTACAAATTTGAGTAAACAAATGATAACTAAACTCAGTACTCCAATTGGACCGCAACTTGGGTCCTTCATGATTTGTAAAGTACGTTGTTTATCACCAAAACCACCTACCCACGCATCGGCAGTATCAGCTAACCCATCTAGATGCAATCCACCAGTCAACCAAATCCATAAAGTGAGTATGATTGAGGCAAGTAGAACAATTGGGAGTTTAGCCAAAAGACAGGTGAAAATAAAAAGTATGCCACCGATAATCAGCCCAACCAGTGGATAAAACAAAATAGCTCGACCATTTTGTTGCGCCGTTGGCATTGTTTTTAGCTCAATAGGCAGAACAGTTAAAAATTGCAATGCAATCCAAAAAGGTGTCATATCCAAGTCTCTAACTGATCTATATTTAAAAACAAATTGAATTATGAAGAAATAAAAATGGGAATAGCAATCCCTATTCCCATTAAAGACTTCAAAAACTGAAAATCTATTGCATTTGATAGCATTGTTTCAGTTTGATGTAGTCGTAATAAAAACTAGTTGGTGTATAACGTGCATAGTTACATGCAGATTTGAACAAAGTTTCTTTTTCGTTATAAAGCATTTTTACCAAAGTCGAGCCTTGGCTATTTTGGTAAACGTCCCACTGTACATTGGCTGCCATAGGTGAAACCACTTCACCACGCCATGTGCTTGTTGAATAGTTATAAGTCTGGCGTAGTGGTAAAGACTGCATCATATTATGCAAATCTAAGCTAGTTGCCAAAGGAATAATAATTTCAGCATGGGCAAAGCGTAAAACTGCCTTATATGGTTGGGCTTTATTTACAACCGCATCAACTTGTTGAAATAAATCTTGTTTAAGCCCTTGCGCAATTTCACTTGTAACTTGGTTTGACTCTGCGAAACTTGGGCCTTTTTCATAAAAATCATTGGCATCATTAAATTCAGCATAAAATTTTGCAGCATCTAAAGGCATATATTTATCAAAATCAACACCTTTCAACTCATCTTTCATACCACCAGAAATTGAATAAAGCTCATAAATATAAGCTGCTGCATCTACTGCACTAGCAATCGTATTTTTGCCTTTACCTTTTTCTGTAATTTGCTCACCTTTCGGCGAAGTTACTGTAAAAGATCCATTATTGCTAAAGCTATAACCTGTTGTACCGAGTTTTTTAATAAAGTCTGCTTTAAAAATCGGAGTGATTACAATCTGGGCAATTTTTTCTGCCTGACTATTTTTTGATAACTCGCTCAACTTTTGGGCTAAATCTTTATTATTTGCTTCGAAATCTTGATAAGCCTGACTCGCATCATAAATTTTTTGTTGGCTAGCACTCAATGGCTGAGTCAAATCTTCAGTCGCATTTAGGCTATGAAAATAAAGTTTAAAACGATCAACGCCACCATCGACAAGACTAGGAACGCTTGAACTCGATAAATTGGTATAAGTCACAGGAACAATTTTATCTTTAAGCTGGGGTTGTTGTTTAATGAGCTCAGCAGTGAAGAATTTTGCACTATCTACCGCACGATCCACTCCAGAACTTTGTACCAATATAGATGCTTGCGAGTTTAAAAGAGTTGGTAAGCGTTGTAATAAACGATCGGCAATGCCGCGGTGTTCTAAAATACCAGTCATGGTTTCATTCCCATAACCATACTGGCGGATCCCTTCCACGCCATAACCTAATAAGATATTAGCCTTCATCATGGCTTCTAAATCAGCACCTAATTGCTCACCTAATGGTGTTAAGGCATTTTCTGCTTTTGCCTGTTTCCATAAATTATAAAGTGCCAAATCATATTTCAGACTTGATAAACCTCTCGAACCGTGACGTGCCACTAACTCAGTAAAAACTGGCTGGAACCCAGTCGGCACTTGTTCATAGCTTTTTAAGTTTTGTTGAGGTTGGTAAGGTGTTTTTGTTTGATAATATTTCGATGAGTTTGTAGGTGTAGTCTGAACTTCTTGCTCATCATTATTATTACAGGCTACAAGCAATATGGTTGTGGCAAGCAACGTCATTTTAAATAAAATATTCATAAGTCAAATAGGCTATTAATAAGGAATAGTAATAGCTTAATTTTTAGCAATGACAGTAAGATTACATGATTTTAAATATCTTTATAAAAATAATAACTTACAAGTGTATAAAAATATAAAACTACTCTCTCAACATGAAAGTTAATTGACCATCTGTTTGAGAAAACTCTAAAGAATATAACTTCCCAAGTTCTGCCGGCATTTTGAGTAAGTCATCTAAAGGTTGTCGCCCAGCCAAACAAGCCAATAGCTTAATCACACCACCATGTGTAACAACCAATGCATGTTGCCAATTTTGGTTTTGCATATCTACGAGTAAATCTTGAAAACCACTTAAAACCCTCTCTTGAAACTGCATTAATGTTTCTGCGCGAGGTGGACAATATTGACTTGGTTTTTGCCAAAAGTTTGCCAGTAATTCAGGTGAAGTTTCATAAATTTGCTGAGTTGATACACCTTCCCACTCACCAAAATACATTTCCTTTAAGTCATGATTTAGAAGTAAAGGCAGCTGAGTTGTCTTTGCAAGTTGCTCAGCAAAACAAGCACATCGTTTTAAGGATGAACTTACAATGACATCCCATGTCTGGTCTGTAACTTGCTCAATGGTTGACTGCATTTGCTGCCAACCTTTTGCGGTTAACTCATCATCCAAATGCCCACGTAGAGTATGGCTATACTGACTTTCGCCATGTCTGAGTAAATCGATTCTAAATTTACCCAATTTTATCCCCGCTTACAGCAGCTTGGGCAAAGGTAGCCATTTGATTATGTAATACACATGCCATTTTAACTAATGCCAATGCAGCACCAGCACCACTACCTTCACCTAAACGCAAGTTCATCTTTAAAATCGGGTCAGCATTGAGTTCCTGTAAAATACGTTGGTGGCCGTATTCAGCCGATTGATGACCGAACAACATCCAGTCACGTACTTTAGGGTTCATCCGCACAGCGCATAAAGCGGCTACAGAACTAATAAAACCATCCACAATAATAGGTAAACCTACTTGTGCGCATCGAATATAAGCACCGGTAATTGCGGCAATTTCCAAACCACCGACGGCGCATAATGTTTTGAAGACATCACCAACGACATGTTTATGATGAAGTTCTATAGCTTTCTCAATGACTTCAATTTTATGTCTTAACTGATCGGCACCTATTCCTGTACCCACCCCAGTCAATTGCTCGGCAGTATCATTTAATAAAAGACAAGCTAAGGCAGAAGCAGAACAGGTATTCCCGATCCCCATTTCACCTGCAATATAAATATCTGCGCCGTCGGCTTTTGCAGTATCTACACTATTTTTTCCTAACTCTAGCGCAGCACGGCATTCATCAGCATTCATTGCGGCTTGTTTAGCAAAATTTGCAGTCCCAGCACGAATACAGTGACGTTCAACACCTGAGTATTCATATGCTTCGCCCACTGTGCCACAGTCAATCACTTGTAAATGAGCTTCATGATATTTAGCAAGTACACTAATTGCTGCGCCACCCGTCGTGAAGTTTTGCAACATTTGACGGGTAACAGCTTGAGGATATGCAGAGATATTTTCTTCAACCACGCCATGATCGCCTGCAAAAATTGTGATCCATGGATGGTTAACATGAGGATGTGCATTTGATTGTAAACTAGCAAGTGTAATTGCAATCTGCTCTAAATCACCTAAAGCACCTGTAGGTTTAGTGAGCTGGAGTTGATGTTGTTCAGCTTGTTGCTTTGCGTCCAGATTAGGTTGCTTTACAGATTCTAACCACCAGTTCATTTTACTTCTCACCTTTTAAAATCATTGGAAAACCAGCCACACAAAACACAACTTTATCTGCAATTTGCCCTAACGCTTGATGTAATCTTCCTGATTCATCGACAAAACGGCGACTAATCTCGCCGAGTGGCACAACACCAAGCCCTGTTTCATTACTTACTAAAATAATTTCCGACTCAAGTGTAGGTAAAACTTTTAATAGTTGCTCACACTCAAATTGTTGAACACTTTGATCTTCTAAAAGTAACAAATTGGTTAACCAAAGAGTTAAACAATCTACCAAAATAATTTGATTAGGTTGATCAATTTTTTTCAGAGCATTTGCTAAAAATAATGGTTCTTCAATTAAGGACCAATGTGCAGGACGCTGATTTTGATGATGTGCAATTCGACTTTGCATTTCTGGATCAAGCGCTTGCGCTGTCGCCACATAAGTCACAGGTAATTGTGTAGATATTGCCGTTTGTTCAGCGAGTCGACTTTTGCCAGAGCGGGCACCCCCCAAAATCAGTTGCAACATGAATCACCTAAAAACAAATGCTGATACGAAAACAGCTTACCTTGTAAAGTTTGAGCTTCATAAAAACCAAACGTTAAATGCTCAACTTTCAGTTCAAATTCAGCGTTTTTGTATTGTACAGGGAATTGAGAAATTTTTTGTAAAATCAAATCACTACTATAGATGTTTTTATATAAGCCTAACGTGATATGAGGATAGTAATCTAAAGCAGCAATTTCATTAGAAACTATGCCTAATTTTTGACGTATGTGAGATAAAACATTATCGGTATCTTGGATTTCTACAAATAAAGCACTACTAAAACTATCAACTGAACCAATTTTTAATCGAAATGGTGAAATATTTTCTTTTTTTAAAATTTCTCTTTGTTTTGAGAAATTATGGAAACTAAAGTCATCACTATAAACACGAGGTTCATGGGTTAAAAATCCACATATAAATAATGTGACATGATATTGACGGTTATTCGATTCTAATAAAAATTCTGAAAAATGTGTACGTAAGACATATAGATAATCAACTAATTTCTGATCATTAATCTCTAGATACCATAAAGCATAATTTTGACGTCCTAGGTGCCATTCCGGATAATCCCGTATAGTCGTTGGCACCATGAACGTCGTAGGTTTTAGCAGCACAGTTTTAATTCAAAGTCACTTAAGTTTTGTATTAAAACATGTTTGCCTTTCAATTGTAGAGTGTTAAATAATCAAATGCCTTCAAACATATTGGGTAGCTGTCGTTCTGGCTTTGTTAGTTTTCATATCCACAAGCTGTTGGTCTTGTTCAGAAAACAAATATTGAATGTGTTGGACCAAATCAACTTCAAGCTGTCTTTTCTGAGTCATATTCAGATCTAATTTTAGAATTTGTTGCTGTAGATGCTGAATAGCAGCATTATCATCAATTTCTAAAAATTGAATCGCATACGCATAACCTAGAGCAGTACCTTTTAATAAATTTTTATAAGGTAAATCATGACCTATGTTCATTTCAATTGATGCCATGACACGTTCATTATGGTTGAGTTTGCGTAATGGATCTCGAGCTACTCGTTGACACGGATCTTTAAATGCGTATTCACAAGAGTCTAGAAAACTTTGAGCCATTCGGTTCAGATCTTTTGCATAGTTAGGCAATACAATTGCAAGCCCCTGTTTTACTTCTGTAATTAAGTTTTCCGCAAATGCTTTTACTGAATGATCCCCCATAGCAATCCCAATAGATTCATAACCCATTAAAGATGCATACCAAGCAAGCATCGCATGCACGCCGTTCCATAGGCGGTTTTTAATCAGTTGAATATCTGTAATTTGTTCAACCAATACAACCTGACGTAGCTTTTCGAGTAAAGGACTGCCTTTTTCAACATAAATTGGCATATCCGTTTCACTGTGGAATAAGATTAAATCCATACTTTGTAAGATATGACCAGGTTGGAAATTACGACGCATATTTTCAACATAAACCGAGGCATTGTTTTGCTGATCTGTAGTCAGTTTATTGCAGTCTTCAATTTCAATTTGATCTTCTTGTTCAACATCTTCTAAATGCTGTTCAAGGAAATTATGCTTAATACGAAGTTGACGATATAAATTCTGATTAGAAAGTTTTGAAACCATTCGGTTTACTACAGTGTCACAAAAGTAATGCTCTTTTAAAATATGCTCAGTCACATCCTCATCATTCGTTAACTCTAATAGAGCTTCACGAAGATACTTCATCACTAAATATTTAGCACCCACTTTATTTAAAATAATTAAAAAAGTTAGCGGTTCTATACATGTTTCAAGTGGCGAGTTAAAACGGGCGTATAGTCCTTTGGCTATCATTTTTGATTCAGCTTCAATGGCTTGCTCTGGCAAACAAAGTGCAATCAAACTTGAATGAGTATACATCTCTAACATTTGTTGCTCATTGTCCGAGTCAACAATCGTCATATTCTCAATACGTTCATCATAAGAAAATTGTCCATAGCGAATACTATAGGTTCCAAACGCATTTACGGCCTCGCGAAAAAGACTGTTACGAGTTGAAGCAATTATTTTTCTTGGTTTTGTATATCCATCCCAATGTGACAATATTTGAGCTATATACCCCCCACCAATAGCACCGAAGCCATGTATACCAACCGTAAGTTGATTCAGGCTCTGTGGAAAAGGTTCTTGTATTTCCGGCATATCCATAATAGGAATAAACTGGTCAAGATCGCTTAAAAAGTCATACATCTGATCGTAATAAAAATCTGCTTTTTCGAGCATTTCATCATTTGGCTCTTTAATATCCTTTAATAAAATCGTTAGACCCTCAGATGTGTAAGCTGAGGTTAAACCATTTTCAGAATCTTCAAACATTAAACATTGCTTAGTGTTTAAATTAAGTTGGCTTGCTGCTTTTAAAAATATTTCGGGATGAGGTTTTCCCTGTTCCACTTCATCACCACAAGTAATCACATCAAAGAACTTATAAACGTTGGCATTTATTAAATATTCTTCGGCAATTGCTCTACGACTTGAAGTGGCTACGGCCATTCTTAAACCAGATTTTCTTAAACGTTCAAGAACTTGAACTAATCCCTTTTTAATAGGCACGCCATGTTTACGAATATGCTCAAGCTCCATCTCATCAGCTCTTTTTCTTATTTCTTTATACGGAACATCTACCCCATATAAACGTTGTGCTAGTTTTTCTGCTGTTGTCGCACTTAAACCCAAACATTGCATTAAATATTCGTGTGAAAACTCCTGCCCAATCAGCTCTTGAGATGCTTGTTGCAATGTTTGAAACCGTAAGCGCTCAGTGTCAAACATTGTCCCATCCATATCAAAGATAGCTCCATGAACAGGTTTTCCATGAAAAATAAGCACGTTTTTACCTCTTTTTTTGATCATGTTTTATTCAGGTTATACAAAAAATTGATTAAAAAGGCAGGATGATAATAAATGAAACATTACTGGTTATTTTTTAATCAAAAATATAAGTAATCTGTTACTGAGAGAACTTAAAAACTCTAAAAGGTTGAATAATGAAAATAATTCTGAAACCGAGTTCTAATGCAAAGATAGCAAGCTATCCTTACTTGCTATCTTTACTTGTTCTTTTTATTGCGCTGATCATGTTTATTTTTCTTAGGTCCATTTACTGCTAAACAAACCTGCATTGTTTTTATTATGTCTTGCAGGTCTACCAATACCAGAAATTTATCTAACTCTTGTTATTTTCTGGTAGAACCAAACTCCATACAATAATGATAATCATTTTCATTTAATAAGTCAATTTGATATTGCCCTTATTTTAATCAATCAAGAATATCTACAAATTGCGCCGTCAATATTTGCGCCAGATCATTCGGATTTAGACCAATATCTAATCCTCTTTTTCCCCCACTTACATAAATTTTGCCAAGCTCTTGTGCAGAAGCATCTATCACAGTTTTTAAACGTTTCTTTTGTCCTAATGGACTAATTCCACCCACTAAGTACCCTGTTAAACGTTCTGCATCTTTTGGATTTGCCATTTGTAGTTTTTTACAGCCAACCGCCGTAGCCACCTTTTTTAAATTGAGTTGATGATTAACAGGTATAATTGCGACAAAATAATTTTTTTCATCAGTTACCAGTAGCGTTTTAAAAACTTCATTTACATCAAGATTTAATTTTTCGGCAGCTTCTAAACCGAAACTTTTAGCATTTGCATCATGCTCATATTCATGAATTGAAAATTCGATTTTATTACTTTTTAACAGTTTACATGCAGGTGTCATAGGATTTTAGATTTTAATGAAATGGTATTGATTATATTTATTTTAGTGAAAAGTTTAAAATTTACTTAGGCTATTTACATCATTTACATGAAAAATCAAACAGACACTGAACAAAAAACAATCTGAACTTGATATTGAGTGGATGACTCCAATATATTTAATTGAGATTTAAAGTCTGAACTGGCAAATTTATGAGTTACAAACACAATAATCTGATGGCAATGCGTCACCGTTTTTGGGATGAATCTTCAGATCATGTATTAAATGAAAAGCAATTTTTACAGCAGACCTTAATCGAACAAGGCATTTTTAATAATGCCACTTTTGAGGATGTTAAGTATTTTTTCTATACACTACCGAGCATCATTATTGTAAAGGCCCATGCACTTGGTTTTATGCATGATTCTGTCAAGCAAATGGTTATTCAACATATTCAAGCTAATCGTGTCCACTTAATGCAAAAAGCTGAATTAAAAATTCAGTTTAAAATGTAAGTTAATGATTAATATTTAATGACTTTTTAATCTAGTACCTTTTTCTGAAGAGATTGTATTTTAATTTTTATTATGTTGCTTAGGCTATTTTAGAAAATTAAGATATAAAATGATACTTTCAACTCACCATTCAGTCTGAGGGAACTATTTTAATACGTTCAAAACATGTAATATTCGTTACAATTTTAGATCACCAGCGTTTGGCTGCATGATGCGCATAGGATTCTATTTTCATGTCAAATCAGAACGATAAGCTTAAGAGTTTAAAAACTTCTTCCATGGATCGACGCTTATCAATCGCGAAAGCTTCTTTACTGGCAGGAACACGTTGGGCTACTGCAAGTGCCTCTACCCTCTTTTCTAGTGAAGAAGAAAAAGAGAAGAAGCGTAAAAAAGCAATGAGCGAACAAGCTAATTATCTTGTTTCTGAAATTGGCAAACTTAAAGGTTCTATTGTTAAGATTGGCCAAATGATGGCTCTTTATGGTGAACATTTTTTACCAGAAGAAATTACTCAGGCGTTAAATACCTTAAACAACCAAACGGTTGCTTTAGACTGGCCTGCGATTAAGCCACATTTACAAGAACAACTTGGTTCTAAGTTAAACGATTTAACCATTGATCATGAACCTATTGGTACAGCGTCTCTTGCACAAGTTCATCGCGCAATCCGTAAATCAGATGGCTTAGAGTTAGTTTTAAAAATTCAATACCCTGGCGTGGCAAGTGCAATTGACTCAGACATGAGTTTATTTAAAAACATGCTTAAGCTTACACGTATGGTTCCTCAGACACGTGAGTTTGATCAGTGGTTTGATGAAGTACGTGAAATGATGCATCGTGAAGTCAATTATGATGTAGAAGCAGCAACCACTCGCCGCTTTGGTGAGCGCTTAAAAGATGATGAACGCTATATTGTCCCTACAATTGTAGATGACTACTGCACAGATCAAGTCCTGTGTATGACATTCGAACGCGGCGTACCTATTAATAGTCCTGTTATGCTTTCTCTTCCACAAGAACGTCGTAATCAACTTGGTGAAGCATCATTAGAGATTGCTGTTCGTGAGATTTTTGAATGGGGCGAAATGCAAACTGACCCTAATTTTGGTAACTACCTAGTTCGTTTAGGTAATGGCCAAGATGTTCAGGACAAAATCGTACTATTAGACTTCGGCGCGATTCGTCAGTTCGATGAACACTTACTCTCAGTTGCACGTAATCTCATACAAGCGGGTTATCAGCATGATAAACATGCAATGGTCCAAGCAATGACTGGATATGAGTTTTTCGATGCAATGCCTGAAAGTATTAAACCCGGCATGGCAGATGTCTTTTTACTTGCGACCGAAGCATTCAGCACCCCTGCAAATAATCCAGATATGCCAACCGGCCTGATGGATGAACATGAACGTTATGACTGGAAAAAAAGCCAGTTACATAGCCGTGTTATGCAACAAGCAAGTAAATCAATGGCATCCCGATATTTCTCAGTCCCTCCAAAAGAGTTTATGTTTATTAGCCGTAAGTTTATTGGCGCATATACATTTATGACTGTTATTGATGCCAAGACAAATGTACGTCGTATGATTCGTAACTTTGCATAATTTGATCAAGACTAGAATGGCTCAATGTCATTCTAGTCAATGCAAACAAAATTATTATTTTTAAGAACTAATTTTTATTTATAAAATCAAAAGCATAAAATCAAGTCTATTTTATTTTTACCATTTATCTACTCTTTTTTTGAATGTCAGTAACGACATAGTTTTTTCTTATACTGCGTGTCAGCATAAAACAATAACTATGTGTTAGGACACCATAATCATGACAAATATGATCAATAAAGCCCAAGGGTTGGGTTTATCGCTGATCACAAAATTGGCTGGAAGCGATGTACTTGATCAACTCAAACTACGTAAATTTCTTGAAAAGTCTCTTTATCAAGGTTCAAAAGCTGGCTTCAGAGCATTAAGCCAAACTCAAAAAGCATTTAAGCCTAAACAAATTCCACAACAACGCCTACCTCAGCAAAAGAAAAACCTATTTGATTTAAGCCTAACTGAAGAACAACAAATGACTTCTGAAGCAATGTCTCAATTTGCTAAAGAAGTTTTACTAGGATTAGCTCATGATGCTGATCAGGCAGCTCAATTTCCAGAAAGCCTTTGGCAATATGTTGAAGATTTAGGGCTAAATTATTACGCCCTACCAGAAGCACTAGGTGGCGTTGCTGCTGAACAAAATATTGTAAGTAACTTACTGATTGCTGAAAAACTAGCTGAAGGTGATTTTAGTCTTACAGCGGGATTACTCAGTACCTTTAGCGTTATTAATGCAATCACACGTTGGGGATCTGCCGAGGTTCAGTCAATGTATCTGCCATGTTTTGCTGAAGACTCAGACATTACAGCAACCTTTGCAGTACAAGAAGCAACTCCAGCATTTAACCCTTATGTTTTAAAAACAAAAGCTTTTCTTGAAAATGATCAATTTTACATTGATGGTGAAAAAACCTTAGTCATTTTAGGTGATTTGGCTGATGTGTTATTGGTGAGTGCTGACTTTAATGGCAAGCCAGATGTATTTATAGTGCAAGTGGGTGACACTATTTCCATTAAGAACACTCCGGCAATGGGCCTCAAAGCAACAGAAACAGCTACTTTAAAGTTCAGCCACACACCTGCTCTACGACTAGGTGCAACAGATTTTGATTACACCGCCTTTTTAGATTTAGGCAATCTTATGTGGTGTGCAATGGCTGTAGGAACCTGTGAAGCTATTAAAGCCTATTGTATTAAATATGCCAATGGGCGAACTGCTTTTGGAGAACCAATTTCACATCGTCAAAGTGTCGCATTCATGATTGCAGACATGGCAATTGAGATTGATGCTATGCGTATGCTGATTTTAAATGCAGCAAGTCTTGCCGAAGCAGGTAAATCGTTCCATCGTGAAGCATATTTAGCTCGTCTTCTTTGCGCAGAAAAATCCATGAAAATAGGAACAGATGGCGTACAAATTTTGGGTGGTCATGGCTTCACAAAAGAACACCCAGTTGAACGCTGGTATCGTGATTTACGTGCGACCGCAATTTTACATTCTGGCTTACATGCTTAAGATCAATCAGAGGACATTTCCATGAATTTACAAAATCCAAAAAAATTCAAAATGATGATTGATCAAGCACATGATGTTGCGATCAATGTATTACGCCCTATTTCCCGTAAATATGATAAAGCAGAACATGCTTATCCCAAAGAGCTTGATATGCTTGCCTCACTCATCGACGGTATGAACGAAGGTGGCGAAGGAATTAATGCAGGTGCTGCTGGTGCAAGCAAACGAGGTGAAACAGATAATGAAGGTGTCCGTAACGGCACCAACATGTCGACGGCACTAGGTATCATTGAAATGTGTTATGGCGATACTGGGCTATTACTCAGTATGCCACGCCAAGGTTTAGGAAATTCTGCCATCGCAGCAGTTGCAAATGATGAGCAACTAGAACGTTTTAAAGGTACTTGGGCTGCAATGGCGATTACTGAACCCGGCTGTGGTTCAGACTCTGCTGCTATCCGTACTATAGCAACTAAAGATGGTAATGACTACATTTTAAATGGTGAAAAGATTTTCGTAACCTCAGGTGAACGTGCAGACTCTGTGGTTGTCTGGGCTACCCTCGACCGAAAACTTGGACGTGCAGCCATCAAATCATTTGTAGTGCCTAAAGGCACGCCTGGAATGAAGGTGGAGCGCCTTGAACACAAATTGGGAATTAAAGCTTCTGATACAGCAGTTATTAGTTTTACTGACTGCCGCGTACCAGCAGAAAATCTTTTAGGTAATGCTGAAGTCGATGTGGCTAAAGGTTTCGCAGGTGTAATGGAAACTTTTGATAATACACGCCCGTTAGTCGCTGCTATGGCCATTGGCTGTGCTAAAGCTTCATTAGAACGTATTAAAGAAATTTTTAAAGATCAGTTGGATCCAAGTTACTCAACGCCATATTTGCAAACATCTAATCTTGCGGCACAAATTTACCGTATGGAGGCCGAATGGGAAGCAGCACGGTTACTCATGTTGAAAGCAACATGGATGGCTGACAACAAGAAACCAAACTCAAAAGAAGCTTCCATCGCCAAGGCAAAAGCAGGCCGTGTAGGTAATGAAATTACTTTGAAGTGTGTCGAGTTAGCAGCAAGTGTTGGCTATAACGAAGATGAATTACTTGAGAAATGGGCACGTGATTCAAAAATTCTTGATATTTTTGAAGGAACTCAACAAATTCAGCAGCTTATTATTGCTCGACGTGAGCTTGGTAAATCGTCAAGCGAATTAAAATAAGAGCGTTGCAAGGAAGTTAAAACTTCCTTACTGCTTAGTACTACTCTATCTACAAAATAAAAACCCTCTAATCATATGATTAGAGGGTTAGGTATTTCAGGTATATATTTTTTATTTATTTAACTGGCGTAACTTCTAATGACTTATCAACTACACCGAATTTTTTAAAGATTTTTGCACGACGTTTTGGTGAAATATTTGCTTTATTTAAATCACCTTTGTAGTGATCAAATACACGCTTGTCCATCATTTTAAACCACAGTGAAGGAATTAATGCTGGTAGCAACATACTTGCATAACCACTTGGTAACTCAGGTGCTTCATCAAAATGACGCAGTGCTTGGAATGGACGAGTTGGATAAGCATGGTGATCTGAGTGACGCTGTAACTGATATAAGAACAAGTTTGTCACTACGTTGTTATTATTCCAGCTATGCTCTGGCATTGTACGCTCATATTGGCCGTTTTCTTTTTTCTGGCGTAGCAAACCATAATGCTCAATATAGTTAATAATTTCAAAAAGACTAATACCGTAAAATGCTTGCGTCGCTAAATACGGAATCGTACCTTTACCAAAAAGTCCAATCATCGAACTATGAAAAGCAGCAGTCATACCCCAGCCTTGCAGTAATTCATTATCGAGTGACCAAAACTCTTTACCTTTACGTTTTAATCGGTTTTTCTCAATTTCAATTGCTGACTTGAAAGAACCAATAACTGTACGCGGCCAGAATTCATAGAATGTTTCCCCCATACGTGAAGAAGCAGGGTCTTCAGGCGTTGCCGCACGCTTATGATGGCCATATGGATGCTCAATACGGAAATGGTTGTAACCTGTAGGCACCAAAGCAAGATGAGATAAAATATGGTCAATACGATCATGCTTATGGCTTAGTTCATGAGCAGTATTAATCGCAATACCATTAATTGCACCCATAGAAATACCAAGTAAAATTTTATCTATAAAAGAAGTAGTTTTACGGCTTGTTAAATAACATGCATAAACGTTTGCTGCATATTGTAATGGGATAAAGCTTTTCACCAAACGCGAATAATACGGATCTTTTTCTAGAAGCTTAATTTCTTCGTCAGTTGGATTACGTGCATCTTTACCAATAATCGTATCAATTGCAGGAATCACAACATGTAATAAAAGTGGGCCACCCAAAGCAAATACTTTCTTTAATGGGCGTGGACCAAAATGGTAACCAGCTAAAATACCTAAACCAATTACAGGTAGAGCCGGACTAATCATCCATAAATAGCGCTTACGATCTATTTCACGCATAGACGCTGGCACTGGCATAAGTTCTTGCTGAACATTTACTGGTGCATTCATAGTCATATTTCCTTTTTCTATATATCTATATAGTTAAAGAAATACCATTTGCTTAACAGTTGTAACCGTCCAAAAAACCTATTTCAAAGTCTTTGGCATTTTCTTCCACTTTTTTGTCCTAAAAACACATGTTGATCTATTCTTACAGCTCACTATAATTTTATTAAAATAATGATTGATCACGTAAACATGGATGCACTAAGTAAATTTTTTGATGATATCCACTTAAATAAGTCAGAATATATCTATATCAAAGCACAAAATGAATGGGCTTTTAAAACACAAGATCAATCTGCTTTACTTGCTTATATTGTTTTAACCGGTTCTGTATATATTCAAATAAATCCTTCAGAAAAAATAACAGCCAAGGCTGGAGATATTATTTTAATTCCCTCTGGAAAAGCTCACCATGCTACAGACTCAAAAGCGACTGCAAGTAAACTTGTAGATCCTATCGATATTACTCCGTTATTTAACGGACATCGACAAGACCCGATTGAGCTCGGTTCAGCAGGATCTGAAAATACATTACTGCTCTGTTTACGCTGTCAAGTTGATACGCATATGGCAGGACCACTTATTAATGCATTACCACCTATCATGCATATTCAACGAGAGAACCAAACCACTCCTCCTGAATGGTTACAAATAGGACTTTATTTTTTAGCAGTCGAAACACAAAAAATTCAACCTGGGCATGACAAGATTATCGATCATTTAGTGAGTATTCTTTTAATTGAATGTATTCGTGATCATATTCAACAAATGTCAGATCAGCAAAACTGGTTAGGTGCCTTGACTCACCCTGAGTTGAGTAATGCTCTATCAGCAATTCATAGTCAACCTGAAGCAAGCTGGACTGTCGAATCATTAGCTGAACAATGCTGCATGTCACGTTCTAAGTTTGCCAATCTTTTTAATAGTATTATTGGGGAACCTCCCCTTACTTATTTACAGCATTATCGCTTTCGTTTAGCAAGCCAATATCTGCGTACAAGTAATTTATCAATTCAACAAATTTCAAATAAAGTGGGCTATTCGTCAGAAACAGCATTTAGTCAGGCATTTAAAAGAGTATTTGATTTGTCGCCTAAACAATATAGACAAAATTATATTGGCAGTAGTCTTGATCAGTAATAAAAAAAAGCGCCGAAGCGCTTTTTTTATTACATAAGTTTTATTTGATTTTAGCGTGTGACTTTAAGTATTCACTGTAATCTTCGAGTATTTGCTGACCGCGAGATTGACGATAAAGCTGTTGTAATTGCTTTAACTGGTCGGCTGGCATAGCGTTTACGGCAGCTGAATTTACATTAGATACAGCAACAACGACTAACTCATTTGGTAAGTTCGCTGTTGTAACAGACCACATACCAGGTTTTGGCGTAGGAACACTAAATGCTGCACGCTCAATTGCACGTTTCAAACCTTGTGAGCGAGTAAATACACCTGCAGATTCAAAAGGTACCTTATTTTTTGCAACAACCTGTTCAGCTGGCTGAGTTTTGAATTCAGTCAACATTGTAGCAATTTTTGCTTGAGCCGCTTTACGTGCTTTTTCATCGATTACTTTAGCTTTCGCTTCATTCATCGCTTGAGCAATTGGTTTAACACCAGCTGCATGATAGTCACGTACTTTAATCCAAACTGTATCGCCATTCGCTAATTGAATATTTGATGAAGCATTACGATCACCATTTTTCACATCATCGTTAAACAATTTAATTTTTACATTTGGATCACTTAACTGCGGGTTTTGAGTAGTTAAAGTTACACCATTTAAAGATTCAATTTTTGTACCTTTAACTTGTTGTACAACAGCATCTAAAGAATCATTACCAACAATTGTTTCATTCAAACTATTAACGGTATCTGAATAAACAGTAGCAACTTTATTCTTTTCAACTTCTGCAGTTAAGCGTGCCTTCTCAGCATCAAATGAAGGAATTTGAGTCGCTGGGGTTTCTGCTTCAATAATATGGTAACCATATTGTGTTTTTACTGGCTGTGAAACTTGACCATTTTTCAAACTTAAAACAGTTTTATCAAATGCATCAGAGAAAATACCAGGTGCATATGCCTCAACTAAGCCGCCTTTCGCTTTCGAAGTTGGATCTTCTGAAAACTGGGCTGCTGCTTGAGCAAATGAAAGACCACCTTGGATTTTTGCGTATACATCTTTAGCAAGCTTTTGGGCTGCTGCATCATCACGACCATCAGTCGTAATAAGAATATGTTTAACAACACGTTTAGCATCTTTTTGCTGAGTTTCTACAAACTTCGCATAGGCTTGCTTAAGCTCAGCATCTGTTGCTGGTGCAGGCTTCGCCATTAAAGATGGAGATAAAACAACATAATCCACATCAACTGAAGCAGGCTGTTTAAACTCATTCTGATGTTTGTTGTAATAGTCAGTAGCTTCTTGATTCGATGCAGTTAAGCCAGTTTTATAACTATCTAACTTGATACTAGCCAAATGTAATGTACGTTGTTCTGTTTGCAAATTCGCAATTTGCATTAAATCAACTTTACTTACTAAAGAATAATCTGAAAAAGTTGAAGTCAACATTTTTAAAGCGTGATCTTGACGCAAGCTCGCAATTAAAGCTTGGCTTGTCATACCAATCGAACGCAAATAATTTTCATATAATTTTTGTGAAAACTGGCCATTTTCTTGCAAACTTGGCTGTTGAGCCAACATTTGCTCGATTTGAGCATCACTTAAAGAGATACCGAGTTTTTCAGCTTGCTGAATGAGTAAATTACGAGATACCAATATATCAAGTGCTTTCGCTTGAATTACCGGTAAATTAAGTAAACTTTCATCACCCTTTACAGCAGCTAAATATTGTTCTTTATACCTTTGCGTTAAAGTTTCAAGGTCTTTTTTTGATATGTCCTGTCCATTGACAGTTTTTGCGACATCTGCCTTGTTTCCCCTATTAAAATATCCATTAATACCTACAAGCGCTAAAGGGGTCAAAAACAAAATTAAAAGGACTTTGCCTAGCCAACCCTTAATGACTGTACGAAAAGATTCCATAAGTATTCCAATATTTTATTTCGAGGAGAATTTTAACTGAAAAACCACAATGAATGAATGAGCAATATTGGTCAATTCAGATTTTTAATAAAAAACGCGCCTATATTGGCGCGTTTAATCATCTTAAAAGATTAAGCAACTGAATCTTTAAGACCTTTACCAGCTTTAAAGCTAGGTACTTTTGTTGCTTTAATTTGAAGCTCTTCACCAGTTTTAGGGTTACGGCCAGTACGTGCAGCACGTTCTTTAACACTGAAAGTACCGAAACCAACTAAAGTTACTGTGTCACCTTTTTTTAGTGCTTCAGTAATTGACGCAATTGTCGCATCGAGTGCCTTGCCTGCATCAGTCTTAGATACTCCCCCTTTTTCAGCAATTGCATCGATTAATTCTGATTTATTCATGAATAAAACATCCTCTTAATATCGTTTGTTTAAGGTCCAAGGCTATAGTTTAAAAGGCCATGACGCCTTTATAGCAATGCTTTGGGGGAAAACGCAATACTAGAGCAGAGCTTTTAGCAAAAATAAATGCTAAAAAACTGTTATATATTTGCTAAATCCCTACATTTTTTTACTTTTCATTCAATTTTGCCTTCAATTTTTGATTTTCTTCAATTAAAGCATCAACCTTTATATGCAGTTGAACCAGGAGTTGTTCTATGTGCTGTAAGTCCTTAGGAGTAACTAAGCCAATTCTATTTAAAGAATGATTCACACTGGTATCTAAGATTTTTTCAACTTTATCTTTGGTGTCAGAAACAGACTCTTTGGCTTTTTCGGTTACTTTACCAACAGTTGTATCTGCTAAATCACCTGTTTTGGACTCAAGCTCTTCACCTACTTTGACTAGCGAGTCAAATAGTTTATTGCCTTCTTCTTCAGCACGAGAAAAAGCACCTAGACCTGCTAACCAGATCTGTTTAGTATACTTTCTAAAATCTAATGCAGACTTCCTAGAACTTTTTGATTTTAATTTATTTTTTTCTCCTTGCTCTTCTACTTGTGTTTCTATATTTGCATTATCCATTGATCTAAGCTCCTGATCGGATGAGACAGACGAAGTCTTATTTAACCACAAAATATTCTTATAATATCAAAGTCAAGACTTGATACATTTATGAAACTGTTCTACAAAACAATCATGTCATGTAAATATATTTAACAGGACATTATGCTAAGTTTGAGATAGGATGTCTCATTCCCTCAATTAATCTCTAATATTTAAGGATAAACTTTTATGAGTGAAACGCAACAAAGACAAAAACATCCACGTCTGTTGCTGAATATTGTTCTAATTATTTTAGAAACTTTTTTCTCATTTATTCTCACCCACGATGGTGTTCTTCGCTTGCAAGCGAAAAAGTTTATCGCTAATAAAATCACAATCCGCATTAATAGCTATTTGCCATTTTTCGACTTCTATGTGCAATTTACTGAAAAAGGCTTGCTATTCGATATTCACTCATATGACCGTCGTATTGACTTAGAAATAAATAGTACACTTATTGATCTTATCAAGATTTTCGCTTTCTCAAATCAACGCAGTTTAAACAACATGCGAATTGATGGAGATTCAGAAACTAAAAAAGAACTCATCGATTTAATTTCACATCTCACATTACCTAAACTTCTAGCAGACTGGAAACAATGGTTCAACACGCCAGATGACGAAGCTGAGACACTTGCTTCACGTAAAAGAATTGCCCCATTACTTGAAAAAATCGATCAACAACGTTCAGAGATCAATTCATTAAATGTAGAAATTAAACAATATCAGAATCGAATTGCACGTTTACAGCAACGCCAACGCAATATTAACTTGTGCTTTGGTATAATTAGCCTAATATTTTTTGCTTATTTGATATATAATTTATGGGCAGCATAACTCATTTTTTCTATCTTGATCCTACACTTGAATTAAAAATAAAAAAACTTGACTATTTTAGTCGGGATTCATAAAATCCTATTATCTAGTCTTAACATGTGTATCGAATCATGCGCCTTACAACTCGCGGTCGCTACGCAGTGACTGCTCTACTTGATTTAGCTTTGCAGCCAACTGAACAAACGATCACGCTCGCCGAAATTGCCGCACGTCAATCTATTTCAGTTGCTTACTTAGAGCAGTTGTTCGCTAAACTTAAGCGTCATGGGTTAGTTTCTAGTGTTCGCGGTGCAAATGGTGGTTACCATTTGGCTCGAAACGCTGATGAAATTACTGTGTTAGAAATCATTGAAGCCGTAAATGAAACTGTCGATGCAACGCGTTGCGACCATAAAGGTAACTGCCAAAATGGTGCAATGTGTTTGACTCACGATTTATGGCAAGAACTCTCTCATCATATTGCCGACTATTTAGCCAAAATCACTCTTGCCGACCTCATTAGCCGAGACAACGTTCAAACTGTTGCACTACGCCAAAATGTGACTGGCATAGATTCAGCTCTTTTATCGGGTACAGGTATTTGATATGAAACGTCCAATTTATCTTGATTACGCAGCAACCACTCCAGTAGATCCGCAAGTTGCAGAACGTATGATGGAGTGTTTAACTTTCGACGGTACCTTTGGTAATGCTGCATCTCGTTCCCACGCTTATGGCTGGCAAGCAGAAGAAAAAGTTGAATATGCACGTGAGCAAGTCGCAAATTTAATTAAAGCTGACCCACGTGAAATCGTTTGGACTTCTGGTGCAACCGAATCAGATAACCTTGCTCTTAAAGGTGTAGCTCAATTCTACGCTTCTAAAGGCAAACATATCATTACAAGTAAAATTGAACACAAAGCTGTTCTAGATCCTTGTCGTGAATTAGAAGAACAAGGTTTTGAAATTACTTATCTAGAGCCACAGCCACAAACAGGTTTAATTACTCCTGATATGGTTAAGGCTGCCCTTCGCCCAGATACTATTCTTGTTTCTCTTATGATGGTAAACAATGAAATTGGTACAGTTACAGATGTAGCGGCGATTGGTGAATTAACACGTGCCAACAAAACATTTTTCCATGTAGATGCAGCACAAGCAGCTGGTAAAGTTGATATCGACTTATCTACTATGAAAATTGACCTTATGAGCTTCTCCGCTCATAAAATTTATGGTCCAAAAGGCATTGGCGCATTATATGTACGTCGTAGCCCACGTGTTCGCTTAAAAGCACAAATTCATGGTGGTGGTCATGAGCGCGGTATGCGTTCTGGTACTTTGGCTACTCACCAAATCGTAGGTATGGGTGAGGCTTTTGAAATCGCAGGCAAAACCATGCATGCAGAACAAGAGCGTCTTCGTAAACTTCGTGACAAACTTTGGAACGGTTTACAAGATCTTGAACAAGTGTTCTTAAATGGCCACCCGACTCAAAACGTTGCAAACTATTTAAATGTCAGCTTTAACTTTGTTGAAGGTGAATCTTTAATGATGTCGCTTAAAGATGCTGCTGTATCAAGTGGTTCAGCTTGTACTTCTGCAACTTTAGAGCCTTCATATGTTCTTCGCGCATTAGGTTTATCTGATGAGCTTGCACACAGCTCAATTCGCTTTAGTTTTGGTAAATACACGACTGAAGAAGACATTGACCACGTGCTTACAATTACCAAAGCCGCTGTTGAGAAATTACGTGAACTTTCTCCGCTTTGGGATATGTACAAAGAAGGTATCGATCTTTCTACAGTTGAATGGGCAGAACACTAATTATTGAAATTAGTGTTTTAACCCTCATATTAATATTAGGCTGACCCCGAGGTTTGGAGAAGCGAAATGGCTTATAGCGAAAAGGTAATTGATCATTACGAAAATCCACGTAATGTTGGTGTTTTAGACAAAAACTCTGAAAATGTTGGTACAGGTATGGTGGGTGCACCTGCATGTGGCGACGTGATGCGTTTACAGATCCAAGTAAATGACAGTGGCGTAATCGAAGAAGCACGCTTTAAAACTTACGGTTGTGGTTCTGCAATCGCATCAAGTTCTCTTGTAACTGAATGGTTAAAAGGCAAAACTCTTGATGAAGCTCAAGCAATCAAAAATATTGATATTGCGACTGAGTTAGCTCTTCCGCCAGTAAAAGTTCACTGTTCTGTTTTAGCTGAAGATGCGATTAAAGCTGCGATTGAAGATTATCGTAGTAAAAAGTCAAAAGCTTAATTTGTTACCATTATAAACGTTGGAGTTTTCATGATTCATTTAACTGAAAATGCTGCGACTCATATTAGCAATTACCTTAAAAACCGAGGTAAGGGTGAAGGCATTCGCGTTGGTGTGAAAACTTCTGGTTGTTCTGGGTTGGCTTATGTTCTCGAGTTTGTAGATGAAATCGATGAACATGATCAAACTTTCGAACAGTTCGGCGTTAAGGTTTTTGTAGATCCGAAAAGCCTAGTTTATTTAGAAGGCTTAGAAATGGACTATGTTAAAAATGGCCTTAATGAAGGGTTCGAATTTAACAATCCTAATAAAAAGGGTGAATGTGGTTGTGGTGAATCTTTCACTGTTTAATCCTCTCCTTTCCTTTTCTCATTAAAACAGTGTCTATCAAGCACTGTTTTAATGTATTTAATTAACGCGGATCCCATTTCTAATGAATCATTTTGAGTTGTTCAATTTACCTGTGGCACTCGATATCGATTTGGCAAGCTTAAAATCAAATTTCTTGAGTTTGCAGCAACAATATCATCCAGATAAAGCCTCAGATAAAGATCAAGCATTGATCAAATCAAGTGAAATCAATCAAGCTTTTAAAACACTATCACAAGTAGATAGTCGTGCTGCTTACCTTTTAGCTCTTAAGAAGCAAGATCATCATCTTGATCAATCTATTAGTGATTTTGAATTTCTACAATCTGCTTTAGAACTTCGTGAACAACTTGACGAAGCGACAACAACTGAACATTTACGTACTTTAAAGCTAGAAGTACAACAATGGATTGATGGCCTGGTTCGTGAATTCAAAATTGATTATAGCGAAGAAGATTGGGCTGAAGCACGTGATACCGTACGTAAGTTACGTTTCTTTCAACGTGTTTTGAACGATATTGATAAAGCAGAAGATCAACTGTTAGATGAAGAAGACAGCTTTGATTTAGACGATGATTTTTAATTTTGCTTTTTCTACTTTATTTTCAAGGGATTTAACTCATGGCACTTTTGCAAATTGCTGAACCGGGTCAATCCAGTGCCCCACACCAACATCGCATTGCGATTGGTATTGACCTAGGAACAACACACTCACTAGTTGCGACAGTGTTATCAGGCAAACCTAAAGTACTCAATGATGTTCAAAATAGAAGATTACTTCCTTCTATCGTTCATTATGGGGACAGTACAACTCATTATGGCGAAGAAGCCAAACCATTTATCATTACAGATCCAAAAAATACGATTGTATCTGTTAAACGATTTATGGGTCGCTCAAAAGCAGATATTAAGTTTCAGCATCCATATGAATTAGTAGGCTCAGAAAACGAGATGCCTGCTTTTGAAACTCGTGCTGGACGTAAAACACCTGTAGAAATTTCAGCTGAAATTTTAAAACAATTAAAAGATCGTGCTGAAGACAGTCTACAAAATCCTGTTAATGGTGCTGTAATTACAGTTCCTGCTTACTTTGATGAAGCTCAACGTCAAGCAACTCGTGACGCCGCTCAACTTGCTGGTTTAAATGTATTACGTTTATTAAATGAACCTACAGCTGCCGCAGTTGCTTATGGATTGGATCAAGAAAGTAACTTAGAGACCGACCGTAACTATGTAATTTACGATTTGGGCGGTGGTACTTTTGATGTATCAATCTTGCGTTTTTCACAAGGCGTATTTGAAGTCTTAGCGACTGGTGGTCATACAGCTTTAGGTGGTGATGACTTAGACCGTCTAATTGTGAAATGGGCAAAAAAACAGCTTAGTATTGATGTATTAAGTAATGAAGACTATGCCGTATTTATAGTTGCAGCGCGTCAAGCTAAAGAACAATTATCTACTCAAGATTCAGTTGAATTAAAGCTGATTGATACAACTCTTACACTAGATCGCCCTACATTTGAAAGCATTATTCAAGTGGCTCTAGATAAAACCATTAGTGTTTGTAAGCGTGTATTACGCGATGCCAAGCTTGAGTTAACTGACATTCAAAATGTTGTTTTGGTAGGTGGTTCTACCCGTTCTTATGCGGTTCAGAAAGCAGTCCGTGACGTTTTTAATCAAGAGCCTCTCTGCACAATCAACCCGGATGAAGTTGTGGCTATTGGTGCCTCGATTACGGCAAATCAGTTAATCGGCAATAGTCAAGATGGTTCACTTCTTTTAGATGTGACTCCTCTTTCTCTTGGATTAGAAACAATGGGTGGTTTAGTTGAACGCCTAATTTCTCGTAATACAGCTATTCCTGTAGCCCGTCGTCAAGAGTTTACAACTTATCAAGACGGTCAAACTGCCATGTTAATTCATGTAGTTCAGGGTGAACGTGATTTAGTTGAACATTGCCGCTCATTAGGCAGATTTGTGCTTCATGGTATTCCACCAATGACAGCAGGCCAAGCTCGTATTGAGGTCACTTTCCAAGTTGATGCAGATGGCTTACTCACTGTTTCTGCTCGTGAAACAACTTCTGGTGTACAAGCCTATATTGATATTAAACCATCTTATGGTTTATCTGAAGCAGATACGGAACGCTTATTAATTGAAGGTTTTCAACATGCCGAAGAAGACAAAAATCTTCGTCACTTAAAGGAAACCAAAGTTGAAGCAGAACGTGAACTTGAGGCTCTAGAGCAAGCATTAAAAGTAGATGCAGATTTACTTGATGAAAACCAGCGTGAAGCTCTTAACTCTGCAAAAGAATCCTTGAAAGCTCAGCTTGAAGGCAGCGATATCCAAGCGATTGAGCAAGCAGTTCAACAACTTAAAGTACATAGTGATGCGTTTGCAGCACTACGAATGAATCGACATATTGACCATGCCTTAAAAGGCACAAAACTCGACGATTGGTCAAAATCAAACTAAAAGGTATAGGTGATCAATATGCCACGTATTAAAGTACTTCCTCATGCTCAGATTTGTCCCGAAGGCGCGGAATTTGAGGTTGAACAAAATGCAAATCTTTGCCAGAGCCTGCTCAATAAAGGTATCAAAATCGAACATGCTTGTGACATGTCATGCGCATGTACAACTTGCCATGTAATTGTTCGCAAAGGTTTTGATAGCTTAGAAGAAATGAATGATGTTGAAGCCGATCTTTTAGACCGTGCTTGGGGCTTAGAGCCAGACTCTCGTCTTTCATGCCAAGTTAAAATCGTAGATGAAGATCTTGAAATCGAGATTCCGAAATATACAATTAACCATGCATCAGAAAATCATTAAAATATAATAGTGAAAAAGCTGCTTCGGCAGCTTTTTTATTGTTGTAATTTATATTTGGTTTTGCTTTTGATCGATATTTATCTGCTTAACTTCGTCTTCAAGTTTAAGCTGAGCAACACCTTGAGTATTAATCAAAGTTTGTTGAACTTTAATGCGTTGAATCATTTTTTCAAGCACTTCAACTAATTCTGGATATTCATAGTTCTGTACTTCTTCTAAGTTCAGGACTAAATGGAAACCTTTATATTCATAATCAAACCATTGCTGATGATCTGACTTGTTCCCTGTATATTTTTCCATGACTTGCCATGTTTTTACTGCACCTTGAATACCTTTTAAATAAATAGGTGTTTTAGGTGCACATAGAAAATCACTTTTAATAAGTTGATAAGTATCATCAGAAATAAGTATCTCATCGATTTCAGCAGCATATTGTAAACGTGCCGCCAAATTTACATCACGACCTACAATTGTGTATGCCATACGGTGTGTTGCCCCGTAGTTGCCAACGTGGCAATAACCCGTACTAATCCCCATACGGATATGCAAGGCTGAATATCCCATTTTCTTCCAGCGTTCCCGCAACAACTTCATTTGCTGACGCATAGCAATTGCCATTTCTACACATGATTTGGCATCTTGCTCAACACCTTGTGAATTCGGATCTCCAAAAAATATGAGAATCGCATCTCCCATAAATTTATCAACAGTCGCCTCGTATTGCTTCGCAATTTCAGTCATATGACTTAAATAGTCATTAAGCAAGAAAGCCAAATCATCTGGAATTAAGGTTTCGGATAACTCAGTAAAACCCTGAATATCAGAAAAGAATACTGTCATTTTCTTACGTTTATATTCAATTTTTGCCTCAGCCTCACCGCGCATAATAGATTGCCATAGCTGTAATGGCGCATAGCGGCTTAACTGATTAGCAAAAGCTATATAACGTGTCATTTGATCATAATAATGCTGACGTTGCTGACTAATTTTTTTGACCCAGCGATGTTGGTAGTAATTTCCAATGGTTATAAACATAACCAGACCAAGCAAAGTAATTACTGTAAGTTCTTGGCTAGTAGCTTCAAAATATGGATGGAAACCGAATAGGAAAAAAGTACTTAAATAAAAAATAATCGCACCAAGTAAGCTCGTTAAACAAATCACTGCAAACGAAATACGACTATTAATAGCTGAGTAAAATAAAGCAAAAACTGCAATAAATGTTGGAACAAGATTAAGGTGTACTCCCGCAAGAGTAACTGCCACCACAATCGTGTCTATCGCAAAAAAAACACTTTTTTGTGTTTTCTTATCAAATTGATACTGTAACCAATGTTCTAATTTAGAACTGATAAAAAGTAAAAAAAGAAAAAAAGGAGGAATATAGATTTGATAATTAGTATTTGGTGAGGTAAAAGCATAGATCACTAAAATCAATGACAGAATTGAATACCCCATCAAACGATGAAAATATGCAAACTGTTTAGGTTCTCGATCTATAAACCTCTCTAATTGCACCCTATCCTCCACATTTCAATGTAGCCACACTGAGATGTGGCATTACATTGATTTAATCCATGCGCCAATCAAAAGGCATATCACCTTGACCACGTAAAGCAAGCATAAGGGTCTGACGCATGTGAGCTAAAACATCACTTGTGTATGGCACTGCTGGTGTACCCCACACTGGTTTAGGCCAAGCTACGTCATTTTGATAGCGGACAACATGGTGGAAATGTAATTGAGGTACCATATTACCTAGAGCTGCAACATTCATTTTGTCAGCACGAAAAACACGAGCTAACTGGCTAGATAACCAGCTTGATTCACGTAAAAACTGTTCTTGGTCAGCTTGGCTCAATTCGTATAATTCCGTGATTCCTGGTACACGTGGTACTAAAATCAACCAAGGAAATTGCATATCATTCATTAAACGACATGTTGAAAGCGGAAAATCGCCTACAAAAAAAGTATCTTGAGCAAGTTGTGGATGCAAACTAAACATATCTTTTATAAATGACAATAAACAATAATGGCTAATACTATCACATCAGTTTTGATGTGAATATTATTAGTAGCCTGTTTGCTTACAAATAATAATGATTTTATGCACTTATTCATATCTCAAGGTATAAATAGTGCATAAATTTCAATTGTAGCAATACAAATGTCTTAATCAGTTATCGTTTATAAAAAAACATATCTCAGACATGTAGTTCACTCATCAATTTTTGTAGTAGATCATTGATAAATTGAATCCGTTTTTCATACTCTTCGAGCTGAACCATTACCTTTAAACGTTGACCACCTTCCATACGATAATAGGTCGGATTCTTTTGCATCAATTGAATAATACTAATGGCTTGAACTGGGGTATCTGGTGAGAATTCAACATGTCCACCCTGAGTATTAATATCAATTTTTGTAATACCTAAATGTTCTGCTTTTAAGCGAATCTGATGCACACTAAACAAGTGTTTAACCGACTGTGGAGGAACACCAAAACGGTCTATCAGTTCCATTCGAATATTATCTAATTTTTCCTGAGTATCGGTACTACTAATACGCTTATAGAATAATAATCTTTGATGAACATCGCCTAAGTAATCATCCGGGATAAGCGCAGGAATATGTAAATTAATTTCAGCAGTTAACGACAATGGTGCATCAAAATTCGGCGTTTTACCTTGTTGAATTGCTTTGGTCGCTTTCTCAAGCATTTCCATATACAAGCTATATCCTATCGCTTGCATTGAACCACTTTGTTGCTCACCCAATAACTCACCAGCACCACGAATTTCTAAATCTTCAGTAGCAAGCATGAAACCTGCACCCAATGTAGAAGCTCGTTGAATTGCATCAAGGCGTTTTTCAGCATCACCTTTCAAGTGTTTGATTGAAGGTACCAATAAATAAGCATAAGCCTGATGATGTGAACGACCTACGCGGCCACGTAGTTGGTGTAATTGCGCTAAACCAAGCTTATCTGCACGTTCAATTATGATTGTATTGGCATTGGGAACATCAATACCCGTTTCAATAATGGTTGAACATACCAGTACATTATATTCTTTGTGATAGAACTGCTGCATGACTTGCTCAAGCTCACGTTCACGCATTTGTCCATGTGCTACAGCTACACGTGCTTCTGGTACAAGAACACGGATATTTTCAGCAGCTCTTTCAATGGTATCTACTTCATTATGCAAGAAGTAAACTTGTCCACCACGTAATAACTCACGTAAAACTGCTTCTTTAATCGAAGCATCTGTATGCTCTTGCACAAAAGTTTTCACTGCTAAACGACGTGCAGGCGGAGTTGCAATAATTGACAAATCACGCATACCAGAGAAAGCCATATTAAGCGTACGAGGAATTGGTGTTGCTGTAAGTGTCAACATATCAACATCGGCACGCAAAGCTTTAATTCGCTCTTTATCGCGTACACCAAAGCGATGTTCTTCGTCTACAACCATTAGGCCTAAATCTTTAAACTGAACATTTTCTTGTAATAGCTTATGTGTACCTACCACAATATCGACTTTACCTTCAGCCAAGTCTTCAATATTTTTCACATGAGTTTTGTTTGAGCCAAATCGTGATAATACTTCAATACGAACAGGCCAATCAGCAAAACGGTCTTTAAAAGACTCATAGTGCTGTTGAGCGAGCAATGTAGTAGGAACTAAAACTGCAACTTGTTTACCATTTTGTACTGCAACAAATGCTGCTCGCATGGCCACTTCGGTTTTACCAAAACCTACATCACCACATACCAATCTATCCATTGGTTTTGCTTGCTGCATATCATGCAGCGTAGCTTCAATTGCATTGGCCTGATCAAGCGTTTCTTCGTACGCAAAGCCGCTTGCAAATTGCATATAAAGCGACTGATCTAATTCAAAAGCAAAGCCAGGTTTTGATTGACGACGTGCCTGTATATGTAAAAGTTCGGCTGCAACATCATGAATTTGTTCTAAAGCCTTACGTTTTGCCTTACTCCAAGCATCTGTACCAATTTTATGTAGTGGTGCTAAATCTGGGTCGCCACCACTATAACGGCTAATCAGATGCAAGTTGGTTACTGGGACATAAACTTTAGCATCTTCAGCATAATCAAGTTGGAGGAACTCATAGTCTTGCCCTTCGATAGCAAGTGTAATTAAGCCAGCATAACGACCCACGCCATGATCAATATGCACAACAGGAGCACCAATACTAAGCTCAGTTAAGCTTCGAATCAGAAATTCTTCAGAAACTTCCTGTTGTCGCTTACGACGACGCTGTACAACTCGGTGTTCGTAAAGCTGATTTTCTGAAATAACTGTTAATTGATCAGTTATAAGTAAGCCACGGTCTAAAGGTGCATTGGTAATCGCAATTGCAAATTGGCTAGTTTTGAATTGCTCAAAATTTTCTACATTGGGAATTTCACCTAAACTTGAACGCAATGCATCTTTTAAACTTTCTCGGCGTCCTGCACTTTCCGCAACCAATAGAACAGGATGGTTTGCTTCATCAATATATTTTTTTACAGCTGTAAATGGTTTTTCTTTTTTTGGGTCGACCGGTAATTTAGGTGGTTTCTCAGTTTCAAGGTTAAGTGCACCAGCTTTTTCTTCAATCGTTTCCGCACTCACAAGCATGCGCGGAAACTGATTTAAAGCACTCAGCAAATTATTTGGAAAAATAAATAACTCTTCAGGAGCAAGAATAGGTTGATCAATATTATGGCGTCGATCTTCATAACGACGCATAACTTCTTTCCAGAAGTTAGTTAAATCAGTATCAACATCACTGGTTGTAATTACAATGCAATTCTTTGGTAAGTACGTTGTAAACATACTTTGTGATTGTATTTGTTCTTTATCAAAAAATAACGGTAAATAAAACTCAATTCCTGGAGATGCGATGCCATCTAAGACATCTTGATAAATTGGATTTTTCTTAGGGTTTGCTGTCGGAAAAAACTCAGAATAACGATCTCTAAAAACTGACCGAGCTTCTTTTAATGGAAATTCCTTAGCAGGTAAAACTGTAAAACTTTTTAGCGTTGTAGTTGTTCTTTGCGTTTCGGGGTCAAAGAATTTTAAAGAATCAATTTCATCATCAAATAGGTCTATGCGGATAGGAGCTTCTTGCCCAGATGCAAAAATATCCATAATACTGCCGCGTACCGCAAATTCGCCATGATCATATACTGTATCTACCAAGTGGTAGCCAGCCTGAACCAATCTTAATTTTTGCTGTTCTAAATCAAATTTTTGTCCCACTCTTATGTCAAAGTGCTTACCTAAAACCCATGAATAAGGTGCAACCCGTTGAGCCAAAGTACTTGCTGAGATGAGTAATACGCCTTGCTGCGGCATATTCGATAAAATCGCAAGACGCTCCGAGACAATATCCTGATGCGGTGATAAACGATCATAAGGCAAAATTTCCCAATCAGGGAAAATTGTCGGTTTTATCCCATAAAACTCAAGTTCACTTTCTAATTGCGCAACATGCTGGTTATTTCGAGCGACTAAAACTAATAAAGAAGAATGGTGAGTCGCAATTTCTTTAAGCAATAAAGCGGCTGATGAACCTAATAATGACCCCACCCAACGCTTTTCACCGGCCTTGAGCTGTTGCAAATTCAATTGAGAGATTTCTTGTTGAAACATGTATATGGCTTTTATGAGCTAAAAAGATATGAGGTTAATAGTAGCATGATGTTTTTATTGAATTGAGTTATTTTTCTGAAATCAAGCTACTACTTTACGATACTTTTTTATAGTTCTTAAACAAATGCTTGAACTTATTTATCACGTAGAAACATCACATAATATTGGTTCAATATTTGTATGATTGCTTTAAGTTCAAGTAACTTTTCTTCAGTATTACCTAACCTTTCGACATAGCGTTGATTTGCAATCTCTAAGTCAATTTTTTCATTAATTTGTGGCGTAATTTGAAATAACTTACGTAAATCATCAAAGTTCTGTAATTTACGATTTGAAAAATATTCAAGATGCTCTGACCATTTCTCGTTAATTACAAAATTTTTAATTACGGGTCCACGCTCAGAATCAAAACTAAGTTGATTCTCTTGTAAATACATTTGCTCTGGTGACTCTTTCGAGCCTTGAAAAAGCTGGCCTAACTTTTTAAACATTTCATCACATCATATTAGTTTCAATGTAAATAATGGAGGCAACCTATTCACCTCCATTACTTATGCTTAATTAATTTCTAGCGACTACTCGTCACCCAAATCATCTAGGAAATCTACAGTCGGTACAAAAAATAAAGTACCTGTTTGCGCAGTACTAAAGTCAAGTAAACGGTCAAGATGACCTTGTTCATTTCCTAGGAACATATTTTCAAGCATTTGGCGTGTTGTACTAAATTTACGCGAATAACCAATAAAAAAAGTACCGTATTCATTTTTTGAAGGATTCGAGAAAGGCATATTGGCACGCATAATTTTTAGTTCATTGCCCTCTGCATCATGCGCTTTACTTACCACATTATGAGCTGTTAAAGGCTTTTCATCATCACCAAGTTCAACATCATTAAACTTCTTGCGTCCAATCACTTTTTCTTGTTCTGCATCGCTTAAAGCACGCCATTTTTCCATGTCATGCGTGTATTTTTGAATAAATGCATAACTTCCCCCAATAAATTCAGGATCTTCACTACCCACTAGCGCCCACTGCGCTGCAATTACAGGTTCAGGGTTTTCTGTTCCATCTACAAAGCCAATAATAGCTCGACCATCGAAATAACGGAAACCATGTACTTCATCAATTGGATAAGTCACTTTACCCAACTGTTCATTGATTATGCTTCCCAACTCATAGCAAAGAGCTTGTCGATCAGCACGAATATGAAAGAATAAATCACCAGGTGTTGAAACAGCTGTGTACTTTGGGCCTTTAATTTCTTGAAATGTTTCTAATTCCTGCGGCTTTGCTTGTTCGGGAAATAAAATGCTCCATGCATTTGAGCTAAATCCCACAGTAGCATTAAATTTACTATCCGGATAACGGTTAGATAAACTTCTGGTTAATGCTGAAAAATTAGCAGCAAAATCTTTTACTTTTTCTACAACAGAATCACCTTGAGCTAACCCCAATACAATAAATAATGCATTTTCTCCAGGATGACTTGTTACTGGCTGAATTCTCATACATTCCATAAAAACAGGCCTTATTTTTACAATTTACGGTAGTAATTTAGCATACTCATTTTTTTATCGTACGATTTCTTATCTTTTTTATGTCTTGAAAGAGACTGAATTTCCCCAATCTCTTTTAAGTTTTTTTAATTTATCTTAACTAGCATATTGTTGTTTTAAATATTTTACAATTTGAGCAGATTCAAACATTTTAACCCCTGTATTTGGGTCAACTAGATAAGGTACTTGCATTTTACCTTGCATAAGGGGCAGTAAATTTTCTCTTTTCCCATCTTTTAAAGGTATATATTTACCCGGTTTTAAGCGAAGAATAGCAGGCCCCATATCTTGCCATCTTTCTTTTGCAACATTATGCAAAATATAAGGAATTTCAAGTTCACATAACAAACCTCTTACTACTCTCGAATATGGGCTTGCTTCAAAACTCCATAGTTCAAGTTTTTGCACAGGTGCAGCTCTATTTACTATTTTTTTATTAATCCAGACTCCACGTGCACCATTCAACAACGTTCCTGCAAATGCCAGATATGGCATTTTTGGATAATTTGAAAATTTCTGAGGTGTTTCTCCTGTCTTTCCATAATGTTTAAATAAGTGATGAATAATATCTTGTGATTCGTATAGCTTATCGCCTGTATTTTCATCAATAAAAAAAGGAAACTGTAATTTACCGCCTATTTGTTTTACAACTGAACGATACTTTGTTCCCCCTTTAGGGCACGGATAAATTTCGACATCCAAATTCAAAAGTGTAATCACTTCACGAACACGTCGACAAAATGGTGAACCCTCAAATTCATAGAGTTTTAACGCTTTAACAGGTTGATTAGGAAATGCTGTACCTGTAACCCCTCTACCACCCTCAGCAATTGCAGATGCTACTGCTTGCAGCACTTTAATTTGATGATTCACCATGTCATGTTCCTTTATATTGTGGAGCTAAACTAATTTTTCCTTAGCAATCACAATTCCATTGTTATCTGCATAAATGAAATCTCCAGATTGAATTGTGACTCCACCAAAATACAAAGGAATATCTACTTCACCAATGCCCTTACGATTACTTTTTTGTGGAATTGCTGCCAATGCATGTACACCTAAATCTAGAGTTGCAAGTGCATCAACATCACGTACACAGCCATAAATAACCACACCATTCCAGTTATTTTTAACTGCCGATTCAGCAATCATATCTCCCATCAGTGCACAGCGCATTGAAGCACCACCATCCACAACCAACACCTTCCCTGTACCATCTGTTGCTAATAACTCTTTTACACGTGAGTTATCTTCAAAGCACTTTACAGTGACAACCTGTCCACCAAAGGTTTGACACGCACCATAACTTTTAAAGAACTTACCATCCATTGAGGGTATGACCACTTGTAAATCTTTTTCTGGGTTATCATCCAATAAATCACATGTCACAAATGGTACTGTAGACACTTTTATTCTCCCTTATCGAGTTTGTTGTATGCTGAGATTATCATATCGCTTAAATGCTTCAATTTGCGCTAGCGCCGCTACGACCATGGTATGAGCCAATTGCTCAGCTGTAACAGGTTTATATTTGAATGGTTTATGCCATTTATTTTCAATGAATTTAAATAGGCTTTGTCCTAAATCTTCAATAAAACGCACATCGCTACGTTTACCAATTAATAAAGATGGTTGGAAAATCGATAATTTTTCAATATCTAAACTTTGAATATAGTCTTCGAGTTGTCCTTTTACTTTATTGTAAAAAACTGGTGACTTCGCATTTGCTCCAAGTGCACTCACAATTAAAAAATGAATATGTTTATCTTGGATCAAATCGGCAAAATGAGCATTTATTTCATAGTCAACAGCATAAAAGGCTTTCTTTGAACCTGCTATTTTTAGAGTTGTACCTAAGCAGCTAAATGCATGAGTATGATCATTTACGTCTTCGTCATTAAGTAATAAAAAATCCTCTATGACTAGTTGAGTAACTTTTTTATATGTATTAAGTAGTTGCGATTCTTTTCTTACTACTACCGTAATTGCTTCAAATTCTGGTGTTTGCTCAAGCTGCTCTACAAGAGCTAAACCAACAAGTCCTGTAGCACCTACTACAATTGCTTTTTTCTTGCTTATAGTCATTTTTTATCCAACCTTCTTTAAGTTTGTTTCAAATTTAACCTTTTCTTACGCTTTTAGCAGCCCCTAAAACGGCTTAAAATGCTCGCAAGGCTTGACTTCACGATGTTGATTCATCACAATATGGCACTTGTTTACGGGCTGGTGATGGTTACACCAGTTTACTGGATTAACCACAGCCCGCCCAGACCAACTTATTTTCAAGGAGTGCAAGAGTGGCAAACTCTGCTCAAGCTAAAAAACGTGCGCGCCAAAACGTTACAGCGCGTAAACACAACGCAAGCTTGCGTTCTATGGTTCGTACTTACATCAAGCGTACTTTAAGTGCAATCGCTGGTGGTGATTATGCAGTTGCTACAGAAGCTTATAAAAAAGCTGTTCCTGTAATCGACCGCATGGCTGATAAAGGCATCATCCACAAAAATAAAGCTGCTCGTCATAAGAGCCGTTTAAATGCTCAAGTTAAAGCGTTAGCTAACTAATTTGAAGTATGTAAAAAAAGCCCAACAGGGCTTTTTTTATTATCTATATTTTTTGCTTTTACTGTTCATTATGAAATTTTGATACGTCCAACTCGTAAGCATTACCTCTCCAAATCCACTTTAATTTACAGTTGGGAAATTCATCCCCTTCAAACCATACAAATAAACCTTCCATCATTGCAGGCCAATCTGCCTTTTGTATCTGATTATTACCCGAAATTACAGCAACTATAGCTGCAATAATCGTGTCGTGGCTTACAGCTAAACTTAGCCCACTTTTTGTTTTAGGATGAGTCTGATAAATCAGCTCCAACACGTCTAAAACACCCGTAATGGGATGTTTCATACCAGGTAATGCGTTATTCACAAAACTATTAATAAAACCTAAAGCCCCTTGTTTACGAAAATAGGGGGCGGCCTGTTGAATATCGAGTACAAAGCTTCCCGGTTCTACCAATAGGCCTTGTTCAACAATTTCAATTGTATGCGTATTAGGTTCAGGGCTTACACCATCTGCACCTTCAATCATAAGTGCAGCAGTATCTACACAACGTTGGATTGGACTAGATATACAGTGTTGAATCACACGGTCCGTATTTTTAATTAAATAGCTTCCCCATGCCTGCGCTAGCTCACGCCCTTGAGGAGTAAGTTGCAAATCGTATCCTGCCAAGCCTTGCCCATCGACCAACTCTCTCAGCGAGTGCCGTGTAAAAAGGGTTACAGGGGTTGAAGCATCTGGCAATAAATCAATTGCTTCAAACATGCTTTTAGGCAATAAATCGAGTGCCATTTTATCGTGTCATCTTTTTTCAATACTTTGTCACTATAACATGTCTGGCATAACTCTCAATCCAAAACACCCGATTGAGCCAAAGCTTCAAATGCTATTTTTTTGCTTTGTTGATCACGAAATGCGATAAAGCCCCCGTTTAATACAGTATCACGCTGGTTATATTCAAAGGGTTTACCTTTTAAGGTGAGTAACCCCCCACCTATACTCTCTAATAATCCCTGACCTGAGCTGGTATCCCATTCAGAGGTAGGATGAAATCTAGGGTAAATATCAATCTCACCTTCTAACATCATGCAAAACTTATAAGCACTGCCCGCTTCACGTCGAATCACGGTCCGTTTTTTTTCAATCGGTTCAATAAATTTATGATATTTCGGATTTTTACTACTATGGCTTAAACCAATTTGTACAGGTGCTTGTGTTGAATACGACTCTTTTTGATATTGGTACCATTGTTGTTGGCTAAAGCTATATTTAAAAGGCAACTCTTTTAAATAACCCAAATAAACAACCTGTTCACAAGGTACAACGATTACAGAGAAGATAGTTTCGCGCCCTTCAATCAAACTCAAGTTTATCGTGAACTCATCCCGCTCATGTATGAACTCTTTGGTACCATCAAGCGGATCAAGCATCCAGCAAGAAGACCAGTCATGGCGAGCGCTATAGTCACTTTCTTCTGATAAGACAGGTAACTCTGGTGTAATTTCTGCAAGATGTTTTAATAAAAATTGATTTACTTTTAAATCTGCTTGAGTCACGGGTGAATCATCATGTTTTTCTTGAATATTAAACTCATATCCTGCTGAATAGTTTTGATATTCTTGTAATAAAATCTGACTAGCCTCTTCCAAGATTGGTAGCAGCTGTTCAATTAAGGCATCATTGGGGCGTGTTGTTGTTATAAACATAAATAAACTCTATTTTCTTTCCTTTTTATTATAAGTGAATTATGACAAATTCAGTATTCAACAAGAGTCTAGTATCCTTAAAAATACATTCTTTTTAATTGAATCATTACAATTTTTTCATAAGCTTTGCTTCAAATTTTGAATCAGTAAAGTACTTATATACAAAAGAAAACAACATTAATTTTTGTATATAAATACTATTGTAACTTATGAAAAATAAACAACTTAACATAAATTCAAACATTTCATTTTCAAGCATTTCTTGTTATGTTCAATAGCACAATAACAAAACGGAAGACTAAAATATGATGCTATATGGATATCATTTCTCAACAATTGAAAATAACTGGGAAGACTTAACCCCATTAAACGAGTTTTTACAAACATTTGCAGATGATGATGGTGATGTGTCTCAAAGAGACAAAGAATCACTTAAAGAAATTATTGCTAAATCAGATACGGCTTTAGCGTTAGCAAAAGAAATGGGTTGGGACGGTAGCTATACAGGTTGCCCTTATTTATTTTGGTTACCAAGTAAAAATACGCAATCATTTGAATATGGCTTTGTTTTTAAACAAACCTCAGATAACTCAACTTTTGTAATTTCACCAATTGAATTGGCTTATCTAGCACATGATAATCAGGTACAAACTTTAAGTAAGAATATTGACTAACTATAAAGGGTTATTGACTTAACAATTAAGCCAATAACCTAGCCCCACTATTGCTATTCAAACATACTTAATTGAGGTGTTGGTTTTATAATTTTCTCTTTAGGAACATGTAAACATTCGAACTCCTCAACAGGGAAACCCTCAATAAAGCTTGAAATATCTGGTGTTTCTAAACTTAACCATTCATCTAAACGGTCATGTGGAATCACAATGACTGATCTTTTGACATCGCCCGGTTCGTGGAAGTCTTTCATCATAGGATGGTCAATCGCGTCCATGGTTAACATACTTGCAGAACGAACAATGGTTTCATTCATTTTGCAAATTTCATAAATTGCTGCAATGAAAAAGGCCTGTCCATCTTTACGGCGTACAGCCCATCGTTCAGGTTTATCATTTATATATTTACTTTCATAAAACTCGGTCACAGGGATCACACCAAACTTACATTTAAGTGCGGCTTCTTGAAAACTTGGTTTTTGGAAAATTGTTTCGTGACGCGCATTATAAGTATGTTTTGCTATGTTTGTATCTTCCGCCCATTTGGGAACTAATCCAAACATGACTTCACGCCATTCAAGACCTTGCTGTGATTTGAATAATAGCGGCGTTGTGCCAGCAGGATAAACCTCCTCGGCATAACTAAAGCCGACCACAGGCAACTGAAGTTGCTGTAATTGGGCAAGCGTTAAAGGTTTAAAGTTGGCACACATAGCAAGAATAAAACACTATACTTTTTACTTCTCTTATTTTATAAGCATTTACCACATAAACCAAATGAAAAGGCACTCGAAAGTGCCCTTAACGACATAACTTTACGCTTATGAAACGTGTTGAATGCCTTGTGGAATCGCCTGCAATAGTCGCTTAGTGTAGTCATGTTGAGGATGTGCATAGAGCTCATCCGAATTGGCAATTTCAACAACCTCCCCATGATTCATGACCATGACTTGATCCGAGATATATTTCACAACCGATAAATCATGTGAAATAAAGATATAACTTAGTCCAAACTCATCTTGTAAGTCCTGTAATAAGTTAAGTACTTGTGCCTGAACTGAAACATCGAGTGCCGAAACAGACTCATCACAAATTAAAATTTCAGGCTTTAGCGTTAAACAACGTGCAATAGCAATACGTTGGCGTTGCCCACCCGAGAACTCATGTGGATAACGATAGTAAGCTTGTTCAGGTAAATTCACTCGTTCAAGTAACCCAAGTGCAATTTGTTTACGCTCCGCATCATCTTTACCAATGTTATGAATTTGCATAGGCTCTAATAAAATCTGCCCGATGGTAAAGCGTGGGTTAAGCGAAGCATATGGGTTCTGAAAGATGATCTGTATCTTTCGCTGATATTTAGCAAACTCTTTTTCAGTTAATGAAAGAATATCTTTACCCTCAATGAAAGCTTCACCACCTGTTGCTTCATGTAAACGCATGAGCAAAAGTCCCACAGTAGTTTTACCTGAGCCTGACTCTCCCACTAGACCAAGCGTTTTCCCTTTAGCCAGTTTGAAAGAAACACCTTTTACTGCTTGAAATTCTTCTTTTCCAAATAACCCTTTACGGCTATAAAAGCTTTTTTTCAAATCCTTTACTTCTAAGACGATTTGCTCTTCTCCATTTAAACCGCGTTTACGCTGTGGAATTTCTGAAACATCAAAGCTTTGCTCTACCAATACATTGTCTTCTTGACGCATAAAGTCGCTGGTCACAGGCAAACGATAAGGTCGCTGTGACATTTGAGGACGACAGTAAAGTAAAGCTCTCGTATATACATCTTTAGATTGCTCTAGAACTTGTTCTGCAAGTCCCTGCTCTCTAATTTCACCATGACGCATTACAATGACTTGATCTGCAATTTCACCTACCAAAGCCAAATCATGCGTAATAAAAAGCATCGACATTTGACGACGCTGACGCAACGATTCAAGCAGATCAATAATTTGTTTTTGAATGGTGACATCAAGTGCCGTTGTCGGTTCGTCAGCTATTAGTAGCTTAGGTTCACAAGCGATCGCCATTGCAATCATGACACGTTGCTGTTGACCACCAGACAGCTGGTTAGGATAAGCATCAATCTTAGTTTCTGGTGAAGGTATCCCGACCTCTTTGAGTAACTCTAAAACACGTTGACGGGCCTGTTTACGACTCATACCCATGTGTAAACACAACACCTCTGCGATTTGATTACCTACCGTAAAAACGGGATTTAATGATGACATTGGTTCCTGAAAAATCATGGCAATATCTTTACCACAGATTTTTCGCATATCTTTACGAGATAAGCTGAGTAAGTCTTGACCTTCAAAAACAATCTTACTTTTTTCATCAATTTTACTTTGGCCGACAGGTAGTAAGCCCATAGTTGCCAAAGAAGTAACTGACTTGCCGCTACCCGACTCACCAACTAAAGCTACAGTGGTATTTGCTGGAATATCAAAGGATATTCCTTTAACAGTTTCGATATACTGCTTGTCTTCACCTTTAAAGCTTACACGTAAGTTTTCAATGTGGAGTAAAGGGACACTTTTTTGTTGTTCTAACATTAGGTTTTCCTCTTATTTTAGTTTTGGATCTAATGCATCACGCAGTGCATCAGTAAACATTGAAAAAGCCGTAACCAAAACAGCCATTGCGACAGAGGCTGCGACAAGCTGCCACCATTTTCCTAAAAGAAGTTCACTTTGTGCTTCATTTAACATGCTCCCCCAAGACACTACGCCTACTGGCACACCGAAGCCTAAGAAACTCAAAATAACTTCAGATTTAATAAAAGAAACCACCAAAATTGACATTTGAACCAAAGCAATATGGCTGACATTAGGAAAAATATGAATGAACATACGGCGGAAATGTCCAACACCAATTGCCTTGGCAGCCAGAACATATTCACGTGAGGTATGTTTCATATACTCAGCACGAATTAAACGGTAAACACCTGTCCAGCCCGTTAAACCTAAAATTAGAACAATAGATAAAATGCCCTTTTGTTGCAGTACGGCAGCTATCGCAAGAACTAATAATAAATATGGAATAGAAGTAAAAATGTTATAAAACCAGTTAAGGATGTCATCTACCCAACCACCAAAGTAGCCTGAAATTGCCCCTAATAATGTGCCTAAGGTCACTGCGAGTAATGCAGAAACTAGCCCTACAATAATTGAGGTTTCGGCACCTTTAATGGTCTTTTTAAGGACATCTTGTCCCCATTTGTCAGCTCCAAATATAAGCGTACTTTTAAGTTCACTTTGCTGATCGAGTAAATGTCCACCTAGTTGCTGATCAATTGCTTTCATATCATCTGCTAACGGATCAACTACACCATAATAATCAATTGCACTTCCAGAGCTCTTTTCTTGTTTAATTTCAGCCTTGAGTTGGTGAATGACATCTTTTAAGGGATCGACTGGATTTTCCGGTAATTCCTCATCTACAGCAGCTGTCTTTTGCAAAGCTTCATTTGTTTTATCTGCACCTATAAATGTAGGAGGTGCATAACTGACAGCAACTTCTTTATTCCAGTCCGATGCAATCACTCCCGTAAATGATAGTAGTAATACGACCAGATAGAACAGCACAACAATGAGTGATGCAATTGCAATTTTGTCAGCCCGAAGGCGACGCATTGCAAGCCGCCATAAACCCGCTGAAGCAGGCGCTGTCTGGGTTTGTAATTTTCTTTTTGATAGAACACTTAGCATAACCCACCTACTTCAACTGTACACGTGGATCAACCACTTTGTAGACTAAATCAGCAATCAAGTTAAAAATCATGGTTGCAGCTGCAATGTAGACTGTAATTGCTTTAATCACAGGAAAATCACTTCGCTCAACTGCGATAATTACTTCTCGACCAATACCGGGAATACCAAAAAAACGTTCAATTAAAAATGCACCTATGAGCAACGCAGGCAAAGTCGCCATGACATCGGTAATAATAGGAATTGAGGCATTACGTAAAACATGCACACCTAAAATTCGGCTTTCACCTACACCTTTAGCCCGTGCCGTTCTAACATAATCTTGGTTAATTTCATCAAGCACAAAACTACGGTATAAACGTAAAGTAGGTGCAATACTCACCACCAACATAATTAAAATTGGAAGTAAGGCGAACTTAAATAAATTATCGGTAAAATTATCGCTCCAGCCCTGCACTGGGAACCAACTTAACTGATAAGCCAGAACATATTGAAAAACAATAATATAAACCAAGATACTAATCGACATGCCAATGGTACATAACATCATGACCATACGATCTGTTAAAGAGCCACGTACAGCCGACACAGCCAATGCCAAGCCAATTGAAATAACGGTTTGTAAAATAGTAAGTGGAATTAACAGCGTTAGCGAAGGCCCCAAGCGGGTTAAAATAATTTGTGAAACCGGTTCCCCTGTACTCCAACTTGCACCATAGTCAAAAGTGAGAATCTGCTTAATAAAAATCCAGAGCTGAACGTAATAAGGTTGGTCTACCCCTAGCTGTTTACGAATGTTTTCAATCTGCTCAGGATTAGACATCTTACCTGCCAAAATATAAGCTGGATCTCCACCTACCCAGTTAAAAAGAATAAAGATAAACAGTACTACTCCCAACATGGTTGGAATCATCTGCCATAACCGCCGAATAACATATGCCAGCATAGTGATAATTCCTTATTTAACCCGTTGTCCGGTAATTTCATTAAAGAATGCTTTATTGTCAGGATCACGACCAAGGAAATCTTTAACCAACTCAGCTGCTGGTTTTTGGCTACCTTGGGATAAAATCGACTGACGGTAACGTTGCCCGACTTGTGGGTTATTTAGGTTGTCACCATAAGCAGAAAGCATATCGAGAGCTAAAACCTCAGACCACATATAACCGTAATAACCCGCTTGATACCCACCCATTAAGTGTCCAAACTGTCCAGGAAATTCTGTTGTTGGTACATATCCCAAGGCTGTAGCTGCTTCCATTTTTTGCCAAGTTTCTAAAGGTTTTACTTTTAAGGCATCAGCCGTATGAAGTGCCATATCGTACTGTGCATAAAGTGTCTGACGTGCATAACGTAAACCGCGCCCATAGTTATGTACTGCTTTTAAACGGGCAATTAATTCATCATCAACTCGTGGACATGCTGGATCACAATAATCAGCTACTTTAGACAAAGTTTCCTTACGGCGTGCCCACTCTTCATACATTTGAGATGGTGCTTCTACGAAATCACGCTCTACAGAAGTTCCAGACTGACTTGCATAACGGGTATTAGATAAAATGCCATGTAAGGCATGACCAAATTCATGAACAAAAGTTTCGAGCTCATCACTATTTAAACCTTTACGGTTAAAGTTTGTGACAAGTACTGACACAGGTAAGCGGTTAGTTAAAGTACTGCCACCATATACTCCCCAAACGGCAGCATGACCATATTTCCCTTCGCGAGGGAATTTATCCATATATAGAGCACCCAGAAGCTTTCCTGTCTTTTTATCGACTACATCGTAATACTCAACTTCGCTTTGCCATGCTTTCACTTTGACAGGTTTAAAATCAATGCCATAAAGGTCAGATGAAATAGCAAATAACCATTTTTGTGCCGCTAAAGTCGGGAAATAATCACGAAGCTTTTCCTGATCAATTTGATATTTGCTCTTACGCAGTTTCTCACTCCAGTAAGCTTCACTCCAACGTGTTATCTCGGTTTTATCTAATGGTGTTTTTAAAGTTTGTGCTTTAAATGCACGGAGCTCTTCTACTTCTTTGCGCTCAAGTGGTGCCACCGTTTTTTGTACTTCTGCCAAAAACTGATTTACAGCTTCGGGCGTTTTTGCCATACGGTCCTTTAACGCCCAATCTGCATAACTTGCTTTTCCAAATAACTGCGCCAGTTCATAACGTAAATCTATTGCTTGTTTGAGTAATTTTAAGTTTTGTTCAGTACCACGTCGTGTAAAGGCGATTTGATATCTTTTTCGGGCATCATCATTATCTGCCAGTTCCATAAATGGACGATATTCAGGATACTCAAAACCTAATAGATAGTTACCTTTGCCATTTTTCTTTAACCCTGAAATATAACTTTCCGGCAGACCTTTCATCTCTTCAGGCGTAAATTCAAGTTTTTCAGGGTTATCACGAATATTACGGCTATATTCTTGTTCGAGTTTAGTCAACTCATCAAGAATCGCTTTCATTCTTGCACGTTTTGCTGGTTCTAATTGAACCCCTGTGTCTTCAAACTGATCCAAAATATCCTGACGGTATTTTTTATCTATCGGATCAGTCGCTTTTGTATTTTTAATTACGTTATATAATTTTGAATTTTGAAATATATCGGTATGTAACTGATTAATTTTAATTTCGCAATCTTCGGCTGCCTTACGTAATTTCGCATCTGGATCTACATTACTATATAAACCGACAGGTCCTGAAAAATCTTCAAGATGAGCAAAAACTTTGTCCCACTTTGCTAATATTGGAGCAGCGGCAACATCAGTTTTAACAGGTGTTTTTTCAAAGTTTGAAATCTCTTGCTGGATTTTTTTTAAATTAGAATCGCACCATGTGGGAAGTTGCTCTGCTTTAAGTAATGGTAAGGTTGCACGTGTTGTCTCTGCCGATGCAAATTGACTTATACCTATCGTCAACATACATAATGTAGTCATTTTCAGTGTGTTATTTTTCATCGTATCTCCAATTTTTTTCATTTAATGATTAGATTTCGTATTTGTATCAATATCGAAGTACATCCATTCAGCATGTAAAATCGGATGCTTCTTATATCCAATGATTCGTGGTTGAGCCAACATATTTCTATAACGTGCATACAACACTTGCACTGGCATATACACTTCTAACAAACGTGTCATTTTTCGATAAATCACATCTCGTTCTGGGCCAGGCTTAACCTGTTGAGACTGACGATATAATTGATCAAACTCTGGTATTGAACCGCAAGACCAGTTGGTCATATGAGTGTTCGGGCCATAAAAATTCTGCATAAAATTATCCCCATCTGGATAATCGGCAATCCATGCAGAGGAACCAAACATTCCATCACACTGTTTTTGCGCCCGAATGAGATCTGAAAAGAGCATTGGTTTGTAAACCATACGAATATTCAAACTGTCAAAGTTCTTTTTCCAAAGCTCAGCGCTTTGCTGACCAATACTGTCATTGCGCGCCATATATTCAATAACAAGGGGCTTACCATTTGGTTGTGTACGCCAACCTGATGCATCTTTTTTATAGTTATATTTATCTAATAATAAATTTGCTGCTTTGACCGAATATGGGGTACTGCTTCTATATTGAGGTTCAGCCCCTACTACACCTGGTGGAACTGGAAAATGTAGACGCTCAGCATCACTATTACGTACTAATTTAATTTCTTGATCTATTGAACGAGACATTGCAATTGCACGGCGTAAAGCAATTTTTTCTTTACTCATCCCTCCAACAACGGGATTTTTAAGATTCCAATAGTTATAACTAATTTCCGGATCAACAATACGAGATAAATGCACACCCTCTTTTGCAAGCTCAGGACTTAATTTACCGTCTTTAATCGCTTTCGAGACTAATTGCCCTTCAAGTTGAATGATATCAACTTCACCACGCTGAAATGCCAGCCACCTTGACTGGTTTTCTTCCATTACCTGAATATCAATTATGCCGATTTGAGGCATTTGCTTACCTTTGAGGCGTTTTACAATTGCTTGGTCCTCAGCACTACTGGCTACAAAGTTCCAAGTAAAACCGCGATAATCAGGATTCGCTTTTAAAACAATACGCGAAGCAGGCACCCACTTACTGAGCATATAAGGTCCTGTCCCTACTGGATGCCCCATAACAAAGCCAGATTTATCTTTATATTTTTCGATAACTTCACGTGCTACAGCCCCTGTAGGGTCATGTGCTAGTAATAAAGGAAAGTTATAATCAGGCTTCGCTAACCGAATAACCAAAGTGTACTTATCAGGTGTTTGTAAACCACTCACACTTTGATCATAGTTAAACTTTCCTGTTTTACTGGCTGATTGTACTAAAGCATCCATACCCTCAATTTTGTTCTCCAACAACCAGCTATTTGGCGAACGTAAATTTGGGTCCAATAACCGCTTAAAAGAGTATGCATAATCGTAAGCCGTTAACTCTCTAGGTTTACCTTTAAAAACAGGGTCCGGCGTAAAATAAATACCTTTTTTAATGTGAATCGTATAAGTCAGACCATCTGCACTCACTTCTGGCATAGCGGTTGCGATTTGCGGAATAAGCTTTGCTGGCCTTGCTAAATAATCGTAGGTATATAAAGTTTCAAATATCGACGTGGTTACATGTGCCGAATATAAGTCATGGATATACGCTGGGTCGAAACCTGTTTCAGCTGTCGGAAACGTATAATGGAGAACTTTATTTGGATCGGCTGGGCTTTTTGCAAAAATAGTCGTGTTACCCGTTAATGCCATACTGACAAATAATAGACCTACACTACAGTGCTTGAGCTTTTGTTTTAAATTTTCAGTCATGATGATCTTTATCTAAAATTATTTTTTAATAGGGGTAATATCAAGATATTGCCAGTTTGTATTCATCATAGGGTGAGGTTTAAAACCCTGAACTTGTGGGCGTATCAACCAATTACGAATTCGAGTTACATGAATAATCCAAGGATTATCAGCTTCTATCTGGCGATTAAGCTTTTCATAATATGGTAGACGTTGTTGCGGTGGTAAATGAATGGCCTGAGTGTAAAGAGCATCATATGTTTTAGACTGATAACACGCATGGTTTCCCTGTCCAGCATTTGGTCCATATAGTAATTGTGCAAAATTATCTCCTTCGGGATAGTCAGCAATCCATGCACCACTCCACATCATATATTTACATTGAGTTGCGGCTTTTAAGTTATCTGCAAAATTACTTACTTTAAAATCAGCACGAATGCCTATCGCATCTAGATTTTTTTTCCAAAGCTCTGAATGAATAACGGATGCTGAGCTATTTTCATTGTTAATTTTTAAAACTAAAGGCTTGCCATTTGGTAAGGTCCGATAGCCATCAGCCCCTTTTTTATAACCATAATAATCAAGCAGTTTATTTGCTAGCTGCGGATTATATCCTACGCTACTTTTATACTTCGGGTTATATCCGTTTACACCTTCAGGTATGAACATTTCTGCTCTCACTGCCTGACCTTTATATGCCTGTTTTATGCTTTCTTTTTGGTCATAGGCCAAAGTAATTGCTCGACGAAGCGCAATTTTTTCTGGACTAAAACCCCCAATAACCGGATCCCGCATATTCATCATGGTATAAATAATTTCGGGATCTTTATTCGGATAGTGTTTGATTCCTCTTTTTTGAAAAGAAGCCTTAAGTTGATTTCCATCTAAGGCTTGAGGAACAGCATCGGCTGTAAGTTTGTCAAAATCTAATTGACCAGACTGGAAAGCTAACCATCGTGACTGTTGCTCTTCAATAATACTAACCACCACCTTGCCAATTTGTGGCATTTTCTTTCCAGACATTTCCTTAACAAGTTGGTTATCCCAAGGCGTTCCTGTTGACTTAAAATTCCAGACAAAACCACGATAATCAGGATTGGCAACCAACTCGACCTTACTTCTTGGAACATATTTACTTAGCATATAAGGTCCGGTACCTACAGGGTGCATACCAATACGGTCACCATAATAATCAACAACCTCTTTGGCAACGCCGCTAAATGTAATATAGGCAAGAATATAAGGAAAATTAAAGTCTTGGCGAGTTAAAGTAAATTGTAGAGTATAGCGATCAGTCGCTTTAAGCCCTGCAATTGGCGCAGCATAATCAAATTTTCCTGTTTTTTTTGCTTGAGCTACCACTGCATCGGCACCCACCAACTTTCCATCCAAAAAAGAAACGGAAGGCGCTCTGTTTTTAGGGTCTAAAATACGTTTAATTGCATAGACATAGTCTTCAGCTACCAACTCGCGGCGTTTACCTTTAAAGGCAGGATCATCCGTAAAATAAATACCTGGCTTAATTTTAAATATATAAACTTTACCGTCTTGCTCAACCTTCGGCATGCTTTCAGCCGTATAAGGAACCAGTTGTAGTGGACGTGCTAAATAATCGTATTTAAGTAGAGGTTCAAAAATAGCTTCTGCAATACTTGCACTATAGAAATTGGTGGTTTTAACCATGTCAAAACCGTCATCAGGTGCTTCATAGGCAACATGCAAAATCTTGTTTGGTTGTGCTGGCGTAATTGCATAAGCACATGGAACTGATGTAATAGCCAAACTTAAAATGGCGAGCTTAAAAAATTTTAATTTCAAGTTCATATCCACGTAACTAATTTTTTTAAAAGACATTAACCTTTTGAGTAACATCTAAATCCGCATAAGAAAAGTTCTTTTTTCAGCAGATAGGCCTATTGGGGATTTGGAATTCACTTTCCTTTATCATCTTTTTATTTGATCAAATGGAAAAATAAATTCAAGTACCCAGTGTTTTGTAACTACTGAATATAAAGCGAATTTCATGCCATCTATGAGTATTCATAATAAAATATTTAAGAATATTAGAAATTCATATTTTTATTAGGTACTTAAATCCGTTTGAACTATATAAATAAAAGTTACTTTTTGCCAAATATTATATTTGTATAACTTAATCATTTAACATCTTAAATGCACAAAAAAAATCCATTGATGATTCATTATGCATCATATTAATCCATTTACACTTAAGAGAAAATATTAACTTAATATACTGATAATTAAATAAAATTATATAAAAAAATCTTACAATAAATAGTATAACATTACATATGATAAAGTTCTAAAACGATACATTTTTATTTATTAAGTATGTGAACTGTCCATTAATGTATATTTTTTATACAAATAAATTTGAAACTTTTAGCCAATACAAAAAAATTTGCCAAACGGAAAATTTATTTAACTTCAAAAGATACAGAGGCACTGCCCTCAAACATAATAAAATCAATATTTATCAATATTTTGCATAAACTAAAAAAAGAAAAATATATAGTTGGCACTTGCTTTGCTTAAAAACATTCCAGCAATATCGCTAACTACAACAAAAAGGGATCAAATCCACGATGAAAAAAAAATACAATGTTCGATCTCAGGTAACCCCCAAGATCGGCAAGACAATACTTAAATTAAGTACCCTTAGTTTAAGCATGATGTGTCTTACCATGGCACAAGCAGCAGAAACAGAACAATCAAGCAATGATGATAAACCTGCAAAAGTCGTAAAAGTTGCCGTTACAGGTTCTTCAATCAAAGGTGTTGCAGCACAAAGTGCTTCTCCTATTACCATTATTAAAGGCGAAGATCTCGCTAATGCTGGCGTTACTACAGTTGAAGAAGCATTAACCCGTGTAAGTTCCAATCAGGCAGGTTTTTCAACTGACCAAAATGTGGGTGCTAGTAATACTGATGGTTCTACCGCTAACCTTCGGGGTTTAGGTAGCGATAAAACACTCGTTTTACTGAATGGACGACGCCTCGCAGCGAACCCTTTTGGTACTTCCACCGTAAACCTAAATATTATTCCTTTGGCAATGATTGACCGTATTGAGATTTTACGTGATGGTGCATCGGCTGTGTACGGAGCCGATGCTGTTGCGGGGGTTATCAACTTCATTACAAAAAAAACATATAAAGGAGTTGGCATTAGTGCAGGCTTACTACAACCAGAACAAAGTGGTGGTGACAAACAAGATGTTTCTATTTTTGGTGGCTACGGAGACTTAGATGAAGATGGTTTTAATATTTTTGGTGTCGTAGATTATCGTCGTACTAACGGCATTATGGCAAAAGACCGAACAATTTCAAAACGTGGAGATGTATTACCGGAACTTGGGCTAGATGGCCGCTCTGCTAACTCTTTTACTGCAAATTTTTATGATCCTGTCTCTGGAGTTTCAGGAAATCCATATGCTCAAAATGGGCAATGTCTTGGAGGAACATCCGAATCAGCTGAGGACGGCTTTTGTTATACAAATACTCGTTCTTTAATCGGGATTAAGCCAGATTTGGAAAATGTATCTGTGTTAGGACGTGGTACATTTAAAATTAATGATAATTTAAATGCTATTGGTGAATATATTTATTCGCGCAGTGAAGTTGTCACTTCCGTTGCTCCAGATCCTTATAGCCGTAGTAATCTTGCGACTCGTGTTACTATCCCGAGTGACAGCCCATATTATCCAGGAAATGGTATTGTTCCTAATGTTGAAGGATTAAGTGGCTCACCACTTGAACTTTATTTGCGTTCCCAAGCAGGAAATCGTATAGCTAAATCTATTAACCAATCTCATCGTCTTTTTGCTGGTTTAGAAGGTGAAGTGTGGGGTTGGGATTTAAACACTGGTATAACATATGCAAAAAGTGAAGCATCTGATAATTTCGTTAATGGGCAATTAAGCAAATCTAAATTACAAGATGCTTTAAATAACGGAACATTGAACCCATTTGGTGAAAGTAGTGATCCAGATATCTGGAATACTTTATCAATTAAAGGCAAATACAATGAGGCAACTTTAGAATCTACTACTGCAGATTTCAGTATCAGCCGTCCTATTTTCAGTTTACCTGCTGGTCAGGTTGGTTTTGCTTTAGGAGGAAGTTTTACAAATCAAGATTGGAAGCAACACATTAATGCAGATTTAGTCCGTCAAGCTCCTAGTAGTGGTACAGACCCTGATAAACCCGATAATTCTGGTGACCGTGATATTACATCTGCATTTGCAGAATTACAAATACCTATAACTAAAACAATTGAGGCACAACTTGCGGCTCGTTATGACAACTATAGCGACTTTGGTGACACCTTTAATCCTAAATTCGCGATCCGTTGGGAACCATTAAAACAACTCATGTTCCGTACCTCATATAGCACAGGTTTCCGTGCACCAAGCCTATATGAGATTAATGCGGCTCAAAGCAAAACTTATACTGGCGCAAGATATAATGATCCACTTTACTGCCCAGGCGGTGAGGTTGTAGAAGGGAAAAATAAAAACGATTTTTGTAATAGACAATTTATGAAATTACAAGGTGGCTCACAAGATTTACAGCCAGAAGAATCAAAATCATTTACTGCGGGCTTTGTTTTTGAACCAATCAAAAACTTAGTACTTACCGTTGACTATTTCAATATTAAAATTGATGACCTAATTGCTCAAGTAGGCGAAGCTACAATCTTTGGCGAACCTGAAAAATACTCATCTCTTTTTGTAAGAAATTCTGATGGTACTATCGATTATGTAAAAACTAATTTATTCAACTCGGGTGGTATGAAAACAGAAGGTTTTGATATTAGTCTAAACTATTTAACTCCAATGACATCCACAGGCCGATTTGGCTTTGGAATTGATGGAACTTACGTATCCAAATTAGATTACCGTGACTCAAAAGCTGAACCATGGACTGGTCGGGTTGGCCTATATGAAGACCCAGCCGTTGTACGCTGGAAGCACACAGCTAATATTAACTGGGCATATGAAAATTGGAGATTAGTTTTCGAACAACAATTTATACGTGGTTATGATGATCAAAATCAGATAGGTGAAGAACAATACGATCATCACAAAGTTAGTGATTATACGCTTTACAATATTTCTGGGACATATAAAGGCTTTAAGAATCTTGAGCTAACAGCCGGTATTAAAAATATTTTTGATGAAGACCCATCTGCTTCAAATGTTTTAGATAATTTCCAATATGGATATGACCCTCGGTATGGTGATCCAACAGGACGTACATACTACTTACGTGGTACTTACAAGTTCTAACTGGTTATTTTGTAAACACGAGTTTACAGCTCGTGTTTGCAGAACAAATACTCATTCTTAGCTTCTTAGCCAAACAGTCATTTTAAAAATTGTTTGTCTACAGTTTCAGGAGTAACTATGGGCATGACTTTTACAGACATAGAAAATAAATCTGCCAAACGCCTAATTGGTATTGCTGCAGTCATTTTTCTGCATCTTCTTGTTGCCTATATTCTGATGTCAGGTTTAGCAAACAATATTCAAAAACCAGCGGAAAAACCTGTGGAATTACAAATTATTCAGGATATTAAGCCGCCTCCTCCACCAAAGCCGGAAGAGCCGAAACCAAAGGAAAAACCACCTGAACCACCAAAAATGGTAGAAAAAGTTGCCAAGGTTCCAGAGCCTCCTAAACAGGTTGAGAAAGTTGTGACTCCTGTGCAAAAAAACACTCCAATAGCTCAACCAACTAAAGTTGCGACTCCTGCTCCAGCAGCACCGGCTGCACCTAGTGCACCATCACTAAGTCCAGTTGCGGCACCTGCTCCAGCTGCGGCTGCTCCAGCACCTAAACCAACTGGCGTAACTCGTGGTGTTTCAGAAGGTTCCGCAGGTTGTGAAAAACCAGAGTATCCACGTGAAGCACTGATGAATGAAGAACAAGGTACGGTGCGCATACGTGTTTTAGTTGATACTTCCGGCAAAGTGATTGATGCGAAGGTGAAAAAATCAAGTGGTAGCAAAACCTTAGATAAAGCAGCAACTAAAGCTTACAGCCTATGTACATTCAAACCAGCAATGAAAGATGGTGTGCCTCAGCAGGACTGGTATGAAATTGAATATCCTTTCGTAATTGAATGAACAAATTGAATTAATCAGAAATTAAAAATATTGGAGAAAATATGATGAAAAAATCAACTCAAGCGCTAGTACGTTTCACTTCTGCAAGTTTAATCGCAGCTTGCTCACTGCTCCCATTAAGTACAGTTTTTGCAGAAGAAACAAGTAATACTCCTGTTGCAACGGCAACGACTGAAGCGACATCAAACTCAAGCACACCGACTCCACCGCCAAAGCCTGCAACGAGTGAAACCGTTAAAAACCCTTATGGTTTAGAAGCACTTTGGCGTGAAGGTGATTTAGTTGCAAAATCAACCCTATTCATATTAGTACTTATGTCTATCGGTACATGGTACATCATCGTTTCTAAACTATTACAACAAGGAAAAGTTAAACGACAAGGAAAAGAAGCTGAAAGACATTTCTGGGAAGCTACTTCTCTTGATAATGCTGCTGAAGGTTTAGAACAAAGTAGCGCTTATCGATTTATTGCAGAAAAAGGCATTAACTCAACTAAGTCACACGGCGGTTCTTTACTTGAACGCATTGACTTCAATACTTGGGTAAGCATTTCAATACAACGTTCAATTGAAAAAGTACAAAACCACTTAAGTGGAGGTTTAGCCTTTTTAGCAACGGTTGGATCTACAGCCCCTTTCGTAGGTCTATTCGGAACAGTATGGGGAATCTATCACGCGTTAACAGCTATCGGGATTTCAGGACAGGCATCTATTGATAAAGTTGCAGGTCCAGTTGGTGAAGCACTGATTATGACAGCTATTGGTCTTGCAGTCGCAGTACCAGCTGTGCTTGGTTATAACTGGTTGACTCGCCGCAATAAAGCAGTGATGGAAAACGTACGTTCATTTGGTTCAGATTTACATGCAGTTTTATTAAGCGGAGAAATTAATACTAATAATTCAGTTAACCGCAGTATTAAATAATCAGGAGCAAACATTATGGGTATGAGTGTTGGTTCTGAAGATGAAGACGAAATGATTGGAACAATTAACACGACTCCTCTGGTGGACGTCATGTTGGTTTTACTTATTATTTTCCTAATTACCATTCCAGTAGTTACACATACAGTACCTGTGAAACTACCTGAAGAAAAAAATACGCCGTACGCAACTACGCCTGAAAATATTCAACTCTCAGTCAATAAGAAAGGAGATATTTTCTGGAATGAAAGTTATGTACCAAATAAAGAAATTTTACTAGCGAAATTACAGGCTGTGGCGCAAAAAAGACCACAGCCAGAGGTACATATTCGAGGAGATCAGCTTACCCATTTTGAAGCGATAGATCAGGTCATTAGTACGACCAAACAAGCTGGTATTGGCAAAATTGCCTTTGTTACTACCCCTCCAGCCTCCCCATAACTATTTTAAGGAGAATCTTATGGGTATGAATGTTGGTTCAAATGATGATGATGTGATGTTAGAAGTCAACATGACACCGCTTATTGATGTCATGTTGGTACTCATTATCATGTTTATTATTACCATACCTGCACCAAACAACGCGATTAATATTAATTTGCCAAATGGCACACCGCCACCAACAAATGAAAAGCCACCTGAAGTGGTTGATGTAAGAATTGATGCAGCAGGTAAAGTTTTTTGGAATAACCAGCAGGTTTCAGACCGCACCGCACTAGAGACTTTATTTCAAAGTGTTGTTGCCAAAAAAGATCAAGACCAAATCAAACTCAAACCAGACCAAATGGCTGAATATAAAAATGTAGCGATGGTCATGGCTACGGCACAGCGTTTAGGCGTCACTAAAATTGGAATTGTAAGTAGTAACTAATATTACTTTTCAATCTATTTAACTCTATTAACTCCTGCGCTAACTTGAATCTTCAGTTAGCGTTTTTTTTTGAAGCCGAAATATTCAACTCTAAAATAATATCGCCACATTCATCATATTCTCCAGTTTCTATAAAACCCATTTTTTTATAATGCCTTGGTGCCATAACCTTTGGCTTGATTATCTTTGTCAATCATCAAACGAAATAACCAAAATAATGTCTCATCAGGCGGATCAATTTCGACGCAATACATTAGGAACCCAACGACTTCATCATTAAAACAGATGACTCTTGGACAGTAATGTTCTTCTACTTTAGACTCAGCAATAGAATATACATTTGGTGCAACATAATCTTTTTGCGATCCATGCAATCACAACTTTGCACATAAAATCCAATTTTCACGATTAAGATCTTTTAAATTAATCAATCTCAAAACCTTTTAGCTATAAATTCCCTTTCTATAAGCACAAAATATACCGAAAATAAAAAAGCCCCCGAAGAGGCTTTTTTCAAAACAGGTTAAAATTAGTCACCTGTATAACCTTTTAATTTTAAGCGAGCAGCATGAAGTAAAGGCTCGGTATAACCAGAAGGCTGTTCACAACCTTTAAAGATAAGATCAGAAGCTGCTTGGAAAGCAATATTCGTTTCAAAGTTAGCTGCCATTGGTTTATACAATGGGTCATTCGCATTTTGCTCATCAACAATTTTTGCCATGCGTTTAAGCACTTCTTCAACTTGTTCACGAGTCACAATACCGTGACGTAACCAGTTCGCAACGTGTTGAGAAGAAATACGTAATGTTGCACGGTCTTCCATTAAACCTACGTTGTTAATATCAGGAACTTTCGAACAACCCACGCCTAAGTCAACCCAACGAACAACGTAACCTAAAATACCTTGGCAGTTATTTTCAAGTTCATTGTTGATCTCTTCTGCTGACCAGTTTGTTTCTGGTGCAAATGGAGGAGTTAACAAGTCATCTAATGACAACATTTCTTCAGCTTTTAACTGATCTTGACGCGCTTTTACATTTACTTGATGGTAATGCATCGCATGAAGTACAGCACCAGTTGGTGATGGAACCCAAGCACATGAAGCACCAGCATTTGGATGAGCAGCTTTAGTTGCTAACATATCTTTCATACTATCTGGTTTTGGCCACATGCCTTTACCAATTTGAGCTTTACCTTGTAAACCACATTTCAAACCAATGGCAACGTTACGATTTTCGTAAGCAGCAATCCATTTTTGTGTTTTAACCGCTTCTTTACGAACAACTGGTGCAGCTTCCATAGAAGTATGGATTTCATCACCTGTACGGTCCATGAAACCAGTGTTAATAAAGATAGTACGATCTTTAGCAGCAGCAATACAGTTTTTCAAGTTTACAGATGTACGGCGTTCTTCATCCATAATACCGATTTTTAAAGATTTCGCGGGTAAACCTAATGCTTGCTCAGCACGTTCAAATAATTCAACAGCAAAAGCAACTTCTTCTGGACCATGCATTTTTGGCTTAACAATATACATAGATCCTTTACGAGAGTTTTTATTTTCGTTCGTACTACGGATATCAGCAACTGATAACAATGGAGTGACCAATGCATCCATAATACCTTCGAAAATTTCTTCACCATCTACCAAAATAGCAGGATTCGTCATTAAGTGACCTACGTTACGAAGTAACATAAGTGAACGACCATGAAGTTTTGTTGTTCCACCAATTAAGTTTTTAATTTCACGGTCTTTGCTTAAAGCACGGACAATTGTTTTACCATTCTTTTCGATAGATTCTTGAAGCGTACCCTTCATTAAACCTAACCAGTTACGGTAACCTTCAACTTTTTCTTCAGCATCTACAGCTGCAACAGAGTCTTCAAGATCTTGAATCGTCGTAACCGCAGCTTCAAGTGTTAAATCTTTAACACCCGCTAAATCAGTTTGACCAATTGGACTATTTGCATCGATTTCAATAATGACATGCAAGCCATTACTTAAAAGTACAACTTCCGATGGGTTCGCTTCTTCACCATTAAAACCAACGAACTGAGCTTCATGAGCTAAACCTGTTTGAGTACCATCTTTTAAAGTCACAACAAGTTTATTTTGCTCAATTGCATATTTAGTTGCATCTGCGTGTGAGCCTTGTGCAAGTGGGAAAACTTCATTTAAGAAGTTTTTAGCAAACTCAATTACTTTAGCACCACGTACAGGGTTATATCCTTTCCCTTTTTCAGCACCACCTTCTTCTGAAATTACGTCAAAACCGTAAAGTGCATCATATAAAGAACCCCAACGTGCGTTTGCTGCATTTAAGCAATAACGTGCATTACGTACAGGTACTACTAACTGCGGACCTGCTAATAATGCAATTTCTTCGTCTACATTTTCAGTTGTGATCTGGAAATCTTCAACTTCTGGTAATAAATAACCAATTTCAGTTAAAAACGCTTTATAAGCACCTAATTCAAATTTGTTATTACGGTGCCATTCATCAATTTTTGCTTGTAATTCATCACGCTTAGCCAATAACGCTTTATTTTTTGGGCTAAGATCGACAACAACTTGCTCAAAGTTCTTCCAGTAAGTTTCACTATCTAAACCAGAACCTGGTAAAGCTTCATTTTCGATAAAATCGTAAAGTTCTTTAGCAATCGCTAACTTGCCTTTTTGAATACGTGCAGTCATTGTCTTTCCTGAAGTTGCTACTTTTTATACCAAGAGAAACCTAGTATACCGATTTAAATTAAGCTGAATACTAATATCACATTCCTAAATAGTAAGCATTTTCCGTTGCAAAACTATTGACAAAGATAAATTTTTCTATATAGGAAAATATTAAAATTCTAACTAGGTTTCTCAACAATTTATTCAATATTTAAAAATACTGAAACTAGACTTTTTGTTAACAAACAAAAAATTTCAGTATCTGATTTTTCTAAAGCGTATTTAGTTATATCAAACTTTAAGCTGTGAAAAAGCACTATTTAATTAAATTTATCAATTTTTTGTTATAAAAAAAGCGCTCTATCTAGAGCGCTTTTCACAACTATCTTCTTAAGAAGTTTTAGCTTCATCAATTTGTCGGTGTTCTGAATGCAAATAATCATCTGACTGCATTTCCAACAAACGAGAACGCGTACGCTCAATTTCAAAAGCTAATTTCTCACCTTGATAGATATCAATGATACTATCTTGAGAAGTTAAGAGTAATTTCACGCCACGGTCATAAAACTCATCGACTAGATAAATAAATCGACGCGTTCCTTCTGACAAGAAGTCGGTTAAGTGCGGAACATTGCTGACCAGAACTGTATTATAAATATTAGCAATTTCAATAAAATCTGCTGGGCTACGCGGCTTTAAACAAAGTTCAGAAAACTCACACCATAAAACATCTTCGGTGTGACCTAGCGTTTCAACAACACGGTTATTGATCACAATTGGTTCTTGAGAATTTGCTTGCGTATGCGTTAAGGCAGTATAACGCTCAGATATCCAACTTTGCGCTTCATTACCTAAAGGCGATTTGAACAATTGAGCTTGTTTCAAAACACGTAAACGGTAATCTACGCCCGCATCTACATTTAAAATAGCACAATTCTTTTTAACCATTTCAATGGTAGGTATAAAACGGTCGCGATGAATTCCATTTTTATATAAACCGTCTGGTGCAATGTTTGAAGTAGCAATCAGTGTTACTCCACGAACAAATAACTTCTGGAATAAATCACTCAAGATCATTGCATCTGTTACGTTTGAAACGAAAAACTCATCAAAACAAATAACAACAGCATCTTTATAAATTTGATCAGCCACGATATCGAGTGGATTACGTTGACCAGAAAGTTTATTTAATTCTTTATGAACATGCTGCATAAAGTGATGGAAATGCATACGTGTTTTACGACGAAATGGCACAGACTCATAAAATTGGTCCATTAACCAAGTTTTTCCTCGACCTACACCACCCCACATATACACGCCTTTTGGAGAGGTTTGACGGCGGAAGCGACGGAAAGCTTTCTTAGAAGCTTTATAGCGGTTTAAAAGTTCCTTCCAAACACGATCTAATTCTTGCACTGCCTGTGCTTGTGCTTCATCTGCCATAAACTGGCCTGAAGCCAATGCCTCAGCATAGCGCTCTGCTGGGGAAGAAGGAGTAAAAGCAGTACTATGAGAAGATTTTAAATTTAACATATCATTTTATTTCAATTTTAACTGAAGAGAGTATAGCGAACATTTTGTCCGACCACATTAGCTTTTAGCATCAAGAGTTATGCTCAGTAAAACTCTTTTCCATATTGCCGAGGACTCTGCCCAAACCATCTTTTAAACGCATGATTAAAAGCTGCAGGTTCAGAATAGCCAAGCGACTCAGCAATAACTTCTATTGAATATTCTTTATATTCCATAAGTTTAAGCGCCTTATTCTTAATAATCTGTTCACGAATTTGTTTATAACTCGTATTAAGCTGCTGCAATTGATGCCTTAATGTCCTTTCAGGCATTTTTAAAGCAAAAGCGGTTTCCGCCATACTCGGGATAATTCCTTGTTGTAGCTCTAGATAATCTTGTACATATTGAATAATGGGTGGTATTTGATGATCTTGCTCATTTAATCGTTTTATTTCTTTAATACATTTCGCTTCATAGATACGATGAGTAATGATATCCGCTGAAGGAACTTTTATTCCAAGCACATTCTTACTTAGGCTAAATGCTGCATGTGTAGAATTAAAATGCAGATCATCTCCATAATATGAGAAATATTGAGCAACGGTATCTGTATTATTTGGTTTGGGAAATGGCAAATCTATACGCATAAGAGGCATTGTTAAGCCCATCATGGTGTAAATATCTTGAATAAATTTATAAGTCCCTGAAATTTCACACTGGGCACGAAGTAAACCAATTTCTGTTTTTAAGTCGACAGGTAAATAGTTCAGAATGATGTGACTCTCAGTTTCTTGTAAACTCAAAGTGCCAAATAAATGAGTGAGTTTTTGATAGTGTATGCCTTTTTCCAATGCAGTTTGTATATCTTGGCTTGTTACAAGTAGCATTAATAAAGGACCATAACCTGCTAATGCATAGTGCTGCCCGATGAACAACCCTTTTTCAGGATCAACATTTTCACTAATAATTTGTTGAATATCCCACTCTAAACTATCGTGAATTGTTGAACTTGGATCCAAATAATCTACTTTAATGCCTATATTAGCCAAACGTGAGTCGACATCAATGCCCGCATTGCGCATTCCTTGAATTAAATAGATTAAACCAAGTGCCGATCGTTTCATTCTTCTATCAATTTCCCTAGACTGAAATGTTTTACTATAAAGAAGTAATAAAATTAATTGCCGAATATATCAATTTTCACGTCGGTACAATCATGTTTAAACTGATCAAAAAACGTTAGTCTTGCCTGCAATCCTCTTTACAGCATATGCAGGGTTTACAATGCACAGTGCAAAACAAAACGCTATTCAAAAAACTAAAATCGCAATTATTGGTGCTGGATTCGGTGGCCTTGCAATGGCTATTCGTCTATTACAGAACAAGCAAACAGATTTTCTTATTTTAGAAAAATCTAATGATGTGGGTGGAACTTGGCGCGAAAACCGGTATCCTGGAGCTGCATGTGACGTTCAATCGCATATGTATTCTTTATCTTTTGCACCTAAAACTGACTGGTCAAAACGTTATGCAGAAGCTGCGGAAATTTTTGATTATATTCAAGATATAACTCATAAATATCAAATTAAAAACTACTGTAAGTTTAATCATGAAGTTACTCATGTTCAGTATGATGAAACGCGCCATGTATGGACACTAAATTTTATAAACCAACCTTCATTAGAAGCACAATTTGTAGTATTTGCCTCTGGGCCCTTACATATGCCACAAATCCCTCATATTCATGGTATCGAAAAGTTTAAAGGTAAAGTCTTTCACTCATCGCAATGGGAACATAACTACAACCTTATAGGTAAATCAGTTGCCTCGATTGGTACAGGTGGTAGTGCAATTCAATATATTCCAGAAATTGCAAAAGATGTTAAACAACTATATGTCTTTCAAAGAACAGCAGCATGGGTAATTCCACGAGATGAGCGCAAATACTCAAACTTAAGTAAAGCCCTATTTAAAACGTCTAATCTTTATAGACAAATTCATCGCAGTCGCCTTTATTGGAGTAACGAATCACGGGTTGTGCCAATTGTTCAGCCGCAAATCATGAAATATGGGCAAAAATTAGCTGAGGCTTTTATACGTTTCCAAGTCAAAGATAAAGAATTAGCAAAAAAACTTACACCAGACTTCGTGATGGGTTGTAAACGCATTCTTATTTCAAATAAATACTTTCCGACATTTAACCGTAAAAATGTTGAATTAGTAACGGATGGTATTCAAGAAATTAAAGAGCACAGCATTATCACAAAAGATGGAAAAGAAAGACCTATCGATTGCCTGATTTATGGGACTGGTTTTATTACCGACCCACGTATTTATTTAAAACATTTTACTTGTATTGGTCGTAACCAAATTGAATTAAAACAAGCTTGGAAAGATGGTGCAGAAAGTTATTATGGCATTATGACCAAAAATTTTCCTAATTTATTCCAACTCGTTGGGCCAAATACTGTTTTAGGTCATAACTCAGTTATTTTTATGATTGAGTCACAAGTTAATTATATTTTACAGCTGATTGAACTTGTCGATAAATCTGGCCAACATGCGATAGAAATTAAACCGGAAGTCCAAGATGCTTTCAATGAAAGAATACAGAAACAACTTCAAGGCACAGTATGGCAAGCTGGGGGGTGTAATAGCTGGTATCAGGCTGCCGATGGAAAGAACTTTTCCTTATGGCCAACTTACACTTGGAAGTATTGGCTAGAAACCCGTAAAGTGAATACCAAAGATTATTTGTTGCTAAATAAATACTCTAAAAACTATGCAGCATAAAATGTTCAATACATAATAGATAGGTTGATAACAATCTATCTATTATATGCAATCTGTTAGCCTCATTATTCAAATTTTTATTGTCATAGCTTTTGGTTACTTTTTAGGCCCTAAACTTTCGTTAAATATTCGAAAACTTATTTTCAAAGTTTTGCCCTATTTTTCTTATATTTTACTCACAAGTGTTGCTTTAGAATTAACGCTTGCGCTTGATCAAATTAACAATCCTTCCACCATACTGCCACCTGCCCTATTAATTGCAGTCACGACATCACTCGGTTCCTTTTTTACATGTTTATTGGCTTATACAGTTTTTGATAAAGAAAGTATAAAAGGAAAAATTTCACTTCAACTTTTTATAAATGCTTTAAAAAATATTGCGAAGGCATTTTTGGCTTTAGCTGCAGGTATCATTTTAGGTATTTTTTTAACTCGACTAAATGTACATATTCCATTTAATAGCTGGTACTTGTTATTAGTTTTTATTTTTCTGATTGGTATCGAATTAGCTTTTACTCATTTTAATCGAACATGGTTAAGCTGGAAAATCCTTATTGTGCCATTGGCTGCTTTTATAGGTTCATGTATAGCTGGATTTCTCAACTATTTCTTACTAGGTAATCATTTTACACTCAACGAAATGCTAGCCTTGGCTCAAGGCTATGGCTGGTATTCAATGTCGGGCATTTTATTTACACAGTTACATTCAGCCGAGTTAGGCGGAATTGCTTTACTTACAGATCTATTTAGAGAAATAGTGGCAATTTTACTGATGTATACAATGGGATGGCGTTTTCCGCGCCCAGCAATCTCAAGCGCTGGCGCTACCTCAATGGATGTAACGTTAGCTATGGTAAAACAGTCATGTGGCACACATTATGTACCACACGCCATGATGAGTGGCTTACTTTTAAGCCTGCTCGCTCCACTTTTAATTACTGTGTTTTTAAACTTTTAAGCAATTGAAGCAAGAATTGATTTCAACATCTCAGTTGGATCTTCTGCTTTAGTAATCGGGCGACCAATAACTAAATGAGTAGAACCATCAAGCATTGCTTGTTTTGGAGTCACAATACGTTTCTGGTCATCGGCATTGCTACCTTCTGGACGTATTCCCGGAGTAACTAAAGAAAAATCTTGTCCAATTAATTCACGGAGAATTTTAGCTTCCTGAGCAGAACAGACCACACCATCTAAACCACTGTCTTTGGTAAGTTTAGCCAATCTTTTAACTTGCTCTACAGGCTCGATATCTAAACCAATATCTTTTAAGTCCTCACGTCCCATTGAAGTTAAAACTGTTACTGCAATTAGCTGAGTTTGATAATTACCTGCCTTTAAACGCTCAACACAGGTCTCCATCATTTTACGACCACCTGATGCATGTACGTTCACCATCCATACCCCCAAATCTGCTGCAGCACATACAGCTTGAGCAGTCGTATTAGGAATATCATGGAATTTTAAATCGAGGAAAACTTCGAAATTTTCATCTTGAAGTTTTTTTACAACAGATGGGCCTTCATGAGTAAAAAGCTCTTTACCTACTTTCACACGGCATAACGTAGGATCAAGTTGTTCAACAATTTTTAAAGCGTCATATTGGCTTTTAGCATCTAACGCAACAATGATACTCAAGAGACTTTCTTCCATCACATAAAATCAGCGCTATTATAATAGACAAGTCAGCTACTAATAAAGAAATCTATTGAGACAAGTTTTTGAATAAGAAAATATTGATTTTGAATTTATTTAGTAATTGAAATATAGAAATGAAAAATACTACTCTTTATAACTGGATAAAGAGTAGTATCAGAAATAATTATAATGGAGTAGAGTTTTTATCTTGCGGATAAATATCTACAACAGTTTTTTCATGTCTTACATTTGCAGCTGCTTCTGCCGCTGCCAATTGAGCAGTTTGAATTTGTTCTTTTCTCAAATGATCAATATCTTTGCGAAGACGTTTGATTTCCCAGCCTTTTTGAAAGACTCGGAAAACTTGCACACCTAATAAAAGTCCAACCACAATTCCAAGCGCTAAGGTAAGCAACAATAATAGTCCTAAACGCATTGCTGGAACTTGAGTAAATAATAAATCAACAGGAAGTTCTGTTGGATTCTGCAAAACGAGTGCTAAAGAATAGCCAAATAAAATAATGAGTAATGCAATTAGAATATAACGCATAGGCACCCCTTATGAGTTTTTATTTATTTTCCAGATTCATTCACTGCATCACGTAGTGCTTTACCTGGTTTAAAGTGCGGAACCGCCTTTGCTGCAACATCAACTGACTTACCAGTTTTAGGGTTGCGACCAACTCTAGGTTCACGGTGATGTAAAGCAAAGCTACCAAAACCACGGATTTCAATACGGTTGTCCGTCGAAAGAGCTTCAATCATTTGATCAATCATGATTTTAACCGCTTCTTCCACTAAAGGTTCAGCCAAGTGTGGATTTTTTAGCGAAATGCGTTCGATTAAATCAGACTTATTAAGAGCTTCAGTAGTCATCTACGACCTCGTTATTTATTACTACTCTAAGTCGTTTGATAATAACCTGTTTAAATACAAAACGGTAGCGCAGTATGTTGAATACTACGCTACCGTTTACAGTAATTTGTATAAAAAGTACAATTTCGTTACATGAAACTGTACTTTGTTAACTTATTACTTCATTTGTGCTTTGATCAAGTCACCAATAGTCTTAGGACCATTTTCTTGAGAAGCTGATGCTGTACGTAAGTTAGCAACTGCTTCTTTCTCTTCAGCTTCGTCTTTCGCTTTGATAGACAAGTTGATAGAGCGAGATTTACGATCAACGTTGATGATTTTCGCTTCAACTTCTTGACCAACTTCTAAGAATTTAGTCGCATCTTCAACGCGGTCACGGTTGATTTCAGAAGCTTTAAGAGTTGCTTCAACTTCGTCAGCTAACTTAACAGTTGCGCCACGAGCATCAACTGCAGTCACAGTACCTTTAACTAAAGCACCACGTTCGTTAGCAGCTAAGAAATCATTGAACGGATCGCTGTTCAATTGCTTGATACCAAGGCTGATACGGTTACCTTCAGCGTCTACAGACAAGATAACAGCTTCAACTGTGTCACCTTTCTTGTAACGACGGATAGCTTCTTCGCCTTGTTCGTTCCAAGAAATATCAGACAAGTGAACTAGACCGTCGATACCGCCATTTAAACCAATGAAGATACCAAAGTCAGTGATAGACTTGATTGTACCTGAAACTTTTTCGCCTTTCTCATGAGACTTAGCAAACTCTTCCCATGGGTTAGCACGAGTTTGTTTGATACCAAGGCTGATACGACGACGTTCTTCGTCAACTTCAAGAACCATAACATCAACTTCGTCACCGATCTGAACAACTTTAGATGGGTGGATGTTTTTGTTAGTGTGGTCCATTTCAGAAACGTGTACTAAACCTTCAACTCCTTCCGCGATTTCAGCGAAACAACCGTAGTCAGTTAAGTTAGTAACACGTGCTTTAACGATAGAACCTTTAGGGTAACGGCTCATGATCGCTAACCATGGATCTTCGCCTAATTGCTTAAGGCCTAAAGATACGCGGTTACGTTCACGGTCAAATTTAAGTACTTTAACAGTAACTTCTTGACCAACTTCAACAACTTCTGAAGGATGCTTGATACGCTTCCAAGCCATATCTGTGATATGAAGAAGACCATCAATACCGCCAAGATCAACGAATGCACCGTAATCAGTAAGGTTTTTGATAGTACCTGTAACTGTTTGACCTTCTTCAAGTTGAGCAAGTAATGCTTCACGGTCAGCAGAAGATTCAGCTTCCATAACAGCACGACGAGATACAACAACGTTGTTACGTTTAGCATCAAGTTTGATTACTTTAAACTCTAACTCTTTACCTTCAAGGTGAGTAGTGTCACGGATAGGACGAGTGTCAACTAATGAACCTGGTAAGAATGCACGAACAGGACCGATGTCAACAGTGAAACCGCCTTTAACTTTACCAGAGATAACACCAGTAACGATTTCGCCATCTTCAAAGATTTTTTCAAGTTTAGTCCAAGTTTCAGCACGTTTAGCTTTTTCACGTGATAAAACTGTTTGACCCATACCGTTGTCAAGAGCTTCAACAACTACGTCAACAGTATCGCCAACCTGAACTTCAAGTTCACGTTGTTCATTTAAAAATTCAGCACGATCAACAATGCCTTCTGATTTAAGGCCAGTGTCAACAGTAACCCAGTCGCTATCGATGTTTACAACAACACCTTGGATGACTGCACCCTTTTCAACGTTGAGGTTTAATTCACTTTCTTCAAAGAGGGCTGCAAAAGATTCGGTCATGATATACCTGATAAATTCAGCGGTCTTGGATCAGACAAGGCCGGTTTAGTTAAGTATCAACATAGTCTTTATAGACTGATCAAGCTATGCGTCAACTGATAATCTTAGTTGCTAAAAGTACGGCTATTGACATAATCAACCATTAACTTAAATACTTGATCGATCGTTAATTCCGAACTATCAATAATATAAGCATCTGCGGCTGGCTTGAGAGGAGCAACTTCTCGCTCCATATCTCTTTTGTCACGCGCTTGTATATTAGCTAAAATGTCGTTTATTTTAGCATCTAGCCCCATGCCCTGCAACTGTTTTACTCTTCGCTCAGCACGCGACTCAGCCGAAGCTGTCAGATAAATTTTTGCATTAGCTTCTGGGAAAATTGATGTTGCCATATCTCGGCCATCTGCAACTAAACCTGGAGTTTGCGCAAATGCTCTTTGACGATCAAAAAGTGCTTGTCTAAGTTCAGGAATTGCTGCAACTTTAGATGCATATTCACCAACTCGCTCTGTGCGGATGGTTTGCGATACATCTTCTCCATCAAGGAAAACTAATGTTCCCTCAGGTGAAGTTTCAAACTTAATATTAAGCTGACGAGCATAATTCACACACTCATCTAAATGGCTATCTAATTTTTCCAATAAATCATGTTTATGTAATGACAACCCTAACAAACGATACAAGGCACCAGAGTCAAGTAAATGAAATTGATAATATGCAGCAAGTTTTGCCGCTAATGTTCCTTTACCCGAACCACTCGGACCATCAATAGTAATAATTTGAACTGTCATTGAACTCTCACTAAGAAGCAAATGCTTTAGCTAATCTCGAAAAGCCTAGTGTAATCGCTAGTTTTAGCTGTGCAAGAATTAATTTACTTAAAACTGGAGCTTTTGCCGTTAATTCGATACGATAAGTAACCAAAGTAATATAAGGGGTAATTTCAGAAAACTCGATACGACCTAAATGGTGTTTAATTAAAGGATTATCAATCAATTTATATTCAATACGTTTGTTTTCTTCGAGATGAGTAATTTCTTCTTTAAGCGGTTTAATTGCACCAAATCCCATACAACGAATAGAACAAACCCATCTGGTCTTTCAGGATCTGCTGAGTCTTTCACACGTACAACTTGTAGTGGAGCAAATGCCTTGTTGTAAGTTGCATGTTTAGAAAGCAGGTTAAATACATCACACAGCGGAGCATTAAATTCTTTTTGTATAGTAATTACATTACGCATGAAAGTTCCTTATTTAAATAAATCATGTCAATGAAACGGCGCTAGTTTGCCATAACCCCATGACATTTTTTAATCATTTAAGGACGTTTTTTGTTGTTTCTCTTTTTTCTTTTGTTCACGTCTTTGCTTAAAAAAAAGACTTAACTGTTGAGCACATTTTTCATGTAAACACCCTTGCTCAAAAGTAAATTTATGATTGTAATAACCATTTTCTAATAATTGACGCGCACTGACAACTGAACCAGCTTTAGGTTCTGTTGTACCAAACACAACGTGTTTAATCCTTGCATGTACTAAGGCCCCTACACACATGGTGCATGGCTCGAGCGTAACATACAAAGTTGCGTCTTCTGGTAAACGATAATTTTTCAATGAGTCACAAGCCGCACGAATAGCTTGAATTTCCGCATGGGCAGTAGGATCAGATAAACCAATTGGAGCATTAAAACCTGCTCCAATTAATTTATTTTGACTTACGATTACAGCACCTACAGGAATTTCACCCTGTTCAGCCGCTAACTCAGCTTGCTCGTAAGCAAGCTGCATCCAATACTCGTTACTAAATTTGGACATTTATTGACTATGAAACTACGCCATATTGTCTAAGTAAAGCATTCCAGCTATCAATAGACGTTATTGGTGGATCATCAGCCAAAATACCTCTTAAGCTAAGGTCTTCACATGCTTTCCATTCTGGCGATAAATCTTTATCAACCAAACGGGCACGAACACCTTCGACAAAATCAGGATGACGAATTTTCCATTCAGAGATTTGCGCTTCTAAATCAAAAACTTCGTCCCAAGAATGTACTTGCTTACCCCATTGCCATAATAACCAAGTAATGGCTGCTGTGCTCGGTGAACCCTTTTGCAAATTTTCGCTGGCTTGACGCAACCAATCACTGCTTGCATCTCGTAAGCTAACAATTGATTGATAGTCTTGTTCAAAACTTGAACCACGACAAACACTATGGATAACGTCTAACGAATTTTGTAATGGCCCTGCTGCAACCGGGCGATGCAAACTATTTAAAGTATCATCAATCGCGCGGAAATCACCTGCCGGATAGTGAGCCCAATTAATATTAAGTACTTTTTGCAGGACATTATCACGTTGTGCTTCACAAATATGTGTCGCCCAACCAATGCTAAATGCCCCAGCAGCAGTCATAATTGAACCAGTCAAACCAGTAAATAAACCAATTTGCCCACGGTCAGCAAGGAAACGGCTTGCTCCAACATCCGGATATAGGCCAATGTTAATTTCAGGCATTGCTAAACGTGAATATGGCGTAACAAGGCGGAAAGGCGCCGCCATGAACAAGCCTAGTCCACCACCCATTACATAACCTTCGCCCCACACCACAATAGGTTTGGCATAGTTATGCAACAGTAAATCCAAAGCATATTCTTGCTGGAAAAACTTATTTGCTGTTTCTACTTCTTGATTGATCACCAATTGACGTAATTTGCGTACATCTCCGCCTGCACAAAAAGCTTTTGGTGTTGTCGAATCCAACCAAATTGCTTTTACTCGCTCATCATCACGGAAGTTTTCAAATACTCGTAATAAAGCCGTTACGATTGATTCATCTAAAGCATGTAATGATTTAGGTCGATTCAAACGTACAATACGCCAACCATTTTTCGCTTCTTCAACTACCAAATCCGGATGATAGCTATTTACATTGGGAGAGTTCATCATGCGTCCAATTGCCAGTCTATGGGCTCAATGCCATGTTGTTTCAAATATTGATTTGTTTTTGAAAACACTTTACACCCAAAGAAACCACCACGATTAGCCGCAAGTGGTGATGGATGTGCAGCTGTTAAAACCAAATGTTTTTCTCTATTTATACGTTGTCCTTTACGTTGTGCATAAGCACCCCATAAAATAAACACGATGTGCTCACGTTGTTCATTTAAAACATCAATTACTGCGTCAGAAAATTCTTCCCAACCTTGTTTTTGATGTGATGTTGGTTGTCCTGCTTCTACAGTAAGTACACTATTTAATAAAAGTACACCTTGCTCGGCCCATTTAGTTAAATCACCATGACGCGAAACAGGTACACCTAAATCAGTGTTTAATTCATGAAAAATATTACGTAAAGAAGGAGGTAATGCAATCCCTTTTTGTACGGAGAAACTTAACCCATTCGCCTGATTAGGGCCATGATATGGATCTTGCCCTAAAATAACGACCTTTACATGATCTAAAGGCGTAATATTTAAAGCACTAAAAATTTGTTTGCTTGGTGGATATATTGTTTTCTGAGCTTGCTTCTCTTGGAAGAGAAATTCTCGCAAACTATCCATATAAGGGCTCACCAAAAATGGAGTTAATGAGCTTTTCCAGCTTTCTTCTAATTGAACTTTACTGAGTTTGTCTTGCTGTTGCTCAGTTAATTGCATTAATGTCATCCTAGATCAATTTTCATTTCTAAAAACAAAGGGAAGTTAACTTACACTTCTACTTGTAAGTTAACATGCGGATTATGAAATTTAATCCCTTGTTTTAAGTTTTCATACATTTGTGGATCAGTCCACTCAGATTGAACTTGTTCTGAAAAAACAATTCCTTCAAGGTTTAACAAACCCATTTGCTCATTTTGAATATCTTCAAGGAAACTTTGGGCATATCCCGTATCGGTTTCATGAACAATCACTGAATAAACTTCAACATCGCCTTCCCCATTTTGGGTAACGGTCGATTGTAATACCTGTTGAGCTAAGAAAAAGAAGATACGAGAAAATTGCTCGGCAGATGGAGACACTGGTAAAGAAATCCAACGTGCACTAAAAGTCTTACAAGCATCGATATATTGAGGGTCGTCTTTTTCCCAGAAACAAATCGCATGATCAAAACTATCAAAAAGATCCTTAATTACACCTTTTAACAGTCCAAAATCATATACCATTTGTCCATGATCTAATTTCGAAGCTTTAAGTAATAACTCGACTTTATAACTATGCCCATGAATCGATCGCTTACAACGATCCGATGTACAGTTACGTACAACATGTGCATTTTCAAACTTAAATAACTTACGAATTAACATGTGCCAAATCGATCATTCCTTCTAAGAACATTATTATAAAGCAAAAGACAAAAACTTCGCACCACTTTTCAAATAGAAACAATTAGCAAAAAGTATGATAAGAGATGTGAAGGAATTTTGAAGATATTGATTTTTACTTTAAATACTGTCTATGCAGAAATATGACCCCATCCCTTTTATTAATAAGTTTCAAGTATTACAGACTCAAAAAAAATATCAATAAATTTATTCAGTTAAATGGAGCCAAGCTTCTGGAATATACATATACTTGCTTGTCTTTTCGCATTAAAGCACTGGTAAACTGACGCTTTCTATTGTTTAGAACAACTTCAATTTGAGCTTGAAAGAAGTTGGATTTAACATCAATAAGACCACTCACCTGCTTTTTCTTCTCAGTATCAACCGCTGAAAAAGCATTCAATTGCCAAAGTTCATCAACATTTTGAAAGAACTTTAAGTTTTGCTGTCGTGCTTGTAATTCTTTTTCTATAGTTCCCACATCTAGTTTTTCATCAATACTTGCTAAAACCAATGGTGAAGCAGTATTAATATTTAACTTCGTATTTTCAGGTAAGGCAGAAATATATGGAGAGATAAGGTCATATTTTTTACCTTCAAAGCCTCTGACCATCTTTAACTCTTCAATACGATGAAATTTAGTATTTGCAGCCATATAGCTTGGATCTAAACCTTGATAATAACTACTTTCTGCTCCCATTGGTCCAGCTGGTTCATCATTTGCGTCTTGCCAATCAATAACAGCTTGACTTAACTCAGCCGGTAAACCTACTCGCACAAGCAAACGCTCGAACCAATTTTTAGCATCTTCGTTAACAGCGCCTTCCCCATTGGTCAAATTATTTATATTAAATTTCCCCGACTCATCAAGTAAACGCCCTGAGACAGAACCATCTTCCACTGGGAACGGTGGCATAGGTTGCGCCCATGTTTCCTTTAAATGATCCACTCCACCAGCATTATTTGCATCTTGAATTAATAATTCCGAAAAAAATGCTTCTGCACTTTTTGCATAGAGCAAAGATTGATTTTGCCGCATTAAGTAAGCTGTATTTTCCATAGTATTATTTTGATGCTTGGCAATTGAAGCAGCTAAAATTGTAGCCAAGGCGACCATAATAAGTATTGTCAATAAAGCTACACCCTGTTGGTGCTTATAACGAATAACCATTATGAACCACCTTGCTGGGAAAGTGCTAAATTGCTTTGATTCAAGCTATAGATCCATTCATAACTTACTCCCGCTACTGTAATTTGGATTTTTATTCCTTTCGGTAATTTTTTTAAATCGTTAGGTTTTGTTGGATCAATATTAACTTCGGGCCATTTTGTTACTTCTTGCGGAGTTAAAACCATGATCTGATATTGGTCAACTTGACTTAGCAAGGTACTTGATAAAGGTTGCTCGTTATTCGAGGTATTTAAATTTGTATATTTAAGACGATATAGTTTTTTTTGATCAGCATCATAACGATATTCAATTCGTTCAAATGGTGACAAACCCTGTTTTAAAGGATCAGTTACGCCTGCTTTGCTAAAACGTAAAATTTGATTATCGATTTCTAAAGCTGGATGAAGTTGCCCACCTTGATTTGCAGATAAAGGAATAATTTGCAGAGTATCACGAAGAATTTGTTGATAAGCATCTTGTAATTCAAATAAATGCACTTCATGTTCAGCGTTACGATCACGCACCTTGAGCAAATAATCGAATATTTTCCACCCCAATAAAGATAAAACCGCGAAAATAGCAATCGCAACCAATAACTCAACCAACGTAAATCCTGATGCGCGAGCTAATCGAGCACTGCTCGATCGCGCCGCAAGATGAGAAACAGTGTTTCGGGTGCAAAAGTACTTATTTTTTATCATTATTTTGCTTTCACTGGATAATTAAAAAAGACCATATGAGTAATACCGTTTTGTACTTTTCCCTTATCCGGATCATATAAGCTAATTTGTACATCAATTTTTTGAACATTAGGGCTAACAGTTGATTCAGCTGATTTATCAATCTGCCAAGTCTCACCTTGAGAAGTTACCTGCTTACTTTGAGTACCCTGCAACCACTCTTGGTTAATCTCCATCATAGCAATTTCATTCATTGCTACAAATTGAGCTTTAGTTCGTAAAATCGCATTAGAAGTAGACTGTGTGTACTGCATAGCCACTTTAGTTAAAGCGACAGCTGCTACTGCAAAGATTGCAAGAGCTACCATAACCTCTAATAGGGTAAAGCCTTTAGATTTCATTAATTTTACCCAAATGATCTATTTGTATTTCTGAACCAATCGGTTTTTGTTCTAAATAAAATTGTATTTTTACAGTCTTGGCTTCACCATTGCCAAACCAAATGAGTTGAGGCGTTTGCCCTCCCACTAAATCGGTATTTTTAGCTTTAGAATAATTCTGCCCATCTATCGGTTGCACAGAGAAAGACACATGCGTAGGAAGTTGCCGTGTTTTAAACTCAGCATATTTCTGCCATTGGTTTTTTATATCTTGTACTTGCAAGGTACTTTGATCGTGATATTCGTATAATTCATAAGAAAATGGTGAGACATCTGTCTCACCATGAGTTTCTAAAGCTAATACACGCGATTGATCAAGTGATTCTTTATTAATTTTCTGCAAATCTAATAAAAATAACTCTCGTGCCTGCATTGCCTTCTTTTGGTCTATACCGCCGATGTTCAATACAACAAGTGAGGTCATAATTGTCATAATCACGATGACCACCATCACTTCTATGAGGGTAAAGCCTTTTTGTGATTGAAATGATTTCGATTTCATATCGACCTATTAAGCGTATTGCTCAACTGCTTGTTTCGGTAAGGCCAATGCCTGATCAATATAAGCTACCCTTAAAGTATCTCTTGAACCCAAATAACGTTGGTAAAAACTTGAGTTCAGAATTGCAGCAGCTCCATGAGTGAGCGACCAGATTGAAGCCAAGTAATCGCGCGTAGTCATATGACTCTGGATTGACTCTAAATAATGGTCCGTCATACGAATAATGATACGTAAGCGCTGTTTTCTTACCTGATACAACTCATTAAAAAGGTGGTGTACACCTTGAGCAGTAATCGAAAGCTTTTCTTCAATTTGATGAAACAAAACTGTTCGTTCTGGGTGGTGCAAATGATGCAACATAAAGAAAGCCAAATGTTCTGGAAAAGCTTTTTCAGTGTCTTGGACCATTTCAAGTAGCATGCGTTCATTACGAATAATTAACAGCATGTACAATTCATCTTTACTTTGAAAATGTTTATACAAGGTACCTTTTGCCAAATCAAGCTCAGCAGCCAGCACATCAAGTGTCATTCCGGCTTCGCCATTTTCTAACAACAACTGTTCCGCAACTTGAAATATTAACGCTTCTCTTGCTCGGAACTGAGCTTGACGGTCCATCTTCACGCAATTACTCTCTTTATATAGTTTCTATAAGTTAAATCGCTTTGAGTAAATTTTCAAAATTTTGAGAAGTGATTCTTGCAATTTCCTCAACCGACTTATCATATACATCACTAAGTGCTTTCGCTACATAGGGCACGTATTTTGGTTCATTTGTTTTACCACGATATGGTACTGGAGCCAAATAAGGACTATCTGTTTCAATTAAAAGTCGATCCAAAGGGACTTGCTTGGCAACATCTCGTAGATCTTGCGCATTTTTAAATGAAACAATCCCTGAAAAGGAAATATAGTAACCGCAGTCTAATACGGCTTTTGCTGTTTCCCAGTCTTCAGTAAAACAGTGCAAAATACCATGTGTAGATTGTTCAGCTCGAATAATATCTACCGTGTCATGTTTGGCTGAACGTGTATGAACAACTACTGGCTTTTTGACATTTTTAGAGGCTTGAATATGCCGAGCAAAACAAGCCTTTTGCTCATTAATAAAGTCAGTGCTATGGTAATAATCTAAACCTGTTTCACCTAAAGCCCACACTTTTTCTGATTGGGCTAACTCAGTCAAATACTCAGTGGTTGCTCGGGCCATGGTATCTACATCCTCACAAGGATGTACACCAACAGTATACCCAATATCTTCATGACGCTTTGCGATTTCAGCTAAAGCAATGTAATCATCAATGTCAACTGAAATTGCCATAAACTTAGAAACACCTTCTGCTCGCGCAGCAGCAAGGGCAAGATCTAAATCACCGTTATAAGGCGTTAAATCTAACATTGTTAAATGGCAATGAGTATCAACAAACACTGTACTTTCCTATCTGCTTACATGGTATAACTTGGACGATCTAAAGACATACTACCAGCTAAAATCCGTTCAGCCTCAGCTTTATAGTAAATACCTTTATCTCCACTCAATTGAATTGCAAAGCCTTGCGGCTTAAAACCACTTTGCTTATGTGAAATCCACACTACTTTACCAGTTAAAGGAATTTTTTGTGATTGCTCTGGTAACGTAGCTAAAATAAAAATTTCTTGACCCATCTTAACTTTTTGCTTTGATGGGACAAATAAGCCCCCACCTTGCACATACCCCATATAACTTGCTTGTAAGGTTGCTCTATCAGGAATATTGACCTGAATAATTCCACCCATTTGTGGCTGCATTATAGTTCCCCTTAAACGTTCATTAATTTTATAAAAAGTTGATCTGTGATGAGTTGTGTTTGTACATTTTGTTCAACCAATCTTTTAGATTGCTGTAATTCCTCATAAAGACTGAATAAGCTTTCTAAATTATAGTTTTGTGCCAATTGATCAAATTGTAAATCAATATTTTTCTGTGGTTGGTTCAGCTTGACACAAATTAAATCCCCTAACAAGTATTCTAGAAGTATCATAAAATCACTAAAGTTGAGCTCTTTCTGCCACTTAGCTGAATAAAATAAAGGCATATTTTTTTGATTAACTACCTTAGTCCAGTCTTCTAAAAAGGACTGTCTTTTCGCAAACCAATCGCTAGTGGCAATTTCGACTGCTTGCAAAGGCATATCATTAGAAAGACCTAACAATAATTCAGGTGGCACTGACGCAATTTCCGCCAAATGCTCATTTAGATAAGTTGTTGCCTGCTCATATGAAATACGGTCTAAAGCAAAATGCTGTAAGCGACTTCGAATGGTGGCTGGTAATTTCAAATAGTGATCAGCCAACAAAATTAAAACAACACGCTCACCGGGTTCTTCTAAAGTTTTTAACAGTGCATTTGATGATGCAAGATTTAAAGCTTCGGCTGGTTCAATAACAATAACACGCCATCCTTCACCAGTTTGCTGGACAAATGGCAATAGATCTCGAATTTTTTCTATTTTAATTTTTGCATTCTGTTTTTTATTTTCTTCATCAGTCGTGATATGAACATAGTTTGGGTGCGTATCTGACTTTAACCATTGACAGCTACTACATTCACCACAAGCACCGTGAGGTTGTTTATTTAAACAAAGTACCCACGCTAAGAAATGCTTAGCAAAAGCATGCTTGCCACAACCTTGTTTACCATAAAATAATAAGCCATGCCCAATATTGGGAAAACGTGTTGTTAACGTTTCCCACATTGTCTGTTGCCACGGATAAACCTTAGAAGTCACATTCTGATTCATTAAATTAACACTTACTCAAAAGACTCAACAGGCATATTATTTAGACGGTCAAGATCTGCTTGGGTGTCAACACCTGGCGGTAAATTCGCTTCTGCTACAGCAATAGCAATACGATGCCCGTTTTCTAAAACACGTAATTGCTCAAGACTCTCTAACTTTTCAAGTTTACCCATGTCCCATGTAACATATTCTTGTAACAAGTTCACACGATAAGCGTATAAACCTAAATGACGAAATGCTTGACTATGTAAAGTTGATTCAGCTTGTTTAGCATCATCTCGATCATAAGGAATAGTTGCACGACTAAAGTACAAAGCTTCATTTTGATTAGACATGACCACTTTCACAATGCTGTCACGCTGAAACTCATCTAAAGCATGAATAGGCTCACATAATGTGGACATTGAGCAATTTGGTTTTTCAACTAGAAGCTTAGCAACCTGCTGAACAAGTTGAGCTGGCAGTAAAGGCTCATCACCTTGTACATTTACAATAATGTCATCCGCATCCCAACCTTTAATACGAGCAACTTCACTTAAACGGTCTGTTCCCGATGGATGTTCAGCACTTGTTAAAACAACATCAACGCCCTCTGCACGGCATATTTCAGCAATACGTTCATCATCGGTTGCTACACACAGATCATCGAAACCTTCAACTTTCTTTGCCTGATCTACTACGCGTAGAATCATAGGACGATCATGAATAAGTAACAATGGCTTACCTGGCAAACGCGAACTTGAGAAGCGTGCTGGAATAACGATGTGTTTCATTTTTTCTTCCTAAGATATTTGAATATCAAGCTTTTGCAATTGCTGATTTAAAACCTGATAGCATTCTTCAGACAAAACAGCTTTAACAGGTACGACCCAAATAGGCCGTTTAAATTCTGGATGCTTTTCGAGTAACGGTAACAACTTAACCGCATCTTTTTCAGTCGTAATGATAGGTTGGTCATCATTAAATACAAGGTCATCAATAACGTAATCATGATGATCACGAAAAGCATGCTCTTGAAATTGGTTTATACCTAAACCTTTAAGTGTTTGGTAAAAGCGCTGAGGAAAACCAATACCAACTACTGCATGGTAATTATTTTGAGTATTGAATGATAATTCAGTTGATGAAGAAGGATTCAACAAGTAAGGTTGGCCTGCATCCAAATGCATATGCATTGCTGTTGAAGGAGCAAATGCATGTTCGATTACTGTACCAGTTTTTAAACGTTCAGCAGGTTCACGCAAATAGCCTTCTGGTAATAACTTTCTATTTCCAAGGCCACGATTTTGATCAAGCACAATCCATTCTATTTGACGACCTAATGCCCAGTGTTGCAAACCATCATCACTAATAATTAAATCTAGTTTTGTTGATGCTAATAATAACTCGATTGCTGATTGTCTATTGGGCCCTACAGCCATAGGAACGCCTGTTGACTGTACAATCAAAGCAGGTTCATCTCCTGCTTCAGCTGCCTGACTAGCTGATGTCACCAACATAGGAAAAGGACCAGCTCCACCATAACCCCGACTAATTACCCCTACTCTTACGTTATGTTTTTTTAGGTAGTTAACCAGTTCTATTAATAATGGCGTTTTGCCACTACCTCCCACTGTAATATTTCCAATCACCATGACCGGTACAGGCGCGTTATAGACCTTTTTTAAACCTGAATTATAAAAATGACGATTCAATAAAAACCCAGCACGATACAAACATGATAATGGACGCAAAACAACTAACCAATTTGATTTTTTATTCCATGCATTTTGTATCAGCTGGGCTAAAGACATACTTAGTTGTCCTCAAAATTACGCTGATGTAATTGATGATAAGCACCCTGTTTAGCAAGTAATTCTTGATGAGTACCTTGTTCAACAATTTGTCCACGATCTAACACAACAATACGGTCTGCATTTTCAATTGTTGATAAACGATGCGCAATCACAATCGTTGTACGATCTTGCATCGCTTCATCAAATGCTTGCTGAATAAAATGCTCAGATTCATTATCAAGCGCACTTGTCGCTTCATCTAAAATAAGAATTGGCGCATTTTTCAAAATTGCGCGAGCAATTGCTATACGTTGACGTTGACCACCAGACAAGTTTAAGCCTTGAGCACCTAAGACAGTATCGTAACCATTTGGTAAGTTCATAATAAAGTCATGGGCATAAGCAGCTTTTGCTGCTGCTATCACTTGTTCATCACTTGCATCATGTAACTGACCATAAGCGATATTTTCACGTACTGTTCGGTTAAACAAAACAACTTGCTGATTTACCATTGCAATTTGCGTGCGCAAACTTGAAAGTTCAATATCACGTATTGGTAAATCATCTAAATAAATTTGACCACTTGAGACTTCTTGAAAACGCACCAGCATGTTCACTAAAGAGGTTTTACCAGCACCAGAACGCCCTACCAATGCAACAGTTTCGCCTGGGCGGATATCTAAAGAAAAGTCTTTAATCGCCTGAGTGCCATCAGCATAGTTAAGTACAACATGATCAAAACGAATTGCACCTTGCAACTTAGGTTGAAGCTGACCGCTGTTTTCTTCTTCCGGTAAATCTAATAATTCAAAAACGGAATGTGCTGCTGCCAAACCACGCTGCAACTTCTCATTGACATCAGTTAAGTTTTTGACAGGTTTTGAAAGTAAGCCAGCCGCTGTAATATACGCGACAAACTCACCAGCACTTGTATTACCTAAAATTTGTGGTCTTAAAGCCAACCATACAATAAGAGCCATTGCGCAAGCCATAACCACTTGAACAACTGGGCTATTTAGATTTTGCACAATCACCATTTTTAAACCGCGTTTTAAGTTCTCTTCAGATGACTTATAAAAACGCTCTTGTTCTGACTCTTCACCAGCGAAACTTTTAACAACTGCACTACCACTAATGCTTTCTTGCACTACATGGTTGACATCACCCATAGTATCTTGCACTTGCAGTGAAAGTTTACGCATTCGTTTTGATGCTTTACGTACTAAAATACCAATAATCGGTAAAAAAACCATGATACAAATAGTCAAACGCCAATTTGTATAAAACAAATAACCCAACAGTCCCAAAGTAATCATGCCATCTCTAACGATGGTTTTTAAGGATTCAGATGAAGCAGCCGTCAGCTGTTCAACGTTATACATAATTTTGGCTGTAATGTGTCCCGAAGAGTTATCGAGATAATACTGGGCTGGCAATCTTAAAAGTTTTGCATAAACCTCTTGGCGAATGCTAAAAACTAAACTACGTGAGATAACAGCAGTATAGTAGCCACCCATAAATAGGCCAAGGCCACGGAAAAATACTAATAAAATAATTAGTAAAGGGAACCAATCCAGATCCGCTCTACTTGTATTTTGAATTGCATCAATAATGAATTTAATGAGCTTAGCAACTGAAACCTCTGTTGCTGAGTTCATACCGAATCCGATAAGAACTAATAAGGCCACGCCCCAATAAGGTTTTAAATAAGATATGAGACGCAAATAAACCTTAAAATCTTGATTCACTCAGAAAAACCTCTAGAAGGAACTTTGGTACTAATATTGATGTTAACAAAACCGAGTTGTCCTGCTACATCCATAACACGAATAACATCTTGATGAGACGCTTTTGCATCAGCAGCAATGATAAACATAAAATCACGGCGCTCTTGAGCAATTTGCTTAATTGCAGTACTCAAATCAGCTATATCTTTGGTAGATAATGCCTGACCGTTGACAGCGTAATGACCGCTAGAGTCTACCACGACTTCAATTTTATGATCGTACTGTTTTGGTGGGACACCTTGCGCATCTGGTAATGTTAAATTGATACGACTTGGCTGGTTAAAAGTAGTAGATAACAATAGAAACACTAAAATAAACAACAAACAGTCAATCATCGGTGTCAGATTGATATGAATATCTTCAACTTGAGAACGTTTAAACTTCATATTGTTCCCTATCTATCAACCAACACGACGGTGTTCTTGAGCAACAGAAGAGCGTTTGTAAAACAGTGATGCGTGAAAGAGTGTAGACTGCTGCTCTAATTCCGCAATGTAGTTTTGCACTACTCTTTGAAAATAGCGATATGAAATAAGAGCAGGAATTGCAATGAGCATACCAACGGCGGTCGTAATTAGGGCTTTTGAAATACCCGGAATCATTAGACTTGGACTACCTGCCGAACCAAAATCAATCACTAGAAAAGACTCAATAATCCCTACAACTGTCCCAAGCAACCCAAGTAATGGTGCAATCGCACTTAAAGTTCCCAAGAAATTAATATTTTTTTCTAAATAAGAAATTTCTTGAGAAGCCATTGCTTCCATTTGTGCTCGAGCAAACTGCTCACCATGCTCCTGATGCTCAAAACCAGCTTTTAGAATATTTCCTAATGCTGTGTTTTGGGCAGCAGTATCCTGCTCCAAATTTGTGATGATTTGAGAAACATCTGCACTACCATCACTCATCAGTAATTTGGGCAAAACTTGTGAACGTCTTAAACGTATAAAACGCTCAATACTAATAGCGACCGTTAAAATTGAACACAAAATTAAAGGCAGCATTAACCAGCCGCCCGCTTTCACAAGTTCCCACATATTTTCTTCCCCAAGAATATAAATTAGAAATATATGACCTAACTTAGAATTACTCTGGCAAACAAATATTCAAAATACCATCTAACTCATCGAGTGAATGATAATGAATAACAAGCTTACCTTTACCTTTCTGGTTATGATCAATTTTAACATTGGCACCAAATCGCTCAGATAATTTTTGCGTTAATTGCTCAATGTCTGGAGCAACAGGAGTTTTTTCTTTTTCCTGTTTAGGCTCATTCCAATCGCGCACTAACTGTTCAGTCTGACGAACAGATAATCCTTTTTCGATAACAATTTTGGCAACTTCAAGCTGCTCTTTGCCTTTTAAAGTCAAAATGGCACGAGCATGCCCCATATCAAGCTGGCCCTGTTGCATAAACTCTTTAATATCATCAGCCAAGCTTAATAAACGCAGTAAATTACTTACCGTTGTTCTTGCTTTACCGACAGTATCAGCGATTTCCTGATGACTTAAACCAAACTCATCATGAAAACGTTGCAGTGCTAAGGCTTGATCAATAGGGTTTAAATCTTGACGCTGAATGTTTTCAATCAGCGCTAAAGCAATGGCAACTTGGTCATTTAAATCACGAACAATTGCAGGAATTTCAGTTAAACCGGCAATTTGTGCAGCACGCCAACGACGCTCACCTGCAATAATTTCGTAAGGATGAGCTTCATCATCTACAGGTCGGATAACGATTGGCTGCATTACCCCATGCTTTTCAATAGATGATGCTAACTCTTGCAAATCATGTTCATGAATAAAACGACGTGGCTGATATTCACCACGTTTCAACAAATTCACATCAATTTGCTTTAATTGACCATGATCAAGCGCTTGAGCTTCTAGTTGTAATTTTTCTTTTTGAATTGAACCAAGTAATGCATCTAAACCACGTCCTTTCGCCAATCCGCGTTTTTTGATGCTCATACTTTACTTCCTTTCTTCACTTTATTTTTCTTTAACATCTCAGCTGCAAGATTTAAGTATGCAACTGCACCTTTAGAACTTTTCTCAAAATAGATAACTGGTAAACCATGTGCAGGCGCTTCTGCCAATCGAACGTTACGCGGAATCACAGTATCGTAGAGTTTTTTACCAAAAAACTGCTCTAACTCAGCTGACACATCACGTGTCAAAGCATTACGTGCATCATACATAGTACGTAAGACACCAATGATTTCTAAATCAGGATTTAAAGCTTTTTGAATACGATCGATAGTTTGAGTTAAATCTGCCAAACCTTCTAATGCGTAGTACTCACATTGCATAGGAATGATTACACTATCTACCGCCGCTAACGCATTCACAGTAATTAAACTTAAGCTAGGTGCACAGTCAACAATAATGTAATCAAATGAATTTCTGATTTCATTTAGTGCATTCTTTAAAATGAATTCGCGTCCTTCTTGTTCCGCAATTGCCAGCTCAACGCCTGAAAGCTCACGGTTTGCGCCTAAAACTTTATATCCAACCTCTGCCTTTTGAATTGCTGTTTCGATTGGAACTTCACCCAATAAAACATCAGTAATTGAATAAAGCAGATCATTCTTTTGAATTCCAGACCCCATCGTTGCATTACCTTGCGAATCTATATCGACAAGTAACACACGTTTTTTCAATACAGCTAGTGACGCTGCAAGATTTACTGCAGTCGTTGTTTTACCAACACCACCTTTTTGGTTTGCAATCGCAATAATTTGAGCCATGGTAACCCTAATACTTTTTATTTAAATTCGTTGAAGTAAAAGTAAATGACGTTGTTCATCAAGTCTTGGTACATGCAGTTCAATCACTTTACATGAAAACTCCTGCTTAAGCTCTTCCATTTCTTCAAATGGAATGAGTCCTTTCATTGCAGCAATTATACTCTGCTCATGTAAATATGGACGTGCAGCATCAACAAAATCAGTTAGTGATGCAAATGCACGACTTGTAATCACATCGAACTGACCAAGCTCATCAATTGTTTCTTGATTTTCAACACGTGTTTGCACAGCTACTACGTTTTTAAGCTTAAGGTCAGCAATAAACTGTTTCAAAAAGCGAATTTTCTTACCATTTGAATCAAGCAATACACAAGAACGTTCCGGCTGACATAAAGCAATGATCATGCCTGGCATGCCACCACCTGTACCTACATCTAGCAAGCGCCCTGCTGGCAAGTCTTTCAAAATACTTAGGCTATCTAACAAATGCTTCACTAACATTTCTTTCGGATCACGAATCGCTGTTAGATTATAAGCTTTGTTCCAAAGTACCAAAGCATCTTGATACTTTAACAATAACGCCAAAGCTTCATCACTAAGCGATAAAGCTAATTTTTGACTACCCTGTTGTAACTCTTGAAAAAACGGATGCATAAACAGATAACATCTAAGTAAAATTTAAAACAAAGTATACCCATTTATGCATCGTGGAACACTATTTAACGATTAGGGATTACGCAGTTAATCGTAGAAGCCTTCACGAATTTGCAAATCTAGCTCCATTAAACGCTCAGGCGTCCCTACATCTACCCATGCACCTTTAAGCTTTTCAGCGGATACCTTTTGATTTTGCATTGATTGCTTCAATAGTGGAGCTAAAGGACGTTTACCAGGTTCCAATCCATCAAAAAGCTTAGGATGGATAACAGATATACCACTAAAAGTAAGGTTCTCACCCTTCACATCTTGATCGAATGCAAAAGCGCGCCCATCCAATAATGTAAAGTCGCCTTCAGGATGTTGTTTAGGATTATCAACCAATACAAGGTGTGCTAAATCGTCATTTAGCTTAACATCGCGCAGAGCTTCAAAATCCATAGTGGTCCAAACATCACCATTCACTAGAATAAAAGGATCCGTTCCAAGTAGTGGCAAAGCATTAATAATGCCGCCAGCTGTTTCAAGGCCTTCTTCTTCTCGTGTCCAACGGATGTCCACACCAAATTGAGAACCATCGCCTAAACTACTAATCAGCTTATCAGCCAACCACGCAGAATTGATGACTATTTCAGTCACACCAGTTTTTTTGAGTTTCTCAATATGCCACACAATAAGTGGCTTACCGCCTACCTCAAGCAGAGGCTTTGGCGTATATAGCGTGAGTGGACGCATACGATTACCCAAACCAGCAGCAAGAATCATTGCTTTCATTATGCTGCTACCTCATAGCTTCCATATTTCTCGATAAACTTAGGCATCACAATGTTATTTACAAATGACATGAACTCTTCAAGCTCAGCGTAACCAAGACTTTCCTCAAGTAAATACCACATCACTCGCGGTAAATCTTTTAGGTATCCAGACTTGCCATCTCGCTCAAACAAGCGGACAAAAATACCCAAAATTTTGATATGGCGTTGAATTGCCATTAAATCAGCATCACGTTTAAATTGCTCAAAACTTCGGTTTTGTTTAGCAGAGACTGGTAAAAGCTCATAGAAAACTTTAAACCAATGATAAACACGTTCGGCATTCCACTGAACATATGCATCGCGCGTAATAGAGATCAAATCATATGTATCAGCTCCAATAACCGCATCTTGGAAATCGATTACACCCAATTCGTCTTCGCTTGCAATCTTCATTAAATTACGGCTATGAAAATCGCGATGTACAATAACCTGAGGTTGAGCTAGTGCTGATTGAGCCAAAAAATCAAAAGCATTATCAATAATTTTCTTTTGATCAGCTGTTGGATGAATCCCAAGTGATGGCAACATCCAGTCTGTCAATAAGTGCATTTCTGACATTAACTTTTCATAAGAATAAGCTGGAAAATTGTCAGTGCCATTAATCGATTGCAAATGAACGAGCTGCTTAAAGCTTTGTTCATAATACTGATCTACTGTCTCATCATTTAATAATGTAGATAACAGTACATCCCCAAAGTCTTCTAACAAAAGAAAACCTTGAGTAAGATCCTTTGCAATAATTTGGGGTACCCGAACTCCATTACCCGCAAAAAATTCGTCAATCGTCACAAACGGAACACAGTCTTCTTTTTCAGGAGGCGCATCCATAAGCATATATGTTTTATTTTGTAACTGAATGCGAGCATAACGGCGGAAACTCGCATCACCTGCTAAAAAAGCGATCTGAAATTGATCATTTTCAAGAACAGATGTAAGCCATGTATGTATCAATTGTTCACGTTGTGTATTCATTTGCAATAAAATCTAAAACAAGCTGAGATTTTTGAAGGGTTAAGTGTAGCCACTTATAAACTTTTTCTCTATGATGCGACAATAATTAATTGTGAATTAGCATACTTGGTTAATGAGACAATGAAGCATCAGTTTAAATTTAATCCTTTAGCGACCGCTATTTTTACGCTCTTATGTAGTGGCTCCATACAATCAAGTTATGCTGAGTCAGCTGATGTTGTCTCCAACATAGACAATAATCAACTTAAGGCGAGTATTAAGGAAGCCTATCCAGGACAGGAATTCTTTCAACAATATTATGTTGATAAATCTGTACCTGAGGCGCAGTTGCGCAATAATAAATATTTGAGTTCGGCATTTTGTCAAGGAACTTGGATTACCCCTATTAATCCTGAAACCAAAGCGTTAGATGCAGATAAAACCAGTTCGGTCGTTACGGCCGATTATGGTCATTACAACCCTGCTGGCGACTCGGTGTTAGAAGGAAATGTGGTAATTGATCAAGAAGGTCGCACGGTTCGTGCCGACAAAGTGACCATTGATAAAACTCAAACATTTGCACATGCAAAAGGCCGAGTACAGTTGGCTCAAGGTGGCTTACTCTCTCAAAGTGACGAAATTGATTACAATTTAAAGACTCAGACTGGTAATTTAGACAATAGTTTTTATATTGCCGAACAACAACATGCCCATGGTCATGCTGGAAAAATCGAAAAAACCTCTCCAAATGTGATGGTTCTTAACGATGCAACATATACCACTTGCCCTCCAGGTCAAAAACCTGCATGGAAGATCCAAGCCAATAAAATTGAGCTAAATCAGGAAACCGGTCGCGGTGTTACGCGTGGAACAAAAATCTATGTTAAAGATGTTCCTGTTATTGCCGTTCCATATTTCAACTTTCCAATTGATGACCGCCGAACTACGGGCATTCTCAATCCCCAGTTTGGCTTCTCAAACGATGGTGGTGTTGAGCTTTCTGTACCTGTTTATTTAAATCTTGCACCTAATTATGATGCAACCGTGACTCCACGTTACTTAGCAGACCGTGGTGCAATGCTTCAAGGCTCGTTTAGATACTTAACTGACGGCTTCGGTTCTGGTCAAATATGGGGCGGTATACTTCCATCTGATAAAAAATACGATGATCAAGATCGTAAAAACTTTAACTTCCTTCATAACTGGGATATTAACGATCAGTGGTCAACCAATCTTGAATATCGTTATGCATCGGATAAAGATTATTTTGCTGATTTAGATAACAGCCCAAACTCTAAAACCGATGTAAATTTACGTAGAGCTTGGGAACTTAACTATCAGCACGGTATTCCTGGCTTAAAAGCGCAGCTTAAAGTTGAAGACTTCCAAACACTAGATCCAACAATTTTGGATGCAAATAAACCTTATGCACGTTTACCACAGTTTTTATTAAATTATGTCACTGGTAACCCACAAGGATTACAATACGAATTTAATAACGATACGGCATACTTTAAAAAATCAATTAATGACGGTTCTGCTCAGGAAAGTAGTGGTACGCGTATTTATAACCAGTTCGCAACACGTTATAACTATCGAACACCATCAGCCTTTGTTATTCCTGAAGTTTCTGTACGTTCTGTCCAAACATTCTATGATAAAGATACTCAATTAAATAACCCTGGTGGATCGGAAAATAAATCAGTCGTTGTACCTCAGTTTACTTTGGACAGTGGTTTAACTTTTGAACGCGAAGGTAAATACCTACAAACGATCACCCCTCGTGCATTTTATGCGTATGCGCCTTACAAGAACCAAGACGGTTATCCAAACTTCGACTCAACTTCAGCATCGGTTAATTACGATCAACTCTTTAACCCATACCGCTTCTATGGTCATGACCGCCTTGAAGACAACAACTTCTTATCACTAGGTGTAAGTTATAGTCTTTTTGACACGGTAGGTTTAGAACGTTTGCGTGCAAGTGTAGGACAAAGTTATTACTTTGAAGATCGCCGCGTTACTTTAAACGAACAAGATGAGATTGATACCGAACGTAATACTGGTCCTGTTGTAAGCTTAACGAGCCAGCTTAACCAAAATTTTACGATTGCAGCCAATTCAGCATGGATGTCAAATGGTGATAACGCCCAGAGAGACTTCCAAGTTTACTATACAGGCGACAAAGGCAACCTTTACAACTTAGGTTACTTCTATCGCAAAGACATTCCTGGTCGTCAAGATACTTACGATCAAGTTGTTGCATCGTTTATACAACCAATTAAAGACAATTGGCGTATTATGGGCCACGTACAATATGACATCGATAATGATGTTGCCCGTGAAATTTTACTCGGTGTTAACTACGAATCATGCTGTTGGGGTATCTCAGTCTATGGTCGATCTTACTATAACGATCTAGATGATCCGAAAGCTTCGAATGTTAGTGAAAAACGTGCGATCATGGCTGAAATTACCCTCAAAGGTTTAGGCGGTTTAAACAATAAACTTGCATCTTTACTCGAAAATCGCGTGTTAGGTTTTAACAAAATTAATCAATCTTGGACACAACGTTAATGAAGACAAAGCATCTTAAACAGTTTTTTAAAGCAACAACCCTTGCTGTATTAATATCTTCATCAATGCATAGTTTTGCCCAACCCGCGGATGAAGTTGTGGCAATTGTGGACAATAGCGTAATTTTAAAAAGTGATCTTGAACAAGGAATGGCTGAAGCCACCCATGAATTGCAAGCGCAAAAAAAAGAAGTACCACCTCAACAATACCTACAGTTTCAGGTTTTAGATCAACTTATCTTACGTCAAGCTCAACTTGAACAAGTAAAACGTTATGGCATTAAGCCTGATGAGAAAAGTCTAAATGAAGCAGTACTTAAAGTAGCAAATCAATCTGGTAGCAAAAGCTTAGAAGCATTTCAACAAAAGTTAGATGCTATTGCACCAGGTACTTATGAAAATTTACGTGGCCGTATTGGTGAAGATTTAGCAATCAATCGCTTACGCCAACAACAAGTAATGTCTCGCATTAAAATTAGCGATCAAGATGTAGACAATTTCTTAAAGTCACCTCAGGGACAAGCAGCTCTTGGCAATCAAGTACATGTGATTCACATACGAATTTCTGGGGACAACCCTCAAGAAGTTCAGAGTGTAGCCAAAGAAGTTCGTTCGAAGCTTGCTCAAAGTAATGACTTAAATGCACTCAAAAAGCTTTCAACGACAAGTGCGAAAGTTGAAGGTGCAGATATGGGATTCCGCCCTCTTTCTGACATTCCAGCTGAACTTGCTGCGCGCATTACTCCGCTACAAGAAGGTCAAACAACTGATCTAATCTCTGTACGTGATGGCGTACATGTTCTAAAACTTTTAGAACGTAAGCAAAATGAACAAAAAGCTTTAGTAACACAGTATCAAACTCGCCATATTCTTATTCAACCGTCTGAAGTCGTTAGTCCTGAAAATGCGAAACAAATTATTGATAGCATTTACAAGCGATTAAAAGCAGGACAAGATTTTGCTACACTTGCAGCAACTTATTCAAACGATACAGGTTCAGCACGTGATGGCGGTAGTTTAGGCTGGGTTACACCAGGTATGATGGTTCCTGAGTTTGATAAAAAAATGCAGGAAATTCCTGTAGGTCAAATTAGTGAACCTTTCCAAACTCAATTTGGCTGGCATATCCTACAAGTAACAGACAAACGCGAAAAAGATATGACTCATGAATATCAAGAGCGTATGGCACGTCAAATTCTAGGTGAGCGTCAATTCAACACCGAAGTTGATAGCTGGTTACGTGAAGTACGTGCTAATGCCTATGTAGAAATTAAAGATCCTAGCCTCGACAAGAAAAACTTACCAAAGTAAGTTCTTCTCGCCGCTATTAAAACCTGTGTTTATCACAGGTTTTTTTATGAATAAAAATCCAGCTAATAAAAAAACCGGTTATTTACATAACCGGTTTCTACAAATCAAACCCTAACGGGAATTATTTATAACGATCAACCATTTTCTCTAAAGAAATTGGGCGGATCTTATCAGCATTACCAGCTGTACCAAACGCTTCATAACGATCAATACAAATTTGCTTCATTGAATCTATAGTTTTAGCAAAGTATTTACGTGGATCAAATTCAGCTGGGTTCTCAGCCATAAACTGACGAATTGCACCAGTAGATGCTAAACGTAAGTCTGTATCAATATTGATCTTACGCACACCATGTTTAATTGCTTCTACAAGCTGTTCAACAGGCACACCATAAGTCTCTTTAATATCACCACCGAATTCATTGATCACTTTCAACCATTCTTGTGGTACAGAGCTTGAACCGTGCATAACAAGGTGAGTATTTGGTAATGCCGCATGAATTTCTTTAATACGGTCAATTGCCAATATATCGCCTGTAGGTGGACGAGTAAACTTATAAGCACCATGTGAAGTACCTACAGCAATCGCCAATGCATCTACATTGGTATCAGCAACAAACTGAGTCGCTTCCTCAACAGAAGTAAGAAGTTGTGAGTGATCAAGTACGCCTTCAGCACCAACACCATCTTCTTCGCCAGCCATACCAGTTTCAAGGCTACCTAAACAGCCAATCTCACCTTCAACAGAAACACCACATGCATGTGCTAAAGCAACAACATTACGAGTTACATCAACGTTGTATTCGTAAGATGTAGGTGTTTTACCATCTGTACCTAATGAACCGTCCATCATCACAGAGCTAAAGCCAAGCTGAATTGAACGTTGACAGATCTCAGGACTTGTACCATGGTCTTGGTGCATTACCACTGGAATGTGCGGCCATTCTTCAATTGCAGCCAAAATAAGATGGCGCAAGAATGGAGCGCCTGCATATTTGCGAGCTCCAGCTGATGCCTGAACAATCACAGGTGAATTGGTTGCATCCGCGGCAAGCATAATTGCACGCATTTGTTCTAAGTTATTTACGTTAAATGCTGGTACGCCGTAGTTATGTTCTGCAGCGTGATCCAAGAGCTGGCGCATTGAAATGAGTGCCATAATATCCTCCCAGGTAGTGCGGCTTATTCTACCTTGTCATTTATTTCAATTCAGCAACAAATCACAGTATTTCAAAAAAAATCCCTGCATTTGCAGGGACTTTTTAACAAAATACAACAAATTAATGAGTTTCTGAAGCAGCCGGCTCGCTAGACGCGCCACCTTCAACCACATCGGTATTCTTTTCATCTAAAACTGGCTTATCAAGCGAATCAATTGTAGCTTGCTGTTCAGGAGTTACTTTATCAGCAACTGCTGTAGAAGCAGCATCTTGTCCTGCTTTAGAAGACTCTTCTTTTTTGCCACAAGCAGTCAACATCACTGGAACAATTAACAAAGCAGCTAAGGTAAGTTTTAAATTCATCACTATTTTCCACAATTGGTGATTTAGTGTTCATTATTTTATTTCAGAAATATGACAATTTAATGACTTATCCATGAAAAAAGGGGTTGAACCCAACCCCTTCTTATTTTTACATATATCTATTATGCACGTTCTAATAATACTGCAACTGCTGGCAAAGTTTTACCTTCAACGAACTCAAGGAATGCGCCACCACCAGTTGAAATATAGCCAATTTGGCCAGCAACATTATATTTATCGATCGCAGCAAGTGTATCACCACCGCCAGCAATCGAGAATGCATCAGATTCAGCAACAGCAAGAGAAAGTGCTTTAGTACCTTCGCCGAATTGATCAACTTCAAATACACCAACAGGGCCATTCCAAAGAATCGTTTTAGAAGTAGTCAAAATTTCTGCAAAAGCTTTAGCTGTTTCAGGACCAACATCTAAAATCATATCGTTTGATGTTACATCTTCAACTTTCTTAACAACAGCTTCCGCTGCCGCTAAAGAACCCAAGAAATCTTCAAAATTAATTTGAGATGCATCAGCAACAACAACATCTGTAGGAAGCGGAACACTTACTTTAGCAGCAATTTGTTTTGCAGTTTCAACCAAGTCAGCTTCGTATAAAGATTTACCAACGTTGTAACCTGCTGCCGCTAAGAAGGTGTTTGCGATACCCCCACCAACAATAAGTTGATCACAAATAGTAGACAATGAGTTTAAAACATCAAGTTTTGTTGAAACTTTAGAACCAGCAACAATAGCAACCATTGGTTTTTCAGGTGTTTGCATTGCACGACCAAGTGCATCTAATTCAGCAGCTAATAATGGGCCAGCAGCTGCAACAGGAGCAAAACGCGCAACACCTTCTGTAGAAGCTTCCGCACGGTGAGCAGTACCAAATGCATCCATAACAAATACATCACATAGAGCAGCATACTTTTGTGCAAGTTCAGGATTGTTCTTCTTTTCACCCACATTAAAACGAACATTTTCAAGCAAAACTACTTGTCCAGCCTGAACCTCTACACCATCAAGATAGTCAGTAAATAATTTAACTTCTTGGCCTAATGCTTCAGTTAAATATGCTGCAACTGGTGCAAGTGATTGTTCTGGCTTTGGCTCACCTTCAACAGGACGACCTAAATGCGAAAATACCATTACAGCAGCGCCTTTTTCTAAAGCAGCTTTTATTGTTGGAAGTGCTGCACGTAAACGAGCATCGCTGGTAATCACGCCATTTTTAACAGGAACGTTTAAATCTTCACGAATAAGTACACGTTTATCTGCTAAGTTAAGGTCAGTCATACGCTGAAAATTCATGTAAAGCTCTCTTTATGATTTTAAAAACGCGCCAATTTTAAATGATTACATCAAAAAAGGTTAGTTTTTTTGCATAAAAGCTGTAGAAAGCCAAAGTTTTGATTATGATAGAGGTAGTAATCTAATATTTCATCCATTATGTCTATTCATCCAGATCCACAAATCAATCGTTTAAATGTTTTAGGTGAACCTTTAGCAAGCTGTTGTTTTGATCCTATTACTGGTTATTTTCGAAATGGTTTTTGTCATACAGCGGTAACAGATCTTGGGCAACACACTGTATGTGCCCAAATGACTTCAGAGTTTTTAAATTTTTCACAAAAAATTGGAAATGATCTTATCACCCCTCTGCCTGAGGCAGGCTTCCCGGGTTTACAGCCTGGCGACTTCTGGTGCATCTGTGTAACTCGCTGGGTTGAAGCTTATCAAGCTGGACAAGCACCTCCCATCAAACTCCACGCTTGTCATCAAGCAGTATTAAGCTATGTTCCTTTAGATGTGTTAATGGAATTTGCAGTTTGATGAAGCAACCCAAAATTATCTTGGCATCGAGTAGTCAAACGCGTAAGGATTTGATGAATCGTTTAAGACTCGAATATACCTGTATTAGCCCAGATATTGATGAAAGTCCTTGTGGTGAGACTCATGCCGACGATTTAGCAAAAAGATTAGCATTTGCTAAAGCACAGCTTATAGCTCAACAGAATCCTCAAGCAATTGTAATTGGATCAGATCAGGTTGCATGGCGAGAACATGCACCTCATGATTTTATTGGTAAGCCATTAAACTTTGAAAATGCCAAAGCTCAATTAACGGCCAACTCTGGTAAAACAGTCTTTTTTAGTACAGCTTTAAGTGTCCAGTGCATTGAAAAGGGTTTTGAACACACTCTCATTGATCACTATCAAGTTAAATTCCGCAATCTAACCCAGTTTGAAATCGAAAGATATATCGAGTTAGACAAACCCCTCCATTGTGCGGGAAGTTTTAAGTGTGAAAGTCTAGGTATTAGTCTATTTGAAAAAATGATAGGCCAAGATCAAACCACTTTAATGGGTTTACCCATGATTCAGCTTTGTCAGATTTTAAGACAGCTTGAACTTCAAATTCCTTAATATTTATTAGCTTCTTTATAGGTTATCTCCATGACGCAACCTTTAACCGTTTTAGGCGGCATTACTGCTGAACAATTCCTAACAGAATATTGGCAGAAAAAACCATTACTTGTACGCAATGCTATGCCTGAAATTATTGGCATGTTAGAGCCAAATGATGTAAAAGAACTTGCTGTAGAAGATCATGTCAGTGCTCGTCTTATTCGTCAAAAAGATAAGAACCCAAATGAATGGCATTTAAAATCATCACCGTTAACCAAAGGTGACTTTCAAAAACTACCAAAACTATGGACGCTTTTAGTACAAGCAGTTGATCATTACTCATTTGATTTAGCCGAGTTATGGAAGAAGTTTCCTTTCATTCCACAATGGCGTCGTGATGATATTATGGTTTCTTATGCCCCTAAAGGTGGTTCAGTCGGAAAACATTTTGACTTTTATGACGTATTCTTAGTTCAGGGCCATGGTCACCGTCGTTGGCAACTCGGACAAATGTGTGATGAAACTACTCAATTTGTACCTAATCAACCTTTAAAGCTTTTATCTGAAATCGATGTTCATTTTGACGAAGTTTTGGCTCCTGGAGACCTTTTATATGTTCCACCTGGATTATCTCACTATGGTGTTGCAGAAGATGAGTGTTTAACCTACTCATTTGGTTTTCGCATGCCTAATATTTCAGGCATGATCGATAGAATTAGCGATCAATTTGCTACCGATGAATTACTACAAAACCCAGTTGTAGATATTGCTCGGAAGAATATTTCTCAAGTTGGTGAAATCAATCCAGAAGAATTAGCTTATTTAAGAGATTTGGTTTTAGCTCAGTTGCAAAACTCATCAGTGCTTGATGCTGCTATTATGGCCTACATGACTGAGCCTAAATATCCAGACAATATTCCAGAACCTGATGAAATTGAAATTGAAGATTTAAATGCTATTTTGTCAGAAGGCTATGAATTATTGCTAGAACCTGCTTCTCGCCTGCTTTATAAAGAACAAAATGGTGTTTTAAAGTTTTGGGGTAATGGAGAAGATTTACCAATTGTGGAATCTTTTGCCACTCAACTTAAAGCTATAGCTGACGGAAAAAGCATTCCTTTCAATAGCGAACTAAGCAGTTCAGATATTTTAGAGAATATTGTTCAATTATTAAATGATTCAATTATCATGCTTCTACCTCCTGCGGAATAATATTAGCTAATCATCACGAAAGGAGAAATTTATAAATTTCTCCTTTTTTCTTTTATAAATACATGTTTAAATATACCATTCTTTAAACCCATGTTTATGGTTATTCGTTTATGGTATAAATCAATCTTGCTAAGTGAAAAAATGATCTATTACAGACTTTGTAAAATATAGAAATTTTTTTTAATAAATATAAAATTTATATTTAGAGCATTTGGCTTTATATCTTTTATTGTTTTCAAAAAACGTATTTTTTTCTATCAATAACAATCAATACAATGTAAAATTGCGCGTTCGTGCTTTTTATTTATGCATTCCACCATTTAGGCTAAGAGCAAAATATTTGTGTGAGGCTATCAAAACATGTCAAAAAAAGATGACATCATTACCACTGCTTTAAGACTTTTTAACTCATATAGTTATAATTCTATAGGAGTAGATCGTATCATCAGTGAGTCTGGTGTAGCAAAAATGACATTTTATAAATACTTTCCTTCAAAAGAGAAACTTATTGAAGAGTGTTTATTGTTGAGAAACTCACTTTTGCAAAATTCTCTTACTGCTGCTATTTCCCAAGAAGATGAAAACAATCCATTAGCTCGTATTAAAGCAATATTTTTATGGTATTCAAATTGGTTTAATAGTGATGATTTTAATGGGTGTATGTTTCAAAAAGCCCTAGAAGAAGTATTAAAACAGTACCCTTCTACTCACCAACCTGCAACCTTATATAAAATATGGTTGACCCAGCTAATGCAAGACCTTCTTATTGAACTTAAAATTGAAGAGTCCCGCCCTTTAGCTTTACTTCTAGTCAATATTTTAGAAGGTATGACCATTCAAGCTCAAGTTGAACATGGTTCAGTAAAAATTTATGACTACTGGAAACGTGTGGAGAGATTAATTGAGTTTGAAAAAACTGCACATTAAAAAATAAAGCGTGATATTATTCTTCTTATGTTGTTGAATCTTCTTCTTATTCATCACGCTGCGTCTGAAAGTCATTCTAGTTTAGAGTTAGACTTCTTTTTGGAATAAGATTCCAAACCAGAATATACAGACCTGTCTGTACACGATCCATTATATCTTTAAAAAGTAAAAACTCAATCTTTTTTTATCGACTTTTTTGACATAAATCAGAATTAACTATTGATCCGAGTTAAAACATGGATTGTTTACTTTGACTTTGTTTCATTTATACTTAACAATTACGCTTCTCACACAACGCAACACTTTTGACACAAAACAACTACAAATTCTTGTTTTACCTTAATAATGCTATATATTTATCAATTACACTTATAAACCTTTTCAACAAAAACAATTGGATTGATTAGTTTTGCTACATTCATTTCTGCAAGATCAATCTATACTATGCCGGCCATATTGATATAGGTATAAAGTATGAAAGATGGACTCCAAATTGAAGAAATGAAAAATGCGGCCGATTCTGTCGTAGGAACATTAAAGTCTTTAGCTAACACTGACCGTTTATTAATTTTATGTCACTTAGCTCATGAGGAGTTGAATGTCTCTCAGATTGAAGACAAAACACAAATTACCCAGCCCACCCTTTCACAACAATTGATGATGTTACGTAAAAGTGATGTTGTTTCAACCCGTCGTGATGGCAAACAAATTTTCTACTCTATAAAGGATGATAAGATGCATTCAATTTTAAATATGCTTTATCAGTTATATTGCATAAAGTAACTGATCTGCACTTATAAAATTATAATAATATTAATGTATTTCCTGAAATATGCGATTTTTCAACTTGGTAGCGGGTGTAGTTGTTCCAGCAAAGAGGATTGAAAATTCGCGTAGTTTTTCTAGTATTCAAATCTATTGAAAACAAAAATAATCTCTTCTATTTCTTTTTACATCTTTTATCTTCAACCATTCATTTACTAAATAACCAAGTCTACATAATTGGTTTATTGATTGTAATGTAAGCAAAACATCTTTCTTGGCACTTTAATAATATTATTTTAATATTTTAAAAACATATACTTAATATTACCACAGCTTATAAACCCGATTAGTTGCTATAAAAAAGCTTAAGATTCCGATCACTTAAGTATAAAATACTCCGCTTGTTCAACCTTTAGCCACGAATAGGTTAATAAGGCCTTTATATGCTTGAATTCTTTTCTCGATTAAGCTTAGTCACCAAAATTATTATTGCGATTGTTTTAGGGATAGGCGTTGCACTATTATTTCCAAACGTTACACCCTATCTAAGCTTGTTTGGTGAACTGTTCATTAAAGCATTGAAATCAGTTGCTCCTATTTTAGTTTTTGTATTGGTTCTTTCTTCTATTGCCAACTTCCAAGTAGGTCATAGTGCAAATTTACGTCCAGTCTTATTACTTTATGTTGTGGGCATGCTATTAGCTGCTTTTAGTGCGGTAATTGCTAGCTTGTCTTTTCCAAGTACCTTATTTCTCAACACTGTTTCACATAACAACCTACAAGCGCCAGGTAGCCTCGCTGATATATTAAAAAACTTGCTTTTAAGTTTTATTGCAAACCCAGTACAAGCGATTAGCGAAGCAAACTTTATTGGTATTCTTGCATGGGCAATTGGTCTCGGTTTGGCAATGCGCCACAGCTCAGATACCACTAAGCAAGTGATGCATGATGTTTCACATGCAGTGAGCGCGATTATCCATAAAGTGATTGCATTTGCTCCGGTGGGTATTTTTGGTTTAGTGGCAGTAACTTTTGCTGATGCTGGTTTAGCAACGCTTGAGAGCTATGCACAATTATTAGCTGTTCTACTGGGAACAATGCTTTTTGTTGCTCTTGTAGTTAATCCAATTTTAGTAGGTTTAACAATTCGTGGTAACCCATACCCACTCGTTTTTAAATGCTTAAAAGAAAGTGGTATTACGGCATTCTTTACACGTAGTTCAGCAGCTAACATTCCGGTTAACCTCGATTTAGCTGAGCGTTTAGGCGTTAACCCATCTACTGCAAGTGTTTCTATTCCTTTAGGTGCAACTGTTAACATGGCTGGTGCAGCTGTGACCATCACGGTACTCACGTTAGCAACTGTACATACATTAGGAATTCATGTTGATTTAGCAACCATGATTATTTTATCAGTAGTCGCTACAGTTTCAGCATGTGGAGCATCTGGTGTTGCAGGCGGTTCACTACTTTTAATTCCTGTAGCTTGTAGTTTATTTGGTATTTCATCAGAAATTGCAATGCAAGTTGTTGCGGTAGGTATGATTATTAGTGTATTACAAGATTCAACGGAAACGGCTCTTAACTCATCTACTGATGTTTTATTTACAGCCGCAGTTGATATTCGCTCCAAACAAAACTCTTAGAGAACATGCCATTTCAACGTTTACCAAACTGGTTCCAAATTGGTGCCTTCTTACTGGCAATAAATGCCGGAATGATTAATGTATTAGGGCTAATCACCCTTTTACATCAGTCAGTTTCGCATATGACAGGTAATGTCAGTATGCTAGCGATGAGTTTGGTAAACTGGCAATTTGAACACATCATATATTTAGTACTTGTTATACTGTGTTATGTATGTGGATCATTTTATAGTGGCTTTATTTTAGGTAACAGTCATTTTAAATTAGGCCGTCGATATGGCCTTCCTTTAAGCTTAGTTGCTCTCTTTATTTTTCTCTGTTGGCTATTACTCCCTTATTTTCCCAAATATGGATTATTATGGGCTTGTGTCGCCATGGGATTACAAAATGCCATGGTCAGCCATTATAAAGGGACCATTATCAGAACCACTCATTTATCAGGTGTTTTGACAGACCTTGGTCTTGCTCTTGGTTACATGGCACGTGGTTTAAAAGTTGAAAACCGTCGTATAATTTTGCATCTACTTATTTTTTCAGGTTTTCTGTTTGGTGGTATAATTGCTGCTTTAGTTCACCCCTACTTGAAATTGCAAGCATTTTTGCTTCCAGCAATTTTGAGTTTAACTCTCAGTATCTCGTATTGGGTTGTTTATTTTCACAGTTCTTCTTCAAATTCGGATTAAGTCATGGTTAAAAATGCCTTACAAGCTCAGTTACTCAAAGCTGGTTTAGTTGATAATAAAAAAGCGAAAAAGCTAACCAAACAAGCTCAACACGAGCAACGTACAGGCCAAAGTAATGAGGCAGAAATTAAGGCAAATATTGAAAAAGCTCAAAAAGAGAAACTAGCAAAAGATCAAGCTCTAAATTTAGAAAAACAGCAACAACTTGAAGAAAAAGCATTGAAAGCTTCAATCATTCAAATGATTAAGCAACACAAAATTTCTGATTTTGCTGGCGATGTCGCTTATCAATTTATTGATGAAAATAAAGTTAAAAAAGTCTACCTATCTCAGCAAGTCTATAATGCCCTTGTAACAGGAAGCTTAGTGATTGCTAAAGATCAAGATCAGTATGCTTACCTTCCAAAGGCTTTAGCTGAAAAGATTGATCAAAAGATGCAAGGCTTTATTTTGATTAACAATGCAGAGAAAAATGAACAAACCACCGACGAAGAAGATCCATACGCAGCGTATGTTATTCCAGATGACTTAATGTGGTAATTTTCTCAAGCCTTTATCAATTATGCGATAAAGGCTTATACTTTTTAAATTAATTATTAATATTTTATCAATTATTAAAAAAAACTATAAAAATTACATTCAGGTCAAATTCATTCACCACTTCATCTATTATTATCGATATAATGAATAAAACATTTTTGTCTTTACCATGCCTTTTAGGCTTTTCCCGATTCCAAATTTATGTCTTGTCTAAATCATGTCAGTTTTAGCCAAAGATATAAAACATAAACTTTAATGTGTTTTCACACATATCCGAAAGATCAATATCTTTGTCGAGCTTGATCTAACTGACTTATTGCAAAATTAAATTGCGGAATTTTAATAAACTAGCTGATGTATAAAGGTAGTCATTCATGCTGAAGTGGTTTGAAAAACTTGTCGATCCTTATCCAACCAAAGGTCTGGATGAGCCCTTACCAACACGCTTTTTCCCATTTGTTTGGCAAGCTACTGAAGGCGTACGTCCATACTTACTGCTTCTTGTTATCTGTACAGCAGGTGCAGCGACATTTGAAGCATTACTCTTTTCAAAAATTGGACAACTTGTAGATTGGTTAAGTAAAAGTCAACCTGAAAGTTTTTTAAGCCAACATGCTTCAAATATCCTTATTTTAATAAGTGTCTTATTTGCTAATATTTTATTTGTTAATATTCAATCCATTATAAAACATCAGATTTTATATAGCACTTTTCCAATGCGCTTACGTTGGCGCTTTCACAATCTTTTATTAAAACAAAGCCTAGATTTTTTCCATAATGATTTTGCAGGTCGCCTTTCAGCAAAGGTTATGCAAACAGCTTTAGCTATCCGCGAATTCTGGATTATTCTGGGCGATATGTTGGCTTACGTCAGCATTTACTTTATTACTGTTAGTATTGTTCTTGGTGCAATTTCACCGACTTTACTTATTCCACTTATGGTTTGGTTGGGCTTATTTTTATTAAGTGCTTGGTTCTTTATTCCGCGTTTAAGCAAAGTGTCACAACAACAAGCCGATGCACGTGCCGTAATGACTGGCCGCGTAACTGACGCCTATACAAATATTCAAACAGTTAAACTATTTGCCCATGCAGGCCGTGAAAGCCAATACGCAAAAGCCTCAATGAAAGAGTTTATGACAACGGTCTATGCGCAAATGCGTTTAGGTACTCTTTTTGAAGTTAGTATTAATATGCTTTCTGCTGTTTTATTTGTAGGCGTGATTGGTACCGCAGTTTGGTTATGGACTCAAGGTTTAGCGGCTTTAGGTGTTATTGCTGCAACTACAGCCATGATTTTAAAACTTAATAGTATGGCTGAGTTTATGATGTGGCATATGTCCGCGTTATTTGAAAATGTTGGAACCATTCAAGATGGTATGCAAACACTCGGCAAAAAAATCAATATCCAAGACAAACCAGAAGCAAAACCACTTGCAGTAAAACAAGGTGAAATCGTATTTAAAGATGTCACTTTTGCCTACAATAATAAAAATGTTATCGATCACTTTAATCTACATATTAAAGCAGGTGAAAAGATCGGTATTGTTGGGCGCTCAGGTGCAGGTAAGTCTACTCTCATCCAATTACTTTTACACTTCTATCATCTTAAAGAAGGTGCAATTTTAATTGATGGACAAAATATTGAAGATGTTACACAAGATAGTTTGAGAGCGAATATTGCTTTAGTTACTCAAGACACATCCCTATTACATCGCTCAGTTGCCGAGAACATTAAATATGGTCGTCCAGATGCAACTGATCACGATATGCAAAGTGCGGTTCATAAAGCTAAAGCAGCCGAGTTTATTCCCCAGCTTGTAGACCTAAAAGGTCGTTCTGGTTATGAAGCGCAAGTTGGTGAACGTGGTGTCAAACTCTCAGGCGGTCAAAGACAACGTATCGCTATTGCACGTGTTTTCCTAAAAGATGCACCAATTTTAATATTAGATGAAGCAACAAGTGCACTAGACTCTGAAGTTGAAGCAGCCATTCAGTCTAGTTTAAATGACCTGATGGTTGATAAAACGGTTATTGCAATTGCTCACCGTTTGTCTACCATTGCTCAAATGGACCGTTTAATTGTTCTTGATGAAGGTAAAATTGCAGAACAAGGTACGCATGAAGAATTAATTGCCAAAAATGGTATATACGCACAATTATGGAAACGTCAAACTGGTGGCTTTCTTATTGAGCAAAAAGTAGTACAGGGTCAAGATTAATGCTTTATTTAGAAGATTTAAAAGTTGGTGATCGTTTTATTAGTCGTGAATATGAAATTACACTAGATGAAATTAAACAGTTTGCAAGCCAGTATGACCCCCAACCTTTTCATACAAATGAAGAGCTAGCTAAAGAAGACCCTATCTTTAAAGGTATTGCCGCTAGTGGGTGGCATACTTCTGCAATTACGATGCGTTTATGGACAGAGTGTATGCCAATTCATGGCGGACTGGTGGGTTCAGAGTCTAGTCTGCGGTGGCCACGTCCAACACGACCAGGTGATCGTATTCATGTTGAAGCTGAAATTTCCGCCATTACACCATCCAAAACAAAATTGGATCGTGGTATTGTAAGTTACGTTACACAAGCCTTAAATCAACATGGGGATGTTTTACTTATTTCGACGACAAAAATCGTTGTCTTTAAAAAGAATGTTTAATGAATCGTTGATATGATTGTCTAACAGTTTTTATAAACTCAAATTATATTTCATGACAAGATGTGTAAGAAATGCACGTAGAGAATTGATGAGAGCAACGGAACGCATATGAAAATTACCTCAGCTCGTCAAGATCAAGGTATTCCAGGAGTCTATGGCTTATTGCTTTTAGATGTTGTTTCACGCTGGGGATACAACGATGAGACTTTATTTGCTCCTTTTCATCTTACTAGTGAGCAATTGGCCGATCCTGAGTATCGTATTTCAACACCTGTAGCAAATGAACTGGTTAAACATGCCTTAAATCTCACTGGTGAAAGTACATTAGGTTTCCATATTGGCACCCAAATGCGCATTTCGATTCATGGATTTATTGGTTACGCAATAATGACAGCAAAGGATATTACAGAAGCGATTGCTCTTGCTGCTCGTTTTATCCAGTTACGCTTACCCTTTCTACAACTCTATTTTTCTACATTTGGCCCCAAAGCCACATTACAGTTGCAATGTGATATTGAATTAGAGCCACTTCGCACCGAAATTGTTTTAGGCTTAACGATTGGCATCATGACGATGGCAAAAGCAATGACAGGTATCGAAGATTTAGCAGGTGATGTTGATTTAGACTTTCCTGAACCAGCAGGCTTTGATAAATATAAAAGTAAATTAAGCAGCACTATTCGTTTTAATCAACCTCATTTAATTTCTAGTTTTGATAAAAAATATTTAGGTCTTAAATTAATTAATTCAGATCCAATCGCCAGTCAAATCGCCATTAATCAATGTGAAGCGGAACTATCAGCTTTAGGCGAACGTCGCCGTTTGGCAATGCGTGTCCGTGATATTCTAAGTAATTCTGAACAACATTACTTAAGCATAGAAAATGTAGCAGAATACTTACACATGTCAGATCGTACTTTAAAACGACAGTTGGCTGCTGAAGGAACATCATTTTCAACATTAGTAGATGAAGTCAGATATCGTCATGCGACTTCATTACTTTCACGTACAGATTATAGTCTTGAACAAATTGCGGATGAATTGGGTTATTCTGATGTCGCAAATTTCAGCCGTGCTTTTAAACGCTGGAGTGGCCGTAGTCCAAGCAACTGGCGTAAAGACCCCTATTTATAATGTTATTAAAATATTGGACACAAGCTTAAGGAGTTGTCATGAACCACCCTTCAGAATTGAAGTATGCACGCACACATGAGTGGGTAAAAATTGAAGGTGATCTTGTTATTACAGGAATTACCGACCATGCACAAGATGAACTTGGAGACTTGGTGTATGTTGAGACTCCGGAAGTTGGCAGCAAAGTAACAGCCGGCGAACAAGCTGGAGTAGTTGAATCAGTTAAAACGGCCTCTGATATCCACGCCCCTGTATCTGGTACTGTAGTAGAAGTAAATACAGACCTTGAAGATGATCCGGATTTCTTAAATGAAGATCCATATGGCAAGGGATGGATTTATAAAATCAAGCCAGACAACATGGCAGACGTTGAAAAACTATTAACAAATGCAGAATATGAAGCTGGTCTATAAAAGTTAGCAACGCTTTCAGTATTTGATAAAAACCAGTTTACTTTTAAACTGGTTTTTTTATATATGTATAAAATAGATACAAAAATGGATGCGTAGGATCAATAACATGACAAGACTTGTTGTATTTTCCGGTGCAGGTATGAGTGCAGAAAGTGGAATTAGTACTTTTCGCGACAGTAATGGCCTATGGGAAAATTATGATATACAACAAGTAGCCACTCCAGAAGCTTGGAACAAAAACCCGGCTTTAGTCCAACGGTTTTATAACGAACGCCGTAAAAATATTTTAGAAGCTCAGCCAAATGAAGCTCATCAGTACATTGCCAAACTACAAGCTCATTTTGATGTACAGGTTATTACGCAAAATATTGATGATTTACATGAGCGTGCTGGTAGCCACAGCGTCTTGCATCTACATGGTAATATTCGACTAGCAAAAAGCTCGGGACCAGATGCACAATATACAACTCAGTTTTATGAGATTAATGGTTGGAAGTTAGATTTAGAACATGACTTTTGCCCGAATGGTTATCCACTTCGTCCTCATGTAGTTTGGTTTGGTGAAGCAGTTCCAGCATTTGAAGAAGCCATCAAGCAAGTACAGGAAGCAGATATTTTCATTGTTATTGGTTCAACCTTAAGTGTTTATCCTGTTGCTGCTTTAGTTCATGAAATTCCTAATTACACTGAAGCCTACTATATAGATCCCCAAGCAGATCATTCTCGTGTTCCATCTCAATATAAACTATTAAATATGACAGCCACAGAAGGTATGAAAGAGCTATTTCATCAGTTGACGAACTGATATTTTCATAGTTTTTACTGCAGATTTCGTCTTTAGAGTAGTCCCTTCATCTAAAATTGATTTAAAAATACTCAACTCATATCAATTTTTCTTGTAGTGAATATATTGTCATTGCTAATTTTGTAACCAAACATGCTATTTTATTCTCAAAATTTACCATTTCTATAATTTTTGAAAGTTTATAAGAATTATGCATACCCTATAAGATATTGATTAAGATTAATTTAATTTATAATGTAACTAGAATTACATTGGTTTACATAAAAATACATAAAATACATCACAAAGATAACAGAGCAAAAAAATTCTTTTGTGGTTGAATCTCAACCTCTTGAAATGCCGTACAAGAAAACAGCGACCTGGATTAGGTTACAATCACGGATTATGGATATAAGGACACACATCCATTATGAGTTATTTTGATCCCACCCTCATCATGTTTATGGTGTACATCGTAGCAATGGTACTTATTGGCTTATTCGCCTACCGTGCTACAAGCGACTTCTCTGATTATATTCTTGGTGGTCGTAGTTTAGGCAGTTTCGTTACTGCATTATCCGCAGGCGCATCAGACATGAGTGGTTGGTTACTCATGGGCTTACCAGGAGCTATTTATCTTTCTGGTTTATCTGAGGCGTGGATTGCAATTGGTCTAATTATCGGTGCTTGGCTTAACTGGTTACTGGTTGCTGGTCGATTACGCGTTCATACTGAAATCCAAAATAATGCACTCACTCTGCCCGACTATTTTACAAGTCGATTTGATGACCAGAAAAAGATTCTTCGCATTTTCTCTGCCGTTATTATCTTGGTTTTCTTCGCAATTTACTGTGCCTCAGGTATGGTAGCTGGCGCACGTTTATTTGAAAATTTATTTGGTATGTCATATACCACCGCAGTCTGGTTAAGTGCTATTGCAACAATCAGTTATGTTTGTATTGGTGGGTTCTTAGCCATTAGCTGGACCGATACTTTCCAAGCTGGCTTAATGATTTTTGCTCTTTTACTCACCCCAATCGTAACTTACCTTGCAATTGGTGATACGACTCACTTTGTAACGCTCATTGAAACTGCTCGTCCGCATGCATTTAATATTGTTTCAGATTTAAGTGTGGTGGCTGTTTTATCCTCCATGGCATGGGGCTTAGGCTATTTTGGTCAACCGCATATCCTAGTACGTTTCATGGCCGCTGATTCTGTAAAATCAATTCCTGCTGCTCGTCGTATCGGCATGACTTGGATGATTTTATGTTTAGTTGGTGCTGTTGGTGCTGGTTTCTTCGGTATCGCATATTTTGAGCAACACCCTGAATTAGCAGCAGTTGTAAACAAAAATCCTGAAACTGTATTCATGGAATTGACTAAAATTTTATTCAATCCTTGGATTGTGGGTATCATTTTGGCTGCAATTTTAGCTGCTGTTATGAGCACGCTAAGCTGTCAACTTTTAGTATGTTCAAGTGCTTTAACTGAAGATTTATACAAAGGTTTCCTTCGTAAAAATGCATCTCAAAAAGAGCTTGTGTGGGTTGGTCGAGTTATGGTTCTTGCGATTGCAGTTCTTGCAATTGTGCTTGCAGGTAATCCAGACAGTAAAGTTCTTGGTCTTGTTGCCTATGCATGGGCTGGTTTCGGCGCTGCATTTGGTCCGCTTATTATCTTGTCATTGTTCTGGAAACGTATGAATTTACAAGGTGCTTTAGCGGGTATGATCGTTGGTGCTGTTGTAGTGATTGGCTGGAAGAATCTTTTCGCAAGTACTGGTGTTTACGAAATTATTCCTGGTTTTATTCTTGCATTTATCAGCATTATTGTAGTGAGTCTTTTAACTAAAGCGCCAAACACAACAGTAACTGGACGCTTTGAAGAAGCAGATGAACTCTACAAAGAAAGTGTATAAAAATGAGTAAAATAAAAAGGGGCTTCGGCCCCTTTTTATTTGCTTTTAGTTTTGATTTTAATTTTTGAAGTATCTTTGACTACTTGCATTACAGGGTAACTACGGGTTTCTTTTACCCCTGGTAATTGCCATAGTACCTGCCCAGCAATACGTCTAAACTCCTCCATGCTGCCACTTCTTAACTTAATTAAGAAATCAAATCCGCCACTCACCATATGGCATTCAACGATTTCTGGATAATGCACGACAGCATCAATAAACTCGTCTAAAACGTTAGGTGTTGTTTTATCAAGCAAGACCTCTACAAACACTAAAAAATTTGCATTCAGTTTGATTGGATTCAATTTTGCTTCATAGCCCAAGATGAATTCATCTTTTGTTAACTTCTGCACCCGAGCCATAACAGCGGTTGGAGATAAGTTCACCATTTCGGCTAATTTACTATTAGAAATTCGCCCATCTGTTTGAAGAATATCCAAAATTTTTAAATCAGTGCGATCAAGGCTTAATAATGGGCCATTCATCTGAATTTTCCTCTAAAAAATAGGCTAAATATAGTGAGTTATTCGGTGTTTCTTCTGTAATCATAAATTATCTAAACCTCTCTACTCAAGATGAGTTTATGAGAGTCGGTTGTCGGAAATAGATATGAACACAATGGATACTTTTCATCAAATGGATAAATCTCACCAAGGCTATATCACCGAATTCAATGATAAAAGTGAGTTTGAACAACGCATTAATACAGCTTGGCGTCGTGCTGAACCGGAAGCTGTAGAAGAGCTATTACAAGCTGCTGCGGTATCTGATGATTTAGATCATAAAATTTATGAACTTGCATTTAATCTTGCCCATAACTTACGTGAACGTAAAACCTCTTCAGGTAAAGCTGGTATTGTTCAAGGGTTATTACAAGAATTCTCTCTTTCTTCTCAAGAAGGCGTGGCGCTTATGTGCCTCGCTGAAGCTTTGCTTCGTATTCCAGACTCTGCAACACGTGATTTGCTTATCCGAGATAAAATCAATCAAGGTAACTGGAAAGAACACGTTGGTCAAAGTAGCTTAATGTTTGTAAATGCTGCTGCATGGGGCCTTATGTTAACTGGTAAGCTTATGGAAACCCCAAAGCAAACCAGTCTTTCAAGTGTACTTACTGGCCTTTTAGCCCGTAGTGGACGTGGCATTATTCGTAAAGCAGTTGATGTTGCAATGCGTATGATGGGTGAACAGTTTGTAACTGGGGAAACTATTGAAGAAGCTGTAGACCATGCGAAAGTGCTTGAAGATAAAGGCTTCCGCTATTCGTACGACATGCTAGGTGAAGCAGCTTTAACTGACCATGACGCTGAACGCTACTTTAACGATTATACGCAAGCTATCCATGCAATTGGTAAAGCGTCTAATGGTAAAGGTGTTTATGATGGCCCAGGTATTTCAATCAAGCTTTCTGCTTTACATCCTCGCTATCAACGTGCGCAAATTGAACGTGTTCATCAAGAACTTTACGGCAAAGTATTTGAACTCGCTCGTTTAGCAAAACACTACAACATTGGTTTAAATATCGATGCTGAAGAATCAGAGCGTTTAGAAATTTCGCTTGAGTTACTTGAACGTCTTTGCTTCGAGCCAGAACTAGCCAACTGGAAAGGTATTGGATTCGTTATTCAAGCTTACCAAAAACGCTGCTTCTTTGTAGTTGATTATATTATTGATCTTGCTAAACGCAGCCAAAAACGCCTCATGATTCGTCTTGTAAAAGGCGCATATTGGGATAGCGAAATCAAGAAAGCTCAAATCGAAGGTATGGATGACTACCCTGTCTTCACGCGTAAAGTACATACAGATTTATCTTATATTGCTTGTGCTAAAAAATTACTTGCAGCCCCTGAGTTCATCTATCCACAATTTGCAACTCATAATGCTCAAACATTGGCAACGATTTATCATTTAGCTGATCCAAGTAAATATTATGCTGGTCAATATGAATTCCAATGCTTACATGGCATGGGTGAACCACTTTATGAACAAGTTGTGGGTCCTCGCGAGCAAAATAAATTAGGCGTACCATGCCGTATTTATGCTCCGGTTGGTAACCATGAAACTTTGTTAGCTTATTTAGTTCGCCGTTTACTTGAAAATGGTGCGAATACTTCATTTGTTAACCGTATTGCCGATAAAACACTTAAAGTTGAAGATCTCATTCAGTCTCCAATTTACGATATACGCAATACTGCTAAACTTGAGGGTTCAGTTGGTTTAAAACACCCATCAATTCCTCTTCCTTTAGATATGTATGGGTCACTTCGTAAAAACTCTAAAGGCTATGATTTAGCAAATGATACTCCACTTGCAGCTTTAGATAACACAGCTCAACAACTTCGTAACCGTGTTTGGCAAAGCCATCCTTTACTAGGAAATAACGCTTCAACAGAACAACGCCATTCTGTTGCAATTACAAACCCAGCACAAAATGATGAAATTGTTGGGTATGTACAAGAAGCTGATCTTAATGATGTAGAAATTGCATTGAATGCAGCTGAACAAATACAAATTGAATGGGCAAATACACCTAAAGATCAACGCGCACAATATTTAAAACGTGCAGCTGACCTTATGGAAAGCCGTATTCAAGAGTTAATGGTATTACTTTGCCGTGAAAGTGGTAAAACTTATGCGAATGCCATTGCAGAAGTTCGTGAAGCTGTAGACTTCTTACGTTACTACGCAACTCAAGTTGAGAGTCTTCCTGCAAATACAACGATTCAGCCGCTTGGTACTGTACTTTGTATTAGTCCATGGAACTTCCCTCTTGCAATTTTCTCTGGTCAAATTGCTGCAGCATTAGTCAGTGGTAACTGTGTTATTGCAAAACCTGCTGAACAAACACCATTAATCGCGGCTCAAGCAGTGCAAATTTTATGGGAAGCTGGTATTCCACATGGTGCTGTACAGTTATTACCTGGCCGTGGTGAAACAGTAGGTGCTCAGCTTAGCCAAGATCGACGCATTGATGGCATCATGTTTACTGGCTCAACTGAAGTTGCAAAAATTTTGCAGAAAACAGTTGCAAAACGTTTGGCTGCTAATGGTCAATCTATTCCTCTCATTGCAGAGACTGGTGGTCAGAATGCAATGATTGTGGACTCATCTGCTTTAACGGAACAAGTTGTACTTGATGTTGTAAGTTCTGCATTTGATAGCGCAGGTCAACGTTGCTCTGCTTTGCGTATTTTATGTGTACAAGAAGATAGTGCTGCAACCGTTATTAAAATGCTTAAAGGTGCAATGCAACAGTTAATTGTTGGTAACCCTGCTATTTTAAAAACGGATATTGGCCCTGTTATTGATGAAGAAGCAAAACAGACAATTGATCAACATATCCAAAAAATGAAGTCTAAGGGCTATCCAGTACATCAACTGATGTTTGGTGCAACTAACCAAAATGAATTGAGCAAAGGAACTTTTGTTGTACCGACAGCAATTGAGCTACCTAACCTCGATGACTTACAACGCGAAGTTTTTGGACCTGTTTTACACATAATTACCTATAAGTACGGCGAGCTTGAACAACTTATCTCACGTATTAATGCCAAAGGTTATGGTTTAACAATGGGTCTGCATACTCGTATTGATGAAACCATCCAAACCGTTATTCAACATGCTGAAGTTGGTAACCTTTATATCAACCGTAATATTGTTGGTGCTGTTGTTGGTGTTCAACCATTTGGTGGTGAAGGTTTATCTGGTACAGGTCCGAAAGCTGGTGGCCCGCTTTATATGTATCGCTTAATGCAAAATTGTTCAAATAAAGTATTGGCAACACCATTTGCTATGAAAAATGAACAAACTGCATATGAAGGCTTTAACCGAGAGGTTTATCAGAGCTTACAAAACTGGGCGAAAGAGCATTTATCTCAAGCAAATCGTGATATTGAACCATTTGGTGTAGGCAAGTTTTATGAGTTACAAGGCCCTACTGGGGAAAGTAACCAATATATTATTTTACCGCGTCACCGTGTGCTTTCAATTGCTGACACTGAAGAAAATCAATTGCATCAATTGCTCGCAATTTTTGCAGTGGGTAGCCAAGCTGCTGTAATGCCAAATAGTCCATTGTTGGTAAAACATAAACAAACGTTGCCAAAAGATGTACTTGATGCAATTACTACAGTTAAAAACATTACGTCAGATAATTTTGATGCTGTTTTACATCATGGCAATCGTGAAGAGGTTCTTTCATTACAGCAAGAAATTGCTAGCCGCTCAGGCGCAATTGTTGGCATTACACATGTTGAATCAAATGAATCGATTCCACTTGAACGTTTAGTAATTGAACGTGCAATTAGTGTGAATACAGCCGCTGCTGGTGGTAATGCAAGCTTAATGACTATGTCTGACTAACGCCTAATTTATTTAAAAAGCCCAAATCTCAGTATTTGGGCTTTTTTGTTTAATGAAGTAATCTATTTTTAAATATATAAATTTTATAGATTAGAGAGTTTCGTAGTGATCTTTTTAGAATCAGAGCAATATCAACAAAAATGTATTCAACTTTTTAATTCATATAAAAAAGATATTTCCACACTTCTCCCATTTGCCAAAGTTGAGCATATAGGTTCTTCTGCAATACCTCATGCAATTTCCAAAGGTGATCTAGATATTTATATCGAAGTTATGCCTGAGCAATTTGAATTCGCAATAAACCAGTTAAAAACACTTAATTTTATAGAGAAACAAAATACGCTTAGAACACAAGAGCTTTGCATGCTCGAATCACTGAACAACGATGATGTTGCATTTCAAGTTGTAGTAGCCAATTCAGTATTTACGTTTTTCTTAACATTTAGAAATAAGCTTATAGACTCACCAAAGCTCGTGAATGCATATAATCAACTAAAATTAGAGTGTAGTCATTTAGACCATGATCAATATAGAAAAGTAAAATCAGATTTTATTCAAAATGTCTTAAATCATCTCTAATTTAAGTACCCTATTTGTTTATGAATATCTGAGTAAAATTGGCTCCTGCAAGCGCGTTTTTTTTGGTACCATTCACTATTTGATTCTGTTTAAATTTTCTTTGTCTATGACCACTTCTTATCGTCAACAACTTCAAGCTAAAATTGATCGCATTACTACTCAATTTTCTGAATTTACACCGCCTAAATTAGAAGTGTTTGAATCACCTGAACAACATTTCCGTATGCGTGCTGAGTTTCGGATCTGGCATACAGAAAATGATATGTTTTATGCCATGTTTGAACGTAACGATGAAGACAAGCAAAAAACAGTTGTTCGCATAGACGAGTTTCCTATTGCTGATAAAAGCATTAATGATTTAATGCCGAAACTTTTGGAAGAACTTAAAGCAGAAGATAAGCTTTCTAACCGTATATTTGAAGTGGATTTCCTCGCAACACTAAGTGGGCAAATGCTAGTTACTCTAATTTATCACCTTAAATTAGATCAGGAATGGGAACAAGCAGCTAAAGCACTTGCTGAAAAACTAAATATTAAAATTATGGGCCGTAGCCGTGGCCAAAAAATTGTGATTGGCGACGACTTTGTTGTAGAAGAATTTGAACTTTTAAATCGTACATTCAAATATAAACAAATTGAAAGTAGCTTTACCCAACCTAATGCTCAAGTTTGCAAAAAAATGCTGCAATGGGCATGTGATGCAGCGGAAGGTTCGAAAAAACATTTATTAGAACTTTATTGTGGTAATGGTAACTTTACCCTTCCGTTATCACTAAAATTCGAACGCGTACTTGCTACAGAACTTGCTAAATCATCAGTCTATGCCGCTCAATGGAATATTGAACAAAACCAGATCGATAATATTCAGGTAGCTCGTCTATCGGCTGAAGAGTTTACTCAAGCATATCAAGGTGAGCGTGAGTTCCGCCGTCTACAAGAAGCAAATATTGATATTCAGAGCTATGACTTTGACACGGTATTCGTAGACCCTCCGCGTGCCGGAATTGATGATGAAACTTTAAAACTTTTACAAGGTTTTGAGCGTATCATCTACATTTCATGTAATCCCGACACCTTATATGAAAACTTAAAAATGCTGACAAAAACTCATCAAGTGACTAAGTTTGCTTTGTTCGATCAGTTTCCTTATACACATCATGTCGAGTCAGGTGTATTACTTGAGAAGATTTAAACAAAATTTTTCAATGTAACCAAATTTTATAAGGAGATTAAATATCTCCTTATTTTTCAATACATTTCATATAAGCACTTAAATTTTTAAAAAATATCAAGTCATCTATTCGTCATAATTTCGTTTAACTCAACCATTGCTATCGAAAATTCTTGAGTTCAACTGGTGGATTTATCACATATAGAGTCTTGTATTTTAATTTAAATTGGCTATATTTCGAGCTATGTTAGGTTGTATATGAAGGCTCTATGAGTTTTTGGCAAAAGCTGTTCTTAGCAGATCAACAGCATAACGAGCATAAGAATCAAACTGCTTGTGTTGAAAATGACTGCTCATGTAAAACTAATGAACAACTTCTAAGTGCGCTTGCACAAGCAACAGATGAAGATGTCATTATGGGAATAAAAAAAGTTCTTATTTCCCGTGGGTATAGCCGAAAAGAGTTAAATGAACTCATTCAAAAACCATCTATTCATTAATAATAAAGCCAGTCTTGTACTGGCTTTTTTGCATTTCATTTGACTGTACAATTTTTGCGACTAACCACACCAATAATTGGCCCCATATAAAATTTTCTATCATTACGGTTATTTTTTTTCAAATAAAGACTAGATATAGAACCATCAAGATAAAGAGCTTGTTCTACTTTTAAATTCTTTTGGAAAAATTCAGCAAAATTATAAAAATTCACTCTATTTTTAGAAATTACAAAATAAAGCTTATTATTTTTTATACCCACCCCATTTCGTATTTTCTTTGAATCGCTATTTGCTAGAAACAAGGGATTTAGTTTTCCATTAATCACCAACATTGGACCAGATTGTGTCGCATAATCCGGTTGAAAAGCCTTTGCTTCATATTGTTCAGTTGTCCATATAACAGCTTGTCTTTTATTCCATGCAAAAACTCCGTTAGGCTGTAAGAAGAAGTTCCCCCACCCTTTATCCTGATTTAAAGGTTGGATCTCTTGCCCTTCTTCGATATATAGGCCTACAGGTGAAAAGCCTGAATGAAACATCCCTCCGTTCATTGCAAAAGTAAGTTGTTCACATGACTTGAGCTGGTACTGAATATTATCGAAACTTTTATAATATTCATTCGTTTGTGGCTTCTTCAGAAATAGACGTAATTGATTTAAATTAGAAATTTCAATAACTTCAAATTGATCATCCGTATCATTTTCAATTTGTCGATGCTCTAATGCTAAAGCAGACTGCACAAAGACAAAAAAGTTTATAATACACAGTATTACTATTTTCATTAACGATGAATCTCATAAGTCATTTTATGTTTATAAAATACACTTTATTAAATTAAAAAAGGTTTCATAAGATGTATATCCGAAAGTCGCTTATTCCACCTAATCAATACACTAGGACACAATCATATTCGCTATAATGCTCAAAGCTTTTAATAAAAGTGATTAAAACTTTATCGGATCAGCGTGAATATGCAACAAACAAATAAACGCTACCCTTTAGGGGCCCATCTTATTGTAAAACATCTCGGTTATAGCCATCATGGTATTTACGCTGGGAGAGGTCGAGTTATTCATTATTCAGGCCTAGCACATTTTATAAAAAAGCGTCCCATTGAAATCACTTCAATAGATGCCTTTTCTCACGGCAAAAAAATTCATGTACGTTCTTATGATGCTCCACGCTACAAAGGTAAAGTTGTTGTACGACGTATGCGCTCACGCATGCACGAAAATCATTATCATTTGATTATTAATAATTGCGAACATTTATGTAGTTGGGCAATTACAGGCATTGAAAGCAGTACTCAAGTTGAACGCATGATGCATCGTCTAACTACAATAGGCTATGTAAGTTCAATTATGAGTTATATGAATGGCATGATGCTGACGGTAGCAACGACCTGCTTTGCTCTTGTTCTCTATATTAAAAAGAAATTACGTGATCAGGCAAAAATGAAAGTCCCGACATATCAATTTTTAAGAGAAAAAGCAGAGAAAAGAAAGATTGATCCTGCTCAACCTTTAGTTTTTATAGAATCAGATAAAAAAGAACCCATCTAATTAAAAAAGTCCTCACAATTGAGGACTTTTTAGAAAACTCACAACTTATTTTTTAGCTGCCGTTGCTTCAGTCGTAATGTTTACAGTGATCTTATCACCTACATTCGGTACATAGCTGCCTAGACCAAACTCTGAACGATTGAATGAAGTTGTCGCATTGAAACCAATTGCAGGAACTTTTGCCATTGGATGTTCGCCCTGTTTATTTAAAACAGCATCAAGTACAACTGGCTTAGTTACACCCTTAACAGTTAAGTCGCCAGTAATTTTGAAATGCTTTTTGTCTTTAGTTTCTACTTTCGTACTTTTGAAAGTAATATTTGGATATTTAGCTGCGTTAAACCAAGCTTCTTGTTGGAATTCTTTATCTAAAGCAGGTACGTTTGTATTTACGCTGCTTAAAGGGATTGTAACATCTACAGAAGAATTTGCTGGTTTAGCATTATCAACTTTGATTACACCTTGGATGTCTGAGAAGTTAGCACTTGGTGTTGAAAAACCAAAATGATTCCATGAAAAAACAGTAGCTGTGTGCGTTGGATCAATTTTATAGTCCACTGGAGCAGCCAAAGTAACTGTACTTGCCAATGCTACTGCTAAACCGAAGCTTAATGTTTTAAGATGCATTTTCGTATCCTTTATTGATATAGTCGTTAGTGTATACATCAAGTAATTTAATTCACTATTCTTTATAAAACGATATGTTTCATCCATGCAACAATAAAAGCGTTACAGTTGTTATTCAAAACCCATATTATAAAGTATAGATATTTTTCTATCCGAAACCTTCAGATTTATTGGTTTTTACTTCGATTTTATTGATAAATAACAAGGTAAAACATGGTTAACACAGTCCAAGCACAAAGCACTTCTATTCCTTACCGAGTAACACTTACTGATCCATCTGGTCATCAATGGTTTGGAGATGAACCAACTGATAAAGGTGGACAAGATACAGCTCCAAATCCAGTTCAGCTTTTACTATCGGCTTTAGGTGCCTGTACCACCATTACTTTAGAAATGTATGCAAGTCACAAAGGGATTAAGCTTGAGCATGTACAAGTCGATTTAGCCTTAAATCCAAATGGTGATCCGGAAGCAGGCACAAATAACATTGAGCGTAAAATCACACTTAAGGGTGATTTCACCGAAGACCAACATAAACGACTACTCAAAGTTGCTGAAAGCTGCCCCATTCATAAGTTATTGACTTCGAATATTTCGATTCAGAGTGAATTAAGTATTGAGTAAGTGGTCCTTCCTTACACTAAATTTCAATCACATCCGTGTGCCATTCCAATGAGCCACTCATTGAAATATCTATTGCTAGGTCGACAATATTTGTGAGCTCATTTGGAATAAATGAATATAAATTTTCCCCATCGAAATGAATCCAAAATTCAGGAGGTGGTGTATCAGAGCCATCTATAAAACCACCTGTTTCTTTTTCACCTAAACAGTCAAACATTGATGAGTGCACATCAAATGCTAATATTTTGCCCTTTAACTTCGCGCAACTTGGTATGTAATGATATTTAACCCGAGCTTGAATAGTCTCTTCAAAATAAGTCTGCGCACGATAAGCATAATCGCCACCAAATGCTGAGTCACCATTTTCATGTTTGAAACTTTCCTTTAATGCGCGAAATAAAAAATTATATTGTGCACACTGCCAAAACATTTCTTTTTTATTTAAATTTTTCAAATAGCCATATTTAATATCATTTAAGATGTCTTCAAAAACACGAAGTTCAAATTCTTTTCTCATCACAATCTCTTAATCTTTCAAGTTTCAATGAAGTAGCAGTGATTTAATTATCATAAAAAAAGCGCCCCAATCAGAGCGCTTTTTTATACTACTTAATTAGATTAAGCAGTCAATTCTTTAACCGCAGCTACTACAGCTTCAGTTGTAATACCAAAGAATTGGAACAAGTCTTTCGCTGGTGCTGACTCACCATAAGTTGACATACCAATTACTTTGCCATCAAGACCAACAAACTTCCACCAGTAGTCAACATGAGCTGCTTCAACTGCAACACGTGCACGTATATGAGCAGGTAATACAGCTTCACGATATGCAGCGTCTTGTTTCATAAACTCTTCTGCACATGGCATAGAAACTACACGCACACCGTCAAGTTGAGCATAAGCTTCCATTGCTAAAGAAATTTCAGAACCAGTCGCAATAATAATTGCTTTAAGCTCACCTTTTTCTTGAGCAAGAACATAACCACCTTTTGCTGCATTCTGAATTTGTTCTTCAGTACGCGTTTGGAATGGCAAGTTTTGACGAGAGAAAATAAGTGCTGTAGGGCCATCTTTACGCTCTAAAGCAGATTTCCATGCAATTGCTGTTTCAACAGTATCGGCAGGACGCCAAGTATTTAAGTTTGGTGTACCGCGTAAAGAAGCAATTTGTTCAATTGGTTGGTGTGTTGGACCATCTTCACCTAAACCAATTGAGTCATGTGTATAAACATGAATTACACGTTGTTTCATCAATGCAGACATACGCACTGCGTTACGTGCATATTCCATAAACATTAAGAATGTTGCCACGTAAGGAATAAAGCCACCGTGCAATGCAACACCATTCGCAATTGCAGTCATACCGAACTCACGCACACCATAGTACACGTAGTTACCAGCTGGGTTTTCTTGAACACCTTGGCAACCTTTCCAAAGCGTTAAGTTAGAACCAGCTAAGTCCGCAGAACCACCCAATAATTCAGGTAATAAAGGACCAAATGCTTGTAATGTGTTTTGGCTTGCTTTACGAGTTGCTACAGTCTCAGCTTTAGCATTTGTTTCGCGAATAAATGCATCTGCTTGAGCTGAAAACTCTGCTGGTAAATCACCGCTAATACGACGAAGTAACTCAGCTGCTTCTGTTGGATATTTTGCTTGGTATTGAGCAAATACTTCATTCCAAGCTGCTTCAACTTCATTACCTTTTGCTTTAGCATCCCATGCAGCATATACATCAGCAGGAATAACAAATGCTTCTTCTGTCCAGCCTAAAGCTTCACGGGTTAAGGTAATTTCATCTTTACCTAATGGTGCACCGTGACAATCTTCTTTACCTTGCTTGTTTGGAGAACCTAAACCAATAATTGTTTTACAAATAATGATCGTTGGTTTTTGAGTTTCAGCTTTAGCTTCAACTGTTGCTTGACGAATAGCATCAGCATCATGGCCATCTACACGAAGAACTTGCCAGCCGTACGCTTTGAAACGTTCTTCAGTGTCATCACTGAACCAACCTTCTACTTCACCATCAATCGAAATGCCATTGTCATCATAATAAGCAATCAATTTACCAAGCTGTAAAGTACCTGCTAATGAACATACTTCGTGAGAAATACCTTCCATTAAACAGCCGTCACCCAAGAAACAATAAGTGAAGTGATCAACTACTTTTAAATCATCTTTATTGAACTGAGCAGCTAAAGTTTTTTCAGCCAACGCAAAGCCAACAGCATTTGCAATACCTTGACCTAAAGGACCAGTAGTTGTTTCGATGCCTGGTGCATAACCATATTCAGGGTGACCAGGAGTTTTTGAGTGTAATTGACGGAATTGTTTTAAATCTTCAATTGAAAGATCATAACCTGTTAAATGAAGCAAAGCATATTGCAACATTGAACCATGGCCATTTGATAAAACAAAACGGTCACGGTTTGCCCATTGTGGATTAGTTGGGTTGTGATTTAAAAACTCGCGCCAGACGACATCAGCAATATCTGCCATCCCCATTGGAGCACCTGGATGCCCTGAGTTTGCCTGTTGCACAGCATCCATTGCCAATACACGAATTGCGTTTGCAATACGACGTTCGTTTAAAGGGGTCGTCATAGATCAGAATCCAATTTTAATAGATTGATGAAAAGAAGAAGATGAATAACCATTCAGTGCCGCTATATTGTCTTAAAAAAACGCCTATGGGTAAACCCCAACACTGTATATTTCTTTATTTTTAACCGTTTCTTGGTTACTCAAAAAACATTTAGATTCTTAAGTTGCATAAAACAATGCATTTTATAGTTCCTCTTTAATCAACAATTGTAGACGTTTGATGACTATAATGAGCATATAAAGATGAATTTACGTATGCTATTTATACTTTTCCACTTCACAGTGCAAATTTTATTGATTAATATTTCGCAAAATCAAATGTTTAAAATTTAAACGACTATAAGCAGCTCTTGTTTAAAAACAATTAATTTTCAACCTACTATATCAATTTCGCTGATACACTTATCAATTAAAACATAGTAGAAATGAAATAAATTCATGCTTTTTAGTCAGTATGAACTAGTCCTCAAGCTCAAGTCGATGTAACATATTATGTCTTTTTGAAATAACCAAGATAGGACTTTCATGCGCGAGTACGCTGTTTTTACCTCGGAATCTGTAAGCGAAGGTCATCCCGATAAAATGGCCGACCAAATTAGCGACGCTATTTTGGATGCAATCTTAAAAGAAGACCCATACGCACGTGTTGCTTGTGAAACACTGGTAAAAACAGGCGCTGTTGTACTTGCAGGTGAAATCACAACTACTGCGAATATTGATGTAGAAGCTGTTGTTCGCCAAACTGTTAACGGTATCGGCTATCACCACTCAGATTTAGGCTTTGATGGTTCAACTTGTGCAGTGATTAATATGATTGGTAAACAATCACCAGAGATTGCTCAAGGTGTAGACCGTCAAAAACCTGAAGATCAAGGTGCCGGTGACCAAGGTTTAATGTTTGGTTACGCAAGTCGTGAAACTGACGTGCTTATGCCAGCTCCTATTTCTTATGCACATCGCTTAATGGAACGCCAAGCTGAACTTCGTCGTTCAGGCGCATTACCATGGTTACGTCCAGATGCAAAAAGTCAGGTTACTTTCGCATATGAAAATGGCAAACCTGTACGTTTAGATGCAGTAGTACTTTCTACTCAACATGACCCTGAAATTACTCAAGCTCAGCTTAAAGAAGCTGTAATTGAAGAAATTATCAAGCCAATTATTCCTGCTGAAATGTTCCATGCAGCCACTAAATTCCACATTAACCCGACTGGTATGTTCGTTATTGGTGGTCCTGTAGGTGACTGTGGTTTAACAGGTCGTAAAATCATCGTTGATACTTACGGTGGTATGGCTCGTCACGGCGGTGGTGCCTTCTCTGGTAAAGATCCATCTAAAGTAGACCGTTCAGCTGCATATGCTGGTCGTTATGTGGCTAAAAATATTGTTGCCGCTGGTCTTGCTGACAAATGTGAAATTCAGGTGAGTTATGCAATTGGTGTTGCAGAGCCTACTTCTATTTCAATCAACACTTTTGGTACTGCAAAAGTTTCTGATGAGTTAATTATCCAATTAGTACGTGAACATTTTGATTTACGTCCATTTGGTATTACTCGTATGCTTAACTTGATTCAGCCAATGTATAAGCAAACAGCTGCTTATGGCCATTTTGGTCGTGAAGGTTCAGATTCTGCATTTACATGGGAAAAAACTGACAAAGTTGAAGTACTTAAAGATGCTGCGGGCCTATAAGCCTCATATATTAAAAGCCCGCTTAATGCGGGCTTTTTTATTATTTTTATATGCTATTAAAATTAAACAATAAGCTTTTCGATACACTTTGTTTAAAGGTATTTAGCAACAACTTAAGTCATACTACTGTTTAGTGGTCTTATCATCTTCATTTAGCACGTCCAACAAAGTCGACTGCGTAGGTGTATCTTGATGATTTTGAATATAAATATGAACAACTTTAAATACAACAACCACAGCCAGACATGCCATCACACAGAACATCCATAACCCATACGGGCTTCGAATATGGTGTGAACCACAATATGGACATGATTTGTCAGTTGATGCCACGACTTTGTCACAACATGCACAATGATATTGATATAGCATAGGTAACCCTCCTTCCCTCACTTCAACCGTTGTTGTTTTAATAGGTTTGCTACAATTTTTACTTTATACATCCTTTATATTTATCCTATGTGAAATGAAAAGAGAATTCAATCTGAATGAACAATGCGTTCATTTTAAAAATATTTAATTTATACAATGAGATAAATTAAATATTATTTTTTATGTACTATTTTTCTTATTTTGATATTTTGCTGAATTTGCTAAAATGCATAAATAGTTTATTTTCTAGGCCAGTCTATGTCACACACACAGCTCATTAATAAAGGTGGCTTTCGTGAAAGAGCCAATAGAAGCCGAAAATATCAACAATCTGAAAACAAACAAACAGCCCTACCTTCAAATAAATATCAGCCTCAGACGAAGTTAGAAGAAAATCCAACTGCAATAGCTCAAGCTGGAACAGATAATACTGATTCTTCAAATTCATAATCGATAGAATATAAAAAAGGCCTAAACATTTAAGATTTAGGCCTTTTATCTTTTATATAAGGAATTAATTAATCCTTATTTTTATGTTCAATTTTCTTATGGTCTGGAGTAACTTCTCGTGCTTCACCATCAATAATGCTTGAATCTCCACGGTATGGGCTACCACCTTGTGGGTCCTGCATATCCTGCATTTGACGCATTAAATCAGCAAATGGATTTTGACCACCACCTGCACCGCCCATGCCACCCATCATTTTTTCCATCATGGCTTGCTGACGCTTCGCAAGTGTTCTCATTGCGATATTACGGAACGCAGTTTGCACGCCCGGAATTAGAATTAGAAGCGCTAAAACATCTGATACCAACCCAGGCACCATCAATAAAAAACCTGCAAAAGCATATGCTAGTTTTTTAGTCACGGTCGGATCGCTACCTAATTGTCCAGTCATCTGCATTTGTTGTAATTGCGGCATAATACCAGCCGTACTCTTACGAATAAGCGTTAGACCAATAAAGAAAGCAATAATGAACCAGAAGAACACATACCATCCACTGATGAACTGCGCTACGCCAATCCATACGGCAATTTCAACAATCGCGCCCAGAACCACAATAAGAAGTAAATTCATGTAAAACTTTATCTATCTCAAAAAGAAAATTCATTGCAGATTTCACTATCTAACCTATGAACCCTTTTCAATTGAAAAAAAGGTTGAATAGATTGTAAAGCTTAGACAATATTTTCTTGTAACTTAACTAAAATCGTCGCTAAGCCCAAACTCTGCAATACTATCAATAAGACTGATTTCAAATTAATAAAATAGCCATACTTCATTATTAATGAGTGCTATAAAAACTTTATCAAGTGTTTTTTCTACAAGATTGCAATTTTTTCTTAAATTAACCCCTTTTGTCAGGTTAAATGCTTAGTTTTATACGAAAAGAGATTACTTTGTAAAAGTTTAGAAAAATTAAGTATTCTATATATCTCCCGTATGACCCAGATCAATTATCTAAAAATTGATCTGAGTCATTGTGTATCCAAGACTTTTATAATTTAGCCATCAATAGGTTCAAATGGGGTATTTAAAATTAACTGATAAAAAGCAGCGTCTAACCATTGTCCAAATTTAAAACCTACCTGTTTAAAAGTACCAGCATGTGTGAATCCCATTTTTTCATGGAGGCCTATACTCGCTTGATTTGTCGCATCAATACACCCAATCAGTACATGAAGCTGGTCTTCTTGAGCTCGCTGAATTAACGCTTGCATTAAAACTTTACTCAGACCAGCACCACGATGTTCATGATGTATATAAATACTATGTTCAACTGTATATTTATAAGCTGGAAAAGCTCTGAAAGTTCCCCAACTAGCAAATCCTAATAATTTACCTGATTCATCTACCACACCAATAATAGGGAAACCGTTTTCTCTTTTTACAGAAAACCATGTTTTCATTGAATCAAGCGAACGCGGCACATAGTCATATAGTGCTGTTGAGTTAATAATCGCATCATTCAAAATCTCTAAAATAGCCACAGCATGTTCTGCTTCATTACAGTCAATTAAACGAAAACTAGAATCGAGGGAATAGTTCATAAAGCTTCCTTAGGAGCAGACACGAGTTGATTAGAGACAACTAAAATATAACGTGCGACTTGAGATGAATTGTTACTGTATATAACAGGTTGATCTAGTTGCATAGCCAAGCAATCGCCTTGGCCTAATGCATAAGAATTTTTTCCTAATTGAATATCAATTTGCCCTTCAACTACCCAAAGTTGCTGTTGTACCACTTTAGAGCTTTCACTAATTTCATAAGTAACTCGAGAATGAGGCGGGAACTCAATTTCAACAATCTGAAATGGTAGCTTCAAATTGGGTGGCGAAACGGTACGGCGAATATAGCCAGTTTCCGGATCTCGCCATTCAGCTTGTTCATTTCGGTGAATAACCGGTTGAGGAGATGGACTACTTATTTCATTGATAAAAATTTGGGTTAAAGGTACTTCAAGTCCATTTGCTAATTTTTCAAGCACAACTGCTGTAGGACTTGTTTCCCCTCTTTCAATTAAAGAAATAGCTGAACGGCTAACTTGGCATCGAGTGGCAAGCATCTCTAATGTATATCCACGCGCTAAACGTAACTCTCGTATTCGATGTGCAATCCTGATATTGATATCATCCATCGAGTAAACTCAATTCCATATTTATAGATAAGTATTCCATTAAAATAGAATTACATCAAATCATTTCACATTATGGTTTATAAGTATTTGTAGAGTTTTAAACAATTAAAATTAGACCAGTTAAACCCGAAAAATAACTATTTACAGCAGCATTCTTTAAATTACGCATGCAGAACCGTTTTGGCTATGTAACAATACTCTCTAAACTAATTATATAAGTCTTCACATGGCATTGATTATTGGAATTGACCCAGGTTCACGCTTAACAGGTTATGGAATCATTGAAAAAGATGGTAGTAAACTGCGTTTTGTCGATGCTGGTACAATCCGAACAGAAACTCAAGAAATGCCAGAGCGCTTAAAGCGCATTTTTGCTGGCGTCGAGCGAATTGTGAAATTTCACGGCCCTACTGAAGCTGCGGTTGAACAAGTTTTTATGGCTCAAAACCCAGACTCTGCCTTAAAACTAGGACAAGCCCGTGGTGCTGCCATAGCTGCTTTGGTTAATTTAGATTTACAAGTTGCAGAATATACTGCCCGTCAAATCAAACAATCTGTAGTGGGTTATGGCGCTGCCGATAAAGAACAAGTACAAATGATGGTTATGCGATTACTTAATCTGACCATTAAACCGCAATCCGATGCAGCCGATGCCCTTGCAGCAGCGATTTGCCATGCTCATGCATCAGGAAGTATGAGTAAACTTTCGGTCTTAAATGCTTTAGGTGGTATGGCACGTGGACGAAGTCGCTCGAGTAGCCGTAGACGTTAAAGCTTTATTGATTCACGACTTGAGTAATTGCCTGATTCATTTCATAAGCCTGTAAACCACGCATGCCCTGTTTTGCAAGTTCATCACCTGCCTGCGCATGCAAAGTCACTATCTCATGTAATGCAATATCTTTGTGGAACTGAGCTTTTAAACTCGCGATCATACCTGCCAATATATCTCCCATGCCACCAGTACCCATACCTGCATTACCTTGGGTACAAATGTACAAGTTATTCTCTAAAATTAAGCTACCAGCACCTTTAAGCACCCATTGCCCACTATATTTTTGCTGCAACGTATAAATTGCATCAATTCGGTCATTTTCAATTTCCGCTGTAGAAGAACCCAGTAAGATAGCAGCTTCTCCCGGATGAGGCGTCGCATAAACATGCAGACCCAATTTCTCAGGCTGCTTCGCAAGGAACCATAATGCATCCGCATCTAATACAACTTCCAAGTGTGAAGCCTGATTTAAGAAATTAAACCATTGTTGATAAATTTGCTGTGACCAGTCATCACGGCCTAATCCCATCCCAAAACATACGGCATCAACTTGAGACAAAATATCTTTAATGCCATTTTCATCAAGTCCATTAATATCACGAAGCATAATATTAGGTGCTCGTGACAAAATAGCCTGATGATGGTTGCGATGACAAATCACTGTCACTTTACCTGCACCTGCATGAAACGCAGCTTCCGCAGCCATAATTACAGCTCCACCCATTTGCTCATGCCCACCAATCACCAAAACATGCCCGTAACTTCCTTTATGCCCAAAAGCCAAACGTTTAGGAAGTCTGATATGTGTTGGTGTCAAATAAGCTAAAGGTTTCAGCTCTTGGTCTATTGGAATTAAATTAACTAAATGAATTTGTCCCGTGTACTCTTTACCTTGACCAGTAAACAGTCCTGCCTTAAGACCTAAAACAGTAAATATATGATCTGCCTTTACAGCTGAGGGTAAAATACGTCCTGTATTTGCTTGCAAACCACTTGGTATATCAATCGAGATTTTTAAGCCAGCCTGCTCATTAAATTGTTGAATAGCATGTTGCCAATAATCATTTAACTCTCGGTTTAAACCAATCCCAAATAGTGCATCAATATGGCAATCAAAGGTTTTACTCACCTCAAAATCTTGGTGAACCTGAACATTATTTTCTTTCGCAAAATCGACAGCATGTTGTAAATCAGTTGAGTCACCCAAATCAGCCGCAAATATCTCTACATAAAATCCAGCTTGTTTTAAATAACTTGCTATAAAATAGCCATCACCTGCGTTATTACCCTGTCCGCACCAGACTGCAATATTCTTAGTAGCATGATTTTCAAAAAGTACCATGAGCTGTTGACTGATTGACCAAGCTGCCTGCTGCATTAAGCCTAATGATGAGTTTTGCGCAGCAAACCAGCGCTGCTCCCATGCTCGAATATCATCGCTATGGTAAACTACCGCCTGCATATTATTATCCTCTTGCATTTTGGTTTATGACATCTTCCGACACATCACGCATTGCAGTGCAACAAATTGATCCTTATGAACTAAAAGCATGGATCAAAGCTCAAGCATTAGACTTGGGTTTTGCTGATTGTGTCATTGCAAAACCAGATGCTCAAGAGCAAATGCCACGTTTTTTAGAGTATCTTGAACGTGGTTATCATGCAGATATGACCTATTTAGAAGAAAATCTAGAAAAACGAGCTGATCCGACCTTATTAGTTCCAGGCACAAAAAGTATTATTTGCGTACGCATGAACTATCTTGTGGAATCTCCAAAACCACGATATGTCCCATTTGAACCGAACTCAGCCATTATCGCGCGTTATGCGCGTGGGCGTGATTATCACAAGGTGATGCGTGGTAGATTGAAAACTTTAGCAACACGAATTCGTGAAAAAGTCGGAGATTTTGAATCACGCCCTTTTGCAGATTCGGCACCTATATTTGAAAAATCACTGGCTGAAAGTGCTGGAATGGGCTGGACAGGTAAACATACTTTGCTCATTCATAAAAAGTCAGGTTCATTTTTCGTTCTAGGAGAGCTATTTACATCACTTGACCTACCTTTTGATGAGCCAGCCACAGCACATTGTGGTTCCTGTAGCGCGTGTATCGACATTTGCCCAACGCAAGCGATTGTCGAGCCCTATATGCTAGATGCCAGACGCTGTATTGCATACCTAACTATCGAATATAAAGGAATTATTGCTGAAGAACTGCGTGCAGGTATTGGTAACCGAATTTTTGGTTGTGATGACTGTCAGTTAATCTGCCCTTGGAATAGCTTTGCAAAAAAAGCTTCTATTACCGATTTCGACCCTAGACATGGTTTAGATAATATTAGTCTGCTCGAGATTTGGCAGTGGGATGAAGCTACTTTTTTAGCCAATACCGAAGGTAGTCCAATACGTCGCACAGGTTATCAATCATTTAAACGCAATATCGCTATTGGAATGGGTAATGCGCCATATTCAGAAGAAATTGTAGATCAGCTACACAAAGGCAAAAATCTACATGACGAAATCGTTAATGTGCATATTGATTGGGCAATTGAGCAACAACTTAATCAACTTCAGCGATCAAATTAAAAAAATGATGTTTTTTGCCCTATAGCTTTAATACGAATTCTGTATGATTATGTACAGTGAATTAATGCCATCATCATGGATATGACAATGACTCTACGTAATGATTGGAATCGTGAAGAAATCCAAGCTTTATATGAACAACCTTTTTTGGATTTAGTTTTCAAGGCTCAACAAGTACACCGCGAGCACTTCACTGCCAATACAATTCAGGTCAGTACCCTTTTATCTATTAAAACGGGTAAATGTCCTGAAGATTGCAAATACTGCTCACAATCGGCACATTACGAATCAAAACTAGAAGCAGAAAAGCGTATTGCTGTAGAAAAAGTAATTAGTGAAGCGAAAGCTGCAAAAGATTCAGGTTCTTCACGTTTTTGTATGGGTGCTGCTTGGCGTAACCCACATGAACGCGATATGCCTTATGTTTTAGAAATGGTACGCGAAGTTAAAGCATTAGGTATGGAAACCTGTATGACCTTAGGTATGCTTAATCAATCTCAAGCTGAGCGCCTGAAAGTTGCTGGTTTAGATTATTACAACCATAACTTAGATACCTCTCGTGAATACTATTCTCACATTATCAGTACTCGTACTTTTGATGATCGTTTGAATACACTTGATTATGTTCGTCAAGCTGGTATGAAAGTTTGTAGCGGCGGTATTGTCGGTTTAGGCGAAAGCCGTGAAGATCGTATTGGTCTATTGCATGAACTAGCTACTCTACCGATTCATCCTGAATCTGTGCCAATTAACATGCTTGTTCCAATCGAAGGAACACCTTTAGCTGATGTTGAAAAGCTTGATGTAATTGAATGGATCCGTACTATTGCAGTTGCACGTATCATTATGCCACATAGTTATATCCGTCTCTCTGCAGGCCGTGAATCTTTAAGTGATTCAGATCAAGCTTTAGCATTTATGGCAGGTGCGAACTCTCTGTTCTCGGGTGATAAATTGCTTACCACTCCAAATGCTGGTGAAGGTAAAGACCAAGCATTATTTAACAAACTTGGTTTAACTGCTGAAAAGCCAAAACCAACTGTTGCTGATCTATCAGTAGATGCGATGAGTGCTTAATAGCATCAAGAATTTAAAAGCCCTGATCATTCAGGGCTTTTTTTATATAGATGTTACTAGTATTCCATAAGTCGCATTCAGAAAAGTTCCAACTCGAATAATATCCCTACCTGCTGCATGTGTAACCGATAACTCTTGGCTCAGCACATCAAAGTGGAAAGTTTCAAAAACATCTTGGTGATGCATGAGCCAAGTCACTGTATCTGCTACGTTCTCATCCGCAATATAAGTTAAGGCTTTAAAGTCTTTACTCATAAATCACTCTTAAAAATAAATATTTATGAATTCTATATGAGTTAACCCTACCTTAAAAGAGAGTCTAAGCAGCTTTAGGATTCACAAGCGAATGTCCCGATAACAAACTTGCTAAGGCCTGAGGAGAAAACTCCAAAGATAGCACATGATTCTTAAGATTGATTGAATGCTTACTAATCAATGGAAGTAAGCCTTCTTCAGTTTCAAACACGTATTCATCCGCAATATTTAGAATACCCTCAAGATTCGTTGTACTAGATGCTAAATCATGACTAAAGATGTCATAAATTGTTTGTAAATTAAACGTCGTATTCTGTTCTGTGGGATGTTTAAGTAAATAGTCCTTTAAGAATAAGACTAATTTATGGGCAAAGAAAAAATAATTTGGTTTATAACTGTATTTCATGCTGTTCATGGAAATAAACTCCAGACGATCTTTTATTGAATCACAACTAAAACACTAGGAATTAAACCTTAAAAAATTCTTAAAAAAACAAATATCTTCATACAACATAAACAAATTATTTTTATTAATAAAAAACATATACTTAATAAAACATTTTATAAATAATTTATATTGTTTTCTAAAGAAAAACTTAAATTAATTAAATTCAACAACTTAAATGAAAATTATTATCAATTTTATTTTAACAAAATAAAACTTAATTATTTTACCATCTGGTATAAATTAAATTTTAAAACAAAATTTCACATAAAAAACAATCAATCAAAATACATAAAAATATAATGTAATTCTTGTTTTTTACTCGAAAGGTGCTATATTTCCACGGCGTTACTTGATCAGAATAAAAGCACTGAAGAGTAATAAATCTACTTTATAAAATATTCTGGGGAATTTATGAAAAAGCTTATTTTTATAGCAGCAACTTCTATTTTTAATATTGCCACTGCACAGGCTGCTGATGGCACAATTACTATTAATGGTTTAGTAACCGATAATACTTGTACGATCGATACAGGTGATAAAAATCTAACCGTAAATTTACCTACAGTATCATCTCAATCTTTAAAAAATGTTGGTGATATTGCTGGACGTACTCCATTCCAAATCAATTTAACGAATTGCGCTTCAGCTGGTAAAGTTGCAACTTATTTTGAACCAGGTGCAACAGTCGATTTTAATAGTGGACGCTTATTAAACCAAGCAACAACTGGTGCGGCTACTAATGTCAATATTCAGTTATTAGGAAGTAATAATGCAGTAATTCCTGTACTTGCTAAGGGTGCTTCAGGCGCACAAGATAACTCACAGTGGGTAGATGTTTCAGCTGGTGGTAATGCTGACCTTAATTACTATGCTGAATATTATGCGACGGGTGTATCGACTGCTGGTACCGTAACTTCACAAGTTAAATACACCATTATTTATCAATAAACTAAAAATCAGCTTCTATTATCAAATAGAAGCTATATCTCATCTATTATTTATTATATTGAGAATATGACTCATGCTTTTTAGTGGTCGTAAATTTTTGTGGGGAATGGCTTGTCTTCAAGCAGCTATTGCTATTACAGCACATGCTGAAGTAGTACTACATGGCACGCGTGTAGTATATCCATCGGATGCTCGAGAAGTTAGCTTACAGCTAAGCAATAACGGAACAACACCTTCACTGATTCAAGCTTGGATTGATGATGGAAATCCAAAATCCACGCCAGATGAGTCAAATGTACCTTTCATTATTACGCCTCCTATTTCAAGAGTCGAACCGTCTAAAGGGCAAACTTTAAGAATTACGGCATTACCTAATGCATCTCAATTAAATCAAAATAAGGAAAGTATATTTTGGCTTAATGTATTAGATATTCCCCCAAGACCAGAAGGGAAAAAACAAGAAAATAGTGAAATATTAACTAATAATTTCCTTCAATTGGCCATACGCTCTCGAATTAAATTCTTTTATCGACCTGTAAATTTAAAAGAGAGTATTGATACAGTGGGTGAAAAAATTCAATGGATAAAAAATGAAGATAATTTGCTTATTAAAAACCCAACACCTTTTCACGTTACATTAAGTTCCATTTTTCAAGAAGTAAATCATCAAAAAATAGATCTGTTAAAGCAAGGTTTAATGCTTTCTCCTTTTTCAGAAGATCACATAAAACTTAAAAATAACAATATAACAAATATGCGTTTTGTTTACATAAATGATTACGGTGGTCGAGTTGAACAAGTAATCAAGTTCTAATTTTATTTACCATTTTTAAATTTAAACACCTATCCATGAATAGGCATAAAGATGATGTCAGAGTGGTTCATACCCCATATTTGCTTAAAAAAGCGAAGTACATATTATTTAGTGTTAAGCATCGCAATTAATGTGCCTTTGGCTGTATATGCTTCTGACAATATGAATAACGAAAATGCGTTAAAAGCTGACTTTGATACTAATTTTTTAGTAGGAAATGCACAGAAAATTGATATTGGTCGATTTAAATACGGCAACCCTATTTTACCTGGCGAATATAGTCTTGATGTATATATTAATGGACAATGGTTCGGTAAACGAAAGTTTTTCTTTAAGACCATAAATTCCAATGAAAATGCAAAAACCTGTTTTACGGCAGATATGCTTTTAGAATATGGGGTTAAATCAGAAATTCTTGATAGAGAAGCAAATAATTTACCTGTTTGTAATGATTTAGAAAAATGGATCAAAGATGCCTTTTATCAATTTGATACGGCTCGTCTTAGGCTTGATATTTCAATCCCACAGGTCGCTTTGCAGAAAAATGCTCAAGGATATGTCGATCCACGCTTATGGGATCGTGGCATAAACGCCGCTTTTTTTTCATACAACGTCTCTGCTTATCGCATTGTAAATAATGATCATGAAACAAATCATGCTTTTATGAGTACAAATGTTGGGATAAATTTGTACGACTGGCAATTACGCCACACTGGACAATGGAAATGGCAAGATCATAATGAAATACAGAATAAGAATTCTTCTTATACATCAAATAACACCTACGCCCAAAAAGCCTTTCCTCAATTAAATAGCGTCGTAACTGTAGGAGATTATTTTACAAATAGTAATTTTCTTGAGGCTCTTCCTTATCGGGGTATTAACCTATCAAGTGATGACCGCATGCTTCCGAACAGTATGCTTGGATATGCTCCTCAAATTCGAGGTTATGCAAAAACCAATGCAAAAGTAGAGGTACGCCAACAGGGAAATTTAATTTATCAAACTACCGTTACCCCGGGAAGTTTTGAAATCAACGATCTTTATCCCACAGGTTTTGGTGGTGAACTCCAAGTTTCTGTACACGAAACAAATGGAGAGATTCAAAAGTTTTCTATTCCCTATGCATCTGTAGTAGAAATGCTTCGTCCCAAAATGAGTCGATATTCTTTTACCTTAGGGCAGTTTAGAGATGCGAATATCGATTTAAAACCGTGGTTGATACAAGGTAAATACCAAAGAGGTATAAACAACTATTTAACAAGCTATGCAGGTTTTCAATCTGCTGAACATTATCAGTCATTTTTAATAGGTAGCGCTTTTGCGACACCAATTGGTGCAATTGCATTTGATGTAACTCAATCAAAAGCTGATTTTGACCAAAGTCCTACCCTCAAAGGGCAAAGTTACCGTCTAAGTTACAATCGATTATTTACCCCAACTCGCACTAACCTAACTGTAGCAACATACAGATATTCAACAGAAAATTATTTAAAGTTAAGAGATTCAATATTAATCCAAGATTTACAACAACGAAATATAGATAGTTTTTCAGTAGGGAAACAAAAAAGTGAATTTCAGATCACATTAAACCAAGGTCTTCCGAACCAATGGGGTAATTTTTACTTAGTGGGTTCTTGGATTAATTACTGGAATCAACCTAATCGTAATCAACAATTTCAATTTGGATACAGTAATCAGTTTAAAGATTTAACTTACAGTATTTCTGCAGTTAGGCATGAACTTGACTTAGAAAAACAAGATTCAGGACATGAGACACAATATTTATTGTCATTATCCTTTCCGCTCAAATTTAAGAAGAATACGGTTAATTTTAATAGCTCTATTTCAGAAGATAGTAAAATTTTAGGAATGAGTGGTTATATCGGCAACCGCTTCGACTATGGTTCATCCGTTACCTATCAAGATCAAGCTCAGACAAGCATAAATATTAATGGCAACTATCGTACTAACTACACCACCGTAGGGGCTTCTTATAGTCAATCCGATACATATCAACAAGAAATGATCAATTTAAATGGAAACATTGTTGCCCACTCTCAAGGTATTTTATTTGGACCTGATCAGGCCCAAACGATGGTATTGGTCTATGCTCCTGAGGCTACTGGTGCACGAGTAGGTAATACAACAGGTTTAAGTATTAATAAGCAAGGATATGCTGTTATTCCCTATGTTACGCCTTATCGCTTAAATGATATTAGTTTAGATCCTCAAGGTATGCCTTCAAATGTGGAGCTTTCAGAAACTAGTCATCGTATAGCCCCTTATGCTGGGTCCATCACCAAGGTAAATTTCTCGACAAAAACTGGATATGCACTTTTTATTAATACCCAAACCCCAACGGGTACTCATCTTCCTTTTGCAGCACAAGTTTTTAACCAAAACAAAGAATTAGTTGGGATGGTCGCCCAAGGTAGTCGAATTTATTTACGTACACCTCTAACCCACGATCATCTGTATGTGAGGTGGGGTGAAAGGAATAATGAGGAATGTCAACTTGAATATGACATTCAATCAAAAATCTCTCAGGAAAAACAATCAATTATTATGACAGAGGCAATCTGCAAATGAAAAAAGTACTAATGAAAAGTGGCTTATTAGTAACTAGTCTATTTATTTATAATCAAGCTTATGCAAACTGCACTTTAAGCAAAGGTTTTACTACAGTAGATATTCCTATAACAATTGGTACGATTATCGTTCGTCCAACTGATCCAATAGGCACAGTTCTACAAAAAAATACTTTTACGATTTCGCCAAATAATTCTACGGCAACGTGTAACCGTCCAGGTGACCAAATTACAGCAGCATTACCACTAAACTATCCAATTAGCTCAATAGGCAACAATGTATATGCTACAAACATTCCGGGTATAGGCATTCGAATTTATCGTGAAGTAACAGACTCTTCAAACGCTTCTGGCTATTACCCTTATAAACTTACATTGACGCCTCACACAACCTATACACTTTCACCAGGCTACATTGTTCTGGAAATTATTAAAACTGCTGCCACTACAGGTTCCGGTGCATTGGTAGCGGGTCGATATAGTACCTACTATGTGGCAGGACAACAAAACCGTCCGTTCTTAACAACCACAGTACTAGGTAGCTCCCCTATTCTAATTGCATCATCATCTTGTGAAATTCAAAATGGTCCAAATATTGTTGTGCAACTTCCCACAGTAACAAAATCAGGTTTTAGAGCTATTGGTTCAACGCAAGGTGAAAAAAACTTTAACCTATCTATTCTTTGTAATGGAGGCGAGAATAACTCAGGAGTACCTACCAGTAATTCATTGAGCTTAAGCTTTGACTATAATTCGGATAGCTCAAATAATCAGGTTATTAATAATAGTGCTGCTGATTCAACAAAAGCGAACGGCGTTGGTGTAGAGCTTTTATGGAATATGAATGGTGCGAACAGCCCTATTCAAAAAGGGAATCCGCTAGATATTGGTACTGTAAGTTCTAATCAAACTGTAGAATATGATGTGCCTTTAACAGCACGTTACTATCAAACAGCAACTACTGTTACAGCGGGTGAAGTCAAAGCTAATGCAACTGTAACCATTCAATATGATTAGCAGTAAACTTATACAAAACTGAGTTTTATTACGTCTCTATTTGTAGTGTGAATCAAGCTATATAAACTATTATTTTTAATTAACGCTAAACAAAAAGGATTTTAAATAATGACAATTTTTAAATTTTACTAACTAATAAATTAAAAAAATGCTCATCAGCGAATAAAGCCAATGAGCATTAGTGATAACCACTTAACCTGAAATACAAATTGTGGGAAATAGATCACAATTTGCATCACTATAATTCCAAAATTTAACTTAAATATCAAGTCTTTTTTTTAACAAAGGTTTGATAAATACACCTAACTGGTTAATTTTAAATACAATTAAATTAAAAATAAAATTCAATATCACTATTCTACAGACTTTCTAAAGAATTACCATTCTATTAATTAAGAAAATTTGAAATTTACAAAGATTAATGTTCAATATAGCTAAAAAATCTATTACATCGTCTTTTTCAATATTGAATGTCATTTCACTGTATTTAAAGTCTAAAAATTATAAAGTTTTACACAACCTATAAGAAAAAAAACATAAAAAAATCTTTAAATATTCTTCAATTACAGTCTAACTTCAAGTGTTTACAACAAAACAGCATGCTCATTTTTTGGAAAATATTTTGCATTTTATTATTAAGCTTAGGGGCTTCGGCAATTGGTTTTGGTATTAGCAATCTAGATTTTTTCTTATTTTTTATTGGTTTACTTTTTCTAGTATGTTTTTTTCTAGCTTTAAAACAAGGGCGAGAAGATGCAGGTCACTTCCCTGAATAATTTAAGTAACGTAGCAGCCAGAAACATTAATTATAACTCTGATAGGGACCAATCTAATTTACGTAGAGCAATAAAAGTGAGCTTGGGAAGATCTGTCAAATTGAAGGAGCTGCTGAACTACAGCAGCTTTTAAATTGATTAATATAAACTCATTTTTAATTAACGAAATCTAGACTTTAAAAGACTCAAAACAACTCACAAGAAAATCAATTGCTACTCGCACAGCTGGGCTATGCCTTAAATCCTCATGAGTCACCAACCAGATTTCTGCACTCATCGGGTGATCATCTGGAAGTTTCTCTAAGTTACCAAGACCACCTAAAAAATCAGGCAAAACAGCTAAACCCACTTCCCCACATGCGGCTCTCCATTGCAACTCAGGATGATTAGTCATCATAATCGGCTCTTTATTATTTAATCTTTCTTTTAATTTTTGTTGTTTTTGTCCATGTACACCACCGACCTCAACGCTAATCCATTCATAATTTTCTTCACTCGTAGCAGCTAAGTAATTTGGAGCAGCATATATTCCAAAAGGGATTTCCCCGACTTTACGAGCAACTAAATAATCATCTTTAGGTCGTCCAAATCGCACAGCTATATCCGCTTCGCTATGCAGCAAAGATACATAATGAACGTCACCAAGTACACGTAATTTTAACTGCGGATAATGGCGATAAAACTTTCCAAGTTGAGGCATGATGAGGTGAGCAGCAGTTAACGGAGGCATGCTAATAGAAACAGTACCTGTAACTTCCTGCTGTCCAGCCTGAGCAAGTCTCTCAATGGAAAAAGTTTCTTCCATCATACGAGCTACAACTTGAGCAAGCCGCTCTCCATCTGAAGTAAGTACGTATGTACGTGGCCTACGATCAACTAGCTTTAATTTTAAGTTCTGTTCTAACTGTGCGATTCTTCTTGCAACAGTAGCATGGTCGACTCCCAACTTTCTTGCGGCAGCTGAAAGTGATTTCTCTTCTGAAAAAACTGAAAAGTAATGTAAATTTTCCCAATCAATCATTGTGCAAATTTTCACATCAAAGATGAATTAATATGGAATTGTACACCTTTAAGTGATTACTCAGAATAGAGACATTCTTTTTCGGAGTCCCATCATGAATAAAACAATGGTTTATGCCTATACAGGCGTTGTGATCACAATGCTGTTTTGGGGCTCAGCATTTAATGCCATGTCATATATTATCCAACATATGCCTCCACTTTCAGCAGCAGCTGAGCGCTTTACACTGGCAAGCCTTGGGCTATTTATTATTTTTGCGGCTACGGGGAAGTTGCGTTGGGATGCATTACGGCAGAATTTACTTATCTATCTGCTGATTGGAATTATAGGTATTGCTGGTTTTAATATAGGCTGTTTCTACGGTTTACAAACAACATCGGCAGTTAATGGTGCCTTAATCATGGCAACTACTCCACTGATTACTCTATTGTTAGCAATTTTGCTTGATGGAGAAAAATTAACACTTGCTAAATCTATTGGTGTTGTATTTGGTTTAAGTGGAGTGCTTTTTGTTATTAGTCATGGTCATCTATCAACGCTACTTCATTTAAAAATAGCAATCGGTGACTTATTTATCTTACTCGGTGGTATCAGTTTTTGTTTAGCCAATGTGTTATCACGTCGCTATGTAAAAAATGCTACACCTCTAGAAACTACAACTTTTTCTATGTTGTTCGGTGCTTTGACTTTAATCACATTAAGCCTAATTTTCGAACATCCAATCAAAGCAGTAGTTATGGCACCTATTACTGCACACTTGGCAATGGGTTACGTCATTATTTGCTCTACCATGATTGCTTATTTATTTTGGTTTAATGGCATTCAAAAACTAGGCGCAGGTCGAGCATCAATCTTTTTTAACTTTGTTCCAGTTTTTAGCATGTTGGTGGCACTATTGGCTGGTCAAACTCTTAATATCTGGCAAATTATAGGGACTGCTTTAGTCATGCTCGGTGTGCTAAGCAGTGGTGGGTTTATTCACATTAAACGTCCGACACTTATGGCTAAACCTTGTACGAAATAGTAGTCACACAAATTCATCTTAATTATTGCGTTGTAACAAAGATTGTATGTTTCTTTAAAACTTAACAAATGGCTGCCATATATAGTTTTAAAAATACAACAAGGAGAAATTAAGATGAATTTGGATTTTACAACAATCGAAAAACAGGCCAAATTGCTAAAAGAAGAGCAAGAGAAACTAGAACAGCAAGATCGTGATTTTCAATTAGCCTTAGACAAGCACAGAGAATCGTTAAAAGATTTATTTAAAGAACTGTTTCACGATCGTGAAATTAAAACAGAAAAAGGAGGCCAATTTTGTGCTGTATTTGGTGACTTTAAAATCTCTTTACTCATTGAAACTGCCAAGTTTGAAAATGGTGTACCCGTTAAATTAAACTCTGTAAATCCTATCATTGTTAAATTTAAAAAAGACAAGCCTGTTGCGAAAGCCCAATTTTCCAATGCAACTCAATATCTCGATAGTGCTTTTGAAACACCGCATTATCAATACTATTATAAGCATGATGATAAAACTCAATTAGTTCAATTTTCAGAACTACCTGAATTTTTTCAGACCATTCTTGATGCTGAAGTCTGACTATCTGCCCTCATTGGAGGGCTTTTTTATGAAATTAACTTTTTGATTAATCATTTTCATACTTATAAAAATGATTATAGCCCCGTTGAATTTTCCATCGTATTTAAACTTATAGACTTAAAAATTTTATAAGAGTGATTTCACTGACCCATTGCTTCTTTCTAGAATTACTTGTATATACATGTTTGTATTTGTTTGTACAAAATAGACTCAAATAAAAGAAAAGCTCTTAAAGGATAAGGAGAGTGTTATATGGATTCAGCAACAGGAACATCTAAAAATGGGTTTGTTGAAAACCGCAGTATTGACTTTATTCCTGAAAATGAAAGACACGGCAGTATATTCGCCCAATTTACACTTTGGTTTGGTGCTAATTTACAGATTACAGCGATTGTCACGGGTGCTTTAGCCGTCGTATTAGGCGGTGATGTGTTTTGGTCAATCATTGGATTATTTATTGGACAATGCTTTGGTGCGGCTGTTATGGCTTTGCATGCAGCTCAGGGACCAAAACTTGGCCTTCCCCAAATGATTTCGAGTCGGGTGCAATTTGGGGTCTATGGTGCATGTATTCCTATTATTCTGGTTTGCCTGATGTATATTGGCTTTACAGCAACTGGTGAAGTACTCGCAGGCAAAGCACTTGCACACCTTACACAAGTCAGTAATACAACAGGTATTTTAATTTATGCTTGTTTCATTATTGCATTTGCAACGATTGGCTATCGGTTGATTCATTGGGTAGGAAAAGTCGCAAGCATTATCGGTTTAATTGCTTTTGTTATTATTCTTACTCAAATTTTGGCCCTCTCGAATTTTTCAGAATTGCTTGCTGTACGCCACTTTAGCTGGTCATCATTTCTATTAGCAGTTTCTCTTTCGGCTTCTTGGCAAATTTCATTCGGGCCTTATGTTGCCGACTACTCGCGTTATTTACCTACAAAAACCTCTTCAACTCGGGTATTTTGGGCAGTTGGTCTTGGCTCTTTGATCGGCTCACAAATTTCCATGACACTTGGTGTATTAATTGCTCAAGTCTCAAATGGTGGTTTTGTTGGTAATGAAGTTCAGTATGTTGTAGGTATGAATCCCATCGCTCTCATCATTACTTTCTTATATTTTAGTATTGCTTTTGGAAAGGTCACTTTATCGACACTCAATGCTTATGGCAGTTTTATGTGTATAGCAACCATTTGGAATAGCTTTAAACCAACTGGACAAATTTCAAAACTAACCCGACTTATCATTGTTCTTGCGATGGTTTTAATCTCGACGTTCATTGCAGTTGTAGGTGAACATACCTTCTTAAGTGCATTCAAAGCTTTTATTTTATTTCTTCTGACATTCTTCATTCCTTGGAGTGCAATTAATTTAGTTGATTATTATTTTATTTCCAAAGAAGAATGTGATGTAGACGCACTATATGACCCGAATGGAAAATATGGCCGCTGGAACACCATTGGTATTAGTTGCTATTTTCTTGGCATATTACTTCAGCTTCCCTTTATTGACAGTAAATTCTACAAAGGACAAATTGCTGAAATGTTAGGCGGTATTGATTTATCATGGTTAGTTGGATTGTTATCGACTGCAATTTTATATTATGTACTAGCAAAAAGAGCTCAAATAAAATTTTCAAAAAATCTTGAGCTTGAACAAATCAAATAATTTGAGGTGAGATATCAAAGTTAATAGATCAATACTTTGATATCTCTTTGAAATTTTCTCTATTCTTGAATAGGCTTAATCTGTGCAGAAACAGGTAATCCGAATAATTTATCGAACGTCCAGTTAAATATAAATGTATAAATTGGAATGATGATAATAAAGGCAACATCTAGCCAGAATGCTGCAACGAGAGAAATATCCATCCACCATGCAATAAGCGGAATTAAGAATATCACTAAAGTGATTTGAAATCCGATCGCGTGTACGATTCTACGTTTAACAGTACGTGACTTACTCTCTTGCCGAGCTTCCCACTTTTCGTAAAGAATGTTGTAAATAAAGTTCCATGTTACCGCGATGGTCGTAATCATCACTGAAAGTGGGCCAGTATGCTCTACACTGTCTCCAGCCAAAAGTGCTAAACCTACCGATGAAATTACCATTCCAATAACTTCATATGAAGAAACATAAACAATACGACGCTTTAAACCTTGCATAACCAATCAACTTTTCTAACTTCCTTTTATTTTAGTTTCAGTTAAAATCACAATTAAAGTTAACAGCTTTCAGTTGTACTGATATCAAAATGAATTTTAATAGCGAAAATATCGAGCTTTTCTTAACTGTGTTAGATACCGGATCTTTTTCCGCTGCGGCCCGCAAATTAAGTCGAGTACCGTCAGCAGTGAGTATGGCTATTGCCAATATCGAAGCAGAGCTTGGTTATCTTCTATTTGAACGTACTCACCGTAAAGTGATTCCTACTTCTTCGGCTTTAGCATTAGAACCTCAAGCACGAATTATTGCTGAACAACTTAGATTATTAGGTACCCATGCGTATGAGCTCTCTCTAGGACTAGAAAGTAAACTGAAAATTGGTGTTGTTTCAGATGCCAACACCGATTTACTTCTTAAAGCGATAAAACAATTGGCTGATAAATTTCCATTACTCAATATAGAAATTATTACTGCTCCACAAGACGATATACTCAATTTGCTCTATACAGAAAATATTAGTCTTTGCCTTGCAGGTTCAGATCTCAATATAAAAATGCGTGAAAGCTTACAATTAGTTATGAATGAAACTTTAGTTGCCACAATTTCTGTTGATCATCCATTTTTAAAACAAAAGAACACGCTCATTTCTATTGAAGAATTAATTAATGTCCGACAAATTGTGGTCGCAAGTACTGAATTAAATATGCAGGACTCACGTTCAATCGTTGGAGCAATGTATTGGAAAACCAATAATTTACAAACCGCTATTAATATGGTCGAGGCAGGTTTAGGCTGGGGAAATTTTCCTTTATCTTTAGTAAAAGAAAAAATTGAACAGGGGCATTTAGTTCAACTAGATTTTAAAAATACAAAAAATCATTTGCCGCTCTCTATCTATCTCATTTGGCTCCAAGATAAACCCTTATCAAAAGCAGCAAGAGAACTGGTTCAAACTATTCAATCAAGCCTATCTAAGCTTACCCACTAAAAAAAGCAAAAAGCCTATTCATAGTGAATAGGCTTCTTACTGTATTTCAGGACTAAGCAATATTAATAATTATGAGAAAATACTCTGGTACTGTATAAATTCCAAGTGATTTAGTCAAGTATAAAATTCATCAATTACAAATAGTTGTGAAAAATGTGAAGAAATATTCATTCTGCGTTTTACAGACAAAACTTAGACTTATTTGATAAGGGGTGTCAGTTCTGTGTTTTTTATTTTTGAGAATAAAAGTTCTTAGGAATTGATGTTCATTAATGCGATAAATTCATCTCTATATGAACTTAAAACGATTTGTTCAATTTTATTCATTTTGTGACGCATATCTTGATCATGAACAACATGGTCAGATTCTAATATTATTTTCTTTTCATTTGTGTTTTTTATAAATATGGGTTCATTACTTAAATTACTTGCAATAAAATTAAATGTTCTACGTAAATCTTGAAAAGTAAAAGAAATATTACTTTGTTCATTTATCTTTTTTCGGAATTTAGAAATATTAACAATATGACCAGTTTTAGATTTAGCGGATGGGAAAACCCACTCTCCCCCCATTTGCATTTTACGTTTTTTCATTAAAAGCCATAAAAAATCACCCATATAAAGTTTATAACTCTCATTATTATAAGTATTTATAAAAGAAAGTGTTCCTTCATGTAAATCTAGATCTTCCCAACGTAAACACTCACACTCATTTCTAAAAAGTCCCGTTAGGACAAGCGTGAATAAAAAATCTTTATTTGTTTCATTCTCCTTCTCCCTATTTTTATATTCAACTATTGTATGAACCCATTTTTTTAAATCATCTATATCAATATAATCATTTCGAGCTGGGATTTCTCGCCATACTTCTCTTGAATTCAGCAGAGCAATCGGGTTCATGATTGGGATTATTGTTTGCGTATTTTTATAATATTTTACCGAAAAATGATAAATAGCTCGCAGAACACGCATAGACAAATTGGCTTTTGCATAACTACTTTTAGATAGCTGAGTATACTTATCTATAACCATTTGTTCAGTAATATAAATTAATTTAAGTTCCTTCAAGTCTATTAAGTATTTTTCTATAACTTCTTTATAATCAGCAATTGTTCTTTCTTTCAGTTTATGATGATCGATATAGGCTTGGAAAGACTCTGCTAGAGTGGGCTGATAATATTCCTTATTTAAATTATTTTTTAATATTTCATCATTTTTAATACAAGCAAGACTGGTATCAGATAAATCTTTTAACTTTTGCCGTGCAAGTACACGTGCGTCTTCAAGAGTAATTTTTTCATAGTCAGCTATTTTGCAACGTATAGATTTACCCTTTATTTTCTTCTCTATAATATATGTTTTATAAGAATTATTCACACGAATAGCAAAGCCGATAATCTCACTGTCGCGATAAATTGCTGGAATGAGTTTAAGTTGATCAATAAATGACTTGGTTAGCTTTACTCGGGAAGTGCTCATAAGCTAAAATCCGTATCGCTTGTGATAATTAACAATATATCAAAATATTTTTCAGGTCTACTGCATATCTAGTTTTGAAAAATACTTGTGTTTAAACAAAAAATTGATTAGTATTGCAGGCACTGAAAAGCCTTGAGAATAAAAGCTTTTCTTTCTTATAGGGCCTATAGCTCAGTTGGTTAGAGCAGCGGACTCATAATCCGTTGGTCCCGTGTTCAAGTCACGGTGGGCCCACCAAATTCGAACCTCATAATCTTTTAGGTTATGAGGTTTTTTAATGTCTTCTATTTTTCAGAACATCTGGATATTTATATCTTTTCAGTGGTTCATAATTTTAATAATCCGTTGGTTTATAGGTCAAACTTCACACTATTTAATTTTTAAATATCTTGTCTTTCTTATCAGTATTAAATATCTGTCCTATCATTCAATACCTCATTACTAAAAAAGAAAGTAAAACGATCTATCTTCGGAAAATTTAAAATTTCAGCTACTTACCCCTTTTCCTATTAGCACAAGCGGTTTCATAATGTTTTCTTGAACTGTGCATGATAGACAATAAAAGTATTTATATTCATCTCCCTATGAATGTTCTCAACTTCCTACTAATAACACGTCAGACTGTAGTTAAAAATTTTCACTTATGACAATTACCCATCATGAGTACGCTAGTCTATTTCATTATTTAATAAAGCCATACTTTGTAGCTTAAAACAAAAAATTTGTTTTTAAAGAATTTTTCTTAGTTCCGAATATAAATGATTGTGAAAAAACAACAGTGAAAATTACATCATTAAACCATTACACCTTCTTATCATCGTTAAAAAGTTCAACTGATTGAACTTGCCCCTTTCAAAACTCAAAAACATCATTTTTTGCTTAAAAACCGTAAAAAATTACAGTTATTTCCTTTCAAAAAAACCATTAAATTTTGATCAAAGAATAAGCAGATGTATTGATATCACGGAATCTTATAAATGCATCTACCTACAAGAAATCATTCCATACCGGAGTGACTGTGGATTCCAGAAACCACAAAAAATAAATGGGGCGAATTTCGGAAAAGCCAGACGAGTACGAAAATTTAAAAGGAAGTATTAAAATGAGCAAATGTCAATGTGAAAAAGACGTGATCCCTGACTACACAAAAGTCGGATTTGAAAATCAACCTGCAAACGCTAATTTAGCAAGTGACAATAATAACTTAACAGCTGAGAATAATATAACTGTAGAAGGCCTCAAAAGCCAACTAGATTCAGCTGGAGTTCAAGCATTAAACCTTCAAGCTTGTGTTTCAGCTTCTTATGATCCAAAAACAAACAAAATATGCTTCAACTTTCCAATCATTGGGCAAATTTGCTTCCCATCTCCTATTAGTATTCCAATTGGCGCCACACTAAAAGTCTGCGGTGATGTTTGTACAACATGGGGTATACCTAAAGGTTTAAAAATTACACTCTATCTTAACAACAATCCTGTTTGGTCTGGTGTTGTTTGGGGTTCTTGTTAAATCTAAACAATCACATCAATCTGCTGCACTATAATTTTATAGTGCAGCAGATTCATACTTTTTGTCATCTACACGAATTTTCATATTTAAGGGCAATCAAAATAAATGCATCATTTATAATTAAAAGACAGGAGCTTTTACTTCTTATTCATGGTTAGCTTTTGTTCGTAGGTAAAAACTTAGCTTTAATTAAAGATTAAATATAATGTATAATTAATATACAATTTAAACCTATTATATTATTAATGGTGAATTGGTGAGACCGAAGTCAAAGCAGTAAGGACCACTCATAAAGTTTATTTATTAACCAATTAATACCAATAATTTGCAGTTATAAAAATCCTATCAAGGGAATACTTGACCATAAAAATCAAATACTTTTAATAAAATTTTATGCATTAAGGACAAGGGGAAAACATGGAAAATTGGCAAGAAGATCTGCTTTCTGCATCTTTAAATGCAAAAGATACGGATCAGCTGTTTGATACAGCCAAGTCCATTAGCTTGCAACTGGGATATAACTATTGTGCTTATGGCATGCATATCCCACTCTCTATTACTCAACCTAAGTTAATCTTATTAAATAATTATCCCGAAGAATGGCAGCAACGTTATGCTCAGCATCGGTATATTGTTATTGATCCAACAGTGCGCCATTGTCTAAGCTCATTAAAACCACTTATTTGGTCTAGCCAAAAAGCAAATAAACAATCACTAAAAGATTTTTGGGAAGAAGCACAATCATTTGGCTTGAGCGTTGGTTGGTCACAATCATGTCGAGATTTAATTGGTACGCAAGGGATGCTCACACTTGCCAGATCAGCCGATCCAATTTCTGAACAAGAACAAAAATCGCAATCCTCAAAAATGTTTTGGCTTGCTCAAATGCTGCATAGTAGTCTTGCCAAAATTGTGAATGACAAAGAGTTCCGTGATTTAAATCTTAAGTTATCTAACCGAGAAAAAGAGGTATTGCGTTGGAGTGCAGAAGGAAAAACCGCTTCAGAAATTGCGCTAATTCTATCTATTAGTGAGAGAACAGTAACTTTTCATGTGGTGAATGCAATGCAAAAACTCAATGTAAACAATAAAATTTCAGCAGTCATTCGAGCAATAATGCTAGGATTGCTATAAATTTGCATCGAAATCAATTTAGCAAGCTAATATAAATCAACATTTAAAAAAATAATGTAGATCCACCGCCAATCGTAAACTCTTATAAATTATTAATATATTAGGGATAAACTCATATTTATTAATTGAATTGACCAACAATATTATGCAAATACAATCTCATTGTAAGGGTATTCCGATTTTACAATGACCAGAATACATCTGCCCCTAAATAGCACTAAACCAAACTACAAATTCCATAGAAAAACATCATAAGCAACTGATTAATCTAAGTTTAAATAAAAACATTTAAGTTCTCTAATTCATTGGGTAGCCAAATTTAACCCCCTAAAAATTTAATTTTGAGGGTTTTATAATTCTGAATATCTTAAAATACAAATGAATAGCACACACGATTCAAAGATTGCTCACTTAAAGACTAAAAGAGTTTTGCTATTTCCATATTTTCAATATTCCTTTTAGTATTTATGTTTATTATAAATTATGAGTTCAATATTTGAGATATTCTTAAGCCAAATTTTGTTTAGGAATTGATTTTGATATCTCCATTTGCACATCCCAAAATTTTTCCCACAAATTACAATATTCAAGGCATAGATTTTCTAAATAAATATAGTCTTCTTCAGTACAAGCCTGCATCAAAATGAACCATAAATCTTCTTCATGATCATCATCTGCTGCCTCGGCAGTTTCATCTTCAGAAATGCCATGAACATGGTAATAACCACCACCCTCGACATCTATACCGACAGCACTGGTTGCTTTACGCAAAGGTGGACTATACAAAATCACCTCTTCTTCAGCCACAGCTAATAAAGCAGAAACAGCTTTATAGTCATTATAAGAATTCTCTAAAAAATCTCTCACCTGATGCGCGATTTCTGTTGGCTTATAGTTGCGACGCTCCTCTTCAGTTACTCCAAAATCATTCAAAACATCTTCAAATAATGGATAATGAGCATATTCAGGGTTTCCTTGATAATAACCATCTCGGTCAGCACCAGGCCTGAATCCGAACTCATCAAATATATTTAGACTTAAAAGAAAACGCGGGAACATTTTGGCTCCAGCATGCAATTTTGGTTCTAATTGCTTTGTCTGATATTGAGCCATTAATAAAGCATCTGTAAAAGTTTGTACAATTGCATGGCGATACTCTAAATGAATACGCTTTAAATTTTGTTTACTGATTTCTCCATTGTTTAAAATTTCTATTGCGGGATGATGAGAAACAGGATGTTTTGAAATCTTAACTCTTAATTGGTTTAAAAAATTTAGATTTTTATCCCAAAGCTCAGCTGAAATGCTTTGTTTCATCCCTGCGAGTGCCTTTTTCCTAGGATTATTAAAGTTCTCAAATTTTTTTGGCATAATTCACTCTCGTTAAACTTATTAAAGTTATCTGATTTCCATATTTTATTTTAAAAACAAAGAATTACGCTAAAATCCAAACTCCTTTTGTTAAAAATCCATCTTAGAATTAAAATTATATTAAATCAAATAGAATATTTAAAAAAATTTAAAAATAATAAAGATTATTTTTATAATATTAACTTGAATCAAATTATGTTTTTGATTATGATCAAATTGATTAAAAAATCAAAAGCTATGCCAACTCATAATTAGTTCTAACTATATGGAAAAATAATGTCAAAGAAAGAAGATATTATAAATACTGCTTTAAACCTTTTTAATAAAATAGGTTATAACGCTACGGGTGTAGATAGAATTATTGCTGAATCAAATGTCGCCAAGATGACTTTTTATAAATACTTTCCCTCTAAAGAAAGTTTAATCATGGAATGCCTAGAGCATAGAAACATTAATATACAAAATTCTATTTATGAAAGATTGAATGCACATCCAGATGCAGAGCCACTTGAAAAAATACATCTGATTTTTAATTGGTATATCGACTGGATTAACAGTGAAAACTTTAACGGCTGCCTATTTAAGAAGGCATTTATTGAAGTATCTAAACAATACACTTCAATTCGAGAACCATTTCAAGAATATACAAATTGGTTAATCAATTTATTAAATAGTTTATTAGTAGAGCTTGGTATTGAAAATCCTACTCCGCTTACCCATATGCTTATCTCAGTTATTGATGGGATTATCATTGATGGAACGATTGATAAAGATTTGATTGATCCTAACAAAAAATGGCAATATATCGAGTATTTAATTAAAACTGAAAATCTTAGTTGAACTGATAAAAGTTAATCTCAAACCAATATATTATATATTTTTATATTGACTAGTTAAAATATAGCACTAATAAATATAAAGTTTATTGAGTATTAATATTAAAATAAATGAAATTTACTGCAGTGATAATTTTCTACCTTTTTAGACAAACTCATATTAGAATTCCGCATCCTTATTGTCTCCCATGTCTCTATGAAAAAGTTTTTAGGCAATTCTATCTTTAAAGCAGTTGGTTGGACCTATGATGTAGATCCTACAATTCTTGAGAAAAAACAAGTTATTATTGGTTTTGAGCATACTTCCAATTTGGATGCAATCTTATCTATTGCTCTGTTTCAAGTGTTAGACCTAAAAATTCATACTTTAATAAAAAAGGAACTTTTCAAAGGTCCAATGAAGCCTATTCTTGAGAAACTAGGTGGAATACCTGTAGATCGAAAAGCGAGTAAAGATATTGTCTCCCAAATGGTCGAAAAATTTCAAAGTCACGATACATTTAATCTAGTCATTGCACCTGAAGCAACACGTGCAAAAGATGGATCTGAACGCAGACCTATCCGTACTGGATTCTGGCATATTGCTAAAGCTGCTAATGTGCCAATCGTACTGATGTACGCAAATGCAAGAACAAAAAAAGGCGGTATTTTAGGCAAAATTTACCCTTCAGATTTGCAAAAGGATCTTGAAACAATTAAAGAACTCTATGCGCAATATGATATTGATGTAAAGATTAGCTAACCAATTTAGTCACAAACTTCGAGTCTATTTTTTTAGCTAAATTTAGACTCTCAAAGCGTGCTTAATTGGTTAACAAAACATAGGACAACAGTTTTCAAGAAAACCATGCCTATGATAATATTCTGGCACTTTTGCATTTTTTAATTTTTGGAGTTCACTTCCATGGCGGGTCATTCTAAATGGGCCAATATTAAGCATCGTAAAGCTAAACAAGATGCAAGTCGCGGTAAAGTTTTTACTAAATATATTCGTGAAATTGTGACTGCTGCCAGACTTGGTGGTGGAGATGCTGCTAGTAACCCTCGCCTTCGTGCTGTTGTCGAAAAAGCACTTTCTGTCAATATGACACGTGACACCATTAACCGTGCAATTCAACGCGGTGTGGGTGGTGAAGATAATGATGATTTAAAAGAAGTAACTTACGAAGGTTATGGCGTTGGTGGTGTTGCTGTTCTTATTGAAACAATGACAGATAACCTAAACCGTACAGTACCAGATGTACGTCACTGTTTTAGTAAAACAAATGGTAATTTAGGAACTGCGGGTTCTGTATCTTATCTATTTACTAAGCGTGGTGAAATTACTTTTGAAGATGTCTCTTTAGAAGATAAAATCATGGAAGTTGCTCTAGAAGCTGGTGCAGAAGATATTGAAGTTTCAGAAGATGAAATTTTAGTCATTACTTCACCAGAAACTTTTGGTGATGTTCAAGATGCTCTCGCTGCTGCAGGCTTAAAATCTGATAACGCTGAAGTTGTAATGAGCCCTTCAACTAAAGCTGAAATTACAGATGTTGACCAAGCAAAACAAATTCTCAAAATGATCGATATGTTTGAAGATCTTGATGATGTACAAAACGTTTATACAAACGTTGAATTCTCAGATGAAGTTTTGGCTCAATTAGATGCTTAAACCAAACATTGAAATTAAAAAACGCACCGATTGGTGCGTTTTTTTATAGCTTATTTAATAAGTTATAACAGTTAAACACATTGTACTCTTTAATCACAAAGCTCGAATGTAGAGCGACGACATTGTCAATTTTACCAATCCGTCTTAATAAAATTTCGCTGTAGTCATCCATATTACGTGCGACCAATTCAAGAATAAAGTCGGCACTTTGACCAGTGACTAAAAATGCATTTGTAACTTCAGGAATAGCTTCAATTTCAGAAAGGAATTTATCGAAGGTCTCGCTATCATGTTTACTTAAAGAGACTTGTAGCAAAATATGCAAGGTAAAACCCAATTTGCTAAAGTTAATTTCTCTTTTAAGCTGTCCCATGATATTAGCTTCAATTAAGTGCTTAATGCGGCGATGAACAGAGCTAACTGAAAGATTAATCCGTTCTGAGAGCTCATTCAAATTCAGGTCTTCATGAGACAAAATTTCCAGAATTTGTTTATCAAAACGGTCTAACTCCATTCTTTTCTCCAATCAGTACTCTTTATAAGTGAACAGTATATCCTAAAGCCAAGTCTACGTTAAAAATCAAACACGATTAAAAAAAGAATTAAGCTTTACTTCAATATGTTGACTCAAATCTGTGCCTGTTAACTGTGCAGTAGTATGACGTTTATAGCGCATTTGCAATGGTTTATAGCCTTATATCCTTTCAGTTTTTCATTTAACACATTAGTAAAACAATATGTTCTTTAAGAATAATGAGTATTTTCTAAATAAAATCAATTACTTTTCAGAATTTCAAAAAGTTGGCACTGTTTTTGATATGCAGATATTGGAAAAATTTTATATCCGATGTGGGGAATACCTGTGAAAAAAATCAAAACTTTAGTTCTTGCCATGAGTGCTGTTAGCCTAACAGGTATAATGGTGCCAGCCCATGCTGCTACTGATGCAGAAGTAGATGCTTTACGCAAAGAGGTCGGTGAATTAAAACAACTGGTTCAGCAACTATCAAGTCAGCAAAAAACAGCACTTGCAGCTAATACTCCAGCAGCTCCACAAACTGCAACTGTGGCAAATCCACCTGCTCCACAAGGCAAACCTGGATGGATGCAAATGCCTGATGGACAAACTCAAGTTAAGCTCTATGGAAACGTACGAGTAGATGCAACTTATGACTTTAAAGGTTCAAATGGAAGCATTTCAAATGCAGCCAATTACCCATTAAATAAAGATGATCCAAGACAAGATTCTTTAAATGTATCTGCTGCAACTACACGTATTGGTCTAGATATTCTTCGACCTACCCAATATGGTGATTTAACCGGAAAAATTGAAGCCGACTTTATGGGGGGTAATGGCGACAATGGCAGTGGAACTTTCCGTGTACGCCATGCTTATATGTCTTTAGGTAAATGGTTAGCAGGTCAAACGACTTCACCTTTCGTAAATACCGATACATCTCCAGAAACATTAGACTTTACAGGTGCAGTGGGCACAGGAACAACCCGTACCGTACAAGTCCGCTATACCCAGCCGATTGATGCGCAACAAAAAATCTTATTTGCTTTAGAAGGTGGCGATGTTGAAAAAGTAGGAAATGTTGCGGGTGGAAGCCGTTTCCCTGCTCTAACAACGCGTTATGATTTTAAAACTGCCGATAATAAAGGCTTATTACAACTTCATGGGCTTGCTCACGAAAACCGTGTCGCACCTAAAGATAGTTCATCTGAAGAAAAATTTGGTTGGGGTGTCGGCATAGGCGGAAAGTATGATATTACCCCTCAAGATAGTGTTATGGCGAATTACTATCATGTTAAAGGCGATGGTCGATATTTATCTTATAGCAACTCTGCTTATGCATATGACACAGTTAGTCAAGATATCAACTTAGGAGAATTTGATAGCGCTGTTATTGGCTATCAACGCAAATGGAATCCAATATTACGTTCTACTTTCGCAATTGGCGGAGTTCAGTATAAAGATGACAGCACATATGCCAATACTAATTTAAATAACACCAGCTATAACAAAGAAATTTATAATGCGCTGGTTAATTTAATCTGGAATCCAGTTAAGAACATTGACTTAGGTGCAGAATACACTTACGGTCAGCGTGAAACATTTGCAGGTGATAAAGGCGATTACTCACGTATAAATTTACTTGCTAAATATAATTTCTAATAGCTAGATATAAAAAAAGAGCCTTTAAAGGCTCTTTTTTTATTGTCACAATTAATGCATTGCCTGAATTTTCTCTAAGAAAAGTTTAGCGCGCTCGTGACGAGCCTCTAAATTATCAAAAAATTCATTGGTTGGACAATCTTCAAGAATTTTGCCTTCATCCATGAAAATTAAACGGTTCGATACTCGTTTAGCAAAACCCATTTCATGAGTAACACACATCATGGTCATACCTTCATTTGCAAGTTGTACCATCACTTCAAGCACTTCTCCTACCATTTCAGGGTCGAGTGCCGAAGTAGGTTCATCAAACAACATACAGACTGGGTCCATAGATAACCCGCGAGCAATTGCAACACGTTGTTGTTGTCCACCAGAAAGTTGTCCTGGAAATTTATCTTTATGCGCAAGTAACCCAACTCGTTCCAGATACTTAAGTCCCTTTTCCCGAGCTTCAGCAACTGAGCGTTTTAATACCTTCACTTGAGCAATCGTTAAATTTTCCAAAACTGTCATGTGCGGAAAAAGTTCAAAGTGCTGAAACACCATTCCTACGCGAGAACGGAATTTTGCAAGATCAGTTTTTGGATCTTTTAATGAAACCCCATCAACAATAATGTCACCTTGCTGAAATGGTTCTAAAGCATTTACAGTTTTAATGAGCGTTGATTTTCCTGAACCAGATGGCCCGCAAACAACAACGACATCACCTTTTTCAATACTCGTCGTGCAATCTGTTAAAACCTGAAAATCACCATACCATTTAGAGATATGTTGGATGTCTATCATTGGCATTTAAAATCTCCAATTAGCGAATGATGGCAATTTTTTTCTGTAAGCGTTTGACTAATTGCGATAGTACAAACGAGCTACAGAAATACACCACAGCGACGATTAAGTAGAATGTTGCTTTTGTTTCAGGACCATAGGTATTCGCCAATGTATCTGCACGACCTAAGAAGTCTGGTGCACTAATCACATAGACTAATGACACATCCTGAAAGAGAATAATGGTTTGAGTAAGTAATACCGGGAGCATATTACGGAAGGCCTGTGGTAACACCACATAACGCATAGATTGACCATAGGTAAAACCTAAAGCGTAGCCTGCATTGACCTGACCTTTGGAAATAGACTGAATACCAGAACGTACAATTTCCGAGAAAAAAGCAGCTTCAAAAATCGCAAAGGTCACAACACTCGAAAATAATGGCCCCCAATAAGTATCTGATTGAAACTCAAATATTTTCGGCAACAAAAAATAGAAAATAAAGATGACCTGAATTAATGGAATACCACGAAATAGATCGACATAGAACTTCGCAAAGTTACTTGCGATTGCGCTGTTAGATAAACGCATCATTGCCAATGGAGTTCCAATCAGGATTCCTCCCATCATCGCAAGTACCGTTACCGTAAGCGTGAAGATAAAACCTTCTTTGAGAGCAGCAATAACATCAGGATTATGTAATAGAGAAAAATCCATAATTATTTTCCTCCCGAACCTAAACCTGGTACAGCCATACGTTTTTCAATCCATGCCATCACAAATTTAATAGTGTAGGTAATGATTAAATAAACCGGTGTAGACAGAATAAGAATGATAATGTCCTGAGAAGTCTCTTCTCGCATGGTTTTGGTATAAGCGAAGAAGTTCAAAACACTTAACGCATATAGAACTGCTGAGTTCTTAAAAACGTTCATTGCTTCTGAAGTAATAGTTGGCCATACAGTGCGGTATGCAACCGGTAAAATCACATAACGATAACTTTGCGCCGTTGTAAAACCCATTGCAGAAGCTGCGAACTTTTGTCCGCGAGAAACTGTGTTAATCCCCGCTCTTACATGCTCAGAAACACGTGCTGCGGTATATAGTCCCAAAGCAAAAACACCAATAACAGCAGGATGATGATTTAGAAGGTTTTTCCACCATCCACCTGCTACAACGTCTCCACTTCCAGCACTTAAACTATCTGGTAAGAACTCTGGGAATACAAAAGCCCAGAAGAATAACTGTACAATTAAAGGAATATTACGGAATATTTCGACATAACAGTTGCCGATAAATGCAAGCGGTTTGTTGGGTAAAGTACGAATTACCCCGAGGAGAGAACCTAATAAAAATGCGATAAGAAAGGCTACAACAGCAGTCCATACCATAGTAAAGACACCAGAACCTAACATTTGTAACCATGTGGGCGCCTCAGAATAAGCATTGTAGCTAGAGCTACCAATGACTTTACAAACTGATTCTGCCCATGCGGCTTTATCGACACCATATTCATTAGACTCCGCACAGAATATAGTCCAGTTTAGCGAGCCGACTGACATGTTTGCCCCTTAAATGAATATCTTAGAAAATAGACCACTTGTGCAAATGAGGTTTTACACTTGCACAAGTAAATTTAGGACAAAAGGAACGTTAGATCCCTGCATCTGTTGGGTGGGCTTTAAGCTTTTTGTAAGATGCACTTGGCTGCATATTTAAATTAGTATTTTTTGGTGGAATTGGAGATAAGAACCATTTCTTATATAAAGCGTCCATTTGACCAGTTTTCCATAAATTATTTACGGTACGGTCGGCAACTGCTTTAAATTTTGGATCATCTTTTGCAATCATGATGCCATAAGGTTCTGACGAAAGTACCGGCCCTACAATTGCGAATGCTTTTGGTGTAGATGACTTAGCAATTAGACCAGCTAAGATATTGTCATCCATTACAAATGCTGCGGCACGACCAGATGCCATCATGGCAAATGAGTCAGAATGATCTTTACCATAAATGTTTTGTACATTAAGTGACTGACCTTTTTCATTCATTTTAATGTACTTGTCAGATGTTGTACCTTGAGTCGTAACCACTGCTTTACCATTTAAATCAGCTAGACTTTTAATACCAGAGTTTGCTTTAACAGCCATGCGCACTTCTGTTGCATAGTAGTTCGTTGAAAAACCAACTTGTTGCTGACGCTGTTTTGAGTTTGTAGTCGTACCACATTCCATATCAATATTTCCTGCTAAAAGCTCAGGAATACGTGTTGATGAAGTGACTGCCTTGTATTCAACTTTTAAACCAGGCATTTTCAATTCTTTCTTAATATCATTTGCGAACTGGTTACAAATGTCGACTGCATAACCTACTGGTTTACCTCCAACAACGTATGAAATTGGGTCGGATGATTCTCGGTGACCAATAACGATTTTTCCAGTACTTTTGATTTTTGCTAATGTGTCTGCTGCCTGAATTTGAGAAGTAGCACCAACCGTACAAAGCATAATTGTTGAAACAATGAGAGAGGTTGCAGAACGTTTCATAAGAACTCCTTGATGATCATTCCTCTATTTGTCTACAGAATCATTCTTATAGAGAAATAAAGTGATTTATTATTAAATTGCAATTATCGAGCCAACTTTTCCAAGTAGGACTTCATCCATTTGCTTCACTTATTATTTATCTGTTTCGCAGAGTTAATACCTTTAAAACTGCTCACATGTTTCTACTTTAATCTATATTTTAATCTTCTGTCTATTATTAAGCTCATCTAATTACACTTAAATGTGGCAATTTTTGATTACATTGTAAACACATGCACAATAAAGTGGCTTAATTTTTTCTAAAAACTGTTTTTAGAAAAACTATTTTATTAATAAAAAGAAAAATTAATTTTATTAGGCATTTAGACTAAAAGTCTAAGTTTGTAATTAAAAAACAAAACCAACCTCAAAATAATAAATAAAAATGTTTTAATAAAATTCATTTATAAAATTTATAGTAATGTTTTTTACAATTAAAATATTTCTACAAATATAAAAAAAGCCCGATTTATTTCGAGCTTTTTTATAAAACCTATAGATTAAATGCCTCGCCAATCAACGCGTGCATTTCTTTCTGTTTGATATATTCTTAAAACATATTGTCCAAGGGGCAAATCAAGTAAAGCTTTCTGATAATTGCTCCACTCTGGAGACACCTCTTCATCCTCTTCGGGTTCCCATGGCGTACCTTTTATTTCTAATAAAGGTGCAAGCATAGAACATACTGAAATATCAGCGAGGCTTAATCGGTCTCCAACCATATAACGTCCTTGGTTTTCAATAAGGTACTGATTCAGCTCACTGATGAGTTCATCCATACGCTCTTTTGACTGGCTCACCACTTCCCCTTCAAGCTTATAGTTCTTTTTTACTAAAGTTTTGAGGAAAGGTTTTGATATTTTTTCAAACTGACGCAAGTAACCTTGTTCGCCCATCATAATCTCGAGAGCATGGTCGCCATGGGCTAAAGTATGCGCTAGTGCCCAACGACGTACATGCACACCCAGTTCATCTGCCAAACTATCAATCTTAAGTGTTTGCTGCCTAAGTTGCTCATCACGGCGTAAAAGTGCATGTTCTGGATAAGTATCATCCAGATAAAGCGCAATTTTAGTTGATTCAGCAATCCAGCGATGGTCATCTTTCAAAATCGGCAATAAGTTTTGCCCTGTTTTGAGTTGTGCAAAAGCACGATGAAAGCCAGGAATCAAATTATGTGCAACGTAATCAAGTTCTTTATGGTCTAACAACCAGCGAGCTTTTTCACAATAATGAGATAAAGGAAACTGATACAAAACCCGCATAAAATCTCCATGTTTATTTTTATTTGACTATTCGTACAAAAATCGTCTTCGGTAAATAGATACTTTAGAAGCTATTTTTAATGAAAACAATGGATATTGTGCTCATTTTTCACTGACAGTTAGGTCTATATTTTTTATATCTTTTTTTACCGTACTTATAGCTCTTTTTCATATTAAAAAGGCTTTAGTAATTCATTTTGCAAATAAAAATCATAATTCTTTGATTTTTAATATGTTTCTATATCTCTATTTATCTATTAAAAATCAAAAAAAGTGCTTTGCATTTTTATTCATAAGCTGAGCATAAGTCCTCGTTTAGTGGAAAAATATTTCTTTTGTAAGGTAATGACAGCAATACAAGGTGTCATTATGTCTAATTCTCTATCTAAAACGACGGCATACGTCCAAGTCATTCAAAATGATCAACAAGCGATTAATGCTGCTTATCAAGTGGCTGATTTTGCTTTAGAGGGTCGTAATACACGTGATCAACAACGCCAACTTCCTTATGAGCAAATTGAAAGTTTTAGCCAAAAAGGTTTAGGTGGAATTCGCATTGCAAAAAAATATGGCGGTGCATTTGTTTCCAATAAAACACTGGCACAAGTTTTCCGTATTTTAAGTAAAGGCGATGCCAATGTTGGTCAAATTCCACAAAATCAGATTAGCCTGTTGAACCTGATTGAAATCATGGGTACAGAACAACAAAAACAATTTATCTTTTCAGAAATATTAGCTGGCAAACGTCTTGCCAACGGTGGTCCAGAGCGTAATACACATGACTCAAAAACACTAAAAACTACCCTTACCATTGAAAATGGAAAATATATTTTAAACGGCGAAAAGTTTTATTCGACAGGAACAAGCTTTGCGCATTGGCTCGCAATTAAAGCGATTCATCCTGAAGGCCATGTTGTCTTAGTCATTGTTAACCGTGATGCTCAAGGTATTGAAGTTATTAATGACTGGAATGGGTTTGGTCAGCGTACTACAGCGAGTGGTACAGTTAAATTAAATCAAGTTGAAGTTAATCCTGATCTTATTTTTGATGAACGCTTATTGACACAAGTTCCTACCTATCGCGGTGCGTATTCGCAGTTATTACAAGTGGCAATTGATGTCGGTATTGCGGAAGCTGCTTTTGAAGATACTTTATCGACTATACACAAAGCACGCCCAATTATTGATGCAAATGTTGAAAAAGCCAGCTTTGAACATTACACACTGCAAGAAGTGGGTAAGTTAAATATTTTACTCGACGCAGCAATTTTACTGCTTGATGAAGCTGCTGAATATTTAGATGAACTTGACCAACTTGAAAATGTGACTGATGAACAAGTAGCTAAAGCTTCAATTTTGGTTGCGGAAGCAAAAGTCTACGCCAATGATGCGGCTCTACAAATCTCTGAAAAACTACTAGAGCTAGGTGGTAGCCGTTCAAGCTTAAGCCAACACAATTTAGATCAACATTGGCGAAATGCCCGTGTACATACCCTACACGACCCTGTTCGCTGGAAATTACATGCCATTGGCAATTATTACCTTAATGGTCATTTCCCTGCCCGCCATGCCTGGATTTAAGGAGCAATTGTCATGACTTCATATCAATCGGTTCAAACCAAACAAACATCGGCATCTGGTCAAGCACATATTATTCAAAATGATGCTGAAGCTTTAGAAGTCGCCAAACAATTTGCCGAACAATTTAAAAAAACCGCAGTTGAGCGAGACGCTAAACGAATTTTACCGTATACCGAAATTGATGCCTTGAGCCAGTCTGGACTTTGGGCAATTACAGTACCCAAGCAATATGGAGGTGCGGAAGTTTCAAGCCATACCGTTGCCAAAGTAATTGCGCTTTTAAGTGGTGCCGATGGTTCAATCGGACAAATTCCACAAAACCATTTTTATGCATTAGAGGTATTACGTAATACGGGCACAGAAGCTCAGAAACAACGTTTATACGGCGAAGTTTTAAATGGCACTCGCTTTGGTAATGCACTTGCTGAGTTTAAAACCAAAACTTCAACCCATAAACAAACCAATATTCGTCCGCATGAAAATGGATATCTCATTCAGGGTGAAAAGTTTTACTGCACAGGAAGTTTATTTGCTCACCGTATTCCAACCTTAGTTTTAGATGATGCAGGTCGAGAGTATCTGGCATTTGTAAAAAGTGGTTCACAAGGATTAAAACTTGTTGATGACTGGTCTGGCTTTGGACAGAAAACCACAGGCAGCGGTACAGTTAAATTTGATCAGGTTTTTGTAGATGCAGATGATGTCATTCCTTTTGATACTGCATTTTTACAACCAACCTTAGTCGGCCCTTTTGCCCAAATCATGCATGCATCAATTGAGGTAGGCATTGCACGTGGAGCCTTTGAAGAAAGCTTGCAAAGAGTGCATCAAGCGCGCCCATGGATTGATTCAAATGTAGAAACTGCAAATCAAGATCCTTTAACAATTTATGAATTAGGACGCATTGCGGTAGATGTACGAGCAAGTGAAGTGTTATTAAAACAAGCAGCTCAATCAATTGATGCCGCAAAAATTGAAACCACACCTGAAAGCATTGCTAAAGCATCCATCGATGTTGCCAAAGTACGTGCTCATAGTACTGATATCGCACTCAAAGCATCATCTAAGCTGATTGAACTTGCAGGGAGCCGTGGTAGTCAGTCACAAGACGGCTTAGACCGTTTCTGGCGCAATGCACGTGTGCATACGTTACATGATGCCGCACGATGGAAATATTACTTTATTGGGAACTATGTTCTTAACGGTGTTCTACCACCTCGTCGGGGGACATTGTAATGGCAGATTTCAAAGCGAAAGAGATTTTATTCAATGCCTTTGATATGAACTGTGTTGGGCATATCAATCATGGTTTATGGACACATCCACGTGATGAATCACACCGCTTTAATGAACTGAGCTATTGGACAGAACAAGCCAAAACCTTAGAAAGTGGTTTATTCGATGGTTTATTTATTGCAGACATTACAGGTGTGTATGACGTCTATCAAAATGGTATTGATCTGACTTTAAAAGAGTCCATTCAGCTTCCGAGCCATGACCCATCTACACTTATTTCAGCTATGGCAGCAGTTACTCAAAACTTAAGTTTTGGAGTCACTGTGAACTTAAGCTATGAGCATCCGTATCAATTTGCACGCCGCTTTGCGAGTCTCGACCATTTAACTCAAGGTCGTATTGGCTGGAATATCGTTACGGGTTATCTAGATAGTGCGGAACGCTTAATTGGTCAAAAAGGTTTAAAAGACCACGATGCTCGCTATGAACAAGCCGAAGAATTTTTAGAGCTTTGCTATAAATATTGGGAAGGTTCATGGGAAAACGACGCCGTTAAAAAAGATAAAGTACAGCGTGTTTTTACAGATCCATCTAAAGTTCACACCATTCACCATCACGGAAAATACTACCAAAGTGAAGGTGTATTTCAGGTGTCTCCTTCTGTGCAACGCACCCCAACACTATTTCAAGCAGGTGCTTCACCAAAAGGTATGCAATTTGCGACTCGTCATGCTGAATGTGTATTTATTGGCGGTGACAAACCCGAAAAAATACGTGAACAAGTGAAAAAGATTCGTGCTCTTGCAGAACAGCAAGGCCGTTCAGCGGATGACATTAAAGTGTTTGTCGGTATAACCGTTGTTGTTGCCGAAACACATGATCTCGCTGTACAGAAACTTAATGAATATCGTCAGTATGCGAGCCCTGAAGCAGGCTTAGCGCATTATGCGAGTTCAACAGGCATTGACTTAAGTAAGTTTGCTGACGATGAAGCGATTCCTTACCAAAAAAGTAACAGTATTGTTTCGATTACCGAAAAGTTTAAAGAGCAACAAATCACAAAAAATGACTTAAAAGCTCAGCATGTTCTAGGTGGTCGTTATCCCCTCATCGTGGGTAGTGGCGAAGAAGTTGCTGAATACTTAATTCATCTTTTAGATGAGACAGATATTGATGGCTTTAATTTGACACGTACAGTTGCACCTGAGTCTCACCACGACTTTATTCGCTTGGTTATTCCTGAGCTACAACAACGTGGTCGCTATAAAACTGCATATAAAGCGGGTTCACTACGGAACAAAATTTTTAATCGGGGTGATCAATTACCAGAACAGCACCCTGTTCAAGCGTTCCGATGTAGTCCCTATAACAACAGCAAAAACCTAACAAAAATTGAAGAAATAACCGCTTAAATTTGGAGATAGACATGGCTCAAACAGCCTCTAAAAAATGGCTAGGCGTAGGCTTAGTCGTTGTAGTCCTTTTTGTTGCTTTATTCTTATGGAATAAACATCGTCAAAGTGGCTCAAATGAACTTGTGATTGGCATTAGTCCACCATTTGCAAAACCTTTACAAGCTGCTGCCGATGAAGCAAAGAAACAAGGTTTAAATGTAAAACTTGTCGAATTTTCTGACTGGAATACACCAAACATTACTTTAAATCATGGGGATATTGATGCGAACTTTTTCCAGCATCAACCTTTCTTAGACAATGCAATTAAAGAAACTGGCTTTAAATTAAAAGCATTTGCAGTAGGTGCAGCATCACATGTGGGACTTTATTCAAAGAAATATAAAAGCCTTGATGAATTGCCACAAAACGCACGTGTAGTCATTCCAAATGATCCAGTGAATCAAGGTCGTGCCCTACTACTTTTACAGCAAGCTAAATTAATTACGCTTAAAGATTCAAACAACCATTTATCTGCACTTAAAGATGTTGTTTCAAACCCTAAAAACTTGCAATTCATCGAGGTTGAAGGACCACAAACTGCTCGTGCAATTGATGATGTTGACTTGGCTTTTGGCTACCCACATTACTTGCGCTTAGCAAAAACAGCTGACCCTGAAAGTGCGCTTTTACTGGATGACAATACCAATAAACGTTATGCCATTTTGTTTGTAGTGCGTGATGACTATCAAGATAAGGGCGACAAATTAAAGAAATTTGTTGAGATCTATCAAAACTCGCCAAAAGTTAAAGCTGTGTTAGACGCTGAAATTGGGCCAAAACTTTGGTTCCCTGGCTGGAAGTAATAACGGAAAGATTATGGCGATTCAGTTCAAACAGCATAAGCCTTGGTTACTCGGAATTACGATTTTAATCGTAGTTCTGGGCCTCGTCGGTTACCGTTATATTAAAAATAAACAAGTCGACGATGTTTTAACGATTGGCATTAGCCCGCCTTATGCTGAGCTATTACAAAGCGTTGCCAATGAAGTAGAAAAGCAAGGCGTTCATGTCAAGCTTGTTGAATTTTCTGATTGGCGGGCACCAAACGTTGCCGTACAAAACGGTGATATTGATGCAAATTTTTTCCAGCAAAGCGTATTTCTACGTAATGCTGTTAAAGAAACGGGCTATGACTTACATGCATTTGGTGTGGGCTCAGGAAGTCATGTCGGTTTATATTCAAAAAAATATAAGTCACTTGAAGAATTACCTTCAAAAGCACGTGTGGCTATTCCAAATGATCCCGTCAATTTAGCTCGTGCTTTAATTTTATTGCACCGTGCAGGTTTAATTCAGCTTAAAGATATAAATAATGAGCTCTCAACAACCCAAGACATTATTACTAATCCTAAACAGCTGAGCTTTGTTGAAGTTGAAGGTCCTCAAACCGCACATGCATATAATGATGTCGATTTAATTTTCGGCTTCCCTCACTACTTAAAAATGGCAAAGGTAACCGACCCACATAGCGCATTATTTTTAGATCCAATCGATAAAAAATATGCAATTTTGTTTGTGACCCGTCGCGATTACCAAGACAAAAACCAAAAACTTGCAACCTTTGTTAAAGCATTCCAGAACTCAAAACAAGCACAAGACATTCTGGATAAAGACTTTGGTAAAGGTTTGTGGTTTCAAGGCTGGAAATAAGGAGAATGGCAATGGTGAGTTTTGGATCACAAGTTGATTTTTCTCTACCTCATATCAAAATTCGTGGTTTAAATAAGTTTTACCAATCTCAAGGTCAAAAACTGCATGCGTTAAAAGAGATTAACCTTGATATCCCACAAGGTAAGATTTTAGGCATTATTGGTAAAAGTGGTGCGGGAAAATCTTCCTTACTTCGCACATTAAATGGTTTAGAACAAGTAAATACTGGCAGCATTCATATTCATCAACAAAATATTGCTGAATTGAGTCATGCTGAACTCATTCAAACCCGCCAGCGTATTGGAATGATTTTTCAACATTTCAATTTGATGTCTGCAAAAACAGTTTGGGAAAATGTGGCTTTGCCCTTGAAAGTTTCCAATTATAACAAAGCAGATATCAATGAGCGCGTAAATGAAGTTCTGGCACTCGTAGGTCTTGCAGATAAATCTAACTATTATCCATCACAACTTTCTGGCGGACAAAAGCAACGTGTTGGTATTGCACGTGCACTTGTTCACCACCCTGAAATTTTACTATGTGACGAGGCGACATCAGCACTCGACCCTGAAAGTACTGCCACTATTTTGGCTTTACTTAAAAAGATTAATCAGGAACTTGGCCTCACCATTGTATTAATTACTCACGAAATGCAGGTCATTCGAGAAATTTGTGATCAAGTCGTGGTGATTGATCAAGGTGAGATTGTAGAGGCTGGACAAGTTTGGTCGGTATTTTCACGACCAGAACAACAGATTACTCAAGAACTGTTAAACCTTGAGCAAATTACCCTGCCTTTTAAAATCAGCCCTCTACCGGATGAAAATTCGACGCATATAATCCTAAAACTGAAATATGAGGCGGAAGCACATCAGGTTCCGGATATTCAAGAACTCCTTGCTAGATTTAAAGCACCAGTCAATTTATATCAAAGTCAGGTGGATACCATTCAAGGGCATATTATTGGCTCGCTTTTAGTTGGTATTCCTAACGTAGAAATTGATCTTTCATCTATACAACAAGATGTATTAACAGCAAATGCACAATTTGAGGTACTTGGCTATGCAAGACCAGCTCATTGATTTATTAATTACTGGAACTCTAGATACCTTACTCATGGTAGGTGCATCTGCATTTATTGCTTTTTTAATTGGCTTACCTATTGCTGTTGTTTTAGTCAGCACTTCTGAGCACGGCATTCATCCGTCACAAAAGATTAATCAAGCTTTGGGTTGGGTCATCAACATTACTCGTTCTGTACCCTTTCTAATTTTAATGGTTGCACTTATTCCGCTTACTCGCTGGATTGTGGGTACAAGTTATGGCGTTTGGGCAGCCGTTGTTCCACTCACTATTGCTGCAATTCCCTTCTTTGCCCGTATTGCAGAAGTTAGCTTACGTGAAGTCGATCAAGGCTTAATTGAAGCAGCACAAGCCATGGGTTGTAACCGTAAACAAATTATTTGGCATGTGCTTTTACCCGAGGCTTTACCGGGTATTGTGGCAGGCTTTACCGTGACTATTGTGACTATGATTAACTCATCAGCAATTGCAGGTGCCATTGGTGCAGGTGGCTTAGGAGACATTGCTTATCGATATGGTTATCAACGTTTTGATATGCAAATTATGTTGGCTGTCATTTTTGTGCTCATTGTTTTAGTCATGTTAGTACAAGCGACTGGTGATGCATTAGCCCAGCAACTTGATAAACGTAAAGTTTAAAAGCAATACAACCCAGCTCTAGCCATGACTTTGTCATGGCTTTCATGTAAAATCAGCGACAATTTTTAATTTACACATTTGTGAGTGGTTTTCATGGGTTTTAATTGCGGTATTGTTGGTCTGCCAAACGTAGGGAAATCTACCCTTTTCAATGCATTAACGAAAGCAGCGATTGCAGCGGAAAACTTCCCTTTCTGTACCATTGAACCAAACACAGGTATTGTTCCTGTACCAGATCCACGTTTAGACAAACTTGCTGCGATTGTTAAACCACAGCGTATTTTGCCAACTACAATGGAATTTGTGGACATTGCAGGTCTTGTTGCTGGTGCATCAAAAGGTGAAGGCTTAGGTAACCAGTTCCTTGCTAACATCCGTGAAACTGATGCGATTGCTCATGTTGTACGTTGTTTCGAAGATGAAAACGTAATTCACGTAAATGGTAAAATTGATCCATTAGACGACATCGCAACGATTAATACTGAACTTGCGCTTGCTGATCTTGAAACTGTTGCTAAAGCAATTTTACGCTTAACTAAAGTTGCTAAAGGCGGTGACAAAGAAGCTGTAGCAACTAAAGCAGTTTTAGAAAAAATCCAACCTTTACTTGACGAAGGTAAGCCAGCTCGCGCAGCTGATTTGTCTGATGACGAACGTAAATTAGTTCGTGGTTTTGGTTTAATGACTTTAAAACCAACCATGTATATTGCAAACGTTGCAGAAGATGGTTTTGAAAACAACCCACACTTAGACGCAGTTAAAAAACTTGCGGCTGAAGAAAACGCTATCGTTGTTCCTCTTTGCAACCAGATTGAAGCTGAAATTTCATTATTAGAAGATGAAGATCGTGCTGAATTTTTAGAAGCAATGGGTATGGAAGAACCAGGCTTAAACGTGGTTATTCGTGCCGGTTATGCGCTTTTAGGTTTACAAACTTATTTCACTGCTGGTGTACAAGAAGTACGTGCTTGGACAGTAAAAGTTGGTGCAACCGCTCCTCAAGCAGCTGGTGTGATTCATACTGACTTTGAAAAAGGCTTTATCCGTGCTGAAGTTGTTGCATACGATGACTTTGTACAATACAACGGTGAGAACGGCGCTAAAGAAGCTGGTAAATGGCGTTTAGAAGGTAAAACTTACGTTGTTCAAGACGGCGATGTAATGCACTTCCGTTTTAACGTTTAAGTTAAAGCTAAAAAAGCCCCAATATATTGGGGCTTTTTTTATTATGAATGATTTAAATCCATTGTCTCTCGTTTACTACGAGCCTCTTGTAAAATACGCGCATGCAAAGGCTTTCTAAAACCCAGCATAAATATAAATTCTGCCAATACAAATAACGGCCCTATCGCAAGTCCAATCACATCATCAACAAAGGCAGGTTTTTTCTTTTCGAAATAATGTCCAACAAACTGAAAGACCCAACCCACTACAAAGAAACCAATACTTGCCGCTAACCATTGTCCTAAAGAAAGCTCGGCAATTTGGCTTGCCAATGGATACACAGCGACTAAAATAATCAGCATGAGTAAACCAAATACTTTATCTAAAATGAAGTAATAGATCGTACTAACTGCAATCAACACCATAGCGAAAGTAAATTTGAAACTACTTATATCGATCCCAACTCTCGCTGTTAAACATAAAATTGAAAATACAATAAGTGGAATACCAACAAAATGCGTCAAAATATTTTGATGGTTTAAATGATAAGCAGCATATTTGCTAAGCTGTTGCTCCAGATTTGTCATGAGTGATTCCCTATTCATCTACATATAGTCATACTGTACAAATACGGAAAATTTAAAGTTGTCAGCTATTTGACAAAGTAATGATTTTTTTCATGGATGGACTGATATTGGATCTTATTTATATTAATCGACTTAAGGAAAATACATGGTTTAGTGTGCTTCCAGAAGCATTCCAAAATTTTATTTTAGAACATGGTAAGCAAATTACTTTTGAAAAAAATAGTTATGTGTTCCGCGCTCAAGATATCTTTGATGGCATTTACACTGTACTTGAAGGCTCAATTAGCTTGGGTTATGTCGATGTAAATGGTAATGAAGCTCTTTCTGCAATTGCTGAGCCAATTATGTGGTTTGGAGAAATATCCCTGATTGACCATGAACCGCGTTCACATGATGCCATTGCCTTGAAAAAAAGTACGGTTTTACAGATTCCAGCAAATCCATTAAATGAATTACTCAAAGACAATCCATATTATTGGTACTACTTTGCCCGTTTAACCAGTCAAAAACTCAGATATGTTTTTTTAGAACAGATTGCTATACAAACACGCAGTATTTCTCAAAGACTTGCTCAACGTCTTTTGTTTATTTTGGAAGGTTATGGTAATCACATTCTTATACAAGAAAGACAAATTCATATTTCTCAAGAACAATTAGCAAATATGCTCACTACCTCAAGACAGACTGTTAATCATGAGTTAAACTTATTAGAAAAGCAGAATATTATTAAAATTGCGTTCAGAAAAATTGAAATTTTAGACATAGAAAAGTTAAATTTAATCGCAAAATCTACTAGTTAAATAGATTAAAAAAATCTATATAATAAAAACTTAAAATTAAATTAAAAAATTAGATAACACTGCAAAATAAAACATTGTTCAAACTCTATTTCACAAAATAAATATTCCAAAACAGAATTTTTCATCTTACACTCGAACTGAGCAATAATACTCAACAAGGCGCTGATTAACATGAAAAAATTATCAACAATTCTTACAGCTGGCGTATTGGCAATGTTAAGTGTTTCGGCATTTGCATGTCCAAAAGGAACTCAACTCCAAGGAGGAACTGGACCACATCATAAAGGCGGTAAATGTGTTGCTATAAGCGGCAAAACGACTGCTAAAAAAGAAGCTAAGAAAGATATGAATGAGAAGAAACATGCTGCTATGACTAGCGCGACTAACGCTAAACAAGAAGCAAATCAAGCTACTCATCAAATGAAACAAGATGCTGTAAAAACTGCAAACACTGCTAAGAAACCATAATTAATATTAATTTATGTGTTAAAAAAGCGAGATTCTAAATCTCGCTTTTTTTATTATTACCATTATTTCGGAGATGTATTTCCCAAATTTGGGTTATCAATTGCTTCCTTACACTGCTGTTTATCACGTTCGTAGTCTGTTTGTTTTTGAGCAACTGTTTTTTCATTTTCCAGTGTTTCTCGTGCCCATACATCTAGACTAGTTAAGGCTTTTCGGCAAAGTGCATATTTTCCTTCAGTTACCGAATCTGTCATTTTTACGTTAATACGCCAGTCCGTACTCAGCTGACGTAGTGGTTTGCGAACCTTATCATTTATCTGATTAAGCTGTTTTCCATAAACTAAAGGGTCAACAGAGTTAATTAATGTCCATGCCTTTTTCGCATAGACTGTTGCATCATTGGTTAATTTCGGCGCTGGTTTAATTTCAACTTTTTTATCTGGGTTATGTCCATCATCACAACCCTGCAATATAAATGCGCTTGCACTCAGGATGGCGATATAAACTAAACGAGTCTTTGATTTGAACATATCAAACTGCCGAATTAAACATTTCGGCACTATGCTATTAAATTCGGCTACAATACTCAATCTTTCAAGTTTTTATAATTGTTTTACAGCCAAGGTGTATCGTGTCGAATCAACAACAGATGGCTGCTCAAAAAGCAACTTTTTGGCAAGGTGCCAAAGATAGCCAAGCCATCGTACTCACCTATTTACCTGTTTCTTTTGCCTTTGGCGTTTCTGCATCTCAATTTGGTTTCAGTCCTTGGGAAGCATTTTTTCTTTCTTGTTCAATGTATGCTGGTGCAAGCCAATTTCTTGTGGTTGCGCTTTTGGCTAGTGGTTCATCTATTTGGTTAACGGCGCTAACAGTCATTGCACTAGATATTCGCCATGTACTCTATGGTCCAGCACTGTATAACTTAATTCCCAATAAATTAAATCTAAAAAAAACGGCTGTTTGGGCTTGGGGGCTTACAGATGAAGTTTTTGCCAGTGGAATGATTCAACTTTCGCAACGTAAACAGCAGTGGTCTGAATCTTGGATGTTAGGCTTAAGTCTGTTCAGCTGGATGTCTTGGGCAACTGGTTCATTGTTAGGTGGCTTATTTGCAGATCAAGTCGCCCATCTTCCAAAATTTTTACAAGCAGCTTTAGACTTTTTACTACCCGCTTTATTTTTAAGCTTTTTGCTCGCAGCTTTTGAGCGCAAACATACTTTAGTCGTTGCAGTATCTTTAGTTGTTTCAGCCTTGGCATGTTATTGGATTAACTTATCAGCAGCTATTTTTATTGGTATTTTTTCAGGCATTTTAGCTGGTTTATTTAAACACTATGTGCTGAAACAGCATGAAGAGGTTGAAGCCTAATATGAACTTAGAAATTATATTGGTCGGCATTATTGTCGGTATTGCCAATTTTGCTTCACGTTTTGGCCCGTTCTTCGTTATACAAAAACTACAAGGTACTCATCAAAAACGTGGCTCTGTCTGGATAAAAATTGCTTTAGGGAGTATTGGTATCTCTGCCATTAGCGCCATGCTTGTAGTTGCAACTCTCCCCCCTTTACTTGAAACTCCCAACAAGAGCTTCGCAATGTTTATGGGTTTTATAGTTTTAGCAGCTCTTTATTTTAAATTTAAGAAAATTGTTCCAGCGACTTTAACTGCTGCACTCGTTTATGGTTTGATCTACACATATTTACCTTTATAAATAGATAAACTGATCATCCTTATATAATATATAAAGGCTAGAAGTGATTAATAGTAATAGCTTCTAGCATGAAAAACTCATTTTTTTAAATTTATTAAAAGATAACACCATCTAGCGATTAGAGATAAAAATGTCACAAGTTAAAATTTATGCAAATGAACAAACCATCATGCAGTATCGAGAATTGCTTTCTCATGCTATTCATCAGGCTCTTATTGAAGAGTTGAAATATCCTGTCGAGAAAAGATTTCAACGCTTTATGAGTCTCAAACCGGAAAACTTTATCTATCCTTCAGATCGAAGCCAACGCTACATCATTATTGAACTTTCAATGTTTGCTGGCAGAAGTACTGAAGCGAAGAAAAGACTCATTCAAACTTTATTTCGTAATATTGAACAGTATTGCAAAATTACCCCACAAGATATTGAAATCACTATTTTTGAAACACCTAAAGAGAATTGGGGCATCCGTGGTCAAAATGCAGATGAAATGCGTCTAAACTATCAGGTTAACGTTTAAAAATTATCTGCATCATTGTCTGACAAAATTCATTTTTTTATGTGTGATAAGGCTTAACTCCACCATAAGTTCTGCTATGCTTAAAAAAATAATTTTGTCAGGATGATTCGCATGAGCGTGACACTCGGTACCCCACTTCAATCTTCTGCATTTAAAGTTTTATTGTTAGGTTCAGGAGAGCTTGGTAAAGAAGTTGTAATTTCCTTACAACGCCTTGGTGTTGAAGTACATGCAGCCGACCGTTATGATCACGCACCAGCTATGCAAGTTGCACATTTTTCTTATGTGTTAAACATGGCTGATCCAACTCAATTAAAACAACTCATTGAAAAAGTTAAACCGAATTTAATTGTTCCAGAAATTGAAGCAATTGCAACCGAGGTTTTGCTTGAAATTGAAGCAAATCAAACCGCTACTGTCATTCCTTCTGCTAAAGCAGTAAACCTGACCATGAACCGTGAAGGTATTCGCCGTCTTGCGGCTGAAGAGCTTGGTTTGCCTACTTCGGCTTATCGCTTTGCTGACTCTTTAGAAAGCTTCCGTGCTGCTTGTGATGACATTGGTTATCCTAATTTTGTAAAACCAGTCATGTCTTCTTCTGGCAAAGGCCAGTCTCGTGTAAAAAGTTTTGATGAAGTTGATGCGGCTTGGGAATATGCGATGCAAGGTGGCCGTGTTAACCAAGGCACAGTCATTATTGAATCTCAAATTGATTTTGATTTTGAAATTACGTTACTCACGGTGCGTGCTAAAAACCCTGAAACTAGTGAAATTGAAACTCACTACTGTGACCCGATTGGTCACCGTCAAGATGCAGGCGATTATGTAGAAAGTTGGCAGCCTCAACCCATGACTCCTGCAGCACTTGAAGAAGCAAAACGTATTGCAAATAAAGTGACAACAGCACTTGGTGGCTGTGGTATTTTTGGTGTAGAACTATTTATTAAAGGTGACAAAGTTTGGTTCAGTGAAGTCTCACCTCGCCCACACGATACTGGTCTTGTGACTTTAGCATCTCAGTATCAAAGTGAATTTGAATTACATGCACGTGCAATCTTAGGTTTACCTGTAAACACAGCACGCCACAGTGTTGCTGCAAGTGCCGTAATTTATGCTGGAGTAGATGCCAACAATTTAAGTTATAGCAATCTGAATGTAGCTTTAGCTCATCCAGACACAGACTTACGTTTGTTTGGTAAACCAGAAGGCTTCAAACGACGTCGCATGGGTGTTGCAACTGCTCGTGCTGAAAATACTGATCTTGCCCGTACTTTAGCGAAAGAAACCGCTGATCAAGTAATCGTTCAAACAAACTCTTAATTTTTATTTATTGGTAGACCCATTTTCATGATCAATACATCGCCACTGTTGAACTACGTCTCAAGTCATCATGATATTAAAGCCATTAATCAATGGCGAACGGATGTAGAAAAGCAGTTGCAGGATTCATATGAAAATGGGCAATCTATTCGTGAAATCATTAAAGCACGTTCAGATTTAGTTGATGAAGCGCTGATCTTTTTATGGAAACATGCTGAACTGGATCAGACAGGTCTAGGCCTTTTCGCTGTAGGTGGTTATGGACGCCGTGAAATGTTGCCCTATTCCGACGTCGATATCATGATTTTGTCAGAACATGAAATTACTGAAGAAAATGAAAAGCGAATTTCTACCTTTATTTCTTCATTATGGGATGTTGGAAACTTTAAACCTGGTATTAGTGTTCGAACTATTCAAAGCTGTGTTGAGCAAGCCGCTACTGATTTAACAGTTGCAACCACACTCATTGAAGCCCGTTTAATTACCGGTAATACTCAGCTTGCAAAATGGCCTCGTCGTATTGTCTCTCAGACTTGGACAGATAAAACCTTTTATGATGCGAAAATGGCAGAACAAGCCAAGCGCTACCATCAACATAACAACACAGAAAGTAACTTAGAGCCTGATATAAAAAATGCTCCGGGTGGTATTCGTGATATTAATCAGATCGGTTGGATTGCTAAACGTCATTTCCGCGTAAACCGTATCTATGATTTAGTACATTTAGGATTCATTTCAGAATTTGAATTAGCCGTTCTAGAAGAAGCTGAAAGTTTCCTTTGGGAAATTCGTCACCATTTACACCGTTTAGCCAAACGTGATGAAAACCGTCTACTCTTTGACCACCAAAGGGAAATTGCAGCAAAGTTTGGATATGTGCGTCAAGAAGGCCAACCTGTCAATTATGGTGTTGAGCAGTTCATGAAGCGCTACTACCGTACTGCGCAACAGGTTTCGACACTCAATGAAATGTTACTCGCGTATTTTAGTGAGTCTGTCATTACACCTCGACTCCCCAACTACGAACGCAAAATTGAAGTGATTAATGATCATTTTAAAATTGTCGATAACAAACTTGCCGTACAACATCATAAAATATTCGCAGAACATCCAAGCGCTATTTTAGAGTTGTTCTATATTTTAGCGAATCGACCAGATATCGAAGGTATTCGTGCTCGTACTTTGCGTTTACTGATTCTTGCAGCGAAAAGAATTAACCAAAGTTACCGTAATAACCCAGAAAACCAAGCGCTGTTTATGTCAATTATTCGCTCACCGTATCGCCTATACGATACATTGGTTGCGATGAAGCGTTATGGTGTTTTAGGAAACTATATTCCCGCTTTTGGGCAAATTATGGGGCTTATGCAATATGACCTGTTCCATATCTATACAGTTGATGCCCACACATTATTATTACTACGTAACTTAAACCGATTTAGAGAACCTGAATTCGCTAAAGAGTTCCCTGTGGTCAGTTCAGTTTTTCAGCGTCTTGCTCGCCAAGATATCGTCTTTATAGCGGCATTATTCCATGACATCGCCAAAGGTCGTGGTGGTGACCATAGTGAACTTGGTGCCGAAGATGCGATTGAGTTTGGCCGAGCACACGGATTTACAGAGCGTGAATGTAAATTAATCGCATGGCTTATTCAAAACCATTTACTCATGTCTTTGACAGCGCAGAAAAAAGATATTTCTGATCCTGATGTCGTAAAAGATTTTGCAGAAAAACTTGGCGATATGGAACATCTCGATTATCTGTACACTTTAACGGTGGCGGATATTAATGCGACAAATCCAAAACTTTGGAACACATGGCGCGCATCCCTCATGCGTCAACTTTATACGCATGCTCGTGATGTAATTCGTACTGGCTTAGGCCGCCCTGTTGACTACCAAATGCTGATTGAAGATACCAAATTTGCAGCAAGTGAATTACTGGTAAATAACTTCGCATTGGCAGATGTCGAAAAGGTATGGCAAGAACTTGGTGATGAATACTTCATTAAAGAATCTGCCGATGAAATTGCCTGGCATACACAAGCAATTTTAAAACACGGTGATAATCCTGAACCATTAGTACTTTTACGTGCTCATCGTAAAGCTGCTCAAGATGCCGTTCAAATCTTTATTTATACACGTGATCAGCCAAACCTGTTTGCGACCACAGTTGCAGTGTTAGATCGCATGAATTTAGACGTTCAAGATGCAAAAATTATCACAGCAATTACTGCATTTAGTTTAGATACCTATGTTGTACTTGATCGTTTTGGTACATTGCTGACTGATCCTGAACGTGAAGAAACCGTTAAAACTGCATTAGTGAAGGCACTTAGCCAACCAGATCAATATCCGGGACTCATGCAACGCCGTATTCCGCGTCAATTGCGTCACTTTGATATTGAAAATACAGTCGACGTAACATTAAATGAAGCTTTACAGCAGAACATGGTCGAAATTTCAACACTTGACCATCCTGGCCTACTTGCACGTGTAGGTGGTTTATTTATGATGCAAGGTTTAGACATCCATTCAGCTCGAATCGCAACTTTAGGTGAACGTGCAGAAGATATTTTCTTTGTCACCAAAAAAGATGGAAAACCGCTAAATCATGAAGAGGTCAAACTCTTCTCGGAAAAACTGAAAGCTGCATTAGATGAAGCGTCTAATCAAATTTGTCAGCACTGAAACTCAACTACTTGGTAACTGTTTAATGAACTCTAGCTTGTCGTTATTACATCCGTATCCGTTTGAAAAGTTAAACCAGCTTTTTAAGGATACTACTCCTGCTAATCTCCCTTTGATTCCTCTATCAATTGGTGAACCTAAGCACCCAGCACCAGAGTTTGTTAAACAGGCTATTATTGATAACTTTAACCATCTATCAACTTATCCAAACAGCAAAGGCTTACCTGAACTTCGCCAAAGCATTGCAAACTGGTTAACTCAGCGTTTTAAACTTAACAGTCTTAGCGCTGAAAACCACATTTTGCCAGTGTCTGGTACGCGTGAAGGGATTTTCTCTTTTGTTCAAGCTTTGATTAATCGTGAAGATGCACCATATGTGGTAATGCCTAACCCGTTTTATCAAATTTATGAAGGTGCAGCGTTACTTGCAGGTGCAAAGCCATATTTCATTAATTGCACAGAAGAAAACGGTTACTTAGGCGATTTTGATGCTGTGCCAGCCGAAGTGTGGGAAAAGACAGCCCTTCTTTTTGTATGTACTCCGGGTAATCCAACAGGTACAGTGCTTTCTAAAGAGCAATTTAAAAAGCTGATTGCTTTATCAGATCAATATAATTTTGTGATTGCTTCTGATGAATGCTACTCAGAACTTTGGTTTGACCAAGCGCCTACAGGTTTATTAGAAGTTTGTGCTGAACTTGGACGAGATGACTACAAAAACTGTATCGTATTCCACTCACTTTCAAAGCGTTCTAACTTACCGGGTCTACGTTCAGGTTTTGTAGCTGGTGATGCTGATTTATTAAAACCATATTTGCAATATCGTACCTATCACGGTGCGGCAATGCCAGTACAACACCAGCTTGCTTCAATTGCAGCATGGAATGATGAAGACCATGTTGAAGAAAACCGTAAACAGTATCGTGCAAAATTTGACTTATTCCAATCTGAGCTAGGCCATTTATTGCCATTACAAAAACCGGATGCTGGTTTTTACTACTGGTTAAAAGTAGATAATGATGAAACTTTTGCCAAAATGCTGATGGAAAAAGCACATATTAAAGTTTTACCGGGTCGCTATTTATCTCGTGATACTGAGCAAGGTAACCCAGGAGCTAACCATGTACGCATGGCTTTAGTGGCAGATTTAGCACAATGTGAGGAAGTAGTTAAACGCTTAAAAGCGATTCTTTAAGTCTTTTCTTACCAGTTGTATAGTCTTTTAACGATTAAGACTATACAACTGGGCTATACACTATTTATATGTAATCAAAAGCACAGCAAAAATAATAAAAGCAATACTAGAACAATAGTACAAACCTGTCGCAGAACGCTTGATTTTTTCTAAAACCCGCCCCTGAGCAAGTAATCCAACCAGCAAAATATTCCAAACAAGAACAACACCAACCATCCATGTACTCATGAGCAGTTTTTGAATTAAACTGAACTTATATTGAACAAGCAGCATCAAACTACTATAAAACATAATATTTTTTGGATTTAGAAGACTAGACTGCACACCTAACATTAAACTTTTAATTTTGTTCTGCTTAATATTGGCTTGATCAATTAAATTGTTTTCTTCAGTCGAGAATGATAAATCACTTGCTCTAGCAGCGTTAAAGCAAAGAAAACTCAAATATGCCAGATAAGCCGCACCAAACCATTTAAAAAGTGTAAGGAGGCCACTACTCAAATCTCCAAGCAACATAAAACCAAACAAACACGCGGCTAAAATTAATGCATTACCTAAAGTGATTCCTAAAATAACCCCATAAGTATAATGGCGTCCTTTTTGCAAAAGGCTCGTGAGAATAAGAAAGAAATCTGGTCCTGGTGATAACAGTGCTAAAAAATGAGTAAATGCAATAACTAAAAAAACGTCCATAACAGCTTCATCTATAAAACAGTATGGTAAATCTTAAAAATAGGAACTTATTATTTCTTGTAAATTATTGCGCGACTGCAAGTTGAAACTGTCGAGGAGTAACTCCTGTATGGGCTTTAAATGCTTTATGAAAATGACTTTGATCACTAAAGCCTAAATTAACAGCCAGCTCTACGAGTGAAATCCCCTGTTTAAGGAGTTCTCGAGCTTGGTTAATCTTTAAATTAATTTGAAATGCATGTGGAGTTAGACCGACATTTGCTTTAAATAGCCGAATGATTGCATAACGACTCAGGCCAACCTGCTGTGCAAGTTCTTCAAGGGAAATAAAACTCTCAGAAGAAGTAACGGCCTCAACTAAATCTAGAAAATCTTTATATAAGTACTGCGGTTTTTGTATTTCTTCTAAAATGAAATGCGGCAACAACAAGCCCATAAGACAATCAAGAAGTGATTGTTCCTTTTCAAGAATTAGCTTTTGTTCATCAAAAAGCGCATCATTCATTTCAGTAAAAGCTTTATAGAAAGTTTCATCCCTTATGATGAGAGGCTTATGTTGAGGTAGATGCAAATCAAAGCCTTGCTGTTGAAATTCAGAATACAACTGACTTAACCACATTATATCCAGATGCAACATTTGATAACTCCAAGCCTCATTTGGCTTAGGGTTACAAGAATGTTCAATATGGGCAGGTACAATAACTAAAGTACCCGCCGAGATCTCTTGAGCAGTGCCAAAAGAACTTTGAAAAATGCTATTCCCCTCGTCTACCGCACCAATTGAAAATGTTGGATGGCTATGAGACTTATAACATGTCCGGCTACGACACGACTTTCGAGTTTCAACATAAGGCATTCGCCGATCTTGCCAAAACTCGAAAGTTTGAGGAACAGCATTCATTAAATTAATTAGCCTGCTAATGCTTTTTCAATATCAGCTTCTAAAGCTTCAGGTTTAGTCGTAGGTGCATAACGATTCAAAACTGAACCATCTTTACCGACCAGAAACTTGGTAAAGTTCCATTTAATTGTACTACTGCCTAAAATCCCTTTAGCTTCACGTGTTAAATATCTAAAAATTACATGCGCTTCAGGCCCTTTTACATCGACTTTCGCAAACATAGGGAACTTAACCCCATAGTTTCGCTGGCAGAAAGCCCCAATCTCTTTATTATTTCCTGGATCTTGCCCACCAAACTGGTTGCAGGGAAAACCTAAAACTTCTAAACCTTGATCTTTATATTTTTCATAAAGTTTTTCGAGACCCGCAAACTGTGGAGTAAAACCACATTTACTGGCGGTATTTACAATTAATAAAACTTTACCTTTGTAATCAGCAAATTGCTTAATATCACCTTCTAACAATTCAGCTTCAAACTGATAAATGTTACTCATGGATAAGTTTCCTCGTCATTTTTTTCTTGTGTTTTAAGTTGTAATGATGCCGAGTTCACACAATAGCGCAAACCTGTCGGCTGTGGTCCATCTTCAAAAACATGCCCAAGATGAGCTTCGCAATCATGACAAACAATTTCTGTTCTGACCATACCATGCGTTAAATCTTCATGTTCTTCAATTACTGTTCCATTCACTGGACGAAAGAAACTTGGCCAACCGCAACCGCTATCGTATTTTGCATCTGACGAGAACAATTCAGCGCCACAGCAACGACAAACATAGGTACCATGTTGCTTAGTGTTCCAGTATTGCCCCGTAAAAGCTGGTTCAGTGCCCTTTTGTCGTGTTATCCGATATTCTTCTGGTGATAACTCTCTTTGCCATTCCCGGTCTGTTTTATTAACTTTTCCCATGACATGCACCTTTTATTCTGATGTAAACATAAATTGATAATCGTGTTTTATATTTACGCCATTCGTCAAAAAAACACTAGTCTCTGAACGTAAAATTTGTTGGAATTTAATCATCTAAGTAACAGTAAGCAAAAAGTAAGCAAATAACAAAAACAAAAGTAAGCAAAATTATATATTATCTCCTTTCAAGGAAGCAAAGATGGTGCTATTCTTATTTGGCACGGTTGTATAGGACAAAACATGTCTCAGAAAAAAAGTGTGCTTTTCCAGCAACTATTACCAGTTATCAAACAGTATCAGCAATCGGGTTTTACCCACGAAAGAATTGTTGAATTACTAAAAGATCAACATGATCTAAATTTGGTAACAGTTAAAACATTTAAAAGTTATTTATACCGATATGCAAAAGTGAATCCAGCTATGTCTAAAAATACTGCTACTCTCCAATCCATGCCAACTTCTCGGGAAATTAAGAAATCATCGAAGCTTGAGCATGTTTGCTATGACATTCGCGGACCTGTATTACGAGCCGCCAATGAAATGGAAGAGCAAGGACATAAAATCATTAAGCTAAATATTGGCAACCCTGCTCCATTTGGTTTTGAAGCACCACAAGAAATTATTAATGACGTTGCTTTAAACCTACCAAATGCAATTGGCTATGTTGATTCGAAAGGTATCTTTCCAGCACGTAAAGCGATCTGTCAGTACTACCAACAAAAAGGTATCCTAAATATGCACGTAAATGACGTGTATATTGGTAACGGCGTATCTGAACTCATTGTAATGGCGATGCAAGGCTTACTTGATGATGGCGATGAAATGCTAATTCCAATGCCAGATTATCCGCTTTGGACAGCAGCCGTTAATCTTTCGGGTGGTACTGCCATTCACTATAAATGTGATGAAGAAAATAGCTGGTATCCAGATATTGCTGACATTGAAAGTAAAATTACTTCAAATACACGTGGTATTGTGATTATTAACCCAAATAATCCAACTGGTTCAGTATATCCGCGCCACGTGCTTGAACAAATTGTGGCTCTTGCCAAGAAATACGATCTCATTCTATTTGCTGACGAAATTTACGACAAAATTGTTTATGACGGAATTGAGCACGTTTCAGTTGCTTCTTTAGCTGGCGATCAGCTATGTATTTCATTCAATGGTTTATCAAAAGCTTATCGTATTGCGGGTTTCCGTTCAGGATGGATGGCAATTACAGGTGATAAAAGCTGTGCAGCAGATTATATTGAAGGCTTAGATATGTTGGCGTCTATGCGTCTATGCGCAAACGTACAAGCCCAATATGCAATCCAAACTGCCCTTGGTGGTTATCAGTCTATTAATGACCTAATCCGCCCGGGTGGCCGCCTCTATGAACAGCGTAATATCGCTTGGGAAATGTTAAATGAAATCCCAGGTGTAAGCTGTGTTAAACCAGAAGGTGCAATGTATTGCTTCCCACGACTTGATCCTAATATTTACCCAATCGAAGACGATGAAAAGTTAATGTTAGATTTACTTCGTGCCGAAAAAGTACTTTTAGTGCAAGGAACAGGCTTTAACTGGCCAACTCCAGACCATTTCCGTGTTGTTTTCTTACCAGCAGAAAATGAATTACGTGAAGCAATTGGTCGTTTAGGTCGTTTCTTAGCCAATCGCCGTTAAAAAAATGCATAATCAAAAAGGCATCTTAAATTAGATGCCTTTTTCATTTTTATATGATCCATGCATATATTTAAAAATACATAAGACCCAATTTAAATATCATTAAAAACTGACACAATATTTTGATTTTCATTAATTTTTAATAAATTTAATTTATATTAGTTCCCAATTAAAAATAAACTCATATTTTTTACCATTCGATTAAATTATTATAATTTCCCTCATTTTCCATTTTAGCTGTTATGCAAAAAATGCATGAGTTGATATTTTTTTGCATTTCACACTGCTTCAAAATAGAGCAACAATCCCTTTCCATAACAACATCATCATATTCGATTCGGTTAACACTGATGCAGATTTAGGAAGATGAAATCAGTTAAAGGATCGAACCGAACTTACAAGGAAAGCTTTTCAATCATCTCTAGCCCATCTAAAAGATGATTGAACCCAAAGGATAGAGGTTCATATGAAGCAAAAGAAATTGCTCAAGTATATTGTGGTTGCCATTTTATTCGGAGTATTGACGGGTTGGATCTGTCACCACTTCTTTAATGAAGGTGATCAACTGAAGCAAATCGCTTCTTATTTTAATATCATCACAGATATATTTTTACGTCTTATCAAAATGATTATTGCTCCATTGGTATTTGCCACAATTGTTTCTGGCATTGTTTCAATGGGTAAATCGACTTCAATTGGTAGCATTACACTCAAGTCAATGACTTGGTTCATTACTGCTTCCTTTGTCTCACTAGCCATCGGTATGGGCTTAGCCAATTTTTTCCAACCTGGCGCAGCACTAAATTTAGTATTACCGACAGCTCAAGAACTCAGTAGCGCTTCTCTCCCAGCGACTACTGGCTTTACACTACAGTCATTTATAAGCCACGTATTCCCGCGCAGTATTGCTGAGGCGATGGCTAATAATGACATTTTACAAGTACTTGTTTTTGCGATTTTCTTTGGCTCAGCTTTAGCTTTTGTTAATCAAGGCAAAGAACAAGACTCGGTTATTATTCGCTTGACCGAAGAACTTAGCAAAATCATGTTCCGTATCACTGATTACGTCATGAAATTTGCACCTGTCGCAGTTTTTGCAGCAATTGCATCTGCAATTACTGTACAAGGCTTAGGCTTAATTGTTGACTACGGTATTTTAATTGCAGAGTTCTACTTCGGCCTTTTATTACTCTGGGTTATTTTATTCTCGGTAGGTGCGATCGTACTCAAAAAGGATATCTTCCGTTTAGGCAAATTAATTCGTGAACCTGTAACCCTTGCTTTTGCTACAGCTTCGAGCGAATCAGCTTATCCAAAAGTTATGGATGCCCTAAATAAATTTGGTGTACCAAAGAAAGTGACAAGCTTCGTTTTACCTTTGGGTTATTCATTTAACCTAGATGGTTCAATGATGTACACCACCTTTGCAGTACTCTTTATTGCACAGGCCTACCATATTGACCTTAGCTTTACTCAACAAATCTTGATTTTGTTGACTCTTATGGTGACAAGTAAAGGTATTGCTGGTGTTTCAAGAGCTTCTATTGTCGTAATTTCTGCAACACTAACCATGTTCCATTTACCTGAAGCCGGCATTTTATTACTGCTCGGAATTGACCAATTCCTTGATATGGGCCGTACTGCAACAAATGTAGTCGGTAATAGTATTGCAACAGCTGTAGTGGCTAAACTTGAAGGTGAAAAAGTAGCTGATACTGAAGAATTACCAGAAACAGTATTAATTAAATCGACTCAAGAACAAACGACTGCTTAAGTCTATATTTTCTCCCACTCTCCCAATTTCAGAGCAATTTTATATGACCTTATAAAATTGCTCTTTTTTTTGCTCTAAAATTTAACAGTAGAAACTTACTAGTATTTTCATATTAAATAAAGGTAGAAAAATTAGATTCCAATCACTATTAAAATTATTAAGAACAAACCTTAAAAATAGAATACAAACCAATCAATCAAATTTTATTTTTTTAAAAATTCAGATCAAATGCTTATTTTTTAATACACTTTTAAATTCATTATTTTCATTAAACAACTGAATTTATTATTGAGTTTGCCTATATGGTTTTCAATACTATTAAAATAATTAAACTTATCAATAAAAAACAACAACATAAAATTATCATTTGTTAAATAAGTCTTTGAATTATTCTATTATTTTTTATTTTTATATCATCAAAAATTTCATTTGTATTCTTTATATAAAAATTAAAAAAATAGAGATAAATTAGAAAAACTTAATAGATTTTTTATTTTTTTCATGATATTTATTAGCACTGAATAAAAGCAATGACTAAATGATTGTTGTCGAAACAAAATGATATTCAGGGATGCTTTTTATTCAGACAAGTTACGAATATGTTTTATATGGTATGTATTTTGCTTAGGACAAGCAGGCGTATTCGGCAAACTTCTACTTCGTCACTTCATAAGGATATTTTCGATGTTGACTAAAACTGTTAAATCTTTCGGTTTAGCTATGGGCTTATTGGCCTGCTCTCTCCCTCTTTACGCAAAAAACAATGTTGTTGTCGTTGCTACTGGCGGTACAATCGCTGGTGCTGGCGCAAGCTCGGCAAATAGTGCAACTTACACAGCAGCAAAAGTTCCAGTTGATGCTCTAATCAATGCAGTTCCACAAATCAAAGATTTGGCAAATGTAAGCGGTATTCAAGCATTACAGATCGCTTCTGAAAGTATTACTGACAAGGAATTATTACAAATTGCTCGTCAAGTAAATGAACTTGTTAAAAAGCCATCTGTGAATGGTGTCGTAATCACTCACGGTACAGATACTTTAGAAGAAACAGCATTTTTCTTAAATCTTGTTGTTCATACTGACAAGCCGATTGTTGTTGTTGGTTCTATGCGCCCTTCAACTGCACTTTCAGCAGATGGACCACTTAACCTTTATAGCGCAGTTGCTTTAGCAGCTTCTGATGAAGCAAAAAATAAAGGCGTAATGGTTCTTATGAACGACTCTATTTTTGCTGCACGTGATGTAACTAAAGGCATTAACATTCATACAAATGCTTTTGTTAGCCAATGGGGTGCTTTAGGTACATTAGTTGAAGGTAAACCATACTGGTTCAGACAGTCTGTTAAACGTTTTACAAATGCTTCAGAATTTAATATTGAAAATATTAAAGGTGATGCACTTCCAATGGTACAAATCGTTTACGGTTCAGACTCTATGCTTCCTGATGCTTATGAAGCATATGCAAAAGCTGGCGCTAAAGCGATTATCCATGCGGGTACAGGTAACGGTTCTGTTGCGAACTATATCGTTCCAACTTTACAGAAACTTCATGATAAAGACGGTATTCAAATTATCCGTTCATCACGTGTACCACAAGGTTTCGTATTACGTAATGCTGAACAACCTGACGATAAATATGGTTGGGTAGCTGCTCATGACTTAAACCCACAAAAAGCACGTCTTCTTGCAGCTTTAGCTCTTACTAAGACGAATGATGCTAAAGAAATTCAACGTATGTTCTGGCAGTACTAAGTTTTTCAACCAGTCCAAATCCGTTTGGGCTGGTTCTTTTATTTTCACTCGATAAAATAACTAAAATATTTGATCAATCTTTCATTTTAATATTCTAAACATTTGCTTAAATACTAAAATCCTAAACAGTTTGCCAAAATATTAAGCATTTCCTTTGAACTTTGCATGCTAAACTATGCTGCGGTCGTATTAAGGATTGGTTTATGCAGTTTGTTCATCTCGGTATTTATACAGAATTTTCGATTACAGAGTCGATTGTTCGCATACCCGACTTGGTCAAGGCTGCTGTAAAGGATGAAATGCCTGCACTGGCTCTTACAGACTTATCTAACCTTCACGCTGCCGTAAAGTTTTATAACTCTTGCCTTAAAAAAGGTATTAAACCTATTTTAGGTAGTACCATCCGTCTTAATGATGCTCAGCATCGTGTAACTTTACTTGCAATGAGTAATGTTGGCTGGAAAAGCCTGACCGAAATCGTTTCACGTGGTTTTATTGAAGGTCAACAACTTAGTATCCCTTGTGTACAAAAAGAATGGGTACTTGAACAGCATCAAGATATTATTGTTCTGCTAGGTCAACACAGTGATGTTGGTCAAATGCTTTGCTCATCTAACCCACAAAAAGCTGAACCTTTACTTGAAGAGTGGATTGAAAAGTTTGGTAATCGTGTTTATCTTGCTTTAACACGTACTGATCGTCCTGGTGAAGAAGACTTTATTCAAGAAGCAGCAAAACTTGCTGCCAAATATAATGTTGGTGTAGTGGCGCATAATGATGTGCACTTTGTTGAAAAAGAAGATTTTGAGGCACATGAAGCACGTGTTTGTATTGCTGATGGTTATGTATTAGCAGATGATCGTCGTCCACGCTTATATAGTCCTGAACAGTATTTTAAAACCTCCGATGAAATGATCGAATTGTTTTCTGATATCCCAAGTGCTATCGAAAACACCTACAACATTGCAAAACGCTGTAATGTTAGCCTACAACTTGGCACCTACTTTTTACCTGATTACCCAATTCCAGATGGATTTACCATCGACACTTACTTTGAGCACTTGTCAAAAGTAGGTTTAGAAGAACGCTTAGATTATCTGTATCCTGTTGAAAAACGTGGTGAAGACTGGCCAGAAATTCGTAAACCTTATGATGAACGAATTGATTATGAAGTTGGAATTATCCTTAAGATGGGATTCCCTGGCTACTTCTTGATCGTAATGGACTTCATTCAGTGGGCTAAAAATAATGGCGTTCCTGTTGGTCCTGGCCGTGGTTCAGGTGCAGGTTCATTAGTAGCCTATAGCTTAAAAATTACTGACCTTGACCCACTTCGTTATGACTTGCTTTTCGAACGTTTCTTAAACCCAGAACGTGTATCGATGCCCGACTTTGACGTCGATTTCTGTATTGCTGGTCGTGACCGTGTTATCGACTATGTATCACGTACCTATGGTCGTGAAGCAGTTTCGCAAATTGCAACTTTCGGTACAATGGCTGCAAAAGGTGCGATTCGTGACGTTGCGCGTGTTTTGGGTAAATCTTACGGTTTAGCTGATCGTATTTCAAAAATGGTGCCGACTAAGCCACTTGGTGTAGATTTGGCAACTGCTATTGAGATGGAGCCTCAGCTTAAAGATATTGTCACTAACCCATCTAACCCAGATAATGATGATGCCAGTGAAATCTGGGAAATGGCATTAAAACTTGAAGGTATCACTCGAAATACTGGTAAACATGCCGGTGGTGTTGTTATTGCACCCGGTAAGATTACCGATTTCTCTGCTGTACTATGTGATGAAGACGGAACCAGCCGTGTTGCACAATACGATAAAGACGATGTAGAAGCTGCTGGTCTGGTAAAATTTGACTTCTTGGGTTTACGTAACTTAACCGTTATTGAAGATGCTATTCAAAATATTAATAAAAATCGCGATAGCAATGACCCTCTAAATATATCTCACGTCCCACTCGACGACGCTAAAGCATATTCTGTGTTTGCTGATGCAAATACAACAGCGGTATTCCAGTTTGAATCCGTCGGCATGAAACGAATGCTTAAAGAGGCACGTCCAAGCAAGTTCGAAGAAATTATTGCGTTCGTATCTTTGTATCGTCCGGGCCCAATGGATCTGATTCCTGACTTTATTCATCGTATGCATGGTGGGGATTTTGAATATCTTCATCCTTTGCTTGAAGGCGTATTAGAGCCAACCTACGGGATTATGGTTTATCAGGAACAGGTAATGCAAACTGCACAGATTTGTGCGGGTTATACGCTCGGTGGCGCTGACTTACTTCGCCGTGCAATGGGTAAAAAGAAACCTGAAGAAATGGTGAAACAACGCCAAATCTTCCTTGAAGGTGCTGGACAAAAAGGTATTGATGAAAGCACCGCCAACCATATCTTTGACTATATGGAAAAGTTCGCGGGCTATGGTTTCAACAAATCACACGCGGCTGCTTATGCTCTTGTTGCATATCATACAGCATGGTTAAAAGCTCATTACCCTGCCGAATTTATGGCAGCGGTAATGTCATCGGAAATGCAGAACACTGACAGCGTCGTATTTTTGATTGATGACTGTCGAAATAATGGACTCGAAGTTCTACCTCCGTCAGTTAACATGTCGACTTATCATTTCCATGCCAGTGATGATAAAACCATCGTTTATGGTTTAGGTGCAATTAAAGGTGTTGGTGAACAGGCAATGCAGTCTGTTATTGACTCACGCCGTCAACAAGGGCCGTATACAGACCTATTCGACTTCTGCCACCGTATTGATTTAAAAAAAATCAATAAACGAACCTTAGAAGCGCTTATCCGTGCTGGTGCACTAGATTGTTTAGGTATTGAACGTTCTAGTTTAATGGCTCAACTGCCAGAAGCAGTACAAGCAGCCGAACAAGCACGTAGTAACCGTGAAAGCGGCATTATGGACTTATTTGGTGAAGTTGAAGAAGTTCAGCGTAAACCCGCTAAGCCAGTTAAACCATGGAGTGATGAAGTTCGTCTTAAAGGCGAAAAAGATACGCTTGGTTTGTATTTAACAGGTCACCCTATTGATGTTTACCGTCAAGAACTCAAAGCGTTTATTCCAGCAAAACTTAATGAAATTACTGCGACTCGTCGTGGGGTAACGACTGTTTATGCGGGTCTGGTTCTGGATGTAGCCAACTTCCCAAATCGCGTGGTTATTGTGCTAGACGATGGTACAGCACGTATTGAAGTCAGTTGTAATCATGAACGCTTCCAGCGCTTTAAAGATATCATACAAGTTGAACATGTAGTTGTCTTTGAAGGCGAAATTTATGAGCGTGAAGGCTTTGATCGTCCAATGGGCCGTTTAAACAAAGCCTTTAACTTAAATGAAATTAGACAAAAACGAGCCAATAGCATTCAAATCAAGTTAACCAATGATTTAATGCAACCAAGTTTGGCAAAAGATCTACAAAATATCTTATTGCCTTATTGCAATGTTGATATGCATCAGCATATTGCACTAAATTTACACCTTGACCAACCATATGCTCAGGCCGAGCTTCAACTTGGCCCACAATGGAAAGTCGCTCCTTTAGATGAACTTCTAGCCAAGCTAAGAGATTACTTTGGTAAAGATAATATTCATGTTGAATATCAGGTAAAATCTAAGGCAGCTAAAGCAGCAGACCCTGTTCGTCCGCAACCTGTTGCCTCACCTCCTGTGGACATGACTATTGATGATGCATTGGATTCATACCAAAGCGAAGTTTCTCAATATTCGTAATTTCTGGAAATCTTATGAGTTTGTTTGACGACACCGCTGTGTCAAAACAATTAGCACAAGTGCGTATTGTGATGGTCAATACCACTTTACCTGCTAATATTGGCAGTGCTTTACGCGCAATGAAAACAATGGGCTTGAGTAAGTTGGTTCTTGTTTCACCAAAGACCTATCCACATCCAGATATTCAAGCGCTTGCTGCTGGTGCACAAGATTTATTAGAACAAGTCGAAATTGTTGAAACGCTCGAAGACGCGATTAAAGACTGCCATTTAGTTTTTGGAACAAGTGCCCGAAGTCGTACTATTCCATGGCCATTGCTTGATGTACGCCCTGCGTCAAAAGAAGCAATTAAGGCTGCTTCGCAAGGCCAACAAATTGCAATTGTTTTTGGACGTGAAGACCGCGGCTTAACCAATGAAGAATTAGCTTTGGCAAACTATCACCTTACTATTCCTGTAAATTCGGATTATGGTGTACTGAACGTTGCCCAAGCGATTCAAGTTGTATGTTATGAACTTCGCATGTCGGTATTAGAACAAAAAGAACTTGTTTCTGATGATGGACAAATGCCACTTGCACAAGGTCAAAGCATGCAGTGGGATGAGCCTTTAGTGACTCAGCAGCAAATGGAAGAGTTTTATCCTCATTTGGAAAAAATGCTGACTGAAATTGAATTTTTAGATCCAGAAAATCCACGTTTATTACCTTTACGCTTGCGTCGTTTATTTGGTCGTATACAATTAGATCGTATGGAATATCATTTACTTCGCGGTATTTTTAGTCGAGTTCAAGCCCTCACAAGCGGCAAATGGAAAAAAGCATCATCGGACAAGGAGGATCAATCCAATGCTTAAACAGCTTAAAGAAGATATACAGGCTGTCTTCGCGCGAGATCCTGCTGCACGAAATACGCTCGAAGTACTTACTAATTATCCAGGTATTCATGCCCTAGTGTTGCATAGACTTGCACATGAACTTTGGAAAAAAGATTGCAAAGGAACTGCCCGCTTTGTATCAACATTTAGTCGTTTTGCAACAGGAATTGAGATTCACCCTGGTGCAAAGATCGGCAAACGTTTTTTTATCGATCATGGTATGGGTGTTGTGATTGGTGAAACTGCCGAAATTGGTGATGACGTTACGCTATATCATGGAGTTACCCTAGGCGGTACGACATGGAAAAAAGGTAAACGTCACCCAACTCTAGAAGATGGCGTAGTCGTTGGTGCTGGTGCAAAAATTTTAGGACCTTTTACAGTTGGTAAAGGCGCTAAAGTGGGTTCAAATGCTGTGGTGACAAAAGCTGTTCCCGCTGGTGTAACAGCCGTTGGTAATCCTGCGCGCTATATTTATAAAGATGCAGATAAAACCAAAGATCAAGATGAAGCACGCCGTCGTGATTATGCTCAGAGTATTGGTTTTGCCCCGTATGCGACCACTGCTGATCAATCTGATCCGATTTTAGAAGGAATGCGAGTTTTACTTGATCGTATTCAACACAACGAAACTCGTATGAATAATTTGTGTCAACGCTTATCCGAACTTGATCCAACTTTCAAAAAAGAAAGCCAAGATGAACAACCTTTTAGCGATGAAGAGCTAAAAATTCTTGAAGAAGTTCGTCGTGAATGCGGTGCGCAAAACAAGACATCAAAAACGTAATATTCTTGATTCATAATGTAACACGCTTACCCTTGCATGTCGGTTTAGGTTTTCCTAGACTTAGCTGTACCAAATCTGACTTTACTAAAATGAACGGAAGATCCTATGAATTTAAAGCCATTGGCGTATTTACTCCTTGCAACTTCTAGTTTAACAGCGTGTACAATGGCGCCTGTAAAAGAACAAAAAAATGAACCTTTTGTTTTCAAGGAACCTGACCTTACTCCTCCATTTTATGCTTTAAACCCATTTAATTATGATGCTCCGCCAGCATTTGAAGTTGCTTTAAAAGATGCTGCTGCTCAGCCTGTAACAAAAATGGTGGTCACTCGTCAGGATGATCCAACTAAATCGCTTACTTTAGATACAAACAAACTGATTGTACCTACAATTAATAGTTCACAACGTTCAGTGAAGTACGCAGTTTTAGCTGGCGATAATGAAATTGATGTGACAGAAATTGACGACTTCTTACAGCTTGTAGAAGGTAAAGCTCGTCACTACCCGCCTCGCTTTACAGACCGTCAGGAACGTAAAGGTTTTGAAAGCAAACTTAAAGAAGTGACTCAGCGCTTAGATACTTTAGCTGCTAATCCAAATGCTTCATTTGATATTTTAATTCGAGCATTCAAAGCAAGCGTACTTGCACGTAATTTAGATTTAGGTACTGTTCACACAACTAAATCTTTAGAATATGCTCAAAGACTTTTAAAAATTAGCCCAGACGATCCGGAAACGAATTTCTGGTTTGGTTTTGGTTTATCTGAAGGTGGTGGTCAGCGTGAAGCCATTCCATATTTAGACAAAGCCATTAAAGGCAATGTTCAAGAAGCATATTTAGCCGCTGCAAATAACTATATTGCAATGGAACAAAAGAAAAATGCGATTCAGACTTTAAAAAATTATAAAGTTAAATACCCTGATGAAGCTGAAGTGGCTGACCGTTTAATTCAAGAAATTGAAAAACAAGGTCGTTGGAATGTATGGCAAGTTTTAACAAACCCAGCCATGACACCAGCTACCCCAGCTCAACCTGCAAAAAAATAAGTTTAAACTTTAAAAAAGGGCTGATTTGACAGCCCTTTTTTATATTTGATCAATTGAAAAAAACTTTAAAATTTGTATGATCGGCATATTACTGATCCACATATTTGACCATAATGTTTGTTAGAAAAAGAAATTCAGCGCTCTTCACGGTCATAATCCTCGGTTCAATTCTCGGTGGATGTCAGGTCGTCAATGTTAAGCAACAAGCTCTCAACGTTACTATTGCAAATGAACGTAATAGTATTCTTACGCAAGATAAACTGAGTGAAGCAAGTCTTAACGTTTTATCTATGTCAGGGCAAGAAGCCAAAACTTGTACCGACTCCCCTGACACCTGCGTAAATCAACTCAAAAACCTTCCTCAAATTTTAGACGAACAGCTTTTATCTACTGCGAGCGAAATGTATCTCGCAAAAGCGATGGCTTTATCAGATTCTTCCGAGTGTAAAATTAGTCGATTCACTAAACACAAAGCGACTGATGAACAAAAAGCGATTCAGAATAAATATGACGATTGCTTAGACCAACAATTAACCTTTCTCGATAAGAGCATTCGTTATAGCTATGCCTATCTGTTTTCAACAAAACGTCAGCCGACCGACCGTATTTTTGATAACAGACAAGTTCAAATACGCGACTTTTATAATCAAGCCATTGCCAAAATGGTCAGTGTGTATGATTTAAGGTACCCAAAAAAAAATGTGGTAGAGCCGCAAATTCATATTGGCAAGAGTGTTTATTCAATTGACTTTGAGTTTCATAGACAATTATCAGGCCAAAAATTAGAGAAATTAATTTCAAGCTATAACTTAAATTTTTCAGGGTTAAGAACAATTAACCGTCGTGACGGTTTCGGTTCTGAGTTTGTCGCCGTTTTTCCGAGCTCAGGAAAAGAAGATATTAATGAATATATTTTAGATCCACTTAATTACAGCTATAAAAATGGTGTGAATCCGAATATTCACCATGCACGTTATTTAGCTGCAACGATCGTGGCTGAGCCTAAAAATGCTAAAACTGTTCAAGACATTATAAATAATCCAGAATTTGTAATTCGAGTTTATGATCCTTATCGCACAGATAATATTAATGTCGCTGGTAAGCAATACCCTCTAGCTGCGAACTTCTCTGCACCTTATGGTTTATGGCTAGCTGAAAATAACTTAGGCGTAGCGGCTTATTTAAGCCTGATTGATCGTGATCAGCATTTAACTATGCCACATTTATATATGCTCGAACCTTATAATCCAAATAAAAAAATTATTGTGTTAGTACATGGTTTAGCAAGTAGCCCCGAGGCATGGATTGCGCTCACCAACGATGTGATGGGTGATACTGTTTTAAGAGATAACTATCAAGTTTGGCAAGTTTTTTACTCGACTAACATGCCAATTTTAGAAAGTCGCTTCCAGATTTATGCTCTGCTTAAACAAGCGTTTGGTTCGCTAAACCCAAGTGACCCTGCTGCACATGATGCTGTGCTTGTAGGCCATAGTATGGGTGGTATTATTAGCCGTTTGCTGGTCAGTGATGGAGATATTACTCAACCAGCCTTAAAACTGATGACTGTACGCCAACAGAACCGTTTCAAGAAACACCCTATGGTAACTGAGCGATTGCAAATGCATTCAATTGGAAACTTTGATCGCGCAATTTTCTTGGCATCACCTCACAGAGGTACAGATTATGCAGATCGATGGTTTACGTTAGCTGCTCGTAAAATTATTCGTTTGCCGGGAGCTTTTTTATCTGCTGTAGCGACATCACTAACCACTGAAAACCTAGATGTTAAAGATTTCTTGAATAACATTGATAATGGTCTGATTCAAAATGGACCAAGTGACTTAAGCCATCAATCTAAATTTATGGAACTCACGGAAAATATTAATCCACATCAAGGATTAGTCTTCCACTCAATTATGGGTAACATTACCAAGAGCGATGATCCAAATGTGATTACCGATGGTATTGTTCCCTATAAAAGCGCTCATTTAGATGGAGCAAAGTCTGAGAAAGTCCTTCCAGGTGGACATTCTATTCAATTAACACCACAAGCTGTACTAGAGCTACGTCGGATTTTACGAGAGCATTTAGTCGAACACGGTTTATATAAACCATAAATATAAAAAGAGCCAAAGGTGATACTTTGGCTCTTTCGTTTGGGAACTAAATTTTACTGTCCAGAACGGATGATGTAATCAAACGCAGAGAGCGATGCTTTAGCGCCTTCACCTGTAGCAATAATAATTTGCTTGTAAGGCACAGTGGTACAGTCACCTGCAGCAAACACACCTTGTACATTGGTTTCGTTGCGGTCATTCACAATGATCTCACCACGGTTGGTTAACTCAACTTCACTGTCTTTTAAGAAGTCAGTGTTTGGCAATAAACCAATCTGTACAAAGATCCCTGCCAGTTCCACTACATGCTCTTCATCAGTGGCACGGTCTTTATATTTAAGACCGGTTACTTGTGAGCCGTCACCTAACACTTCTGTACTTAAGGCATTCATAATTACAGTGGTGTTCGGCAAGCTATGCAATTTGTTTTGTAAAACTTGGTCTGCACGAAGTTTAGTGTCGAACTCAACCAAAGTTACATGTTCAACAATACCTGCGAGGTCAATTGCAGCTTCAACACCTGAGTTACCACCACCAATCACCGCAACACGTTTGCCTTTAAACAATGGACCATCACAGTGTGGGCAGTATGCGACACCACGGGTGCGGTATTCAGCCTCACCCGGTACATTCATTTCTCTCCAACGTGCCCCTGTTGAAAGGATAACTGTCTTCGATTCAAGTTTGGCACCGTTTTCAAGTTCAACTGCAACCAGACCATTTGCCGTTTGGTTGGCCCCTGTGATTTTGCTGACACGTTGCAGGTTCATGATATCGACATCGTATTCACGAACGTGTGCTTCCATCTCGGCAGCAAACTTAGGACCTTGAGTCTTTTGCACAGACGTGAAGTTTTCAATGTCCATGGTATCCATCACCTGACCACCAAAGCGTTCAGCTACGATACCAGTGTTAATACCTTTACGTGCTGCATAGATGGCTGCTGTTGCACCCGCAGGCCCACCACCAATCACCAATACATCAAAGGCATCTTTGGCATTCAGTGCTGCTGCATCTTTTTCAGCTGAGTTGGTGTCGAGTTTCGCCACAATCTCTTCAAGGGTCATACGACCTTGACCAATGTGCTCATTGTCTTGGAACACCATTGGTACAGCCATGATTTTGCGTTGTTCAACTTCATCTTGGAAGAATGAACCGTCAATCATGGTTGCTGTGGTGTTCGGGTTATAAATGGCAATCAGGTTAAGTGCCTGTACCACATCTGGACAGTTATGACAGCTTAAGGATACAAACACATCAAAGTTTGCTTTGAGGTTTAGGCCTTTAATTTGGTTGAGCACTTCATCAGAAACCTTCGGTGCATAACCAGACACTTGTAACAGAGCCAAGATCAAAGACGTAAACTCATGACCCATTGGTAAGCCTGCAAAGAACACACGTGGCTGTTCACCTTCTTTAGCTACACCAAAGCTTGGACGACGTGTATTGTTGCCATCAAAACGGGCAGTCACCTTGTCAGAAAGCTCAGTGATTTCTGTCACTAACTCTTTAATTTGAGCAGCTTTATCTGATTCATCTAAAGCAGCCACTAATTCGATTGGACTTTCTAAACGTTCTAAGTAAGCTTTTAATTGAGTTTTAATGTTTTGATCTAACATCTGTTTTTACTCCAATACATCCAAATTCTTTTCAATAGATGCATAGTACGTTAAAACAATAAATAGGTAAAACAGTATGTTTTTATAGATTTAATCGGTTTTTTAGATTTTATTCTTTTCATTCAAAAAAAACCAACCTGAACTTATCCCAGCGCAGGTCGGCAAACTGGCTAAACTAAAGTAACACCACACCAAATACAGCCCCAGCAATTAAGACATGTAAAGGATGAACTTTTTTAATTAAAGATAATAAAGTTGCAATGACTACCATAATAATAAGTAAAGTATTTATTGCTGCTGCCTCAGAAATAATCCAAGCACTGGCAAGTACCGTCCCCACTGTGACGGGTTGTAAAGCAAGCTGTAAAACACGGCGCCATTTTTTGTCTTTAAACTTAGACCAGCCTCTCATTACAAATACAGTAATAAGAGATGACGGTAAAAATTTAGCAGTGGAAGCCACAAGTAAACCTGACAACCCTGCTACATGCCATCCCACCAACGGTACAATCATCATGTTTGGACCAGGAGCTGCTTGCGCCATGGCAAACAAAGCACTAAATTCTTGTGCCGTCATCCAATGATGAATGTCGACTACTTGGCGTTGCATTTCAGGTAAAATTGTATTCCCGCCACCAAAAGCTATAAGAGACAACTGAGTAAAAATGATCGCTAAAGCAAGTAGAACTGCGCCCATTACACACGTCTCCAAATAATAGATGAATAAAGTGCCAATAAAATCAACATAGTCAAAAGTAAGGGAACTTTTAGAAAAGCAATACAGACAATTGCAGCTACGACAACACACATCGCTATTGGATTACGTAATAAAGGCTTAATCATTTTCAATCCAGTTGCAACCAAAAGCCCAGCTGCTGCTGCCCCTAAACCTTCGAAAAGATGCTTAACCATCAAGTTATCTTGGAACTGTTCATAAACATAATGTAAAAGTACAACAATTACGGTAGGTGCAAGAATCAAACCAATAAGTGAGCTCACTGCACCACGAACACCCCGAAATTCCATGCCAATCGCAACCGAGAGATTAATGATGTTGCCCCCTGGTAAGAATTGACACAGACCAAGTAACTCAGTGAATTTTTCAGGACTTAACCATTGTCTCTGCTCTACAATGACTTTTCTTGCTAAAGGTAAAACACCACCAAATCCAATTAAACCTAATGTTAAAAAACCTAAAAATAACTCTGTGCAGGTGGGTAAACTCTCCTTCCGCATGGCAATCTCAACATGGTTCATTTTCGTTACTTTTCACTTTATCTGACCAAGATAGAATGATACTTTTGTGATATATCTACAAATGCTTTTATTTTCACTAAGCATACCCTAAAGGTATTTCTATGCTCGATTTACATAAGCTTCACGCCTTTGTAGTAGTGGTTGAAGAAAGAAATATTACGCATGCAGCAAATCGATTGTTTATACAACAGCCGCCTCTAACGCGTTTACTCAAAAAACTTGAAGAAGAACTCGGTACACAATTACTTATTCGTCAACCGCGCGGGATTGAACCAACTGAGGCAGGTCTAGCTTTATTTAAAGAAGCACAGCTGTTATTAGAGCATGCTAAACATATACCCCAACTCGTCCAAGATGTTAGCCAAGGCAAAACTGGACAACTCAATATTGGTTTTACAAGTTCCGCAGGTTTACATCCGCTTATTTCGCTGGTATTGCGCTCATATCGTGAAATGTACCCAGCTGTACAGACTAAACTTGAAGAAGCAGGCAGCCAAAAGCAATTAGATTGGTTAATTTCGGAAAAGCTTGATATTGCTTTTTTAAGAGCGCCGATTAGTCGTGATATTGGTTTGAAACATCTACATATATTAGATGAATCAATGGTAGTGGCATTGCCCATAGGCCATCCACTTACAAAAAGAGAGAAAATTAGTTTAGTTGACTTATCTGATGAGAATTTTGTTTTATATCGTCGTTCTTCAGGACAAGGCTTATATGACAATATTTTATATAGTTGCTACCAAGCAGGTTTTAGTCCGCGCATTGTTCAGGAAGCACCTCGACCTACCGCAACATTAAATTTAGTCGCTGCTGGAATTGGTATAACGATTGTGCCAGCCTCAATGCATAACTTTTGGGAACATGGAATTGTCTATCGAGAATTTGATGATTCAATAAAACTGAATGCGCCTATTTACTTGATTACACGAGAAAATGAAAATTCGGCTAAAGTTTCAAACTTTATTGAACTTATGCAAAAACTTTTGCCCACAATGGCCTGAGTGCAAAATCTAGGCAATAAAAAGTGCTCTAATGTGAGCACTTTTTATTATCATCAATCTACTATTTTTGATTAATTCGTTTAGATAATTCTTCTGCCGATTCTTTGCGCTCAGAATAGCGATCTGTCAAATATTCTTTTTGCCCACGCGTTAATAATGTGAACTTATACAGTTCCTCCATCACATCAACAATTCGATCATAGTAAGAAGAGGGTTTCATACTGCCATCTTCCTCAAACTCCAAAAATGCTTTTGCGACAGATGACTGATTTGGGATGGTAATCATACGCATCCAACGACCTAAAATACGCATTTGATTGACTGCATTAAAAGATTGCGAACCACCACTGACTTGCATGACTGCTAGGGTTTTACCCTGAGTTGCACGGATTGCTCCAGCTGCTAAGGGAATCCAGTCAATTTGAGCTTTTAAAATAGAACTCATCGCACCATGACGTTCAGGCGAACACCAGACCATGCCTTCTGCCCAAGCTAATAGTGTATGTAATTCTTGGACTTTAGGATGATCTGTTCCTGCATCCTCAGGCAAAGGTAAACCTTTAGGATGAAAGATTTTGACTTCAGCACCTAAATATTCAAGGATTCGGCCAGCAGTCAGCACAGCAAAACGACTATAAGAGCGTTCACGATTAGAACCATATAGCAATAAAATGCGAGGTGGATGCTCAAGCTGCTGCGCTTGAACTTGCTCAAATGCAGGCTTATCTAGAAGATCTAATGCTACATTTGATAAATCATTATTAGGACTGTTCATGTAAGAAATACTTTTTCTTTAACCAAAGAGAAACTGTAACGAGTGAAATTAAAACTGGCACTTCAACCAACGGCCCAATCACTGTGGTAAATGCCACAGGTGATGCCAAACCAAAGGTTGCAATAGCTACAGCCAATGCCAACTCAAAGTTATTACCTGCCGCGGTAAATGAAATAGCAGTAGTACGTGGGTAGTTATTCCCCATCCGTTTACTCATAAAGAAGCTAATGAAGAACATTACGACAAAGTAAATTGTAAGTGGAATCGCAATACGTAATACATCTAAAGGTAAGCTCACTACATCACCACCTTTTAGACTAAACATCGCCACAATAGTAAAAAGTAAAGCAATTAAACTAATCGGGCTGATCTTTGGTAAAAATTTACTTTGATACCATTCCAACCCTTTCGACTTGACTAAAATCAAACGCGTCAAGAATCCCATTAAAAATGGAATACCTAAGTACACCAAAACCGCGTGTGTAATCGTCCAGAAATTCACATCAATGACTTGCCCTGCCACACCAAAATACGGCGGCAAAAAGGTCAAAAATAGCCAAGCATACGTACTGAAAAATAAGATTTGGAAAATACTGTTAAATGCAACTAACGCTGCAACATATTGGTTATCTCCACAAGCCAAGCCATTCCAAACCAATACCATGGCAATACAACGTGCTAAGCCTATCAAAATAAGGCCCGTCATATACTCTGGATAGTGATGTAAGAAAATAATCGCAAGGATAAACATTAAAACTGGAGCAATAATCCAGTTTTGTACCAACGATAGAGTTAAGGTTTTCTTATCTTTAAATACTTCTGGTAACGCAGCGTAATCAACCTTTGCCAACGGTGGATACATCATCAAAATTAAGCCGATTGCGATCGGGATATTAACGTTATCTACACTTAATTCATTCAAAGACACAGATGCCTTAGGAAAGAAAACTCCAATCGCTAAACCTAAAGCCATTGCAATGAAAATCCATAGCGTCAGGTTTCGATCTAAAAAGGAAAGCCCTTGTTTGGTCATGTTTTACTCGAAGAAAGAATTGATTAATTTTGCTCAATACACACAAATGACTAATACACTTATACTAAGAAAATCCGAATTTTTAAGACAAAAATCTAGAAAGATTAATCACAACATGTTGTAGTGATAGAAGAATGATCTTGTTGTTTTACCCTTGTCTCAATCTCGTCATTTTCTATCACCTTTAAAATATCTAAAGCCCATACAGGTAAATCAGGATTTAAGCTGTAATAAACCCACTGTCCTTTTCTTTCATCCAGTAATACGCCATGAGTTCTTAGTAAAGCTAAGTGTCGAGAAATTTTGGGTTGGCTCAACTCGAGTTGTTCGGTGAGCTCACAAACACAAATATTTTGTTTGTTTAGAACTAATTTAAGAATGTTTAACCGAGTTTGGTCAGATAGACATTTAAAGAAATCGACTTGGTTGATCATATCTTCAACAGAGTATATTTGTTATTGCAAATATACGGATATCCATATATAAATGCAATAACTTAATTTGAAGATCAATTTATCATGAGCGATCAATTGAAAATCTATCATAACCCTACTTGTGGAACTTCACGAAATACATTGGCGCTTATTCGTCATGCCGGGATTGAGCCTATTGTTATTGAATATTTACACACACCTCCAAGTAAAGATGAACTAATCCAACTCATTCAGGATTCAAACTTAACTGTACGGGAAGCCATTCGTAAAAATGTTGATCCCTATAAAGATTTAGAGTTAGAACAAGACCACTGGACCGATGAACAGTTAATTGACTTTATGATGCAGTATCCAATTTTAATTAATCGTCCATTTGTGGTTACACCCAAAGGGACACGACTTTGCCGCCCTTCTGAGGTTGTATTGGACATTTTAGATTCAAAAAACTTAGGCTATTTTGCAAAAGAAGATGGTGAAGTGATTATTGATGAGCAAGGTCATCGTATAAAGTAATTGAAGACACTTACCAATATAAAAAGCTAAATGGCATGACACCACTTAGCTTTTTATAAATGAAACGGATTAAAAATAGGATTTAATAAAAGGAAGCAGCTGCTCTCCTATTACCATGCCCAATAAACCGACTAATGCAACAAGAGGTGGAGCTGGTGACTTAACATTTAAAACATAATATAAGACACCAACAAGCAACCCTACAGCCAAAGATAATAAGTACATTTTCATGGTACATACCTTAGAAAACCAAGCCATTTAAAGCGGCAGGTTCCCATACTGTTTTATTTAAAATGCAAAACACGAGCACCCTAGTGCGCCCCAGAAAGACTTTTTGTCTTTATCGTTTACAGGAACATCAAGCATCCAAGCGTGGCTGTGTCCATGCATGCCACAGCTGCTAGCACATGCACACAATGCACTTTGTGACTGTAGTGACTCATTGGAAGGCGCATTACGGTTTTCAGATAAACGCCACTGACCACCAAAGCGTTTTACCGGCGACCATGTTGGAGATGCTGGTGGTAACGGCGGATCATCCTGCTTAAACTCTGCCCCTGCGTACACCACTTTGCCACCTAAAACAGTGAGTACAGACTCAATCCACTGAATATCTTTTGCTTCAACTTTAAAGTAGTCATCGGACAGCACAACCAAGTCAGCAAGTTCTCCTGCTGTGAGTGAACCTTTGATATCTTTTTCACCCGAAAACCATGCCGAACCTTTAGTCCAGAGTTTTAGGGCTGTTTGACGGTCTAATAGATTTTTTTCATCATAGAGCGGTAAGCCACCCACTGTTTTACCTGTAGTCAGCCAATACAAACACACCCAAGGGTTATAAGATGCAACACGAGTCGCATCTGTCCCCGCACCAACTGGAACACCGAGTTCTAACATTTTCTTGACTGGTGGCGTTGCCTGAGCGGCTTCGGCGCCATAACGTTTTACGAAAATCTCACCTTGATATGTCATACGGTGTTGAATGGCAATACCACCACCCAACGCACCAATACGTTCGATATTGCGCTCAGTTACAGTTTCGGCATGGTCAATAATAAATCGGGTCGCAAATGGCTGTTTAGCATTTACTCGCTCAAATACATTGAGCAAACGATTAATACTTTCATCATAGGTTGCGTGAATACGGAATGGCCATTTCTTTTCAGCCAAGTACTCTACAATGGCTTCGAGTTCACCTTCCATTTTTTCTGGTAAATCTGGACGTGGCTCATAAAAATCTTCAAAGTCCCCCGCAGACCACGTCAAATTCTCACCGGCTCCATTCATTCTAAATAGTTCATCACCATCGCCCGGAAATGTCATTTCTGTCCAGCGGCGGTAATCATCAAGCTCTTGGCCTGCCTTCTGAGCAAATAGGTTATAAGCAATACGTACAGTCATTTGATTTTGGTCGTGTAATTGCTTAATCACATCATAATCTTCAGGATAATTTTGACCGCCACCGCCTGCATCAATTGCAGAAGTAATACCTAATCGGTTCAGCTCACGCATGAAATGACGAGTTGAATTGACTTGATCTTCAACTGGCAATTTCGGTGCTTTCCCTAAGGTTGAATATAAAATCATAGCGGATGGCGTTGCGAGCAACAGACCTGTTGGCTCACCTTTTTCATCTCTTACAATCTTGCCACCTGGCGGGTCTGGCGTGTCTTTGTTAAAGCCTAATACATCAAGCGCAGCTCGGTTGAGCATCGCACTGGCATATAGATGTAAAACAAAGACAGGAGTATCTGGCGCAGCTTTATTAATTTCTTCTAAAGTTGGTAACCGCTTTTCGGCAAACTGGAACTCAGTCCAACCACCAACCACACGTACCCATTGTGGAGCTGGCGTATTATCTGCTTGTTCTTTAAGTAATCGTAGAGCATCAGCAACGGATGGCACACCTTCCCAGCGCAATTCCATATTGTAATTTAGGCCACCACGAATAATATGCAGATGACTGTCATTTAGCCCCGGTATAACGCGACGACCATTTAAGTCTACGACTTTGCTTGTAGGAGTTGCGAGCTTCATAACCTCATCATTTGTACCCGTACGTACGACTTTACCATCTGCAATGGCAATTGCTTGTACTTCGGGATTCTGAGGATCTAGTGTTGTGATTTTACCGTTTATGAGTATGAGGTTTATTTCGGTCATTCTGAACTCCATTCTTGTGAATTATCGTTCTAAAAAATAAAGGCATGTCTGTATTAATATCACTTAAATATTGAATACTAGACATACCTTTACCTAAATCAGTACTGTTTTATTTTGCAGGAACTGGTGCAAGTACTTCGTGTTTTGAAGTTGTACGTTCAGGTGCCTTATGTACCATCGTATAGGCATAATCAACGCCCATACCATAAGCACCAGAATGCTCGCGTACAATTGCCATAACTGCATCATACGTATCACGGTGTGCCCAATCACGTTGCCATTCAAGTAAGACTTGCTGCCAAGTTACTGGAATAACACCTGCTTGAATCATGCGCTGCATAGAATAATCGTGAGCTTCTTTCGATGTACCACCTGACGCATCGGCAACCATATAAATTTCATAATCACCTTCAAGCATAGCGCCAAAAGCAAAAGTGTTATTGCACACTTCAGTCCATAAGCCTGAAACAATCACTTTTTTACGATTATTTTTTGCAAGAGAATCACGTACTTTTTGGTCATCCCATGAGTTCATAGAAGTACGTTCTAGTAATGGAGCATCTGGAAATACATCTAAAAGTTCTGGATAGGTATGACCAGAGAAGCTTTCAGTTTCAACCGTAGTAATGGTGACAGGAATATTGAATGTTTTAGCTGCTTTTGCTAACCCTACAGTATTATTCTTTAATACTTGGCGATCTATTGACTGTACCCCAAAAGCCATTTGTGGCTGATGATCAATAAAAATAACCTGACAATTCGTTGGTGATAATTGTTCTAAAAGTGATTTATTCATGAATAACTCCGTTATTACTGATAAGTTTTGTGTTTAAGTAAAAAATCTAATGTTTATTATCAAAACAGATAAAAATGTAAAAAAATAGACAGTAAATCAGCTCGAATCTGTATGCTGTACGAATACAATAAAATCAATGATTGCTTTTTAATTTTTATAGTTTAATCATTGATATATATTTTTTTAACTTTTGCTTATCCATGGATCGATTAGACTGTATTTCCACTTTTGTAAGTGTCGTAGAGCATGGGAATTTTAGTAGCGCAGCCAGAGCACTCGACATCTCTCGTGACTTAGTAGCCAAACGTGTTTGCTACCTCGAAAATGACCTGAAAACCACACTGTTAACCAGAACAACAAGACAGATGAATCTCACCTCTTGTGGGGAAAAATTTTATCAACATAGTAAAGTCATTTTAAGTGAATTTGAATGGGCTGCTTATGAAATTAGCTACAATCAGCAGTACCCTGAAGGCGAACTTAAGCTCAATACCCCCATGTCTTTTAGCAATATTTTTCTTCAGCATATTATTTCAGACTTTATAGAGAAATATCCCAGTATCAAAATTGATTTATTCATGACTGATCAGCTATTAGACACGAATAATAATAAATTTGATTTAACCATTCGTGTAGATGGTTCACCTCCAAATTTGGCAAATAGTAAAATATTAAATACCTATCAACGATATTTATATGCAACACCTGAATATTTTAATCAGCATGGCCTGCCAACCTCTTTAGAAGAACTGAAAGAACATAAATTTCTGATTTACTATCAAGATAGCCGACATAAAAAATTGATTTTCCAAAAAGATCAAAAAGAGGTGTCCTTTAATTGCTTCCCTGTGATGACCTGTAATAATGGGGAATTATTATTAGATATGTGCTTGAAAGATCACGGTATCGTTTTTCTTCCAGAGTTTATTGCAGAGCCTTATTACAAAGAAGGTAAATTACAGAAGTGTTTGGAGGATTACACTAGTCAGCCGCTTCACTTATATGTGACATGGCCAAACCGTAAAATTTTATCGAAGAAAGTAAAACTATTTATTGATTTTTTAACGCGTCAAATCGTTCCCATAAAATAACCAATCTGGGCCTTTTCCATAGGAATTGGCCCATAATTTTTAGTTAGTTTGCGGCGTTTCTATCTTCTTATTTTTAAATAAATTTAATAAATTTTGATCTGCAGACACTGTACTGTTTTCTTCAATAAATGTGGTTGCGTAGTGTTCTAAATGCTCTTCCATCAATTGAGTTGCGCGCTTTTCATCGCCTTGTTCAATGGCATCTAAAATTGCACGGTGTTCATCTACAGAACAATTATTATGTTTTGGAATCTCATACAATCCAATTAATAACGAAGTTCTCGCAATAAGCGTCTGCAAATAACTAGACATGATCGAATTTTGATTAGCTTCAATCAGCTTTAAATGAAATTGACCTGATAGCTTAATCCACTCGGCCCAATTTCCAGCTAAACGCTCTTTAGACTCTTGATCGACCAAGCCTCGAAGCTCACTAAAATCTAGCTTATGTGACTTTTGAGCCAGCTTTTTTACAGTGGCAATTTCAAGCATGCTGCGTGCTTCAAAAACCTCTTTTGTTTCATGAGCACTATGTTTTGCGATGAGTGCCCCACGATTGGGCTGAATTTCAATAACCTTATCATGGGCAAGTTTGACAAAAACACGTCTTAACACGCCTCGCGTTACACCAAATGCTTCACATAAGGGTGCTTCAACTAAACGTGCACCAGGGGCAAGTTGTCGATTTAAAATAGCATCTACAATTGCGTTATATATATGTTCATCAATTTCATCATTGCTCATTTCTACGGCTTTTTTTGGTGCACTCGATGACATTGATTTCTCCATTTTTATTAATGTCCCCCTTTTTTAGAACTTTATCTATTTTGAATAGTGTAAGTTTAACTTAAGCATTTGGAAATATTTCTATAACTTTCACAACATCTATGCTGAGCTGAACAATTCAATATTAGACCTCTAAATATCTACTTATACACCTAAATTTATTTACTTTTTATAAAAAATTAAGCCCGTCTCAGTTTATAAATCTCTCTCTTCATATTCTAAAATCGTATCAAGCTAAATCACTCATCAATACTACATCTCAAGTTTGGCATAACTTTTGCTCAATAAATTGTGCACAATCAAAATATCACATTGTGCACAATTTTAATTTCATTCTTTTAGTCAGTATTTCAAGCTGCTGAAGAACGTGCCCGCCCAACATAGGGAAGTGAGTGTTCAAGATGAATAATAGCGAAGCAATAATTAAACCTTCTTATGATGCAAAACTAACAAATCAAGACTTAGCTCCTTTAAAAAAGCAAACTTGGGGCGCTTATAATATTTTTGCCTTCTGGATGTCGGATGTTCATAGTGTCGGCGGTTATGTCATGGCTGGGAGCCTTTTTGCACTAGGGCTCAATAGCTGGCAGGTACTTCTCTCTTTACTCATCGGCATTGCCATAGTTCAGTTTTTTACAAACCTGATTGCCAAGTCTAGCCAACAAACTGGTACGCCCTATCCTGTTATTTGCCGTGCAACCTTTGGTGTGCTTGGTGCAAATATTCCTGCTGTTATCCGTGGGCTTATTGCTGTCGCATGGTATGGCATTCAAACCTATTTGGCCTCAAGTGCTTTCTTATTGGTCATTTTAAAGTTCTTTCCAGAATGGTCGGTCTATGCCGATGTTTCAACTTATGGCTTTCTTGGGCTTTCCTATTTAGGATGGGTTGGCTTCATGCTGCTTTGGCTACTACAAGCGATTGTTTTCTGGTCTGGCATGGACAGTATTCGTAAGTTCATTGACTGGGCGGGTCCGGCTGTCTACATCGTAATGTTTGCCATGGCAGTTTGGCTGATCTGGAAAGCTGGCTGGCAAAATATTGATTTAAACTTGAGCGGTGTTCAATACGACGGTTTTGCGGTTGTACCAGTCATGATTGGTGCTATTGCGCTTGTTGTTTCATATTTTTCAGGGCCTATGCTGAACTTTGGCGACTTCTCTCGTTATGGCAAAAGCTTTAACGCGATTAAAATGGGGAACTTTCTTGGGCTACCGATTAATTTCTTAGGCTTTTCTTTACTTACTGTGGTGTGTATTGCGGCAACGCTTCCAGTCTACGGCAAGCTCATTACCGACCCTGTCGAGATGGTTGGTAAATTAGATAACACCTCTGTGGTGATTCTAGGTAGTTTGACCTTAATGATTGCCACCATTGGGATTAATATTGTTGCTAACTTTGTTTCACCTGCCTTTGATTTTTCTAATATTTCACCAAGCAAAATTAGCTGGCGTATGGGTGGAATGATTGCAGCAGTAGGTTCAATTTTCATTACCCCATGGAATTTGTTCAATAATCCTCAAGTGATCCATTACACCATTGATATTTTAGGTGCATTTATCGGTCCACTTTTTGGTGTATTGCTCGCCGATTTTTATCTCGTTAAAAAACAGAAAATCGTGGTAGATGATTTATATACTTTAGATACCAAAGGTTTGTATTGGTACAAAAATGGTTATAACCACTCTGCCTTTTATGCCTTAATTCCAGCTTCATTAATTCCTATTCTCTGCGTACTTTTACCACAACTGTCTGGGCTGGCTAATTTCACATGGTTTATTGGTATGGGATTCGGTTTTGTCATTTACCGATTTCTTAACCAACCGCTTACCCATGCTAAATCGGCAATGACTAAGGTAAAAGTACAATGAAAATTAAAATTATTAATCCCAATACTACTCAAAGCATGACTGACAAAATTGCTGCATCAGCAAAGATAGTCGCAAATTCTGGTACTCAAATTATTGCTGTAAGTCCTCAAATGGGACCTGCAACGATTGAAAGTTATTATGATGAAGCTCTAAGTGCAGTAGGTGTGTTAGAGGAAATACGCCAAGGTGAACAGCTAAATGTAGATGCCTATATCATTGCCTGTTTTGGTGACCCTGCGCTTTACGCTGCCCGAGAAATCACTTCAGCACCGGTGATTGGGATTGCTGAAGCAGCTATGCGAACTGCAAGTTATGTCAGTACTGGTTTTAGTGTAGTCACCACCTTACAACGGACAGTGAATATGAGCTGGCATCTGGCACATCGTTATGGCGCTACGCCATTTTGCAAAAATGTTCGGGCATGTGATATCGCAGTTGAAGAGTTGGAGCTTCCTTACTCAGACGCTTATCAAACCATACGAGATGAGTGCAAAAAAGCGCTCGTTGAAGATAAAAGCGATGCGATTGTTTTGGGCTGTGCAGGTATGAGTGATTTATGTCTAAAGCTACAAAACGAGTTGGGAGTAATCGTTATAGACGGCGTTACAGCAGCCATTAAACAAGCTGAAATGCTAGTTCAATTAAATTTAAAAAACAGCAAAGTTGGTGATTGGGCCTCACCTCCTGTAAAGAACTACACAGGCATATTGTCAGAATTTGGAATGCACTAAAGAGCTATTGTTTCAACTCCAACTCAAAACGCTGCGTTGGAATTGAAACGGCTCAAAATCAAAGAATTAAACTTCGGCTAACTCTGGCTGTTGTTCTTCTTTATAAAATGGCACATCACCGTTAATGGTTGCACGGTGCATGATGCGATGAGCATCGCCATAATCGAATAATGCTTTATGTTGTGTACAACGGTTATCCCAAATCGCGACGTCACCGTCTTGCCATTTCCAGCGTAAATGAAATTGCTCTTGGGTCGCATGTTCAAACAAGAAATCAAGTAATTGCTCACTTTCTTGTTCAGGTAACTCATTAATGCGAGTAGTAAAGCCTTCACTTACGAACAACAAAGGCTCACCTGTAACCGGATGAGTACGCACCACTGGGTGAACCACTGGCGGGTTACGTTTAAAGGTTTGCAAAAGCTTTTCACGTTCTTCTTCGTTATGGGCAAAACGCTCAAGTGGAAAAGACTTACGAATATCGTGTGTTGCAGTTAAGCCACGTAGTTTTTGCTGCAACTCAAGCGGGAGCTCTTTAAAAGCTGCTGTATTGCTCGACCATAATGTATCGCCGCCTACAGGTGGAATTTTAATGGCTTGCAACACACACCCTAAAGGTGGAGTTTTACTAAAAGTCACGTCTGTGTGCCAAAGTTCATTGTCACGCAAATCTTGTTTCCAACTGTCGAGCACCATCACCTCAGGTACATCTTCAATTGAAGGATAAATCGGGTGCACATGTAAGGTGCCAAAACTACGTGCCAAGTCTGCTTGTGCTTGTGGTGCTAATTGTTGCTTTCGAAAAAAAATGACCTGATGATCAACCAAAGCCTGCTGGATTTGTTGCGTTGTCTGTTCATTTAACGCATTCAAATCAATATCGTGAATAATTGCGCCAATGGTAGGCTTGATCACTTCAATATTTAAGTTTGCTACTTCTGTATTCATCTTCTTTACTACAACTGCTGACCATACCAAGGAGAAAACTGTTTTTGTAACCAACGTAAAAACAGCTCAAAACTAACTGCGACAATCGCAATCACAATAATGCCCAGAATCACCGTATCGGTAATTAAGAACTGCGCTGCCGATTGCACCATAAAACCAATACCACGGTCCGCTGCAACCAATTCTGCTGCAACTAATGTTGACCAGCCCACCCCGAGACCAATACGAATACCGGTAATAATATGAGGCAAAGCCGTTGGTAAAATGACATGCCAAAAGACTTGTGACTGACTCGCACCCAACGACAATGCCGCACGCTCACGATTAAGCTGATGGCTTAAAACACCATGCGCACTACTAATAATGACAGGCGCCAAAATCGAGAAGAAAATCAAAAGTACTTTTGTGGTTTCGCCAATACCGAACCAAATAACAAGTAACGGCAAATACGCTAACGGCGGAATTGGACGTAATAATTCAACCAAAGGATCTAGAACAGCACGAACCCATTTGTTCAGCCCCATCCACAAACCCAGCGGAACACCAATCACCACGGCAGCAATCAAAGCCAAAAACACACGAGAGATACTAGCGGCCAAGTGTTGCCACAAAGTAGCCTTCATAAAGCCTTCTTGGCTGACCGATATAAATTTTTGCCAGACTGCCTGTGGGCTCGGTAAAAACAGTTCAGGTACGATATGCAAAGCAGTAATGAGAAACCAGAGTGCGACCACACTTCCCACACTAATTATGCTAACTGCCAAAGTGCGATGCTTCTCAAAAAATGACGATAGAAATGAAGCATTTTCTGTTTGCACATCTGGCTTAAGTTTTAGCCCTACTTTGTCATATTCATAGACGTTATCTTTAGTGTTCATGTGGTTAACGCCTCCTTACCGCTTTGTTTTTGCGCCCTTAAACTTTCAAACAGCTGTTCTCTGAGCTGAATAAATTGAGGGTCCGATTTAATTGAGCGAATAGACTCGCCTTGACGATATTGATTAGCAAAATCGAGATGTAGAGTTTCTACAATTTTGCCTGGATGCGCTGTCATCAGAACTAACTGATTGCTGAGCAATAATGCTTCTTCAATGTCATGAGTAATTAAAAAGAAGCTTTTATTTTGTTGAATCCATAAATCGAGCACTAACTGCTGCATGTTTTCACGTGTAAAAGCATCTAATGCGGCAAAAGGTTCATCTAATAAAATAAACGGTGCATGACTAATCAAAGCTCTAGCAATACCAACACGTTGTTTCATACCACCGGAAAGTTCCCAAATATTGGCTTTTTCAACGTGGCTTAAACCTACAATTTTTAAAATTGCGTTCACTTGTGCTTCGATATCTGCGCGCTTTAAACCTTTTAACTGCAAAGCGAAGCCAACATTATCTGCAACATTCAACCAAGGAAGGAGTGCATGATCCTGAAACACGACAGCGCGGGTTACATCTGGTCCATTTACTACTTCATGATTTACAAGCACATCACCTGAACTCGGCTTTTGAAACCCTGCCAAGATATTAAGCAAAGTTGTTTTGCCACAACCAGACTCGCCCAAAATCACGGTTAAAGAACCTTCTTCAATGGTTAGGTTAATGTCTTGTAAAACTGGCTTTTGCTGTTTAGGAAAAGTCAGATGAATATGTTTGGCTTCTAGTACACTCATGACAACTCCTTAAGGCTGCAAAAATGAAGAATTCACATTGCCTTTATAATCGGCTTTAAGTTGATCGACCTTGCCCTGACCTTTTAAGAACTTCGCTGTATCAAAAATATTTTGCGCAAATTCACCATCTAAAGTTTGTTTTTGCTGAGCGTGGTCTAGGTAAATATTTCCACTTAATAAAAGCGGGATATCTTTTGGATCAGAACCTGTGAGCTGCGCAATTTTTTGCACGTTATCGGCATCTTTAACGTAAGCGGCTGGGTCTTGATTGTATTTTTCAAGCTGCTCAAGCGTAGTTTTAACAAAAGCTTTTAAGAAATCAGGATTTTTCTCTGCAAAATCTTTACGCACAACCCATAAGTCATAAGTTGGAGCGCCCCATTCACCTACTTGTTTTGAGTCAGTTAAAACCGTACCAGATGCTTTGGCTTTACTTAAAGCAGGTTCCCACACATAGGCAGCATCAATATCACCACGTTCCCAAGCAGCTGAAATTTCAGGTGGACGCAAGTTAATAATTTTTACTTTGTCTTCTGGAATGTTCCAATGTTTAAGTGCCGACAAAAGGCTGTAATGGGTTGTTGAAACAAACGGTACAGCAATGGTTTTGCCAATTAAATCTTGAGGAGTTTTAATGCCTGATTTATTACTTACCACTAATGCTTCAGATCCACCAAGTTTTGATGTAATTAAGAATACTTCAATCGGTAAATCACGGCTTGCCGCAGCAGCAAGTGGACTTGAGCCAATATTGCCAAGTACGACATCACCTGAAGCAAGGGCGTTTACAACGTCTGAACCCGCATCAAATTTTTTCCATTGAATGTTACGTTGGCTATGTTTTTCATATTCCCCATTGGCCTGCGCAACTTTGCTTGGGTCCACCCCTGTTTGATAGGCAATTACGACAGGTTTACTGTCGCGAACTGAAGCACTTGTATTATTGTCTTTTTTATTTTGCCATACGATAAATGCAACAATTGCTACAACCACAATTGCCGTGATAATCAACGGTTTGGTCTTTGTGCTCATAATTTCATGATCTTTCAATAATATAAGCTCATGGTATGCAGCTGGCTTTATAATGAAAAATAAAAAAATATGAGTTGCTTATCTATTTTTGATAAATAACTTTTTCATATAAGTTTTTATCTTTTGGTAAAAAGAAAATATCAACCAAACTTACAGATTAGCCATAAAATTAAAATACTTATATATCAATAATTAAAAAGCATATTCAAAAAACACATGATGAGAAAAACCTGACACATCTACTCTAATTATTTTATCCTACTCATTTCGTCATTTTTATTTTTTGCTTATCGCATCCAGAGTTTTGCATCTAATTAATTTTCATTCTTTTATATAAAGTTCAGATTTTATTATCTTTTTAACTTAAAACCTCTGCAAATATTGAGATTTAGACAAATCTTTTTCTGGTTTATACATGACACAAGTTTCATTTTTTATTTTTAAGAGGAGAAAATATATTTTGTTTAAACATCCCCAAAATTTAAAAAAAATATTCATCGCTACGACTTTGACTACCTCTAGTCTTTCAAGCCATGCAGCGCTTACCTTTGGTAATGCTGAAGAAGGCCAACTTAAAGTGAGTGGTACTGTTCGGGCTAAATATGTTTATGATTTTGACTCTGAACCTTCTACAAGTAAATTTTCTTTTAATGACGCCGTATTATGGCTAGATTACAACTCCCCGAAATGGATTGGCCGCTTAGATTATCGGGTTTATGAATATTACGGGCGTTTAGGTGATGCAAATTGGCTCACCGATGCATGGTTGGGTTATAAAATTAATGACAATAGTAAAATTATTGCTGGCTTAAACCCCGTTCCTTTTGGCTTGGGTCGCTTTTGGGGAAATACTTATTATTTAGGCATTGCCAATAGTGCGGGCTGGGAAGATGTACACAACCTTGGCGTGAAATATGATTTCAATGATGGAATCAATGAGGCACAATTTGCCTTTTATCCTACCGATGGTGGCACCTATAGAGGTAAAAGCAAAGACTCGAGTCGATTTAGTATCAACCCTGTCAATGCAGATGACTCTGTACCAGAAGGCACCAATACCAAAGAAAAGAACTCCATTGTTGTTCGTGGTGCTCATACCTTTAAAAATGTCTTAGGCCAAGAAAATTTCTCTACCCAACTAGGTGCTTCTGCATGGTATTCCACCATTGAAAACAAACGCTCAGAGCAAGATGGGAATCGCCAAGTCTATTCGGTTTTTAGCAACACCAATTATAACCAATGGAATTTACAGCTTTTGGCTGGTTATCAAGACATTGATAATGCCGACAATCAATATAAAGACCACCTGACTTTAGGTGGTTTCGATTATTCATTTAACTCGGCAACTAAAGGTCAGATTTATTCAGCCGAACTCAGCTATTTGTTCCCTCAGCAATTTGGCCCAATTACCTCTGTTCGCCCCTACCTAAATTATAGTTCTTATCGAAAAGAGCAAGATGGTTTTAAAGACTCCACCCGTTTTATTCCCGGCATTGCCTTTAACTATCAAAAATTGACAGTACAAGCCGAGTTACTGATGGGTAAACATGATCCATATCTAGGAGACAGTGAAGGCCTTGCAGCTGGTGGAAGCAATGATAAATGGAATAAAAAAGCGTTTGTGATTTTTGCTTATTACTTCTAACTCCAAAAACAAAGGCCAACAAATGTTGGCCTTTGTTTTCATTTAGATATCTAATTTTACGCTAGTCGATTACTGGTGAATTATTGAGAGGAAGTTCTGTTTTATCTTCATCAATCACATCGACATCTTGGGCGGTAGGCTCAAACTTAATCAGTAGCCCAATCACAATTAAAGGAATAAATGCAAAGATAGAAATAATCAGGTAAACATCAGTTTTATATCCCGCCATCCAGATGGGTAAAACAAATAAAGCAATTGCTTGAGCAACACCCGTTACCGCACGGTTAAAGCCGACACCAACGCCACGAATCGAAGCTGGATAAGCCATGGTTGGATAAACCATCATTTGTGCCCCAGGCCCAAAGCCTTCAGCAAAAAGCCATAAACCGAGCATGCCAATTGCGGTATAGAGTAAAAAGCTATTACCGGGTTCACCAATTAATGCCAGTGCAATGAGTGCTATAAACTGGAGGAAAAAGCCTGTAAGCAACACATGACGAGATTTAAATCTGCTAGCAACAAATACGCCCAACAACCCGCCCGTAAATGCAAATAGCAAATTGAGCCCGAGTGTTGTAGTAATGGTCGTCAAGACATCGGTATGAAAGAACCGTGTTAAAATAGAAGGTAAAAAGAAGGCAATAGTCGTGTACTGAAATGCCACCGAAATGTGAATCACAATGGCCACAATAGTTCTTGGCAAATAGGTTTTATTAAATAAAACTGCAAAACCCTCACGCTTTTTCTTTTCAGCAGTTCTTTCTACTTTTTCAACTGTAGCGATTGCATGAATTGCATAGGATTCTTGTAGAACTTTAGCCGCACCTTTTAAATCACCTTGGTTTGCAAGCCAAATGGGTGATTCAGTTAAATATTTACCGCGAATAAAAATAATGAGTAACGCTGGCACTGCTCCAAAAATTAAAGATGCTCGCCATAACCAGTTGCTATGTTCAGGGGGTAAAAGAAAATAAAGCGCCAGAACTAGACCAAAACATACCGAAGAAGCGGCATACCACATTGGGCACCATGCTGCTAAACGCGCTGCCTTATTGCTACTACCGTTAAACTTGGAAAACTCAGATAAGTATGACATTGCAACAGGCAAATCAATACCAACACTAATTCCCATAATAAATCTGGCTAAAATCAAAACCCAGACATTCGGTGCAAAGCCTGCAACAATTGCCGCAATGACGAAAAGCACCATGTCCGCCATGAAGACCCGATAACGGCCAATTTTATCTGTCAGCCAACCACCAATCAGATTACCCACAATGGTTCCGCAGACAATTGCTGAAGCCACCACCCCAGTCATCACAGGGCTTAAAGAAAACTCTGAGATAACTTGCTCAATACCAAAGGACAGTGTTGTTAAATCATAGGCATCAATAAACACACCAATCAGTGCCAACCAAATGACTTTATTTGACTTCCCCTTCCCTGCAAATTTGGAAATTAATTGTGAAACATCATCGGGAGATTTAATTTCATAACGATAGTTATGATCGAGTTCTTGTGTGCTCACTTAATAATTCCTGAATTTTAATAACAGAAACAAAATAATGATTATTCACACAATACAAAAACAAATTAATCTGATTTTTTAATCTAAATTATAGAATTATCTTTTCATTATTAACTCAGCAGTAAAACCGATATAAAAACACAAAATAAAAGCTGGTATTTAACCAGCTATTTATTTAATGGTTTTGCAAAATATTAACTCGCCTCAGCAAGTTTTAACTCTTTTAGATTACGATATTTTGCACCGCGGTGATTTTCAGGCAAATATGGCCCGGCACCAAATAATTTTTCTCTTAATGTTCCTTTTGCATATGAGGTTTGATATACCCCACGTTTTTGCAACTCTGGCACAATAAACTCAACCACATCAGCAAAGGTTTGATGCGCCAAAATATAGGCCAAGTTAAAGCCATCAACATCGGTATCTTCAACCCATTGCTGTAGAGCATCTGAAACTGTTTCTGCCGAACCCACCAATACTGGCCCATTACCTCCTAAGCTGTTCCAGTTTGCAATTTCTTCAATCGTCCAAACACGTTCAGGGTCTGCATTTACATAAGAATCCAATAAAGATTGAATCGCATTGGTTTGAATATATTCAACTTTATCGGTCGGTTGATATTGTGAAAAATCAACACCAGACCAGCCAGACAGTAATGTTAAAGCGCCATCGTAGCTTCCATAGCTTTGATATTCTTTAAACTTAGCTTGTGCTTTTGCATCGGTTTCATCAGTGACAATCGATAGAAGTGCATAAATTTTAACTGAGTGCGGATCGCGGCCTTCCTGAGCCAATTTCTGGCGAATGCCCTGCACCACTTTTTTTGTAGCAATTTTAGACGGCGCTGCGATGAATACACACTCGGCATTTTGACTAGCAAACTTCTGTCCGCGTGAAGATGCGCCTGCTTGATAGAGTACTGGCGTTCGCTGTGGTGATGGTTCACAAATATGGATGCCTGGTACAGTAAAGTATTTACCTTCGTGCTGAATTGGATGCACTTTTTTATGGTCAGCAAAGATACCGCTTTCACGGTCACGAAGTACCGAACCTTCTTCCCAAGAACCTTCCCAAAGTTTGTAAAGGACTTCTAAGTATTCATCAGCAATATCATAACGATTGTCATGATTAACCTGAGTTTTTAGACCCAAGTTTTTCGAACCGCTTTCCAAATAAGACGTCACGATATTCCATCCAACTCGCCCTTTGGTTAAATGGTCTAACGTGCTAATACGTCTAGCAAAAGGATAAGGATGTTCAAAGGAAATCGAAGTTGTGACACCAAAACCCAAGTGCTTTGTGACTGCTGCCATCGCTGGCACAATCTGTAGCGGATCATTGACTGGAACTTGTACTGCACCTGTTAAGGCATGTTCAGCACTTTGATGATAAACGTCATAAATACCAAGCACATCTGCAATAAAGATACCGTCAAAAAAACCACGCTCAAGAATTTGTGCTAAATCTGTCCAATATTCTAAATCTTTATATTCAACAGATCGATCTTGAGGATGTCGCCATAATCCAGGAGATTGATGGGCAATACAATTCATTTCAAAAGCATTAAAACTAATTTTCTTAGTCATAAAATATCAACCAGCATTTTATTTAATTTTTATACTAAAGCAATTTTTAGGTTTTCTTTATAATATAAACCCCAAACAAAATATGATTTTATTCTAATAGTTTTTTATAATTTAATTTAAACAATCAAAATAATATTAAGCCGCTAAAAATAGCAGCTTAATATCTAAAAGTATAATTTATTGTTTAGCAACATTCCCTATTCGCCATTGATACGGTGGTAATGTGCCGTTTACACTAAAATCACCGATAATACGATTTTTAAATACTCTCGGGTTATGTGAAGATAAAGTTCGTACATTACGCCAGTATCGATCTAGACCTAAATCTTTGTCTGTTGCGGAAGCACCTAAAGCATCAAATAAAATCGTAGAAGCATTTAAAATTAGATCGGTAATGACCGTTTGAGACTGCGCACTTTCAAGTTCGGCAAGCGCATTTTGCTCCTCTTCAAGTTGCTCATTATTTTGAAATGCAGCTAAGTAAGCACGTTGTAAGCTTTGTGCGACTTTTTCAACAATTGCCCCTGCACTGTAAGCTGCACCACGGATTTGGCCTACTACTTGTAAAATTTGTGGATCCTGTTTTACAAATTGAGCATTCGCATGCGTATAGTTTCGGGTACGTTTAGCAACAGCTTGAGAAACATCATAGGTTGCAGCACGCCCTAGACCTGTAATGATTGCCAGTTGGACCAGTTGATAGTAAGCCGCTGAATATTTAAAACGATCATCATCAGGTAAAATTTCAGTTTCATCGACCAATACATCATGGAAATATGCTGTACCACTTGCAGTGAGTTGCTGACCAAAGCCATTCCAGTCATCAACAATTTCGACACCTTCATCTTCACGGCGAACAACGACCGAGCCAGATTCACCCTTTAAATCTGTTACACCAACGTCAACCCAGTCAGCATACAAGCTACCAGTGGTGTAATATTTTTTTCCTTTAACGCGAATTTTTCCTTCACCGTCTCGATACAAATGAGTTTCGAACTGATCAATTGACTCTTTCCCGCCTTCAGACCATGCACTACCGACTGTTTCTCCATTTGCAATTCGGCTAAGCCAACGCTGTTGAAACGCTTTGTCTTTACTTACCAAGACATCTTCAGTGAAACCAAAATGCACACGCAAAGCTTGCGGTAAGTTTGAGTCAGCTTCTGCAAGTTCAATGAGCAATGCAAATAGTTCAGGAATGGTTGCATCAAAGCCACCATGAGCTTTGGGAAGTCTTAGCCGTGTAAAACCAACATCTTTGAGCCACTGAAGTTGTTCATAGGGCAAAATATGCTGCTGCTCACGGATTAAAGCCCCTTCTTTAATACGGGCAAAAGTTGGTCTGAAATTTTTTGCCAATTCATCATAACGTTCTGAAGGCCCTTCACCCCACACGCGAGAAATGATTGAAGCCTGACTAAGTGCTGCATGCGTTAGTGAACCGAGATGATGCTCAAAATTTAAATTTGTCATGTAAGTAAAACCAATATTGCTTTGCTTTTACCATAAAATATTTATTTCACATGAAAACGATTATTTTTTTATAACAGTATTCAATCTTGATATAACACCAATTAAAAGCATGACAGCCCTAAGCGATCTCTTTCTTGGTAAGACTATGCTGACTTTGCAATAAGGTTTGCATATATTCTGAATAGACAGAAAGTTTTTCGAAAATATGCTCTGAATAAAACATATCATCGATTAAGTGCGTCATTTGACTAGTAGTAAAGGTATCGCATAGGCCGACCAGTGCTGCATTCATTTGCGCAAAATGAGCACATAACTGTACATATGCTTCATCTTTATTTTTAAATAATAATTTTCGCATATCCAACTGATCTACACCTTTTAGACCCTCATCTTTTACGACTTTTACCCAATGAATTTTTATTTTTAAGAACTGTTCAAGTTGCTTTAAAGCCTCTAAATCAAGCTCTAAATGGGTGATTAAAAAAACTGTAGAGATATCACTTCGGCACAATGCTTTGATTAATTTTAAATAAATAAAGTCAGCTTCTCCCATCTCTATTAATTCTAAATCAAGATATATTTTTAGGCTTTCTAAAACTTCATCTATCTTAAATACGACCTTCTTGTCTGCTTGATAGTATTTATTCAGAATAGTAAGCACAGGTGGTGTTGCAGGTGTTGTATAAATAGCAGCCTTGTTTAAGTTCGCAAAAATAAATGGCGAGAATAGATAAGCCAAACTACTTTGCTGTGGCTCAATATGCGACTGAATTAAATACACGATTTGAGTTTTAGAAAAATCCCTGAGTACTTTCGCTCTAAGTAAGGTTGCTTCAAGGTTCACATAAGTCTGTTCTAACTGATCTATTACCAAGGTAGAAATAGACTGATTTTTAATAATTTTATGTAGAACATTCAGTTGAGAAGTAATAAACATTTTTTAACATCCAAGCTATTTTAGAAGCGCTACACTTACACTTAGGTCTTTAAGAAACACGCAGCAACCGAACCCTACACAAAACAACAATGGAAATAGAAAAGAAGAACATAATCATGTGCTTAAAAAAAATCTAAAGCAGCGTTCACATTGAGTCTTGAAGGTTGGTTTAGGTCGACGGTAAATCCTGTTCATTTTTATTGTGAACTTTAGAGGACTGAATATATAGCTACAGATGATTGAAAAAAAACTATAGCACCCCCTCGAAACAACACTGAACTGTTATAGTTTTATAAAAAATTTCTGTATCTACATATACAAATAGAGCGAGTGCATGATTAAGAAAACTTCTTAAGGTAGGTAGTTTTCATGAGACGATCTATTGCATATCACCAGATATTTCATCAATGTTTCAATGCAACATGCATTTTTACAAATGCAACATCAAGCATAAACTTTGCTAACAGATTGAAAACAATCAATCGCCCTATTCTACTGAAATATCAAGCAATTATATTGCTTTACCCTGTTGGCATTTTACTTGCTAAGAACATTTATCACAGAAGTAAGTTTAATCGCCAGAGTACTTTTTTACCTGAAAATAAGTATTTAACTCATTCAATCATCATCAGCTAGTTCACAGGGGGAAAGTTTATGAGCCTCGGTCTAACCGCTCTAGAATTAGCGCGAATACAATTTGCTTTCACAGTATCCTTCCATATTATTTTTCCAGCCACTTCCATCGGACTTGCCTGCTTTTTGGCAGTTTTAGAATGGAAATGGTTAAGAACGCAAAACCCAATTTATAAAGATCTATTTAAATACTGGATTAAGATCTTCGCCGTTGCGTTTGGTATGGGAGTTGTTTCCGGTGTCGTAATGAGCTACCAGTTTGGTACCAACTGGAGTGAATTTTCACGCGTAGCCGGAAGTATTACTGGTCCTTTACTTACCTATGAAGTGTTAAGTGCCTTCTTCTTAGAAGCAGGTTTCTTAGGCATTATGCTGTTTGGCTGGGGCCGTGTTGGTCCTAGAGCCCATTTCTTTGCAACGCTTATGGTTGCCATCGGAACATGTATTTCCATGTTCTGGATTTTATCTTCCAATAGTTGGATGCAAACCCCGCAAGGTTTTGCGATCGAAAATGGCATTATTGTGCCTAAAGACTGGCTAGCTATCGTTTTTAACCCATCGTTCCCTTACCGCTTTGCCCATATGGGTGCTGCTGCCTTCTTGGTTTCATCTTTATTGGTCGTAGGAACATCTGCATGGCATTTAGTAAAAGGCCGTCGTGATGAACTGGTGAAAAAATCATTCTCGATGGGTCTTTGGATGGTACTTGTGACTTCATGTTTACAAGTGGTGATTGGTGATAACCATGGTTTAAACACTCGTGAACATCAACCTGCCAAACTTGCCGCAATGGAAGGTCACTGGGAAACCAATCACAATAAACCTATGCCATTACTGTTATTTGCTATTCCAGATATGAAAGAAGAACGTAACCACTTTGAAGTGGGAGTTCCATATTTGGGTAGCTTAATTTTGACTCACAGTTTAGATGGTCAAGTCACTGGTTTAAAAGATTTCGCACCTGAAGATCGTCCAAACTCGACCATTATTTTCTGGAGCTTCCGTGTGATGGTTGGCCTTGGTGTCCTTATGGTTACGTTATCACTGATTGCCCTTTGGCTGCGTAAAAGCGGAAAACTTTATGAAACATCATGGTTCCACAAATTTGCTTTACTAATGGGTCCAGCAGGTTATGTTGCATTACTTGCAGGCTGGGTCACCACTGAAGTAGGACGTCAACCTTGGGTAGTGTACGGCATTATGCGAACCAAAGATGGCTTATCTCATACGGTGTCGGCAGATCAAGTCGGCCTCAGTCTCTTTATTTTTGTAGTGGTGTATACCATCGTTTTTGGTAGCGGTATTTACTACACCTTAAAACTCATTAATAAAGGCCCATCATTTATCGATACACCAAATATCGAATCTGGTGGTGTTGGACACTTTAAAACACCAATGCGCCCACTCAGTGCAGTTGATGAAAATATTGACAGCAACCAAAAATCTGGGGAGAACCGTCATGATTGATCTTTCTTTAATATGGGTCGGTATTATCGGTTTAGGTGTCATGATTTATGTGGTCATGGATGGCTTTGACTTAGGAATCGGGATCATGTTCCCATTCATTAAGAACAGCCAAGAACGTGATGTGATGATGAATACCGTTGCCCCTGTCTGGGATGGTAACGAAACGTGGATGGTACTCGGAGGTGCTGGTCTATATGCAGCATTTCCACTGGTCTATTCAACAGTTTTATCAGCACTGTATTTACCGATCATTTTCATGGTGATTGCACTGATTTTTCGTGGGGTTGCTTTTGAATTCCGCTTTAAAGCTCATCGAACCAAACATCTTTGGGACTTGGCTTTTATTTGGGGTTCAGTTTTAACAAGCTTCCTTCAAGGAATTATTTTGGGTGCCTATATCCAAGGGATTAAAACCGAAAATGGTATTTATGCTGGTGGGTCTCTTGATTGGTTATCACCATTTACGATCTTTACAGGTATTGGCGTAGTGGCTATGTATGCCACTTTAGGTTGTGGCTGGCTCATTTTAAAAACTGAAAAAGGCTTACAGCAACGTATGTATGAGCTTATGCCTAAGCTAATTATTGCACTACTCATTATTTTTGGCGCTGTAAGTTTATATACGCCTTTGACTCATCCTGAAATTGCAGATCGCTGGTTCTCTTTACCAAATCTGTTCTATTTTAGCCCTGTACCTATTTTGGTCTTATTGTTTGTTGGCCTAATTTTATCGGCATGTAAAAAGCAGAATCACGACCTCAAACCATTTGCATATACATTGGCTCTCGTTTTCCTTGCCTTTACTGGTTTTGTGATTAGTTTATGGCCCTATATTATTCCGCCATCAGTCACCATCTGGCAGGCTGCAGCGCCTCATTCTAGCCAAATGTTTGCTTTGGTTGGTGCGCTTATTTTGATTCCAATCATTATTGCTTACACCATTGTTTCTTATTGGGTATTTAGAGACAAAGTCCGTGTAGGTGATGAAGGCTATCATTAAGTATGGAGGGTTTTATGAAAAAGTCATCCGTTAAGCTCAACCAAACCCAATGGTTTATTCTGCTATGGCTTGGAGGTTTTTTTGCCTTAGCTTTAATTGCGGGATTGTTTAAAGTGATATTGATTTATGCAGCCCCTTACTTAAAGTAATTCCATCCTTATAGACAAATGCCGTTTGTAGATTCTGCAAACGGCATTTATTATTGATTCAGTGCATCTTTTTTTATTTCGTGCAGCTCATACATGTATAAATCAGAACAACTCGCCCATAGCATTCGCCAACTCATTGAGAGCGGTACTTTAAATGCACATGAAAAATTACCTTCGTTAAGAGATCAGGTACAACGCTCTGGTTTTAGTCTAATGACCGTAATGAATGCTTACCAAGAACTTGAATCACAAGGTCTGATTTATTCAAAAGAAAAATCTGGATACTTTGTTGCAGAGCAAATTGCACTAAAGCCACTCGAGCAATATTCAGTTGTTTCATTAAATTCTAAAATTGAAATTAACTCATTAGTTTTTAAATATCTTAAGTCAATTCAACATGAATCTGTTGTGCCTTTTGGTTCAGCTTTTCCAGATAGTCAGCTTTTAGCTGCCCCCAAACTTATTCAAATTATGGGGCAACTTGCGCGTCAAAGACAAAGCTATGATCAAACAGCAAGTCTACCTCCCGGTAATTTAGCGTTAAGGAAACTGATTGCTCAGCGCTATTGTATGCAAGGCATACAGACTGATCCTGATGACATTGTCATTACATCAGGAGGTTTAGATGCACTTAATCTTTCATTACAAGCAGTCGCTAAACCAGGCGACTATATTCTATTGCAACAAACCGTGTTTTACGGCGCTTGGCAAGCTGCAGAGCGCTTAGGACTTAAAGTCATTACCATTCCTGAACATCCTCAACATGGTTTTGACCTAGAAGCTTTTGAACAAGTTATTCAAACATATCCTATCAAGGTATGTTGGCTCATGCTGAATGCCCAGAACCCGATTGGTTTTACTGTTAGTGATGACATTAAATATAAAATTGCCAAATTGCTTCATGAACACCAAATTTACTTAATTGAAGATGATGTGTATGAAGAGCTTTTTTATGGCGGTCAAAAACCACTTTCGATGAAGTACTTTGACCAACAAAATCTGGTACTGCACTGCTCTTCATTTTCTAAAACTTTAGGGGCAAGTTTTCGGGTAGGTTGGGTCTATGCGGGTAAATTTTCAGACCATATTCAACACTTGCAGCTTATGAGCACCATTTCAGTAAATGCACTTATTCAAAATGCATTGGTTGAGTTTTTATCTCATCATCATTATGAAAAGCACTTGCGTACACTTAGACTTTCACTTGAGCGTTATAAAAAGCAGTTTTATCACTATTTAAAGCAGCATTTACCGAGCTCTTGCGAAGTGTATTACTACCCAAGTGGCTATTTTCTATGGGTCAAACTTCCTAGTACGTTAGACAGTATGCAAGTTTATGAAGCGTTGATTCAGCAAGATATTGGCGTTGCACCAAGCCCTTTGTTTAGTGTTTTACCCGCACAACAGCATTATTTGCGAATCAACTGTTCTTTTGAATGGAACACTAAAATTCAAAGCGCATTAGATCAGGTTATCAAAACCATTCAACAAAGAGTTGAAGTAGGTTTATAAGAAGGTACGACGCCTTAATGAAATCGAGAGAATAAAGACAACATCCCCTATGTAAATGGACTTATTTAGGAAAATTGGGGCTTCGACTGTTTTGTATCAAACTATCAGATGATAGAATATTAAGTCTGATAATTAAGCTGCAGTTACTTGATAAAAAAATAGTTTATGCCAAAGAAATATTGTTATCTCTACCGCCAAAAACGCCTCAACATTTTCAAGCTGAGCTGTTGATACTTTCTTCCTATGTAAAAACGCAGCATCCAGACTCATCGATTAACACATATAATTAAAGGTTCTAATGCTTCAAAATACGATGCATCGCCAAGTTCTTATTTTGGCGAGTTCTCAGTCACTTTACCAAACCGTATCGATCATGGTCATGACGATTGGTAGTTTGGCTGGGGCAAATATTTCTAATACACCGATACTTGCAACTTTACCCATCGCATCTATGTTTTTGGGGACAGCCTTAATGATGTTCCCTGCATCAATGTTGATGGCATATGTGGGACGGCGTAAGGGTTTTCTTTTCGGCGCTTTTTTAGGTTTAATTGGCGGTATTATTGCCGCCATTGGTATCTTTTATAGTTCACTTACTCTCTTAGCCTTAGGCACGTTATGTGTCGGAGCCTACCAATCCTTTGCCCAGTTTTATCGTTTTGCTGCCAGTGAAGTAGCAGATGATGCATTCCGTTCACGTGCTATTTCTTGGGTTATGGCAGGTGGAATTGTTGCCGCACTGATTGGTCCGACTTTGGCGCGCTTTGGTGGCCCATTATTTCAACATTTAGAATATATCGGTTCATTTTTAATTATTAGTATCATTTCACTTGTGGCAATGGGTATTTTATCTAGCCTACATATTGCCAATACAGTTGAGCAAAAATCTGATTTTACTGCTGGTCGCCCATGGCAACAGATTGTCTTTCAACCCACCTATCTAGTTGCTCTGTTTGGTGCAGTCACAGGCTACGGCATCATGATTTTAGGTATGACCGCAACACCCATTGCCATGCGACATTCACACCATGAACTAGGCACGATTACAACTGTCATTCAGCTTCATGTGCTTGGTATGTTCCTACCTTCATTCTTTACAGGACATTTAATCGCTCGATTCGGTGTGCTTAAAATCATGTTTGCAGGTCTTTTATTATTTGCCTGCTATATCGGATTTGCTCTCTCCGGTATTCAGTTCGCATCGTTTGCAATCTCACTCATTTTATTAGGTGTGGGATGGAACTTTTTATTTATTGGCAGTACTTCTTTACTCACAGGAACCTATTCCGTGGCTGAAAAAGCCAAGGCCCAAGCCATTAACGACATGACTGTTTTTGTTGTCGGTTTAATCTGCTCTTTTAGCGCTGGTGCTTTACTTGATTTATTTGGCTGGGAAGCAATGAATATGGCTTTAATACTGTGGCTGGTAATTGCAGGGGTTTCTCTTTTCTGGTTAAGCCAAAAAAGAGAAAAGCAGCTTGCTTAAAATTCCTTTTAACGCGGTTTATTCAACATCCATTCCAAGTTTTGGCGAACCGCAGGCCACTCATGTTTCAAAATGCTGTAAACGTGAGTGTCCCGTAAAATATCATCTTTTACAATTTGATGGCTTCTGAGTACACCGTCTAACTTTGCACCCAAGCGTACAATCGCGGCTTGACTTTGAACATTTAAAGAAGATGTGCGTAACTCGACTGCAATACAGTTTAAAGTCTCAAATGCGTGAGCCAGCAATAGCTTTTTACACTCAGTATTTACAGGCGTACGCTGTGCAGACTTTCGATACCACGTCGAACCAATTTCTACACGGCGATGTGCTTCTTCAATATGCATTAAAGTCGTCATACCCAACGCCCGACCTGTTTTTCGGTCTTCAATATAAAAAGGCAACATAGAACCAGATTTTTGTAAACCGAGACGTCTTTCAATTTCAGCAGTCATCTGTTCAGGTCTTGGCACACGGGTATACCAAAGATTATAGAGTTCCCCATCGCAAACGGCCTCTGCCAGCGATTCAGCTTGAGTGACATCTAGTGGCTTTAAAATAACGTGTTCGCCTACCAACTCAACAGGTGTAATCCAAGCCATCTTTATCTCCTCCATTAATATTAAGCTTTTACATTTCCAAAGTTATTTATTTAAATCAGCCACACTATACATAGCGTCTGCTATGGTTTGATGACCAGATTTCGATAGACCATCTGCCGCGCCCAAAATGTCTCGACGTTCTTTGTTTTGCCCAAGTTTTGATTTACCTCTCAGCTTGGTAATTTCAATCTCAATCCCTACAATGGCTTTTAACATCGGTTCAAGATAGTCCTTTGGTGCATCGGACATTTTCCATGGTTCAGATTGAGATGCTTCATGAGTACGGGTTAAACGAGCCACAACACCACGGACATATCGTTCATCATCTCGAATGGTTACTTTGCCATAAGCATGCACAACCCTATAGTTCCATGTCGGTACTTGTCTGTGCTCTTCATGTTTGGATGGGTACCAGTTTGGTGAAATATAAGCATCGCCTGCTTGAAACACGACGAGTACCTCATCTCCATTTTTAATGTCCTGCCAGACTGGATTAACTCTAGACACATGCGCACGTAGTACACCCAATTCCCCTTCGCTTGCCTGTAATTCGAATGGAAGATGATTTGCATCTAAGCCATTACTTCCATGCGTAAAAAGCACACCAAACGGATATTCGGTAATAAGAGAGTGCAATACATCCAAACGGTTTTCTGCATAATCATCGGGGATATACATGGCTAAAACCTCACTGTAAATATCAGGGTTATTTATATTTTGTGTTGTAAATTTTCTGGTTTCTGTGGTTTATTAAAAAGAACCACTTTGTATTTTTTTAAGTAGACCAGAATTATGGCAAGAATGGCAAAAGTTGTTGAACTTCCGTCGATTGCAAAGATTAATAAAAGCCAAGGAAAGATAAGTGCTCAACTGACCCAAGCTTTGCGTGAAGCTGTACAAAGTGGTGATTTACAGCCTGGCGATCCGCTGCCTTCTTCTCGTGAACTGGCTCAAACACTTGGGGTCGCTCGCGGAACGATTATTGAAGCGTATGATCAGCTTTTAGCTGAAGGTGTTTTTGACTCTCAAGCACGAACGGGCACCTATGTGTCTCATGCTTTAACTAAAAAAACTACGCCGCAACATTCTCAAAAAGAAACCATACCTAGCGTAATCCCTTTGACGAAGTCGGCACTTTCCTATGCCCAAGTGCTTAAAGAGTTTAAACCACTTCCTCATGCCCCTTTTGCAGTGTCTGTCCCGATTGCGCGCACCCAACCGAGTGATATTTGGCGTAAGTTTGGTAATAAATTTAGATCTCGAGGTGCAGGCGCTCCTTCGGGTTATGGCGAACCTCAAGGCGTTTTATCACTCAGAGTTGCTATAGCAGACTATGTACGCCGATCACGCTCTGTCCACTGCGAACCTGACCAAATTGTGATTACTCCTGGCATCCAGCAATCACTTTATATTTGCAGCCAGATTTTATTTGAAGCAAAAGATGAAGTTTGGATTGAAGATCCAGCTTATCGGGGTACAACAGCTATTTTTGAACATACTGTACAAAACATTCGGATGGTACGTATTCCTGTCGATGAAGAAGGCATTCAGGTTGAAACTGGAATTAAGCTTTCTAAACATGCACGTGCTGCGTTTGTGACACCATCTCACCAATATCCACTTGGCATGCCGATGAGTCTAGCAAGACGCACGGCATTATTGGCTTGGGCAAAACAGCAAAATGCATGGATCATTGAAGATGACTATGACAGTGAACTTCGCTATAACGGACAACCCTTCCCATCTTTACAAGGTATGGCGCCCGACCAAGTCATTTATCTTGGGACTTTCAGTAAGGTCTTATTTCCATCCCTTAGACTTGGCTATGCAGTATTGCCTAAAGAATTGGTGGCACCTTTTTGTGGGCTCAGAGTGTTAATTGATCGACACCCACCGGCTGCCGACCAGCATGTTTTGGCTGCTTTTATTCAAGAAGGCTATTTAGAGCGGCATATCCGACGGACTCGGAATGTCTATGCGGAAGTTCGGCAATACATTATTGGCTTGATTGAAAAATACATACCTCAAGAACTGGCTTGGTTACAGCCGGGCGATCAAGGCATGCATATGGTGTTATGGCTTGCTCACCATATTAATGACATTGAAGTTGCAAGCTCAGCAGTCGATGCAGGCATTGCCATTAAAGCAATTTCACCGACATTTTCAATAGAGCAACAACGTTCGGGGTTAATTGTTGGCTTAGGCGATTTTGAACCTGAACTGATGAGACAAGCTATCAAAAAACTATCAAAGATTATTCAACAACATGACAAATCAAGTTAGATAAAACCTACAACAGCAACCATAGATGAATCGCAAATGGCCCAATCAGTACCATTAAAATACCGGCAATAACCATGGTTAAACTGGCAATCACACCTTCTTCACTATTGCGCTGCTGTGCTCTAACTGTACCAAAACCATGCGCTGCATTGCCGAAAGCTGCCCCATTTGCCACATTAGAACGGATTTTAGTAATCGCTAAAATCGCATCGCCGCAAATCATACCAACCAAACCAGTAATGACTGTAAATAGTGAAACCAAAGCTGCCGAACCGTGAATATCTTCCGCTAAAATCATGGCAAATGGTGTTGAAATAGAACGGGCCATCAAACTATTGGTGACTTCAGGGCTAAAGTGGAACCACTGTGCCATTTCATAGGCAGACATCACACCTACACTCATCCCCACAATAATCGCAATCGAAAGGACCCCAAGGTTTTTACGAATCGTTTCCCGATAACGATAAATCGGTACAGCAAACGCAACCGTTGCTGGTCCTAATAAATTAACAATCCACTGCGTATCTTCAGCATAAGTTTGATATGAAATTCCAAAAATCGTCATCAAAATGATGGTGAGTACAGGCACGCTAATCGCGGGTGACAACCAAAGTTTTGGATTTTTCTGATAGATCCGCTTTGCCACAACATAGGCTGCCAGAGTCCAGATCAGACAAAGAATTGACCAGATATTCATGTCGTTTGCTCTTTAGATATGCTTATGTTGAAGACGTTTTCGAGCCTGTAAATAAACTTTCAAACGATTGTAAAAGTGAATCGTCAGGCAGGTACTGAGCATGACCGAAATGGTTCCGACTGCGATGCTCAAGACAATTTGCCAGCCTTCAGTCATAAACAAAGTTTTATATTGAACTACGGCAACCACAACAGGTACGAAAAACAGCAACAGTTCACCTAAAACAACGGTTGCTCCCATTGCTACCTGATCCATTTTGATAATTTTAAAGAACAGGCATAAAAGCAATAAAAACATACCTAAAATACCTGCCGAGACAGGTACGCCAAGTTTTTGATGTAAGAGATATCCGACCCACCAAAATCCAGCCAGAATCAAAATTTGTTTAACTAACACGAATAGTGAAGGTTGTGTGGGTGTGCCAGAAGCAGATTCAGTACTCATTTTGCGAAATTAAATGGTTAACTACACCATTATGCTATCTTGGTTAAATCTGCTAAATATGAATTATTCATGTTAATATTATTCCAAAATTGAATAATTTATTCTTTATTATGCTTTCTCTAAAATCACTACAGTGCTTCGTTACGCTGGTAAAAACTAAAAGCTTTACACGTACGGCTGAAGAGTTGTATCTGACTCAACCCACTATTAGTAAAATATTACAGCAGCTTGAAGAGCAACTTCAGGTACAGCTTTTGGTTAAACCCAATCACGGCCGTAAAAGACAAATCGAGTTAACTGAAATTGGAGAGCGCATTTATCAACATGCGATTGAGCTTATTCAGGCAGAACAGAACATCTTTCTTGAAATTGAAAACTACCAACAATTAAAAACAGGAACTTTAAAACTTGGCGTTCCGCCTTTAGGCTCGCAGCTCTTAACGACTGCCCTGTTTGATTATCATCAGCAATTGCCAGATATTGAATTGGCTTTTATGGAAGTGGGTTCACGTGGTATTGAACAGGCCTTGCTTAATAATGAGTTAGACGTTGGTGTTTTATTGCAGCCTTTTGATACGCAAATTTTCAATAGCATTGAGCTATGTAACTACCCTTTAATGGTTCTTTTACGTCGGGATGCCACTTGGGCAACCCGCAAAAAAATAAATTTAGAAGAGCTACAACACCAATCATTTTTAATGTTTCCTGAAAATTTCTCTTTAAACAGTATTATTCTCGATGCCTGTAAGCAGCATGGTTTTTATCCAACCATTGCTTGCCGCACCAGCCAATGGCACCTCTTGGCAGATATGGTGCTACAACGTATGGGGATTGCGCTTCTCCCACAGTATTATACCGACATGCTTGACCCTAGTTTATTTGCAGCAGTGCCACTTGAAAAACCAAATATTCAGTGGCACTTGGTGATGGCTTGGAAAAAAAATCTTCCTGTATCACCAGCAGTACAAGCGTGGCTGAACATTGTTCGTGAGCATTTCCAGCACATTAAGCCCTAACATTGAACACTGAAATAGCTTAATTCAAAAACCGATAAAGCTTTTCCACAAAAAAGCTACCCAATCTTGGATCAGCTCACTTAGACTAGATTCGATTGTTTTATGACATGGACAATAACAATGAATAATGAATATTTTAAGCTGTACACAGATTCACAATTTCTAAGCCCCTATGCATTTACAGTTTTTGTAGGGCTACATGAAAAACAAATTCCATTTGAAATAGCGACCATCAACTTAGGCCAGCAAGGCCAATTTGAAAAATCTTATGTAGCAAAGTCATTAACTGCCAAAGTGCCTGTACTTGAGCACAATGATTTTGCCTTATCAGAATCTTCTGCCATTTTGGAATATTTAGAAGAGCTTTATCCAAACACATCTATTTATCCAAAAGATATTCAAGCACGTGCAAGAGCAAGACAAATTCAGGCATGGCTCCGATCAGACTTAGTGGCACTAAGAACTGAACGTCCAACCGATGTTATTTTTATTCAGCCCAAGTCCACTCCACTTTCAGAAGAAGGCAAAAAAGCTGCGGAGAAACTTTTCTCTGTTGCAGAAAAACTTCTTGCACCCGATGCCGAATTTCTTTTTGGTACATGGAGCATTGTGGATGCTGAACTTACCCTGATGTTGCAACGCCTTATTCAAAATGGTGATGCTGTACCAGAACGTTTAAAAAACTATGCATTACAGCAATGGCAATGTCCGACCGTACAAAAATGGCTTGCCTTGCGACATAAATAAATCCTTATATTTACACCAAACACGAGATAAAAAATGAGTGATTCAAACTATATTCCTCCACAAGTTTGGCAATGGTCTGGAGAAAAAACTGATTTAAACCAACCTACTTCGGGTGCGCGTTACGAACATGAACTTCCTGTCGGTAAACATCCGCTTCAGCTCTATTCTTTAGCAACGCCTAATGGTCAAAAAGTCACTATTTTGCTTGAAGAGCTTTTAGCATTAGGACATCAAGATGCTGAATATGATGCTTGGTTGATTAAAATCGGTGAAGGACAGCAATTTGGCAGTGGCTTTGTAGACATTAATCCAAACTCTAAAATTCCAGCATTGGTTGACCATAGCCAAAACCCGCCATTAAGAGTATTTGAATCTGGCTCAATTTTGCTTTACTTAGCTGAAAAGTTTAAAGCTTTCATTCCAACTGATATTGCTGCACGTACTGAATGCCTTAATTGGTTATTCTGGCAAATGGGCAGCGCACCTTACCTAGGTGGCGGTTTTGGGCATTTTTATGCTTATGCACCCATTAAAGTTGAATATGCAATTAACCGCTTTGCCTTGGAAACAAAACGCTTGCTTGATGTGTTAGATAAGCATCTAGCAAAGCATGAATATTTGGCAGGCTCTGAATATAGCATCGCCGATATTGCAGCATTCCCTTGGTATGGCGGTCTTGTTAAAAACTGGGTCTATAACGGCGCGGAGTTTTTAGGTGTCGATCAATATAAAAATGTTCAGCGCTGGGCAGATGCGATTTTAGCTCGCCCTGCGGTTCAACGTGGTCGTATGGTCAACCGTACTTTTGGTGATTTAGCTACACAGTTGCATGAACGCCATGATGCCAGCGATTTTGAGACCAAGACTCAAGATAAATTGCAGAATCAGTCTTAAAAAGATCATTCAGTTTTTGACTTACCCGCAAGATATTTCATTTTTGCGGGTATTCAAAGTTGGCAAAATACCCCGTATATAATTCATTCAGCCAAGCGACAAAAACTCGTACGCGTGGCGAGAGCTGCCGATGCTGCGGATATAGTGCAGAAACTGACATCTTCGGGATTTGCCATTCAGATAAAACCTCAACCAGTTGTCCGTCTTTTAACTCATTCGCTACATGATAGCGCGGAACCTGAATTAGACCTGCCCCACGTAAAGCAGATAATACATAGTTTTCAGCATCATTTACCGCGATCCAACTTTTCAAAAAATAATCTTGTTTTTTTCCATTCACCATTAATTCAAATGGATAATTCCGCCCGCCTGATGTCGAAAAGAAATTAACGCAATAATGTGATAACAAATCTTCTGGTTGCTGTGGCATTCCATGTTTATTTAAATAGTCAGGACTCGCACAAATCACTTGTGGCATATCCACCAAATGTCTAGCAATTAAAGTGGAATCATCCAAACGCCCCGCTCTCACCACACAGTCTATCCCTTCCCGAATCAGATCAACTAAACGATCGCCTGTACTAATTACGAGTTCAATGTCGGGATATAACTCGTGAAATTGATCGATATTGGGTAAAACAATTTTAGTCGCATGTGCACCTGATAAATCGATACGTAGTAAACCACGGGGCTGAGCAATTACATTACGTAAGGACGATTCGGCATCATCGAGTTCCGATAATATTTGTGTACAACGCTCATAAAATGCCTGTCCATCTAGTGATGGCCTTACATGCCGAGTCGTTCGCTCTAGTAAACGGCACTGTAAATTATTCTCTAAATCTTTAATGGCATTACTTGCTGTAGCACGTGGGATATTGAGCTGATCGGCTGCCTGACTAAAACTACCCAGCTCTACGATGCGGGTAAAAAGTTGTAAGGTATCAAATTTATCCATGGTGCTCGCTTTTAACCCTATCTATTGTTAATAAATATGGAATTATCTTATCCAATTATGAAGATTTATCCCATATTTCTATATTATTAAAATAAGCCATACCTACTCAAACAGGCAATTTAAAAATGAATATTTCAAGAAAAACAGCTCTTGTTACTGGTGCATCACGCGGTATAGGTCGTGCTATTGCAGAACGTTTAGCTCAAGATGGTTTTTATGTGATTGTTAACCATGCGGGCAATAAGGTGCATGCCCAAGCAACTGTAGATCATATTATTGAGCAAGGTGGTCAAGCCTCAGCTATTCAAGCAGACGTTGCAAATAAACATGAAGTGAGCCGTTTATTTCAAGAAGCTAAGGCGATTAATGGTCAAGTAGATGTGGTAGTTCATAGTGCTGGTATTATGCCTATGGCAAAAATTACACCTGAAGATCTGCCAGATTTCGATAAAGTAATTCATACCAATTTACGTGGTGCATTTTTAATATTGGCGCATGCAGCCGAAACAGTTCCAGATGGTGGCCGAATTATTACGCTTTCAACGAGTGTAATTGCTAAATCTTTTCCAGCATATGGTCCCTATATTGCCTCGAAAGCGGGTGTAGAAGGCTTAGTACATGTGTTAGCAAATGAGTTACGCGGCCGAAATATTACTGTGAATGCCGTTGCGCCCGGCCCGACAGGTACTGACCTTTTTTATAATGGAAAAACTGAAGAGCAAGTAGCGGCTATTGCAAAACTTGCTCCCTTGGAAAGAATCGGAACACCTGAAGAAATTGCCAGTGTAGTTGCCATGCTAGCTGGCCCAGATGGACGTTGGATAAATTCACAAGTCGTTCGAGTAAATGGTGGATTTGCTTAATTTTTAAAACCGTGTGAATTAAAAATAATCCACACGGTTTTCTTAACTATTAAAATAATTATTCCATGAATTTCAATTAAAAAACTATATAAGCTTAATTAATACTTTTTCTATAAAAATATCCCCCATTCTTATTTATAAAAATAATATATATAAATAGATATTCCTTATTTTTGCTTATATTTAAAACCACGTAAATTGAACAATAACAATCTGAATCGAAGATAAGGATATATTAAATGAATGCTAAATTAAATACAGAGGCTCCACAAAGCTTTATCTCAAATGGTTCAAATACATCTTTTTCAGCCCAAGAAATTGTTTCTAAAGCACAGCAATATGCACAAGACCATGAATTGAATTTTAGTGGCAGTTTATCACCTACTGATGCATGGCAACTCGTACAACAAGGCGAAGCTGTTTTAGTTGATGTGCGTACCAATGAAGAACGTAAATTTGTGGGTTATGTCCCTGAAAGTGTTCATATTGCTTGGGCAACAGGCACATCGTTTAACCGTAATCCACGCTTTTTAAAAGAACTCGAATCAAAAGTTGGCAAAGACAAAACCATTCTTTTGTTATGCCGTAGTGGCAACCGTTCAGCACAAGCTGCCGAGGCCGCATTTAATGCTGGTTTTGAGCATATTTATAACGTTCTTGAAGGCTTCGAAGGCGACTTAGATGATAAGCAACAACGTAACCAGAAAAATGGCTGGCGCATCCATCAACTTCCTTGGCAACAAGACTAATATTTTAATCAATTTTCAGTGAATCAAGGAAAGCTTGTGACTCAATGGAACATTAATGCTGTTGTACAAGGTTTACAACAAGCAAGGCATGACTGGCGTCAGCAGCAACACAGAACCAAAGAATTTGGGGGCCGTGAACTTCCATCTAAAGAAGCTTTAAAAGCTATTTTAGATGACCTGTGCGGAATTTTATTTCCAATGCGTTTAGGCCCTGCCGACTTACGTCAAGAAACTGAAGATTCTTATATTGCCTATACTTTAAATCGGGTACTGACAGCCTTACATGCTCAAGTACAACTGGCTTTAAATTATGAAGCAAAACGTCATTTGGGTCATTCAAGCACAGACCAGCAGCCACAAGAACTTGCTCAAAATATTGTGCAGGATTTTGCCAACACCTTGCCTTCTATACGGCGCCTTTTAGATGGTGATGTGCGAGCGGCTTATGAAGGTGATCCGGCAGCACATAGTGTAGATGAAGTACTGCTCTGCTATCCGGGCATATTTGCGATTATTTATCACCGAATTGCCCATCAGCTCTATGCCCAAGTGCCTTTATTGTCTCGCATTATTTCTGAGTTGGCGCATTCTGCAACAGGTATTGATATTCATCCGGGTGCAAAAATCGGTAAAGGATTCTTCATCGATCATGGTACTGGTGTGGTGATTGGTGAAACTTGTGTGATTGGAGAGCGTGTCCGTATTTATCAGGCAGTAACTCTTGGAGCAAAACGCTTTGAAACCAATGATGATGGTGCTTTGAAAAAAGATTATACACGCCATCCAATTGTTGAAGATGACGTGGTGATCTATGCAGGCGCGACTATTTTAGGCCGTATTACGATTGGTCGAGGGTCCATTATTGGGGGAAATGTCTGGCTTACGCATAGTGTTGCAGCAGGTAGTCAGATTTTACAGTCTCCTAATGAGTCTTATCAAAAAAATCATATTGCCGGTTAAACACTATAGATGTGAAATAAATAGATAAGGAGATAAATAAACAAAGAACGTGCAGATTAATAAAATGCTTATTTCTAGTTTAAATATATTTTTATTTAGAAAATAGATAACTCATTAATAAGCTCAGTATTTAAATTACAACGCTATTTTAATTTTAAACCAGAACTAATTCTAGTTTATATGCACCCTAGAATTTTTATTTTCAAAAAGCCAATGTAATAAGGAAAAATGATTCATGGCGAAAAATACAGACAAAGCCCAACTTGCACTTGGGGATCACGCAGCGCGTCAACTAGCCAATGCGACCAAGACAGCTCCCCAACTTTCTACGATCACTCCCCGATGGCTGACTCACTTACTTCAATGGCTTCCTGTTGAAGCAGGTATTTATCGCTTAAACCGTGTAAATAATACCGATGATATTCAAGTAGCTTGCACCCAACGTGATGAAGCCACTTTACCTCAAACTTTTGTTGATTATGACCCAGAGCCACGCGAATACTTTTTAAATGGTGTATCTACTGTTTTAGATGTACATACACGTGTTGCTGACCTTTACAGCAGCCCACACGACCAAATTAAAGAACAGCTCCGTTTAACGATTGAAACCATTAAAGAACGTCAAGAAAGTGAGCTTATCAATAACCCTGAATACGGTTTACTGGCAAGTGTGACAGATGACCAACGTATTTCGACTTTAAATGGCCCACCTACTCCAGATGATCTTGATGATTTGTTACGTAAAGTCTGGAAAGAACCAGGATTTTTCCTAGCGCATCCTGATGCAATTGCAGCATTTGGACGTGAATGTACACGCCGTGGTGTACCGCCTCCAACAGTTAGTCTGTTTGGTTCGCAGTTTATTACATGGCGCGGTATTCCACTCATTCCATCAAATAAAATTCCTGTAGAAGATGGCAAAACTAAAATCTTGCTGCTTCGTGTTGGTGAAAAGCGTCAAGGGATTGTTGGTTTGTTCCAGCCGGGTCTTGCAGGTGAACAGTCACCGGGGCTTTCAGTACGTTTTATGGGAATTAACCGTAACGCAATTGCGTCGTATCTAATCTCATTATATTGCTCACTTGCAGTACTCACTGATGATGCGTTGGCAGTATTAGATGATGTGGAGGTGGACAAATATCATGACTACCCAGTTAACTACAAGTAATCTGCAAGATAGTCCAACAGGGCCTGATGTGACTGGTGTTAACCCACCAGCCAACTTCCCTGATGAGTCCACCATTGCTCGACTTGCTAATGAGTTTTTTTCAGCATTGCCAAGCTCAAGCAGTTCAGCTTCTCCATCAGGCCTTAACTTAGACTTACCTGTCGGAGCGCCACCACACCCTCCACAACCGGGTGAACCATTCTCTGCTCTCAGTGGTCGTGCGCCCAATATCGCCTTTCAGAAAAGTCTTAATCCGGAATATCCTGAGCATATTCCAAATTTGCCAGACTACCCTGAACGCCGAATTGTAACGTCTGCGCCTGTGGTGGGTGGAGCTAATTTGCCACGCCCACCATTTGAACCACATTTGCCACAAGCTGCTCATAGTGAACCCAATGTGCCACGCATTGAACCAAACTTACCTACTGGTGCAGGTGAATCACCTTATTATTTTTTAAATGATTTTTCTGCTCCCAATGCAGCAGAACCGTCTGTTAAAGGTGTTGAAGATAATTATTCGGTTGCACAGTCTTTTCAATTGCCACATGGTGACCAGCTGAAATCATTGCTAACGGAAGATCGTTTTGCAACAAACACGCCTCCCCAAAGTTCGGCAAGCTCTGGATTTTATTTTTTAGACTTGCCTCAAAGTGGACAAAGTTATAGTCACTATCAACCATCGCAACCCACTTTTGTAGCAAGTAGTGCTCAACCACTCGATGTACATGCTATACGTCGCGACTTTCCAATTTTACAGGAACGCGTCAATGGCCGACCTCTGGTCTGGTTGGATAATGCTGCGACCACACAAAAACCGCAGCGCGTGATTGACCGGATTGCTTATTTTTATCAGCATGAAAATTCAAATATTCACCGTGCTGCACATGAGTTAGCGGCTCGTGCAACCGACGCCTATGAGCATGCAAGAAATGTAGTTGCCCGATTTATTGGTGCACCCTCTTCTAAAGAAATTATCTTTGTTCGAGGAACAACCGAAGGCATTAACCTGATTGCAAAAACATGGGGTGAACAAAATATTGGCGAAGGTGATGAAATTATCGTTTCTCACTTAGAACACCATGCCAATATTGTACCTTGGTATCAACTCACTAAAAAAACTGGAGCGAAATTACGAGTCATTCCTGTGGATGACACGGGCCAGATTATTTTAGAAGAGTTGCCAAAACTGATTAATGAGCGCACTAAACTGCTATCGATTACTCAAGTTTCGAATGCTTTAGGAACAGTCACACCTGTTGCTGAAGTCATTAAAATTGCGCATGCCAAAGGTGTTCGTGTTTTAGTTGATGGTGCTCAATCTGTTTCTCATATACCCACTGATGTACAAGCGCTTGATGCTGACTTTTTTGTGTTTTCTGGTCATAAAGTGTTTGGGCCGACGGGTATTGGTGCGGTCTATGCGAAACCAGAGTTACTAGAAAGCATGCCTGTTTGGGAAGGTGGCGGTAACATGATTCAGGATGTTACATTCGAACAAGTAGTTTACCAACCTGCACCAAACAAGTTTGAAGCTGGAACTGGAAACATTGCCGATGCTGTTGGTTTAGGTGCTGCACTTGAATATGTTGAAAGTCTAGGTATTCATAACATTGCTCGCTATGAACATGATCTGCTCGAATATGGTCAAAATGCACTGAGCAGTGTGTCTGGTTTACGCTTGATCGGAACAGCGTATCATAAAGCCAGTGTTATGTCCTTTACCTTACAAGGCTATTCAACTGAACAAGTCGGTAAAGCTTTAAATCAACATGGCATTGCGGTACGTTCTGGGCACCACTGTGCACAGCCAATTTTACGTCGTTTTGGTGTAGAACAAACCGTGCGTCCGTCTTTAGCTTTTTATAACACGACTGAAGAAATTGATTTATTGGTATCGGTGTTACATCAACTGACGCGTAATAGGCGTACCAGTTAAATATATTTCTAGACTAGAAAAGGCTGCTTTTGAGCAGTCTTTTTTATAATCAACATGCCATTATTAAAATTCAATTTTTCTATGAGGAAACCATTAAAACTCAAATACCCCTAGCACTACATTTACTCGAGCAAAAGTCGTCTGCAACCTGCGTAACATCAAAAAAATTCTGTTTCTGTGAAATATTAGTTAAATGAAATAAGTCGACAGATTTTGCAGATGACAATGCTTTTGCTTACTTTGAGCGAAACCACAGTAAGTCCAGCCGAAGGCGACTGAAGAAATTAAAACTTTAAGCGATAATACTCTGTCGTGCTATGCAATAGTTCGCAGATGACTTTAGGTTGAGCTAAAAATTATTAGTGGTTATCACGGCGGAGTCTTACCGTTTTACTCCAAAGAAAGTAGCTAATTCCATTACTTTTTTAAAAAAGTAACCAAAAACTTTCTCATCCACAGAACCTGTTCTCTGTTTTCATTTTTCAAAAAATATTGCAAATACATTATCTTTATAAATTATGGGCAGGCTGTGGATGAAATTCAGCACGAGCAAATACAGGTATGAATGTCGTGAAAACTATATATACAATTCACAATCGTACTTCTGTAATATCCTCAAATACCCAAAGCAGTTAAACAAACAATCCCCAAATCAATCTCAATGCAATCCCAATTAATAAAACTCCCATCACCCGCTCAAAATAAACCCCAAACTCTAAAAATCTTTTACGTACAATAGGCTGTGCAAACAGTACACTCACCACCATAAACCAGATGGCATTGACCATACACATCCAGACCCCATAAAAAAACTGAACTTTCATTGGTGTGGTTGTACTCACAATCGTCGTAAAAATTGCTAGAAAAAAGATAGTGGCTTTGGGGTTTAACGCATTGGTAAGAAAACCCATTGTAAAAACTTTAAATAAACTCGGTGTATCACTGTCTGCTTGGCCATTAATCTCAATATTGGTATTCGGCTGGCTACGTAAACACTGCCATCCTAAATACACTAAGTAAGCTGCCCCCGCTGTTCTGATCAGTGACATGAGCCATTCGCTTTGTTGAATCAAAAACCCAATACCAACCAGTGTATAAAAAACATGTACTGAAATCCCGAAGCCAATACCAATTGCGGTTAGACATCCAATCAAATAACCATAACGAACACTTTGTCTTACCGTAATCACAAAATCTGGTCCCGGTAAAATCACCGCCATAAAGTGAATAAGAGCTAGCGTTAAAAACTCATGTCCATACAACTGCCACATAACAATTTAGTTTCCTGAAAATCACCTAAAAGATTGTATTGCGATTTTTTAAACGCGATAATCCAATCAAAATCCAAATAACTTTTGCCTCATGAGCACAAATCAAAGTCTGGTTCTGTTAAATGAAATGGCGACTTTCGTTAAGGTTGTCGAGTCGGAAAGTTTTTCTGAAACGGCCCGCCAGCTTGGTACAACACCTTCTGCTGTTAGTCGTGCGATTGCCCGTTTAGAACGTGCTTTAGGTACACGATTACTCTACCGGACCACACGAAAACTTCGTTTAAGTGAAAGTGGACAACAAGTCTATCAACGTTGCTTAGATATGGTGAATGCTGCGCAAGCAGTCATGGAAAGTTCTGGCCAATTTCATGTCGAGCCAGAAGGTATTATTCGTATGAGTGTTCCCAAAGCTGTGGGACATTTTATGATTCATCCGCATTTACCCGAGTTTTTAGAACGCTACCCGAAAATTGATATACAAATGCTTTTAGAAGATCGTTATGTAGATCTCATTGATGATGGAGTCGATTTAGCACTTCGAATTACAGAGCAACCACCAGGTGGCCTTATGGGTCGAAAACTCATTGATATTGATCACTTGGTTTGTGCTACGCCTGAATATTTGGCAAAGCATGGCACTCCGAACCACCCTCATGATTTAAAGCAGCATGAATGTATTTACTTGGGCGAACAAGCCAGTGACTCAAAATGGAAATTTCAGCAAGGAAACAAATTGATCAGTGTGGCTGTGCGTGGGCGTTATGCAGCAAACCATACAGGTGTTCGTTTAAGCGCAGCCCTACAGCATTTAGGTATTGCGAGCTTACCTTACTTCGTTGCACGCCATGCTCTACAACAAGGTACCTTAGTTCAGGTTTTACCAGATTGGTATTTTAAGACATATTATAGTGGTGGGCTGTGGTTACTTTACCCACCGACACGGCATGTCCCGCCTAAATTGAGTGTATTGATTCAATATTTGGCTGATAAATTAGCAGCAGAGCCGACTTTATTTAAATTAAAGTAATATAAAGTCAAGGAGTTAGCACGATGAAATCCTACCTTTTAACCTCTAAAGCACTCAGCTAATTCTGTTACTTTTTTTGAAAAAAGTAACCAAAAAACTTTCTCATCTACAGAACCTGACCACTATTTACATCTATAAAAAATATTGCAAAAACATTATCTTTATAAATTATGGGCAGGCTGTAGATGAATCTTAGCTCGAGCAAAGACTATCTAGAATTCTAATCGTTATTAGCACGATTACTCAACCAATAGATCTTTTGGATTAATGGTATCACCATAGACTGGTTTTAACGTTTTTTCATAAGCCTGATGAATCACGCCTTCTTTAGCCAGTTTCTCTAAATCTTGGTTCAACCAGTCCAATAACTCTTTATCGCCTTTTTTCACTGCTGGTGCAATTAAGTCCTGCTCACCTAAATTGGTAATGCCAACAGTGTAATTTGGATTTTCTTTAGCCCAAGCTAAAACCAGCAAGTTATCATGTGCTAGCGCAGCACCACGACCATCTTTTAAAGCATCGAAAGTTTCTGTGTTTTGCTCATACTTTTGTAGCTTAATTTCAGGGTGAGTCTTAGTGAAGAATGAATCAGCCGTTGTACCTTTGTTTACCAACAAAGTTTTATCTTTAAGTTGAGCAACATCGGTAATCGGATGACTTTTTGGAGAAACCACACCTAGTGCCACTTTTAAATAAGGCTTTGCAAAATCGACAACTTCCTTACGTTCTGGCGTAACAGTAAAGTTGGCAAAAATAATATCCACTTTATTGGCTTTTAAGTATTCGACACGGTTAGCCGCTTCAGTTAAAACAAACTCAACTTTGTTTTCATCACCCAGCAGATCTTTAGCGACATGCTTAGCAATTTCTACATCAAAGCCCTGATTCTTACCTTGGGCATCTAAATATCCAAACGGCGGTTTATCACTAAATACACCAATTCGTACCACGCCATTCTTTTTGATCTGTTCAATACTCGACACCTTTTGTGTGGTATCGGCCGCTTTTTCAGTAGATTGAGTTCCTTTGTCACATGCAACCAAACCTAAACTCAGTAAAGAGGCAGCTAAAATATGTTTCACGTTTTGAAATGTTAATGTTGTCATTATTTCACCCTATCGTTCTTGTAAAAGTCTTATTTAAAAATAGCAGCACCTACTTTTAGGCACTGCTCTAGCGATATCGAAAATTATTGGCCTACATCTAAAAACACATTTGGATTGACCGAGTCACCGTAAATTGGCTTCAAGGTTTCATCATAAATTTTCTTAATTTCACCGCTTGTTCTTAGCTGCTTAATTTCAGTATTGAGCCAATTCAATAATTGGGTATTGCCCTTTTTAACTGCTGGTGCAATAAACTCTTGATCACCAATAGACTGAATACCCGCCACATAACTTGGATTCTTCGCGGCCCACGCCAAAGCATAGGTACTATCTTGTGAAATTGCGTCACCACGACCGTCGGTTAAGGCTTTGAAGGCATCCGAATTTCTTTCAAACTTGAGTAAATTTACTTTCGGATAATGCTTGGTAAAGTAGGTATCTGAACTTGTGCCTTTATTTACAATTAAGGTTTTACCTTCTAATTGAGCAATGTCAGTAATCGGCTTGGCTTTAGGCGAGACTATACCAAAAGCACCTTTTAAATAAGGCTCGGCAAAATCGACAACCTCTTTACGTTCTGGCGTTACCGTAAACGTCGCGAACACCACATCGGCGCGATTCGATTTTAAAAACTCCACCCGATTTGAAGCTTCAGTCACAATAAACTCAACTTTCTTTTCATCACCGAGCAAATCTTTAGTCACACGTTTTGCTAAAGCCACATCAAAGCCCTGGTTATTCCCCGCACTATCTACGTAACCAAATGGCGGATCATCGGCAAAAACAGCAACTCGTAGAACTCCATTTTTTTTGACTTGCTCTAAAGAATGGTCTTCTTGAGTATTACTTGCCTGTTCAGTGGATGGCGTTTTACTACATGCAGTTAATAACACCCCAGCAACGGCAATACTGCTTAATATTTTTATTGAATTACGTTTAAACATTCACTTCCTCATGATTCAAATAATAAAAATTTAGTACGACAAAATATTTAAGAAAGCTTTCGCTCGTTCTGTTTTCGGCTGTTCAAAAAATTCTTCGGGTGAAGCCTGTTCAATAATCTTGCCCTTATCCATAAAAATAATGCGGTCAGCAACCTTACGGGCAAAGGACATCTCATGTGTCACAATCAGCATGGTCATTCCTTCATTCGCTAACTTGAGTACCACATCGAGTACTTCCCTAACCATTTCCGGATCAAGCGCAGCGGTAATTTCATCAAGTAAAATCACTTGAGGTTGCATGACCAGTGAACGGACAATGGCTATACGCTGTTTTTGTCCACCAGAAAGTTGGCGTGGATAATCAAGTTTTCGCTCATATAGCCCGACTCGCTTTAACAACTCATCTGCGACTTGCTCTGCTTCATCACGGTGGCGTTTTTGTACTTTGAGTGGCCCCAGCAAAATATTGTCAATAACGTTCATATGCCCAAATAGCTCATAGTTTTGAAAAACCATGCCAATTTTTTGACGAGCATTAGTCCAGTCCACATCTTTACCGAGCACGCCTGAACCAGTTAAACGAATCTCACCACCCTGAATCGGTTCTAAGCCATTAATAGAGCGCAATAAGGTACTTTTACCGCAGCCCGATGGACCTAAAATAACAACCACCTCTCCTTGTTCTACATCCAGATCAATGCCTTGTAAAATATGACTTTGTGCAAATGATTTCTGTAATTGTTGTATCGATAACAAAGGCATAATTACTCCCAGACCTTTTCTAAATGTGCCGCCAAACGCGATAAGGGGTAGCAAATCAGAAAATACAAAATAAAAATAAAGCCATAAATCCAAAGAGAAGCGCTTGGCACAGTCAACAGCGAATTTTCAATAATTTGCTGGCCAACTTTAATGACCTCAACTACACCAATCAGGACTGCCAAGGAACTAGTTTTCACCATTCGGGTAAATAAATTAATCGCGCCAGGAGTTACTCGTTTTAAACTTTGCGGAAAAATGACATAGACCAAAGCTTGAACATGGGTAAGTCCGAGCGCATAGGCCGAATCACGTTGATGCTGATCAATCGAAGTAATGGCAGCACGAACCAAATCGCCCATTTCAGCCGTACCCCATAAAACAAACACAACAATGCACACCCACATTGCAGAAAACTGCCAGTTAAACCATGTCGCAAAGCCGAAATAAAAAACAAACAGCAAAACTAAAATTGGAATGATTCGAATGGCTTCTAAATACAGACGGCACAATGCTTTAACCACTATGTTCTTAGAAGTCATAATGACGCCGAAAACTGTGCCGAAAATTGCAGAGAAAAACACTGAAATAAATGCAATTTTTGCAGTTACCCAAAGTCCCCACATTAAACGTTCGAGGTGACTCGCTTGAAATAGATAATCAAGTTCCATGGCTCACCTTCCGACTTCTGTGCTCCAGATAGCTGGTTAAAATAGACACGGGCAATAAAATAATCAGATAAGCCATAATGAGTAAGAACAAAGCTTCGGTGGTTTTATAGTCCATGCCAATTAAGTCTTTGGTGACAAAAAGCAGCTCAACAACAGCAATGGCACTGACCACAGAACTTTCTTTAATTAGAAATAGGCAATTTGCCCCTATTGCCGGAATTGAAATAGCCAGTGCTTGAGGGAAAATGACATATCTAAAAATTTGAATCGGTTGCAGACCAATACTTTTTGCTGAGTCAATTTGCCCTTTTGCCACAGACTGTAAACCTGCTCGGAAAGCTTCAGCCATATAGCTTCCGCCTAAAAAGGTCAGTCCGATTACACCGCAAGTGAAACCATCGATTTTGATACCGAGTTTTGGCAAACCGTAATACAAAAAGAACAGTTGGATTAATAAAGGGGTATTTCGAGATAACTCAATATAGAACTGGGCAATTCTATTTAGTACCCGCACGCGATATGTGATTAAAATGCTGCAAATCAGCCCTACAACAATCGCCAAAATAATGCTGATAATTGAAATTTTCAGCGTGGTCAAAGTTGCAGAGAAAAATTGCGGCAACACACTATGGATATACTGCCAGTTCAAGGAAAATTCCAACAAATAATATTAAAACGTTATAAATATTTAGCTTTCGTCAGCCATTAAATATTTGTGTAACGAGTTTATTTTTTTCCCAATTGGTCTAAAACTATTTTTATTAGATAAGCTTTTCTATAAGTTTGATAAATTCGATCTGGCAATCGAAAAGTGTTAAATCAGTTGAAGACAACCGCTTAAAACATATTCACTAAAACAAAGATGAATAATAAAATCAATAAAAAATCGGACACCAATGCCCGATTTTTATTAAATGATTTTCAATTTATTGCTTATTTTCTAAGTACATCACCAATACTTGGGTCTTTATCAAAAACCGATTTAGCATATGGGCAAAGCGGAATTACTTTTACGTCTTTTTCACGAACAAAAGCTACCAAAGCATCAAGTAATTGGCGACCTACCCCTTGTCCACGATAATTTTCGTTTACATCTGTGGCATCAATAATTAGCATGCTTTCGCCTGCCCATGTATAAGTCATTTCACCTGCAACGGTTTCACCATCAAGTAAGCTAAAGCTGCCGTGTTTTGTATCATCTTTTTGTTGAATATTCACAGTGAATTCCTCGTATTACGACTCATATTTATTTAGAAATGACTTTGTATAATCTTTATCTATAAGAACAAATCTAAGTGTAAAAAAATAGCCTGTTTTTAGCAGCGAGTCTGTATGCTTTTTAAATACAATTCATGCATAAAACTCATAATTCTATTCTTAATTCTGCGTCTAATGATCTCAAATCATTACTGTTAAGCTCTGCGACCAGATTTTATTCATTTCATTTATGAAAATTCAATGGTTTTGAGATTGGAACTTTTATGCCTTCTTTTCATCAAATTGAGCAAAGCACATATGAACATTCAACACCTGCCTGGGGTGCCGTCTTTGTAATGTCGCTCTGCTGCGCAGTATTAATTGCATCTGAGTTCATGCCCGTAAGTTTACTCACCCCAATCTCATTAGATTTAAATATGAGTGAAGGCCAAGTAGGTCAAGCAATCGCAATTTCTGGTATTTTTGCTGTGATGACCAGCTTATCGATTAGCCGTGTATTTAAGGCATGGGACCGACGTTATATCATTTTATTACTCACCCTACTGATGATTGTCTCGGGCATAGTCATTACATTTGCCCATTCTGCGGCTTTGTTTATGTTGGGTCGTGCAATCTTAGGCGTAGTTATTGGTGGTTTTTGGGCAATGTCGACATCAATTGTCATGCGACTTGTCCCTCCGCTTTCAGTACCTAAAGCTCTCGGTTTATTAAATGGCGGAAATGCTCTAGCCACCACAATTGCAGCACCATTAGGAAGTTTTTTGGGTTCAATTATTGGCTGGCGTGGTGCTTTTTTCTGTATTGTCCCCATCGCGATTGTTGCACTTATTTGGCAATTTAAAAGTATGCCTTCTCTTCCTGCAATATTGTCAGTTGAGAAATCTAAAAATCCATTTGGTTTACTAAAACGCCCAATTGTACTTTATGGGATGACCGGAATTTTATTACTCTTTATGGGCCAATTTGCGCTATTTACCTATCTACGCCCATTTCTAGAAACCGTTACTCATGTCGATGCGACAATGCTATCCATTTTATTATTAATATTGGGTTTAGCAGGTTTAGTGGGTACATTTGTAATTAGTTTAATTCTCCACCAACATGTTTATCGTTATCTGATTCTTATTCCATTCATCATGGCATTGATTGCTGGAGCTTTTGTGCTAGGTGGTGAGCATTTATGGTTTGTTGCCATATTGATGGGTTTATGGGGCTTTATTGGAACGTCGGCACCTGTTGCATGGAATACATGGCTTGCCCAAACACTACATCAAGATGCCGAAATTGGTGGTGGTTTAATGGTTGCGATTATTCAATTTGCAATTACTCTAGGTGCAACTATAGGTGGATTATTATATGACTCACATGGCTATAGTGCCACGTTCTATATGAGCACAACTATTTTGCTATTAGGCGCAATTACTGCATTTCTCACATGGCGAAACGCTATTCACGTAGCACATCAATAACCAACCGTAACGCAGGTGAAAGTTGTCTTCGATGTGGATAGTACAAATGGTATCCAGGAAACTGGATACTGTACTCTTCCAAAATTTGAATCAGCTTCCCCTCTTTTAAATCTTCTCGAACCAAATCTTCGGGAATATAAGCAAGTCCAAATCCAGCTCTAACCGCCTCGACGATATCGTAGCTTTCATTAAATATCCATTGCCCCTGAATTTTGATTTTTGCCTCTTGACCATCTTTCACAAATTCCCACGCATACACGCTGCCTTGGGTGGTTAAACGATAGCCAATACATTGATAATTTACCAAATCTTTAGGAGTATTAGGAATTCCATATTGTTCAAAATATGCTGGTGTTGCTATTACCGCCATTTTGACATCTGGACTAATACGTACTGCAATCATGCCATCAGCTACGCGGCTTCCGAAACGAACGCCTGCATCAAAGCGCTCTGCCACAATATCGACCATCCCACTATTGGCAGTTAGTTCAACTTGCACATCTGGGTAATCACCAGCAATCTTTTTAAGTTTTGGAATCAGCACTTCCCGTATCGCATGGCTACTGGCATTAATCCGAACCGTACCAGCGGGTTGGTCTCGAAATGAAGTTAAAAGGGATAATTCATTATCGATTTGGTCAAAACTAGCACTAATTGTCTGTTTCAACCTTTCGCCTGCTGCTGTAGGTGAAACACTACGTGTAGTTCTGGTCAGGAGCAACATTCCCAAACGTTCTTCTAAACCCCGAATCGTATGGCTTAGCGCAGATTGTGAAATTCCCATTTTCCCTGCGGCTTTAGTAAAACTCCCCTCTCTTGCCACCATTAAAAAAGCATAAAGATCATTATAGTTTTCTTTATTTATCATCTGCTTTATCTCTTATTGGGGAGTCAACCTCATTATAAAGGATAAAACTATTCATGAATATTACTCATAAGTCCATGTTTGTTTTTTAGACTAATTATTAAAAAGAAGATTCGTTAAAATCCATATCAAGCAGTAAATCTGAAGATTTAAATAAACTGAGGCGATTATTATGAGTCATTTTATTATTGTAAAAAATTAATAAATTCCACTCATATCTTTACCTTAAAGAATAAATAGCTTCATTGCTTTTATGTGCTTTTTCTTAAAGAAGCGAGGTGAATTGATATGGCTAGTTATAAGTTTTTTAAAGGCTTAGTCAGCCTATGTGTTTTGTTCTCAGTGACTTCCGCTTCTTATGCAATAAAGCCTCAAGGTAAAAATCAACAAAGGGGATCGATGATGAAAATCCGTATTGATATTGATGGAACACAGCAACCGCTATTTGCCACATTAGCCATGTCACCTACTGTTGAAGATTTTGCCAAGCAGCTTCCACTGACATTAATACTTAAAGATTATGACTCTACTGAAAAAATAGCTGATCTACCCACCAAGCTAACTACACAAAACGCGCCTCATGGATATGCCGGAAAAGCGGGTGATCTTACCTATTATGCTCCTTGGGGTAATCTGGCTTTTTTCTATAAAGATTCTCATGTTGGTTATGCCAATGGCCTCATTTTTCTCGGAAAACTAGATGCTATTCCCCAAGCATTCAAGCAAAAACAACAGATCAAAATTTCAATTTCACAAATCAAATAAGCATGCACCTACTCACCCATTCACATTGTTTAAATTGAGGTATTTATGAGTACATCTCCCTTATTTAAAAAGCTTAAAACCCATACGGCGGCTGCAATTTGTGCAGCAACTATTGGTCTATTTTCTTCAACTTCAGCTATGGCGGCCGATATGTCTAATGGTGCAAATAACTTTTATCAAAGTCAGCAAGTGACTATTCAAAAAGTGACTTTTAAAAATCAATACAATATGGATATTGTTGGCAATCTGGTTATTCCCAAAAATTTGAATAAAAAGACCAAAGCCTCTGCAATTGTAATTGGTCACCCTATGGGGGCTGTAAAAGAACAAAGCTCTATGCTTTATGCACAAAAACTGGCTGAACAAGGTTTTGTGACCTTAGCAATTGATCAATCATTTTGGGGTGAAAGCGCGGGCCAACCAAGAAATGTGGTGGCACCAGACATTTATGCAGAAGCGTTTAGTGCCGCTGTAGATTATTTGGGAACACAATCTTTCATTGATCCTAATAATATTGGTGTATTAGGTATTTGTGGAAGTGGGAGTTTTGTCATTAGTGCAGCAAAAATTGATCCGCGTATGAAAGCGATAGCAACTGTCAGCATGTATGATATGGGCGCAGCAAACCGCAATGGCTTACGTCACTCACAAACCCTAGAGCAGAGAAAGCAAATTATTGCAGAAGCCGCTGCACAGCGTTACGTTGAATTTACAGGTGGTGAAACCAAATATACCAGCGGAACTACGCATGAGCTAACAGCAGATACACACCCTATTCAACGTGAATTTTACGACTTTTATCGTACTCCACGCGGAGAATATACGCCTGAAGGCTCATCGAGAGAGCTTACAACCCACCCAACTCTTACCAGTAATGTCAAATTTTTAAACTTCTACCCATTTAACGACATTGAAACGATTTCACCACGTCCGATGCTATTTATTACAGGTGATCAGGCCCATTCAAAAGAGTTTAGTGAAGAGGCTTACAAACGCGCAGGCCAACCAAAAGAACTTTACTACGTTAAAGGCGCTGGACATGTTGATTTATATGATCGAGTCGATCTCATTCCATTTAATAAATTAACCAGTTTCTTTAAACAGAACTTGAAGTAAGAAAAATGATAGAGGCTCAACAGGGGCCTCTATTTTTAAATGAACTCAATGAAACTCTTGTACCAGACTATTAATATGCGCTACGGCAGCAGTTCGATTTTCAACACAAAGTTTTTCAAAAACATGCTCTAAATGCTTGTTTACCGTCCGTGGACTCAGCTCCAAGATTTCTGCAATATCTTTATTGGTTTTGCCTAACAATAACCAGTGCATGACTTCTGCTTCACGCTGAGTCAACTGCGGACAATATTTTAAAATATCAGCCACTTCCAAGGCAGGTGTAGATGTCTTGATCTGGATAAGATAATTTTTAGCCACACTTGGCTCGGTCTCCCACGGCGTGAGCAATAAAAGCTGTAATTGCTGAGATGGTGTTGAATAAGAACAGCTGGTTAATTTTTTGGGGTCTTTTTCATTTTCCAAGTCTGAAAACCAAGCTTTTAAGCCTGCTTCAAAGCCCTCTAACTCAGGTAAATATTGATTCAGTAAATCACTGGCTTTTTGGGTTTTCCAAACAATTTTACCGTGAACATCTAGTGCAAGAATGGCTGTTTCCGTTGCATCAATCACCTGTTTTTGTTGTTGCAATAGTTTGGCATGTGCCAAATGTGTTTTTACCCTTGCTAATACTTCTTCAATATTCAGAGGTTTGGTTACATAGTCTACCCCACCGACCTGAAAACCACGCACAATATGTTCTGTCTCAGACAAACCTGTCATAAAAATGACGGGAATAAACTGCGTAATTGGACTTGCTTTAAGCTGTATGCAACTTTCAAAACCATCCATATGTGGCATATTGCCATCAAGCAAAATCATATCTGGTAAGCATCGGTGTGCAATTTCAATTGCACTCAACCCATCAGTTGTGACAAGCACGCGATAACCTGCCTGATCCAGACTTTCATGTAGCAAGCCTAAATTTTCTGGCACATCATCCACAATCAGAATAACAGCCTGCTCGTTTGGCGAAGCTTGCTGAAAAGAAACATGTTGCGTACTCATTGTTTATCCTGAATTAATCGTTGCGCGTGTTTTAAATCAAACTTTTGAATAGCCTGTTCAAGCTGTTCCCATAACTCATCATGCTCCGGAAAATTTTGACGGCACTGCATTAAAGTCTGTTGAATTCCACGGACATAACCCTGCCCAATTAAATCATTTAATTGTTGCAGACTTTGCGGTAAATCAAGCAGATCATTATTTTCAGGTTGTGTAATTGATGTATGAACAGTAGCTTGCTCTTGCTTAAACACCTTTACATCAAGTGCTTGAACTTCATCATTTTCAAGGAATGTCTCTGATTTGGAATCAATCCAAACTAAGCCTAACTTGTCTCCAATTTTACTGAGCAACAAATTCAGGTCGATTGGTTTTAGCATAAAGTCTTCACTTAAGACTGCATCTTGTGGATTGACTTCGCGCTCGCCTGCATTGGCGGAAATAATTAAGATCGGCACATTGGTAATATTATTCTGACGTAATAATCGTGCTGTTTCCCACCCGCCCATCAAAGGCATATTTAAATCCATCAAAATCAGATTAGGTTGGAAAATAGGTACTCGTCTTAAACAGTCAATCCCCGACTCGGCTTCTTCAATTATAAACCCTAATGGTTTTAGAAAATTAGCAACTAAACCTCGGTCCACCGCTTCATTATCGACAACCAAAATTCGTTTTCGCTCGCCTTGATAACCTGTGATTTGGTTGGAGTAAACATTAGAAATTGGATGAACCACTTCTTTTGAAGGTAAGTAAAACTTAATCTTAAACTGAGAACCCTGATTGAGCTGACTAGCCACCGATAACTGCCCGCCGAGTAAATCGACTAATAATTTTACAATTGGTAGTCCGAGTCCTGTTCCGGTAAATCCGCCTTGCACGACATTGCTGCCCCGTTCAAACGGGTTAAAAATTCGTTCTAAATCTGCCTCGGCAATGCCGCAGCCCGTATCTCTAATTTCAAAATAAGCTGTTTGGAAACGGTACTCAACTTTCAAAGTAATTGTTCCGCTCGTCGTAAATTTTAAAGCATTGCCCAGCAAATTGATGAGCACTTGTTCTAAGCGTTTTTTATCGGTACGGACATAGTGCGGTAGGTTCTCTCCAATTTCATAAACAAACTGCAAATTCTTCTGTTCAAACTGTGGCTGAAACATTTGAATAATCTGTTCTATAAAATTAGGGAAATGAACATCTACTACATTTAAAGAAATCTTGCCTGTTTCAATCCGTGCTAAATCTAGTAAACCATCAATCAGTGAAGTCAAATGCTGTCCACTACGGCTAATCACACCGAGCGCCATTTTGCCTTGTTCCGAAAGCTGCTCTTGTTTTTGAAGCAATTGGCTATAGCCCAAAATACTATTTAGAGGTGTTCTTAGTTCATGGCTAATGCCAATGACATAACGGCTTTTTGCATCATTGGCCCGCTCTGCTGAAATTCTGGCATCTTGCAGATCTTTTGAAGTGACTTCATGGGCAGCAATTTCATCAATCAATAATGCAGTTTGCTGATGCGTTTCGATTTCGGCATTACGACGGCTTTCATCGTTTAGCACTAACCACCATGCAGCAACACTCATCAATAGAAATAAAATGGTGTAGATTTTCACAAACAGCGTAAATAACTGAGGAACAGCTGCCGCATTAATTGTTTCTAAGTAGGTTTTTTCTTGGATATAAACCAGACTTAAACTCACGGCCAAAACGATCGACAGCCCTAAAGTCAATAATAAATACAAACTAACCCTGCTATTTAAACGACTAGCCCAACGTTCTGGTAAATAGTGCCAAATGGCTTTTTTTAGTTGTATTGACCAACGTGCATCAGGTTTACATAAATCGTGACAGCGGGCTTCAAGTGAACAGCATAGAGAGCAAATCGTACCGTTATAAGCTGGACAGCCCGCCATATCGGCAAGTTCATAGTCCCGTTCACACACGACACAGTTAGCAACCGAAGTCGCCTGAATTTTTTCAGGTTGGCGTGCAATGTAATATTTGCCTTTAGTTAGGTAAGCAATAACAGGCACACATAACACCGCACTCCCCAAAGCAATGAAACTTGCTAAACCTTTCGCCATCAATCCGAAAAAGCCCAAATAACTGAGCATTGATAACACTGAAGCAATCAGTAAGGCGCCCACACCTACGGGGTTAATGTCGTATAAATAAGCACGGCGGAACTCAATTCCCTTTGGGCTTAAACCCAAAGGTTTACAGATAATTAAATCGGCAACAACGGCGCCAATCCATGCCAAAGCGATATTGCTATATAGACCTAAAATGCGCTCAACTGCATGGCTAATGCCCATTTCCATCAAAACAATAGCAATAAAAACATTAAAAAGAAGCCAGACAATTCGTCCCGGATGACTATGAGTTAAACGGGCAAAAAAGTTAGACCATGCCAATGAACCAGCGTAGGCATTGGTCATATTAATTTTAATTTGCGCCAAGCAAACCAGTGCTAGAGTCAATATTAACGCTAGCTGAGGATTTGGAATAAATTGTTGATAGGCAACCCAATACAGATATGTAGGATTGTCTAGTTCAGGGACAGGAATAAACAGCTGAAAAGCCAAAACCATCAGCAACATGCCCATCAAAACTTTTAGAAATCCGAAAATAATCCAAGATGGACCACCTAAAAAAACGGCAAACCGCCATGCAGTTCTGTTCTTTTCTTTTTGCGGTAAAAAACGTAAATAGTCGGCTTGCTCCCCAATTTGGATCACAAATGAAAAAATAAGAGTGCACGCCGCACCAAAATAATACAGATTAAAATCGGTCGAGTTTGAAATCGCACCAACAAAATGCAGGCTACTACTTAAAATTTGTGGCTGTTTCCAAAGTACAAAAAACCACGGTAATAACAGCAATAAGAGCCAGATTGGCTGAGTGATTGCCTGAACTTTGTTAATAAAACCAATACCTTTGACCACTAAAGGCAAAATTACTAACGCAGAAATTAAGTAACCAATAACTTGTGGAATGCCTAAAGCCAGCTCGAGTGCCATCGCCATAATGGCGGCTTCAAAAGCAAGCAAAATAAAGGTAAAGCTGGCATAAATTAGAGACGTAATAGTCGAGCCAATGTAGCCAAAACCTGCACCACGAGTAAGCAAATCAACATCTACATTATATTTTGCGGCGTAGTAACTAATCGGCCAACTGGTCAAAAATATGATGGTACATACGACAATTGCTGCCCAGACTGCATTACTAAAGCCATACTGCCAAAGCATGGTCGCCCCAATGGCTTCCATCGCCAAAAAGCTAACGGTCGAAATTGCGGTATTGGTCACCGTCCAAGGTGACCATTTTCGTACTGAGGTGGGTGCATAGCGGAGCGCATAATCTTCGATACTTTCATCTGCCACCCAAATATTATATTCACGGCGTGTTTTGATCACACGTTGTGGCGCTTGTTGGGGGCGTGAAGAATCTGGCATAACACTCATGTTTTGGATAAGGCTGCATTAAACCCAGCAATCCTTATGCCAAAAGTCATTTATCATGGCGATTTTATCGAATACGCACATATACGCAAAATAACGTATTTTCAATTTTTCCCAAAAATCACACACTCAAAACATCAAAAAACAATGATCAATATTTGTGTTGATTGACCGAAAATGATTGGGAGATTGATGTTATGAGTGTATCTGAACATCCAAATCTGGACACTGTGCAAGGTACAGATTCACAAAAAGCAGTGAATGAAACCTTAGAAGATTATACTTTACGTTATGCTCCACACAGCTTTCGGCGCTGGAGTCCCAAAGTTGTCGCTATTACTGCACTTGGTGGTATTGCCTATCTTGCTGACTTTTCTATTGGTGCCAGTATTGGTATGTCTTACGGAACAACCAATGCTGTTTTCTCCATTTTATTTGCAGCGATTATTATCTTCTTAACTGGCATTCCTTTAGCCTACTACGCAGCGCGCTATAACATCGACCTTGATTTGATTACTCGTGGCGCTGGTTTCGGTTACATCGGTTCGGTTCTTACCAGTATCATTTTCGCCAGTTTCACATTTATTTTCTTTGCCCTTGAAGGTTCAATCATGGCGCAAGGGTTATTGCTAGGTTTAGGCATTCCGCTTTGGGCTGGTTACCTCATCTCAACCGTTATGGTCATACCGCTGGTAATTTACGGCATGAAAGCTTTAAGTAAATTACAAGTTTGGACTACCCCACTTTGGCTCATTCTGATGATTGGTCCTGTGGCCTACCTGATTTATCAAGAACCTACCTTAGTCAGCCAATTTGCTACTTTTACAGGTAAAGAAGGTTTTGCAACCGTAGACATGGCAGCAATCATGTTAGGTGCTGGTATTTGTTTATCCCTCATCATGCAAATTGGTGAGCAAATTGATTACTTACGCTTCATGCCTGCAAAAACAAAAGAAAATAGCAAAGCATGGTGGGCTGCGGTTATTTCAGCGGGTCCGGGTTGGGTGATTTTAGGGGCGATTAAACAAATTATCGGGGCATTTTTAGGGTTCTATTTACTTACTAAAATACCGGGCGTAAACAGCACTGAACCTGTTCAACAGTTTAATGCAGCGTTTCATGACATGCTTCCGGGCTGGGCAGCTTTAACACTTGCAGTGATTTTGGTGGTTATTTCTCAAATTAAAATTAATGTGACCAATGCTTACTCTGGTTCCCTTGCATGGACAAGTGCCTACACTCGTATTAGCAAACATTATCCTGGTCGTATTGTCTTTGTGATGGTGAACTTAGCAATTGCGCTTGCTTTGATGGAAGGCAATATGTTTGCGGTACTAGGTAAAATCTTAGGGTTCTATTCAAACTTTGCAATTGCTTGGGTGGTAGTTGTTGCAACAGACATTTCAATCAACAAATATGTTTTAAAACTTTCACCTAAAGAACCTGAATATCGCCGTGACATGCTCTACAACGTAAACCCTGTCGGTATGGTTGCATTCCTTGTATCAGCAGGCTTATCAATTGCAGCATTCTTCGGTTTACTTGGTAGCTTCTTGGCGCCTTACTCACCGCTTATCGCACTTGTACTTGCTTTTGTCTTAACTCCAATCATGGGTTTATTAACCAAAGGAAAATACTACATCAAGTCACATGGTGACGGTATTAAAGAACCACGTTACGATGCTGAAGGTACACCTGTAGCAACGGTTTACCACTGCCGCGTATGTGAGCAAGGTTATGAGCGTCCAGATATGATGTTCTCTCACAAACATAACGGCACGATCTGTTCTTTGTGTAAAACACTCGACGCTTAAATATTCTTAAAACTAAAAAAGAAGCTTTAAAGCTTCTTTTTTTATATCTGATGATTCTTAGCCAATCGGAAATAAACGTTCAGGTACTACATCTTTCATCACAATGGTTGAGATGAGTCGTTGCACACTTGGAATAGCTGATAATTTTTCATCGTACAAACGCTGAAAAGCCGGTAAATCTTTAGCCACCACATGCAACAAGTAATCTGGCTCACCAAACAAACGCTGAGCCTGAATAATTTGCGGGATGTCTATCACAGCATTTTCAAACTTCTCGACGGCCTGTTTATCACCTTCTTTAAGCGTAATAAAAACAATCGCTGAAAATTCAAAACCGACTAAATTCGGATCGAGTTCTGCCCGATAGCCTTTAATAGCTCCCGACTCTTCTAAAGCCTTCACTCGTCTGTGACAAGGTGAAATGCTCAAACCGACTTTTTCTGCCAATTCGGTGATAGATAATCGGCCATTTAATTGCAATTCAGCAAGAATCTTTTTATCTGTGCGATCCATTTAGAAAAATTTACCCCAAATGAGTGTGATATGAGCAAACATTTAAAAGCACATTCTAAATACATGAGCATATTATTTTCAACAAGCTCAAATAAATAGGGATTTTTTCTAAACCACGAGCGAAACCTTTGGAAAATAGTTTGCCGAGATAAGCATATGGCTTTTAACATTTTTATTGCATTTTGGAGTGTCTCCATTCTTTTTATTATTACGCCAGGGGCAGACTGGGCCTATGCCATTTCGGCAGGCATTAAAGGCAAAGTCGTCGTACCTGCTGTTGCAGGTATGTTATTTGGGCACTTTATTACGATTTTATTGGTAGCGGCTGGTGTTGGTCTACTTGTAGCAAATAACCCAACTGCTTTGATGATTCTTACTGTGGCGGGTTCTGCTTATTTGTTATGGATGGGAATAAACTTATTACTTACCCCTCCTACTCCAAATCAGTCTGGTTCTGAAAAGGCTCAGTCATGGTTGAGCTGGGCAACCAAAGGCGTTTATGTGAGTGGCTTAAACCCGAAAGTTTTTTTACTTTTTTTAGCGCTGCTTCCTCAATTTATTGACACTACTGCTTCATGGTCAGTGACAACACAAATTCTTGCCTTTGGTGTTGTCCACATGATTAGCTGCACGATTATTTACTTAATGGTAGGTTATGGTTCAGAAGCTATTTTGAAAACTAGACCACAGGCAGCTCAGTTAGTCGGCCGTTTTTCAGGTGGTTTGATGGTCGTTATCGCAACGTGCTTATTGATTGGGCAAATTTAAAAGTCATTTAGCAAAAGTTACTGACTCACTTTTCGGGTCAGTAACTTGAATAGTAAAATATAAGAAAAATTTATCTCATTCGTTTGAGGTTATAAGTCACCACTCCCCAAATAACCAGTTCCTGCCCCTCTTCAATATAAATATTCTGATAATCAGGGTTTTCTGCTTTTAGCCAAACTTTAGGCGGCTTAAATTGACTATCAATCATTAAGCGCTTCACAGTGAAATCATTGTCGATGAGTGCAATCACAATATCACCCGATTTAGCGGGAATACTACGGTCCACAATAAGCGGATCATTAATATCGATTCCAGCATCTAACATAGACAACGAATTGGCTTTGACAATAAAGGTGGCATTTTCATTTCTAATTAAATATTCATTTAAATCGAGCGCTTGCTCAATATCATCTTGCGCAGGCGAAGGAAAACCTGCAGCCACACGCTCTGTTGCCAAAGGAATCTGATAAATTTTATCGTTGTTTGGATGCACCTGCTGTATTTTTAGTTTTGAGGTGAAATCTGTCTGGTTATCGGTTTTGACATTATTCAGTAACCAATTTTTGATAAAGTTGACTTGAGATTCAGGAACACGAATCACTTTGGTGGGTTCATTAAACTGTGCTTTACGACCAGCATTTTCCCGTGCACCGCCATGCTCGAATTCTTTTTTCTTTGGCATACCGCCTCCATCTCACCGTTCAAATCCTACACAAACAATGTAACTTGAAAAAGTTACATTTTCAAGTTGACGAAATATTTTTTTTGCATAACAATAAATTTCATGATCAGATTTTAATCCATTTTGTTTTAACAGGGATGCTAAAACGAAAATGGCAATTTGAAGAGAATCAAAACCCATTGTGAAATAGTCCTTATTACTGACTGTTTTGATTTTTATCAAATGAAATTCTGGACACTTAAATATGAGTTAGATTCAGTTTTTGGTATGGAGACATGCGAAATGAAAAATCAACGTGATGCAGTTTTAGGTTATGCAAATGAGCAACATGCTTACTTTATCCGTCTTATTGAAAATGATGCGGTATTAGGTGAAAGCTATGGAATTTTCTGTGAAAATCCGGAAAGTGAAGCAGCCGAAAGTATTATGACGACACTATTTTTAAAGAAATCTTTTTGGTTAAATGGCTCAGAATTTACAGATATTGTAAAAGGCCTACACCCTCTTACTCACTCATAAGTTTATAAAAATTATAAAAATAGAGGAGGCATAATGCCTCCTCTATTCTCAAAAACTGTCTGCTTAAGACGTAAAGCGTCCATACGCATCGCGTTTTTGATTACGAGAGTTTTGTCCACGACCATCTGAACGGCCACGGCGATCATCTTCGTCATCGTCATCATAACGGCTACGACCACGTCCTCGACCACCTGAACGGCCTCGATCATCATCTTCATCGTCGTCATCACGGCTGCGACCACGGCCTCGGCCACTTGAACGGCCACGATCATCATCTTCGTCATCGTCATAACGACTGCGACCTCGGCCTCGGCCACTTGAACGACCGCGATCATCATCCTCATCGTCGTCGTCGTCACGACGGCTGCGGCCACGTCCTCGGCCACCTGAACGGCCACGATCATCATCTTCATCGTCATCATAACGGCTACGGCCACGTCCTCGGCCACCTGAACGACCGCGATCATCTTCATCGTCGTCATCACGACTGCGACCACGTCCTCGGCCACCTGAACGGCCACGATCATCATCTTCGTCATCATCATCACGACTGCGACCACGGCCTCGGCCACCTGAACGGCCGCCGCGATCATCATCTTCATCGTCGTCATCACGGCTGCGACCACGACCTCGGCCACCTGAACGACCACGATCATCATCTTCGTCGTCGTCATCACGGGTACGACCACGACCTCGGCCACTTGAACGACCGCGATCGTCATCTTCATCGTCATCATAACGGCTGCGGCTACGGCCTCGACCACCTGAACGACCGCGATCATCATCTTCATCGTCGTCATCACGACTACGACCACGACCTCGGCCACCTGAACGGCCACGATCATCATCTTCGTCGTCATCACGGGTACGACCACGACCTCGGCCACTTGAACGACCGCGATCATCATCTTCATCGTCGTCATCACGACTGCGACCACGACCTCGGCCACCTGAACGGCCGCCGCGATCATCATCTTCGTCGTCGTCATAACGGCTGCGACCACGACCATTACGATCATCATTTTTATGACTTAAAGCACCAGCTTCACGAGCCTCTTCTGAGGTAAATTCATGTGCGTTACCACTGGCATGTGCAGCTCGTCCAGCTTCACGAGCTTCTTCTGAAGTAAATTCATGTGCATTGCCACTTGCATGCGCAGCACGCCCACCTTTACTGGCTATTTCTCTGACTCTTTCAGGATCCATACTTGCAAATCCACGATTTGAAGTACCTGAACTATTATTATCTTGATCTTCATATCTAGTATTAGCCATAGTTATATCTTCCTATATTAAAATTATAGTCGCTACCGCTTTTACTTAACGGATAAATTTAAGATAAGAGATTTAGAATATTTTTATACCGATGCTATGTTTCAATCTTTTTAAATGTATATAAATTAAAATAGGGATAAATATACTAAGATGATTATTTAAATAAAGATTTTATCAATTAAAAAATTTATAAATTATTATACAATTTTACCTTTTAAATACTCATCATACTTATTATTACTCAAACCTACATAACAATATATTTTTACAAATGCATTTAAAAAACCATTTTAGATAACATAAACTTTCATAACGTACAAATCAATAAAAAACAAAAACATCTTCTCTCTTGAAGAAACAAATTAAAAATACAATTAAAATTATTTAAAAACAATAAAATAAATGATTACTTTTCTAAAAACAATTCACTTGAGCTAACAAAATCAAGATTTAAAATTAATATATAATATTTATGGGAAATGAATCATGCAATTAACTCAAACACAATCAACGCTACAATATATTCATATTTCTGTACCTGAAATTTTATTGAGTAATATACAGCTTAAAAACTCTTGGCAGAATTATAATCAAGATTGGAGCTACAGATTAGACCCGCCTCATGCAAGTCACCCTTTCCAAAGAGACTTATATATTATTAAATCAAAAGATATTGAAAAAGAGGATATAAAAGAGCTAGTAGATAAAGTAGCTTCCAAAAATAAATACAACTTAAAGACAATAGTAGAAGCAGAAACCTTAATAAAAGAAATTTTAGATTTATCTAATTATATACCTATAGAGAATTGGTTAAATGACACAGGCAACCGATCTATTATTGAAAGTATGATTGATAAAAATAAGGTTAAATTATTAGATATTACTTAATAAACTCTCAATGTTATATTTTTTTACATCCTTATATATAAAATAACAAAGTCAACTTTTTAAAAAAGACTATTTACTCATATTCACGTGCAAATTAATCACTATAGAGGGACTGAAATTTAAATAGAGGTAGTCTAGACATGGAAAATATAACAAATGAGTATCCATCTGCAGTTCCTGCACAAGTTCAACCTCATCAACCAGGTGATCAGGAGAAGATGCATCCTGAACCAGAAATTATTAAAGCATCGCATAAAGGTAGTGAGAAACTAAAAGGTAAGGTTGCGATCATTAGTGGTGGTGATAGTGGTATAGGCCGTTCCATTGCCGTGTTGTTTGCTCGTGAAGGTGCCGATGTTGCTGTACTGTATCTTGAAGAAGACCAAGATGCCGAAATCACCAAACAGCTCGTTGAAAAGGAAGGACAACATTGTCTTTTATTAAAAGGTGATATTTCCGATGCAGAGCTTGCCAAACAGAATATTGATAAGGTTTTACAGCACTTCGGTAAAATTAATATCTTAGTAAATAATGCTGGTGTTCAATATCAGCAAAAAGAAATTGAAAGTATTAGTAATGAGCAATTAGAAAAGACATTTAAAACAAATATTTTTGCCATGTTTTATTTAACCAAAGAAGCGATTCCTTATATGGAAGAAGGCGATACTATTATTAACACCACTAGTATTACTAGCTATCAAGGTCATGATGAGCTCATTGATTATGCAAGTACTAAAGGTGCAATCACCTCTTTTACTCGTAGCTTATCGAACAATTTAATGAAACAGAAAAAAGGTATTCGTGTAAATGGTGTTGCGCCAGGGCCAATTTGGACTCCTCTTATTCCAAGTAGTTTCGATGCAGAAACCGTCGAAAAATTTGGTAAAGATACTCCAATGGGTCGAATGGGTCAGCCAAGTGAAGTCGCCCCTGCTTACCTTTTCCTTGCCTCAGACGATGCAAGTTATATCACGGGTCAGGTTATTCATGTAAATGGCGGCCAAATCGTTAATGGCTAAGCACTAACATGATTTGAAAAAGCCCTGAAAGCTTCAACTTTCAGGGCTTCTTTATTTAAGCCGGTACGTGTGCGGCTATTTGTTCTCGTGACCAAACACGATGAGCTTTTATCAGATTTTTAAATTTTTCCGCAATATGCTGGAATTCATCTTCTATTAAAGTTCCTTCATCTGCAACCAAACCGAGTGGCTCAAGCAAATCAGATTTATTGCCTAAAAATGCAATTGGTTTTAAATGCTTATAAGCTTCTAGTACATAATGGCGCGCTACCCCATCTTGCATCACTGCATTTAAATTATCGCCATCTGGAACAATTACAGCATCATAAGCAATTGAAGGTTCAGCCATTTGCATACCATCAGCTACAATAATACTGTCTTTATGGTCTTTTACTGGAGCCAAGCTTGGCGCTAGTAAATGAACAACCACACCTTCTTTAATCGCCCAATTTTTAATAGCTTGGAGTGTATCTGACTTCACAAGATTATGAATAAGTACAGCAACTTTTCTACCTTGAATGTCTTCAGGAGGGAAAGCTAAAAGAGATAACTTGGCGGATTTTTCAATTGCTGTTTTCTTATAATCTAATGTTAAGTCAGGTACTTCAATACCTAGGTTCGCACCGACTTGACGTGCCAAATCGAGGTCAATATTTGCCAAAATTTGTTGAACTTGGCGCTCACGAATATGTTTTCTTTGAACTTTACTTAACTCAAAAGTATAGGCATCGACCACATGTTTTTGCTCATGCGGCGCAAGGCTTTTGTAATAAAGTCGAGGCTGTGAAAAATAATCAGAGAATGTCTCACTTCTTTGACGAAGTTTATGTCCACTAATTTTTTCAGGATAACTTTCAAAACCACCATTTGAAGCCGCTGGTGGAGTTTCGACTGGCCAATTTCCCTCAATTGAGTTTGGTTGATATGAGGCTTGGCCTTTATGGATGGTATGTTGATGAATGCCATCACGTTGATTGTTATGGAATGGACACACTGGTTTATTAATTGGAATTTGATGGAAGTTTGGTCCACCTAAACGGCTTAATTGGGTATCTGTATACGAAAATAGACGTGCTTGTAAAAGTGGGTCATTTGTAAAATCAATACCAGGTACTACATGGCCCGGACAGAAAGCCACCTGCTCTGTTTCAGCAAAGAAGTTATCGACATTTCTATTTAAAACAAATCGGCCAATTGGCGTAACAGGAACTAATTCTTCAGGAATAATTTTGGTTGGGTCCAACAAATCGAAATCGAAGTTCATTTCATCTTCTTCTTCAACAATCTGCACGCCGAGTTCCCATTCTGGATAAAAACCTTGCTCAATTGCTTCATAAAGATCACGACGATGGAAATCTGGGTCTTTACCAGCAAGTTTTTGAGCTTCGTCCCAAACGAGCGCACTTAAACCTTGTTTAGGCGTCCAGTGGAATTTCACAAAATGAGATTTCCCTTGGGCATTAATAAGACGGAATGTATGAATACCAAAGCCTTGAATTGAGCGTAGATTACGTGGAATCGCACGGTCCGACATTGCCCAAATTACTGCATGAGCTGACTCAGGAACTAAAGACACAAAATCCCAGAAAGTATCATGGGCAGTTGCTCCTGTTGGCATTTCTGTATCTGGTTCAGGTTTTACCGCATGCACAAAGTCTGGAAACTTAATACCATCTTGTACAAAAAACACTGGTGCATTGTTGCCAACTAAATCAAAATTACCCTCTTGGGTATAAAACTTAATGGCAAAACCGCGAATATCACGAACAGTATCTGCCGAACCACGAGGCCCTTGCACTGTTGAAAAACGTACAAAAATAGGCGTCTGAATAGTTGGGTCTGTTAAAAAACCAGCCTTGGTTAAACGTTCATTTCCTTCATATGCCTGAAAATAACCATGTGCTCCTACACCACGTGCATGCACAATACGTTCAGGAATACGCTCATGGTCAAAATGAGTAATCTTTTCTCTTAAGATAAAATCTTCCAATAAACTTGAGCCGCGAATACCCGCTCTTAAGCTATTTTGGTTATCCGCTATTTTAACCCCCTGATTGGTGGTTAATGCCTCATTGGTTGCATCATCTCTTACGGTGTCTAACTGTTCAGTTTTCTGGGTAGTATTGGCTTTATTTGCTGCATCGGCGCCAGCCATTTCACTTGTTTTATTAGTTAATTTAGTTTTGTCGTTCATGTCCATTACCTATGTTTTGAAAGTTAAACTTGGGGTTGAAGTTGAAAACGTTTATCAAACTAGTTTTTAAACGTACCTAAATAAGGAAAAAGAAGTTCTACGTATTTACGAGTACTCCAAAGACCAATACTTTTATGATGAGAATCAGGGGCTAGAAATGGGGTAAGTTTGCATATTTTTATTGCAAGATCGCTTGATTGCAGCACGCGCTGTTGCAGTGCATCAAGCTCGCCATCAGAGATATAACTAAATAAATAGTCCTGAATACGCTGGCTATTCTTAAGTTCTCGGCTGTATGCCAAGAAGTTAGAAGAATGATCACTACCAGCAATCCAGTCATGAATAATTTGGCGCTCTACAGGGTTAAACACCCCAAACATTTTTCCATTTTCTTCATTAATCATTCGCCAGAACACGCTCTGTTCAGGGTCGGTATTAAACTTAATCCATTTCTGTTCAGTTAAATGAGTGATTAAACCTGCAATATCATCAGGGTTTGATAACCATTGATTAATGGTTTTACAGCCAAACTGTCTGGTTTCGTTATGAATGAGCTGCCCGACAAGTGCCTTTCTTTTCAAAATTTTATGAACAAAGTCTTCAAGACTTAAATTCTTGATAATATTTGAGGAAGATTCACCACTGCTATTCAAGGCAAAACCCTGTTTTAACTTGGTAAAGAAAAGCTCTTTATCTCTGTATTTGTTGTAAATATCTTCAATAAATTTAATGGCTTTATGGGCATGGCCATTGTCAATGTTATCAATGGTGATATGTAGATTAAAATATTTAGAATCAATGCCTAATTCGGCAAGCTCATAATTTGAAATTAAAAGATGCAATGGAAGCTGTTCATATCCTAAATTAAAACCGACCATTTCAGGAATAAACTCAGGTGGTGCATACCCTAGTGCTAGTTGAACGACTGCTTGATGATAGTATTCGTCTTCTAAAAGTAAATCGAAGCTGTCGAGTCCGAGACTGCGTAAAAGGTCATCATAAATACAGACATGATTCGCTTTCGGTTCACCTAAACCAAGTTCTTCCAAATAAGTAATAATGAGCTCATGAAAGACTGGATCATTCCAATAATGCACTGAGCTATATAACCATGCACCATCGACCTTTTTAGTCGGCGATACTTTTATTAGAAATTCAAACGCCTGAGCAACACTCTGAAAATACTCTCTATCTTGACCAGCTTGTCTACGGTTTAAATATGCCTGAAATTCCTGACAATTTTTTTTATTATCGTTCTCACACCATGATTTAATCGAATTGATATCTGAAGGAAAATCTATTTCCTCTATCTCTAATTTTTCAATCTCTTTAATCAGAAAATCTCTTGCCTTTTTCTCTTTCTCAAAACTTGAAACATCAGGATCAAGAAAAAAAACAAACAATTCATAATAATTTTTTTGATTATCTTGTAATAAGTCTAATAATCTTTCTTTCACTACAACAGGCATTTTCATTCTCCGTTTGTGAGATATCAATTACCATACGTCACCCGAATTATAATCAAGTTTTAAGTTTGTTATTTTGCGTTATTAAAAATTAAGATAAACCACATAAATCAAAAAATTCAAAGATATACAAATTAACGTAAAATTACATTTAAACTTTTAGAATTATTTAAGCCACTGTTTTTATATAAAATTTGCAAAAATTAATCTAAATTTACATTAATTTAACCATCAAAAGTAAAATGTTAAAAAATAACGAATCAAAATTTCAAATAGTTCTATAACATTTAAAAAATAATTAAAGGGAGAATTAGAATGTTTAATTCATGTTGTAAATTATTAGCAGATAAGAAAATCAAAATTGCTTTTTTTGAAAGCGCTTCTGCTGGCTATCTTGCTTATCGTTTTTCTTTGAGTCCTTATTCAGGAGATATCCTTATAGGTAGTCTTGTAAGTTATGATCTTCTAGTAAAGGAAAACATCCTGCATATTTCAGAGCAACTTATTGAAAAATATACTGCCGAATCAATGCAAGTGACTGTTGAAATGATTAATAAAGGAAAGGAACTTTTGCATGCTGACCTGTATGTTGCCTGCACAGGCCTCTTAAAAAAAGGGGGTTCTGAAACAGAGGAAAAACCTGTAGGAACGTTCTTTTATTCAATATATTATAAAAATAATTTTTATAATTTTAGACGTGTTTTAAAAGGACCAGCCTTTTTAAAACTTAGAAATTTGACGCACTATATTACTCAAGATATAAAACTTATTATATTAGATGAAAAAGCCTCTTAAATTATATAAAAAGTTAACAAATATACATTTGGAAATATTTATTATCTTTCTTAAATATTATGTGCTGAAATGTAATTTTTTAAACATTCATATTAATAATGTTTATGACTAAAAATCACATTCACTAAAAATCAGCAAGTTATTTAAAATTGATAACTTTTAAATTTACATTTAAATATGGGGTAACACCCCTACCCTACACATTTTAAAGCTACATGTTTTAATAACCCTATCTGAAGCTCTCAGATAAAACACATCGTCATAATTGATATGAGGTATTAAAAAATGAGCACTACTAATAATCAAGCAAATCAACGCAATAATCAGCAACAGCAACAACAGCAAAATGACAACCGTAATCAACAACAACACGGTAACCAACAGCAAAACGATCAACAACGCAATAATCAGCAGCAACAGCAAAATGATAACCGTGGCCAACAACAAGGATCTAACCAAAAAGATTCTGGCCAACAAAATTCAAATAACAACCAACAACGTTAATCGTTTGTAGTTGTTCTTTGATGCGGTCAATCATTTAGGAAGGTGAACTCACCTTCCTAAATTTAATATAAGCATAAAATTCAATAAAATATGAGGGAATTCTGATGACAGATCAAAATACAGATCATGCTCAATTAGTAGCTGGCGATCATAACTATTCTGACTCTCGCTGGCGTGAAAGCTATCTTACCCGACCTTATTACCAAGAAGCGCAATTAACAACACCAGATCTAGATTATGATCGTGATTTTTCTGCTGCTTATGAACTTGGTCATCGGGCTCGTTCTGAATCTAAGGAAGGAACTCAGTTTGAAGACATGGAAGGTAGTTTGCAGCAAAAATGGGAAGAACTCAAAGCTGAGTCTCGCTTAAAATGGGAACATGCGAAACAAGCCATTAAAGATGCATGGGATGGTATTTAACATCCTCAAACGGTCCAAAGCTATAAGCTTATTTCCTATTGGCCCTGGGAAATAGGCTTTTTTATCGTTCTGTTTTGCTCACTTTTGCTTTTATACCATAAATTTCCGAATCGCTAATGCAAGTTGCTTGTGTAAAATGTACAAACATACATCTCATCTTAAATATCTATAATTACTAGCTTATCAAAATAAAAACCTGACTTAGATAATCAAGTCAGGTTTTCGCTAAAAATCAATTTTGATTTTTCTTAAAATATTCAATTATTTCTTCGCCATTATTTACCGGCTTTTTCTGTGAAGGATAAGTTTCCTCATATGCATAAGCTGGTAATGTAATTTTGGCCCGAATTGGAGGTAATTTCTCTTGTCCACCCGTAGTAATCCGCTCAATAAAACCAGCAAGCCAGAGTACAAACTCCTGTGTATTTTTACTTTTAGGAATAAGACTTAAATCCAATTTAATTTTTGACTCTTGCAAAGGCTTAATTAGCAGCTCAGCGAAATCAATATAATTATATAAAAGCTTTAGCTGTGTCCCTTTTATTTCATGTCTGAGTTCGATCATCAAGTTGTTAAGATCTTCCATCGGCTCATCCGTAAACCCTTTTTTTTCTTTGACATTTTGATATATTTTCTCAGCTATTTTTAAATATTGGGGCATATCCTTACCGTTATAGTTCATTATTACTAAAATGAATTTTGGATGAATATAAGTAAGCTATTGTGTTTGTTTTATTAACTTTTTGAAAAGATATATTCATTTTACAACAATTCAGTAACACTTAGATTCCCAAGCAGTAAAAAGATAATAAACAATTGATAAATATTATATTTTAATATATTTAATTTTTATTATGCTATATTTTTTAGATAAAATAACAATAAAAAAAGCCCACTTAATAAGTAGGCTTTGTTAAGTAAAACTAATTATTGTGAATTTCTATTCATATCATGAGGTGCTGCTGGATCACTTGCTCCATGCATTCGATCATTTCTTGAATTGCGGTCTTGGCATGCGCTCACGCCCATAGCTATTACAAGTACCATACTCACTGCACAAAAGATTCTAACCATTTAAATCACCTTTATAAATATTAAAATGTAGGTTTATGAATAGCATTATCTTATGTTGGCCTACTGCTGTGGTTCTCTTAACTTTTGTAGATTATGCAAGCTTATGTAAAAACCTAAAATATGATGAGTAAAATTATATTTATTGCAATTGAAATTCTGATTATTTTTTGGCATGCAGTGTATACACTCCTTAGTCCAACTTATAAAAATAGAATTATTAAATAGTTTAGCAAAACGATACATCCAATTAATGACACTCATATACTATATAAATAAACAATTAATAAATAATTGATATATATGATTAAAAAACAACACCTCACGTAAAATAAAAATGAGTTACATTAATGTTATACGTTTTAGTTTTTCTATTTTCTAAATAAAAACAGGCAAATATTTATATGAAATTATATAAATCAATCTTTTATTTTTGCAATTGACCCACTCTAATGCTCAGCTTATGATGCTCGCGCTGACCAATTTTGTCAGTCGGTTTTAGCAGACCGTCTACCTAAGTGCACTAAAAACACGTTTTTTGGTGTGAAGCCCCTCGTGCCTTTGATGGAGGAACGAGAGTGGGACACCTTCGGGTGTGCTGGTTTCTTAGGTATCAGTCTGCTAACCCTCTTTCGTTTCACCACCATAATGATTAGCAATGAATGGGCGTAACTTCTTTAATCAAGGAGTCACTCATGACTATTATTTTATATTTTTTAAATTCTTTTATTAATCATATTTATATTCGACATCTTTTACTTATTCAGGCATTTTTTAGAGATCGCCCCTCACCTTTCTCTAAAATAAAAACCTTATATAGAGTTCAAAAATTGTTTATTTAATCCTTTTACCTACCCATCTATATAAGTTTAGGTAAGAGTTTTATGTATTCAAAAAAACCGCATAAAGATAAGAACTTCTATCAGCATCACTTAGCGATAACAACAACCTATGCAGAGTAACAATAATGTTTTTTCTCCGTCGTTTTGTTCTGGTGAGCCTGCTTGCGATAAGTGTTTTAAATTTAATAGGATGCAGACCATTGAGCAAAAAAGAATTTAATACACATTGTGTTTGGGCAGGACATGACCTTTCACAGTGTAATTGTATTTATAACTCTTTAGAACAACACTATTCACCACAATTTGTTGAAAGCTTACCAAAAGTGAGTTTGCAGAATATTGATGCCAAAATGAACTTTGTAGACACCATGAATACAACAATGCAACAGTGCCAATTTAGTGCTAGAAAATAGCTATCTACCTTATAAGGGCATGTTCTACCAGAAAATCTAAAAATACACGTACACGTTTAGGAACATATTTATCATGACCAATCCAAACAGCATGAAATTCTTCAAAAGCTTTGATATTCCAGTCTTCAAGAATTTTAACGAGTTGTTTTTGCTGTAATGCATTTTGAATTTGAAATTCATTAAGCTGAGCAATACCTACATCTGCAAGGGCCAATTGTAAAATAGCTTCACCGTTGTTTACTTTTAAAACCTTAGAGGGTGCTAGGTTAATTTCCTGATCTGCTTTTTTAAATAGCCAAGTTTTGTTCTGGCGCTGATAGCTTACATCTAAAAGCTGATGTTCATGCAGTTCATCTGGATGTTGGGGACAACCATACTTTTCAATATATGCGGGTGAACATACATAAACTTTATGAGTAGTCCCGAGTGAGCGAGCCACCAAATTTGAACTTTTTAATGGCCCTGTCCGAATTGCAACATCAATTCTTTGCTCAACCAAATTAATCACTTCGTCACTCAAATGAGCCTCTAACTCAATTTGTGGATAGCACTCGTTAAACCGAGAAATACAAGGCAATAAAAAATGCGTCCAATATGAAAGACTGGTATGAATTCTGATTCGCCCTTGTGGTATATGATTTGCGGTAACGGATTGTTCTAGTTCATCTAAGTTATTGAGTATTTGAAGACCTTGCTCATAAAACTGGCATCCTTCACTCGTCAGCTGAAACTGGCGTGTCGAACGGTTCAGTAGTCTGACACCAAGTCTTTTTTCCAACCGAGAAATTAATTTACTGACCGCAGATGGCGTCATGTCACAAGCTCTTGCAACGGCAGAGAAACTTCCAAGCTCGACCACCCGTATAAAAATTGCCAACTCACCAGATCGATTAATATCAAAATAAGACATAACAAAATTTATTTATGAATTGTATTCACAAATCTTATTCCGCTTAGCTCGCTATAACAAGCCAGCAATTTATTTCAAGATAACTTTAATTCGTTTTAAAGAGTTCACGAGATGAAACTTTATCAAGCCACCCTATTTTCTTTAACTTTAATTACGAGCGTTGCACAAGCAGAAGTACCACAGCATCAGTGGATTACCACTTGGTCTGCGAGTCCTCAAAAAGTCTGGAATAAAGACTTCGTTTTTCCCACCCTTATCCCAGAGCAAATATCCAACCAAACAATTAGGCAGGTAAGCCCAATTAGTTTAGGTGGTGAAGCTGTTCGGCTTGTTTTTACCAATCAATATGGCGAGCAACCGCTTTATATTGATCAAACAACAATTGGTTTAGCGAACGCCGCAAGCCTGAAATCTAAGAGCACCTATCCTGTTTATTTTTCTGGTCAACCTAAAGCAAAAATTTTACCGAGCAAACAACTCATAAGTGATCCAATTCCGTTGCCTGTACCCGACCACACTCAATTGGTGGTAAATAGTTTTATTCAAAAGCCTACAACGTTTAAAACTTTCCATTGGGATGCGAAACAAACCAGTTGGCTCATTAAGGGAAATCAGACAACAAATTTAACTACGCCAACTGATGCCAAAACAACAACGGCGCGATTATTACTGTCTGCAATAGAGGTAAAACCCAAACAGAAAGCTCAGGTGGTTGCAGTTATTGGAGACTCAATTACCGATGGGGCGACTGCGACTTTAGATGCTAATAGCAGGTGGACCGATTTTTTAGCGAAACGTTTATCAGCACACCAAGTGGCAGTGATCAATAGTGGAATTTCAGGAAATCGACTGCTTACCGATGGTATGGGTGACAGTGCTTTAAAACGTTTAAACAGTGAAGTATTTCAATATTCTGGAGTTAAAACTTTAATTGTTTTGATTGGTATCAATGACATTTCATGGCCAGGTACAGCCTTTGCTTCTAAACAGCAAATACCTTCTTTTCAAGCCTTAACTGAGAGTTATAAACGTGTTGTGAGAGAAGCTCACCAACAAGGTATTCAGGTAATTGGTGCAACCTTACTTCCGTTCTCTGGTGCTTTGCCCAATACCCCTTTAGATAATTACTATCAACCGAATAAAGATCAATTACGTCAGCGCATTAACCAATGGATAAGAACCAGTCATACGTTTGATGGTGTACTTGATCTTGATAACGGCTTAAAAGATCCAAAACATCCCAATCGTTTAAATCCCATTTATGATTCTGGAGATCATTTACATCCGAATGACCGTGGTAATCAACACATGGCGGAATTGGTACGGTTAGACCAGATTATTAAAAATTAATAATTGCCCCTTCAGGTGAACCTATTCACCTGATGGGAATAACTATTTAGAAATCGTAACTCGCTATCATGTTGAAGCGGTTATCAATCCCGTTACGACCATCGAAAGTTTCTCGTTCGCCATATACATACTCAACACCTAAGGTAATTGGTTTGTATGGGTTATACATCGTATTTACCCAGCCCTGCCAAAGCTGTTTGTTTTGAGTCGTGCTATTGTGCTGTAATTCGGCAAAACGGTTATCATCTTTGGCCTTCATATAGCCATAAGCTAAAGTCGAGCGAATTTTTGGCGTAAATTGATGAGTTACCCCCAAAGACACCGTATCAAATTCATTACTATGCATGTTGTTTTGATCATCTATTGCATAGCCACTATTGCTCCACAATAAGAAACGCCCATCGCCTTTGACATGGTAATAATCGGCTTTAAGTAAAGTATCTGGTGTCATTTGGTATTTACCACCGAAACCTACGCCCCAAGCCCACTCACTGTCATTATTGGTTCTTTTTTCTGCAACAAAACTACGGCCTGAAAGCATCGAACCATTGGCAAATTTATGATTTAAACGTCCGACTAAAGCAGGTAAACGCATTTTGTTATCTGGGTCTGTTGCCGCAGTATATTTCGGGTCTTCAACTGATACTGCAAAACTTGTATTTGCCGTTAAATTATCGCTATAGCGAACCATTGGCGATCTAAGCAAGGCACTACCTACAAATGTTCCTGCATCGATTGTTTCTGGGTAATACTCAGGTGCAATAAATGTCGACCATGTTTGACCAACGAGCCATTTATCAAAAGTTAAATAAGCATGGCGTATACGAAACTGATCACGCGTGGTAGCCCCAAAGAAGTCCATTTCCAATTTTCCACCCACATCACCAGCAGTTGTCGGTGTTTTAAAATTCAATCCGAAACGGGTCACATAAACCGTACTGTGCAATTGGTCCTTTTGAGCAGATTCTTCTGGCGTATGTTCAAGTGGAACCCCACTAATATTGTTATACATCGTAGATGCACCCTTAATTTGATAAGAAGCATCTGCCCGTATATATCCATATAAGTTAAATTCTGTACCAGATTTAGTTAATGTTTGCTGTATAGATTGCGGAGCTTGGGTAACGACAGGAGTGACTTGTTCTACTTTTTCTTGGGTTAAAGATTTCTGAGTTTGTATATCTGCCTGTAGCATTGCCCGTAATTCGTTTACTTCTTGGCGAAGTTGCTCTATTTCAGAGTTTACTTGACCCGCAAAAGCAGAAGACATAAGTAAAGACACAGAAACCGCCAATAGGCTTTTTTGAACCATTGTATTTAAAGCTTTCATCATGAAATTTTCCTTTAGACCTTTAAACAGACTTAAAGATCTCGACATCCTTTTTGTTATGTACCTATCTAAAATAGATCCTTGAAAATTTGCCTTTCTTTCACAAGAAAGACGTTCCCTCATATTTTTAGTTCCATCCTCCCTAAAGCAGCAAAAGCGACTTTTTAATTTTTCATTTTTTATATTCTCATCCACATTGAGAATATTCGGTTTTAAGACCTTATTTATATTCCCCAATAGTATTATTTTTTTGCAATAAACCCCTGATAAGTCAAAATTTGCGTATAAGTCTGTGCACTTTCAAAGCCCGTCTTTTCCAAAAGTTTTATATATCCTTCAGTCGTTAAACTAAAAAAGTCCTCCGCCATACGCTCTAACATTTTTTGACACTGCTCTTCTGTTAGACCTTGTGCCAAGCACAAATAACGCAATGCTTGAAGTTGATTTGGGTTTATACAGGTCATGAGGTCATAAGTAAGTAAAGGCGCCTTTTCTTTTAAGCGATCATAAATATCTTTAAAGAATGCAGGCTTTATATCATCGGCAACGAAATGAGCCACAAGAATAGACAATGCAGCATCGAAACATGGTTCCAAAGGCAGTGCTGAAGTATCACCATGAATAAAAGTCACTTGTGAAGATTTATCTAAAAGTTCAACCTGTTCCTGTGCTTTTTGCAGCATGGTTAAAGATGGGTCAACTGCTGTAAATTTCCAGTTTGGATGTCTTTTAAGTAAATATTCGAGTTCATAACCCGTACCACAGCCCACAATTAAGATATGAGCATTAGGTTTCAACACTGATTGCAAAATGGCATCCACCTGTTGATGGATGACTTCATAACCTGGAATTAATTTACGAATATGTGCGTCATATCCTTCGACTACTTTGGGGCTATTAAAGTCTTTTGCCATTTTGTTTTATCCTCTATTTAAACTGCCTTTTAATTTATAGTTTGCTGCACTTTGAATGGGCTTTCGACTTCTTTAGTCAAACACATTCCCAGTTAAATTAAGTTCAGCTCGCATAATTTCCTGCAATTTAAACTTTTGTGCTTTGCCCGAAGCAGTCATTGGAAACTCATTAAAGAATCGGACATAACGCGGCACTTTATTATGAGAAATGTGCTCTTTGCAGAATTGGCGAATACTGTCTTCGTCAATTTGATGATGTTCATGCAAAATAATACAAGCACAGAGTTCTTCGCCATATCTGGCATCTGGTAAACCAATCACCTGCACATCGCTTACATCAGGATGGGTATATAAAAAGTCTTCAATTTCTTTTGGAAAGAGATTTTCCCCGCCGCGAATCACCACATCTTTAATACGGCCTTTAATTTTAATAAAACCGTCTTGATCCATTTCGGCAATATCACCTGTATGCATCCATCCAGCAGCATCAATGACCTCTTTGGTCTTTTCTTCTTCGCCCCAATAGCCAGCCATCACTGAATAACCGCGAACGCATAGCTCACCCAAAGTTCCTTGCGGAACAATCTGCCCTTCTAAATCGACAATTTTAATTTCAACATGCGGGTGAACATGCCCGACTGTACTTACTCGTTTATCAATCGAATCGTTTACCGAACTTTGTACACTTACTGGTGAGGTTTCAGTCATACCGTAACAAATCGTGATTTCGGACATATGCATACGGTCTATAACCCGCTGCATAATTTCACGTGGACAAGGGCTGCCTGCCATGATGCCGGTTCTTAAACTCGATAAATCAAACTCATTAAACTGTTCATGTTCTAAAGTGGCAATAAACATAGTTGGCACGCCATAAGCTGCCGTACAACGTTCTTGATGAATCGCTTTTAAAGTTTCTAAAGGATTAAATATAGCCGATGGATAGACCATGGTTGCCCCATGTGTAACACAGGCTAAATTCCCCATCACCATGCCGAAACAATGAAACAAAGGCACAGAAATACAGACTTTATCATGAGGTGCAAGGCGAATGCCTTCGCCAACAAAATAACCGTTATTTAAAATATTATGATGGGTCAACATGGTCCCTTTAGGGTTACCTGTTGTACCTGAAGTAAATTGGATATTAATGGTTTCATCAAACTGATGTTGCTTCGCTAATTGTTTTAATTGTTCCAGCTGCTCAGAAGTTGGTGTAGTAACTAAATCACTAAAACGATAAATACCCGTATGTTGTTGGTCATCAATTTTAATGACAAATTTTAAATGTGGCAGTCGCGCTGAATTCAGCACTTTATCTGGACTGTTGGTTAACTCAGGAGCAATTTTTGTCAGTAATTCTTGGTAATCAGTGGTTTTGAATTGAGAAGCAATAATCAATCCTTTGCATGAGACTTTATTCAACACATATTCAAGTTCATGGCTCTTATAAGCTGTATTCAGGTTAACTAAGATAATCCCTGCTTTAAAGGCTGCAAATTGGGTTACCGTCCATTCCACACAGTTAGGCGACCAGATGGCTAGCCGATCTCCTTTTTTTAATCCCAATTTTAAAAGGCTACAAGCAAAAGCATTTACTTCATCCTGTAAAGCTTTATAGGTTAATCGTCTGTTTTGATGAAAACTAACGATTGCTTCCTTTTCAGCATATTTCCGACAGGCCTGATCAAATTGTTCACCAATGGTCATACCCAATAAGGGCTGCGTGCTTGGTCCCGAGGCGTAGCTTAACCGTTCTTGTTGCATTGAATCATTCTCCTTGATTCTTCTAATTCTCTTCTTACCTGATCTAATTGTTGTTACTGCAACTACTTTTCCAAACGACTTATTTTGTGTTGTTTTACTCTTTATATGCCCTATTTCTTCTGCACAGCGTCCACACAAAAGTCAGCAATTTGTTTTGAAAAATAGTCTTTGTGTGCGTGATCAAACTTTGTATTTTGAGCTGGGTCTAGGGGTTCAACCACCACATAAGTCATAGCACCGACTACACAAAGTGCTGCTGTGTTTAAATCATCCAAGACAAACTCACCACTTGCATTTCCATCCGCAAGTATTTTTTTAATACTTTGTTTAATCAATTGCTTCACACGAAAACGCTCATGTTCAACCGTTGAATCGACGGGTTCAAACATAAGTGAATATGCAAGCTGAGGACTATTCAGTGCCCGTTTTACAAAGGTTGCCACCGCCTTGTGTAATTTCTGCTTTGCCGATAAATCACTTTCGGTAATCGAATCGATGACCAATAGCTCTGTATTAATCGCATCAGACAAAACTTCAATGAGCACTTGGCTTTTATTATCAAAGTAGCGATAAACCAGTCCACTAGATACACCCGCTTGCTCTGCAATTGTTTGTATTTGCGCGTCTTTAAATCCTCCCTCTGAAATTATTTTTCTGGCTGAATTCAAAATCGACTTCCGATTTTGCTCCATCCGCTCTTGCATTAAAGATGATCGTTTATAGCTCATAATTTATTCTCTAACAAATAAAATGAATTGTAAATCATTTTATGAATCAGTATTCACTTTTTCAAAAAATCATTGTATGGTAATTATCAAATACCCACAAAATATTTTATGGACAACAAATATAACCAATAGGATGAAAATATCATGAACCTACGCAGCTTGAATTTCGGTCTAGATGAAACTTTAATTGCGCTTCAAGATTCGGTAGCCGCATTTTGTGCAAAAGAAATTGCACCAATTGCTCAACAAGTTGATCAAGACAATAAATTCCCTGCACATCTCTGGAAAAAATTCGGAGATATGGGCCTTTTGGGCATGACAGTTTCTGAAGAATATGGCGGTGCCAATATGGGTTATTTAGCTCATATTATTGCCATGCAAGAAATTTCTCGTGCTTCGGCAGCCATTGGTCTTTCTTATGGTGCTCATTCTAATTTATGTGTAAACCAGATTAACCGTAACGGTAACGAGCAGCAAAAACAAAAGTATTTACCAAAATTGATTTCTGGTGAATATGTCGGTGCCCTTGCAATGTCTGAACCGAATGCGGGTTCTGATGTCGTCAGCATGAAATTACGTGCTGAACAAAAAGGTGATCACTTCGTTTTAAATGGTTCAAAAATGTGGATCACTAACGGCGGTGATGCAGATGTATTGGTCGTTTATGCTAAAACTGACCCGCAAGCTGGCGCGAAAGGCATGACCGCTTTCTTAATTGAAAAAGGCATGAAAGGCTTTAGTCACGGTAACCATTTAGACAAACTCGGTATGCGTGGCTCTAACACTTACCCGCTGTTCTTTGACAATGTAGAAGTACCTGCTGAAAACGTACTCGGCGGTGTCGGTAACGGTACAAAAGTACTCATGAGTGGTTTGGACTATGAGCGTGCAGTTTTAAGTGCCGGACCTTTAGGTATTATGGATGCCTGTTTAGATGTGGTCATTCCATACTTGCATCAACGTGAACAGTTTGGTCAGGCGTTAGGTGAATTCCAACTTATGCAAGGCAAACTTGCCGATATGTATTCAACTTGGTTGGCATGTAAAGCACTTGTTTATGCTGTTGGTGCTGCCTGTGACAAAGCTGACCATGACCGCAGTTTACGCAAAGATGCCGCAAGTGCCATTTTATATGCTGCCGAAAAAGCAACATGGATGGCTGGTGAAGCAATTCAAACTTTAGGCGGTAATGGTTATATCAATGAATTCCCTGCTGGCCGTTTATGGCGCGATGCAAAACTTTATGAAATTGGTGCAGGAACTTCTGAAATTCGCCGCATGCTAATTGGCCGCGAACTTTTCAATGAAACCAAATAATAATTATAAATAAGGACGCATCTTATGAACCAATTACAAAGCAAGATTAATGTTCGAAGCGAAGACTTCAAAACAAACCAGCAAGCCATGCAAACATTGGTCACAGATCTCAAACAGGTTGCCCAGCGTATTGCTTTAGGCGGTGGTGAAAATGCCCGACAAAAACATTTGGCTCGAGGTAAACTTTTACCCCGTGAACGTATTGATCAACTGATTGACGTCGGCACGGCATTTTTAGAAATTGGTCAATTGGCAGCGTACAACGTTTATGAAGATGATGTTCCTGCTGCCGGTGTGATTGCTGGTATTGGTCAGGTCAACGGCGTAACTTGCATGATCGTTGCCAACGATGCAACGGTTAAAGGCGGAACGTATTACCCACTTACAGTTAAAAAGCATTTACGCGCACAAGAAATTGCTGAACAAAATCACTTGCCTTGTATTTATTTAGTAGATTCAGGCGGTGCTTATTTACCAATGCAAGATGAGGTTTTCCCAGACCGCGATCACTTTGGGCGTATTTTCTATAATCAGGCACGCATGTCGAGCCTAGGTATTGCTCAAATTGCCGTGGTGATGGGGAGCTGTACCGCTGGTGGTGCGTATGTGCCTGCCATGTCTGATGAAACCATTATTGTCCGTAATCAAGGTACGATTTTCTTAGGCGGCCCTCCTCTGGTAAAAGCTGCAACAGGCGAAGTGGTAAGCAGTGAAGATTTAGGCGGCGGCGATGTACACACACGTCTTTCAGGTGTAGCTGACCACTTAGCTGAAAATGATGAACATGCCATTGCGATTGCACGAAACATTGTTGCTAACTTAAATAAAAAGCCAAATGAGTTAAACAAGCAAATTGATGAGCCGCTGTTTGATGCATCGGAACTCTATGGCGTGGTGCCAAGTGATGCGCGTAAACCTTTCGATGTGCGTGAAGTCATTGCACGTATTGTAGACGGTTCTCGTTTTGATGAATTCAAAGCACGCTTTGGTTCAACCCTCATTACTGGTTTTGCTTCACTCTATGGTATGCCAGTCGGCATTATTGCAAATAACGGGATTTTATTTTCTGAGTCTGCACAAAAAGGTGCGCACTTTATTGAGCTATGTACACAGCGCAATATTCCATTGTTATTCCTACAAAACATTACGGGCTTTATGGTTGGTCGCCAGTATGAAAATGAAGGGATTGCAAAAAACGGCGCTAAATTAGTGATGGCAGTTGCCACCGCAAATGTACCTAAACTCACCCTGATTATTGGTGGTTCGTTTGGTGCAGGTAACTACGGTATGTGTGGCCGCGCTTATTCACCACGCTTTTTATGGACTTGGCCCAACTCTCGTATTTCAGTCATGGGCGGCGAACAAGCAGCGAGCGTACTTTCGACTTTAAAACGTGACCAGATTGAGCAAAAAGGTGCCCAGTGGTCAGCGCAAGAAGAAGACGAGTTTAAACAACCGATTCGTGAACAATACGAGCGCCAAGGCCATCCGTACTATGCTTCTGCCCGCCTTTGGGATGACGGTGTAATCGACCCAGCTCAAACCCGTCAGGTACTTGGTTTAAGTTTGGCTGCGGCCATGAATGCCCCTATCCAGCCAACCAAATTTGGCGTGTTCCGCATGTAAGAGGTGTATATGAGCTATCAATTTTTACAACTCGAACAGCAAGGTCAGGTTGCCTATGTTTGGCTGAACCGCCCTGAATTGCACAATGCATTCAACACCACAGTCATTGAAGAACTGCATGCTTGCTTTAAACAAATCAATACACGTGATGATATTCGTGTTGTGGTTTTAGCGGGTCGCGGCAAAAGCTTTTCGGCAGGTGCCGACCTCAACTGGATGAAACAGGCAGGTCAGGCATCTTCAGCAGAAAATGAAGCAGATGCATTAAAACTTGCGCAAATGTTAGATGCACTCGCAACCCTAAAACAACCGACTATTGCCCGAGTGCATGGCATTGCCATTGGTGGCGGCATGGGTTTAGCGTCAGCATGTGATATTTGCATTGCCAGCACTGATGCCAAGTTTGCAACTTCTGAGGTTCGTTTAGGGCTTGCTCCATCTACCATTAGTCCCTATGTGATTCGTGCAATTGGCGCAAGACAAGCCTCTCGTTACTTCTTAACTGCCGAGCGAATTTCAGCACGTGAAGCTAAACACATTGGTTTGGCACACGAAGTAGCAGATGCCGAAGATTTAAATAAAAAAGTTCAAGAAATTATTGATGCTCTATTACTTGGTGGCCCGCATGCTCAAGCGGCCTCAAAACAACTGATTCAAATGGTGAGCAACCAGACCATGAGCAATGATTTGCTGCAACAGACAGCACATCATATTGCTCAAGTTCGTCAAGGTAGTGAGGCAAAAGAAGGTCTGAGTGCCTTTTTAAATAAACAGCAGCCTGCTTGGGTTTCTAACTCGAATAACAACAATTAAGGACGATCATCATGTTTGAAAAGATTTTAATTGCGAACCGTGGCGAAATTGCCTGCCGTGTAATTCGTACAGCTAAAAAATTAGGTATTGCAACGGTTGCCGTTTACTCAGATGCAGACGCAAATGCACAACATGTCAAACTTGCAGATGAAGCGGTTTATATTGGTCAATCCCCTGCAACGCAAAGTTATTTGCAAGCCGACCGTATTATTCAAGCAGCGATTGATACAGGCAGCCAAGCGGTTCACCCAGGCTACGGCTTCCTTTCAGAAAATGACCAGTTTGCACTCGCTTGCCAACAACACAACATTTGCTTTATTGGGCCGCCAGTGGATGCCATTTTAGCGATGGGCTTAAAAGCAACCTCGAAAGCTTTAATGGAAAAAGCAGGCGTTCCTTTAACACCGGGTTATCACGGAACCAACCAAGATGCTGAGTTTTTAAAACAACAGGCAGACCGAATTGGCTATCCAGTTTTAATTAAAGCCAGTGCTGGTGGCGGCGGTAAAGGCATGAGTCTGGTTGAACGCAGTGAAGACTTTCTGCATGCCTTAGCTTCGTGTAAACGTGAAGCCAAATCGAGTTTTGGTAATGATGACGTCTTAATTGAGCGTTATGTGATTCAACCTCGCCATATTGAAGTCCAAGTGTTTGGCGACACACATGGCAATTATGTACATTTGTTTGAACGCGACTGCTCTGTACAACGCCGTCACCAAAAAGTGCTAGAAGAAGCCCCTGCTCCACAAATGCCAAGCGAGAAGCTCGATGCAATGCGCCAAGCGGCAATGGATGCTGCACGTGCCGTAAATTATGTCGGTGCCGGTACGGTTGAGTTTATTGTCGAACAAGACGGTACGGCGTATTTCATGGAAATGAATACCCGCCTACAAGTCGAACACCCAGTCACCGAAATGATTACAGGTGAAGACTTGGTTGAATGGCAACTTCGAGTCGCTTATGGCGAACCTTTACCTAAACTACAAAACGAATTGCAAATTCACGGGCATGCGCTCGAAGCACGTATTTACGCCGAAGAACCAGAAAAAGGCTTTTTACCTGCCATTGGTAAAATTAACTATTTGCACTACCCAACGCAAAACCAATATGTTCGTGTAGACAGCGGTATTGTTGAAGGCGATGAAATCACGACCTATTACGACCCAATGATTGCCAAACTCATTGTATGGGGTAAAAACCGTGAAGCTGCGCTCATTCAAATGCAACACGCTTTAAGTCAATTCCATGTGGATGGTTTAGGCAACAATATTGCCTTTCTTGAAAAGATTGTTCGTAGTGAATCTTTTAAACAAGCTAAGCTTGATACCAACCTGATTCAACGTGAACAAAACTTCTTGTTTAGCCCTGAAGAGATCAAACCTGAACTTGTGGTAGCAGCGGCATTTATTGAGTTCCTCAGTAAACTTAATAACAACAACTCAAGCCAAAAACAGCTTTGGCAGGCTCAACCACTTTGGCGTTTAAATATTGCTTATCAGCACAGTATTAAACTGAATTATTTAAACCAAAATATCCAAATCAAATTTGCCTCAAATGAAGATGGTTTCACCGCAAAATATAACGGTCAAAGCTACCCGATTTCTGGACAATTGATTGATGCGCATACGGCCTCTGTTCAAATTGCTGGGACTAAGCAAAAACTGTCTTTTAACCAAAGTCAGCAAGGCATTACCTTATTCCAAAATGGACAAAGCTATAAGTTTGCTTATATTCGCCAAGACTTTAATCAAGCAGATAGCCAAGCCGATGAAGGCCACCTAAAAGCACCAATGCCGGGTGTGGTAACGCAAGTACTGGTGAGCGCAAATCATAGCGTGAAGAAAGACGATATTTTAATGACGCTTGAAGCGATGAAAATGGAATATACCATTCGTGCCCCTAAAGACGGCTTAATTGTAGACTCCTATTTCCAAGTCGGTGATCAAGTCAAAGCTGGCGACGAGCTTGTGGAATTTCAGCCTGCTCAGGAGGAAGTTGCATGAGTGAGTTTGTCAAAATCGTGGAGGTCGGTCCCAGAGATGGCCTCCAAAACGAAAAGCAGGCTTTAACCGTCGAACAACGCTTAAATTTTATTAATGACTTGATAAATGCTGGCCTAAAATCGATTGAAGTCGGTTCATGTGTTTCGGCAAAATGGGTACCTCAAATGGCTCAAAGTGACGAGCTATTTAAGCAACTCCCCCAAACAACCGATGTGCAATTTAGCCTGCTCACCCCCAATATCAAAGGTTTTGAAACTGCTCAAGCGGTAGGATGCAAAGAGGTTGCGGTGTTTACCGCAGCTTCTGAAAGCTTTACCCGTAAAAATATTAACTGCTCAATCGACGAGAGCTTTGAAAAATTTAGCGATGTCATGAGCGCTGCAAAAGCCCATAACATTCGTGTACGCGGTTATGTCTCTTGTATTGTCGATTGTCCCTATGAAGGCGCAATTGCTCCTGAACAAGTGGTGAAAGTTGTAAAACGGCTCTATGACATAGGCTGCTATGAAGTGTCTTTAGGTGAAACCATTGGTACCGCAACACCAGATCGCGTTCAAAAGGTTTGGCAAGCCTGCCTTGCTGAACTCGACAGTAAAGTTTTAGCTGGGCATTTCCACAATACCTATGGCATGGCAATTGCCAATATTTATCAATCTTTACAGCAAGGCATTCGTGTTTTTGATTCGTCTCTTGCAGGTCTTGGTGGTTGCCCTTATGCCAAAGGTGCCTCTGGCAATGTATCGACCGAAGATCTGTTTTATTTGCTGTCGCACATGGGGTTTGAAACGGGCATTGATTTAGAGAAACTAATGCAAGCCAGCCAAAATATTAGCAATGTATTAAACCGAAAAAGCTTGTCGAATTATGCAAATGCGTATTGGCAGACCAAGTGTGCATAGTCATAAATTAAAATAGCTCAGCATCTGGTATAAAGCTGAATATTAGGCAAAGTACCAGATCATCCTATCTCATCTTTATCTCATTTCGTTCAGGAATTGGGACTAAATCTCTCATGCTATTTATTTAAAATTTATCATTTATCTCTGTATCAAATGCCTCTCTCAACAGAAGCATTCTCTACCCTATTTTTATTCTAAATCCGTATTATTCTTTATCCTTTTCTAGCTTAATCCTTAAAAATTTATCTGATTATTTATAAAAATAAGATGCATCCATTTCAATTCTTGGCGAAATATGTTCTTCCACCCAATCTAGCCATGCACGTGTTTTTGCATCAATAAAGTGGCGTGAAGGCAATAAGGTATAAACTCCTATATCGGGCGAACGCCACTCTGGCAAGATATGACATAATCTTCCATTTTGAACCGCATCTAAAGCCGAAAACATCGGCAATAACGCCACACCCATATCTTGTTGCACCACATCTAATAATAATTCAGGGTTATCTGCAATCAGTTGCCCACCAGTATCAATTTGGTAAGACTCACCTTTTGCATTTAACAAGTGCCAATCTGGTGTAATAGATGGGTTTACTAAGCGTAAACAGGCATGGTTTTTTAAGTCTTCTGGGGACTTCGGCACACCATGTTTTTCTAGATACGCAGGTGAAGCACATAAAACAGAAAAGATGGTGCCAATTCTACGTGCAACAAAACGAGAATCTGTTAATGATTCAGTTAGATAAAGACTGACATCGACCCCTTTTGCCAACAGGTCCGGAACGTACTGTGAAGTCGTATATTCCACGGTTAGTTCGGGGTAATGTTTACAAAACTCGGCCATCACTGGAAAAACATAATGATGCCCAAAGCTTCCCATGCTTAACACACGTAAACGTCCTTTCGGTTTAGAAGCCGTTCCTGTTACTTCTGATTCTGCTTCATCCACCATTGAAATGACTTGGCGACAGCGCTCTGCATAAGTCGCACCAATATCGGTCAGTGCCTGCTGGCGCGTTGAGCGTTGTATTAATTTTGTACCTAAGCGTGTTTCTAGCTCGCTGATAAGACGTGAAACCTGTGCTGTGGTCAGATCCATCTGCTCAGCTGCTGCTGTGAAACTCCCGCTATCAATCACTTTCAGGAATGCATGCATTGCATGCAATAGTCCACCATCGAGATTTTTGCGCATAACGTAAATATGTTTTCCTAAATTACGGATTGTTGCACCAGTTTAGTTCAACCACAATGACTAAATGTACATACATTGGCACTAATTCTTTTTAAGAAGAGGAACCGATCTTTTTTTATTTCGTATGTCACTTGCTCCAAATATTCAACTGGATGTTGAAAAAAGAAAGTAGTCCGAGCTACTAAAAATTCTAAGGAGATATAAATGAATATAGCTACAAAAGTCACTCCAAATATTATTGCAACAAAGGATGTGTCACTTGAAGATAAATATGTAAGTGATAACGGTACAGCATATATGACCGGCATTCAGGCACTTGTTCGGTTGCCTCTTGCCCAAACTCGCCGTGACGCGATCAATGGTTATCATACTGCTGGTTTTATTTCTGGTTATCGCGGTTCTCCAGTTGGTAACTATGATAGTTTCCTTTGGCAAGTTCAAGGATTACTTAAATCCCATAATGTTGTATTTCAACCTGGCGTAAATGAAGACTTGGCTGCTACCGCAATTTGGGGTACTCAACAAGTTAATCTTTCAGGCCAAGGCAAATATGATGGAGTGTCTTCATGGTGGTATGGTAAAGGCCCGGGTGTTGATCGTTCAGGCGACGTACTCCGCCATGCGAATTTAGCTGGTACCTCTGAACGTGGTGGTGTCGTTGCTTTATTTGGTGATGACCACTCATGTAAATCTTCTACAATCCCTCACCAATCTGAACATGTCATGATTGGTTGCGGTATTCCAATTTTCTACCCAACATCCGTTCAACAAATTTTAGACTTTGGTGTTCACGCCATTGCAGTTTCACGTTTTTCTGGCCTGTGGTCTTCAATGAAGCTGGTGAGTGAAATTGTAGAAACTTCTGCTTCTGTTCATGTCGACTTAGACCGTGTCACTCCAGTTATACCGGAAAATATGAATTTCCCAGAGGGCGGCGTCAATATTCGTTGGCCAGATCACGGCATTCAGCAAGAAGAACGTCTTTATAAATATCGCTTACCTGCGGTTTTGGCCTATGCCCGCGCGAACAAAATCAATACTGTTACATGGCCTTGTGAAAATGCCCGTATTGGTATTGCCGCAAGTGGTAAAGGTTATTTAGATACGATTGAAGCTTTACGTATTTTAGGTATTGAAGATGAAACTGCTCAGCAGCTTGGGCTACGTGTTTATCAAGTTGGATTGATTTGGCCTTTAGAACCTCAAGGTGTTCGTGACTTTGCCGAAGGTTTACAAGAACTGATCGTTATTGAAGAAAAACGTCCAATTATTGAAACACAAATTAAGGATGAGCTGTACTCACTGCCTGATGGCAAACGCCCACATGTGATTGGTAAAGCAACTGACGGCAAAGGCGAATGGAGTACTTCTATTGAAGAAGCGCCGCTCATTGGTCACTATGAGTACCAGCCTGAACCTATTGCAAAAATGCTGGCTGCTCGCTTCTTAAAACTCGATATTCCTGAAAGCTTAAAAACACAAATCCAAAACAGAATCGACTTACTGCTAAAAGCAGAGCAAGAATCAAAACGTGTTATTGATCTTGCTGAACGTAAACCGTATTTCTGTAGTGGTTGCCCACATAACTCTTCAACAGTCGTCCCTGAAGGTAGCCGTGCATTAGGCGGTATCGGTTGTCACTATATTGCCGTTTCACTTGACCGTGGTACAGAAACATTCTCGCAAATGGGCGGTGAAGGTGTAAGTTGGGTGGGTGCATCACCATTTACCAATGAAAAACATATTTTTGCGAACCTTGGTGACGGAACTTACTTCCACTCTGGTTACTTAGCAATCCGTCAGTCCATCGCTGCAAAAACTAATATTACCTATAAAATCCTCTACAACGATGCAGTCGCTATGACAGGTGGTCAGCATGTAGATGGGCATTTGAGCGTTGCACAGTTAACTCGCCAGCTCGCTGCCGAAGGTATTAAAAAACAAGTTATTGTGACGGATGAAGTTAAACTATTAAATGAAGAAGACGGTATTGCACCAGGTGTCGAAATTCGCCACCGTAATGAACTCGATACGGTTCAACGCGAGCTTCGTGAAGTTTCAGGTGTAACCGCTTTAATTTATGTACAAACCTGTGCCAGTGAAAAACGCCGTCGCCGTAAACGTGATGCCTACCCTGACCCTGCTGAGCGTTTATACATTAACAGTGATATCTGTGAAGGCTGTGGCGACTGTTCGAAAAAATCAAACTGTCTATCTATTGAACCTGTAGAAACAGCTTTAGGTACTAAACGTCAAATTAACCAAAGTAGCTGTAATAAAGACTTCACTTGTGCTGAAGGGTTCTGCCCAAGCTTTGTGACTGTTCATACACGTGATATGAAACGTCCGGCTAAATTTGAAGGTATTGGTGCAGGTTGGCCAACATCACCAGTTATTCCTCAGTTATATGATGTTCCAAGTCGTATTATGGTCGGCGGTATTGGCGGGACAGGTGTTGTGACTATTGGCGCACTGCTTGGTATGGCGGCTCATCTCGAAGGTAAAGCAACACGTGTTATGGACATGGCTGGACTTGCGCAAAAAGGTGGTACGGTTTATTCATACGTTCAACTTGCAGCAACTGATGAACAAATTTCTTCTACCAAAATTCCAGCGGGCCAATGTGAATTACTGATTGGTGCCGATGCGGTAGTTGCTGGTGGTAGTGCTGCTCTATCTCGCTTAAAAGATGATGCTTTGGTTATTGTGAATGAAGACAGTACGCCTACTTCTGAGTTTATTAAATCTCGTGACTGGTATGCACCGATTAGCGATTTAATTGATCGTCTTCGTGGCCGTGTTCGTCAAGGTCAACTGGTTTCTCTGCCAGCGGCTCGTATTGCAACACAACTGTTAGGTGATTCAATTTATACCAACCAGTTATTACTCGGTATGGCATGGCAATCTGGACGCATTCCACTATTACGTGAAAGCATTGAAAAAGCAATTCACCTAAATGGGACTGCTGTTGAAAAGAACCTTGAAGCTTTCCGTGTAGGTTGTCATCTTGCAAGTGACCCAACTTTAGCTGCACGTTTAGTGGCTGCAATGCCAAAAACCAAAACACCGCAAACTTTGGCTGAACTTGTTGAAGACCGTTCTGCTCGTCTCACAGACTATTGGAATGAAGCTTACGCAACTAAATACCGTACGCTTGTAGAGTTGGCAGCTAAAAAGTTACCTGAAGAATTAACAGGTACCATTGCAACTCAGCTGTATAGAGTTATGGCGTATAAAGATGAATATGAAGTTGCTCGTCTGTTAACAGGTAAAAGCTTCAAAGAATCGATTGAAACCCAGTTCGGTAAAGGCTTACGTTTAACATATCACCTTGCTCCGCCAGCATTACTCGGTGGTCTGCAAAATGTCCGTAAACGTGCGTTCGGTTACTGGATGCGCTTCCCAATGATGATGCTTGCTCGCTTACAATGGCTTCGTGAAACTTTCCTTGACCCATTTGCACGTCAAGAAGAACGTCAACACGAACAAGCATGGCGTGACCGTTACATCGCATTTGTTGAAGCACTCGTTGAAGCACCAGACAATCATAACTTAGCTGTCGCTGAACAAATTGCGAAATTACCAGCAGAAGTTCGTGGTTATGGCCTTATCAAAATGAAAGCAATGGACTCTGCAAAACAGCGTTGGGATAAACTAACACCAACACTCATTAAAGTACGTAGCTAAGAAATTGCTTAAAATTTAAATCTCAAAATAAAAAAGTCATCCTTAGGGATGACTTTTTTATTGGCTTAAAATTTATTTAGCCATTTTACGTAAAGTTAAAATCTGCTCGCTTCGTCCAAATGGGCCATACACATCATGTAAAACTGCACTGGTTAAACCAATACCATCTGAGCCATATTGCTGAACGGTTTCCAGCCCCAACCATTTACCTTGCGGATAACGGTGCATGTGAATTTGCAAATCTAGATTTGGAAAGCCCCACGTAAATTCGCCCTCTTGTCTTGGTACAATTCCGTTTGCGGTATCTACCATGCCAATTAAATGCGCAAAATCTGTGGTCGGCTGCCCTTCAACCATTTCTTTATCATTGTTTAGCCAAACAATACCTTTGCCCGCGCGATGCTGATCATCAGTTTTAGTGACGAGTGTCTGGATAAAACCACCCGGCCATCTTTTCATGCCCGTCCATTCGGTAAAGGTATCGGGATGATGAATTGGTTGATCTTCAAGCCCCGCAATCTCGGAACTGTCTTGAGTGCACATGCGCCATGCTCTAGCCACAATACAAGTTTTACCTTGTGCTTGTAGTTCTGCTTCAATCAATTCAATCGTTTTACCGGCACGAATGACATGTGTTTTAATCGTAAATTCACCAAATGCAATCAATCCAAAAATATCAAAACTAATTCGACCAATTCGCATATCTTGTCGCGGTGAAAACTGTTCTAACTCTGCTGCGATGACACCACTTGCAGGCGCCATGTGTTGTTCATGAGGGTTCCATGCCCCTTGTGCATGGACAGTTGAGCAATAATGAGCAATAACTTCACCTTGAGGACCAATTGTTCTATTCAGCAATTGATAATAAGCATTCATGATTTTCTTTCCCTAGTCCTTATCCAACATCAATATTTGATGAAAATTCACATTTTAATGCTTATGTTAACTCTCTATTTCTTTGGCTCAACTGGTTTTTCCTACCAAAAACTGATGAGTCTAAAATTACAAATTTAATCACTAGGTAAAATTTCGCATGTCAATTTCACCCGTAGTTGTAGAAAAATATGGCATAAATTTTTTTACTATAAATAGTAATCAATAGAACTTACTGAACAAATTCAAATTTGGAATTGTTTTTCTGTTATAGCTAATTTTGCAAAATGCTAGATATTACTTATTCCACTATTTTATTATTCTCAATTTAAAATATTTAAATTTATTAATATTATTTAAAATAAAGTTAAGATAAATTTAAATTATTATCAACAATAAAATAAAATTCCATAACCACTCAAAATCTACACACCAATTAATCAATCAAAAACATATAGAAATAAATTATATTTTAAAGCATTATAAACCATTTCCCAATCTGCACTCTAAAAAACACCTTGATGGAAATAACAAGTAATGAATTATAGTTTTTTATCTTTTGTTCTAACGGCGCTAGTGATTAATTTAGTACCTGGCCCTGCTATGTTTTATGTAATGAATCAATCATTAAAATATGGAATAAAAGCGGGACTAAAAGCAGCAGCAGGAGTTGAATTTGGCGTATTTTTCTATGTCTTGTTATCAGCATTTGGATTAATGTTTGTATTTCAACAAATTCCTCTATTATATAAAATTCTTCAATTCACTGGCGCTTTATATTTACTATATCTTGCTTATGTAGCTTGGCCCAAACGTAAATCAATAGAAAGCTCGAATGTTCCCTCACAAAATTCTACAGAATCAGCTCGTTATTCATTTAGCAAAGGTATGTTAATTAACTTGTCTAATCCAAAGATTGGTCTCTTCTTTGTTAGCTTGTTACCACAATTTATATCTTCGGATTCTCATCCAGCTTGGCTATATTTCCTATTATATGGCTTATTTTTTAACTTTGGTGGGATCTGTGTAAATATGACTGTAGGTGTAATGGCTCGAAAATTAAAATCTATTATACAAAAAGCATCATGGTTTGATTATATTCCACCCCTTCTATTCTTAACGATTGCGATTTTAACTATAGGACGAGATGCCTTGTCTAGCTAAACCATTAAAATCAACCTATTAAAATTGTGAGTACTAAAATTAATTCCTAAGATTTTATTAGATACTCTAGAAGATTAATTAATACCTAAAAGCACATTATGAAGTTTACAAATAATTATAAAAGACTTTATAATATACATATTCTTATTTAAATCTTACCAATACAGGCATTTCCAGCTTTCAAAAAAACCCGCTTTATAGCAGGTTCTTTTTACGCAAGCATTTGTTTAAGGTCGTTCACCCTGTCCCAAACGGCGTTCAATATCATCGAGTACATTTGGTAAGTCAGCGACACTATCAATCACATAATGAGCGCCCGATGCATTCATTTTTTGATAGGCCTTATTTTTTAGCACAATTTGTTCATCTGCCGATAGCGCACTCCACTCTTCATAGCTTAAACCGACTTCGTTACCACTAATCGCAAGTCCTACTGTCCAGCATCCGGCATTTAAACCTTCATCAATCCCCACCACGGTATCATCCACTTTTACAACAGTTTTGATGTCAGACACATCGAGTTGAATTAAGTTTTTCCATAACATTTCAGGATATGGACGGCCAAATTTCACATCACTTGCCGTAACGATACAGTCTGGACGGTAGCCCTGATCGGCAGCATCTTTAACCAAACGACCAATCATCATGGATGCATATCCCGTGTTACTGCCAATTTTTGCACCACGCTTTTTAATATTTTCAAACGTTTCCAATGCACCCGGTATTAAAGCCGAGCATGTTGGAATCGATTTTAACTGATAAGGAATAAAGTCCTTATATAAACGATCAATATCTGCTTCTGTTGCCGCTTGACCATAAACTTCCTGCCATGCAGCTGCTACGCGCGGCATTTTTAAAACTGCTGCAATATGGTCACGTTTTTCTAAACCCATTGGCGCTCGAGCTTCTTCAACCGTAATTTCAATTTTATTGTCTTTAAATAAAGCCATAAAAGCCAAAATCGGTGCGCGTGAACCAAAATCTACAGTTGTACCAGCCCAGTCAAAAACCACAGCCTGAATTTGTGTATTGTTGGTTGTCATGGTGTATTCCCTTTAATTCAAATGTTTTAATAAAAATTATGCTGTTACAGCTTGGTTTAGGTGGTTTTCACAGTAGCTCGCAATCGCAGCAAGAAGTCCTTCAATGTCATGAATATAAACTTCGCCAATATTGCCAATACGGAAGCAGTTAAGGTCAGTGACTTTACCCGGATAAATCACATAGCCTGATTTTTTTAGCGTTTCATAAAATGATTGGAAGCTAAATGTTTCATCTGTCGGGTAAAGGAATGTCGTGATAATTGGTGATTGGGGTGCTTGATTGCCTAATACCAATTCAAAACCAAGTTGTTGCATACCTTGAGATAAGGTTTGTTGGTTTTGTAAATAACGTTGATAACGTGCAGCTACTCCACCCTCTGCCTCAAGCTCAAGCAAGGCTTGATAAAATGCACGTACTACATGGGTTGGCGAGGTAAAGCGCCATTTACCGTTATGCTGTTCCATGGTATTCCACTGTTCATATAAATTGAGGCTGACCGAACGTGCCAATCCTTTACACGCTTCTAGGCAATCACGTTTCGCCAAAATAAAACCAAAGCCCGGCACACCTTGAATACATTTATTCGCGCTTGAAATTAGAAAATCAATTTCAAGCTCAGCGATATCCATTGGCACACCACCAAATGAACTCATGGCATCCACAATCCAGATTTTTCCTGCTGCTTTAACTAAACGACCTATCTCTTGAATCGGATTTAAAATACCTGTGGTGGTTTCGCAGTGCACACAAGCAACATGGCTAATAGTTTTATCTTCTAAAATACGTTCGATTTCTTGTAAATCTGGTGTTTGGGTTTCTAAATAGTTCAGCTCGATCACTTCAATATTTAGGCAACGCGCCATTTGCACCATACGTGCACCGTATGCGCCGTTATTAATGATCAAGATTTTGCCATCACGCGGAATAGCTGACCCAAGGACAGACTCCACAGCAAAACTACCACTGCCTTGCATTAACACAGCCGTATATTTTTCAGGTTGGCTGGTTGCCAAGTTGACTAAACGAGAGCGGATATCTTGTACCAGCGAGTTGTATTCTTGATCCCAAGTACACCAGTCTTTTTGCATGGCACGGCGGACTGTCGCCGATGTTGATAACGGACCTGGCGTTAGAAGCAAATATTTGTTCTCTAAGTCCATATCGAGTTGTGGTTGCATGTTCATAATGTTACTCATTTCTTTCGCGTTCATTTCAATATACATCAATCTGGTTTAAACCAGATGACAAACTAGTAAATATTTTGTTCTAATATTTCTTTCATAAAGCCAGCCCCTGTAGTCATGCCTTTGCCAGCAATTGCACTCACCAGAAAAATGTTTTTTTCAGCTTCAGTGACGCATGCCAAATCATGTTCATGGGTCAGGTAATAACCATTCCAACGCTTTTGAATTGAAGGTAAAGTCAGGCCTAATTTTTCGTGGCAGTAAGCTTGAATAAACTCATTAATCTCTTCGCGTTGCTCAAACTGAGGTGCTTCATTAATCGAATGATATTCGTGGCTATCGCCCACAATCAGTTCGCCAAATTCGTTTTGTTTAATCAGAATATGAATGCCGAATTCTTTGATCAGCCCTTGCTGTGATGTTCTAACCAGCTCAGCATGACTCGGGCAAATTTCAAAAGCTGGATAACGAGAGATAGATAAGCCGGAATAAAGAGAAGCATTTAATTTTTTTTTGAAATGGTTGAGTCAGCGCCATTTGTAAGCCACAACGTTTCAGATTCAAGCTTTGTAATAGATCTGGATATAAAACATCGATGATTTCACCGTGGCAGATCAAAACTTTATTTGCCCGATATACCTCGCCACTTGCCAAGCGAACCTGACAAATTTCATGTTGATATTGGGTTTGCACGACACAGGCATTGGTATAAATCTTTACGCCTTTACTTTCGGCATATGCCAACAGTCGCTTCCCAATCATATGTGGTTCGACCGAATAATCTTCTTCAAAAACCAAGCCGCCTTGAAACTGCTGTTCGGGATTTAAATAAGAAAATTGGGTGACCAGTTCATCATGCTTTAGCAAATGAACTGGAATTTGGTAATGATTTGCACGCTCGGCAAACTCTTTTAAAACCTGCCATTCAAGTGCAGTGTTTGCGAGATAAATACCTTGGCGTTGAGCAAACGAAATATCGGTTTCAGCCTGAATACGCTGATAAAAAGAACGCGTTTCAAGAGCGTATTTTCGCCACTGCTGTTCAGGATGGGTTAAGGTTGATGTTCCAACCATGCCGAAATTACGACGAGTTGCCCCCACTGGTTGAGCATTTTTCTCGAAGATACAAACTTTTAAGCCTTGTTCTTGCGCTTGTATGGCAGCGGACAAACCTAAAATACCGGCTCCTACAACAATTAAATCAAACTGTACGTGATTCATAAGACTTCCAATTTGCGAAATTTAGGATGAATAAACCCTTGCCTTGTTGAACAAAGCATTTTCATTTCAGTCGGTTAAATAAAAATTGTGTTTAGCTAAACTTATTGAGCACTTTCACGCCATTGCTGACTTCTTGCCATAATTTTTCGGGTAAATAACCAGTGAATGAGTTTTACAACACATGAGGTGGTTAAAATGAGAATGCTCATGGCAACAGCAGCAACCGTATCGCCTGCATCATCCATATTTAAAACCGCCACCGCCGCTAAACTGGTGTCTGGTGAATAGAGGAAAATCGCAGCCGATACAGTGGTCATGGCATTCACAAAAATATAGACCGATACATCGCATAGCGCTGGAAAACACATGGGCAAATATACTTTCCAAAAGGTTTTCCATTTTGATGTTCCTAGAGTTTGTGCTGCCTGATCGAGCTGTAGCGGAATCTGTTTAATGGCATTGGTTAAAGTAAGATGTGGCACGGTGTAATAATGCACAATGGTTGAAATCACCAAAATGGTCATGGTCCCATACAGCACATTTAACGGGTTGCTTTGCTGGTTAAAAAACAAAATATAAGCAATACCCAAGACCAATCCCGGCACAGCGAGTGGCAATAAAACCAAAGCTTGTACATAGTTTTTAATCAGTGGATGCGCTTTAAAGCGTTCGGTTAATAGCGCCACCATAAAAATGAGTGCCGCTCCAAAAACTGTACTAAAGAGTGCCATTCGAACAGAGTTAAAGTACGCTGCCCAACCACCACCATCAACATATTCAAAACTGTAATGTGCCAAGGTCAAAGACAAATCATATGGCCAAGACTGGATAAATGAAGCCAGCACTGCCGTAAAGATAATTAGTAAAATCGCACCTGAAACCAAACCACAAAATAGACTCAAAACCATTCCAAGTTTTTTATTCGATGTTGCAATATAAGGTTTAGCCTGAAAAGCTTGAAACCGTGCATGCCGCTTGCTTTGTATTCGGTCGAAAATGAATACAAAAATTGCTGGTAGCAATAACAAAATGGAAATTACCGCACCCATACTCATGTTTTGCTGACCAATAATCTGTTTATAGACATCAAGCGCCATCATGTTAAATGAACCGCCAATGACTTTCGGAATTCCGAAATCGGTTAATACATAAATAAAAGCAACTAGGCTTGCGCTGATGAGTCCATACCGAATTGCAGGTAATGTGACGTGGTAATGCGTCTTCCAAATATTTTTGCCGAGCGACAAAGAGGCTTCAATTAAACGCTGATCGACACTGCGAAAAGACACCATCATCAACATTAAAATTGCTGGAAATAGCCAAAAGCAATAACTGATTAAAATACCGACTGGGCCATAAATTTGTATATCGCCCAGTAAAGGTTTCAATACACCTTGCTTACCAAACAAATAAACCAATGCCAAAGAAGGCAAAAGTGATGGCGCTAAAATCGGTAAAAAAGCGACCACTTTAAAGAAGCCTTTGCCTTTCATATTCACATTGGTGAGTGCAAAAGCATAAATACTAGCAAGAAACACTGTAATGACAGTAGCAGCACAAGCGACCCACACAGAGTTAAATACAGAGCTGAGTAATGCTGGGCTTGCAAAATAATGATAAAAATTTTCAAGACCAACAAAGTTTTGATTTTCATCAAAAAATGCAGATTCAAACAGTATCATTAAAGGAGCAATAATCGCTAAAGTCAAAGCAATTGCGACGCTAGCCAAAGCAACATTTGATCTTAATGAATATTCAGTTTTTCGACGCGGCTGTGTTTTTAAAACCGCTGAAGCAGCTTCATTTAACATAGTGCGTACCCTTGTTCGTCAAAGACATGAATGAGCTGATTAGGCACTTTTATAAACATGAGTTCTTGCAAAGATTTGAACTTGGTATTTTCAATTTCAATTTGCAAAAGATGTTTTGCTTGCTCAATTCCATCAATATGAATAGTGCAAAACAAACGACGTTTTGCACCTAAAAATTCAGTGCTTAATACTCTAACTGGCAAATACAACGACTCTTTATCACTGCCAAAATCATCAACTAACTCGACGGCTTCGGGTCTAAAACCAATGTTGTAGCTTTGCCCTGCTTTAAGTTTTTGCTGTTCCAAATTTAGAGGAATAAAACCTAAAACCTCGAGCTGATTAACGACCGAACAAGTGGCTGCCAAAAAGTTCATGGTGCCAATAAACTTTGCAACGAATTGGGTTTGTGGCTTGTAATAAATATTATGCGGCGTATCAATTTGTTCAATAACGCCATGATTCATGACTACAACACGATCAGAAATGCTTAATGCTTCTTCTTGGTCGTGTGTGACCATAATAGTTGGCAAATTAAGCTGCGATTGAATCGAACGGATCTTCTGTCTTAGGTTTAGACGTACCTGAGCATCAAGTGCAGACAATGGTTCATCTAGCAGTAAAATATCAGGCTTCGGTGCAATTGCCCGAGCAAGCGCAACACGTTGCTGCTGCCCACCCGACAATTGGTTTGGATATTTTTTCGCAATATCGGGTAATTCAATCAGTTCTAATAACTGCTGAACTCGCTGACTACGCTGTACCTTGTCCCACTTTTTTTTGTCTAAGCCGAAAGCAATATTTTCTTCAACGTTTAAGTTTGGAAATAACGCATAGTTCTGAAACACAATGCCACAGTGACGTTTTTCAGCACTCAACACCGTAATGTCCGTGCCCTTTTTTATGACTTTTCCATAATCAGGCTTTTCTAGACCCGCAATTATCCGTAGTAATGTGGTTTTACCACAACCTGAAGGCCCCAAAAAGCTCACGAACTCGCCAGCTTTCAGGTCTAAATTAATATGCGTTAGGGCCTGAAAGTGTTGGAACTTTTTTTGAATATCCACTATTTCTAAAACTGACGGGCCATGTTCAGGATATTTATAGGTCGTTAAGGTCGACAATAAATGCCCTGCTAACTCGCCCTTTTGGTTTTGACCTAGCAGCGATGATTGCAATGACGAAGGAATTTGCATAATGAGGCCCTTATCCAAAAGATCACTTTTCAAAACGCTTTGACCATTCAGCCAAAATACGTTCACGCTGCTCGGCCGCCCAATAAAAATCATTTTTTACGAGCATTTGAGGAAGGTTTTTTGGGAAGTCCATGGTGGTATTTTCAATGCCTTTATAAGCCACCATTGAAAAGTTATGGGCATAGGCTTCATTTGCTGCTTTGCTTACCGACCAATTTATAAATTTCTGTACGCTACTTAATTTCTTGGTTCCTTTCACAATTGCTGAGGCTTCCATTTCCCAGCCTAAACCTTCTGTTGGATAAACCACTTCTAAAGGTGCACCCTCTGCTTTTAATTTAAATGCCGGATAACCGAAAGAAACACCAATTGGGATTTCACCTTGTGCTGCCATCTTGCAAGGTTTTGAACCCGAATGCGGATATTGTGAAATGTTTTTGTCTAAAGCCTGCATATAGTCCCATGCCTGCTTTTCACCCCAAATTTGCATCCAAGCTGTGACATCTAAATAACCTGTACCACTTGAGGCTGGATTTGGCATCACAATTAAGTTTTTATAAATCGGGTTGGTTAAATCTTTCCAAGTTTTTGGAATAGGTAACTTACGTTTTTCTAATTCGACTTTGTTGACACAAATTGCAGATTCCCATGCATCCATACCCGTCCAAGTCGGTAAAGGTTTTTGGCTTACAAATTCTGGTTTTAAATTTTGGATGCCTTCTGGCTTAAAAGGCTCAAGCATGTCCTTTTTTTCCATGACCAGCAAACTGGTTAAAGCCACACCAAAAACCACGTCCGCTTGTGGGTTTTTCTGCTCTGCCAAAAGTTTAGCGGTAATCACACCTGTTGAATCACGTACCCATTTTACTTTGAGTTCTGGATAGGCTTTGTGTAGTTCTTCTTGGTACTGTTTAAGTTGGTCGGCTTCCACTGCCGTATAGACTGTAATTTCTTCTGATTGTTTTGATGTTGCCGATGAACATCCCATTTGAATAGCAACCACCACACCTAAAACTGATGCAGTACCGAGTTTAATTGTCTGTTGAACATACTGTTTCATCTGCAAACCATCGAATGCAATTATTTGATGATCGTATTTCAACAGCTTTATATGACAGTTTAATTAATCTGGTTTAAACCAGATTGTATTTTTATGCTCGCGCTTCGAAATGCAAATCTAAAACATCGTGTAGCCAATATTCTTGGTCAACATCGGTAATTACGCCTTCTTCATTTCTGTTGCTACGGCAAATATATAAACCCAGTGCGCCAACATTCACATGCAATGCTTTGGCCTGCTGTTCCGATAAAGCGGTTGGATAGAGGTTAATGTCAGCTCTGGTGATATGGCAGTTATATTGATTTGCCATCAGTAAAGTAATGGATTGCTTGAGATCATGAGTTAAAAACTCAGGGAAAAGTTCGGCATTCACCCGTAAATGCTCAACCAAAACAGGTCGTCCATTAATACAACGACGTCGCCAAACTGAATAAATCGGATGCCCTTTTTCAACTTTTAAATGCTTGGCATCCCAAGAAGTAGCTTGCGTAAGTTCACTCGAAATTACTTCTGTAGAAGGTTCATAGCCTTGTTCAATCACAAACTGGTTAAAGTTTTTTGTCGATTGCGGGTGATAAATAATGCGAGGAGAACGAACATACCAACCACGGCGGTCTAAGCGATAAATCAAGCCATCAGTTTCCAAAGCCAGTAAAGCTTCACGTGCAGCCACACGAGTGGTTTGGAACTGTTCAGACAGCACTCTTTCTGATGGGAGTTTTGCGTGGGCTTCTAATACACCCGATTCAATATCATGGGCAATCGCATCGCGAATAGGAATATATTTAGGTATGCGAGCTTGGTCCTGTTCCATACAAACTTAGAATTTATAAATAAAGAAATTAATAGCAATATACTGAAAAAATGTGACAAAAGCTTTTATTAATGCTGATCTTTTAAGCAAAACGCGTCCTATTCCCCGCTTTTTTCAATTCAACTTTTCCATAAAAAATCGTGTGTGCACGCATACTCTGGCTTCGGAAAACTTTCCTTGACTCATCTGTATATCAAGGAAAACGGCATAGCTAAGTCATTACATCATATTTATTGAGACACTTATTTAAGATAAAAATTCATATTTTGTACTGACTCTTACACAGGAATTGAGGATTTTCCCTAACACTCAATATCCGCCCTCCTATATTACTGCCTTGTAGAATTAGAATAGCATGGTCAATAAAACCCCAAAACTTCTTTAGTAATTTAAAAAATAACCTACCATCTTATATTTAAAAACTCTCAATATAAAGTCACCCATTTAATAAAAACTAAAATATTAATAAAATTTCCTGATTTAAAAATAAACATAAAATTTTAATTTAATCAAAATTTCAAACAACAAATTTAATTAAAAAAACAAGATAAGGCCAATTCGTCGATTTATTACACAAAACCATAACTACACCTCCAAGGTTAAATAATACTCAACTATTTATTCAATCTAATTAATATTTCATTTATAAAATTTAAATTAATTAATTAAAAACTATTAAATATGACATTTGATGCATAAAAATTTGTCACGGTATAACCAAAAATTTCTAAATAATTTTAATAAAAAAATATAAACATATGATAAGTATAACAATTTAAATATTTCACATGCCCTAAAACAAAGTTTCGGATGTTTACCTCCATATATTTTTTATATTTTACCGAATGATAAAAAAATCATAATTAATAAATAATAAAAATAAAAAACCCCTTTTAATAATAAAGTTAATTATTTACCAAATGTTATATTTTAAAAATTGTTATTAAAAATATCACCAATAATTAGATTAAAAAAATAACATTCAAAAAAATATAATGATTTTTCTTCTTGTTTTTTCACAAATGTATATTTAGATTTAATTAAGATTATTTAAAATCACATTTGTATTTTCTGAATACAGTTTAAGCAAAATTAAATTTTACTTAACACTGACTATAATATTTTAAGGAGAAAGTATTATTACGACCAAATCGTGTGACATTTTAAATTAATTATATCTCTGTACTTAACCATAAAAATCCACCCAGCGTTAAATCATATTCAGCCAGGAAAGATTAAAAAACTCATGAAACTTAAAACAAATTTTTCGCATCTCGCTTATAGCTGTGCATTGGTATTATTCGGTTCCATACAATTTGCCCATGCTGCACCTTTACTCACGTCTCATATCACAAATGAAGTCAGCCCTGCACCTACAGCAAATGCATGGATTGAAGTTGACACTCAAGCTTTTGAAGATAATATTAAAAGGACAAATCAATTACTTAATGGCAAAACACAACTTTGTGTAGTCATGAAAGCAAATGCATACGGCCATAGTATTGATCTACTTATGCCGAGTGTTATGAAGTTAAACGTATCGTGTATTGGCATCACCAGTAATGCAGAAGCGGCGATGGTGCGTAAGCATGGCTATAAAGGCAAAATTACACGTTTACGTACAGCAACTGATAGTGAAATCATCAATGCACATGCGTTAAATATCGAAGAGCTTTTGGGTAATTATGATCAGGCTGCCCGTATCTCTAAATGGGCAGAAGCGAACAATACAACTGTTCATTATAGCTTGGCTTTAAATTCGGGTGGTATGGATCGTAATGGTCTTGAAATGTCTACAGCTCAAGGTAAAGAACAAGCTGTTGCAATCACTAAGCTTCCAAATCTTAAAATTGACGGCATTATGACCCATTATGCTGTAGAAGATGAAAAATATGTTCGTGAGCGCCTAGCTCAATTTAATGAACAAACAGCATGGTTGATTAAAAAAGCCAAACTGAATCGTAAAGAATTAACATTACATACAGCAAATTCATTTGCTACCGTAAATGTTCCTGAATCACATTTAGATATGGTCCGTGCAGGCGCAATTATTTATGGAGATTTTCCTAATCACCCTGAATTTAAACGCATGATGGCATTTAAAACACAAATTGCTGCAATTAATAATTACCTTAAAGGTTCAACTGTAGGTTATGACCAAACTTATACGTTGACACGTGATTCTAAACTCGCAAACTTGCCTGTAGGTTATTCGGATGGCTACCGTCGTAGTTTTAGTAATAAAGCTTTTGTCTTAGTCAATGGACAAAAAGCACCAGTGGTTGGTCGAGTATCCATGAATACTGTTATGGTTGATGTAACAGATATTCCAGAAGCCAAAGCGGGCGATGAAGTTGTATTATTTGGACGTCAAGGCAATGCTGAGGTTCAATCTAGTGATTTAACGAGTCTTACAGGCCATATTTTGACAGAGGCCTATACTCCATGGAGTAACTCTAATCCACAAGTGATTAAACCTATTCAATCTCAGCAATCAACGCAAATCAGTAATCATCAAGTTGCAGCAACCGCTGAGTAAACTTTAGGTTAATTGATAAGTAGCCCTATATTTCAAAAAGTATCGGGGCTACTTTTAGTATGACCACATCCCTTAATCTATTACATCCTACTTAAATTCTTATATAAAAAAAGAGCATTTTCATGCCCTTTTTATTTTTATTTAGTCTTTAGCTTGCATGCTTAAAACTATCAATTTGCTTAATTTCATAAGGCAAACCGACATAGTTTTCGGCTAAGGTTGTTTTACCCGCAATCGAACCCAGTACATAACTCAACTCGGCTTGTTTAATCTTGTGATCGAACTCACTTTCAGTTTCAAAGCGATGTAATAAATGAGTCATCCACCAAGAAAAACGCTCTGCTTTCCATACACGTTGCAGGCATTTTTCAGAGTATTCATTTATCCCTTGTTCGGAACCTTCGGCATAATATTCAATGAGTGCGCTTGATAAATAAGCAATATCAGACGCAGCAAGATTTAAACCTTTTGCTCCAGTCGGTGGAACAATATGCGCAGCATCACCTGCTAAAAATAGTTTTCCGAAACGCATTGGTTCTGTCACAAAGCTGCGTAACGGCGCGATACTTTTTTCAATAGAAGGTCCGGTGACTAACTTTTCACGGCTTTCAGGGTCTAGGCGGTTTTTTAACTCATCCCAAAACTTTTCATCGGACCAGTCTTCGACATGATCTGTTAAGGGAACTTGTAAATAATAGCGGCTACGCGTTTCTGAACGCATACTGCATAAAGCAAATCCACGTTCTGATTGTACGTAAATGAGTTCATCGGCTACAGGTGGGACATCTGCCAACACCCCTAACCAGCCAAACGGATAAACTTTTTCAAAGGTTTTAATTTTGTCTTCTGGTACGCTGGCACGGCAGACACCGTGGTAACCATCACACCCTGCTATAAAGTCACACTGAATTTGAAAGGCTTTACCTTGGTACTCAAACTCAACTTTTGGTGCAGTGTAGAAATCTTTTACTTGTACATTTTGAGCTTCATAAAATGAAGTGAGCTGCTCTGCTTCACGAGCAGTCATTAAATCTTTGGTGACTTCGGTCTGACCATATACGGTCACTTGTTTACCACCTGTTAGTGCGGCCAGATCAACCCGATGTAACTCACCATTGGTTAAGATTTCGATGCCCGAATGTGGTAATCCTTTTTCTTTTAAGTTTTGGTCAACGCCTGCTTGTTTCATTAAGTCGACTGAAACTTGCTCTAAAATTCCGGCACGAATCCGTGAAGCCACATATTCAGCACTACGTTGCTCAACAATAATATGATCGATCCCAGCTTTATATAGAAGCTGCCCAAGCAATAACCCTGCTGGTCCAGAACCAATAATTGCAACCTGTGTCTTTAAAATATCCATAACTTCATCCTTGTTTCATCCTGACTTTTAAATTACTGGTTTTAAGTTTTGTTCACTATGTAGGCAAGACGAAAATAACCGTTTATCATTTAGTTTGTCCGAATAGCGGACAGAAACAATCAAAATAACAGGAATGAAAGGATGCCTTCTCTCGATGCTTTTCTAGAGCACCCGAACTCGCATGAGAAAATTCGTCAAGATGACTACATTGCAGGGTTAGCAAAAGGCTTAGCTTTACTCGAAGCTTTTGGAACAGACCGACAACGGCTCAATGTTACTCAAGTGGCTGAGCGAACCGGCATTAGTCGTACAGCGGCAAGGCGTTATCTGAAGACTTTAAAATACTTAGGCTATTTAGAAACAGATGAACATTACTTTTGGCTCACTCATCGCGTGCTGCGCTTTTCGAGTTCTTATTTAAGCTCTGCCCACCTGCCTAAAGTTGCTCAATCCTTTTTAAATCTTTTGTGCGCGCAGACATCCCTGACTTTTTCAATTGTGGTGCTGGATGATAACGAAGTGGTGCCGATTGCCCGCAGCTATTTACCGCAGCAAGATAATTTACGTGTAAGTCCTTATGGCATGCACTTAGGAAACCGTCTCCCTGCCCATGCCACGTCCACAGGTAAAGTATTGTTAGCAGCACTGTCTGAAGAAGCTCAGCACGCATGGGTCAAAACTTATGGTTTAAAACGCTTAACGCCTTTTACCATAGTAGATGAGTCAAAGTTTTTTGAAGTGCTTAAGGGCATTACGTTATCGGATTATTGTCTTTCTAAAGAAGAACATGAGCTTGGCGTAATTGCGATTGCAGTACCCGTCTTTAACGCCCAAGGTCAAGCCATAGCAGCGCTTAACTGCATGTCTCAAACTAACCGCGTACAAGAAGATTATTTGGTTCAGCAAATTTTGCCATTGCTACGCAACACGGCAAATGAACTTAGAAATGTGATTTAAATAAACTTAGAAACTCTTGTGATCAATTAGAGGTACAAGAGTTTCAGGTTATGATTTTAAATGGCGAATTCTTTAACTTGCTGGCTTGCCAGATTTAATGCATTGCTGCGATAGGCCTGCATGTCTAAGCCTTCTGCATAAATAAATTCAACATCATGAATGCCCATTAGCCCTAACACTGCTTTGAGATATGGCGTGACTGCCTCAGTGTCTTGGCCAACATGAATACCGCCCCGACTGCTTACCACCACCGCTTTTACGCCTTCAACCAAACCTTGCGGATAAGTTTCGGTGTAGCGGAATGTTTGTCTTGCTCGTGCCACTAAATCAAACCAGTTTTTGAGTTGAGTTGGCACATTTAAGTTGTACATGGGTGCGCCTATCACCAATAAATCAGCACTTTTTAATTCAGCAATTAATTCATCAGATAAAGCAACGATTTGCTGAATGTCTTGATTGTTATTTTCCGCACCACGCAACGCCTGAAAAATTTCCAGATCTAATACAGGCAGGTTCATTTCAGCTAAATTGCGTATGGTGATGTCATCTTGCAAACCTTGATCTTTACGGTGTTCAAGCATTACATCAATTAAGCGATTGGTTTGTGAACCCTCACCCATAATGCTGGATTTTAGTACCAATATTTTAGCCATGACTGTCTCCACATTTTTGATGGAGCCATATTAACTCCACAATAAATTCAACAGTGGTGATATTATTTCTTATCATTGGTTCCTTTTAGGCAACAATCATGCAACATGAACTAAGTGCAATATCTATATTTGTGACTGTGGTTGAAGCTGGAAGTTTTGTAAAAGCTGCCGAGCAATTGCATTTAACTCGCTCAGCCATTAGTAAAAATATTGCTCGGCTTGAAGAACAGCTTGGTGTGGCTCTATTTAAAAGAACAACACGTTCACTCAGCATGACTGATGAAGGTGCTTTGTTTTATGAACATAGCCGCCGAGCAGTGAACGAAATACAAAATGCGGCGGCGTTATTAGACCAAGGCAAAATTAACGCAACAGGCCGTTTACGAATGTCTGTGCCAGTGCTATTCGGACAAGTCTTTGCAGCCCCGCTCATGGTTAAATTTGCTCAGCAGCATACGGACTTACAGCTAGAAATTTCATTTAATGATCGAACTGTAGACTTGGTCGAAGAAGGTTTTGATTTATGTATAAGAATCGGAACATTGCCTGATACAACTCAGCTCGTTGCCAAACCGATTGGTGAGCATCGAATGCTACTTTGTGCCTCACCTAACTATTTAAATGAAAATGAAGCAGTTCCCCTAGAACATATTGAAGACTTAGACAACCACACCACAATTGCCGATCCGCATTTTGGTCAAATAAAAAAGTGGCAACTTCAAAAGGAAAATAGCGAGCCTTTATTTATTAAGCCCAAAGCAAAACTTCTTTTAAATGACTTACAAGCCATTAAAAATGCAGCGCTTGCTGGAGCAGGTATCGCTTGGCTACCCGATTGGCTCATTCAAAATGAATTACAGGATGGTAAACTCGTACAAGTATTAGAAACCATGTCGAGCATTGCTTTTCCGATTCATTTGGTATGGCCTGCGCTGCCTTTTATGCCACTCAAAACCCGTCTTGCAATTGATTATTTGGCGCAGCATTTACCGTCTGAACTGAACAAACAAGCTTAAAATAAAAAAGGCCTTAACATGAGGAACTAAGCTTTAATAAGCCTCGTCTTCTCAATCAAATTTTCAACCCTATCTCTTCACCATGCAGCGCACTTGAAAAACTATTAAGTTATTCTTTTATTAGAAGAAAAATAATAAGGTGATGGTCAACTTTCTTGACTATAAAAAGCGTTTATGTGAGTATTCGCTCGATTCACTTTACAAGAATTACTTATATGAAATATAACGTTATCGCATTGCTTACAGGTTTTTTATTGGTCTCTGCTGTTCACGCAGAGGAAGCCCCTATGGATGCAACTCACTTGGGCTTGAGAGCTTTTGTATATAACGCATTTGCAGGTATAAAAAAAGCAGTGGATATGCCTCAATTTCCTAAAGGACATCCGTTGACGAAAGCTGAACTTTATAATGGTGTGGCGGCTGGTGTTCGAGTTCGTGGTAAAAACTGCAATAGTGTGGTTAACGCTCGTGCACTAGATGCCAATGGTTCAAAAATATCGGTGAAGTGTGCTGGCGGGGAAAGCTATCAAGTATTGCCTCTAACAGGTGAGGTTAAAGGTAAATGAAATCGCGCATTTGCCTATTTGGGTTTGTTTCAGCAATGCTGATGAGCAATGTTAATGCACAAACACAACAAGAATTGTCTCAAGCCCTACTTGGTCAATTACTCGGTTTTACGCAAAATGTTTATTTTAATGCCAATCAAATAGCTGAAATGCCAAAGATGCCAACCGAGCGTGCTGCAACTCAGACCGAAATATTAGAGGCTGTGGCTAGTGCGCTGAGACTGCAACAACATCCATGTACTTCGGTGTTGAATGCTGACTATGTTGATGAGAGTGGTAATCTGCTGTCCATCAATTGTGTGGATGGCAATTATGTCGTGGATGCGCGGCGTGGCAAGATCAACCCTTAAGCCTTACTTCTCAGCCCTCTCCTCACGATCTGAAAGTAAACGTATATGGCGGCTGCTTAAATCATTAATCAGCACTTGGTTCCAGCGATCAAGGCACTGTAAGTGCCTATCGCTTTACCCCAAAGTCACCATATAGACATCGACTTATCGCAATAGCTACTCACGCAAACCACAACCTTTTAGAAAATGCTCCACCACCACATCTCTTTCATCCAAACTGTTTGAGCTTAAAACCTGTAGCAATAAACCATCTATAAGGTTTACCACCATGTTCGCATCAAATTTTGGTTTGCGGATTACTCCGCTAAAAATCAGATCAAAAATTTCATGGCGCAGCCACTTTCGGTATTCAACTGCCATACGGTAAGCCTGCGGGTGAAGTAGTTTTATTTCAAAAATAGCTTTAAGTAAAAGGTTATAGAGGCTGTTTAAATTGGTATGTAAAACAATAATTTCTTTGATTTTATTTTTTGACGTGTAGTAACGGCTTGAATAAATAATGGCGAGCACTTCTTCTCTGAGCAGGCTTTTTTGAAAGGCGATGCACATTTCAACTAAGCGTTCTTTTGAGCCAAAATATTTATAAAACGTAGATTTAGTGATTTGGGATTCTTTAGCAATCAAGTCTACGCCTGACCTGTGAAAGCCACAAGTGGTAAAGAGTTGGATTGCAGTTTGAATAACCTGTAGTTTTTTGGAAGAGATTTCTAAATTTCGCATAATTTTTCCGTTATAAATTCTTGTTGTTTCTAAATGAGATAAAAAGCCTGTGCACTTTTTGGGAGAAAAAAGGCACAGCAAAGCCGTAAAGACTGTGCTTGGCACATCTCAAGTTTGTTATTGCTAAGTTTTAAATAAAAATGACTTTAAGCCTGAAAACCTTAAGGCGTTCAAGCTGCTTTAATTTTTAAGCTGTGTCGTTATAGCTTTTGGCATTGGGGGCCAAGAAATAATGGATGTGCAAAGCCAACTCCTTTTTTATTGGGAGTTCTGCCGACATCAATAGAAATTATGGTGGCAGAACGGAAGAAGGTTCGCGGACTGGTACAACAACCAGCACACCCGAAGGTGTCCCTCTCCCGTCCTACCGCTACGGGAGGAGACGAGGAGATGCTCACACAAAATTATCCCTCAGAAAGGAATAATTCTGATGCTGTTGTACTCGGTCCGCGACGACCGGCTGGTAATGTGACCAGCAGGCAAAGAATAGTGCCCAACCCTTTCGCAGTCAAGCACGCAAAATGCCATTTGTTTTAAATTAAATCATTAGAAAAGTAAGGCTAAATAATGAAGGGGTTATTGTTAAAGTTTGGTTTATAAATAGGTATTTTCTGTCTAAAGCAATCTTGTTCTTTCAATAAAATAAGCAAATTCTGTTTAAATAATAAAAGCCCATTAACGGGCTTTTATTAAATCAATAGTGGTAATTTTACAATTTCATTTTAAAGAAATCAGCAAGTACGTTCGAAGCTTCATTTACATATTTAGGAATGTCATATAACTCCATGTGGTTTGAACCTTCAATAATATGTAAAGTTTTATCCTGACTTGCAGCACGCTGAATTAGGTCTTCACTCATCCATTTACTACCTGCAACACTTCCAGCAATTGCAATTAATGGTTGAGTTAAGAAAGCTTCAGCTTTGTTATAAGCATCGTAAGTAATAATTTGAGTTAAGCTACGGGCTGTTGCAACCCCTGGTGAGTTAGGGTGCTCAGCTCTTGGCATATGGTAATATTCCCACGCCTGACGAAGCTCTTCATTCGGTGCATCTTCTTCTTTTAAAGGTGCAAGCGGAATGGTTGCAACATTTCCACTATTTGCATCTGCTGTACGCGCATCTGAACCCGCTTGGATGTATGGAATAGCATCTGCATCTTTAACTGTGTTTTCCCAACCATTTCTGAACATAGAGCCGATATTCACTGCGCTTACCGTACCTACTGCTTTAATACGGCGGTCATTGATTGCAGCATTTGCGGCATAACCACCGCCCGCGCAAATACCCATCGCCCCAATACGGTTTTCATCGACATAGCTTAAGGTTGTTAGATAATCAATCACGGCACTAATGTCTTCTGTACGAATGTAAGGGTTTTCTAACTGGCGAGGTAAACCTGTGCTTTCGCCCTGAAAACTTGCATCAAATGCAATTGCAATAAAACCTTGTTCAGCAAGCTTGGACGCATACAAACCTGCGGTCTGCTCTTTTACGCCTCCACCCGGATGAGCAACAACAATTGCTACGTACTTTTGTGTTTCATCAAAGTTTGATGGATAGTGAATATTTGCTGCAATGGTAATATCTTGACCATTTGAATTTTGAAATTTAACTGTATTCATGGTTAGCTCCTTTATAGGCTTAACTTAGATATTCTTTTGAAAAAATGGGATGAGTTTTGCTAATGCTTGTGCCACTGGTTCAGGTTTGTCATATAAATCGTAGTGAGACCAACCTTCTACAATCACAAGCTCTTTATTTTGTGAACGTGCTCGACCATAGATTTCCAAACTGTCTCGATATGAACCAAAACCACCGACCTTATCACCTGCAATCAGCAATAAAGGCTGTGTAAGTAATACTTCAGCTAGGTGAAATGCATCCCAACCGATTGCCACAGCCGAATGCGAAAATAATGTTTTAGCAACACCATTTGGTTGATAGCCACGATCTGTTTTGTAATAGTCAGTTGCTTCTAGTACATCAATATCTGTTATTCCAGCCGCTTTGGCTTCTTCAACTGAACTTGGCAGCAAATCATCGACTCTTCTTGTTTCTCCGCGAGCTTCGGCAGTACGTTGTTTTGCAATAAGCTCTAGTTTCTCTAAAGGATTCCAGTTACTAAAGCCTTCTCTCGACAAGCGACCAAAATTTACGGCGTCTACTGTAGCAACTGCCTTAATCCGTTTTTCGGTCATTGCAACATTGAGTGCATAACCACCGCCCCCGCAAATTCCTAATACGCCAATTCGGTTTTCATCGACATAGTTAAGTGTCATCAAATAATCAGTCACTAAACGGAAGTCTTCTACACGAAGTACTGGATTTTCTGTTGAACGTGGTTCACCGCCACTTTCACCCTGAAAACTTGCATCAAATGCAATCACAATAAAGCCAGCTTTTGCTAATGCTGCACCGTATACATTTCCAGAGGTTTGTTCTTTACAGCTTCCGATTGGGTGTCCACTAATAATTGCTGGGTATTGAATACTTTCATCAAAATTTTCTGGGAAATAGAGATTTGCTGCGATTTCCCAATAAGGTGCTTTAATTTTTACGCTTTTCATTGTTGACTCACCTGTGCTGAACTTCATGAAAAACATAGTAACAAGCAATGATTAACTTGATTAGATGCTATAATCTGATCGTAACTATTAGTAGAACTTATGAATCATGAAAATTAATCTGAATGATTTAAAAACATTTTCTGAAGTAGTAAAAACTAAAAATTTTACGAAAGCTGCGGCATATATGGGTGTTACCCAATCGGCTGTAAGCCAGAGTATTAATAATCTTGAAGCACAGTTAGGGATAAAGCTATTAAACCGTTCTACTCGTAGTCTTACCCTTACAGAAGCAGGTTCGCGCCTTATTGAGCTTGTTGGTCAAAATATTGAAAATATCGACTTAGGCATAGAACAAATTAGCTCTATGAAAGACTTGCCAAGTGGTCATGTGCGTATTTCAGCCGATGCATTTACCATTAAGTATTATTTATGGCCAAAGCTTAAAAAGCTTGTAAAACAATATCCCGATATATCTTTGGAACTGACGTCTGAAAACAGACGAATTGATATTGCAAAAGAAGGATATGATGCTGGGGTACGTGTTGGAAACTTGGTGGAAAAAGATTTAATTGCGGTTCCGATTAGTAAAGAAATTCCCTTCCGATTGGTCGCTTCACCTGAATATTTAGAAAAGTACGGAACACCTCGATCTATAGACGATCTAAAAAAGCACAAAGGCATCTATATCCGTCTTTTAACTGATAACTCTTTAATGGCATGGGAGTTTAAAGATAAAAATAAAAAGTGTATTTTTTAGAGGCCCTGTTCAACTGGTTATGACCAGTTTAGATGAAATGCTCGATGCTGTACTCGATGGTTGTGCAGTAGCTTATTTGCCCTACTTTTTAGTAAAACCTGCTTTAGAAGAAAAAAAGTTAGTCAGTTTATTAGACCAACACGCTGTTACCTTACCGCCTTTTTACTTGTTTTATACGAGCCGTCGGCTCATGTCTCCTGCCTTTAAAATTGTTAAAGATACATTGAGTGAGATATAACTTATAAAAACTTAAAAGAGGCCGAAGCCTCTTTATTTGTATTGCACTCAAACTCAGTCATCAATCATGGCGAACTCTTGCTCAGGCGTGCCTTTCACTAAATGGTGACGGCTATATAACAAGTAATAGAGTATAAATCCGACATAAATCAGCGCGGCCAATAACCAAACTTTTGGATTTACCATTAACCCTGCCACAACAGCAACAGCAGCAAGAATCAAGGCAATGCAAGACGTCCACATTCCACCAGGCGTTTTATAAGGGCGTGGTAATTCGGGGCGAGACAAACGTAATTTAATATGTGAAAGCATCATCAACACATAAGAAATGGTTGCACCGAATACTGCCATTAAAATGAGTAAGTCACCCTCACCTGTTAAAGAGAGTAAGAAGCCAATAATGCCCGGAATGATAATGGCCCAATATGGCGCTTTATTTTCATTGGTAAGCGATAAGTTTTTTGGTAAATATCCCGCACGTGACAATGCAAAAATCTGACGTGAATAGGCATAAATAATTGAGAAGAAACTTGCGACAAGTCCAGCAAGACCCACAAAGTTAACAAAGCTTGCCAACCATGTGTGCTGACCATATACCGCAATAAGTGCATCAACTAAAGGTGCCCCTGAATTTTTTAAAGCATTTGAACCCGCAGCGCCTGCACCCAAAAATAAAATTAAAAGTGCAAACGATGCCAATATCAACATTGAACCAATCAAGCCACGTGGCAATGAACGTACTGGATCTTTTGCTTCTTCGGCTGCCAGTGGAACTCCTTCAACCGCAAGAAAAAACCAGATGGCATAAGGTACTGCGGCCCATATTCCCATATAGCCAAACGGCAAAAAGCTACTTGCACCTGCATGAGAACTGACTGGAATATCAAACAAACGTGCGCTGTCAAAATGTGGAAGCATCGCGACAATAAATACGACCAATGCAATACAAGCAACGGCGGTAATTCCAAACATGATTTTAAGCGCTTCACCTGCACCTTTGAGATGAATGCCCATAAAAACTAAATAGCAAATTAAATAAACGGCCCAGCCGCCAATGCCAAAGAGTGATTGGCAATATGACCCAATAAATACGGCAATGGCAGCAGGTGCAATTGCATATTCAATTAAAATCGCAGTCCCTGTGAGGTATCCACCAAAAGGACCAAATGCAACGCGGGCAAAACTATAGCCACCGCCAGCGGTAGGTAACATGGTTGACATCTCAGACATCACAAAGCTCATGCACAGATACATAAACGCCACGATGACTGTTGCAATAAAGAGTCCACCCCAGCCGCCTTGTGCCAGTCCAAAATTCCAACCCGCAAAGTCACCCGAAATGACGTAAGAGACACCTAGCCCCACTAAAAGTAACCAACCTACTGCCCCCTTTTTTAACTGACGTTTTGCAAAATACTCTGCGTCCTGTTGTAAAGCACCAACCTCTACGCTTAATTCAGACTCTTTCATTGTCGTATTGCCTTATCGACCAAATTTACACCACCAATAGTTGCGCAAAAGATATTCATAAAACTTGACAGCAAAACATCTCCCCGACCACTTGAAGTCAAGTTGATTCATTTTTTCTTTTATAAGATCGACGGCATCTCAACACAAAACGTGTTTAAAAATTAAATTGAGGAGATGGGTTATGTCTGTAGAACAAAATGAATTTTTAAGCCAAGTTCAATTACAAATACTGGCAGAACAAGCAATTAAGCAATATCCATCAGACTATCAAGGACAGGTCAAACTACTGTGTCAGTCTGAAAATGCAACGTTTCAGGTTTCGACTGGTTCTGCCCGATATGCACTTCGAATTCACCGTCCGAACTATCACAGCAAACTGGATATACAAAGTGAGCTTGAATGGTTAGATGCTTTAAATGCGAGTGGAATCCAAGTTCCTGTTGCGATTGCAGATCAATCGGGTGAACGCGTCATTACCTTGAAACTATCAAATGATATTTGTCGTTATGCAGTTCTTTTTAACTGGGTTGAGGGCGATATGCCGACGGTTGAAGTTGACCCCACTGCATTTGAACAATTAGGACAAATTACCGCAAAGTTGCACGTACATAGTAAGACATGGCAAGCGCCTGAAAACTTTCAACGTATTGTGTGGAACCATGAAACCATGATCAGTGCAGATGGACACTGGGGGAACTGGAAAAATGCCCCTCATTTAAGACCACAAGATCACGGCGTGATTGAAGAAGCGATTGCACAGATTTCGAAAGATTTAAATTTCTTTGGTAAAACTCAAGAACGTTATGGCCTGATTCATGCCGATTTGCGTTTAACCAATTTATTACTACAACAAGAACGTATCGGCGTGATCGATTTTGATGACTGCGGCATGAGCTGGTTTATGCATGACCTCGCCGCTGCGATTAGCTTCAATGAACATTATGCAAATGCGCCTCATTGGGTTGATTACTGGTTAAAAGGCTACGAGCGCGTAGGTCATATTCAGTCTGAAGAATATGAAATGATCCCGACTTTTATCATGCAACGCCGCATTCAAATGATGGCTTGGAATGGTTCTCACGCACAAACAGAAATGGCTCAAAGTCTTGGAGACCAGTGGTCCAATGAAACTGTGCGTCTCTGTAAAAAATATCTAAACGGACAAATGCCTGTCGGAATTTGAAAAGTGATTTAGATCGCTTTTCTTCATTTTCACTTTTTAGTTTTTAATTTTTATAGAATTTAAAGGAAGGGTTTATGCAAGCTACCCATCAACTGAGCAAAGTTGCCAAAGCACTATTACTCACCAGTAGTCTGGCAAGTATGATTGCTCTAAGCGCATGTAACTATAACCCTCTACAAAGCACATCTCCCGCAGTCGCTATTCCCAAAAAGGAATATATTCAAAAAGGTCAATGGGATACTTTTAACTTTGACCAACTTAATCAATTAATTGCTACTTATGGAAAAGATAGCCCTAACTACAATCCTGACAAACGCCCGTATATTGTCACTGACTTTGATAATACCTCGGTATTTTTAGACATCGAAGAAGCAACTTTAATTTATCAGCTTGAACACTTAGCGTTTAATGTTACGCCAGATCAGCTTAATCAGATTATTCGTAAAGGAATTAGCTCGCAAAACTTTGAAGCGGCCTACAATAACCAGCAAGGCCAAGCCGTCAATATTGATAAAATTGCCCCAGATATTATTGCCAGCTACACATGGCTTTATCACCACTATAGCGGTCTAAAAGGCAAGCAAAGTCTGGATCAAATTAAACAAGATCCGCATTATCTCGATTTCATTACTAAAATGAGATATCTATATGCGGCAATTGGAGACACCTTTGATCATGAAGTTGCATATCCGTGGGTCACTTATTTATTTACTGGGCTTACCGAACAACAAGTCCGTAATTTGGTGAAAGCAACGGTAGCTTGGCAAATGCAGCAACCGATTGGACCTGTGACATGGACCTCTCCCGCAGCACTTTCGGGCCAAGCAGGTGTTGTGAAAACCACTTGGGAAAATGGTTTAAGACCATACCGTGAAATGCAAAATCTATTTAAAGCCTTTCAGGACAATGGCATTGATGTCTATGTCTGCTCGGCATCTTTTATTGATGTGATTAAGGAAATTATTTCTAATCCAGAGATCGGCTACAACATTAATGAAAAAAATGCCTATGCCATGGAGCTAGAACGAGATACACAAAATCGAATTTTACCTGAGTTTCGTCATGGCTATGCGCAAACTCAAGGTAAAGGCAAAACAGCAACCATCCAGCGTTTTTTAGTCTCTAAATATGGTTACGGGCCAATTTTTATCGCAGGTGACAGTGAGGGCGATCAAAATATGATGCAAGATTTTGCGGCGACTCAGAAGGTACTCATTATTAATCGATTGCGCAGTCCGAGTTCTGATATTGGAAAATTTTCTCAGCAGGCTGTGCAGAGCTACGGTCAAGCCAATACTAAATTTTTACTACAGGGCCGCGATGCCAATACAGGTCAATTTAGACCTTCAATGGCCAGTTTAAGTTATGGCGCACAAACGGCAAAAACTACAAAAAATTAATATTTCACTTATTTTCTCATGCCTACAATACATGTTGTATGCATGAGAAGCCGCTTAATTTCTTGTTTGAGTTCTGCCCTTTTTGCCTATCTCTAATGCATTTTCTGCCTTCTTTTAGTTCGCTACCCAACGTTAAATACAACTCTTGATCTCTTCTTAAAGAATCAAGCCTGAAACTTAAAACAGCAATACATAAGTCATTATTTTATAAAAACTTTTAAAACCACAAAATCATGGATGTAAGCAAAAACTGGTATGGCTTTTGCTTAATATAAGAATAGTAGGATTAAATATCATGAGACTTGACATGTTACATCTCAACCCAGCTCATCTTGTCGATTCAAATATGTGTAATCAAGGTGTATTGTCTGCAGCTGCCTCTGGATTAAGCGAGTTTATTCGTCAAAAAGGTGCAGATGTTGATCGCGTTTTAGGTATTAGTGGTATTAATCCTGAACTTTTAATTAGCCCAACTCTAAGCTTACAACTACCCAATTATTGCAAGGTGCTAGAACAAGCAGCGCTGGTTTCTGGTTGTGATAATTTTGGCCTGCATTATGGTCAACAGTTTCAACCGAAATCATTAGGGCTGATTGGATACATTGGTCTTTGTTCAAATACATTAGAGTCTGCACTCATGAACATGACCAATAACTTTTATTTGCATCAGAAAGATACGCTTAATCGAATGGTCGATTTAGGAGATAGCTGGCGCATAGATTATCAAGTTCAACACGGCGCGATTTTAACTCGACGCCAAGATGCAGAACTGACCATGGGCATGTTTATGAACGTGATTCGTGAAGTGATGGGCCCTCATTATTCACCACGCGCGATTCACTTTGAGCATACTCGGCCTGAATTTTGGCAAGAACACAGCAAATTATTTAATGCGCCTGTTTATTTTGATCAACCTTTTAACTCCATCATCATTTCAAAAAAAGACGTCCAACATACTATGCCGGGCCGCGATTCTATTTTGTTAACAGTGATTTTAGATACGCTGCTATTACTCAATCGTTCTTCACCCAGTCAAAGTCTTGCAGATCAGGTACGTTCTCACATCCAACTTGAACTTAGTGAAGGTGAACCAAACCTTGAAAAAATCGCTCATGATATTGGCTTAACGAGTTGCACCCTTACCCGCCGTTTAAAAAATGAAGGACTCACCTTTACTCATTTAGTCGATCAGGTCCGTTGTGAGTTGGCTGAACATTATATTAAGCAGAAAAATATTCCAATTTCAGAAATGGCATTCTTATTAGGTTACTCAGAAGTAAGTGCTCTATCACGTGCATTTAAACGCTGGTTTGGTGTTACACCACGTCAATTAAGACACTAAAACATCGCAAATACAGGCCTTGAATAAAGGCCTTTTTATTATTTAACTAATTCGAAATAACTTTTACAGCCACAAAATAATTGAACAACAAAATACCCTTCAAATTAGATTTAACATCCAACTTGAAGGGTATTTTTTATATTTAAAGTGACTTACTTTAATTTTGTTAATGCTTGATCCAAAGCGCCAACTAACCAATCGATATCTTTTATTTGGAAAGCCAAAGGTGGGCGCAGTTTTAATACATTGCCATAAGGACCTGCAACTGAGGTTAAAACTCGATGAGTATTTCTGAGTTCTTCAATAAGGTTCAAAGCCAATGCTTTATTTGGTTCTTTTGTGGCTCTATCTTTGACCAGTTCAAACCCTATAAACAGACCAGCGCCACGGACATCGCCGACCATCTCATGTTTGTCCATAAGTTTAGTGAGTTCTTTGAGAAGCAGCCCTCCCACATATTTACTATGGGTTTGCAATTCTTCTTCCTGAATGACTTTAAGTACAGCCTGTGCCGCTGCCATAGAAACAGGATTACCACCAAAGGTATTAAAATATGGAATTTTATCGCTAAAAGCAGCAAGAACTTCACTCTTGGCTAAAAGCCCTGACACTGGCACGCCATTACCCATTGGCTTACCTGTGGTAATGATATCAGGCACAACATTGTGGCGACCAAAGCCCCAGAACGAATCGCCAGTGCGCGCGAAACCCGGTTGTACTTCGTCAGCAATAAAGATACCGCCATTGGCATGCACGACATCAACCGCTTTTTTTAAGAACCCAACAGGATTAGGCATGACACCGTCAGAAGAAAATATTGAGTCCGCTAAAAAACCTGCAAACTTAATGCCTTTTGCATTCATATCATCAATTTGTTGCTGGATCTGCTGAGCAAACCAAGTGCCCAAATCATCAGTTTGAATTCGATAATAATCAGGTGCTGGAACTAGACGAGTTGTAGCATCTAAAGGCTGCTCAGTTCCAAGTGCTGGAGAGCATCCTGAGGTTAAACTACTGGTTCCATGATACGACTCTTGAGACACAATGATTCCTGTACCGCCGCTATATTCACGTGCAATACGAATCGCTAAATCATTCGCTTCCGAACCCGTACACATATACATGGCACGGTCAATTTCATCGGGAGTAGTTTGTAAGAGTTCTTCGGTATAATCCAAAATATTTTCATGTAAATAACGGGTATGGGTATTAAGCATTTTCATTTGCTCATTTACCGCTTCAATCACTGCAGGATGACAATGACCAATACTGGCAACATTGTTGTAAACATCCAGATATTGATGACCTGCTGCATCCCATAAATATTGCCCCTGTCCTTTCACCAGATGCACGGGATTGCGATAAAACAAGCGATAGGATTCACCTAAAATTTTATTTCTTTTATCGGTCAGTTTGCGGGTAGCATGGTCCAGCTCAGCAGCATGTTCTGGACGAAAGCTATTGGTATCCATAATGGTTGAACGCGTACCCATGAATGACTCCTCTATTTATATTCAGCATACTTTTGCGCGAGACGATGAATGACGTAGGCAACTCATAAGCTGATTCGAAATATTTCAGTATTTGATTGAAGTTACGCAAACCATATTGCTTAAGTATCTTTAAAAAAACTTGACCTCAGACCACTTAAGCCACGATTTGAAGTCAACTTATTGGTCTGATATTGCAATGCTCAAAGCTCATCTAATCGCTATTTATCATTAGGGCTTATACTTCCCGTAATCGTGGGCTAAAATTTCTAGCAAAAGAATTTAAAAAATAATCCAACACTACATCTCTTTCCTCCAAACCTTGCGAGCCTAAAACCTGTAGTAGTAAACCATCTATCAGGTTTACCACCATGTTGGCATCGAATTGTGGCTCACGGATTTCTCCGCTAAAAATCAAATCAAAAATTTCATGGCGCAGCCATTTTCTATATTCAACCGCCATACGGTAAGCCTGCGGGTGAAGTAGTTTTATTTCAAAAATAGCTTTTAGTAAAAGGTTATAGAGGTTGTTTAAATTGGTATGTAATACAATAATTTCTTTGAGTTTATCTTTTGACGCGTAATAACGGCTTGAGTAAATAATAGCGAGCACTTTCTCCCTGAGTAGGCTTTTTTGAAAGGCGATGCACATTTCGACTAAGCGTTCTTTTGAGCCAAAATATTTATAAAACGTAGATTTAGTGATTTGGGACTCTTTAGCAATCAGGTCTACACCTACAGTGTGAAAGCCACGAGTAGTAAAGAGTTGGATCGCGGTTTGAATAACCTGTAATTTTTTGGAAGAGATTTCTAAATTTCGCATAATTTTTCCGTTATAAATTCTTGTTGTTTCTAAATGAGATAAAAAGCCTGTGCCCCTTTTGGGAGAAAAAAAGGCACAGCAAAGCCGTAAAGACTGTGCTTGGCACATCTCAAGTTTGTTGTTGCTAAGTTTTAAGTAAAAATGACTTTAAGCCTGAAAACCTTGAGGCGTTCAAGCTGCTTTAATTTTTTAAGCTGTGTCGTTATAGCTTTTGGCATTCAGAGCCAAGAAATAATGGATGTGCAAAGCCAACTCCTTTTTATTGGGAGTTCTGCCAGACATTAAAATTATGGTGGCAGAACGAAAGGGGGTTCGCGGACTGGCCTTAAGATTCCAGCACACCCAAAGGTGTCCCCCTCCCGTTCCGCCGCAGAGGGGGCACGAGGGTGTACACACTAAAAGTATAAAACCTTTAATGCTCTTAAGGGACGATCCGCGACGATCGACTGGCAATGTAGGCCAGCAGGCAAAGAATAGTGCCCAACCCTTTTACAGTCAAGCACGCAAAATGCCATTTGTTTTAAATTAAATCATTAGAAAAGTACGGCTAAATAATGAAGGGGTTATTGTTAAGTTGAGAAATAAAAAACAGCCTTGGGAGGCTGTTTTATTTGAGCTAAAAATTATTTTGTATAAACCATACTATGTTGATTTTAATAAAACTATAAAGTTGATAGCTATTTAATTAATAGATACTATCAACTTTACTGTATTCAACTACTTTCATTTCATACCCATAATCTGTTCTATTTTTAAGATTAATCAAAACAAATCGGGTATCTATTGCTTCTAATAGTCTCCAATCAGACTGATTATTTGGATATGACGTTTGCAGATCAAACAATACTACTGGAAGTGTCTTATTATTAATGGCATTATTTGCATCATTCACACCACTTCCAAACATACAACCAAAAGCAATAATCGTTAAAAATAATACCAAGGGCGAGCTAAAGTGTTGCTCTATCTGTCCTCCAAATATAGAACTGTGTACATAAGCATAATAAAACACACCGAAATAAAGAGGAATTAACTTAGTTGCTAAGGTAATTGATGTATCTATACCTATCAAAAATATGGATATTATTACAAATAGTATGGAAAAAATGAGTGAATATATATGCCCTAGCCAAACACAAAAAGATAAATAAATTAAAGAAAGTACGCTCCCAAAAGCGAACAACAAAGTAGTAGTTAAAATCGAGTAAAATAAACTATAAGCAGATATAGATGGTAATATCCATAAAGCATCAAATGTAGAGAAATAACCAAACTTATAAGTTCCAGCTAAAGCTATCAGTATCAATGGCATGGCAGCATAAAGCTCAAAAACTTTCTTTAATGAGAAAGAGTTATACAAAAGAATCCCCAACTTAAAAATATAAGATTTATATACATCTAAAGAAGACACCAATTTAAGATGTCTTTTATTTAATAAAAAATTTAAAAGAAATTTTCAGGATATAAAAATGATGGTATATGTCGTCTAATTAACTGTGCTTGACCGTGATAACCTCTCATCTCTAACTCCAATAAAAATACTGGCCAAGGTGGGATATTACTACGATATATATTGATGGAAGATGTAGACATGCCACCACCTTGCATTGTAGATAACCCTCCACCTTGCATTGTAGATAACCCTCCACCTTGCATTGTAGATAATCCACCACCTTGCATTGTAGATAATCCACCATACTGCATCGTAGATAACCCACCATACTGCATCGTAGATAATCCACCGTACTGCATTGTAGACATACCGCCGTATTGCATCGTAGACATGCCACCGCCTTGCATTGTAGACATGCCACCGCCTTGCATTGTAGATAATCCACCATATTGGGCGGTACTTAAATTACGGGGCCAAGTTCTTAAATTGGGTATTTCAGGTCGTGACATAGTTTTAATCCTTAGATATTAATAATAAAAAATTTATTAGAACATATTACTATGTCTAAAAAATTTATTGAATTTTGTTTAAAAAATACACGACAAATTGTGTCGCTTTAATCCAAATTTACTCTCCATTTCGCAAGCTATTTAACATAATTGACGTTATATAATTTTTAAAAATTAAATTATTTAGAGTTCGATAGTTATTTGCATATACATTAATTTAATTACATCATTCTAGATTACCCTAAGCCAAGTACGATAACCACGACTTAGCTTTGAAAAATAAAAAAGTCTGTCTGAGAAGAACTTTTCAATATAAATGTACTCAGATGTTTTATATCAGGTTTAATATACTAACTTTAGCCAAGCCAATTGATCATATCTAAAACTATGGAAAGAAATGAATACCAAGAAGATAAATATAGAAAGTTCATTTATTCGAGTAAAAGACGCATTCAGCGTAGAGTTCTACAATTAGAGAAACTTACGGCCGAGGCCATTCATAACTATATTCACCTCAACTTCAAAGATGAATGGTTTGAAAGTAACTTTTCAATTTTAAGTTGTTGGAAATTTTCTAAAAAAGACTTTAATAGCACTGACAAATTTTGGTGTGATGCCATTTATTTTGAAGACTTCCATATAGAAAAGGAACGAGTATTTACTTTTAATGGACACGCGTGGATTGGTTTGGCAAGCAATGTTGGATCAGAATGGAAAGTTCCAGTGTCAGGCAAATTTTTTATCAGTTCAAATGGGAAAACTTTAAAAAGCTATACCTTAACTTTTTACAATGAAAGTCAGGAATTGGTTTTGGCAAAAAATAGAAAATGCTAAAAACTTAAAAATAAGAGTTCCCCCCTTTTGCAGTTAAATTAGAACTCTGATCGAAGTTTAATACCTTCTAATTTATTGATAATAGGCTTGCTCATATCACAACTTACAGTTGCAAGCTGTTCTTCCTCTTGCATTACATTGATACCAGCCGAGTTTTTACGTGTACTCCTATCAAAGCTATGAAATACATCATAGACGATCTTGCCATTTGGGATTTGAATTGAGTAATTTTCATCACGACCTATGCCAGCCCATTGGTAGGTCGTTACTTTATTGCGAGGAATAGACAATGTTATTTCAGGTGTTTTTAGCAATTTACCAAAAGAATATTGAATAGTCTTATCCGCATCAACAACCTTTATTACTTTATTATTTTTTGTAGTACATTGAAATATAGTTTCAGCATAAACTGGCGCTACAGCAAAGAAGCTATATAAAACTACAATTAAACGAAGTAATGTTTTTTTCAGAGAATCAACTACAAATATTCGTATCTTCACAGCGAATCCAACCAGTTGTGGTTTTGTGATTCTTATTAACATAAGAAATATTTAACCATCTAGAGTAAACACCTGAAATATTAAATTTATCACCAGAAATAAGATAACCAGCTTTTTCAGAATTTAGCCCAGCCTCTTTATAAATTTCAGTTTTATTTTTCACAACACCGGACTTTAACTGATTACTCCACCAGTTTTTAAAAAAATTGGAATTTAATTCTTTTTTTACATCATTAGCTACAGAATAAGGATATTTCCATATTGTTTTATAGCTTTTAACTTCGACTAAATTAGCACCATCACCAAAAAAATCAGTCATCTTTTTATTAGCTTTACAAGTAAAGTCATAACAATCAAATACTTTCATGAAATTATACTTACCATCTTCATATACGTATTTGGGATTTTCCTCATATTGATCTGTTAAAACATAAGTAGAAATAAATAAACGATTAACACCATCTATTTTTTGAAAAAAGTAATAATTTACTTTAGGGCTATCTCCAAAATATCCAAAAGTTTCTATTTTTTTAGATTTTTGATGACAATCAGTTAGGTAAGCATCCAAATCATACATATTTTCATTATTATAATGACTATAATCCTTCTTAAAATTAATACACTTATTTGTATCGGCATATACATTAAAGGATAAAAATACAAATAGAATCCATATATATTTTTTCACTTACACTCTCTATAATTTACTATAAACTCTGTTGTGCCATGTTTTCTCTATTATTTTAGCATTATTTAAAGTTATAGGGGACAAAAATCCCCCAGTTTTAAAGCAACTAAAGTTATATTTTAAAGTATCTAGCTATTTATAATTTTTTTCCAGCCATTTTTTAATTGATGCTATATCTTTAAATTTAAAGCTCAAATATTCATCAGAAACACCATCTAATCCAGAACTATTTTTACCTAAAATATTAGTTATTGGATCTATTTTTACATTATTATTTATCTTTTTTATTTTATATAAATCAACAGAATAAACAGTCCCTTGAGGTGAAGGATAACAACACCATTCTTGAGTATGTAAAGTAATTAAAATAGGTTCACTATTTTTCTTTGTATACACACTAACCGCAGCTAGTTTTTGAGGGTTATCACCACCATCCATACTGTATTTATTTAAAAAAATTTTTTGATTTTTAGAAACTAAAGTGTTTTCAATAAAAGGGTTACTTTCAGAATCACATGATTTACTAATAAGTTCAAAATCATTTTTTGTATATACTGTGAGTTTAGTAATTTGAGTTTTACAAAATTTTTCTGTATCAACTGAACTACCTGCATATCCAGTTGATACTATAAAAAAGCTACTAATAAACATCATTAATTTAATTATTCTCATTTTTTACCTTCTATACCTTTAAAGATTTTTTTTGCTTGATCAAATAACTCTCGTCTTTCTGCTAACATTTTATCAGTTGCTCCAGCATTAACACCCTTTGTCACTAAATCAACAAAATCATGAATTGCACCTTTATCAGCAAGATCATACAGTTTATTTGCTAACCAATAGACAAGAGCAGTTCTTGCAGCATATTTAGGCTGCTCAATTAATTCTGGATTTTCCACAAAATTTAGTTTTTCATTAGGCCAAGCTTTCATATAAAATTTATTAAACTGAGTGTAATTATACCTTCCTGTCAATTGTTTCATTCCTCGACCAATAAACCTATAACCATCCCCCTGCTTCACATTTCCTAATGCCAATTTCTTTGCCCGATTTATATCCATATATGCTTTATTACAAATAGTTTTTTCTTTTAATGCCCTATCTTTTATTGCGGCATCAATTTTAGCTTCGGCAGGATGTTTTTTATAATATCCCATATTATCTAAAAGATTTTTCTCTGTATACGAAGCAATATTTTCTCTAAGCTTGAAATAACGCCCTGATTCAGCACGAGCTTGTGCCATAAAATGAGCCTGCCTCAATCGAGTATCAAGTTTATACTCTTTAAGACCAATATTTAATTCATCTATAACAGTTTGCATGCTTGATGTATTTTTAACATCAGGCCACATTTTTTGCATTTGTGCCATAGTAATCGTCATATCGCTTTCAGGCGGTTTAGGCGTAGTTGTATCGGGCTTATCAGGCTCTAAACTAGCATCAACTCTGATTGATGGTTGAACTACTATTACCTCGTTTTTCATTTTTTTAGCGATAGTCTCATCTATATGAGTACCTTTCATTGGCTTTTTAGAAAGTGGATCAACAAGTTGATATTGTAGTGGTTCACCAATCAATATTCTAAGTTTAAGAACACCCGAATCATCCGTATCTCGAATACTGGTTTTTCCCATATAACTAATTTGGATTTGTGCTTTAGGCACAATTTGTGGAGGAGTACTAATATCTTTTGCAGTCAAAATGATAGATGCTAAATATGAATTAATTGGGTCATCTAGAACAATTTTTTGAGTACTGTTGTTTAAACCTGCCATAGCGTTAATGACTAATTTTTCTTGGTAACTATCATCTGGCATTAAAACAGAAATTTGATAAGCCGTACCAACTTTTAGAGTTAATTTACAAATTCCGTTCTCATCACATATCTTCTGTTTTTGCACAGTTTCATTAGAAAATTTCCCTCTAAATGGAAAACCTTTAAATTTTTCATTATTAGAGTCAAGAATTAAAACATTTACATCTATAAAATCAGCCATTTAAATCTTCCTCCCTTGCTTCTTCATCACTTTCATGAATATTCATCACAGGCAAGTCTACAAATAAATGAACGATAGCTTTAGTTGATTTGTCCGTATAAAAGCGATTTGTTTTAACGATTTCATCTGAATTATTTGGTTTTATATTTTCTGAAAAAATAGGTTTATGATCATCGGTTCTAAGTCCCAAAATATGAGTAGGTTGGCCAACTTTAATATTACTTTCTGTTGATTCAGTATTTGGAGGAATAAAAAATTTACGACTATAATCATTAGGTGCAGAAGGCAATATATTCACAGGCGAAACAATTTTCTCACCACTTTCAAACTTATGTTGCCCTGCTCTAACTACAAATTTTCCGCCCATTTTAAATTCTCTATTTATCAACTGCTTAATTTTTTGCTAAATTATATTATATATTAAAAAAATATTTGTAATTATTATGTCTTTAGTTATAGCTTTTAATCTGAATGATTTTGCCATTCTGGCAACGGACAGAAGAGGTGTATTACATTATGGCAATGAAAAAGAAAATATTATTTTAAAAATAGATGACAACTATCAAAAACTGAGAAAAATTCCTTTTGGCTTCTTTGCCTCAGCAGGCGACTACTTAATAGCTGAATGTTTTTATATTGAATGTATGACAGAGACAACACATAAAAGAAATTTAGATCAGATATTAGAAAATACCTACTATAGATATTGTAATTTAAAAGACGTTTGCCATTTTTCAGAAATGACAACCATCTTATTAATTGCGAAAGAGTTTAAACAAAATGGCAAAACTACCAAAGATGCGATTTTAGAAATCAATATCGAGTTTCAACATATAAAGATCCAAGAAGTTGATTCAATGAACCTTGTCGCATTGATGGCAAACATGAATCCTGATCAAAATTTTTGGAATAAAATTGGAGGCTATTTACGTTCTTCAAATGATTTTAATAAATTTGAAGATTTTTTTAGCTATCATGTCTGCCTCATAAAGTACATTTGGCAAAAACAACTTAAATTTGATGACCTTATTTCTCATCATACCGACTTTTATTTTCATGATAGAAGAACAAGTAAAGGCATATTACTTCCAGCAGAAAGATTTGAAAAACTTCCCTTGGAAGGATCATGGATTCAATAACACACCATAGTTCATCAGAGATTTGGCAAGTTCCAAAATCTGGGACAAGCTACCCTACATCAGGAGAAATAGATTTGATGAAATATGCCAAAGGTAATTTAACAACAATTCCAAATTGGGATAAAAATATGGTTGCAAATAAAAAAGATGTAACTGGGCTTTTATTTATTTCAGGAATCTCAAAACAATGAAAAAAATAATAACACTGCTACTCTTTTTTTGTATGACAGTAACTCTTACAGCTTGCTCACAGAAAGAAATTTATCTTACTCCGGAAGTGACAGGCTATATTTATAATAACGCTACGAAAGAACCTCTAAGACAACAAAAGGGCTTTATTGGATTTAATGGTTTAACTCCAAATGACGCTCCCGAGCTTGTTTCAAATAAAGATGGTAGCTTTACATTAAAGCCTATTGCAAAAAAATATTACTTTTTTAAACCAGACATGCAGGAATACTCTAATATGGCTGCTTTAATTTATATTAGTTTTGAGGGGTTTAAGGTAAAAGATATAGACTATTCTGAGGAGAAATATAAAAGAATAAAAGCTGATGAAGGTGAATTCAGACCTTATAAAAAAGTTAATTTAGGTGTTGTTTATCTAGACCCTGAAAAATAAAACCCCTTCACAACTCATTATTTATAAAAGTTGATTAGATTTTAAATGAAGTCTAACTCAAGTATACCCTTCCCAATAAGTCAAAGCTAAGTACAATAACCATGACTTAGCTTTGGAATATAATCAACTCGTGACAAACTGTTCAATTTGGTTCTTCTAATTTCAGAAATATTTAAAAATCATCTTCTTTCAATAATGCTATAAAAGAATTAAAGCTATCTGCTATTTTTATAGTTCTCAACTTATCTTGAGTAGGTGATATTGCAATAAGATCATCATGATAAATTAGAGTAATAGCAGGCTCATCCGTATTCAGATTATCTCTATAATCAAAAGCTATAAGGTCACCACCAGCACAATCACCTATAATTACCATATTTTTATACATATATTCATCATACATATATTCTTCAGGCTGATTTAACTCAATTGCTTCATACTCTTTGATAGATTCATTATATTTTTTACGGTCATCTTCATCCCAAATCTCTATCTTTTCATAACCATAGCTATAAAAACTAATAACTCTATCTGTGATTTCATCATTGTGATCTAAAAATTGAAAATAGTTCTTTTCAGGTGTTAAGCCATTGTGTTTACTTAATAATTGAACGTAAGATTTTGGAAATTTAAAGCCTAATGTTTCAGCATAATTTTCAATAATTTTTGCATCTATTTCGCCATAATCACTAAAAGCAGCAATATCTATGTTAGTTATCCAATTTAATTTATATCTCTATAAATTACAGATTAATACATTTTGATTTTTATATAAAATATATAAAAGCCTCTTAATTTTTTAGAGACTTTTAATTTGGCAAATGTGTCAAAATTAAACTAGCCTGAGCACTCTGCTCAAAACTAACCCCATATCACGGCGCAAGCCTATAACACGTAGACGTAAATAAAGCGACTCTATTATTCAAACCGTCTGTTATCACAACTTCATAATGCGCGAATTTTTTACTACTTCCGACCTTTGTTGCCGTTGCAAGTAACACCCTATCTTTCGCACCGCTCATATAACGAATATCAGCCTGTAGGCCAGTATATGGCGTATCCCCTGCATTACAAGCCATCGCAAAAGCAATATCAGCTAAAGAAAATATGACACCGCCATGTACACCGCCCAAGGCATTCATGTGTTCGTCTTTCACATTAAGCTTGCAACGCGCTTCATCAAAACTGCGATGCAGCACTTGGACACCCAATAGCTCTGCGAATTGATCAACCGCAGTAGTTTCCATTTTTTGCACAAACGTCTCCCTACTCGTGCGAGTATTCCTTAAGTGTTATGAACTCATGTGTATTGAAATCGACCGATTAAAAGCCTTTAAACACTATCTTGTTTAATCTGATAATTTGAAGAACGAAAGTCCTTATAGGTCAGGCGGTCATCTGACTCTGAGCTTAAAGGCTGAACTTCTTGCATTGAGTTTAAGCAGCGCTGTGCAAGTTCAATGTATTCTTGCGTGCCTCTGGTTTTCCACTTTTTTTCTTGTTCTGATAAATCACGTGCAACCTTGGCAGGACTACCCATTGCCAATACATTTGCCGGAATAATATCTTTTGTTTTGACTAAGCTATTTGCACCAATAATGGTGTTTTCACCAATTTCGGCATAGTCCAAAATTACGCTGTTCATACCGACCAAAACATTTTTACCAATGCGACAGCCATGTAAAGTTGTGCCATGCCCTATGTGTCCCATTTCCTCAACTAAAGTTACACTTTGTGGAAAGCCATGTATGGTGCAGCTATCTTGTACATTGGCATTTTGCTTAATATGAATACGACCAAAATCGGCACGCAATGAAGCAAATGGTCCTACATATACACCCGCTTCAATAATCACATCACCAATTAAAACAGCAGTTGGGTGTACAAAAGCTTCTGGGCTAACGACTGGAATAACACCGTCAATACTATAACAAGGCATGATTTAACCTCTCATTTGTCGCCACCAAACCTCCGAAACGGCGCCAATAATGTGCTGTGGCATTTGGCATTGGTCCTTCTGCTGTTGCGGCAACAGACAAGAAGTATTCATCGGCAGGTTCAAATACTTTTTTATAAATATTCATTGATAATGTTCGTGCACTAATCGCAGGCCAGTCAGTTGGCAACAACTCAAGCGGTAATGCAGGGTCTTTCAATAAAATCCGTCGATAATAATGAATCAGCAAAGTTCGAATTTGAAAGGCCTGAACAGGTTCGAGTTGTTCGTTTTCCTGCATCAGCAACACACCAATTTCTCTAAAAATATCGAGAAACTGTAGATATCTTTGGCGTAATTCATCGATGGGCCAGTTGGTTCTGAGCATACGGCCAATAGTATCGACCGAATTATTAAAGAGCTGTAAAGTTTCGGCTTTAAACACCACCACTTGCTCACTCATATTTAAGTCAACCAACAAGCGTTGCAGTTCAATACGGTTACACCCCGGATAAGCCATTAAGTTTGTTGAAATATTGGCAAATCCTAACCATTCGAGTTCTTTCTTTAACAACGCTTTATTTTCAGTGTCGAGGCTAGACATCAGAATAAGATCCCAATAATGATCCCACTCTTTCATCTGGTCGTTATAAATACGTTGTTCGGCTTGCAAATAGGTCGAACGGCTTGAATCGGTAATTCGATAAAAACTGGTTCTGCCGATTTTATCTGAACATAACCAATCATTTTTAACTAAACGAAAAACTGAGGTTCTTACAGCACGGTCATTAAAACCAAATAGTTCTAATAACTGAATCAGGCTTGCAAGACTAATGTTTCCACCCCGATGAAGTACTGAATCTCCAAAAATTGTCGAAATAAGCGAAGTTCCACTTAAGGTTTCATTCTTTACAACAGAATCAATTATTTGCTGTATTTTTGCACTCATACTCATGTCTTGGCGTTTAGTTTCAGGGTATAGATTCTATACCCTGAATGATCTTGATGTTAAGCAATCTGACGCATATCGATTACCCGCTTTGCCTTACCTTCCGAACGAGGTAAGGTCGCTTCTGTAACAACTTCTACAGTAACGCTAATCCCAATCATGGTTTTAATACGTTTCATCAACTCCTGAGCAAGCTGATTGGCCTGTATATTACAGTTATGACACATCTCTGTACGAATATGCAAAGTATCCATATGGCCTTTTTTAGTCACCAAAATTTCATAATTTGGAACTAAATTCGGAACTTGCAAAATTTGCTCTTCAATTTGGGTCGGGAAAACATTCACGCCACGAATAATCAGCATGTCGTCACTACGGCCCACAATTTTATCCATTTTACGCATTGCCAGATTTTCACCCGCCAGTAAACGGGTCAAATCACGGGTACGGTAACGAATAATCGGTAAGCCTTCTTTAGTAATGGTGGTAAAGACTAACTCACCAAGTTCGCCATCTTTACAAACTTCACCCGTTTCAGGGTTAATAATTTCTGGGTAGAAATGATCTTCCCAAATGGTTAATCCCTCACCCTCACCTAAGCACTGCATGGCAACACCCGGCCCCATGACCTCAGACAAACCATAAATATCGAGTGCTTTAATATTAAGACGTTCTTCAATTTCACGGCGCAGTTCGTTGGTCCATGGCTCGGCACCAAAAATACCGACTTTTAAAGACGTATTACGTGCAGTACCAAATTGTTGCTCGAGCTTTTCAATAATGCTCACGCAATACGATGGCGTAACCATAATTGCAGTCGGTTTAAAGTCTTGAATAAGCTGAACTTGCTTTTCAGTTTGGCCGCCAGACATTGGAATAACCGTTGCACCTAAGCGCTCGGCACCATAATGTGCGCCTAAACCACCAGTAAAAAGTCCATAGCCATAAGCAACCTGAACCATATCTTTGGCAGTTAAACCTGCCATGCGTAAGCAACGCGCAACAATGTCCGACCAAGTGTTAATATCTTTTTGGGTATAACCCACTACGGTCGGTTTACCCGTTGTACCTGATGATGCATGTAAACGCACAATCTGTTCTTGCGGTACGGCAAACATTCCAAACGGATAGTTGTCTCTTAAATCCTGTTTGGTAGTAAATGGAAACTTTGCCAAATCATCTAAAGTCACGAAGTCATCAGGATGTACACCTGCTTCATCGAACTTTTTCTTATAGACCGGACTATTTTCATATACAAAAGTCAGGGTTTGTTTTAACCGTTTAGTTTGCAGCTCTCTAAGCTCTGCAAGTGTTAATTGTTCAACATTATCCGTTGTAAGGCTGTCCATCGCCTATCTCCTCATTATGTAATTTTTAAAACCGTCTGAATTAATTTAAGTTTTCCAAAATCAGTGCAACACCTTGCCCAACACCCACACACATCGTGCAAAGTGCATAACGTCCACCGCGTTTTTTAAGCTCACGTGTTGCCGTAATCACTAAACGTGTACCGCTCATACCGAGCGGATGTCCTAACGCAATCGCACCACCATTTGGGTTCACGCGTTCGTCGTCATCTTTTAAACCAAGTTCACGCATACAAGCTAAAGATTGGGCTGCGAATGCTTCATTCAGCTCAATCACATCCATCTGATCTAGCGTTAAACCTGTTTGCTTTAAAATTTTCTGCACAGCAGGAACAGGACCTATACCCATATATTTGGGTTCAACCCCTGCACTTGCAATGCCAATCACGCGTGCTAAAGGTTTTAAACCATGTGTATCTGCAAATTCACGGTTGGTAATTAACACACATGCGGCGCCATCATTTACACCAGAGGCATTTCCGGCAGTCACCGAACCACCTTCTTTTTTAAACGGCGCTTTTAGTTTTGCGAGTGCTTCAAGTGTCGTTTCACGCGGATGTTCATCGCGATTAACAACGTTCACGTTTTTCTTACGGTCTACAATCTCGACTGGCAAAATCTCATCGTTAAAGAAACCATTTTGTTGTGCAGCAGCCGTTTTTTGTTGGCTACGCAATGCAAATACATCTTGGTCTTCACGACTAATCTGATATTTTTCAGCTACATTTTCGGCAGTTTCCGGCATGCTGTCGGTGCCGTATTGCGCTTTAAGTTGCTTATTTACAAAGCGCCAGCCAATGGTGGTGTCATAAATTTCAGGGGTACGGCTAAACGCTTCGGTCGGTTTAGCTTGTACAAATGGTGCACGGCTCATCGACTCAACGCCACCTGCCAACACAAATTGTGCTTCGCCTGCTTTAATTGAGCGTGCCGCAAGGCCTACCGCATCTAAACCTGAAGCACACAAGCGATTGACGGTCATCGCTGGTACTGTATCAGGTAAGCCTGCCAAGAGTGTTGCCATACGTGCAACGTTACGGTTGTCTTCACCTGCTTGGTTAGCACACCCTAAAAACACTTCATCTACCGTATTCCACGGTAAGTTCGGGTGTTTATCTTTTAAATATTTGATGGGCAATGCAGCTAAATCATCTGCACGTACAGCACTTAGGGCACCTGCATATCGTCCAATTGGGGTACGAATAAAATCGCAAATTAAAACGTCTTCCATGTTGACTCCTGATTATGCAAATTCGGTCATATCACGTGAATATTGAGTAGCAATGTTTTGGGTTTTCGCTACATATTGCTTGAGGTAGATACTCGCGCGATATTTTTCCTCTCCATACAGTGCATATAAGTTATTTAAAGTTTGGAGCACATAAGCACCGCCCATTTGAGTCAACCACTGGTAAGGGCCTTTAGGATAATTCACTCCATATTTCATGGCATTATCAATATCTTCCAGACTCGCAACACCATGTAAACTTGCCTCACAGGCTTCATTAATGAGTAAAGCGATGGTACGTAAGGTTAACAGTGCCGGATGGTCTTTAATCCACATCACGCTGATGCCAAACTGTGCAAAGTAAGCCTCAACTTTAGAGAGGTCACTTGCTTCACAAAGCTCGTTATGACTGAGTACTAAAGCCTCTGCGTGCTCAAAATCATGATGCCAATCCATCAAAACCACTTTACGGCTTAAGTAATGAATATTGGCCGACTCCCCTTGGCTTAAACGCAAGTCGATATCATCAATTTGAAGGATATTGTCATCGCTCGCAGATCCACTTTTTAAACCCAAACGCGTTAAAAACGCAGGTAGCTGAGACCAAGTCCCTTTTAGCTGAATATGTGCATCGACTGGCTTGGCAACCACAGCTTGAGGCTGAAATGTCTCGTACTGATTTTTTTCGTTATAGGTATAAAAGCCCTGTTTTGATTTACGGCCCCAAGCTCCTGCATCGACCAATTCTTTTTGAATGAGGCTTGGGCGGTAGCGTGGCTCGTAAAAAAACTCTTGGTAAACGCTTTGCGTCACTGAAAAGTTAACATCTTGACCAATGAGGTCGGTAAGTTCACACGGCCCCATCGCAAAACCGCCGCATTGCTTTAAGGCATAGTCTAGCTGGTCGTAGCTGGTAACTTGTTCTTGCAGTGCTCTAAAGCCCTCTGCATAAAACGGACGAGCAATTCGGTTAACAATAAAACCAGGAGTCGACTTGGTGAGTACCGGAATTTTTTTCCAGCCAAGCATTAAGTTTTTTAAAGCCAAACATAAGCTGTTTGGTGTTTTTAAGCCTTGTACAATTTCAACCAGTTTCATGACTGGCGCAGGGTTAAAGAAGTGTAAACCCACCACACGCTCAGGGTGAGCAATGCCCGCCGAAATTGCAGTCACTGAAATTGAAGATGTGTTACTTGCAAAAATAGTTTGCGCACTACAAATTTCAGCGAGCTCTTTAAATAAAGACTGTTTAACTTCTTTTTTCTCAACAACTGCTTCAATCACCAAGTCAGCATCACGTAGTGCATCAACTTGATTGACCACAGTTAAACGCGCTAAGGCTTCATCAGCTTGCTGCTCTGTGAGCTTGTTCTTTTCAACCAGCTTTTTAAAAGTCTGCCCCAAGCCCTCAACTGCTTGTTGCGCTTTTTGAGCGTCCAGATCATATAAAATGGTCGAGTGTCCATTGACGATGGCTAACTGGGCAATGCCGATGCCCATGGTGCCAGAACCAATAACGGCAATTCGGGCACGAGATAAGTCTAAATCTGTCATGCTTAGCGCCCTTTAAAATTTGGTTCACGTTTATTCATAAAGGCTTGTACACCTTCACGATAATCTTCGGAACGACCCGCAATACGTTGTAAATCACGCTCTAAAAGCATTTGCTCATCAAAGGTGTTATTACTTGATTGATGAATGGCTTTTTTAATGAGAGATAGACCAAATGTAGGCTGTTTCGCTAAACGTTCAGCGAGTTCAGTCACTTTTGCTTTAAGCTCGGCGTCTTCAACCACATCCCAAATCATGCCCCATTCTTTTGCGGTTTCTGCTGGGAGCTTGTCGCCTAACAAGGTCAACCCCATCGCACGCGCATGGCCTACAGCACGTGGTAAAAACCATGTACCCGCAGAATCTGGAACCAAACCTAAGCGGCAAAAGGCTTGTACAAAGTTTGCCGATTTAGCTGAAATCACTAAATCACATGCCAATGCAATATTTGCCCCTGCACCTGCAGCCACACCATTTACAGCACAAATGACAGGCTTTGGCATATTTACAATCGTTTTAATGAGCGGGTTATAGTAAGTTTCAATGGAATATCCTAAATCTGGAGCTTCAGCATTTGGATCGACTACACGGTCGCCTAAGTCTTGCCCTGCACAAAAGCCGCGGCCTTCGCCACTAATCACAACACAGCGAACATCCGGATTTTTGGTCCACAGGTTTAAAACCTCAGCCACTTCACGATGCATATCGACGTTAAAGCTATTCAGTGCTTTTGGGCGGTTAAATGTCAGGTAGCCAACACCATTTTTTTCTTCAGCAATAATATTTTGATAGTCCATCACTCACCTCTAAACACTGGCTTTCTTTTCTCAAAGAAAGCATTAATCCCTTCGTTTCGATCTTTTGTAGCCGCCAGCCAGACAAAGTTTTGACGTTCAAACTTGAGTCCCTGACTTAACGTTGTTTCATGAATACTTTTAATTGATTGTTTAATCACGCGAATCGCTAAAGGCGCTTGTTTGGCAATTTTGGCTGCAAGTTGAACCGCATATTCAACGGTTAATTCAGTTGGAACCACTTGACTGCAAATGCCGTGTTGCTCTGCCTGTTTTGCCGAAATCATCTCACCTGTCATGGCCCAGCGCATGGTGAGCTGTTGTCCAACCAAGCGTGCTAAACGCTGTGTTCCGCCTGCACCCGGCAACATTCCAAGGCCAATTTCAGGTAATGCAAAACGGGCATTTTCACCGCAAATCACCATGTCTGAATGCAAAACCAACTCGAACCCAGCGCCTAAGGCATAGCCATTGACTGCGCTAATGAGTGGCTTACTAAACGCATCAATTTTTTGCCAAAGCTTCGGGCGAATATCGAGTTGCAAAGACACCGCGTCCATTGCAGCTAGCTCACTAAGATCTGCTCCAGCCGCAAAACATTGAGCATTACCCGTTAAAACCACTGCTTTGACTTGAGCATTATGTTCAGCTTCTTCAAGCAACTCGCACAAACACTGCAATGTCGGATTGTTTAAAGCATTTCTTTTTTCCGGACGGTTTAGGGTTAATAACAAAACACCGTCAGCAGCTGTACTGGCTTTGATCAACTCTTGCATGACAGCCTCTATTCATCAAAACTCAAACGAACATTTGAGCCTTTTGGTAAGGTCTGACAGCTAAGCACATAGCCCTTTTCAACTTCATCTTCTTCAAGACTATAGTTAAGGAACATATCGACTTCCCCAGAAAGCACCTTACAGCGACAGGTCGCACACACTCCGCCTTTACAGGCATACGGTAAGTCGGCACCCGCACGTAAAGCCGCATCCAGAATACTTTCATCATCTTGAGCCACAGAAACAATCAGTTCACGACCATCTAAAATGATGTTTACTTTTTCTTCTTTACGGTTTGCATCCGCTTCAACACTACGTTTACGCGCTTGGCCTGTATGGAAACGTTCGGTGTGGATTCGCTCTTTGGCAATACCAAAGTTCGGCAAGGTGCTTTCTACAGCATTCATCATTTCGTCTGGACCACAGGCAAATACATGGTCAAAACTCGTTTCAAGCACTTCAAAATCAAAAAGTTGTTTTAGCTTTTCTTCATCAATACGACCGTTCATCAGTTCACTATCATTGAGCTCACGTGAAAAAATATTGATGAGTTGAAAGCGTTCTTTAAACTGATCTTTCAAATCCATAATTTGCTCGGCAAACATGGTTTGTTTCCATGAACGATTGCCATAGAGCAAGGTAAATTTAGCTTCAGGTTGTTCAAACAAAACTTGCTTAACAATCGATAAAATTGGGGTAATACCACTGCCCGCAGCAACGCCTAAATAGTTTTGTCCGCCCATCTTGGCTGCTTTTTGAAAAAACACGCCTTGTGGTGGCATCACTTCAAGCACATCGCCCACTTTTAAATGGTCATTTGCCCAGTTTGAAAATTGACCCTGATCAATCTTTTTAACCGCAATACTGATGTCTTCTTTGCCCGCATAGCTACAAATTGAATAACAACGGCGGATTTCACCCGCTTCGGTTAAATGGCGAATGGTTAGATGTTGCCCCGGTTGAAAATGAAATTGTTCTTGTTGTTCAGGTACAACGTCAAATGCAATACAAATTGCCTGATCGGTTTGCGGCGTAATACTTTTTACTTTTAATGGTACAAATTGGCTCATCGCTGATTTCCTTATCTAAAGACTTAAATACATTTGAAGTAATCAAAAGGCTCAAGACAGTCCTGACATTTATAAAGTGCTTTACAGGCGGTAGAACTAAACTCTGTTAACAGTCGGGTATGTCGGCTTTTACAACGTGGGCACTCGACACCATCATTTAAATGAACGTGAGTTCCACACTGATGCGCCAACCCTTCAGGTGGTGCAATGCCATAAACTTGCAGTTTCTTTTTCCCTACTTCAGACATCCAGTCCGTAGTCCATGCTTCTGATAAATCGACCATGACTTTGACCGGTGTCAAAGCTTCTGCGGTAAATGCCTCAACAATTTGTGCTTTGAGCATATCTGTTGCTGGGCATCCGCTATATGTCGGAGTTAGACGAACAATAATTTCTTGTTGATCGTTAATCTCTACACCGCGGATCATGCCTAAATCGACAACCGATAAAACCGGAATTTCAGGGTCACTTACCGTTTGTAGAACATCCCAACATTGGTCGATGCAATGACGAATCATTTGCATGGCTCACCTCCTTGTCTTACCAGGTCATTCCCGGATAAGTTCTTTGAATACATTGCATTTCAGCCAACAAATAACCCAAATGCTCGGTATGCAATCCTTGTTTCGCACCACGGCGATAAGCACCGTTCACAGCAACATTTAATTCAAAACGCTTAAGGTCATCTGCAATGGTTTGGTTCCATTGCTCTTTTTCATTTGAAAAATCTGGAATCACGCCTTCTGCAACTAATGCTTTCTCGTCTGCACTCAGTTCAAATAATTCAGCGGTAAAGCGCCATAAATTATTTAAACCGTCTTGCACACGTTGATGCGCTTCATCTGTGCTTAAACTTAAACGTTCCATCCAGCTTGTTGAAAAACGGATGTGATACTTCACTTCTTTTAAAGATTTCACGGCAAGCGCGCTTAGTTCAGGAAGTGAGCTTTGCGCTAAAGCAGTAAATAAATGGAGATGGTAATGGTCCATCAACCACTGGCGTACAATCGTTTGTGCAAAGTCACCATTGGGTTGTTCGCACAACAATAGGTTTAAAAACTCACGTTCAGTACGGAAATACGCAAGTTGGTCTTCGTCACGTTTAGCTTCATCATATTGACCAGCCAAAGTCAGAAAGTTTCTTGCCTGACCCAACAAGTCCAAGCCGATATTGGCTAAAGCAATATCAATTTCTAGCTCAGGTGCATGCCCGCACCATTCAGCCAAACGCTGAGATAAAACCAGTTGGCTGTCGCCAATATGTAATAAGAATTTAGATAAAACTGAATGATTCATTTGCCATTCCCCTTACATGTGCTCAATGCCGTCTGGGATATGGTAAAAAGTCGGATGACGATAAACCTTGTCTAAAGAAGGATCGAAGAATTCTGCTTTTTCATCTGGCTGTGATGACTTAATCAGTTCTGAACGAACCACCCAAATGCTAATTCCTTCATTACGGCGCGTATAAACATCACGAGCATGTTGCAATGCGATTTCATCATCAGGTGCTCTTAAGCTGCCTACGTGTCGGTGGCTTAAGCCTTGTTTACTACGTACAAATACTTCGTAGAGCGACCAGTTGTTTTTATCTTCCATTTTGATTTCCTCAAATTTTTCCATAAATCTTGTTAAGCCACTTTATTCGCTTCAAGCTGCTGTTTTTTCGCGTAGACCACTGCTGCATCACGAACCCATTTGCCGTTTTCCCATGCTTTACGGCGTGCTTCGATACGCTCGTGATTACATGGTCCACGTCCGGCAATCACTTCATTAAATTCGTGCCAGTCAATCTCGCCAAACTCATAGTGGCTTGTTTCTTCATTGAGCTTTAAATCTGGGTCCGGTACTTCCAAGCCAAGTTGCAACACTTGTGGTACGGTGTTATCGACAAACTTTTGACGTAATTCATCATTACTAAAACGCTTGATTTTCCACGCCATGCTTTGTGCGCTGTTTGGAGAATGCTCATCACTTGGACCAAACATCATCAGTGCTGGCCACCAGAAACGGTTCACTGCATCTTGTGCCATCTGTTTTTGTTCCGGTGTACCGTTTGCCAAAGCCATCATGGCTTCAAAACCTTGGCGTTGGTGGAAACTTTCTTCTTTACAAATGCGTACCATCGCACGTGCATATGGCCCATATGAAGTACGGCAAAGCGCAACTTGGTTCACAATGGCGGCCCCATCGACAAGCCAACCAATTGCAGCGACATCTGCCCAAGTCAAAGTTGGATAGTTAAAGATTGATGAGTATTTCATTTTCCCATTAATCAACTTTTCCATCATGTCATCACGGTCAGCACCTAAGGTTTCTGCAGCGCTATACAGATATAAACCATGACCCGCTTCATCTTGTACTTTCGCGAGCAAAACCGCTTTACGTTTTAAAGTCGGCGCACGCGTAATCCAGTTTCCTTCAGGCAACATACCTACAATTTCAGAATGGCCATGTTGCCCGATTTGACGAATCAATGTTTTGCGGTAGGCATCAGGCATTTGATCCTTAGCCTCGATCGTAATTTCATTGGCAATATTTTGTTCAAATTTCTGGTAATTGTTTTCCATTCTTTCATTCCCTGTAGGCATCACCCTTAAATCTATTTTTCGATACACAAAAAACAAAGTCAACTAATTTTTTAGTATCAAATTAAATTCACAACAACAAAACAATTCAAACCATTGAAATTAATAAAATTAAGTTAAATGTAAAAAACTTTTTTACTTTTAAAAATCAAAATAAAGTTGACTTTTATACAAATTAACCTGAAATTATGAATCATATTTTTGCAATTTTTATAATTGATGTATCAAATAAAAAAGGAGTTTGGTCATGCTTGAACAAGCACACCTAGAAGGAACCTCAACTGACACAGATTTTCAGCAGCCTGAGCATCAACTGCCTCATCTGGCTTCTTATGTCTATGGAACATGGCATTCGTCTGACGAAGAACTACGCCCTGTTTATCATGCCATTACAGGTGAATCGATTTATGCCGTAAGTAGTCATGGCATAGATATGAAACGTGTTGTTCAATATGCCAAACAAAATGGTTCAGAACTGGCAAACTGGACATTTCACCAACGTGCCAATTCATTAAAACAAATTGCCCAGCATTTACTTGAACGCAAGGAAGACTTCTACAAACTTGCTTATGCAACGGGTGCGACTCGTAAAGATGCATGGATTGATATTGAAGGCGGGATCCAGACCTTATTTGCTTATTCAAGTCTGGTTCGCCGTGAACTCAATGACGAAAAAATTATTACTGAAGATAGCTGGATTCAACTCTCTAAAAATGGAACTTTTGGTGCTAAACACATTTTAAGCCCTAAAGCGGGTGTTGCTGTTCACATTAATGCTTTTAACTTCCCAATTTGGGGAATGCTTGAAAAGATTGCACCGACTCTACTTGCAGGCGTGCCATGTATTGTGAAACCAGCAACCGATGGTGCCCAATTAACTCAAGCAGTTGTAAAAGCCATTGAAGAAACACATGTCTTACCAAAAGGCGCACTACAACTCATTTGCGGTCAGACCTATGATCTGTTAGAACAGTTAGGTCCACAAGACTGCGTGACTTTTACAGGTTCTGCCTACACAGGTCAAAAACTACGTAACCACCCTCACCTCAATAAATATTCGATTCCATTTAGCATGGAAGCCGACTCGGTAAACAGCGCAATTTTAAGCCCTGAGGCAACTGAAGAAACTGTCGATTTATTTGTGCGTGAAGTCTTCCGTGAAATGATCACCAAAGCAGGCCAAAAATGTACTGCAATTCGTCGTGCTTTCGTTCCTGCAAATTTGTTAGCGACTGTGCAAGAGAAGCTAACTGCCAAACTTGCTAAAGTTGTGGTGGGTGATCCTCAAAAAGAAGAAACCACCATGGGAGCTTTAGCGAGCATTAAACAAAAACATGACGTTGCAGAAAAAGTTGCCGAACTCAGCAAAGACGCAAAAATTGTTTTTGGTGGCAACGATAGCTTTACATTTAATGCAGATCATCCTGAAAAAGGTGCTTTTTTCGCTCCAACTTTATTGCTCTGCGAACAACCTTTACAAGCGACACATGTGCATACCACAGAAGCTTTCGGCCCTGTATGTACCCTCATGCCATATAGCAACATTGAAGAACTAGCTGATCTTGTTTCACGTGGTGAAGGTAGCTTAGTGGCTTCAGTCGTCAAAAGTAACGATGAGAATATTGAACAGATTATTCAAAAAATTGCGCCTTGGCATGGCCGTGTCCATGTACTTGATGCAGAATCGGCAAAAGAAAGTACAGGACATGGTTCTCCACTTCCACATTTAGTACACGGCGGACCTGGTCGTGCAGGTGGCGGTGAAGAGTTAGGTGGTATTCGTGCAGTTAAACACTACATGCAGCGCACTGCAATTCAGGGTTCTCCAAATAGCTTGACGCAAATTACCCACTCATGGACTGCTGGCTCAAAAGTTAATGAAGACCGTGTACATCCATTTAAAAAGTCTTTTGATGAGTTAGTAATTGGTGAACGTTTATTAACAGCGCGCCGTACAGTAACAGAAGCAGATATTGTCAATTTCGCGTGTTTAAGCGGTGACTATTTCTATGCGCATACCGACAAAATCGCCGCGGCCGAGTCTTTCTTTGGTGAACGCGTTGCACACGGTTACTTTATTGTGTCTGCCGCAGCAGGTCTATTTGTAGATGCAGCACAAGGTCCTGTGATTGCCAATTATGGTATGGACAATTTACGCTTTGTTGAACCGGTTAAAATCGGTGACTCCATTCAGGTTGAACTGACCTGTAAGCAAAAAACACCTAAACCACAAAAAGCCCCATCTCAGCCTGCGCATGGCGTTGTGGTATGGGATATTAAAGTCAAAAACCAACGTGGTGAACTTGTCGCAACTTACGACATTTTAACTTTAGTTGCTCGCGAGGCTTAATGTTTAAATTGAGATGGGGTCACCTCGTCCCCATCTCATTTTTTTAGCACTCAATGGCGTTAACAGCGAGACCACCTTTTGAAGTCTCTTTATATTTCTCAGACATATCTTTGCCTGTTTCCTTCATAGTCTGAATCACTTTATCTAGGGTGACAAAGTGTTCATCGTCATCATGAAGTGCCATTTGGGCTGCGTTAATGGCTTTTACAGCGGCAATTGCATTTCGTTCAATACAAGGCACCTGAACCAAACCACCAATCGGGTCACACGTTAAACCTAAATTATGTTCAAGCCCAATTTCAGCCGCATGCTCCACTTGCTCAGGTGAACCACCTAAAATCTCGGCTAAACCTGCCGAAGCCATCGCACACGCCGAGCCGACTTCACCCTGACACCCTACTTCTGCACCAGAAATAGAAGCATTGAGTTTACATAAAATGCCGACGGCTGCCGCACTTAGAAAAAAGCGAACCACTTTATCTTCAGAAAAATCTTTAGAGAAAGTCACGTAGTAATATAAAACTGCCGGAATAATCCCTGCTGCTCCATTTGTAGGTGCCGTCACTACTCGGCCGCCAGCGGCATTTTCTTCATTTACCGCTAAGGCAAATAAATTGACCCATTCCATGGCATGAAAAGTCGTCACAATCAGGTTTGAGTTTTTCTTATTTAATAACTTATCGTGAATTTTTTTAGCCCGACGTTTTACATTTAATCCGCCCGGTAATATGCCTTCATTAATTAATCCGTTGTGAATGCACTGCTGCATCACTTTCCAGATTTCCATAATCTTGCTGCGAATCTCAGCCTCACTACGCCAGCTTTTTTCATTTTCAAGCATTAACTCACTCACCGATAAATGATGAGCCTTACATAAGCTTAAAAGTTCAGCCGCACTGTGAAATGGATAGGGAACCTTAACGTCATTGGTTTCAGTCTGGGTATGTGTTAATTGTCTTTGACTAACAATGAAGCCACCACCAACCGAATAGTAAGTTTCTGCATATAAAATTTCTTGAGCCTCGTTATAGGCAATCAGTTCCATTGCATTGGGGTGATAAGGCAAAGATTCATCTAAAAAAAGCACATCATGCTTATAGTCAAAAGAAATAGTCTTTTGCTGATTAAGCTGGATGGATTTATTTTCAAGAACATCTTCAATCAAGCTTGTACTGACTTGGGTATCGATATGTTCAGAGTCAAAGCCCATGAAGCCTAACAGAACAGCTTTATCTGTCGCATGACCGACACCAGTTGCCGACAGAGAACCGTATAACTTCACCTGAACTTTAACCGTTGCTTGTAAATCGTTTTGCTTCAATAAATCATCCACAAAACTGTATGCCGCTCGCATGGGTCCAACTGTATGGGAGCTAGATGGACCGATGCCAATTTTAAAAAGATCAAATACACTAATAAACACTGGGTCCTACCTTAGATTCATTATTATTCGTATGTTCGTCATTATTGTGTCCTTTCGGATAGCTCTAAAATTATCATTAAGCTAAGCACAAATCACGAATAACTCTTGGGTAGTCGCACAAAAAGACAACGGTTGAATAATGGCCCTAAGTTCATGAGTCCATAGTCATAAATTTTAAGACTTCTATTTTTTAGTAGATGTTTAAAATGATTCTTAAATTAATTTAATACATCAATTTGTATAAATAATAAACAGCACATATTAGCCATTAGTCGCACGCCCCTATTTTTACTCATTTTTACTGGTAAAGTGCTTTACATGGTTTGATACAACCTACTTAACTCAGATGCATAATTCACCTGTTCTTGTATCTGAAGTTTTTCTGCCTCTAGTCCGCTAGGGGCTTTTTTTTGAATAGCTGAAAAATAATAAAAGCCCATCTTTTGACAGGCTTTCTTATTCGGTCTTAAATCAATTTTTAATTAAAAAAATTAACCACAGTTCGCGTTAGTAATTTTTTTAGTTGCTGGATCAATGGTAACAGTGACACGGTTTGTACGATAATCCATTGTCATTGGCTGACCTGGAGCGACTCTACGTACAATTTCTGACTTGGTTTTTTGTTTGATTTGGTCATCAGATAAGCCAGACTGACCAACTAATTTTTGAGCTTCTTCAGCTACACAGTTAGCTTGGTTATCGCGGAATAATTTCCACTCTTCGACCACTTGACCATTTGGCAAATGACAGTAACCAACCTGACCATTTGCTTCATTTCTAATTTCTAATTTTCCACCTTGCTCAACACAATATTTGCTTGCTGGATTTGGTGAACCAATTTTTGGTGGAGTTGAGTCTTTATGTTGTACTGCTGAGCAAGCCGTTAATGAAACAAGCGCTAATCCAAGAAAGATAGTTTTTTTCATAAATTTTACTTCTTACTAAAAAAGCTAAAGATATCAAAAAAATTCATCTTTTATATGACTTATTTACAATAAAAAACCTTTATAGATAGCGGCTTACAACACATTAAGTTATTCCGATCGGTAAATTATAATCAAGATTTAAAGCCTAAAATCAAGATTTATGGTCTTTCTAAAATACGTGGTCCAGAGCCTTCTTGTCCTAGTTTATCATCTGGATTTCTTAATGGGCACTGCTCTAGAGAGAGGCATCCACATCCAATACACCAATCCATCTCATCTCGCAGCCGCGTAAGCTTTTGAATACGCTCATCCAAATTTTTCCGCCAGTCGAGAGATAACTCTTTCCATTGCTGTGCAGTTAATTTAGATCCCATTGGGTACTTGCTTAAAGCTTGTTTAATTTCTTCTAGTGGAATACCCACAGTTTGCGCAATTTTAATGATCGCTATGTAACGCAAAACCACTAAAGTAAAACGACGTTGATTTCCATTGGTCCTAATACTTTTAATTAAACCTTTTGATTCATAAAAATGAAGTGTTGAAACAGCAACGCCACTACGCTTTGCAACTTCACCTACAGTCAACAAACGGCTCTGATTCGTTTCAGTCATTTTTATTAATCTCAAGTTTAGTTGAGGTTTTATAAAAGCATGAGAAAACTTTGTCAAATGAGAAATATAAATTTTAATCATTCATTTATGAGGATTGTTTATAACAACTAAAATTTAGTAAAAGTATTTAGCACTCAATAATTCATAAAAAACAGACAATGTTTTGAAGTTAAATTTTATTAGACCTTATAAAATGCTATTGCCTTCATTCACAGCCACATATCCAAAACATGTTGTAAACAAATGGCATAGGAGCACCTAATGGATAGACTTTAGCTTCTTCAATTTTATATGTCTTTTTTCTTGATTCGATATGTAAAATATTATCGCAACGAGCAATCACTATTCCTTTTTTATATAATTTTTTTCTTTCATTTTTTGCATCGAATTTATATACCAAAAAGTAAACTTTTTCTCCTACTCCTATCTTTGAATGATTAACCATAATGTAACCATTACAATACTTACATTGCCAATCGTCCATATCTTAAAATATCACATACTCAAATTAGAAAAACATAATAGCTGTTATATTATAAAATTATTAAAAACATAAATCTAAAAAATAATTGAATTTTAAAAAATAATACTTATTTGTGACACCCATCACACTAATTTCCAATCAAAATATGAAAAATAAATACCTAAAAGACAAATAGTTACAGCAATGTAGAATTATCATCATTTCTAGTGACCCATAATTTTTCTTGCTATAAAATTAAAAATCACCTCATTGATATTAGGTTAATATAATATATTTATTATATTAATAGCGTTGAATTTTATTTAATCCAAATTAATATTACAAAATAAAAAAATAAAAATTTTCATCTTAAATTGAAAAAAATTCATTCCAATATGATTTTAAAAAACTTAAAATATATAGAAACATAAGTTAATTTTTAAATTATGACCATTCAACGTCAAAAAATCGAGCTCCCATTAGGACATAATAAACTATTACTTCATTCATGCTGTGCGCCTTGCTCAGGTGAAGTAATGGAAGCATTAATTGAATCCGAAATAAATTTTTCTATATTCTTTTACAATCCTAATATTCATCCAATAAAAGAATATCTTATTCGTAAAGAAGAAAATATTAGATTTGCAGAAAAACATAATATTCCATTTATTGATGCAGATTATGATACAGACAACTGGTTTGCGCGTGCCAAAGGTATGGAAAATGAACCTGAACGCGGTATCCGATGTACCATGTGTTTTGATATGCGTTTTGAACGCACTGCCTTATACGCTTATGAACATGGGTTTAGCTTAATCAGTAGCTCATTAGGGATTTCAAGATGGAAAAATATGACGCAAATCAATGATTGTGGGATTCGTGCTGCTGCACACTATCCTGAAATTCAATACTGGGACTATAACTGGCGAAAGAATGGTGGCTCTAGTCGCATGATCGAAATTAGCAAACGTGAAGAATTCTACCAACAAGAATATTGTGGTTGTGTATATTCTTTACGTGATACAAATCGCTGGCGTATGAGTAATGGCCGAGATCGTATTAAACTAGGCGTTAAGTTTTATAGTAATGCTATGGAAGAAGATTAAAACTATTCTATATATTTAATCTTGTTAGTTTATTTATTTTGTTAAACTTTTAAATTTCCCATAAAAAGAGCCACATCTGGAGAATGTGGCTAAAAGGTGTACTTAGATGAGCTTTGATGTTTTTAGAATAATAAAGTTAGCTTAAAATAAGATTAATATTATTTTAAATTTAAAATATTTTCGCTATTTAGTTAAATTTCATAAAATTATTAAATTTTACTGAATAATTTACTTTATTTATTAAAAAGTAAAATTAACCAATCTTTCATATATAGTTTAAAAAACTCGCTATTTTATTTGCCTAAAATTAAAGCCAATTTCTTAATATTTTCTATAATTTCCTCAGGTTGATGCGCAGCATAGCCTAATAAAACAGCAGCCTTTTTCGGTGTTCGTTGACAATATCGGGATAGAGGCTGAACCGCCAAACCCAAAGTCGAACAATGAGTAATAAATTCTTGCTCAGTCCATGCGCCTTTTAACCAGCATATAAGATGAATGCCTGAGTCTGTGGGCTGAACATCAAGTATGTCTGTAAGGTACTCATTAATTGCTTTAATTAGTGTCTGCTGGCGTTCATAGCACGCTTTTCGAACTTTTCGCACATGCCTAGCATAGTGACCTTGTTGTATAAATAGCGCTAAAGCAACTTGTTCTAAATATGAACTTCGCACGTCAGTATAATATTTAGCAGCACTAAAGGTTTCAATTAATGCCTCAGGTACGACCATGAAACCTAAGCGAAACTCAGGAAACATCATCTTGGTAAAAGTACCAGAGTAAATAACACGTTGCTGCTGATCCAAACCTTGTAGAGCTTGGATGGGGTGAGTGCCATAGCGGAATTCACTATTATAGTCATCTTCAAAAATCCATTTTTCTGCTTTATTCGCCCAATCTAATAATGCAAAACGGCGAGTCAAACTTAAAGTTCCACCTAAAGGAAACTGATGCGATGGCGCAGTGTAAACAAGTTTGCTTTTTAAATAATGCTCTGTAATGTCAGAGACTTGCATCCCCTCTTCATCACTCTCGATTAAATTGACCTTAGCCCCAAAACTTCGAAAAATATTAAAGGCTGCATCATAACCCGGCTCATCTAGGCACACTTCATCATTTGCTTGAAGTAAGGCATAGGCACTCAAATGAATAGCCTGCTGAGTCCCATTTACAATTATGATTTGCTGTTCATTACAATTCAGCCCACGGGTTGAACGCACATATTCGCAAATTGCCTGACGCAGTGGTAAATAACCGCGAGGGTCATGAAATTGACCCAATTGATAATAAGATTGTCGCCAAGCTTGAGTTAATAGCTTCCCCCAAAGCTGATGCGGAAACAAGTCAACACAGCCCACTCCCACATGGAACATTTTTTTCTTTTGACTTGACGACGACTGCTCTCGCCATGAAGCCAATAATGCTTCTATATTGGGATTAATATTTAAGGTATGAGGCTTACTTGTTGTCGTTTTTTTTGAACTTTCTTGGATATGTATGAGTTGATCTGGTACAACCTCGGCAACGTAAGTCCCTGAACTCGGTTTAGTAAATAAATATCCTTCGTCGAGTAACCGTTCAAGTGCAGCTAATACAGAATTTCGTGAAATCGACATCATGTCTGCTAAAGCACGACTTGAGGGTAATTTTGTTCCGGCAGTGAGCCTTCCATCTAAAATAGCATCACGTAGAGCTGAATATAGTCCGTTTTTAATCTGACCCTTTGGCAAAATCAAATGAGGAAAAGGCGCAGAAATTGAAGCAGCCATAACAAAACTGGTACTGTAAAAAATATCAAAAGTGTACCTTATAAAAATACCACTTTCAAAACTACACTTCAGTTGTCAATTTTTCATTACTTTAAAAATAGAGTGTGTTTTTATGCAAAATCAAGATATTCAAATTGTCCCTGTTCAGCAACAAGACTATTCACAGTGGGAAAAATATTGGCTTGCCTATCAAAATTTTTACCAAGTTAGTTTGCCTCTTCAGGTCACAAAAATAACTTGGGATCGTTTTTTTAATGAAAAAGAACCTGTGTATTGTGCCGTTGCCAAACAGGACGAACATGTTTTAGGAATTGTGCATTATGTTATTCATCGCTCAACATGGGCAGAGAATAATTACTGCTATTTAGAAGACCTCTATGTTTCACCTGAAGCCCGTGGGCAACATATTGGTAAAGAACTTATCGAATATGTTCAGAAGCAAGCCATTGAACAAAACTGCGACCGTTTATACTGGCATACACAAGAAACCAATCATACAGCTCAAAAACTATATGACTGGATTGCACAAAAACCCGGTGTTATTGAATACCGTATGTCTTTAACCTAAAAAAGTAAAAACACCAAAAGCTATAATTCTTTTGGTGTTTTATTTTTAAATCCCAAATAGTGTTTATTTACTTATTGCTGCGAATGAGCTGACTTACTTTGTCATTCACAGTTAAACATTGGTTAAATGCTGCGAAGCGTTTGAGTTCTTGATCTAACTCGAAAAAGAAATGCTCTTTATCTTTTACTGTTTTTTCTAAATGTAAGCTAATTACCTCTAACTCTTTCACACTCCGATGTGCTTTACAGTCGATTCGGCCGACCAACTTATCTTGGTAAAGAATAGGTAAACAAAAATATCCAAATACGCGTTTGGCTGCTGGTACATAACATTCGATCCGATAATCAAACTCGAATAAAGAAGTTAAGCGGTCACGATGAATAAGCGAGTTATCAAAAGGTGAAAGTATTTTTAAACCAAAATCAGTCTCCACTTTTTGTTCTATTGCAGCTACATCCACATACAGGGTTTGACCGTCAGCAAGTTTAACCGCTGATACAACACCAGCATCAACCTGCTCTTTGAGCACAATACGCATAGCCTCTTTTAAATCATTTTTCTTTAAATGAACTAATTGTTTCCATGTAAATGCCCCATGTGCTCGAAGCGTATTATTAAATAAATACTGCGCATATTCGTAAAGTGAGGGCATTCTTAAATCAATATTTTCAGGCAAGCAACGCTCAGTCAAATCATAGACTTTTTCCATGCCGTTACGCTCACAGATCATCAGATCGCCCTGCATATATAACTGCTGAAAAGCACGGCGACCCGGACCTGTATTCCACCAATTCCCTAAACTTTTTTTATTTTTCTTATCAATATCACGTAGCCGAATTTTACCTTCGGCACGAACACGCGCCAATATTTCATTCATCAGGTGTTGATCACCTCTATTAAAATATCGGCTTTCTCCATTCTTAACAGACATCATGGCAGGCAAAGCATAGCGATAATCTTTCATAGGAAGATAAGACGCCGCATGATACCAATATTCAAAAATCTGACGTTCACGAACCAAACTGTTTAAATGGCTTAAATCATACTCAGGCACTCGGCTCCACAATATATGGTGATGAGCACGTTCAACGACAGAGATGGTATCAATCTGCACATATCCTAAATGCTCAATCGCCTGTAAAGTTCCAGCTATGCCTGTCTCAAATAGACTATTTTTTCCTAAGCCTTGTTTGAGTAAGGCAATTTTTTTCAATGAAGATGTCATAAAAACCAAATATTGTTGTATTCATTTAAAATCTAAAAATTTCAGTATTATCCTAACACTCTTCTTTAACCTTATTTGTAGCCAAATAGCATTTCTTTAGGTATGTAATATTCTCTAATCACACCATATTTTATAGGTGAATTTTACTATAACTTTCAGGTGCCAGCCTTACCACTAAAGCCATCACGAGCAGCACACAACATAAATGAAAAATCCATCCCGCTTTATAAGCGCCTGTAAAATCATGTAATGCCGCTACAAACCAAGGTGGTATTGCCGCAAGTAAAAAACCACCACCTTGCATAAGTGCAGACAAAGCTCCTGCATGGCTAGGCTCTTCAAAATGGTCGAGTGCAACAATAAGTGTTAAAGCAAAACAGCCTCCCAAGCCAATGCCTAAACAAATTGCCCATAAAATAGCTGCAAACTCGGGCATAAATGCAAGTCCAGAAAAACCAGCAAATTGCATGAATAGAGTAAACCATAGCCATGGACGGCGATCTTTATATTGTCTAGCTAAAATAGGCAAAATTAATGCTGATGCTGCTTGGCTTAAAGCAAGTAAAGCGAGCAATTTTCCACTTTGTCCACTACTCCAACCATGATCTTGAAATGAAGGTGCTAACCAAGCAACAACCGAGGAATAGCCACCATTAACGAGCCCAAAGCACAGCATTAATAACCATGTTCTTGGTTTCTTAAGCAACATCTTTACAGGTGCTGGAGGTGTATTCGAACTTACGATAGAGGGTAAAAAAATAAATGTTGAGATTAATGCCAATACAGCTGGTATAGCAAAGAAAGCCAGTCCAACAGACCATAAACCCGTTATATTGGAGACCACAGGCGCTAACCATGCGCCTAATGCGCCACCGCCCATAAGCATGGCTGAATAAAGACCCATCATCGGACCAATATGTTGGCTGAACTCTCTTTTGATAATGCCAGGAAAAGCTGCTTGTATCAGCGCGACGCCCAAACCAATCACGACTGCACTGGTAATTAAACCCTCAGCAGTAGGAAATAAAAATCTTAGTACGCATCCAATAAAAATAGTCAGTAAGGAGCCCAAAACAACGCTACGTTCCCCAACCACGCTCTGCACGATTGGCCCGACAAGGGCTATAACTCCCATCAACATCATGGGTAATAAAGTGAGTAAAGCTATTCCTTGTAGACTTAACCCAGTTCCTGCCCGAATACTAGAGACTAATGGACCAATACTCGTTATAAAAGGTCTTAAATTAAGTCCAACCAAAGCGACTGTTACGATGAGCATGGGCCTAGCCAATAAAGCTCCAGACTGCTTCATTACTCTGAGCCTGACTTATTGGTTTGATAATTTTGCCAAAGGACATAAAGATCGGTGCGGTCTTCAAATCGAACGGGTACATATTCAATTTTCATAGTCTGCTCAGTAAATGGTTTTGCAAGATCAGCATATATTTCAGCTGTAGATAAACCAAACGGTGTTCCGTCTTCATTAGAATATGCATAGTGAACTGCTTTGATACCTGCTAAACGCATTGCAGCCATACACATCGGGCATGGATGTCCACTTGCATACACCGAGCAGCCTTCTAAGTTAGCAGATCCTAAAACTTGACTAGCTGCACGAATTGCGAGTAATTCAGCGTGAGCCGTTGGATCATTAGTCGTCAAAATTTGATTTACACCCGAAGCAATCACTTGGCCATCTTTTACAATCACTGCGCCAAATGGTCTCCCCCCCTTTTCAATATTGTGATAAGCAAGTTCAATGGCTTGGCGTAAAAACATTTGATTTTCTTTCATCCGTTATCCTCAACCAACTTTGCGCCTGCTAAAAAAGTAACTTTTCAATTTCACGGTATTCGCTTGAACAAGCTTGCTGTAACAACGAGCAGATTGATTCATATAAGAAACTTAAGTATGAAAAGATCTAAGTAAACTTTAAGAGTAGAACAATTTGGAACTAGAATAAGCGTGCTTAAAAGTATTTGGAAATTAAATTATTTAATCGATTGTATTAAGATTATAAATACTTAAGCGTTCCGCTCTTTGCCTAGTTGGTGATAATTCTTATGTTTGACCCTCGTCTTCTTCGTGCATTCGTGACTATTTTCGAAAGTGGCAGTTTTACCGCCGCTGCTGATAAGTTGCACCTGACACAATCAACGATTAGTCAGCAGTTAGCACGTCTTGAAGAATCTGTTGGTCATTCTCTTATTGATCGCACATCACGACCTTTACAATTGACTGCCTCAGGTGAATATTTAATTGGTTATGCTCAAAGGATTTTGACACTTCAACAAGAAGCAGAAGCCGTTCTAAAAGATCCAGCAGGTAGTGTTCCTATTCGAATTGGCTTACCAGAAGATATGATGAGTACCGCTATGGCAGAAATTTTCGGCATGTTCGCACAAGCCCATCGGTCTATTCGTTTAGATGTTACTTCTGGCCTAAGCCGTAACCTAACAGAGCGTTATCGGAATGGTGAGCTGGATATTATTATTGTAAAAGAACCAGCCGCTAGTGCTGATTGTTATGCATCTTTTCCAGAAGAAATGGCGTGGTTTGAAAGTGAAAATACCACCACACCGATGTCCGATCCAATTCGTTTAGTGACTTTCCCCCAAGGAGGACTTTATAGAGACGAAATGTTTGAAACCTTAGAGCGTGAACGAAGACGTTGGTATATTGCTTTTACAGGCAGTAGTTTAGAAAGTGTTTTGGTCAGTGTCGAAACAGGTTTGGGAATATCTTTACTCCCTGTAAGTACCACTATAGGTCGTCGTGTACGTAAATATAGGTCATTAGGCGATGCTTTACCTATGGTAGTTTCAATTTACACATGGGAAAAAGCTGGGTTGATTTCCCAGCTTGCTGATAAGATGACTACTTTATTACACGATCGTTTCGAATCGCTCTCTTAAGCTTTTAACTTATTTCATTTAAGCTTTCAGCAATTAATTTTTCCGCCATTTCTTGAGTTTTCCTCAAACCAGGCATTCTATACTCCGTATGACCATAGTCTTGTATAGATTTCCAGCGACCACCCCATGTCAGTCCAACTGACTCTGCAACTTGCCCATACAGTCGATACCCCTGCATAGCCCATGGATCACGTTCAGAAATAACAACTTTACCATTTCGTTTAAATGCTACATCCGCCGCTAAACCAAATTGATGGTAACTCTGATACCCTTTTGCCTTGGTTGTATTCGGGTTGCCTGCCAACATATTTTGGCGGCCTGGGCTGCGATAACCTTCAAGCAAGACTAACTCATAACCGTATTGCTCTTTCATAATTTTAAAGACCATAAGCAAGCGCTGCTTATAGCGTGGGTTCATTTTGTCCCACTTACGATTGACCATGTTGGTATCTAAAATTGCACGACCATCGAAACTTGCTTTATCAATAGGTGAAGAATTAATTGCACCACTGTCTTGAGAAGCATATTGCTGTTCTAATTGCGTCGCTTCAACAATTGCCGCTTCAATCAGACCTTCATCGACTTCAGGCGGTGGTGATAAGATTTCTCCATTTAATAACGCATAAATTTGCGGGTCAGTTTTTTTCAAATATTCGGCTTCAATCCGAGTTGAGCTAATTGGGCGAGTAAAAGCAAAAACTAAAATACTGGCAAATAAGAAAAATCCTGCAATTACAATCCACCATTGCTGCAAATGCCAGTGAGATTGTAATTTTTCAGGTGCAGCTGCCTGATTCATGGTTTGGGCAAATTGCCTGACCTGATTCAGTTGTCGACGCCCTTGAGGTAATAAAGATAGAACAAATGTTCTACCCTTACTTCTGAGTTCGTAAGACATTAAAAAAGCCAGCCCTATAGCAAGGCAGGCAAAACAAAAGAAAATTAGAAAAATCATCATGAAGTTACTAATTCACCGCAAACGGGCTGCGAGTCACTTTGATATCAACCGATGCTTTTGGTGATTCCACCTCAGCTTCTGGCTCAGCTGGAGCTTGCTTAGCTTCAGCAGGTTTAGCTTGAACTACCTTAGGTTGAGAGATAGGTTTTTGCTGAGCTGGCTGTATGGGTTGAGTGGGTTTAGCCACAACTTGTTGCTTAGGTGTTACCCGTTCACCTGTTAACTGTGCATCAAAAGGTGAAACACGTTGCTGAGTTGTTGGAGCCACATTTTTATGAGGAGCTGGTTTAAAAATACCACTCAGTTCATTTTCTTTAGGTTGTTCAAAACCATCATGGCTCATTGGATCAGTTTGTTCTTGCTGACTATTTGTAGCTTGCTCATGTGTAGAAGAATTCGTCATTAATACTGGATCACGTTCTTGATCTTGATTTGATTTATTCTCAACAGTGGTAGGATCTGACGAATACGGTTGAGACAAGAACAGGAACAGTGAGATGCTTACAAACACCCCTGCAATAATACCAATGATGATATAGATTACTGGTGATCTCGACTTTTTTTTATTCGATTGCAAAACTCGAATAGAAGTTGGTTTTTCCTGAGCCATTTCGTTCCATCATCAAGGTAAATAAATTGTAATATGTGCCTGCTCTTGTGGAGCAGAAATCACATTTTGATAGCTAGATAATGCTTTATCATTTTGATTATTCAACATAAATCTTAGACCCGCGAAAGTAAGTAATGCAAAAATCAACAAGAAAATCAAAATCCAGAAAAAAGGTAATTCGCGATGAATAATATTTCGTATTTGATCGGGAATTGCCGAGAACGGCGAAAAAGCAACTTTTTTACCTTTTAAATAATCAATTTCGTCGCCTACTCTTGCAACCAAATGATTTAAGCTTTCGATAGACTCAATTCGATATTTACCCTGAAAACCTAATAATAGGCAGTAATGAAATACTTCAAGAGCAGCTAAACGGTCTTTTCCACGGCTTCGCAATTGTTCTAATATTTCGAAGAACTGATAACCCGCCAATTGAGAACCAAATAAGCTCAATTGCAACGGACTAATCAACCAAGCATTTTGCAAATTAAAGTAGCTTGGGTCTTGTTGGGTCACGATTGTTTCATCAATCAAGGCACAAAATGCATATTTAGCATCATGAATATCATCTGCTGAAAACTGCAACTTTTTAGCTTGTTGTTCAAAACGATTAAGCAAATCTAAAATTTTTTCACGAAACCGTTGTGGGTCGACTGGCACATACTGATTTCGAATCAAGAAGATTAAATAAAAACCATCATGCAATAAATCAATCAAATTAATTGCCTGCAGTTTTGCTTGGGACTGGCTATTGTTGTTTCCTCCAGTCCCGATTTGCCCGTCATCAAATAAAGAAGGAGCACCTGTAGATTGTGACATTTTTCTCTCCTTTATCTTTAAGCGTTCATGACCGCAATCAGCTCAATACTGATATCTTGGAAGCCCGCTGGAACGTAAATACAAATCGTCTCTGAATCTAGCATGCGCTGATAGAGTTCATGATGCGGTTCGATTTCGAAATAACTCACGCCAGAACGTACCGGAATAGCCGTTGGAACTTGAATTAAGTGGTGTAATGGAATCGCTGGCAATGCTGCAACAACACGCTGCTCAACATCCAGCGTACTACCGATTTTAAATCGTAGAGGTACAATCTGAATCAACTCGTGAGTCTGCATTGCACTACTTGATACGGCTATATAAAGTCTAGTGTCACGAGTAATCTTATCTGTCTCAAGACTTCCCACCCAATATGAAGGTCGAATTTCTTTAAGTGCAATACTGATGTAACGACTAGAAATAATGGTGTCTAATAAATCACGCAAAATGGTGTCGAGCTGAGTAAAGCTTTCTTGCAAATTGTGATGTTTATATGCAGGTAACTGATCGACTTCATAAGCTGTCGAAAAAGTTAATAATGAGCCTGCTAAACGCAATAATTCAAAAAACAATCGTTCTGGATGAATTTGCGGATATTGTAAGAAATGGTTCAGACCAGCATGCGCAGTATTTAAAGCATTGACCAACCAAAACGAAACGATATCACCTGAACGGAATTCAATTAATTTCTGTTCATTTTCACGGTTGTTGGTTTGAATGGTTTTAATTTTTGCCTTAATAACATTCAATGTTCTTTTTAAATTCGAAATCAATGTCTCAGATGCATCGACATGCAAAATAGGTGGAATAAATTTGCGATCAATTTCAAAAGCACCTGAACTCTGACGTTTGATTTTACCTATTGGCAAATAGAGGAACCCATCCAGATTATGATCAGGATTGCTGTTTGCATCTAATAATTTAAACACAGCTCGACGACGTAATAAGCTGATATCAGCTTCTGTCGCATTTGTGAAAAGGTCGTGTGTCTCAACCAAATGTGATTGATAACGCCCCTTCTGTGATTGATTTTGATCAATTAAATTTTGCTTATTGGCTTGTAATAATGGTAATGCCAAATAAATGACCATCTCACCACGCAAATTAAGCTCATCAAGTAAAATTGGTTCAGGTAATAAGTCATAAGCCGGTGCTTGGTATATTTCACCGTCTTGCCAAATCATTTCTACTGACTCAAGCGCAAGAATATGTGTACTAAGCTGTGCTTCATCAAAACTAAGTTTTTGAACACCATATGAAAATGGCACAACAGCGCGAACGGTGTGATTTAAGCGTTGTTCATGATAGGTATCTTGAATTTGGAAATGTTGAGGTCTTAAAAATAAACCTTCGCCCCACAGGACTTTTTCAGCTTTAAACATATGTCTTTACCAATCTTTATTCATATTCATTTTTAGGCTGTACACCTAACATTTCCTGAACCATTTGTAATGGATTTTCATCTTTAATGACTTGTGCCAACCATTCATGTAATGGCATTTGACTCCATTTAATGGTCTTTTGAAGCATATAACTCACAGGGCTATGTGGCTCATTGGCCTGAAAATAATCGGCTATTTCTTGTAGCACTTTCATTGCTTGCTCACGGTTAGCCAAGTGAGTTTGTGCTTGAGGCTGAAACATAGGCTGCTCCGATACGATTTGTACAGGCACTTGATTTTCCATAGATGGAGTTATGATCACAGCGGCCTGTTCTTGGGTTTGGGTAAGCCCAGCACCAAAAGCCTCTGCTTTATAAATCTTGCGTAAAGTGCTGTGAATTGTTTCAAATGCAGAATCAATTGCAGCAAAACTTGGTGCATCCAATCCCATTAAATGATCAAGCGTCTGCTTTAAGACATTCCATTCAGTTAAAACTGAAGTAAATTCTTGATAATTTGAATATTGAAAGGTTTTAGACGTATTAAAGATCGCTTGATCAAATTGTTCCAATTCAGATGGGCCTGATTGGCTGTCGTAATCTTCAGTTTGCTTACGACGAATATTTTCGTGATATAGAAAATTATCGTAATCAAGCAAATTGTAATAAGGCACTGTGTTAGTTAAAGAGACTTTCTTCAACAAACCAGGCAACTGATTAATTAAGCCTTGTAATAAACCAATGCGTTGGTCCAAATCATCATCTTCAATAATCGGATGAATATCCTGCCAGTACTGGTTCAGCATGGTATGGGTTAACGTTAAACCCTTTACCATACCTTCAAAGCCGTGTAGATGAGTCCAGGCTTCTATTAACCATGTTAATAGACGGATATCTTTGGTTTTTTCTGTGAGCAAAGTGCTTACGCTCTTTGCAACAAAATCCCAGTCTGCCTGTTTCCGCTCAGCAACCCAATCCCCCTGATCTAATAGTAGATCGTCCTCTGTTCTTGCTTTCTTTATTTCGTGAAATTCATTAGAAAATGAATAATCCTCTCCACAAAGTAAGCTGTCATTAATGGGTTTAAGCAGTTCAGAAATATCAATACTCATCTAATTTTGGCTCTATTAATTTTAAACTTCTGATTTCAACTTTTTACTAGTCCGTTTTTTAGCAGGCTTCGCCACTGGATCTAATAAATATTGGATTTCATCATCTTTCGCATCAATCATGATCACTTTCGGCAATTTTTGATCTGCTAGCGCTACCAAAATTTCAGTTGCCAAAGCAGGTAAAACTGTCGCATTTAAGATGTTATCGACATTACGGGCGCCACTATCCACTTCAGTACAACGGCTGAGTAGCAACTCAACCAAGTCATCTGAATATTGGACTTCTGTTCCATATTGTTTTTCAATTCGTGCGGTAATTTTGCCCAATTTATGTTTAATAATTCGAACCAATAAATCGTCATGCAACGGGAAATATGGCACAACTCTCATACGCCCTAAAAAGGCTGGTTTAAATTGTTTATATAAACTTGGTTTTAAGTGTTCGATTAATTCTTCTGCTGTAGGCCATTCTTCAACAGGCTGATTTAAACACGCCTGCATAATTGCACTTGAACCGGCATTTGAAGTTAATAAAATGGTCGTGTTTTTAAAATCAATAACGCGACCTTCACCATCTTCTAAAGTACCTTTATCAAATACTTGATAGAACAGTTCTTGTACATCACTATGTGCTTTTTCAATTTCGTCGAGTAGTACAACACTATAAGGATTACGGCGTACTGCTTCGGTTAGCACACCGCCTTGACCATAGCCCACATATCCTGGAGGTGCACCTTTAAGTGAAGATACCGTATGCGCTTCTTGATATTCAGACATATTAATTGTGATTAAATGCTGCTCACCGCCATACAGCTCATTTGCTAAGGTGATTGCAGTTTCAGTTTTACCTACCCCGCTAGGTCCAACTAAAAGGAATACACCTTGAGGTTTATTCGGATCTTCTAGTTTAGCTTTTGATGTTTTAATACCTTGAACCAATTGTGTAAGTGCATAATCTTGGCCCATTACACGCTCGCCCAATTTATCTTCAAGCGTTAAAATTTGCTTAATTTCATCATTTACCATTTTCCCAACAGGAATACCGGTCCAATCAGAAATAATTTCATTAATAATTTGAGAATTTACGCGCTCAAAAACTAATGGCTGTTGACCTTGAAGATCAGCAAGGTCTTTGCGCATCAAATTAATCTGATCGTAGGCTTCAGACTCATTAGAATGGCTCTGCGCTTCTAATTCCTGAATTTTACGAACTATTTCTAATTCTTTTTGCCATTGTTCCTGAGTCTCTTGAATCTCATTTTGTAAAGACTCTAAATGATTTTTCAGGTTCTCTAATCGTTCATGATGTATTGGAATCTGACGATGTTCATTTTCCAAAATCTGTTGCTCAAGCTTTAAGTTATGTTCTTGTGCCTTCAATTGATCAAGTTTGACTGGCTGTGCATTTTGGGTCAACGCTACACGTGCTGCCGCAGTATCAAGAACACTCACTGCTTTATCCGGGAGTTGACGACCACTGATATAGCGATGAGAAGCATGTACAGCTGTGATAATTGCTTCATCGTCAATTTGTAAATTAAAGTGCTTTTGCATCACTGGAATCATTGCACGCAGCATATCAACAGCAACTTCTTCGGTCGGCTCTTCAACCTTTACGACCTGAAAACGGCGGCTTAAGGCAGCATCTTTTTCAAAATACTGTTTATATTCAGCCCATGTTGTTGCAGCAATCGTTCGTAGCTCACCACGTGCAAGAGCAGGTTTTAAAAGGTTAGCAGCATCATTTTGCCCTGCTTGGCCACCTGCACCAATAAGTGTGTGTGCTTCATCAATAAATAAAATAATAGGATGAGCCGAAGCCTGAACTTCTTGAATCACTTGTTTTAAACGGTTTTCAAACTCACCTTTAACACTTGCACCTGCTTGTAAAAGGCCCATATCTAAAACATGCAAATGTACATTTTTTAAAGCTTCAGGCACTAAACCTTGAGCAATTTTTAAAGCTAGCCCTTCAACTACAGCTGTTTTACCTACACCTGGTTCACCAGTTAAGATCGGGTTGTTTTGGCGTCTGCGCATTAAAATATCGAGCATTAAACGAATTTCAAATTCACGCCCAATAACAGGATCAATTCCACCATTCTTCGCTTTTTCAGTTAAATTAATCGTATATTGGTCTAAAGCTGGTGTTTTTTGAGTTTTTACAGCTGGAGTAGCGACTTGTTCTAGCTCATTTTCTTCTTGTGAAGAGGTTTTAGTTTCTTCTTGTTGTTCTACGCTCTTTTCACAAATCTCAAGAAACTTATGTTTCATTGAATCTATAGGTAAAAGATCAAATAAACTCGAAGCTCTTGTTGCGATTTGATATAAATCTGGTGCAGTTAATAATGCAACCAATAAGTGACCACTACGAATGACAGGGTTTTGTTCTGCTGAAGCCAGTAACCAAGCTTGCTCAAATAAACGCACAATTGATTTGGCAAAAATTGGAGTACGTGTATTCCCTTTTGGTAATTGAGAGATTGTCTCTTTTAAATCATCTGCTAAAGCATCAGCTGAGATTTTATATTTTTTTAATAAAATTTTTAAATCATTTTCTAAAGGCTGATTAAGTAACTCTAAAAATAAATGTTCAATTTCAATTTCGTAGTTTTGCTGAAGAACACAAGCATTAGCTGATTTTTCTAAAGCAGTGCGCGCAACTGTAGAAAGTTTTGTAATTAAAATTTTTAAACTACTCATCATTACTCTCAATATTTTTAAATAATTTAATACTTAAAATCATAATGCCCGTATATTACCAAAATTTAGCTTTATCCGACAAATAACCTAGCATCATAATCATTAATATGATTTGTTCGATTTCTTATCTCTATATAAAAAATCTAATACCATTAAGAACATTTAATTAGTATATATATCTTTTCAAGTTAATAGTTTAAGTGAAAAGATATATCCTCTGCTATCCTTGATTAACCAAACTTTGTTTCGGTAATAATTTACAACCACAAGATAATGAATCATTTACTCTTGCTGCTGATTTTCCCATGACCTGCATATTTGGATCTCCAGAAACAATCGTAGAAACCGTTTTATGCGCCGGGCAAGTTGCTTTATCACCTACACACGCAATTGCAATTCCATCTATTAAAAATGCACTATTACCAGAAATGACTTGCCCTCCACCTGTCGTTGGGCAACCAATCGTAATATAAGGGCTAGCCATATTCTTCTCCTTATGTTTATAAAACGGTGAACTCAATTCGACGGTTTTTCTTTCTTCCTTCTGGAGAGGTATTATCCGCTACAGGTTTAGTCGAACCTAATCCTTCTGCAGATAAATGATCAGCAGGAATGTTTTTACTCACCAAATAATTTTTAACTGCTAATGCACGGTCTTGACTGAGTTTTAAGTTTTTAGTCGCATCTCCAGAACTATCGGTATGTCCTACAATTTTGACTTTTTTACCGCCAACTTTATTTAAAGCAACCGCCATTTCATCTAGAATTTTTTGGCCAGCATCTGTGAGCACGGCACTACCAGATTCAAATTCAATAATTCGATTTTTTAAAGCATCATCAATGACTTTCTGCTCTGCCTGATTTACAGAAAGCTGTGAAAATAATTGATATGGTGGCTGTACTAAACCTTGAAATATCTGAATAGTTGGCTGTATTTCTGTAGGATTTAGCATTTTACCAGTCAGTTCAAATCGCGTACCGTTAACGCTTAATTTACCCTGAGAAACTTTTTTAAGATCTGGTGTAATCACTCTTGTTACAGAGTCACTCCAGCCATTTGGAGCTGCTACTGGTCGAACTTGTATTTTATCTACCACTTGGTCTGCACCATAAACAGACTGCATTTTCATTAAAATGGCCTGTTTACTCGCTTCATTTGGCACGACACCTTCAACAACAATTGGCTGTGCTAAAGCATAATTTGCAATCGCATAGATAAAACAGCCTTTTATTAATTGTGAAAGTTTAATTTGATATTTTTGATTCATTGTTATTCACCCAAAAAAGTCTGTCTAAATAGTTTTAAACCTTGATTTAAACTTAATTGGCGTTGGCATAAAGATTGTTCTAGCGTAGCTAAACCAGCATTTTGTTCCAAATAAGTATCAATCCATTGAGCTTCTATTAAAGAAACCCAATGTTTACTATCCATATTCTGAGTAAAAATATCGCTAAGAGCTAAAATATCCGCACCCTGAAAACCAAAGAATAATACTGGCTGCTCTCGATGTAACAATCCAATCAAGACTTCAGTATTATGTTGTTTTAAAAAACGACAAATGATACTGACCCAGAATGCTGCTATTTCATAACAGTAAGCAGGATTGTTAATCGGCAAAATCAGCACTTTATTTAAGCGACTAGTTCCATTTTGTAAAATTGGCTGCAGTAATAATCCTAGCCCAATCATACTTTGAGCTAATTCATAAATACTCAGCTTCATTAATTGAGCAAATGAATGCATTGTATGGTTTTCATAAAAACCGATACATTCACGTTCAGATAAGACTTGAATTTGATTTGGTAAATGATTGAGCTTACCAAATAATAAGTCAGAATCTTTAATACCTCTTAAAGCACGATTATTTTGAAATAAATCGACTAAAACATGCTTATAACTATAAGGTGCATATAATAAATTTTCGTAAGGTAAATCAATCTCAAGTAAATGACTGAGTACCATTGGAAAAGCTCGGCCTGAACTGTCTTCGCTCGCCAGTAAATTTGCAGCTAAAAACATATTCTCTTGTGGATTTGCAATAAAGAAGTCCAATGGAGGCAACGTACCATATGCCTCTTTGAACGTAGTGGATTGCATTGCATACTCCAGCGCTTCTGTAATCCACTGGTCAAACACCTGTATTAAGGCATATTGACCCTTTGTTTTTAAGAAATCACCGCGTGCCGGACTCTTCCCATAATACAGAGGAGTTGTTTTTAATGTATGCATTAGACCTCCTCCTTTAATGTTGAGGTTACTTTCCCTGTCATGGCTTAACTCCCGCAGTTGGTTGAGTTGCAGCAGGTTGTGTTAATGCAGCAACTGGATTTGCAGGTTTCGTAGGAGCAGCAGCCTGAGCTGGTGCTTGCTGCGCCGATACAACACGGGCAGCTTTATCAGCAGTAACTTTGTCAACCAATTGCATACCAGAGTAACCGCGACTTGAACCAATACTGCCTGAGTTACTACTAATAAGACGGAAGTTCATTTTCACAAACAATGATGGATCCGTCTTACTGCGCCAAAGCATTTCGAAACCACCGTTCTGCTCTTTACGCTGTGCACTATCAATTAAGCGGTTAATACCATATTCACCTGGCTCATCAAAAATCGTATGGGTTTGACCTTGTAAATCTACAGCCGTAATACGCGCACCAGGAATGCTGCCTTGATTTGGCCAAATAAAGTTAACCCATTGCTGTACACCATTTTCATAAGTCATACGCTGACCATCAATATCAACGGTATATGAAAGCAATTGCGGGTTTTGAATTGGGTAGAACTGGAAGTTAGACTGATTTGTTGCCGGAGCCGCTGGTGCCTGACTATTTAATTCCCCAGTTGCCATACCATTTGTAGGTGCAACATAGCGTTGGAAATTCATTACAAATTGCGGGTTTAAACTAATACCCAAATCTTTCCATGTTTTTGAAGTTAAGGTATAGCCACGACGAATAACAAATGGGTCTAAGCTCTCTTTAACAAAACGGGAAATGCTACCGTTTTCACCAAGAATTTGACCAATTTCACTACTTGTTGCTTGTAAAGAAGCGGATGAGTTAAATGGATATTTCTTAGCAAGATTTGTAGTAAATGGCTGATACGCTTGCATAACCCAAAGTTTATTAATTTCATCTTGAGTCGGTGTAATTAGACTTTCAAAAGCTTGTGTAAGAGGACTTACCACTAATTTTTGTAAAAGTTGCTGATCAATTTCACTGAAACCAACCGCCATTTTTTCATCTACAATTTTTTGAGTCTGATTAAATACCGATGTCTGCTCATTTAAGGTTTGCTTAACCAATGTCATAGCACTTGGCCCAACCTCACCCGCATTTTTAAGTTCATTAAACTTACTACGCACTAAAGCAAGATTTGTCATATATTCATCAAGTAAAGATTTACCCTGTTGATCATCACGTTTACGAACCAACTGATAGAACATTTGATATTCTTGAGAGATAGCACCTTGAGCATTAGCAACTGCTTGATTTGCTAATTGTTTATCATCACGGTTTAAGACTTTGCGTTTGAACCATGCAATAAATCCTTTTTGAGGAGCAGCTAATTCTGCTTGAACAACGGGATTATCCCAATTTGTTTCAATTGCTACACGTTCAATAAGCGTGCGAATTGGTGAATTTTGTGGCTCACCTAATACATCAATATTTTTGACTTGCTGAGCAAATTGATTTGCTTTTGCATAGTGAATACCACTTAAGAATTTTCTCCATTCCGCGATATATTCTTGCTTATAAAGTGCTGTGAGCTGCTTTCTAATTTGCTCTGGGCTACCCGAGAAAGTTAAGTCATCAGATTGACGGCTATTAAGCACCCAGTCTTTACTATCTGTAGGCTTATCTGCTGCTTCCTCAATGGCTTTTTCTACGTAGTCATTCCAAGCTTTTTGAGTAAATACACCTGGTAATGCATAGCTGCCTAACACAACATTTTTATTTGCCTCACCAACAATTTGACTTACTGTCAAAGCTGGGAAGCGAACAGCAGCACGCATTTTAATTTCGTTATAAACACGGTCACGTGCTGGCATACCTCTAATCACAGAGAGCAATACTTGACGTGTCTGGTCAACTAATTGAGAGTCAGCATCCAAAATTGGGAACTGCTTATCATTTGCTAATGTCATTGCATACGACAAGATCTGTTCAGCTTCCTGAATCATATCTGCACGTGGCATTTGCCCTTTATTGGCATCCAGCCAAGAACGCCAGAAACGTGTTACCTGATCACTTAAATGACTTGCATCCATATACTGTGGATTACTCATCATCAAATATGCTTTCAATGCATTATAAGCATCTTGAGGGTTGGTATCTGACGGCTCTAAATATTGCTGAGTTTGAGCAGTTTGCTTAATCTCAACGTTGGTATGATTTGCTTTTAAAGTCGCTTCATTATTTTTCACACGTTGCAAATACTGAGCAATATTTTGCTGAGTAGGTGTTAAAACAATTTGTTTAACGCCTTTTAAATATTCAGCTTTTAATTTTTCACGTAATTCATTGCCTTGATATAAACCAAAACTAAATTTTAGAGGTCTATTTTCATCAAACTCGTCTAATTGCTGTAGACGTCTTTGTAAAATAAGTAGGGCTTCCAATTGAGTTGATAATTGTTGACCCGAACCCTTCTCTAACTGAACGACTTTATTTAAATCAGCTTGAACTTCAGAAATAAGCTGTTGGTTATTGCGATACGACCAAACCCATACACCCAGAATAATTGAAACACCCGCTAAAGCACCAATAAATGCAATGTAGCGTTGACGTTTTCTGCTTGTATTAACATGCTGTTTAACTAAATCTTTATCTTTTAAAATGACTTCTGAAAATAGGCCTTTTAAGAAATAACCATGGTTAGGTGTTGTTTTTAATTGATCTCTTACTTCATTTTGTGCAATTTGAGAAAGCTGAAATTCTTGTGCAATTTGCTCAGTCATTGGACTTTCGATCACACCTTCTTGCAAGGCACTTGTGAAATAGAAACCACGGAAAACTGGCTGGAACTGGTAAGGATTGTCTTCAAACAATGTAGCAATAAAACTTTTGAGTGCAGGTTTTAATGTTTTAAATTCTAATGGGAAAGTCATCACACTCGGTGAAATATTTTGAGAGTGTCGACGGCTAAGGTGAGTCGAGCTCACCCCTTTTAAACCATCGTAAAGAATAGTGTAATGTTTCTCAAAAAGATCTACCGCATTATGAGAAGAGTTTTGCTCATATGGTAATGTTGCACCCCATGCCTGATTATATTCTTGTACTTCATAGAATTCGAAAAACTCGGTAAAACCCGCAATCAAATCCATTTTTGAAAAGACTAAATAAACAGGCACTACAACTTCTAAACGTTCAGTTAAATCTTGAATACGAGCACGTAAATTTTTAGCAAGTTTCAATGAGTGTTCAGGGCTTTGGCTCACCAGTTCAGCAATACTTACAATAAGAATTAAGCCATTTACCGGAGCTTTAGAACGGTTCTTCTTTAATATATTTAAAAAACCTAACCACTCTGAATGATCTTCACTATATACCGAATAACGACCAGCCGTATCTAATAAAATACCCTCTGTAGAAAAGAACCAGTCACAATTACGGGTACCACTTAAACCAGCCGAAACCATTTTTTGATGGGTTTCTTCAAAAGGGAACTTTAAACCAGAATTATAGATCGCAGAACTTTTACCAGCAGCTGGGTTACCAATAACCATATACCACGGCAATTCATATAGTGCTGCATTACCCTTCTTATCGCCTAACTTTGACTTACGAATCAATTGAATAGATTCTTTCATTTGTTGGCTGATAAGTTGCAGTTCTTCTTTATCTTTATTTTTACCGTACTCTGCTTGAGTATCTTTTTCAATCGCTTCAGCAAGCTCTTCACCTTGAACCGCATGCTTCTTGCGCTGAATTAGCCAATAAATTCCATAAACAATGAGCCCTAAAGCATATGCAGATGCTAAAGCCCAAAATATATGGCGAGGAATTGAAGTATAGGAAGACATCAATGCCACGAACAATGACAAGGCGATAATTGCTTTAGGATTCGTGATGTACTGCCACAAGTAGCCTAAAATTGTATGCATTCTATTCTCGTTCTAAGTTCAAAGTTTAAATTAGCTATTCAACACCATCGCATCATCTTCTGAATTTTCAGTGACACTCTGCACAAAGGTATGTACTGACACCGTATTTTCTCCAAAGACAAAAGGAACGATATGTTCAGGAAAATGCATACTGAGCATAAAGCCATAAATATCAACTAAATGCTGGGTATGCCCCAATGAAGATTTCACATAAATAAAGTGATGTGGTTCAACAGAAGTTTGTGTAAATTGCTGCTGCAAATGCTTCGCTGCTTTTATATCTGTCTGGTCTGAAAGAATAAGTACATATGGCTCTTCCCCAGCGTACTGCGGCAATTCATTTAAGTTCAGAGTATTAAGAACTTTTTCTGTCTTTTCTTGCCCCATCACAATTTTTAAATTTTTAGCAGGTTCAAGTTCTTCAATTTTTAAAGAGGGATCTGCAATAAGGCAGCTTGCCGCGAACTCTGCCGGAATATAGTCCTTAACCATCCAAGACTTTTCATCAATCAGGTCTTGATCTATTTCTGAATCAACAGCAAGCACGAGAAAAACTTCATGCTCTTTCTTTTGAATACGTTTTAATAAATGAATAAATTCTTGATAAGCTACACGCTCTCCCCAAAAGTGATATTCGATATGAACTTTTTGGGAAATAATGCCAATTTCAGTAAAGAATTCTAAAATCAAATCATTACTTTGCTCATCATTCCATATATGCAATAAATCCTCTGGAAGAAGAATGTGTAAATTCAGTCGATTTAAACGATGTACTTCAACTACAGGTGTTTCTGTATCTTCATATTCAGAATTTGGATCAACCCATGCAGGATGCATGTGATATTCACGGATCTGATGAGATTCATAAAATAAAATTGAACGCTTTAAATGTTCAGCCAAGTGGTACAAATTCTCTATGTTTTGTTCTAATTGCTGTCTTATTAAAGACATGATCCGAACTTGTCTTGGTGAAGCGGTGTATTGAAAATCCTCTTCACTCGACTCAACTAAATCTTTAATTCGATAAGATAAAAGAGGTAATCCATAAGAATTTAACAACTGATCATCAAGTTCTGGGCTTTTGAAATCTTGTATTTCTTCAATAATCGTTTCATTCTCACCTAACGCATGTATAGCGAAAGCAGAGTAAATATGGAAATCTAGCTGCTCTAAAGGCTGATCAGGTGTAGTCTGTTGTTTTTGACTATCATCATCTTGACGTTGATTTGCAGCTTTCTCTTTCTTTTGTTTATAGCTTTTATAAGCGCTATAAATCAACCAAGGCGATAAAATCGCCAGTGTAATGATTGCCGGTAACAAAAGGAAATAAAGGAAAAAATCACCTTTATCAGGGTTATATTGAACATCACGCCAGTAGAAAATAATCAATCCACTAACAATTGTAAAAATAGCGATGAATGAGAGTAATATTTTTTTAATCATATTTGCTCTCCAATAAGGCTATAACATGTTTCATGGCTATGTGTACTAGGCTTGCGAGACATTAAAAAAGCACCTTGCCCTAAGCCACTTTCTTGGCTTTGAGTTAGGCGAACAGGTTGTATTTCCGACTCATCCAGTATCAATCTTAAATCGATTGATAGAGTCGGACTGCACCATGTTTCTACAATTTTTTTGAGCTTTAAACTAAGCTCTTGATGAGGTAAAAACTTTAAATATTGCCTACGCTTAAGCGGACCAATCTGAATCTCAATTTTTCCATCAATTTGTTGAATCGTTTCTCCACAAAACGTATTTATACCAAGTAAGCTAGGCTGGCTTCCGCCCAAAGTTGTTAACTGATCACTTGCCAACTTAAATGATTCTTGTATGAACTCTTTAATTGTAATTTCATGCTTAAATATACAACTCAACATAGTCTTCAAAGCATGAACAGTATTATTTTGCCCCTGCATTAAACCTGAAAATTCGGCAAAATATTCATCTAAATCTTGTTGTTGATGTTGTGATCTAACATAACCATTTAAAGCATGCAGAATATCTAAATAATCATTTTTATTTTCTATTTCATATCGCACAGGCAAGTGATAAGTAATACTTGACTCTACATACTGACTCGTTAACTTATGATTAAATAAACTCAAAAACTCTTTAGTTTCAGCGCGTTGCTGCCGTGGAGCCTGCTTAATTTTATTTGTATAGGTATAAGGTAATGCACCTTGTATACCAGTAAGACCAACAATCAAGTTTGTTAAATGAACACGCTCATCTACTAATTCTAAACTTTCAATCTCGGTGGCCGGAAAGTTTAAGTTAAATGAGGTCTCAAACTTAAAATGATCAGTCCACGACGAAGAAGAATCATTAGCTGGGCTATGACGCAATAACCGTGTTGCTTGAATAAATTCAAAAGATTTAGGGCGTTGAAATAACTCAGCCGTTATAGAAGAGTCTTGCCACCAACGTTCTGACTGCATTGGTATAACTCCTGCTGAGATGAATAATCCTTAACCACCAAATCAACAAAACTATTAATTTGAACCTTTAAATTAAAAACACGACTTAATAGTTGACTAAAAATATATAAGCTATGCCCTCTAAATACAGATGAATCAATTTGTAATTCAGCTTTTACCCCTCTCACAAACATTGGAAATGGTTTGCCATCTACAAGTTTATGGGTAAGTGAAAATTCTAATTTTTTAATTGATTCAATAATTAAATAATTTTCTTTTGACTGCGGTAAGTTATATAAAGCCAACAGCTCTTTAACATGAGAAACAGCATCCCCTTTCATAAGCGCTAAGCTATTTAATGAAAGATGCGAAATCACACGCCATTGCTCACTTTGGCCTTGTTCAAACTTATAAGGCTTTGTTGGTCGCTTTAAAACAATGGCACGTCTAGCCAAGCTACTATCATTTAAATTTAATACGTTATTAGACTGTCCCAGTGCTTCATGAGGCAAGTCACGGTTTGAACATAATAATTTGGTGCTAATAAAATCTGAGCGTGTTGAAAATGGATTTAGATTTTTAGAAATAATGGAATAGCCCATTTCAACAAAATTAGACTGTAACTTTTGATAATTCACTGAGTAAAAAAAGCGAGCTGTATCATTGTGATAATGGCTCATCGCAAAAAATGGTAAAACAGGAACATAGCTTTCTTCCTGATTTGTTTTTTCACGTACCATATTCATTTCAAGTATTGAATATACTTGATAAAATTCAGGATGATGAGCGTCTGTAACGAGTGGATATTCGAGTTGCTTATGAACTATTTTTTGAGGTTCCGCATATTTTTCAAATAAGTTGATTACTGGGGTAGTAAACAATTTAAAGTTTGCAATATTTAATTCAGAATAGTTTCTAACAACGGCTTGATCATTTAAATTTAATTTAAAATGAATTAAAAGCTCAAATTCGGATACTTGCTGAGGTATAGCCTTTAAAAAATCTAAATTGAGTTTAAGATAGCTAAATTTTTCTGGGAAACAAAAATATTCCATCAACAAACGATAAGCATGATGCGTATGTTGATCGAGAAGTAATAAACTTTCTTGTTCAGAAAAACCTATTAATTCGAATGGATTCTTACCCAACTCGACAATCGTTTGACCATGTTTAACCGCAAAACTGGTCCCTTTTTTAAAAATACTATCAAGTACTTGTAAAGGAAAATTAGAGATAGCATCTAAATAAATAGGAAGCTTCTCATGAACTAAGCATGCATGAGCACTGTTAAAAATTTCAAATTTAAGGCTCAACGTTGCATTTTGATTTAAGTGCATATGTGCACTAGGTGTAGTTTTAAAATCTAAACCACTTAAATGAATAGGTAGTAATTTAACATCTTGAGTTGTATTAAACTCACACTGTACCCCTTTAAAACTACGAGATTTCAAAACCGTATGGTCAGGTACAAGATGAGGCTCTGTAAGCTGTTTAATTTTATTAATATCTTCAAAGCTAACAACTGAACAAGCAGGAAAATGACGCAAGTATTGAGGAAACATTACCTCAAATAAAGAACGAGTAAAAACATCATAACTGTCTGTAAGTTTTTTATCGATTCGAGCGGCAATCAGCGAAAAAGCCTGTATCAGACGTTCAATATGCGGGTCATCAATTTGCTCTTGATTTAAAGATAAGCGCTGAGCAATTTTTGGATATTTTTGGGCAAATTCTCGAGATTGCTGACCAAATTCTTGTAATTGTTTTTCATAAAACGGTAAAAGCTCTTCTATCACAACACACCCACTACGCTTAAGTTCTCGCTGAAATTACATACTGCTGCGTTGTTGGTTTTAACAATGCATCAAATACAACAGGTTCATATAGAGGGTGAATATTTAGATAAGCCTGAATACTTAAACATAATGCGCCCATATTATGTCCATCTAACAACATCTCTACCCGTATTTGTCTTAGCCGAGGTTCATGAGCTGCTATTGATTGCTCAATGGATTGGCAAATTTTATCTCGGTCCAGAGGATTGGCTGTAGAAAGCCCAACAAAATCAATAATCCCGAACTGAAGTATCGATTTTTTTACAAGCGGATAGTCATCAACCACATGATCTAACTTTGCTACCCGACTATTGAGCAAGTCTTCTAAATCGTTTGCGACTGATTCTCTTAATTGCTGAATAGAAAGACCTTTTGCATAATCTTCACTTTCTGGAATTAAGCGATCAAATAAAGTTGAACGAAATCCGTATGGATAAAGCCGATCTAAGTTCATTCGAGTTCACAACAAAGCACATTTAGAGACAGCAGAGGCTAACTTTATGTCAGCCTCCACCAAATATTCACTTAAATAATTATGCAGCGTAAGAAGCTGTATTATTAGAAAGTGACCATTTTTTAGTAACAGCACCTTTAGCAGTACCGTTAATATCTTGTTGGTTATAAGTCCACTCAACAGCAGCATATTTCAAGCCAAATGCTTCTGTAGGAACGCCTTCTTCGTTAACAGTTGGAGTCACACTAGAAACTAGAACGTGCTTCAATTTGATTTGTAAGTACTTGATACGTTTATCGCCATTTGCACGATAAAAATCGATTTGTACTTCATCAAATGTATAACCAGCTGAACATGCTTCCCATAGTTTCGGGCTAGTAGCATCTAAGTCTTTCACGAAAACCATGTCAGAATGTTCAACACGTTCAGCAGTGTGGCCACCTACGCTACTTGAAGTAGCAGATTTAGGTTGACGAATGTTATGAGACCAAGAGTTAACTTCTAACCAACCTTTGTGCTCAGAATCACGAGATTCTCCATCAACTTTGTATTTACCGCGAAACTCAACGTATATATCTTTCATTTAGAACTTTCCTATTTTTAATTTAAAGTTATTCTTTAGCTGACCTTGATTAATTTGAGGACTGAGGTAACTCAGTGACAAGTCGTAAAGAAACCGACAACTCATCCAGCTGGAAATGTGGTCGCAAGAAAACCACAGATTTGTAGTGACCTGGTTGAGCAGGATCTTCTACAACTTTTACAGACGCTTCACGTAATGGGTATTGAGCTTTTGCTTCTTGAGAAGCACCGTCATCAAGTAATACATACTGTGACAACCACTCATTTAAAAATGCTTCAACATTACCGGCAGAAGCAAAACTACCCACTTTATCTCGCATCATTGCTTTTAAGTAATGTGCAATACGTGAAACAGCCATGATGTACTGAATTTGACTTGATAAAGCCGAGTTTGCATTGGCAGTATCATTGTCATATTTTTTAGGTTTTTGAGTTGATTGCGCGCCAAAGAAAGCTGCGTAATCTGTATTTTTACAATGTACTAACGGAATAAAGCCTAGATCGCTTAGCTCTTTCTCACGGCGATCTGTAATTGCGATTTCAGTTGGACACTTAAATACGACTTCACCATCTTGTGTTTTAAATGTATGGACTGGTAAACCTTCAACCAAACCACCACCTTCAACACCACGAATAGCGGCACACCAACCATGCATATCGAATGCATTTGTTAAACGAGTACCAAAAGCATAAGCTGCGTTCATCCACAAATATTCATTGTGGTTTTCACCAGAAACATCTTCAATAAAATTAAAGCCTTCTGTCGCAGTGCCTTCTTTTGGATGATATGGGAGACGACCTAGAACATGTGGCAACGTCAATGCAACATAACGTGAATCTTCACTATCACGGAATGAACGCCATTGTACATATTCAGCCGTTTCAAAGATTTTTGAAACATCTCTAGGACGATCAATATCTGTAAATGACTCAAGGCCTAAAATGCTTGGGCTAGCTGCTGAAACAAATGGCGCATGCGCTGCTGCTGCAACATGAGAAATTTGTTCAAGCAAATACATGTCAGATGGTGTACGGTCAAACTCAAAATCACCAATTAATGCTGAATATGGAGCACCACCAAAAGAGCCGTACTCTTCTTCATAAATTTTCTTAAATAAAGTGCTTTGATCAAAGTCTGTAGCACCCTGAAAATCTTTTACTAACTCTTTCTTTGTCGTATTTAACATACGAATTTTAATGAGCGGATTTGAAGGAGTTTCTTGGCAGAAGTAATAAAGACCACGCCACGTTGACTCAATTTTTTGAAATTGTTCATTGTGCATAATCTGACTTAACTGACTTGAAATCAGTGCATCAATTTCTGCAATACGCTTATCAATTGATAAAGTCATATTTTCAGAAACAGTAATGGTTCCAGCCATTACTTCTTTAGCAAGTTCACCAATTAGACTTTTAGCACGCGTATGCTCTTCGTCATTTCGTGCAATACGACTTTGCTCAACAATCGAATCTAAAAGATTAACTTCTTCATTTTCAACAAGTGGCATCGCTGCTGATTGAGTATTATTCATGATCAGCCTCCGCACTTAATTTACGAATTTGATCAGTATTTTTAAGAACTTCATCAAGCAAATCTTCTAAACGTTCACTGTTAGAAATTTTGTTTCTTAAATCAGTTAAACGTTCACGCGCTTCAACGAGTTTCTTTAATGGATCAACTTGTTGAACAACATTTTCTGGACGAAAATCTTCCATTGACTTAAATGTTAAATCAACTGCCATTCGCCCACCCTCTTCAGTTAGCGTATTATCTACCTGAAAAGCAGCTCTTGGAGACAACGACTCCATTACTTCATCGATATTGTCTAAATCTACATTAATAAATTTTTTATCTTTTAATTTTGTACGTTCAAGCTCAGATGCTGCGGAAAAATCACCCATCACACCAACAACAAACGGGAGTTCTTTCGCTTCTTTTGCATCACCGATTTCAACATCGTAAGTAAGCTGAACACGAGGAGGTCGAATTCGTTGAAGCTTCTTTTGTACGCTTTCTCTTTTAGCCATAAGGTTCTATCCCAGATTATTTAGTTAAAGGGTCAAAAGGCGAACTTTTTGATTTACTAACACTCGCAACAGGCGCAGTTTTTGGTTTAACCGCAGGTGTTTTTACTGGCGTTACTGTATGTTTAGTTGTTGATCGAGAACTAGAAACTCGATTACGCACTACATTTTGTTTTCTATAACTTCTTTTTTCATTATCAGCCGAACTACCTTCCGAACTACTTTTAAAACTTGACGGATCAGGTGCTGGCATTGCCGTATGAATATTTTCAATTAACTGCTTTGCTGGAGGATATGTCACGTCATTTGTTAAATAACGCATTTCCTGTCCACGCATTTGTTGCAAAGAGTTATTTGCAACACTTACACCAGATAAAAACATTACATCTGTTAATAATGAACCACGAACGTTTTGGCTCTGCAATTGATTAGCTAAATTTAATGCTTTAACTGGTTGGTTGGTCTGATAAAACCGCATAGCTGCTTTAGCTAATAAATCATTCTTTTGAGTAGAATTATCTGTATCACATACTTGTTTAAAAAGACTTAACAACTCTGGATCAGTTTGACCCTCGATTATAGGATTTTTCTTAATACAACTTTTCTTTAGTTTTATAGGCTCTAATTCTGCAGCTTGTGCACAAGATAAACCAACATAGTTACCAATTAAAAAAAGTATCAAAACACTTTGCTTTAACACAACTTTCATTCCTCTATCTTCTTATTTAATCAAGGTTTTATTGAAAAATTAACATTTTATAAATATTAAAAAATCAAGTTTAAACCTTATATTCAAAAAATTTGATCGCAGTTTATCATATAAACAAACATATTTTATATAAAAATCATATCGACTTAAACTAAAAGCAAATAGTTAAGATGCTTATAAAATATAGCTTAATAAAGTTTTTCTAACAAAAAAATAATATTGTTTATTTTTGTAAATAAAAATAAACAATTGATATTTATGATTTTTTTACAATATAAAAATTATTTAAAATTTATTAAATTATTAGCTTCTTATTGCATATGAAACATTTTCTTAAAAATATTTAATCTTAAATGACATTAAAGTTAATTCTGTTTGGTTAGTAACAAATCAGATCGAGTCACAAAGCACCACCCATTACATAAAATAATTAAAGTTGTCAAGACTAATCTGTCTATCTATCATATTTTTTAAAACCAATTTAATGCTTCCCTAGCACAAAAAAAACATACTCTCCGTACGCGACCATATCTTTTCTATAGTTTTTTGCTTGAATCGGTTTTTTTGATAAAAATTGAAAATTATTATTTTGATTGTTGTAATGATCTAGACTAGGAGCCACATGTTAGCGGTATATTGTATTTTCTTAAAAATTACTTTTAACCTTCAAATAAATTGAATACCCACTATTCATATTTCTTATTAGAATACTCGTATCACCTTCAACTATATGTTTTTTTTAATAAGATGATTAGACAGAATTTAGCAATTATTCTACTTTCAAGTATTACATTAACTGCTTGTGCAAAATCACTGAATAATACAGATCAAGCTCATACGCCAATAACCAAACAAAATCTCTCACCAGAGCAACAAAAGAAATTACAACAACTACTCGATAAAACAAAAAAGAATCTTATAGAAATTAAGGGAGGTACTTTCATGATGGGAGACTTTGGTGAGGAAAAAAGCCCAGATAAATTACCCTATGATAGCAATGCAGATAGTAAACCTTTACATAAAGTCACTTTAGACAACTTTGCATTAAATGCAACCAAAGCAACTTATGCTGATTTTGATGTATACACTGAAGTCACGGGGCAAGAAAAAATTGGGAAATTTGATGAGTTATCAATCCAAGATCGAATTCCCAATTCAGCAGCTGGCGTCAATTGGCAGCAAGCACGAAGCTACTGTCAGTGGCTAGGAAAACAATTAAATTTAACAATGGATTTGCCTACTGAAGCACAATGGGAATATGCTGCACGAAATCGTGGACAATACATTCTTTACCCTACAGACAACGGTAAAATTGATATCGGTAGAAACGTTTGGAGTTTTGAACAGCGTCAAAATCAACAAAATAAATTAAATGCTTTTAGAAATATCCCTGAGTTAATAAAGTTTCCTGCAACCCCTTTAGGACTTTATGACATGATTACCGATAATTATGAGTGGATGCTAGACTGGTATGACCCACAGTACTATAGCAAATCTCCCGAGAAAAACCCTAACGGCCCCGTAAAAGGGACTCTTAAAGTTGTACGTAGCTCAATTCCATCTGAAGGACAGACTCTACAATCATTTGGAGGTTTCACTTTCAGTAGACATGCTATTCATCCTGTAGAAGACCCTGAAGCCGCTAAAGATAAATTGACAAAAAAACATCATCTTGACTTAAATCAAAATAATTCAGTCAGATGCGCAGTTAATTAAAATTGATTATTATAAAACATATAAGGTAACTATATTCTTATATGTTTTATATTTATCCCTCTGGTCTTTATCAAAAGCGTAAGAATATTCTAGCTGCTTGTCATTAGAACAACCTATTCTAAGTTGCTTAGTTATTTGAAATTTTCTAAACATATTAATAAAATAGGAGGAATAAGAAAAACTTTATTATAAACATCCATGAAATGATTACTCTCTAAAAAGTTATATTATTTCTATATGGAAATAACAAAATCTCTATTTATATCTCTTGTTGGTCTTACTAAAATGATCATATTACCACTTAACCACATGATTTTTAAATAAGATGATTAGACAAAATTTAGCAATCATTCTACTTTCAAGTATTACATTAACTGCTTGTGCAAAATCACTGAATAATACAGACCAAGCTCAACCCCCAACAACCAAACAAAACCTCTCACCAGAGCAACAAAAGAAACTACAACAACTCCTCGATAAAACAAGAAAGAATCTTATAGAAATTAAGGGAGGTACTTTCATGATGGGAGACTTTGGTGAGGAAAAAAGCCCAGATAAATTACCCTATGATAGTGATGCAAATAGTAAACCTTTACATAAAGTCACTTTAGACAACTTTGCATTAAGTGCAACAAAAGCAACTTATGCTGATTTTGATGTATACACTGAAGTTACAGGGCAAGAAAAAATTGGGAAATTTGATAATATTTCAATAAAATATCGTATTGCTAATTCAGCAGCAGGCGTCAATTGGCAGCAAGCCCAAAATTATTGCCAATGGCTAGGAAAACAACTTAATTTAAAAATGGATTTACCGACTGAAGCCCAATGGGAATATGCTGCTCGAAATCGCGGACAATACATTCTTTACCCTACAGACAACGGTAAAATTGATATTGGTAGAAACGTTTGGAGCTTAAAACAACGTACTCTTTCAAAGCAACAATATCACGCCAATAAAGATATTTCTATTCTCCAACAGTTTCCTGCCACTCCCTTAGGTTTATATGACATGATTACCGATAATTATGAGTGGATACTAGACTGGTATGACCCACAGTACTATAGCAAATCTACTGAAAAGAACCCCCACGGTCCTAAAACAGGAACCCTTAAGGTCGTAAGAAGCTCAGAACCATCTGATGGACAGAACTTACAAATGTTTGGAGGTTTTACCTTTAGTCGCCATGCTATTCATCCTGTAGAAGATCCCAAACTATCAAATGATCCTGATATTAAAAAATATAATATAGATTTAAATCGATTAAATTCTGTACGATGTGCCGTTAATTACTAAAATATAAAAGTATATAAGGTAACTAAGCCTTATATACTTTACTTTCATCAGTATCATCAAAAGGTTTAAGAATATTTTGATTACTCGCCATGAGAATCATATCTTCCTCTCCACTCCATACCGCTTGCTGTATTTGCAACTGTTTAAAACGCATATCATCTTGATTTTTTACCAGCATATAATTCAACGAACCCGCAATTTTCTTCGCTCCTTTGCGGTATTTTAAATAGTCTTGAAGCCATGTATTTATTTGAGTACCGTTATAGTCAATACCTGAATTTAGACAACGAATTATATCTTCCGCGTACTTTTCATCATTTCCATAATTAAGAAAACGAATAATATCTCCCTCTACCTTACCTAATTGAGTTTTAGTAAGTTTTATTCCTTGCGGATGGATATGCTGAATCGTATTTTCCCATTCCTCAGTAGAGATACATGTTTTAAAAATATTGATTACTGCTGTCTTCCTAGTTGGGAAAAATTCAACTTTCATATCTGAAAATTTAACATTCATATCAAAAATAGGAGCAGTTCTATCTGTCCAATGTGTTACTGCATAAAGTAGAATCCCTTTAGTTTCAGGTGTTGCATAAAGTAATTCTTTTTTTCCGGAACTGGAGTTAATATTTTGTGCAGTTTTATAACGTCCTTGATCAATATCCAACCTATCGAGCCATTCCCCATATAATTCTGATATTTTTTTTATATTCTCAGTTACAGGATGATTCTCACCTATACAATAAGCCAAAACCTGTGCAGTTAACAAAAATGCCGCTTCATTTATGTAGAGTAATGTCTTAAATCCTGCGTGAGCAACTTGGGTTTTAATAAAACCAAGATAACTTAAAAAATGCTCTGTCCCCACAACAAATGAGGCCACTCCTTTTGCTCCTATTCCCCAACATAGATGAGCTGCTACTAATATTTTGAAATTACCTGAACTTCGATCGTAGCCAATTTGAAATTGCCCTTGTGCACCCGCTCCTGCGCTAACACCACCGCCAGCCGCAGCTGAAGCGATTGCCACAAACTCTCCTTCACCGCTGCCATCCCCTTTAGGCTTAAACCACTCTATAGCCCCTTTAAGTAAACCTTGTATTTGAGCGCCAGCAAATGCATTAATACCAATATTGCCTTGATTCTGCGCATTTTCCTGATTATTACCAATTATTTTTAAACTCCCTTGTGCTGGCTGAAACATTGGCTTTTTATTACGATCTACCATTTGACTCATTGATCTTTCTGGTGGTCTTACCACAGCCTTTATGACCTGAGTTGTGCCTTGATAAGAAATATCAACGGATAGATTGCCAGCGATCCCTAAATTTGCTCCTGAAAAACCAGATATCTCCGCCCCAATTAAAAAACGGATTGTTCCTAAATCATAGTTATCATATTCAAGTTTCCAGCCTGTTTCACACGGATAAAATTTACGCCATTCTTTAACTCCTTCAAATAATGTCCATTTAGTTGACATATCTCCAGAAGCCTTAATACTTACCCCTTTTGGCGCAGCACTTATTGAACCTTCGCCACTTGCTCCAGCGACCATGCGCATCCACTGTGCTTCTTGGGTAACCGTAATGTCTCTACTATTTTTGTACTCCTCCGCAATTTCGCCCCCCAAGCCCCCTATTAAGTTATAAACAGCTTTCTCATCACTTCCAACACTACCTTTCGCTGTCAAAAGTTGTTGTGAAAGTTTTTCAAAACTACTACGGATTTGTGCAGGTTGTTGTACAGTATATTGATTTGCCGTTACATCCACATTTGTCTGAGGATTCCTACGCTTTGCTTTTAGCTCTTCATATTCTGTAACTTTTAAATAACGACGCTTTAAATTATATTTAGATGCTTTTTCGTTAGTTTTACCTGTGGACTCGACCACCCACACTTCTCTTAAATCAGCTCTTTGTTTAAATTCACCATTAATCTTTTCAATGGCCTTTTCCTGATTTATATTTAAACGTTTTTCCAATTCTTTGATTTCATCCAAATCACGACTTTGAATTGCTTTTGTTAGATTTGCATTCGACTTATGAACCTCCTTCACTGCGTCAGATAATATTTTGGTTTTTTTATCAAATTCAGCATAGACTGCAGGTGGCAAAACAAGTACTTCATTGGTACATGGGTTAATCACTATAGGTGGCTTTTGTCTTGCCCCCATGTTTTCTTTATGATTAATATCAGGCTGAGTTACTGCTATCGAAGTCGGAAAAATAATTTGATAAATGACTTGTTTATCTATACAGGTAATCGGCTCGTACCATTCACTATTTTTTATAGCAGATCCTAAAGTATATGTAACTCTACTTTTCAGATGTGTGTAAACTAATTGGGTATATCCTTTTTTATCAGGTGGTCCCGGCCTTGCATTGATTAAAGGTTTACTCTGATTTTGAGCGAATATTTGATAATCTACTATTGGAATACCATTTCCAGCGCTATCAACAAATCTATATAAGGCATAGTTTTTAAACTTAAGATATTTTGTTTTTTTTACATTATGTGTATTTTTCTTTTTGTATTCCTCATAAGACATATTAAGCCTTTCATTTAATTCTTCTGCCAAATCTGAAGGGAAAGCTGGTCGTATTTTCGATAAGTTGAAAAAATTTTTTTGTTTAACCGCTTTAGCATTTTTTCTTAGTTCTTCCAAATCTTTACTTGCTTTTTTCTGCATAAGCTCATATTGAGCTTTTGTTAAAAATGAAGTATTGCCTTTAAGTCTTATATCATTTACTTCAACTATATTATTTCCCTCAGCCAAAATAGGCTTTATAGTCTTCTTAGGGCTGAAAATAGTTTCATACCCCTCAACAAAAATATGCAATTTTCCATTTTGATTTAATGAAATTGGTTTTGTTTGTCCTTTTGAGTTTGTAGTACCCTTATAAGTCTCTTTCGTCCCATCTTCACAGAAAAAGGTTATGCTGTATTTTACATTTGGTAATTCTTTATTTCTTTGATTATAAAAAACTATTGTATATTCAAAAGTAGTATAGCGATTCATTATATCTCTAACCTTTTACCACTAGTTTATATTTAGAAGCATTTTCATCACTAATATGAATGGAAATTTGCTCCGACCCATCTGTTTCAAATCTTTGAGTCAAACCTTGGGCGTTAGTTTTCCCCTTTTGTCGGCTACCATCCATCCTAAAGGCAATATACTCAACATTTTTCGCAGGCTTTCCATCTAAATCAGTAATTTCAAAAGTCAAATAACACCGTTTATTTTCCTGTTTTTTAGGTGGAGTAACCTTTTCCCCTCCCATAAACACATGCTGCCCTGCTTTCACCTCAAGCTTACCGCCCGTAACAGGGAAAATGCCTGAACCATTGAGTTTCACTTGAGATCCATTTGCAGTCAGATTAATTTCAGTTGGACTAGTAATAAAAACTGTGTCTTCGGTTGAAGTAATTTGCACGCCTTTTCGAGCAATCACATCCAAAGCATCACCTTGCGCCTGAATTTCAACTTTACCTTGACCAGCAAAAAGTCGAGCACCTTCTTGGGCAGCAAACAGACTTATTTTTTGACTCGCATGACCCACTATATTTTTTTGTGTGCTGATGTTAATGCTATCTCCCGCACTATGATTAAGCTGCCTATTTGCACTGAGATAAACATCCTCATTACTACTTACGGCAATACTTTTTGGAGAGGCCAACAACATGACCGCTGATTGAAACTCAGCAGCCTTTTTAGGATCTTCTTGTTTGAGAACTTCTAACAAAGTCTGAATGTTCTCAAGCATATCCAGTGGGTCAGTTTGCTGATTTTTAGCCACTTCGCTGAGTGACTTGGCATTGCTAAGACCGCCTTCGATTTGTTGTTTGGCCTCAGCTGCGTCTAGGTGTACACCTTGAGCTTGGTCTTGTTTATGAGTACTAATGAGTAAGCCACTATCTGCACGTAGCGCACCCCACTGGTCAGTTCTGAGTTCAAAGCCTTCGCCACGACCGTCGCTTTCCGCCTTGTCTTTTGGATGGCTTAAGTTACCGAGGTTGAGTTGGCTAGCCGCATGGCTGCTTTGTAGCTGGGCACTGATTTGACCTGTAGTGTCATCAAAACGGAGTTGGTTAAAGCCTTTGCCGTCGACTTCTTCAGAGCGAATACCACTGAGCTTTTTGGTATCAGGTAATTGGCCTTTCTGGTCGAACTGGGTTGGGTGGCGTTCAGCTTCGTGAATACGCCCTACCACAAATGGACGGTCAATGTTGCCGTCAAAGAAGTCAATCACCACGATCTCGCCCACGCGTGGCAAGAAGCGTGCTCCATAACCTGCACCTGCCCATGGGGTCAGCACATCGACCCAAGCTGAGTCAGTGTCATTGTCGTTACTGCCTGCTCCACCATCATGGCTATGGTCGTCAGCTCGGGTAAACAGGAAGCGGACTTTAATACGTCCCCACTGGTCGACATGAATGCTTTCGCCTTCTAGTCCTACTACTTTAGCGCGCTGCGGATAAGCTTCTGGACGGTGTTCTAGCGGGTTATATTCTGGGACAGCTTTAATGTTGCGTCGAACGACATTGAGTTCAGCAAAATGGCGCTGCTCAGGATTTTGCGTGTCGAGTTCAGTTGCCTTGAGTTTGTTTTGTGGTAATAGGCGCTCAAGCTGCTGTTGTAATTCTTTCGGTAAATTATTCTGGTTATAGTAGTGCTTGCTTAAGATCAAGAACTCTTTATCAGCACTGTCATGCTGGTCGAGTTCCGGGTGGTCATTGAGTTCAAACCAGTAACCCACCTGTGCATCGCGGACATTACCTGAAACGGTAAACTGTTTAGAAGTCAGATGATGGTAAGCATTGATGTTCTGATTGAACTGTTCAATCTGGCTATTGCCTGAAGCGGTGGCTTGATCTTCACCTTTTAAGTCCTGCATCCACGCGGGGCTAACGTGCCATGCATCTTCAAGGTTTAGGCTCGCATTATCATAGTGTTCGCTGTGCTTTTGGGTGCCTTGTACGCTGCCACTACCTTCTTCTTGTTGTAAGGCATCGGCTTGCCAGCGTTGGATATGAACCGACGTCGGCTGTAGGCTTCGTTCAGCTTTAACTTGAGTAATGGTATCGAACTGTTCTGTCGCACTGCTGCGTTGGTAACGTAGGTTACGGCGTTCAAGGGCTTTATAGTTTTGATTTTCATCAATCAAACGTAGCACTTGTGGCTGAATCGAAGCATTCGGATCAGCGACCAAAAGCTGTGATTCATCTATAAGCCAATTAATGCCTTCACTACGCCACAAACGGGTTAAAAAGTCATAATCGCTTTCGTTAGACTGCATCACAAATGGACGCACATCGTAGTCTTTGGTTAAGCCAGATGTATCAAGGGTTAAGCTTGAAGCAAATAACGGACTTTTGCCTTGCCATTCTTTAAACAAAATTTCGCTAATATCACGCACGCTTTTATTCATAAACACGCGGCTATTGCGGCGTTTATGCCAGAGTGCAGTTGGGTCTTTTAAAGTTAAATTATAAATGGTGAGTGAGCCGTCACTTTGACCTTGACTCGCTTCGGTAATAATACCTGTCGTTCTAAAAAATTGGCCCATGTCAGTGACCTGATCGATAGCAACCTGACAGCCAATAAATTGTTTTAATGCAATATGTGCATTTGTAGATAGGCACAATAATTCAGCAACGCTACCCTGATTAAGGGTATGTTCGCCTTCAATACGTTGCAAGAAGACTTGCTGATTTAATGATGGGTTGGAAAATAGCACATGAAGTACGCGATTCTGTGCAACCAAACCTAAACTATCTAAAATTTGAAATATTTTATGGGACATCATTATTATAAAACTGGGTCATAATCAGCGTTATCTTATAAAAGATAGACAGAATTGTCTATTTATATGGCTTTAAATCGCATCATTTACATTACTTTTATTTTATCAAAAGGTAAAACGAGCCACCAAAAAGTCTATCAAGGCACGTGTTTTGGCAGGCAAACTAGAGGCGTGAGGATAAAGTAACTGAATACTTTGTAACGGTAACGAAAAATCTGGAAATAACCGAATTAGGCGATTGTTTTGAATATCTTCATCAACTAACCATGCAGGACAAATTGCCACACCTAAAGATGAAAGAGCCATTTGATGAATAGCTGTTACCGAATTTGATTCATACTGACTTCGAATAAAAGGTAATGCATATTGCTCCCCTAAACTGTTTTGCAAAATATATTGTGAATCTTGCCAATTTAATAAGGTGTGTCCAATCCAAGGGACATCTGCCAAATCGGATATATTTTCTACAGGATGTTTTTGTATAAATTGCGGAGTAGCGACAAGATAAATGGGATATTCCCCAATTTTCCGAGTTTTTAGAGATGAGTTTTTTAAATTTCCTAAGCGAACAACCAGATCTAATTTTTCAGTGACTAAATCATCGAGAGATGAATTAAATGAATACTGTAAGCGTAAATCTGGGTAAAGCCTACAAAACTCAGGAAGTAAAGGCAGAATAAAACGTTGGCCAAACTCATTGGTAGACGAAAACCGTAAAGTGCCTGTAATGCTTGTCCCTAAGTGTTGGCTTCGTTCAAATGCTTCATCAATATGAAGTTGGATTTGTTTAAAATCTTCATAAAAATGCTGGCCAATTTCAGTTAATGCAATATTACGAGTGTTGCGAATTAATAGGCTTGTATTTAGCTGCTTTTCTAATTGTTTTATATCAATACTCACCATTGATCGGCTTAAGCCTAAAATTTCAGCCGCCTTGGTAAAAGAGCCGGAATCAACGACCTGTAAAAAACTGGTAATTTGCTTGAGGTTTTTTTGCACAACTAAGCCAATTGTTTAAAATTATCAAACAATGATTTTACTTCGCTTGCATCGACAATAAAAGAGCTAGATCTTACCCTGCCTGCTCGGAGGTAGGTATGTCTTATCGATATAAAATAGCAACAGTGTTTTTACTTGGGTTCTTTATTGATTGCATCAACATTTTTATGTCTGCAATTGCATTGCCTCATATTGCATCGTCATTTTCAGTTAGCCAATCGATGGTCGCTTGGGTAACAAATGCTTATATTCTCGGCCTCATTTTAATTATGCCCATGAGTTTATGGTTAGCCACCAAACTTGGGGGCCAAAAATTATTGTGTTATTCAATGCTGTTATTCTCGATAAGCATCTGCTTTATTGGCTTTAGCGAATCGATTTATAGTTTAATTTTATGGCGATTTATTCAAGGTGTAGCAGGAGGTTTATTAATTCCAGTCGGGCAAGCTCTCGTATACGCATTCTTCCCGAACCAAGAACGCCAACGCATTTCTACATTAATTATGGCAATTGCTCTGATTGCACCAGCTTTTTCACCTGCCATTGGTGGCGTAATTATTGATTCATTGAATTGGAGATGGGTATTCTTATCTAACCTTCCTTTTTCTTTACTGGCGGCAGCTCTGGCATGGTTATGGGTTAAAAAAACAGAGAATATGTCGAGTGAAAAACCAGACATAAAAGGCTTAGGTTTTTTTAATATAAGCCTGTTATGTTTGTTACTCTCCTTTTCATTCTATAGTGATTATCACAACGCCTCATTCGCTCTAACGAGTTTTCTACTTTCGGCCGGAATGCTTATTTTTTATATTCGACATGCGAAGAAAATTTCCCGTCCTGTTCTTAATCTTGAGTTATTAAAAAATAAAAATTTACGTCATGCATTTATTGTCTATTATGCCGTTCCGGGTATTTTTACAGGCGTAAATTTACTCAATATTTTTAATTTATAGCTTAACTTTGGCTTTAATGCAAAACAAACTGGTTTATTCATGTTGCTCTATGCAACTGGGGCACTCGCAGCCATGATTAGTGGTGGCCTGCTCTATCAACGGTTAGGAAAAAAGTCTCTTCTTATTATTGGAATAACCCTACATAGCCTTGGCATATTTCTTTTGTTTTGTATTTCAAACACTAGCCCTTTAAGCTTTTTAGTAATTGCTTATTTATTGATGGGTATGGGCGGGGGCTTAAGTGCCAATATTGCCCAAATTAGCTCATTAATTGATTTTTCAGGCCAAGATTTATTACAAGGAAGTGTGCTCTGGAATATTAATCGACAGGTTTCATTTAGTGTCGGTACTGTCGTTCTCATTTCGATATATAACTTGATGTCTGGCTCAAGCGATCTGGTTCGCTATCAACATACTTTTTTAATTGCAGCTTTACTCTGCTTACTTTCACTCATTCCCATTTTAAAGGAGAAAACCCATGTCTAATCAAATGGATCAAGCCATTCAAAGTGTCATTGACCTACATATTTTAATAGAAAATGTATTTACAGGAAAAAATGTAGAGCAAAGTCTGAGTCCACTTTTAGATAGCTTTGATCAGAATTTTAAGATGGTTACGGTTCAAGGCCAGAGTATTGGTTTCGCTGAAGTGAATAGTTTATTTAGCCAGAATATCGGGAAGAAACCTTCTTTAAAAATCGACATTATTAAGAGTACAGCTTTATACGAATTTGAAAATTATTGTTGGGTGCAATATCAGGAACATCAGCAAACTGATGAAACCGAAACATTACGCACTTCGACGGCCTGCATTAAAGTAGAAGGTGAAAAGTGTTATTGGGTTTATTTGCATGAAACTTTAATTCCATCATCTTCTTAACTCATCTAAAACACCTTAAAGATGGCACCTATTTTGCTTAACAATATTACGTTTTATGAAAATCGTAATACCGATCAAAATGGGGAGCTCTCGATATGGGTTATGTTGCAAAGGAATTTACGCGAAAGAACAAGCTGATTCTCAGTATTTGTTCTTTCGTTATTCCAATATGTCTTTGGTGCGCAATCAGTTACTTACCTTTTGTTTGGCATCCTCAAGTACAAATCACAAGTTCAGGCAGTGTTCCTTACTTACAAGTAGGCAGTCGCGTTGATAAAAATGTGTTCTATCTCGAAGCACAAAATGCAGTCAATCGAAATTCTGCACCACCACAAGGTATTTTAGTCAATCCAATTTATTTACCCGCTCCCCATGAAGTCGCTAAGGCTTTGGTCACCGCATTTACCACACCACCAGAACAACCTGATTCGCCGTGGTTTCATCAAAGTTTATGGCACAGTATTAAACTGGTATTTTCAGCCTTTTTTATCTCTTCCTTGATTGGGATTCCACTGGGTATTTTGTGTGGTTTTTCTAAGCGAATATCACTGTTAACAGAACCTTTTGTTGAGTTTTTCCGTTACTTACCCGCTCCCGCCTTTGGCGCACTTGCAGTAGCAATTTTAGGGATTAATGACGCACCTAAAATTGCCATTATTGTGATTGGTACGCTATTTCAACAAATTCTAATTATTGCCAATACCACCCGAATGGTAGATCGAAGCTTAATTGAAGCCGGCTATACGCTTGGCACCAATAAGCTCAAAAGTTTATTTCATGTGGTGATTCCTGCTGCCTTGCCTGATATTTACCGTGACTTACGTGTTCTATTGGGCTGGGCTTGGACCTACTTAATTGTTTCAGAGTTGATTGGTACGACTTCAGGTATTACGTGGTTTATTACCCAACAGGCACGCTATCAAAACTTTGACAACGTCTATGCGGCTATTTTGATTATTGGAGTAATTGGTCTGGTCTGTGATTGGGTATTAATGAAATTAGGTGAGCGGATGTTCACTTGGAAAGTAGGAGCAAAATAATGAACGATTCAACATTTAACGCACATGAATACTTTCAAAAAATTTATGAACGTCCTGTTATTTTAGAAGCTAAACAACTGAGCCAAGTGTTTAAGCATGGTCAAAGTGAACGTACTGTTTTAAATAAGCTCGATTTAAAAATTCATAAAAGAGAATTTATTTGTGTGATTGGCCCTTCTGGCTGCGGTAAATCGACACTGAGCCGTGTCATTGCGGGTTTAGACCCATATCATAGTGGAGAAATTTTAGTAGACGGCGAATGCATTACGGGACCTTGTCCTGAACGCGGCATGGTATTTCAGGGCTATACCCTTTTCCCGTGGAAAACTGTAAAAGAAAACGTGATGTTTGGTCCGCAAATGCGCGGCGCTAGTCAAATGACAGCCGAAGCTCAAGCACGTGAATGGATCAATATTATTGGTTTGGAAAAATATGAAAATCAGTATCCGCACCAACTTTCTGGCGGTATGAAACAGCGCGTTGCGATTGCTAGAGCTTTGGTTAATCAACCTAAAATTTTACTCATGGACGAACCTTTTGGTGCACTCGACCCGCATACCCGTCAAAAAATGCAAAAGCACTTGATGGATTTATGGCAAAACATTGATATCACCATTATTTTTGTGACCCATGACATGGATGAAGCCATTTTACTGGCAGACCGAATTGTGGCACTCAAAGCCAACCCTGGTGAAATTAAGGAAATTATTGAAGTTAATTTGCCACGTCCACGCTCACTCGACTTAATGAGCACACCTGAGTTTAAACAGCTTCGTTCACGGGTAGATTATTTAGTTCATGCTGAAGAAGATGAGCTTGACCCAGCTTTACAAGATTTACCAAAAATACCGCGTATGACTCAGGTCAGTTCAGAAAAATAAGAAAGACATTAAAAAGCCCAAGTTGAACTTGGGCTTTTTATTTATTTGGCTTATTTGAGCTGTTCTATGAGTGTCGGATAAATCAGCCCATCTACATTTTGTTCAGTTTTATAAATACCATTTTCGACGTTAAATTTATTGACGTGATAGGTCGAGCCATAAATCGAATCGAAGCCTTGAGATTTAGTAAATACTTTTTTATTGGCATTGATATCTAATAAATGCGTACCGCTGACCATCAACTCATATTGTTTTGGGTCGACACCTGAACGGTTTGCCATGATTTTAACTGCATCAGCATGGGTTGCAGGGTCATTAATATATTTAACGGTTTTGTCCCACACCTGAATGACTTTTTTCCATTCTTCTTGATGAGCAGTTAAATGGCTCATGTTGACGGTCAAGGTGTCATAAATTAAACCCGGCTTGTCTTTAGAAGTATAAATAATTTTAGAGCCTGCCACTGCTTTTAATGCCTGACCTGCAACAGGTTGCCAAACAGCAATCGCAGAAATATCGGGGCTATTAAATACTTGAGGTAATTGATTCGTCGCTGAATTTACCAGCTTCACCTCATTCGCTTTAATGTTATGGTCGGTTAAAGCAGTTGCCAATAAAAGATGATCAACCAAGCCTTTTTCGACACCGATCGATTTTCCTTTTAAGTCTTGAATGGTATTAATGCCCTCTTTTGCAATAATGACATCATTGCCCGCAGAATAATCCGTTGCCATGATCATCATGCCTTGCGTACCGCCTGAAGCAGTTACCAAGTTATCGCCATTGGTGACCAACACAGCGTCGAGCTGATTTGCCGAAAAGGCCGAAAGCGACGCTGAATAATCAAACCATTTAAACTCTACATTTAGCCCTGCTTCTTTTAACCAACCTTTTTCAATAGCCACTTGCCAAGCCACCCAGCCCGGCCAATCACTATATCCGATGGTAATTGGTTTTGTATTTGCGGCTGCCTGAGCATCTTGTTTAGCCTCGGGCACTTTAGCCGTATTGTCACATCCACCCAATACAACTGCCGATAAAATAGATACGGATAACAACGCTTTTTTAATCATATAGAAACTTCCCCAACATTTTTACTAACAACACTTTGAGCGGTTTGATTGAGCGACTGTATATAGGCTCGCCAGCCTCCAAAATGGCTAATATCGGTTGCATCTTGAATGGCATACGCTTCGCAAATAAAGCCTTTAACCCATGTACCATCTTTTAGTTTCAGGTTCCCAATACCAAGTGGTGCAGGCACTTCAGCCACAATGGCTCCAAAATTTGCTAGAGGAACATCCCACACTTCGACTTCAATAGATGTCCCTGCTGCATCGCATTGCAGCCCTGGTTTTGGTGGCGTGGTATTTTTTAAAGCAAAGAGTTTATAAGTGTCTGCTGTCTGGGTTTTCTTAAGCAAAGTGGCATTGCGGCTAGTCAGCTGAAAATTAAGTGGCATGCCTGTTAAGTGTGCTCCTACCACTGCAAGCTGTACTGAATGATTCGATTCGATCTCTAGACTTTTTTGATAATGTTGAGTTGATTTACCTAAACTCAGCGATGTTTCAGTTTGCCAAAGCTGCGCAAAATTGGCGAGTGCCTGATCATGCCAAGCTGGTGCAATAAAGGTTACCCCGCTTGGTAGACCATCCTCACGGAGTACATTTGGTAAAGCTAAAGCCGAAAGATCAGCAAAATTGACAAAGTTGGTATAGGCTCCCATGTTCGCATTTTTAGTCAATGGGTCGGCTTCAACTTCAGCAATGGTGTAAATGGTTGGCGCTGTCGGAACCATCAAGGCATCAAAAGGTTGTAAAGCCAAATTAATTTTTCGAGCAAGTACGGCGCGGTTATATTCGGCTTGAAGTGCATCTGTTGCCTTGAATTTATCTGCCTGCGCAATAATTTGAGCAATGACTGGATGAGCCTTTTCACGTGTTGTCATGCGTTCAACGGCGACTGTTCTTTCTGCCACCCAAGCATCGTTATACAGTGCGACAGCAAGCTCATTAAACGCACTGAAATCAATACTCTCAACTTCGTAACCCAGTTTTTTGATACGCTCGACTGCAACTAAAAAGGCCTTTTCAGATTCAAGATCACCATAAAACTCAAGCTGAGCAGGAATAGCAATTTTTCGTTTAGAAAATTGATTTAGTACATTGGCTGGATGTGCTCGTGAATATTCATCTGTTTCATCGTAGCCCTGCATTAAACTGGCGACTGCCCAAGCATCATCAATATTTAGTGCAAAAATAGAAATGACATCAATGGTTCGACATGCAGGAATTAAACCTGTAGTAGAAAACCAGCCCTTTGTAGGTTTAAGGCCCACAATATTGTTATGGCCCGCAGGTACACGCCCTGACCCCGCCGTGTCTGTCCCCAAACTAAAAGGTACAATACCGTTGGCAACCACCACTGATGAACCGGAGCTTGAACCACCACTAATATATTCGGGGTTAAAACTATTTTTTACTGCACCGTATGGAGAGCGAACACCAACCAGTCCCGTTGCAAACTGATCAAGGTTGGTTTTACCGACCACAATCGCCCCTGCTTTTTTCAGCTTGGCAACTACGGCAGCATCTTGGTTTGCTAAATATTGAACTTCTTTACAGGCGGCAGTGGTGTGAAAACCAGCAATATCAATATTGTCTTTAACTGCAAATGGCACACCATATAGTGGTAAGTCGGCAATATTCTGGTCTTTTAAGACATCAATTTGCGATTGAATCTGCTCGCTCGAGGCTATTTCAATCCATGCATGGTCATCATTTTTAATTTCTGCAACATAACTAATCAAATCTTCAAGATGAATTTTTCCGTTTTGATATGCTGTTTTCCAGTCTTGAATGGTCCATAATTTTTTCAACACACTACTCCTCATTTAGTCATTTTGCTGTATAGGCGGCATGACGGCATCCATCAGTTCTAGATGTCCTTTGATTACCCCTTTCAGCACAATAAATTGCTGGCTAATTTGTCTAAGCTCAGAACTCGCGCCCTGCATTAACATGACTTGCAATATCTTTTGTTGGTCAAGTTGAATATGAAGTGAACTAATCACCTGCGCTAAAAACTGTTGTTGTAAATCGACCAATTGATTACGCAAGGTCATTTGGCTTGCGTCATAAAGTAGCGTTAATGTGCCCACCATGACTTCATTAGCCTGCGCCTGCTCTGCAATCAGGTGTTTATTAATCATGTCGACAATCGCTTGCGAGCGGCTTTCATAGTTCTGCTCGACAATTTTTTGATCGAGAGCATTGAGGGTCGTTTCAGGTACGGTAATACTGATTCGAGCCAACTTTTGTTTTGCCACAGTCTTATCCTTTTGTTTTAGGCGGCTGATTGTTTTGCTTGATATATACGCCTGCACGTACGCTGAGCAATTCGACTAAAAAGGCTTTTAAAGTTGGCTTTGGTTGAACCACAGGTTTTACATCGTTCATATCGCACCTCTAGTTTGGTATTACCAAATTCAGTTTTTGTATTACTAGTATGAGATGCAGAAAATGTGCCAGTTTTTAAGCGTCGTTTTGATGGGCTTTATGGGTATTTATGAGTGATTTTTGGGCAGAAAAAAGCCCCATGCACAGGGATGGGGCTATCTCTTTTAATTCTTAGTTATGTTTCAATAAATCATTCTGATTAAAAAGAAATCCATCTTTAGGGGCCTCTATCTTTATATTATTTATTAGAATTTTAAAATCATTAATTGCTTTATTTATATCGTTACCTTCTCCCTCATATGTCACAAAGACAACTCCAGCATTAGTACCTGATGAAGCACTGATAAGAAAACGTTTATCAAAGTTAGTTGTAAAAACATTAGCTTGATAATTCATACCACTAATCAATGGAATATTAATATCCTCATTAACCAATGTTACCCCTTTCATTTTTACTAGTACTTGTTTAGGAATTTGTAGAGAAGCAACCAGATATTGCATACCATCTTCTATACCTTTGGGATAATATATTGAAATTATAATTGCCTGTTTACTCTCCTGTTTTATTGCAACAAGTTCTCCATTTTGACCTTTACTAATATCCCAGTGATCTTTTAAATTAACTACAATATTTTTATATTTTACTTCTTGAGCATATGTCGAAGTAAGTAAATTAAAAAAAATAAATGATAGTAATAATATTCTCTTCATAATAATTTCCTTTTTTTATTCATGAAGAATAATATTAAATATCACTAAAATAGTCTAATCTATTCAATAATTTAATATTTTTAGTCTTATGATTGATTAATCATTGTATGTGCCCATAACGATAAAGACTCTAAAACAGGCTTAAAAGACTGGCCTAATTCTGTCATTTCATAGACCACTTTAATCGGTGCTTTTTCACCATAAACGGTTCGAGAGATTAAGCCACTTTGCTCTAATTGCTTGAGTTGAAGGCTTAAGGTCATTTCTGTGATCGTTGGCATTAATTGATTGATTTCATTAAAACGTTTTGGCCCATCTTTTAGATAATACAAAATAACGCCTTTCCATTTTCCACCCACCAAATCCATAGCCATACTGATATGACATGGATAAGTTTTTCCATTCATGCTGATTTCACATTTATTTTCAGTATTTGCCATTTTTAACGCCACCTATCAACTTTGATAGTTATTGTACACGCATACTATAAAAATTATAGTGACTATGATTTTTATAGCTACAAGGCATTATTATGGCTTTACTTATTTTGGCCCATCCCTACTACGCTCAATCAATTGCAAATAAAACGATAGTGAATGAACTTATAAAAACCTATCCGGACCTTGAAGTCCGAGATATTTTTCAGCTTTATCCAGACTATAAAATTGACGTCAGCGCTGAACAAGAAGCGTTGTTACGCCATGACACCATCATTCTGCAATATCCAATGTTCTGGTTTAATATGCCGGCAATTTTGAAGTTATGGTTTGATGAAGTCTTTACGTATCAGTTTGCTTATGGCTCTCAGGGCGACAAATTAAAAGATAAAAAAGTCATTATTAGTATGACAGTCGGGCAGAAAGAAGCAGATATGGTAAATGAACGAGAAAACTTAATTGATAGCTTTTTAAAATCGGTTCAATATTCAATTCAATATACGCAAATGCAGTTAAGCAGCACATTCTTGCTTTATGAAGTTTCTCCGTTATCAGGTCATTCAGAGTCTGAAATTAAGTTAAAAGCGGTTGAACATGGTCATAAAGTATTAAAGCATTTGACCGAAGCATAATAAAAAAGAGAGCATCGGTATTGATGCTCTCTTTTGGTTTAAGCAACTGGTGCCAAGGTAAATAGCACTTGTCCCGTTTTTACAGTTTGACCTTTTTCAATAGTAATGGTTTCAACTTTCATGCGTTCGGGTGCAATAATTGGAATTTCAATTTTCATTGCCTCAATCACTGCAAGGGTTGCACCTTCTTCAACAATATCTCCTGATGCACATTCGATTTTCCAGATTGAACCCGGCATGTGTGATTCGACTGCACAGCCTCCTTCAGGGATCACCACGGTTTCACCTTCATCAACAGCATCTAGGCTTTCAGAAATATATTCTTGCAAGCCCGCTTCGTGCCAACGGCGGCGTTCAGCCTCAAAGTTAGCTTGTTGCATATCTTTAAAGGCTTGAATACTGTCGTGATGTGTTTTTAAAAACTCGTTGTATTCTTTTAAGTTGAGCACACCCTCTTCAATACGAAGTTGTAGGCGGCCCGCCTTAAAGTCTTCACGCATTTTTAAAAGTTCAGCCTCAGAAACTTCATAAAACTTAACTTGGTCAAAAAAGCGTAATAACCACGGTTTACCTTCTTCGAAGTTGGCATTTTTACGGTAACGACTCCACATTTGAGTGGTACGACCAACAAACTGGTAGCCACCCGGCCCTTCCATACCGTATACACACATATAAGCACCGCCAATGCCGACCGCATTTTCAGGTGTCCAAGTTCGCGCAGGGTTATATTTTGTGGTCACTAAACGTTGGCGTGGGTCGAGCGGTGTCGCCACGGGTGCACCTAAATACACATCGCCTAAACCCATTACTAAATAGTTCGCACTATAGACCACATCTTTAACTGCTTGCTTAGAAGCTAAGCCATTAATACGGCGAATAAACTCGACGTTGTCTGGGCACCACGGCGCATCTGGTCGAACAATTTGTGTGTAGCGTTCGGTGGCAAGCTGAGTTTGCGAATCTTCCCAAGCCAAAGGCAAATAGACAGTGCGTGAAGGTACCTGCATATTTTGAATATCGGGTAACTCGGCTTCTGCTTGCTGAAGTTTCTGTAGAAGCTCCAGTTGATCGAGTTGAATTGAATCAAAATGAATTTGTAGTGAACGAATACCCGGTGTTAAGTCGATAATACCCTGAATGTTTTGATCTTTGACCCATTGCATGAGCGCATGAATACGGAAACGTAAATTTAGGTCGAGTACTAACTCACCATATTCCACCAACAAATAGCTATTTCCTGCTGGTCGATAGGTCACGCTTGGTAAGTCAGCTTTACCGTCTAAAGTGGCTAAAACTGCATCTTTTAAAGTGGCTGGTTCTGCTTGAATGATTGGGTTGAAATCAAGACAAGTTGTATCAGCCGCGATTAAACTTTGATGATATTTTTGGTCGAGTGCTTTTGCTTGCGCATAACTTACAGGGACAAATTTAACTTTATCGCCTGCTTTTAGCTGCCCAATTTTCCAAAGCTCGGAATGAATGACTACCGCAGGGCAAACAAAACCACCTAAGCTCGGACCATCCGGCCCCAAAATAATTGGCATATCGCCCGTAAAATCAATTGCCCCAATCGCATAAGCGTTATCGTGAATATTGGAAGGATGTAAGCCTGCCTCACCACCGTCTTCACGTGCCCACTCAGGTTTTGGCCCAATTAAACGAATGCCTGTACGGCTTGAGTTATAGTGAATTTCAAACTCATTGGCAAAGAACGTATCAATATCTTGTTTGGTGAAAAAATCTGGCGCACCATGTGGGCCATACATCACTGCAATTTCCCAATTTTGGGTAAAGCTAGGAATTTGTGCTTGAGCTAAAGCTGTGGTCGATTGAGCGGAATATTCAGTAATCGGCAGCATATCACCAATTAATAAATTACGGCCCGCGTGTCCACCAAATTGCCCTAAAGTGAAAGTTGCCTGTGAACCTAAGTAGTCAGGAACATCGAAACCACCTTTAATGCCTATATAGCTACGGCAACCTGAACGGATAATCCCACATTTTAAAATCTGGCCTTTTTTCACATTAATGGTTTGCCACATCGGCACAAGTTCACCATCAAGTTTTGAAGGCATATCACCGCCCGTAATCACAATTTGGCTGTCGCAGTGAAACTTTAAAGTTGGCCCTTGCAAGGTACATTCAAGCCCTGCGGTATTTGGCTCATTGGCTAAAAGCTGGTTTGCTACAGTTAAACTGAGTGGGTCGATGGCACCTGATGGTGGCACACCAACATCCCAATAACCTAACCGACCTGTTACGTCTTGAATGGCAGTTTGAATACCAGCCTGCAACACCTCAATTTTTTGAGTTTTCCATTCAAACGTATTTAAAAACCGAGTGGTTTGAGTACCTAAAGCAAACACATCACAAGCAATAATGTTTTGTAAATATTCCAAATTGGTTTCGATACCAGCCACTTGCGTGTTGGCAAGACTGGCACTCATTGCCTGTATAGCTTGGTCCCGTGTTGCAGCAGTTACAATGATTTTGGCAATCATTGGGTCATAAAAAGATGACACCGTTGAACCTGTTTCCACCCATGTTTCGACTCGGGCTTGCGGGTCAAATTTAACATGTGTGAGTAGACCTGCACTCGGCTGGAACTGTTTAATCGGGTCTTCGGCATAAAGACGAACTTGAATGGAATGTCCTGTTGGCTCTAACTTTTCAGTGGGTGCTGACCAGTCACCGCTTGCCAAAGTAACCATCCACTCCACTAAGTCGACACCAAACACTTGCTCGGTCACACCGTGCTCGACTTGCAAACGCGTGTTGACCTCTAAGAAATAAAATTCTTGGGTTTCGGTGTCCATGACAAACTCAACCGTGCCTGCCGAACGGTAGTTCACCGATTGCATGAGTTGAATCGCAACTTTTTGCAGGTAGTCACGTTGCTGCTCATTTAGGTGTGGAGCGGGTGTTTCTTCAATCACCTTTTGATTACGGCGTTGCACCGAACAATCACGCTCACCCAACGCTAAAACTTGCCCTTTCCCATCACCAAAAATTTGCACTTCGATATGGCGTGCGTGTTGTACAAATTTTTCTAAATACAAACCCGCATCTTTAAAATTGACCTGTGCCAAATAAGACACGGTTTGATAGGCATCTTTTAACTCGGTTTCGTTCCAGACCAGACGCATACCAATACCACCACCGCCCGCGGTACTTTTCAGCATGACTGGATAACCAATACGAGCTGCCTCAAACAAGGCCTCGGCTTCATCGGCAAGTAATGAGCTACCCGGAAGTAAAGGCACATTGCTTTTAATAGCCAGCTCACGCGCGGTATGTTTTAAACCAAAATCGAGCATTTGGCTTGAAGTTGGCCCAATAAACGCAATACCTTGGCTTTCGCACAAATCACAAAACTCGGCATTTTCAGACAAAAATCCATAACCGGGGTGAATGGCTTCAGCTCCCGACTGTTTTGCTACCTCAAGGATTTTTTCAATATTTAAATAACTTTGATGCGCAGGTGCAGGCCCAATGAGGAAAGCCTCATCGGCCAAAGTCATGTGTAAAGAATCACGGTCGGCCTCAGAATAAACCGCAACCGAAGCGATCCCGAGTTTTTTAAGGGTGCGAATGACGCGACAGGCAATTGCACCGCGGTTAGCAATCAGAACTTTTTTGAACATGCTTACACCCCTTCCGCTTCACGGACAACCAGTTGAATTTTGGTTGGGTTATAGGCATTACATGGGTTATTGAGCTGCGGACAATTTGAAATTAAAACAATCAAATCCATTTCCGCCCGAACTTCGACATATTTACCCGGTCCTGAAATTCCATCATCAAATTTAAGCTGACCGTCTGGCGTAACAGGCACATTCATAAAAAAGTTAATGTTTGGGCCAATATGACGAACATTTAGCCCATGCTTTTTTGCAATCGGGTGTTTTGCCAAGGCATACATAAAGTTGTTACGGCAACTATGCATAGGGTACGTTTCATGTGCATAGCGAACCGTATTACTCTCACATGAACAAGCACCGCCAATCGTGTCATGGCGCCCGCAGTTATCATCATGAATAACCGCAATTGGTCGGCCAAAGTTACTATAGAGCTTAGTACCTTTTTCTAAATAGATTTGTTGGTTGATAGCCAGAGTGTCCATTGCGCTATAACGCTCAGTCGGGTTTTCGGCACTCATAAACAAAGTATCGACTGCTTGGTTTCCCTCAAGGTCAATAATACGAAAATATTGGCCCTTTTTAACCTCGCACATCCACGCTTCGCCAGCAGGACAAACTTCATTTAAAACTGCTTTTTCAAATGATTGTAAAACTGTCATGATGCTTCTCCTGATTTAAATATTGCTAAGTGCGTAGTAGCGGGCTGTGTTTTGGAATGCACGCTGATTTTGCGAACATGCATCACGACAAATATCGCTGTCTGTTAGAGAATTGGCTTTAAATAAACTAAGTTGAATATCGGCAGGTTGATAGCTTGGGCTGGTGTCTAAACCATGCGGTGCAGCAGATAAAAATAGCAAGCAGTCCATTTCAAAGCGCAGTTCAATGCTTTGATCGGTATTGTCAGAACTGACATAAGACAAAGCGCCGTTTTCATCTGGCACAACTTTAGAAAATAGGTTAACCGCGGCACTCAGGTCTTGGCTGGCAAGCCCGTATTTACACATTTCAATGAGTAAACTGTCTAAGCCATTTTGGTACATATCATTGCGGGCATCTTGAAAGGTGCGCGTACCAAATTGCTTTTCAACTTGTTCTGGTCGGCTTGGGCCACAAAGTGCATCATTCCAACCATGGTCATCATGAACAATGGAAGCCATGACACGGCCATGGTCTGAGTACAATACGTTGGAAGCTTTTAAATAGGCGGTGTGTTGCCCTTTTAAACTGTCAGGCATGTTAAAACGTTCAAGCACATCGGCAGCATTTACACAAAACAAAGAAACATTTGCCTGAGCGCCAAGCGATGTAAATCTAAGAATGGTTCCCTTTTGGATACGACCCGACCAGTGATGTCCTCCGGGTAAAAGTTCGGTCCAAATCGCCTGATTGTTATGATAACTTGCAGTGTTCATAGCTACTCCTGTCGGATAGTTTTAGACTTCCTCCCGGGCTTTTATCCCTCCGTGTAGTTCGCTAGGAACCGTGAACTCTCGGTCCAGTCATACGTAAAGTATCGGAACCCTAGATCACTTTTGATTGCTTAAGACTATGCAAAGGACATGCCAGCTTAGTATTACGGTTTTGGTTAAAAGTAATACTAATTTTGGGCAATTTGAGTGCGATTTAAAACACAAGATAAAAATCTGCACTCAAAATTGTGCATTTAAAAGTAACTGAACAAAAATTCCACACTATTAAAAAGCGTGATAATATTCAAATTCTGACAATTACTCATGTCAAATTTACTTTAGAGGGAACAAGATGTTAAAAACTCAAAAAATCAACATCGTACAAGAATTTGATGCACCTATAGACAAGGTTTTTGCAGCCTTGAGTGAACATGAAAACCTAAGCAAACTTTTTGCTCCTGCTAAAGTCACTCGTATTAGTAATGGCAAGGATGCACGTAACGGTGTTGGCTCTGCCCGCAAGATGTCTATTCCGTTTACACCTTCATTTGTTGAAACAAATTTAGTCTATAAAGAAAATGAACTGATCGAGTACGCGATTACAAGCGGCATTAGCCCAATTAAGGCGCATCGCGGTGTGATGCAATTTACTGACTTGGGAAATAACCGAACTCGTTTGAATTATACCATTAGCTTTAAAGGCCGCGTTCCTTTTATTGGCCCGATTATTAAAGGCGCTCTACAAAATGGCGTGAGTCGTGGTCTTAAAAAACTTAAGTTTTAACTCGTCCTATCAAATAAAAGCCCTATTACGGGCTTTTATTTTTTTAAATATTTCTACGAAAGAATTGCTATGAAATATGCGAATTGCTTATCCCGCTCATCTATATGGTTATCGGTGAGCCTTTGAATAATAGTTCCTTCAATTATATGCAGAAGTAGTTTGGCATCGTGAAATGAGGCATCGGCTTTTAGTAATCTAAGCTGGCTATAGATTTCATTGGTCAGCCAAGTTCTATATCGAATGGCAGTTTGGTAGGCGTTGGAATATGTATTTTTAGTTTCAAAAATGGTTTTAAATAACAGGTAATAAGACCCTTCTAAGTCAGTGTGTAAATAATACAATTTGTTGAGTTTGTCTCTCACGCTTGAGTCTTGGTCGTATTCCACCGTTGCAATGACTTTGTCTTGTAGCCGTTCTTTTTGCACGAGTAGGCAGATTTCAATAAACCGCGCTTTAGACTGGAAGTGATGATAAAAAGTCATTTTTGTAATTTCAGACTCTTTGATAATTCTATCGACGCCTACTAAATGGAATCCGTGATGGTGAAATAAATCAATTGCTTTATTCACAACTTTTAAAGCACGTGTAGAAAGTACTAAAGGTGACATAGTTGTACCGTTTAAAATAATTTTTTGTTGTATATAAAAGAGATAGAAATGCCATCACTCTTAAATTGAGTGCTAAAAACAGGCATGCAAAAGCAGCACAATAAAGGTGTGCTCGCCTATCTCGGGTTTATTGTTGCTATGATTTTTGAGTCTTAACGATTCTTAAGGTGTAGAAAACCTAGAGTCGATTAAACCGATTTAGAGAGTATTTAAACGGTATAAATAGAGAGCGTTTGGCAAAGGCCAAAAATTGAGAAGAATTAGTACGCATAGCGGACTCCTTTGGCTATAAAAGAAGTTTCACCGCATTACTGCTAAATAATGGTGGTGAAACGAAAGAGGGTTAGCAGACTGGAGCCAAAGAATCCAGCACACCCGAGGGTGTCCCCCTTCCGTTCCACCGCAAAGGGGGGCACACAGGGATTTCCACAAAAAAGTTACTACTTTTTCGTGTACTTTGGCTGATGGTCTGCTAAAACCAACTGGCAATGTAGGCCAGCCCGCAAAGGATAGTATTCGCTTTTGTTATCGTCAAGCGTAGGAAATGACAATCGTATTAAAGTAGAGCGGTTGGGGAATAAAATTTATTTAATAGGTTTAAGTTATAGTTTAGTTCATTATGAAATTTCTAATATTTTAGTATGATATATTTTCATTATAAAAATGATTAGAGTTATCTAATGACATTAAAGTCTTTATATATCGAGCTTTATTATGGAGAATATTCAGCTCAAGAAAGAACGAAAAAGATTAATAAATACATTGAAGAAAATGAAGATGTTCATATAGATTTTTTTACCGAATTACTACTACCATTTAATGACTATAATTCTTTATTACTACGAATCATAAACTTAACAGACCCTATTTTTTCATATAATTGTATTGAAGCAGAAATATTAGCAGCTAGATTTTTTTTAGATATTTTAAATAATTATCAAGAAAACAACCTAAGCCCAGTTCAGTTATGTACTATTTTCAATAATTTAGAAACAGGTTTTATGGGCGCACCAAGAAATCTTCCAGACAACATAATTTATTACCCTACTTGGCTCGAATCTTTCTACGATGCTTGCGATTGGTGCGATGAAACATGGACTTTAGAGAATTATCCTCACCTAATTGAAACCTCAAAACAGCAAGTCCATATCATAGAAAAATGGCTATTCTTCAAATAGTGATAAGGCATCTTTATTGCCATTTTCAGCTGCTTTTCTTAGCCACTTTTCAGCTAATTTTCTATGTTTTCCCAAAGTTACTCTATGAACATATATCATTGCCATCCTCCTGTATTTGAGAGAAGATATAGAATATTCTTATTGAGCACGAATATAAAACTGTAATACTAATTAATGCATTCACGTACAAAGCTTTCTTCGTCACCTTTAGAAGAAAATATATTGTGATCTTTAATACAAAAATTTAATGTTTGCATTACCACCCCAGGTTCATTAAAAAGTCCCTCTCTTGAAATAGAAATATAGTAAGGTTTCTTTTCTTCAATTCCGTTGCTTTTATAATTACCAATAACAATCTCGGCTACTCTTTTTTCAACATTTTTTTGCAAAATTTCCTTATATTCTAAACTATTTTCTTTCTTATCAACCAAGCTTCTTACTTCATACCCATGAACTATTATTCCATCTTTATTTAATAGAAAATGGATATCTGAGTTACTTATATTTACCTTAATTTTATTTTCTTCTTTTTTAGAAAAAAAACCAAATGCGATATAGCATAAATACAAGAAAAATATACCAAAAATAACCAATATTACTTTATTACCAACAGACGAATTTTTCACTTTAATAGTTCCTCGTGTATTTATTTTATTACTTGACGAATTTTTTGTTCATACATAGCAAGAACTTTATCTCTACTCTTACCTACAACATTCTTTCTATTTCTTTCAAGCATATAACTCACATCATAATTATTTTTAAACAACCAATAGTCAGCCAAAATTTCAGCCTGTGATTCTAAATTATAGTCTAAAAATCTTTTAGTCGTATTTTTATATTTAACAAACTCAGCAACAGTTGGGCTTTCCCATATATTGTATATATAAGGATCATATTTAAAATTACTAAGAACAGAACAAGCTTGCAAAGAATGGTATTCGCTTGTGTTGTCGTCAAGCGCGTGAAATGACAATCGTATTAAAGTAGAGTGTTTGTGGAAATAGAAAAGCCATTACTGGGTAGGTAATGGCTTGGTATCAGATAGATTTATTTTAAAATTTTAATTACATGTCGTATCTTCTGGACTTACGGCTTTAGCACTTAAAATACTTTTCTTTTTAGATATACAGATTAACTTAGAGAAATTTTTATTAGACTCTAAATTAATATCATATACCTTTTTATCTTCAAAAACTGAAGCAGGAATAGATAAACAATCTTCTGATTTAATAGGAAATTTTACACCTTTACCTTGATAAGTTTTATCATAAATACTTTCAAATTTTTGGTTCGGCTTATATTCTCCAACAAAGACAATGAAATAATTATCTGGATCAAGATATGTATTTTTATTATCAGTATAGATACATAAATCATTGTTTTTAACAATGGCTTTTAGCTCATGACTAATCGGTTGGGCACATCCAACATTCATTAAAATAGTGCAGATTAAAGCTAGAGATAGTTTTATTTTACGCATAATTATGATTTCGGCAGTAATGATTTATCATGAGGGTTATGCAAGAAATCTCTTAAAATTCTTTCAACATACCCTAAAAGTTTTAAACTTTTTTGGTGATGAGGTCTAGTCGGAAAATTATTTTGTAAATAACAAGCATCAAACCATAACTCAATAATCCGTCCTTGTTGTTCAAAATTAAAATCGCTAAATTTTTTATTTAAATCTCTTCCAGTTATATCTGTATCATAAGCTTTTAACTCATTGCTTCCAGAATCTGCAGAATTAACTTGTGAAGTATAACCGCCTTTACATAATTGCTTAAGACCCAACCAACCATTCGATACACCCATTTGATATTGCCATACATGCACCATTTCATGAATGAACCAATGTTGTGCATTTCCTTTTGCTGCACTGAAATCTGGATTTTGTATATAGTCATCTTTAGGCAAATACATTTCCCCTGCTGGAGTCATCGCATTACCAGTTTTAGTATGTATCATTCCACCAATGTGAATCCATACTTTCGAATAATCAATTGCATCTTTAAAGACTAACCGTGACATTGCTATTTCACCTGGGGTTAGTTGTCTTTTAGTATTAAGTTTAATAACTGAAGCTTTGGCCTTCATATCCCCATCTAGTTTTTTTAATTTGTCACTGAAAGTTGCAATAATATTACCCATGTGAATGCTCCTTAGAGATAATTCTTAACTCGATTTCTTCCATCTCATTACTTGTTATTAAATCAGTGTAACCATTTTTATCTGTTGTGCCGTGAACTACACTGCCATTTTTTTTATGTATTTCATAACATACCGTAGCTAAAGGCTCTCCAGTTAATTCATCCTGTAATAGAAATCTTTGCCCATATTCATGTTTTGTTTCCTCGACAAAATTATTCTGTGTAGTTGTCTTTGATGAAGAAGAATATGGACTACCACTCTCACCAACAACATGACTTTGTTGAGGTAAAAGTGTAGCCCCACACGACAGTTTATCACCTACATAAGCAACTGGTTTTCCATCAAAAATCACATGATCATGACTTTTAATAACTGTAGACCAACACCTACACTTAGGACAAACATGCCCATCCCCAGCACGAACAAATAAGTTACCCATTTGGGAACTTATCATTTGAGTTGAGGGAACAACTCCACCATGATCAGTAATAGCATTATGGATTGCAAAACCTTTCGACATCTTACTTATCCATTTATTTATTATTTAAAAAATCTAAAGGTTTTGGCCCATCATTATATATACATATATAAACTGACTTATTTGGACTCTCTATAATTTCATCATTATTATCTAAACGGGAACCAATTAAAGCTACTGATTGCCCTTCTATAGTTAAAGCTTCACCAGCACCTGTAATAATTTTTGCTGTTGTACCATCTGCATAAATTGCTTCATCACCCACCAATGCTAGTGAAATTCCTTTTAATTTTGAATGGTGTCCAGAAGCTCGAATAAGCCCACCATTTTTTGTTTTGGCACCATTTACTGCAATATAATATTTAGTAAATGGCTTATTTTGCCAATATAAATTTTCTGCATTTAAAATCTGTTGAATATCATTTTCTGAAAGATCTTGTAATTGTTCGTAAGAAAGATCTCTTAAAAAAGTAGGACTTGTCATTTTTTTACCATTCTAATTTTTTCAAAATTAATAATAGCAAAAATTTATTAATATAAAAAATAAACTAAACGTACTTTTAAAATAAAATTCTCATATTTAAATATAAAAAATAGGCCAGATTATAATCAAGCCTATTTAAAACCCTTTCTAATCCATCAGCTTTTTACGGCGATACAACCCACAATCCCCTGAAAATAGTGCAGCTAATAAACAGGTAATAATCGCATAAGTGGCAACATTCATTCCAAATAGCTCTATGGCTAAAATAATAGACGTTAACGGTGCCTTACTTGCCCCTGAAAACAAACTGACTAACCCTAAGCCTGCAAGCAGTGAAATGGGTAGGTTTAAAACTGCACCTAAAGCATTACCCAATGTCGCACCAACATAAAACAATGGCGTAATTTCACCACCTTTAAAGCCTGAACCTAAAGTAATGGCTGTAAAAACAGTCTTGTTAAAAAAGTCGTAAAATTCAATCGGCACATAGAAAGATGCAATGATTTTATCTGTACCCAAACCGTTGTACTGCTGATGTGCAGTGAACAACGTAAGTAGCATAATGATAATACCGCCTACCATTGTTCTTAATGGCAAATAGCGAATGTATTTATAAAAGAGGTCACTCGCCAAATGAATGGCAGCAATAAAGAAACGTGCAGCAAAGCCAAATACTAACCCCGCTGCAATTAAGCTCATGAGCGTGCCAAAATGAATGGCTGGAAACTCACTTATGACGTAAAAAACATGTGGATGAACTATATCGAATAGCTCAGGAATGGTGGAAGCAATCAGAGCAGACACAAAACATGGAAAAATAGCTGAGTATCTTAAATTACCTAAAGCGGTAATTTCTAAACCATAAATTGCACCAGCCATAGGCAAACCAAACACGCCAGCAAAACCAGCACCAATACTGGCGATTAAACAGATTTTGCGATTGTCTTCAGAGATTTTTAAAATATGGCTTAAGTGATCAATTAGAGCACCCGAAAGCTGTACCGCTGGTGCCTCACGCCCTGCGGAACCACCAAATAACTGCGTTAAAATTGACGTAATAAAAATGATGGGGCTCATTCGTTTTGGAATAAACGACTTGGGTTGATGAATCTCATCTATGAGTAAATGTGTTCCGCGTTCAATGGGCGATCCATATTTTTTAATGAGATAACCAATACCAAAACCCACGAAAGGCAAAAAGTAGATGAGCCAGTGATGCAAACTTCTGACTTTATTTGAAATATCAAAAGCCACAAAAATTGAGGTCGATGCCAGCCCCGCGACGACTCCAATCACAATGGATATGACGAGCCAATAAACACTGTATTTTAGAATTTGATCATATTCAGATGAAGGTAGAATTTTCATTCGCTTTCTTCAATTCGCCTTTGAGTGAGTGCCAAATTCTCAAATTATTTTTTATGCAGCCAGCTCATTAAGTGAGAAATGCTTAAACTGGGCTAAAAATTAAAGCTCGCATAAGCGAGCTTTAAATACAGTGATCAATATTTATATCACTTAACTGTGATAAATATCTCATAACCAGTACAGGCTTTCAAGTTGAAATTGGTTAATGAAAGGTTAAAACCATCGACTCAATTAATTAATAAACAATCAATAAAGTAAATAATTAATTAATACTCGCAATCACGGTTTCAGCATGGCAGGTCGCACCTTTCTCTGCGCTAATCTGAATCACACCACTACGGTGTGCCAGTACCTGCACTTCCATTTTCATGGCTTCCATAATGGCAACTACTTGCCCTTCGGTCACTTGCTCACCATTTTCGACTTTCCAAGCGCTAATCACTCCATTAATTGGGGCAAGTAAATGCTCGGCACTGACTTCTGGCTCGGCAATCTGCGCTTGAGCTGCGGTTACTGGGCCTTGTGCAAACATACCCGCAGGTAAACCTAAACGGTGTAACTTGCCATCAATTTCAATGTAGCTGAGTAACATCGGTTGTTGATGGTTTGGAATACCACGTTTGGTTGGCTTTAACTCTTGCTTAAAGTCATTTTCAATCCAACGCGTATGTACATTAAATTCATTTGTAAAGTCAGGTTCATTAAGTACCGCACGGTGGAAGTCTAAAACTGAAGCCACACCTTCAATTTTAAATTGCTTCAAAGCACGTTTAGCACGAGCAATTGCAACTTCTCGGGTTGGACCCGTCACAATCAGTTTTGCCATGAGTGAGTCAAAGTGACTAGAAACTAATGAACCAGTGCGAACACCTGTGTCCACGCGTACCCCGTTACCAAACGGCGCTTCAAACAAACTCAACACGCCAAAGGCCGGAATAAAACCACGTGCTGGGTCTTCGGCATTTATACGAAACTCAATGGCATGACCTTGTGCTTTTGGTGTTTCTTTAATCGAAAGCTCATGGCCCTGTGCCACGCGAATTTGCTCAACCACCAAATCGACTTTTGAAGTTTCTTCAGTCACTGGATGTTCAACTTGCAAGCGCGTATTTACTTCTAAAAATGAAAGCTTTCCATCACGGCTCAGTAAATATTCAACTGTTCCCGCACCCACATAGTTTGCAGCCTGACAAATATTTTTTGCCGAACTTAAAATTTGTTGATAAATCTCATCGCTAATAAATGGCGCTGGCGCTTCTTCGACTAACTTTTGGTTACGGCGTTGCAACGAACAATCACGTGTACCAAGCACCACAATATTGCCATGTTGGTCGGCTATGACTTGCGCTTCTACATGACGCGGTTTATCTAAATATTGCTCGACAAAACACTCACCACGGCCAAAGGCAGCTTTTGCTTCACGTACTGCTGACTCATAAAGTTCTTTGACTTCTTCGAGTTTCCACGCGACTTTTAAGCCACGGCCACCACCACCAAATGCGGCTTTAATGGCAATCGGCAAACCAAACTGCTTGGCAAACTCTAAAGCTTCATCTGCATTGTTGAGTGGGTCTTGCGTACCCTGAACTAACGGCGCACCCACCGAAGCAGCAATTTTACGTGCTTCGATTTTATCGCCTAGTTTTTCAATGGCACTTGGTGATGGCCCTACCCATTTTAAACCTGCATCAATCACGGCTTGAGCAAACTCGGCACGTTCAGATAAAAAGCCATAACCCGGATGAATCATGGTTGCTTTCGATTTTTTTGCAACTTCAATAATGGCAGGAATATTTAAATAGGTTTCACTAGCAGTCGCACCAGCCAAGCCCCATGCTTCATCTGCAAGTTCGACATGCATACTGCCAATATCGTCATCTGCATATAACGCCACCGATGCAATTCCCATATCACGGCAAGCATGAATAATACGAACAGCAATTTCACCACGGTTAGCAATCAATAATTTTTCTGTATTCATCATTCATTCTCAAAATCTGTAAATTCGGCAATTTTTTTAAATTTGATGTGGCAACCTGCCGGAATCTGTGCCACCAAGTCCCAATGGTGTTTAGCAACAGAGGCAATGACCGGATATCCGCCCGTTAAAGGATGATCATTCATAAACAAAACGGGCTGACCACTCGGTGGAATTTGCAAAGCGCCAATGCAAGTGCCTTCACTTTCCAACTCGTAGGTAATTTTGCGAGTTAGGGGCTGTTCACCTGAAAGTCTGAGCCCAACTCGGTTGCTTTCATTGGTCACGAGCCATTCTTGCTGACAGAGCAGTTCAATACTGTCTTGTTCGAACCAGTCTGTGCGTGGCCCCATTACAATATCTAGCTCAACCATTTCACCAACTTTTGGCAAATCGCTTTTGCCCACTTCATTTACGCTAATGTTGGCCGCCTTCACCTGTCCTTGATAAATGGTATCTCCAAGCTTTAAAGGCTCTGGCCCTAATACTGCCAAGCTGTCAAACGAAGCACTATTCAGTACTGGTTCAACGTGTATTCCACCACGAACAGCCAAATAGTTTCTTAAGCCTGCTGTTGGTGGCTGAATTTGAAATTCATCGCCTTCATCCAAATCAATCAGTTGATAGCTTGCAAAGTCTGCGGTTTGACCATCGGCAAATTTCACACGAATGTTTGAAATAGCCCCAGCCACCGCAATAACGCCAGCATGCTGCATTTTGGCTTTTAGGCCGCCATTTAAAACTTCAATGACTGGTGTATCGGTTGGATTACCGACAATACGGTTAGCACTATGCATGGCAGATAAGTCCATTGCACCCGCTACACCAACCCCAATATTGGTCTGGTTTAGGCGCCCTTCGTCTTGAATGAGCATCTGTAAACTTGGCGCAGTAATCGTAAATAGTGGCAGAGATTGTTTCGGCTCAACCTTATGTGTGATTTGCTGCGGTACATTTACAGTGGTTGGACTATGCGTAACATCTTCAAAATGTACAGTCATGCCCGGTAACAACAATGCAGGATTTTTACGCTCTAAATCCCACATTTTTTCTGATGTTGTCCCAATCAGCTGCCAGCCACCCGGACTGTCTTTTGGGTAAATACCAGAGTATTTTCCAGCCAAACCCAAAGAGCCTGACGGTATTTTTTTACGGGGAATAGTTAAACGTGGAATATCGGTAAAAGGCTTATCGGGACTACTCATATAAGCAAAGCCCGGCGCAAAACCAATAAAAGCCACGTTCCACACACTTTGGTGATGTTTTCTAATCACATCAGCTACAGACAGCCCTTGTAACTCGGCAACCTGAGCAAGGTCTTCGCCATCGTAACGAATCGTAACAATCACTTCTTGGCTACTGCGCTCAAATCCAGAATCAACTTTAAGGCTCTGAATTGAAGCAACCAGCGTTTTAAAGTTGGTTTCGATCTCATTGAAAAAAACCAAAATTGTTTTGGCAGCAGGGACTAAGTCTTTAATTCCATTCAATTGCGTATTTTGCAATTTATTGTACAACGCCAAAGTTTCTTCTAGGCTCGCAAGCTCAATCAAGAAACAATCGGCGTTTACCGATAAAAAACGCATTTGCTTATCCTTTTAATTCTTCTTTAGTCCAATTAGCCAATCCAAGCGCGGTCAGGAATGTCGGTAATAAACATATGACCCGGTGCATGGCTAATCGCAAAAGGAATTTTCGAGTTCATCACCGCAGCTTGCGGTGTTACCCCACACGCCCAAAACACGGGAATTTCACCTGCTTCAATACGAGAAGCATCGCCAAAGTCTGGCTTGCTTACATCCTTAATGCCTAAGCTTTCAGGGTGCCCAATATGGACAGGTGCACCATGCACACTTGGCATACGCGATGTAATTTGTACCGCTTCACTAATTTGATGGGATGGAATTGGTCGCATGGAAACCACCATATTTCCTGAAATACGCCCTGCTGGTTCACACTGTATGTTGCTCAAATACATCGGCACATTGGTGTCGTCATGAATATGGCGAACTTCAATACCCGCTTCTTGCAGAGCGGTTTCAAACGAAAAACTACAGCCAATTAAGAAAGTCACCAAATCAGGATGAGCGTTATAAATCTCACTTGCATCGGTCACTTCATCGACCATTTCGCCATCTTTCCAAATGCGATAGCGCGGAAAGTCGGTTCGAATGTCTGAGTCTGCTGCAAGCTTAGTTGCATAAATGCCTTCTTCGAGCACATCAAGCACTGGGCAGCTTTGAGGGTTACGGTGTGCATAGAGCAAAAAGTCATATGCCCACTCTTTTGGCACCGAGATCATGTTGACCTGCGTCATACCTGCGGCCATGCCCGCTGTTGGTTTATCGAAACCTGCACGGATTTTTAAACGCGCATCTAAAGCGGCTTCAAGCTGAGCTGGGTCGACTTTAATATCCTTATACATGATGCTCATCCTTATGCTTTGTTTACAAATGGGCGGATTTCAATATTATTTTTTACAAGCTCGGCTTTAATGGCTGCCGACATCTCTAGCGCACCGTCGGTATCACCATGTAAGCAAATGGTGTCGGCTTGAATTGGGGTAAATACGCCGTCAATTGACTCAACTCCACCATTTTTAAGCATAGACACCACACGGCTTGCGACAAATGCCGAGTCGTGTAAAACCGCACCTTCTAGACGGCGAGATACCAATGAACCATCGCTGGTATAAGCACGGTCTGCAAATGCCTCAGATACCACTTTTAAACCAGCCGCTCGTGCTTGTTCCACTAAGTTCGAACCTGCCAAAGCCACTAAAACCAGTTCAGGGTTATACATTTTAATCGCATCAATTACTGCAGCTGCCTGTGCTTGGTCATGTGCAATAGTGTTATAAAGTGCGCCATGTGGTTTAACGTATTGCACTTTTGAACCTGCCACTTTAGCCAAGCCATCCAGTGCAGAAATTTGATAAAGCACATCTGCAATCAGTTCATCACGTGATAAATCCATATTACGGCGGCCAAAGCCTACAAGGTCTGGGTAAGACACGTGAGCACCAATAGTTACGCCAAGCTCCACTGCTTTACGAACCGTTTTTAAAATACCCAGCGGGTCGCCAGCATGGAAGCCACAAGCAATATTGGCACTGGTCACGACTGGTAAAATCTGGTCATCATTACCCATTTTCCATGAGCCAAAGCTTTCACCCAAATCACTATTTAAATCTACAAACATGGCATTATTCCTTTATTACTTTACGCAGTCTGGCTTAAAGCTTGGTCAAATAGTTAAATACTGTCGTAAATGACATATAACCCATCCACCACGTCAACAGACATGTTAAACCACCCAAAATAAGTAACCATTTTGGATAGTTATAATTACCCATCAAATCTTTTCGGCATGCAGCAACATACACAAAAATTGTAAGACCAATTGGCAACACCAAACCGTTAAAACCACCTACAAAAATGAGCAGACCTGCTGGAGTTGCACCCAATAACACATACAACAATAAAGCCAATGCGATAAAGGTAATGGTCGTATAGTTGGTTTGTTTTGGAGTTAAATTCTTTTTAAATGCAGTAAAGAATGAAACCGAAGTATATGCTGCGCCGATGGTGCTACTAATACCTGCTGCCCAGAAAATTAAACCAAATAATTTAAAACCAAATGTACCCGCTGCATATTGGAATGCTTGAGCTGCCGGATTGGCATCATGGCTCGCTAAATCAATAGTTGCACCGCTCACCACCACACCTAAGAATGCTAAGAACAGCACATAGCGCATGATACCGACAACAATAATGCCCTTGGTCGCAGCTTTTGCAACTTCATCAATATTTTCAGGGCCAACCGCGCCTTTATCGAGTAAACGATGTGCGCCTGCATAGCAGATATAGCCACCAACCGTACCGCCAACAATAGTGGTAATAATGGCAAAGTCGATATGATCTGGAGCAAAGGTTTGATGTACAGCTTGCCCAACTGGAGGCATTACAATGACGGCAACAATAATAATCAGAAGGATTTTAAGCAATCCCAACACAATCATGCTTTTATCCATGGCAAGCGTTGCTTTTCTTGATGCAAAAATCAAAATCGCTAAAGCACCACTTAAAATACCGCCCCACTTTGTGTCTAGGCCAAAAAGTGCATTTAAACCTAAAGCCGCACCTGCAATGTTACCGACACTAAAGAAAAAACCGCCCAAAATCACCAGAAACGCCAGTAAATAACCACTACCCGGTAATGCTTTATTGGCAATATCTGATGCACGCATTTGAGTGAGTGTGACCACTCGCCAAATGTTTTGTTGAACGACATAATCAATGAGAATGGAAACTAAAATTGCAAAGCCAAATGCAGCGCCTAACTTTACTGTAAATACAGCAGTTTGGGTTAAAAATCCGGGCCCCATTGCAGAGGTCGCCATCATAAAGATTGAGGCAACAATGGCCCATTGGCGATCTGATAAAAAAGAAGATTTTAGTAAAGACATATTAATGCGTTCCTCATCCATTTGAGCTTAACAACGCTATTTCAAGTTGAACCAAGAACACCATTTTTTGTCCCAAACGATATTCTTTAATCCTTTAAAATGACAAAGATTCCCTATTCCCCAATCAACTTAATCGGTGATCAAATCTTGTATCTCAAATAAAAACATAGCTCATCCCTACGGACAATAAGACTTTTTACATAAATTAAAATTTATAAGTATTTAATTTTTATTATTTTTTAATTTCATTAAAAGTCAGGATAAATTTTACTTATCGACTTTCATAAGCTGCCTTTATGACTTTGCATACAAGCAGCGATAATTTAGAGAAGAAAAATGAGATGAAAAGATCACCGATTCTACTTATTTTTTAATTTGCTCATTCAGCCTTTTCATGGCACTCGCTGAGACTTTAACAGCGACCTCGGTTAATTTTTCTTTCAAGGCAACGTCATTTCCGTGAATATAAATAGACGTGAAATGAAAGGTTTTTAAGCGAATAGGCGTATCTAATATTTCCAATCGCCCGTCTGTAATTTCCTTTAAAGCCGTTAAGGTCGGTACGACTGCAATACCTAAACCTTGCTCAGCAAGACGCAACAACGTCGCTAATGAATAACTGGTAATTGAAAGCGGCTCATCAATGCCCTGTTCTTTCATTTTGGCCTTTAATTCCTTATAGGGATAGGTAATTTTTGGATAGGTTAAAATGGTATGCGACATTAAGGCTTTAAAAGACATTTGCCCAATTCCACCTTTAAACGATGGTGCTGCTAAGAAACTGAGTTCAAAGTTACAAAGGGACTGCTCAATACATTCAAAAGCCAAGGTTGGGCCAAGTAAAAAGGCCATATCCAAGTCACCTGTACGAATGCCTTCTTGTAAATTAGGTGTCAGGTCAACCACAATTTCGACCGAAACTTTTGGAAATTCTTGTTGAACTTTTTCGATATATTCAACCAACCACGTATACACAATGGTTTCGGAAACGCCTAAACGTATGGTTCCCGTCAGATGCTGGTTTTCGGTAAGCTCTGCGACCAGATCGGTTTCTAAACGCATAAACTTTTCGGCATATTTAAATAAAGTCATACCTTTATGGGTCAGTTTAAACTGCCGCAAGCTTCGGTCTAAAACCTTAAAACCTAATTCATTTTCAAGAGATGTGATTTTTTGAGAGACAGCAGGCTGCGTCGTTTGTAATTTAATTGCCGCCTTATTGAAGCTATTTAACGTCACAACCCAATAAAATGCTTCAAGATTCTTTAAATTCACGTTTCATCCTGTCTTAAAAATTCCTTTACTTTTATAGTATGTAAGCTTTTAACCTGTTAAGGCCAGCAATAAATAAATTTTTAACTAAAGTTAGTTATCCAAATTTTTAAATGCTTTGGAAAGCTGACTAATTGTTTTGATCTGTTTTGCATAACGGCGGCATGATCGGCATGCCAACAAATGCAGTTGTAAACTACTTTGCTCACGTAAAAAAAGCGGTCTATCTTGTTTTTCAGACAACAGTTGAGTGGCTTGTCGACATGTCAACATGAACAATGCTCCTTCAGTAACCATTTATTTTCTAAGCATTCCCGTAAACGGGTACGACTTCGATACATCAACACATTAAAGTTTGAAATAGATAACTCCAGCTTGCTACAAATTTCGTTAGAACTCAGCTCTATCATTTCTCTCATCATAAAAACTTGAGCATATTTGGCTGGTAAATGATCTAAGCAAGCTTCAAAAACTATCCAAAAATCTGACTGCTCTATCATTTCTTCAGGGCTTTGCCATGCTTGAGGTGCTTCATATTTATGCCAGTGTCCTGAAGCATCAAATAATTCATCAACACTGAGTTCACTTTCTTCGTCTTTAAATAATTCAGACATGGCAACCAAGCGCGACTTTTGCCGAAGTACATCAATAATTTTATTTTTTAAAATAGAAAATACCCATGTTTTGAACGCAGCTCGCCCTTTAAATGAATCTAAATGTTGAAAAGCGCTCGTTAATGCTTCTTGCACCACATCTTCAGCTTGCGGAAGTGAGGACAACTGTAAAAAAGCAAATTTAATCATTTGCTGCCTTAAATCTTGTAAAAAGGCTGGGTTATGCAGTTGATCCCCTAGGTCGTCATGATGTGATGCCGCGGCCGAAGTCATCCTTGTACCTCTTTAAAATCATGGGGAATTTGAATTAATTTTAGTCGTGTTAAGAGGTTTTTGAGTTCTTGAATTTGCAGATAAATTTCAGGCTCAGACAAGTCAGTAAGTACAGAATGAATGAGTATGAAAATATCATGGTCAGTTAACGCTATATTTTTCGTTAACTGTTCAATCAGCATAGCAAACAAAGGCGAAAGCTGTTCTATACATACTTTATCTTGTTGATCGCGCCAGACCATTACTGCACCTGGTGCAAGTTCAACTTGTTGTGGCGTCATCAAAGTCGTCCACGTATAAACGGGATATTGATAAACCAATACCCATACTTTGGTGGTTAACTGCCAAGCACAATTTTCGTGTAAAACATCATTTTCAATTTCGACAGTATCTAAATACAGTTCAAGCCATTCAAACTGCAATAATTCAGCCAACCAAGGATATTCTTGCAATATTGGATGCTGTTGCTCTGTTAAATACTCTCTAAATTCTAAAGAAATATCATTATATAAAGGTGAGCGGCTCTTAGCTTTTTGAAAGAACTCTAACAGCAATTGCTGCCACTTTAATTCTGGCAACATCGCACGAGCTACCGGATAAACTAACTCAATAAATGAGCTGACATTATTAAAAAGTAAGTCCCGATAAATTTGCATTCTTTGAGGAGGAAGTGCTTGAGGTAATTCCAAATCAGGGTCACGAATCCAGTCACAAAACTGTTGCTGCATGGTTTGGAAGGATATTTGATTTCCCTTCATAGCCAGTCTCCTGTTGTTGAATGAGTTTGATTTTGGCGAGTTCCTCTTCTAATTCTTGCCATGATGGAATATTAAAATCGCGTTCCAATAATGTCGGTTTTATTCCGCATACTTGATAGGTATATCTCAACAACTCCCAAACACGGTCACAAACTTCCGCCCCATGGGTATCGATTAATAAGTTCTTCTGAACTTTTTCATGTCCAGCAATATGTAAGTAACGAATTCGTTCCTTTGGCATGTTCTGAATAAATCCGAATGCATCGCTACCATGATTGGTACTGTTGACATAGACATTATTTACATCAAGAAGCAAATCACAGTCAGCATGTTGAATCACTTCACGAATAAATTCGGCTTCACTCATTTCGGCATTCGGCATGACGTAAGTAGAAACATTCTCTATGACTAATCTTTTCCCTAAAATATCCTGTACACGCAAAATGCGTTCAGCCACATATTTAACAGCGGCTTCTGTCATAGGTATTGGCAACAAATCGTATAAATAGCCACCATCATTTGTATAGCTTAAATGTTCAGAATAAATAGGCACTTCGTATTGCTCTAAAAAGTTTTTTACTCGACCTATAAATTCGATATTAAGTGGATGCGGCCCCCCAATAGATAATGACAAGCCGTGACAAATTAATGGCGCTTTTTCAGCACATTGTGCGAGTAATTTTGCATGTCGACCACCAAAACCTAACCAATTTTCTGGGGCAACCTCAATAAAGTCGGGATATGTTTTTGCCGTTAGAAATGCATTTATAAAGTCACGTCTTAAACCAAGCCCTACACCATTCAACTGCATCATGGTGACTTCTCCTTTTGGAAATGATGCCGACACTTAATAGAAGGCCGACATCATCCATGATCAGATGGTTTACTTAGCGCCACACTTGCCATCAGCAACTTTTTTATCTGCACCGCACTTACCGTCCGCTGCTTTTTTAGTTGCACCACATTTACCATCTGCTGCTTTTTTAGCTGCTCCACATTTTGCTTCCGCAGATTTTTCATGTTTTTTCATTTTGTTAGCTCCGCATTTCGCTTCACCACATTTACCATCAGCTGCTTTAGTTGCATGTACTTCAGTTGTTGTATTGGTTGCTGCTACAGCCATTTGCGTAGCACCTGCAACTGAAAGTGCTAATAATGCTGCCACTGAAGTCATTGAGTTGAGTTTGTTCATTTTCGTATTCCTTTAATGCTAATTTCTCGGTTTGTACACATGTACATAAAGTTAGACGGACCAAATCCTTTTTTATTACACCGTAAATAAAAAAATTTTTATGTAAGAAATACAGTTTCCATCCGACTAATTATTATTCAATCGCATTGGATGTGAAATTATCATGAAGAACTTTATTTATGTCTTATCTCAATATTATCAAAATCTCGGTAAGTCTTTACAACATATTGATGGCATTGCAGCACTTGCTCTTCGATTGTACCTCGTCCCTATATTTTGGATGGCGGGTACAAATAAATTGATGCACTTCAATGACATTGTAGAATGGTTTGGCAGTTCAGATGGAGGATTGGGCCTTCCCTTTCCCTATTTAATGGCCGTGCTTGCAACGTCAACTGAACTAGCAGGTGCCATACTTTTAACATTAGGTTTATTTACCCGTTTAATTAGTATTCCTCTTATTATTACCATGTTAGTTGCAATATTTACGGTACACCTCCCAAATGGATGGCAAGCAATTGCAGACCCGCATGCTCCCTTCGCGAACATGCAAGTATTGGCTTCCGCTGAAAAGTTAAATAAAGCTCGAGAGATCTTACAGAACTATGGCAACTATGACTGGCTTACATCGAGCGGCTCGTTTGTTATTTTAAATAACGGAATTGAATTTGCCGCGACCTATATGATTATGCTACTTGCCCTTCTTGTACTTGGAGGCGGCCGTTATTTCAGTTTAGATTATTGGATTAAAAATAAACTACGCTAATCGATTATTGTGCCAGCAGTCATGTTTACAACCGTTGCGGTCATTGAGTTCGCATGTTCCGATGCAAGAAAAGCAACGGTTTCTGCAACTTGTGAAAGTGTCGGTAGTCGTTTTAACATGGTGCTCTGAGCAGCACCTTCAAGCCATTGCCCTATGCTGAGCCCCATGGCCTGTGCTTTAGACTCAAACAATTCGCGCGTATAAGAACCCGCTTGAACAGCATCAATAATTGCATGTGAGCGCACACCGAGTACCCGTATATTCTTAGGGCCTAGCTCACTTGCAAGCGCTTTAATAAATGCCTCAATACCAGCACAGCCCACAATATGTCCTAAATGTCCTGGTATCGCCATTCGTGCTGAAGGTGCCACAATTGAAATGATGGTTCCGCCGCGCTTACCGCCCATATAAGGAACCACAGCTTTAGAGATATTAAACTGTGCTGTAAGAAATGGCTGTATTCCCCCGACAAACTCCTCAAGGTTTAATTCTAAAATTTCTTTGCCTTGATTATGAATAAAACTGGTCGCATTGATGACGATATCTAAACCACTCGTCGCTTGAGCAATTTGAGCAACTACCTCACTGATTGCTTGACTATCTAACACATCGACACTGACGGTATGTACCGCGCCTTCGTATTTTTGCAGTTGTGTCGCAATGTTTTGCAGTTTATTTAAATCCCTTGCGCATAAATAAACATGTGCTCCTTCACGAAGGAAAACCTGCGCAATCGCAGTGCCAATTGCACCACTGCCTCCAAAAATTACTGCTACTTTTCCCTTGAGCAACATACGGCATCCTCTTGTTATTGTGCGCCATAGTTAGGTTATGACACACAATCAAAAGTGATGCAATTTTATACAGATTAAAGTTTGTATGAGCTTATGGCAGATGAACAAAAATAACGTCTAAGTCTTGTTTTGGTACAAACTTGGTTTTGGCCATTTGAAATTGAGTCGGACTAATTTTGTTGACTTTGCCATCCCAACAAAATGAAACCAGTTCGTCTTTATCACGCTCAATCGTTAACTTAAAGTTTTCAATAGGCTTTGCCCAATTTGCGCCTGTCGTCAAAATATAACCTAAAGCACTAAACGGCGAATGTTCTGCCTGAGCTTTTTTAAGACCCTGCTTAAATTGTTTATCCATGCAAAATTGTTTGCTATCTTCGTCTGGATAAAGCGCAACAGAACCGCCGACCAAAGGTTTATATTCATGATGAATTTTAGTTAAACCATTTACTTTAAAAGTTTGCTTCCAGCTATAAATGACTTGAGATGACCACGGAATCACATCATCTTTTTCAAATTGGGCTACAATTTTCTGCATTTGTGGTTTATTACATTGTTTTAGCTTATCTACATAATCGTCATAATTATCATTGTTGCGCGTCCATGGATTGAGCATGTCTTTTTCAGTAAAACCACATTGCTTAAACTCATCGGTTACATCCAGTAAAGGCGATTTTTCATCTTTTTGAATAAACGTTCTGACATGCATTTCGGGTTTTATATTTTGGCCATCCACTACAATTTTAAAGCTTTTTAAAAGTGCTTCAGTATTTGCAAAATCTGCTTCAAAAAAGTTATCAACACGTGGCAGCGGAAATAAAACGGTTTCAGTGACATCCTTGTTACTTAAATTTTTATATAGATAATCGACTTTAATTATCTTTTTACTAATAAATAAATCTTCACTTTGCATCGCAACTTGTGCGTTTTTTAAATACTGAATGCCACCTGTGCCGACATAACCCGTAGAGTCATTGGCGAAGCTACAGCTTGAGAGTGGAACCAAAACAGCTAAAGTGATTGCAAGCTTTTTCATTTTAAAGTCTCTATATCGTTTTTCATTATGGAGTATCAATCTCATATAAATAATAACGGTTTAGCTGTGCCGCAGTAAGCATTACATAATGCTATTTAAGAAAAATAAGTAATAGATAAGAAAATCTTTATTTATATATAACTAGATTGCTTATTTTGAAGCTTTTTTAATTTTCAATTTATTAACTTCAGAAACAATAAAACCGCCATACACTCATAATGCTTATTTAGCATTACACTAACATTCGCAAATATTAGTTACGGGTGTTACGACGGTTTTAAGAATAATTGATTAAAGTTTATTTTGTGGGGACTTCTTCATGACTATGGCTCTCTTCTTCATCTTTAGCCAAGAAGCAAACACCAGCAAAAATAAGAATAGCGCCAGTAACTTTTGTAAATGTTAATGGTTCATTAAACAGCCAAATCGACAAAAACATCACCGTGATGAGTTCTAAATGTGAAGCTGCAAAAGCCGGTCCAATAGGCGCATGCTTTAATAAATTCATCCAGATAAAAAAGGCACCTATATATCCAATAAAAGCCCCATAAATCCAAGGATGCCCAAAAACTCTGATTAGCCAATGTACATCAAAAGTCAAAGGCATCGCATGAATGGAAGCTAGCTTAAAACTGATCTGAGCCAAAGTATCGAAGAGCATTAATATTAAAAAACCAATAATATAAAATTTTTTCATGCCCCAATCCCAACAATAGTGACACCGATCGCTATCAGAACTACACCAATTAATCGATTTCGAGTTAATTTTTCATTAAAAAACAAGCGTCCAGCAAGCATAATCACAACAATGTTGATACAACCTAACATGACCCCAACAGAAAGTGGAACCAGCGAGAGGAAAGCAAGCCAAACGACAAACTCAAAGATATAACAAAAAACACCAAGCCATATCCATGGACGTTTCGCCATGAACCACCAATGCTCAAGCCCTTCATTGGTTTTACTTTCGTGAGCAGCGGCCTTAAAAGCCAACTGCCCAACAGTATCAATCAAAATGGTTAGCATCCATACACTGAACACTACAATATTCATAAAAGCTCACCAATTTTTTCAGGTGAAGTTCTACGTTCTTGACGAGTTGATGGATGCTCTAACTGCTTTTTTGGATGTTGGTACTGTTCAATAAATCGAATGGATTCATCAATCACTTGTTTTCGATCATTATCAATTGTAATCATGTGATAGCTGTTATAAAGCCAGATTAAGGTCTTAGGCCCCTTCACTTTGGCATAAATTAACTCACTATTTCTTCGGTGAGCAATATCATCGTCATAGGCATGTAATAACAGACATGGAGCCGTAATATTTGAGAGATTTTTACGAACATTCCGCGAAAGACGTTGTAACTGGAACAATGAATGCCAAGGGTTACCCGGCAAACCAGCTTCACTACTTTCGCCGCTGTTCATAGCCTGAACAATACGCGAACGCAATGCCTTATTTTTGATGCCATAAGGTTCAGCTTCGTCAAAAGTATTGTTACGACAAATATTTAAATAATGAACACTTGGCAGAACAATAGGTGCAAGCACTTTTGACCACAAAGGAATACTCCAACCGTCGTATTGGAAGGTCGGACTATAGGCAATGACGCCAGCAACTGGATAAGCCGATGCATATTTTAATGCCAGCAAAGAACCCATTGATAAACCGGCAACAAATATCTGATCTGCATGTTCTTTTAACTTTTCTGCGGCTGCAACAACACTATTAAACCAATCTTCCCATTGGCTATTTACCAAATCTTCAACATCGCCACAGTGTCCAGCCAACTGCACACCATATACGCTATAGCCTGCCTGATGAAGTACTCGCGCAATTCCTCTCATTTCATTCGGTGTACCCGTCAAACCATGAATGAGTAAAATACCAGTTCGGTTTCCCGATAAAAAAAATGAATTGTCTTTTATCATGTAATCACCGTTACTGGAGTATCTATTCCAAAATCACTACTGAGTAGCTTAGCCAAGGGTTGGCAAATTTCTACAAAGTTTTCAAACTTTGTGTGGAAAATCTGGTTTTCTTTGCAATGGTCTATTAGAGATTTCTTTGCAAAAACATAGTCTGCATTTCCCGCTAGACAATAATCTGAACGTCCATCGCCAATCAAGATAATATGCTTTTGAGGTTTTTGATTTGCAACCTTACATTTGCATGTTCCACTTTGACTTACGCAACTCGCTTCTTGATTTGGAAACTCTAATTTCCATGACCTTTCATCTGTCTGAATCAAATGATTTGCAATAATAGGTAAATGGTCTAACTGATATTTTTTTAAAATATGGCGAATAACAAAATCGAGCCCATCACTCACAATAGTCAACGGAATTTTATACTGAGCAGTGATCTTCACTAATTCGATGAAGCCAAGGTCAATTTCAATTTGATCAAGGCAATCGCGCAGCTCATCAATAGAGACATCCAAGAGTTCGATCTGTTTTTGCATACAAACTTTGGAACCAATTTTCCCTTGCTCCCACTCTTCCTCAATTTCTTCCCAACCAGCTTTTGCATAAGTTTCAAGCAAATAGTCCGTTGTATCTTTTAAACTGATTGTTCCATCAAAGTCACATAAAATATGCCAAGGTACAGTGTGATCTGTATAGTAATGCTGGTCGACCATGAACATAAAATGCCTCACACAAATAATTTAAGAATTTTTATAAAAATTACAATTTGACTTTATGCGGGAAATCTTAAAAATTCTTTAATTAATAGTATTCAAAAAAAATTTGAATAAAGTATTATATGATTCAACTAATTACAAAAGCATAAATAGTGAACAAATGAGTTAAAATTTTCAAACATACCAAGCATTTAATTTATTTAAAATCAACAATTTAAAAACATTTTTTAATAAAATTAACATTTATACTTTCACATTTAGAGTGTTTTTTATTCAGAAATCAAATTATTTGACTGAAAAATACAAAATTAAGTTATTTTTAATTTTTTATTAAGATTTGTATAAGAATTAACTTTTATATTCAAAAAAATTTTGAACAGAACACAACCAAACATCGACCATTTTTTATCATAGAAAGACTGAATATGATTAAACCATTGAAAAGAATTTCCATAGCAATAGTAATGAGCAGTAGCTGTTTTTACTGTTCTGCTTATGCACAAGATGCGCAAGAAGAAAGCTCATCACCAGATTTCACAATGGGTTTTAACTATTCTGTAAATTTTCAAGCTTATAAAGGTCATAAAACCTCTCAAACGCTTTTACCTGTTTTTTTCTATGACAATGACAAATTTTATATTGAAGGCGATGATGCCGGTTATTACCTGTTCAAAGATGATAAAAATCAATTACGCCTCGATGCTCACTATGATGGCAACACTTATGATCCAAGCGGCGAACTCTATCTATTAGATAAACGCAAATGGTCTGTTCTAGCAGGTGCAAGTTATATGCGAATTACACCATATGGCGGTTTTAAAGCACGGCTTAATACCGATACGTTATCCCGTAGTAAAGGAACCATTTTAAGAGCTTCTTACCTTACTGAATTAGACAGAGGTAATTTAACCGTCTATCCAGAAGCTGGTTTTCAGTGGAACAACGCAAAATATAACCAATATTACTATGGCGTCAGTGATGCTGAAAGTAAACGTAGTGGTATCGCAGCATATGAGCCGGGCCAAAGTATATCGCCTTTTGTAAGCATGACAGCCAACTACAAACTTTCCAAACATGTGAATGCTTTTAGTTCTGTTGAATTTAATTATCTATCAAACGAACAGTTTAAAAGTCCGATGGTAAAAAAACGCACAGATATTACACCAGCTGTGGGGCTTACCTTTACCTTTTAAACACGACAACTCTTTTCACTCAGCCTCTGTATCTAAAACATACATACTGAAAATACCAACCGTAAAAGGAATAGAAGTATGAACAACAATCATACATTCAAACAAGAACGCACTTCTGCAACTAGTTCTAATAACCGCGTTCCACTAGATGAAGCGCAACTTCTAGCAGATGAGGCAAAGTATTGTTCACACGGCGATACAGTACACTATGTAAACCCACCTAAAATTTTTACGGATTGTCAGGGTAGCTATATTTTTGATGACCAGAATATCCCATATCTAGACTTACAAATGTGGTATTCAGCGGTCAACTTTGGTTATAAAAACCCACGTTTAGATCAAGCGCTTATCGACCAAATTCATAAACTTCCTCAAATTGCCAGCCAATATTTACATCCAACTAAAATTGAACTCAGTAAAGTGATTGCTGAAGACATACTCAAAAAGACGGGTGTACAAGGTCGTGTTCACTACAACGTTGGTGGTTCTCAAGCAATTGAAGACTCTCTAAAAGTTGTACGTAACTTTACTAAAGGCAAAAGCCGTATGTTCGCTTTCGAGGGCGGTTATCATGGCCGTACTTTAGGTGCATCTTCAATTACTTCAAGCTATCGCTACCGTCGCCGTTATGGTCATTTTGGTGAGCGTGCCCAATTCATTCCATTCCCATATCCTTTCCGTCGTCCTAAAGGTATGACACCAGAAGAATATGCAGATAAGTTAGTTGCCGAATTTGCACGTCTTTTTGAAAATGAATACCACGGCGTTTGGGATCCTAAAGTTCGTGAAAGTGAATTTGCTGCTTTCTATATCGAAACAATTCAGGGTACTGGCGGTTATGTTATTCCACCGAAGAACTTCTACAAAGGTTTGAAAAAAGTTCTAGATGATCATGGTATTTTATTGGTTGTAGACGAAATTCAAATGGGCTTCTACCGTACCGGTAAACTTTGGTCTTTCGAACATTTCGATATTACGCCAGACGTTGTTGCATTTGGTAAAGCGTTGACCAACGGATTAAACCCTCTTGCTGGTATTTGGGCAAAAGAAGAAATGATTAATCCTGAGATTTTCCCAGTGGGTTCAACTCACTCGACGTTTGCATCTAACCCGCTTGGTACGGCAGTAGGTCTTGAAGTCATGAACATGTTGGCTGAAAAAGACTATGAAAAACAAATTATGGAAAGTGGTGCTTATTTCCTAGAAGGTCTAAAAGAATTACAATCACGTCATCCAGAAATTGGTGATGTTGATGGTTTAGGGCTAGCATTGCGTGCAGAAATTTGTCAGGCTGATGGTTTTACTCCAAACAAAGAATTGTTGGATAAAATGGTTGATATCGGTCTTTCAGGTACCCTTGAATATCAAGGACAGCAATGTGGTTTGGTGTTAGATGTAGGTGGTTATTACAAGAACGTAATTACTTTCGCACCTTCACTAGAGATCTCAAGAGCCGAAATCGATCAAGCAATGGTATTACTTGACCAATTATTAGTTCGAGCTAAACGGGAAATATAAAATTACTTTATGACTATAAACCTGAATCAGTTAGAACCTCAGGCAGTGGTGGATGCTTTTTTAAAGCATCCACCTTTAAGTTTTCAGGTTCATTCGCCTAGCGATTTTTTACCTTATTTTTATACAGAGTTTGATTTATTAACGACTCTAGATACAGACCTTCTTAAAAAAATTAAAGCATTGCCAGGATATTCAACCTGGGGGAAAATTCTTCATTTTAAAACATGTTTTATCGGGACAACGGTCACAGAATACAGCTTATTACCTAGTGAACTTCCTCTAGACTCAATAGCAGATTTTTTAAAGAATAATGATCAAAACATTAAGTTAGGTATTATTAAAGATCTTCCGTTAGATTCACCTTTACTCAGCGAACTTGAAAATAATTACAGTCACAATTTTATTCAAGAAGCAGAAAAAAAAGGTTTTATATCTGTAGAAGGACAAGCTTTAGCTTATGTCCCTATCGATTTTTCAAGCCGTGAAGAATATCTCTCTAGATTATCTAGGCCACGCCGTAAAAACTTTAAACGCAAACTCAAAAGTTTAAATGAATTAAACATTGAACAATTGTCTACAGGCGATGAACGCTTTAATGATCCTGAGTTTAGAACATATTTATATGAACTCTATCTAGCCGTTTATCACCAAAGCGAAATACATTTTGACCTACTTAGCCCTGAGTTTTTTTCAGAAATTCTTCAAGATGTGCACAGTGGCGGTAAAGTCTTTTTATATTGGGCAGATACAACTCTAGTCGGTTATAACATTTGTTATGAATACAAAGACAATCTGGTTGATAAATATATTGGTCTCAATTACCCGCTCGCAAAAGAATACAATTTATATTTTATTAGTTGGTTCGTAAATTTAGATTATGCATTAGCTAACAACCTCAAGTACTACATTGCAGGATGGACAGACCCTGAAGTCAAAGCCCAACTCGGGGCTAAATTTACATTTACCCGTCATCTGGTGTGGATACATTCCCCTGCCTTACGTTTTGTTTTAAAAAAATTACGACCTTTATTTGAAGCAGATCATCATTGGCATGTTAAACAGGAAACACGATCATGAGTTCAGTAAATAACAGAACACCTGTCGTTTTAAATTTTGACGATTCTGCGGGTGATCCTGATGATGCGGTACGTATTGACCTAACTTCATGGCAAGAAGTGATTCGCTTTGGTTGTAAATTAAAAGAATTTGATGAGTTACGTACACACATTAACCAGCATTTACCTTCAAAACTGGGTTGTGTTCTTTTAGGTAGCGGTGATTATCACCACGTTACTCAGCTTTTACTCGAAAGACTGCCGTCTGCTGAACCTCTTCACCTCATTGTCTGCGATAACCACCCTGACAACATGCGTTACCCTTTTGGTATTCACTGTGGCTCATGGGTGTATTGGGCAAGCAAGCTTCCTCAAGTTGCCAGAATTGACGTGCTTGGGATTAGTTCAAGTGATATTGGATGGCTACACGCCGTAGAAAACCATTGGTCGCCTTTACTAAAAGGCAAACTGCATTATTGGAGTATTCAGCAAAATGCATCATGGGTGCGTTTTACAGGCAAAAAGAAAGCATGGCAAAACTTCGATCATCCAGATGAGTTACTAACTGCATTTCTCACAGAAATAAAAGCATCGAACTTACCTGTTTATTTATCGATTGATAAGGACGTGCTGTCGAGCGAAGTCGTCATGACAAACTGGGACCAAGGTAAGTTTCTAGAGAAGCACTTACAGAGCTTAATTGAAGCATGCAAGGGCCGATTAGTAGCAGCTGATATTACAGGTGACGTTTCTGCCTATCATTATAAAAACTACTTTAAACGGTTTTTAGCAGCTTCGGATGGACAACAAGAACCAACTGCCGAAGAACTCTCAAATTGGCAATTAGAACAGAAAGCACTGAACCTACGGTTAATTGATGCCATAGATTCAGCTTGGTCAAATCAATAAGAAAAAATCCACAATCTGTGGGTTCTCTTTTAATTATTGTGCTGCATTCACACCAACAATAAACTGGCTACAATTAGAACCTTCAGAGGCATTGCCTAACTGCTTTTCAGAAAACTTAAATTTTGATGCTACAGAAGCATAATCTTTCTTAAGAGTTTGACCTGTAAGCTCACCTAACTCTTTTACTTGTTCAGGCTTTAAAATCTCGTGTTCAACTGCTTGATTGACCATTACACATGCTGTGGTCATCGCATCATAACGTGCAGCAGTTTTAGAATAACCTAGAGCACCCACTACACCACCAACAATTAAACCGACTACTACAGCCAAAGTTACATGCATTTTATTCATTTTAAATACCTAAAAATTTAACGAAAAGACGAGCACCTTAAGAGTTTGTGCCCAAGTACAATTAAGATAACTGCTTTTATTTGATATAAAAAGTTAGATTCTGTCAGATTTATTGATAGTTGAGGTGTCTGTTGAATTTCAAAAAACTTGTTGTGATTGCCATTCTTTATATTTTAAGTTCTTTCTTGTACCAGCATTTATTTTAACTACCAGCGTTACATTTTAATAACTAATTAATTCAGTCCTCATTTAATTCTCACCATCCCAGCACCAATGCACTTCACCCCAGTGCATTTCTGAAAGTATTGGCAATATGGCTCCTTGCGTAAAATACAGTCGTGTATCAGGTTTAGCTGAAGTAATCCAATAGCCTGTTTTAATACAAGCTTCGCCACCTTTTACTTTTATACGTTCTAGCTGTTCCTCATTTGGAACCACATTTGATTGTGTACGCGCAAAATCAACTAAGTCTTTTGGATAGAACTCATGCTCACGATATAAGGTATCATCTATACCTAACAACCATGTCACAGCTGCTGCTTCCCATGACCAATATCCGAAATAGCTAATGCCCGACCTCAAATCAGTTTGTGGATGTTGATCATGATAAGGTTCTCGACGACTCGCCTCATACCAGCTTTCTAAATATTGCAGCATTAAAGCTGGGCGTTGTTCAGGTGCAGCATTAAATACTTTGATTAACTTTCGATAAGGTAAATGTCTTCTGGCCTCATCAGGTGGAGTTCCACGGTCTGCTACAAATGGGGCAATCAAACGCTCGATTAAACCATCTTTCTCTTGCCCTTCTGGTGTGGCTTCAACATAGTCAATAATCGGCATAATACGTGCCATTTGATCAGCATAGCCAGTCAACAAACCAAAACAGATCAACCGTAAAGCAATATACCAATAATCTTCTGTACCTAAACTGATATGCCAGACATAACGCCCCCCAGCATCAGGACTTAGATTATATAAATGGCTGGTTTCAGCATATTCCTCAGTCCAATGTAGTAAGTAGGGATACAGTTCCTTGATAAAGCCGATATCCCCACCCGCTGAATATTGTAAAGACATTAAATCTAATACATCTTGTAAGCGTTGATGCCCTGCACTCATCATTTTTCCAGCTTTGGCATTAGCTTTATATTTCCGAAAACCATCAGTCACTGAGTAAATACCATTTAGAATGGTATTAAATCTTCTTTGATACATTTCTGCTTCTAGAAAACTATCTCTATAACTATCTGAATCTTTGATTTCCTGATCAAACCACTTCTGCCAATCTATTTCCTGATTATTGACTGTTATTGACATTCTTAACGCTCCAGCATTTCATTTGGCATTAAAAATTCTAAAGTAATTGCATGTGCAGTCACTGTACGAGTACATTTCGGTTTATGAATCAGTTGCAAATAAAAATGCCCTTGTGGACATTCAATTAATCCTCACCATCCCAAGTCCAATAAACTTCCCCCCAATCAGTTACTAACTGAGGAAAAGCATCGCCTTGTTTAAAATAAGCTCTCGAATTAGGTTTCGCAACTGTATACCAATATCCAGTTTTAGGACATTTTTCGTTTGCATTCACAGTTAAAGATATTTTTTTATATTCTTTGTTATCTGGATGATCAAAAATTTTCCAAGAATTTCCATCATATCTACCTATAAGTTTATTAGTAAAAATCCATAATGTATTCTCAGTAGAATCTACTTTAAAAACAAGATTATTATCTATTTCCTCATGAATATTCACTTTAGTAATTTTATTTTCATAAAATTCATATAAACCGCATGCTGAACCTATATAAAGAATATCGTTAAATTCAGTTAAAGAATAAAAATCATCTTTAATACTTAAGTTTGTTTTCCGATTAAGAGTAGCATCCTGATTAATTTCTATTAAATTTCCATATGTTCCACATGCTATTAATTTTCCATCTTTTTTCGGAATAATTGAATATAATGTAGCAGGTTTAACTTTTTTCAATACATTCCATAGTTTACCATCATAATTAGCAATTAATCCATTATCTCCGATACGACCTACACAGAAATAATTACCACTTATTTCACATATATCTATAACAGAAATATCATCTTCATTTTCAAGAGATTCAAAATCTAGTATTTGATTATTACTCGATTTTAAACCATTTGATAAGTCAAGCCAGTTAAATTCGTTAATATAAACTTGCCCATCATAGCCACAAGCAAACAACTTATTATTTTGAAATTTTATTGTGGAGAGATAACCACGACCTTTACTCCACTCTTGATTTAAACCAGCTCCATCTATATTTTTAAAATTACTAACTTCACCATCAAACTCTTCAATTTCACCTTCATCACTTAATGCTATTAACTTTTTATTATTTTCAACATTATAAAAACATACATCAACTACAATAAAATTAACATCATGATAATACCATCCCTCTCCATTCTCTTCTGTATAATCGTACATAAACAATCGACTAAATTGTTGATTGTCATCAAAGTTATCCAGTGAGCTTGCTACATATACCATATCATCTGAGATAGCACATCCTGAATTAAAAGTAATAGGTGTTTTTTTCATATCCCAATAACTTCACTATTTTTTCACGTTTGCATTCATATATTTAAAAATAGAATAATGAAAAGCCCTAACGGGCTTTAATCATCCTTTCCTAGGCCTTGTTCATCCACAAATTTCCCGATATCGAGCATCATTCGTGGTGTATCAAGAGAAGCTAAAAATTGTAAATGTGAAATAATCGGTAACTTGCGAACATTTTCCAGTTTTGCTTCACCACCTAAAACTAATGCAGGTTCAAAGCCAAAGATCTCGTTCTTGGTCAGTTCACCGTATTTTTTAACAGCCCGATCAAATAATGGTTTGTTTTTATAGTCTTTTATATCTATAAATCTTTTTTCTTTAGAAGACATAAAAATTCTTATTAGTAAATCTCCCTCATCTTTTTCCATAATTTCCATACTTGGAAATATTTGATTTACAAGTGGCGAAATAGTAAAGCATTGCCCATGTATAGTCCCCCATACACTTAAATCACCAAAGGCTGTTCGGGCAATCACAAAATATTCTTCGTGAGGAGGGAGTTCAACATGCTCCAACCAAGCATCCAAAACATCTTGGTAATCCTCGGGATTTACCAGCCAAAATAATCCATTTCCCCATCCTGAAAAACCATAGACTTTCCAGTATTCAAGTAATTGATTAGGTAATTTCCCTTGATATTTTTTTATGGTTTCTTCGGAAACAGTTTCTGAATAAATTGGTGGTCCAAAACTCTCATCGTGATAGAAAATTTCAAAATTTTCATCCATTATAACTTCACTCATTTTTTACACCTTTCCAATTTTGCATTTATGTCTTTAGAAAATACAAAATAGAATAATGAAAAGCCCTAACGGGCTTTAATCATTCTTTCCTAGACCTTGTTCATCCACAAATTTTCCGATATCGAGCATCATTCGTGGTGTATCAAGAGAAGCTAGAAATTGTAAATGTGAAATAATCGGTAACTTGCGAACATTTTCCAGTTTTGCTTCACCACCTAAAATTAAAGCGGGTTCGAAACCAAACATTTCATTTTTATTCAATTCCCCATATTTTTTTACTGCTCGATCAAATAAAGGCTTATTTTTCCAGTCTTTAAAATCGAATGTTTTTTTTGTTGGAGTTGAAATGTAATTTCGTAGTATAAAATCTTCTTCACCTTGCTCCATTTCTTCCATATTTGGGAATATTTGATTCGTGACAGAAGATATTTTTAAACAACGACCATGTCTAGTTCCCCAAATAATTAAGTCACCAAATGCACTGCGCGCAAAAACAAAATACTCTTCATGGGGTGGCAACTCTATATGCTCTAACCAAGCATCCAAAACATCTTGATAATCCTCTGGATTTACAAACCAGAATAATCCATTGCCCCATCCTGAAAAACCATAGACTTTCCAGTACTCAAGTAGTTGATTAGGTAATTTCCCTTGATATTTTTTGAGAGTCTCCTCATGTACAGGTTCAGAAGTAATAGGTGGTCCAAACCCTTTATCATTATAAAAATAATCAAAATCTTCATCTATTAACAATTCACTCATTTTTTACACCTTTCCAATTTTGCATTTATGTCTTTAGAAAATACAAAATAGAATAATGAAAAGCCCTAACGGGCTTTAATCATCCTTTCCTAGACCATGTTCATCCACAAATTTCCCGATATCGAGCATCATTCGTGGTGTATCAAGAGAAGCTAGAAATTGTAAATGTGAAATAATCGGTAACTTGCGAACATTTTCCAGTTTTGCTTCACCACCTAAAATTAAAGCGGGTTCAAAACCAAACATCTCATTCTTGCTCAGTTCACCGTATTTTTTAACAGCCCGATCAAATAACGGTTTGTTTTTGTAATCATTTATATCTAATGAGTCTTTATCTTTTGACGAAAAAAATATCTTGATAAGTAAGTCTTCCTCACCTTGCTCCATTTTTTCCATTTTTGGAAAAATTTGTGAAGTCGTTGCCGAAATAGTAAAGCATCGACCATGAATTGTTCCCCATACGCTTAAATCTCCAAAAGCTGTACGAGCGATCACAAAATACTCTTCATGGGGTGGCAACTCTATATGCTCTAACCAAGCATCTAATACATCTTGGTAGTCTTCTGGGTTAACCAACCAGAACAATCCATTCCCCCAACCAGAAAAACCAAAAGCTTTCCAATACTCAAGCAGTTGATTTGGTAGTTTGCCTTGATACTTTTTCAGAGTTTCTTCTGATACAGGTTCTACAAAAACTGGCGGTCCAAAACCTTCATCATGATAAAAAATTTCAAAATTTTCATCCATTATAAACTCACTCATTTCTTACACCTTTCCAGTTTTGCATTCATCCCTGTCGTACTTCTTTCACTAACAGGAACTTTTGCTGCCGCTTCATCTAATGCTTGAACTCTGGTTTTCCACTGACTACCAATAGAGGAATTGACATTTTTTAGACCAATTGCTTTGGTATCAACTTTATTTGCCCCACCTACAAGCTGATCAGGGTTATGTAGAGCAGCCATTTCATTCATGATTCGTCCTGACTTTTCCTTAGCAAGTTTCTTTGCTTCTCGAGCACCTATATTTTGTTGCTGATATTCTTTCTCATATTTTTCAGCAAGGTCAGCCCCATATTTTTTTCTAGCTTGCTCAGCAGGTGCACCACCACCACGCCCCTCTGTATTAAAAGCCTTCCGTCCTTCAATATAGTCCTCTACACTCATCTCATTGAGACCTTTTTGTTGATTTGCCAACTGCCAATCAGTCTCTTTATTTAAGTATTCTTCAACCGCTAGACTGTTACTGTCCTTCGGGTAGTTTTCTTTAATCATCTTATCAGCATTTTTTCTTGCAGAAGATGTATTAACAGGATTAAAGCATTTTACCTTTGTCTCAGGCATCTTCTTGGTAATCGGCTCTTTCACTTTTGGCTGATGTACATTTTCAGGTGTTTTTCTCGCAGCACTCGAAGCTGTGCCTGCACTATGTGCAGCATTTGCCTGAGCAGTTTGAGGGAAAGATGGTCTAACTGTTTGAGTAGGCGCAGGAACAGGCTTCACCTTTGTACCCACAGTAGCATAAGCAGGTTCATACTTAACTGATTGCTTTAATAAGTTTTGCAAATGCTCATCAAATTCTTTAAAGCCTTGTTTAATTTTTATGGCTGATTTTTGGATCATTGAAACTAAAGCGGCCTCAAATCTCTCCATTCTTACATAAATAGATTTAGCCCATCCTAAACCCATCCAATTAATTTTAGCTCCATAGCTTAACAGTGACTTAACACGTTTTACCAAACCTAATAATTGATTAAGTATTGACGTGATAATATTAGTAACAGAGGTAGCATAATCTGAATACTTTATCCTTTTCAGTGTCGGAATAATATTTCCTTTCATAAAACCGTTTAGTTTAGAGACTATCGTCGCTAAATGAGGTGTTTTTTTAATAAGGAATAATCCCACACATTTAACTACATTACCTATTTCACTACCAACAGCCCCACCAATAAGACCACCCACACCAGCTCCGGGAGCTGCACCAACACCACCAAAAACAGCCCCACCTGCTCCACCAGTTGCCGCACCTGTCGTGGCAGTCACACCAACTAAAACAAATGGAAGTAAGTAAACAGCTAATAACATCCATTCCTGTACATCATCTTGTTTCTTGGGATCATTTAGCATCCGCATTATGACTGCAACCGCATCACGAGCACTAAATACAAGAACTGTCCCAGGAACAAAACCTGTAAGCATTTCTGTGACAATCACAGAGACAGGGCGTTCATCGGTATTGAACTCCCCATAAATAAAACTTTTAACCCAACTTTGAGCACCGTCTAAAGATTTACTATACTGTGCAATAAGCTCATTAAGCTCTTTCTCTATCCATGTTGCTGTCTGATTAAAATTGGATTGCAAACTGATGACAGATTGATTAAAACTTTTCTGAAGCTGTCTTTGATAACCACTAAATGTCTGTAACATATCCATAATTAATCTTCTGCTTGATCATCTGCAAGTGGGAGTACAAAAATTTCAGTTTTAAATAAGTTATCTATCTCTTGCTCAAACCTCATTTCTAACGCTGAACCTAATGGGTTCCGATCTTCCCCATATTCAATGACAGCACGTCCATTTTTCTGGTCATTATAAAACGCCATACCATTCGAATCAGTTTTACCCTTTTGTGTGGTTCCATCAGGCAAATGAATTGTATAAGGAATATTTGGACTAGGCATACCATCCGCATATACCTTTCTAAATTCAAGCTGTTTCTTAGGTATTGAGAAAGCAGGTAAAATTGGTAAGTTCTGTGTTGCTGATGCTCCTCCCATAAACACATGCTGCCCAGCCTTCACCTCAAACTTACCACCAGTGACAGGGAAAATACCCGAACCATTAATCTTGATTTGAGAACTACCGGCTGTAATAACAATTTCTTTAGAAGCATTAATAGCAATTTTGTCTTCTGTTGAAATAATCTGAATGCCTTTACGAGCAATTAAATCTGCTCCATCACCTTGGGCTTGTATTTCAACTTTTCCTTTGCCCGCATACAACCGCGCTCCCTGTTGCGCTGCAAAAAGGCTAATTTTATTTTGGGCGTGTGCAATCAGGTTCTTTTGAGTGCTTAGGTTAATGCTGTCTCCAGCGCTTTGGCTTAACTGAGCATCTGCACTTAAATGAATGTCTTCATTACTGGCTAGAGCAATACTGTTAGGTGCGCTTAATATCATAATCGCTTGCTTAAATAGAGCAGCTTTGTCTTTATCTTGTTGCTCAATTTGTTCCAAGAAAGTTTTTAAGTTCTCAAGCACTTCCAATGGGTCAGTTTGCTGGTTTTTAGCAACTTCACTCAGTGCCTTAGCATTATTAAGGCCACCTTCTATTTGTTGCTTAGCGTTGGCTGCGTCTAAATGTGTGCCTTGAGCTTGGTCTTGTTTATGAGTGGTAATGAGTAAGCCTTTGCCTGCTCTAACAGCACCCCACTGGTCAGTTCTCAGTTCAAAACCTTCACCACGACCATCACTTGTCGCACTGGCTTTTGGATGGCTTAAGTTACCCAAATTTAGCTGACTGGCCGCATGGCTACTTTGTAACTGGGCACTAATTTGTCCAGTAGTATCATCAAGACGTAACTGGTTAAAACCTTTACCACCTACTTCTTCTGAGCGGATGCCACTCAATTTCTTAGTGTCTGGTAGCTGTCCTTTCTGGTCAAACTGGGTTGGATGCCGTTCAGCTTCGTGAATGCGGCCCGCCACAAACGGGCGGTCAATATTGCCATCAAAGAAATTAATTACAACGATTTCACCCACGCGTGGTAAAAACCGTGCCCCATAACCCTTTCCAGCCCACGGAGTTACCACATCGACCCAAGCCGAATCAGTGTCATTGCCGTTACTTCCAGCCCCCCCATCATGGCGATGGTCATCACTGCGGGTGAACAAGAAACGAACTTTAATGCGTCCCCATTGATCGACATGAATTTGCTCACCCTCTGGCCCTACGACTATGGCACGTTGCACAGAGGCGTGAGGTCGATTCTCTAAAGGTTGATACGCAGGCACAACCTTAATATTACGGCGTTGTAAAATCAGTTCATTACCTTGGCGCTCGTCTGTATGACCAACTTGCCAATGGCTTTGTTGAACTAAAGCTTGAATTTGCTGGTTTAAATCTTTGGGTAAGTTATTTTGGTTGTAGTAATGCTTCCCGATAATCAGAAACTCTTTATCTGCACCGTCATGAAGATCAATTTCAGGATGTTCATTGAGTTCAAACCAGTAGCCAACTTGGGTATCCCGTACTGTGGTTTTTGCAATAAACTGCTTAGACTGAGCATCATGATAAGCACTTAGGTTCTGATTGAACTTTTCTAGTTGTTGGTTACTTGCTGAGGTTGCCCCATCTTCGCCTTTTAAATCCTGCATCCATGCCGGGCTAAAGTGCCATGCATCTTCAAGACTTAAGCTTTGATTGTCATAGTTGGCACTATGTTGATGTGTACTTTGTACACTGCCTACCCCATCTGTTTGCTCTAATACATCTGACTGCCAACGCTGCACAAAAACAGAAGTCGGCTGTAAACTACGATCAGCCATTAGACTAGTCATACTGTCAAATTGTTCAGTTGCATGACTTCGATGGTAGCGAATTGTTCTTCTTGTTAAAGCTTGATATTGGTTATTGTCATCAATAAGACCTAACTTTTGTGGCTGAATATGATCTGTATTGCTTGGTACAGTAAGCTCAGCTTCATCAATGAGCCAGTTAATGCCTTCACTACGCCATAAACGAGTTAAAAAGTCATAGTCACTTTCATTGAGCTGCATTACAAAAGGACGGACATCGTAGGTCTGTTTCAACCCGCTCAAATCTAAAGTCAGACTAGATGCAAATAATGGACTTTTCCCCTGCCATTCCTGAAAAAGAATCTCACTAATTTCTTTCACACTCTTGTTCATAAACACACGACTGTTTCTGCGTTTATGCCAGAGATAAGTTGGATCACTTATGGTGAGTTTATATAAGGTTAGAGCACCATCACTTTGCCCCTGTGATGCTCCTGTAATAATACCTGTAGTACGGAAAAAACTTCCTCAATCTGTTACTTGGTCAACAGCAACCCGCACTCCAATAAATGTCTTGAGTGCAATATGGGCATTAGTTGATAAGCAAATCAGCTCGGCTCTCATGCCCTGATTAAGAGAATGTTGCCCATCTATACGTTGTAAGAAAACCTGACTATTCAGTGATGCATCTGAAAACTGGAGATACACCGAACGATGTTGTGAGAGAAAACCTATACTCTCTAAAACTTGGGAAATATTATTAAACATTACATTTTTATAAATTGGGGTCATAATCAACTATATTTTATAACAAAATATACAGAACTGTCTATTTTATGGTATTTAAAAATAGGTTTACATGCTGATGAATTACACCTAATTAATACTAAATTAATGGTGAGCACTGCTCACCTACAATGCTCGCACTTCAGTAATCTCAAGCTCTACCATTAATTTAAAAAATTCATTTATGTTAAACAGATAGGCTTAAAGAAATACTCCACGGCTACATCCCTGTGTTCCAAACTGTTTGTACCTAAAAACTCAAACATTAAACCATCTATTAAGTTTAAAACCATCTCAGCATCTGGTTTTAACGCATGTATTTCTAAGCTAAAAATCAAATCAAAAATCTCATGAAGCAACCATTTCCTATACTCAACTGCCATACGATAAGCCTGCGGGTAAGCTACTTTAATTTCAAAAAAGGCTTTAAGTAACAAGTGATACAGACTATTAGAGTTAACATGTAGTACCACTATTTCTTTGAGTTTATCGATAGGCGTGCGGTAATGGCTCGAATAAATAATGGCGAGCACTTCTTCTTTAAGTAAACTTTTTTGAAAGGCAATGCACATTTCAATCAGGCCCTCTTTTGAACGAAAGTAGTTGTAAAGCGTAGCTTTTTGAACTTCGGACTCTTTGGCAATCAGATCTACGCCTGCTGTGTGGAATCCGTAAGTTGTAAATAGTCGAATAGACGTACGGATAATGTGTAATTTTTTGAAAGAGGTTTCTAAATTTCGCATAGTTTTTACCGTTATAAATTCTTGTTGTTTCTAAAAGAGAAAAAAGCCTGTGCCCTTTTTGGAAGAAAAAAAGGCACAGCAAAGCCATAAAGACTGTGCTTGGCACATCTCAAGTTTTATTGTTGATACAAATTTTTGAGCCGTAATGACTTAAAGCCTGAAAACCCTAAAGGCAATCAAGCTGTTTAAAGATGATTTAAGTAGTGTCGTTATAGCTTTTGGCATCGAGAGCCAAGAAATAATGGATGTGCAAAGCCAACTCCTTCTATTGGGAGTTTTGCCAGACATTAAAATTATGGTGGCAGAACGGAAGCGGGTTGACAGACTGGTAGGACTCCAGCACACACGAATGTGTCCCTCTCCCGTCCTACCGCTACGGGAGGGAACGAGAAGTACACATAGAAGTATCCCTCAGAAAGGAATAAATCTGATGCGGTCCTAAGTGGTCTGTCAAAACCACCTGGCAATGTAGGCCAGTTCGGAAAGGATATTATCCAAGTTACGTGCAGTCAAGCTTATAAAATGACATTTGCTTTAAAATAAATCATTAAAAAGTAAGGGTAAATAATTTAATTTTATTATTAAATTAGGGTTTATAAAATCGAAGAAATTTATATAGATATATAAATTTTGATGCGTCAAAATGAATGCTTATTTTAAAGCCATTTATAAAAAACTGTAGATGAGTCTAAATATAAGAGGACATTGAATGAAGAACTTTCTCACCAAGAAAATGTACACAACTATAGCTTTATTTTTTGCTGTAGGCGTTATGGCTTTAAATGTTTCCCCTATTGTTATTTCTACTACTCATGCAGCGACAGAACAAAAAATGGATACTTTATCGACTAAGCTTTCATCAATTTTTGCAGATAAACCCGTAGAGCCTGCTTTATTTAGTCCTCAATTTTTAGGACAAGTTTCCATAACACAAATTCAAAAAATTGTTGATGATTTAAAAGCCTCTTTAGGTTCTCTTAAAAGTATTAATGTTTCAAATGGCTCTGGGACGATTGATTTTGAAAAAGGAGAATTACCTGTTTCAATTAGCTTAGATCAGCAAGGGCAAATTAGTACCCTTTGGTTTAGCGCGCCTCATTTTAAAACAGTAAGCCTAGACGAAATGGTTAAAGGACTACATGAAAACGCAGTCGGTAAAACCTCTCTTTTAGTTGTTGTAGATAACAAACCTGTGATTGTTGAAAATGATAAAACTCCAATGGCTGTGGGTTCAACTTTTAAGTTACTCGTTTTAAAAGCGTATGAAGATGCGATAAAAAAAGGTGAATTAAAAAGAGAAACTATCGTTTCTTTAAAAGGAAAAAATCGCTCATTGCCAACTGGAGTTTTACAAAACTTGCCTGATGGCACACCTGTAAATCTGGAACTTCTCGCGCAGCTAATGATACAAATTAGCGATAATACAGCGACCGATAGTCTTATAGATGTATTAAAAAAGCCTCGTATAGAAGCACTATCACCTAGAAACACCCCGATGCTAACTACAAGAGAGCTATTTCAACTGATTGACCCAAGCAACGAAAAGCTAAAAAATAAGTTTAAAACAGGTACAAAGTCGGCTCGTTTAGAAGTGCTCTCTGAGCTAGACAAACTGCCACTTCCGAGTGTGAGTAGCATTGGAAAATCGGCTACTTGGCAAGATGCTGAATGGTATATGTCAGCCAATGAGATTTGTCCTCTGCTTGAAAGTGTTCAAGATGCGCCTGCTCTGAACAGTTCTTTAAATCCATTGTTTAAAAATTTAAATTGGCAAAAAATTGGTTTTAAAGGTGGTTCCGAATACGGCGTGATTAACTTTTCTGTGATTGGTAAAACTCAAAAAGGTCATAAAGTTTGTGCAGTATTTACCGCAAATGGAAATGAGCCGCAGCCTGAGTCAAAACTGGCAATATTATTTACAGGCATACTTCAAGCAGTTGATTCTATGAACCGTTAAGCATATAAGCCCATCATGAGTGGCTTTTAGCAACTCTTTATGATGGGTTGATTTGGAGTTATACAGATACTCGCGTACAGTCGTTTTTGAAGAATTTATTATTAAATAAATAATTGGTGATTAAGATGCCATTAATTATACCCGTAGCGATTAAAATAAAAATGAGTTATAGCTATAACTCATTCCTATAAAAGTTTATAAAATAACTTTAAGACACAACATCATTATACCTTTTCTCAACCTCATCATATACCTGTTCTACTTTCCAATCTGCATAACTCTTAAATCGATTATTTTTCTTAATATAAGCCAAGGACTCGTGTACTAACTGATCATATAGAGGATCATTTAAGTATTTAGCAAAGGTTAATCGATTAAATACTGCACCACTTGTAATATATTCTTTCTCATCCCCATGATTAAACCATTGATTCAAAGTTTCTAAATCTTTATGTTGTTCCGCATCATAAATTAAAAACTCATAAATTTGCTTAAAAATACTTTCAAGCTGTTGAGTATTCGTTATTGCTAAAGGTTTGCCTTCTATACCATGGAGTTCTGGTATAGATTGTAAAGTAAAGCCTTTAATAAAATGATCTCTAGGTATCCACAAAGCTTTATTTTCAGAATACTGAATATAACTACTCAATGAAATTTTTGAGAAACCTAACTCATATTTAGATAAATTTGATGCAGTTATTATGAGAATCTTCTCATATGAAATTTTACTAAAATCTCTACAAAAACCAAATTTATCATTATATTGATGCTTTTTTTCTTTCTCTGAAAATCCTAATTTTTTTTTCGTTCCTCTTTAACCATAGATGAAAAAATTGCACCAATTTATCTTGATTAGCCGGTAATATTTTAAACTGGTTTAACTGATCTTTAGTAATCGATTGAATGGTATGCAACCAATGTTTAATATCGGTCTGTTCCGGAAATATATTATCTTTACTAAAGAAAATATATGCCCCTGCATCAAAGCCCACTACATCATATTTTATAATCGCTTCAACAACAATTTTATATAAATATGGACTTTTTTCAAAAAAGTAACGATCTATATCTAATACATTTTGTTGTGTTGGGACAATATAACCTTCGGCATTATCAAAAAAATCTATAATATCTTGATCAAAATTTTCTACAAGTTCTGGGTCAGTCACTATTTGAATGATAGAGCGTAAACATTGCTGTAGTTTTTTGCTGTATCCCGTATTCTTTGGATGAGTTGCGTAATACTCAGCTTGTTCAAGATTATTAATTTGGACATCAGGATGATGCTCATTTGCGTCCCAAATATAAAATAATGATGACACGTGATTCCCCTTATAAAATTAAAACAAAGAAAAGATAAATGAATTTTCTTTTCTTTTATAATTAGAATAATTTTTCCGATGCTGTTTTTCAAAACGTCCAATCAAGCATCAAGTTATTCTTTCTAATCAAATAGAATCAAATCTTCTTTATCATTTTGATAAAAGATTTAACTCTAGTTAGATTGAACGCATTCTATGAAAAAAATTTCTTAAAAGTAAATCTTTATTATTTAATTCCGTATAAAAAATATTATTCAAGTATATAAATAAAACTCCATTAAATACTTAGGTGAACTATTATCCTCATAAAGCCTATTTGCAAACTACTTTTTAAATAAAAAAACCGCCCCAGAAGGCGGTCACTGAGTATAAACCAGCAGGTATATAGAAGTATGGTGGACGAATACTTCTATATTCTTTTATGAAGGATTTTTCTCGGTTTTCAGAAAATCTTTCGATTTAAAATAGCTAATAATCATATCTGCATGCTGTTCTTTTTGAGGCGCAGCGACTACAGGGAATGATTCTTTCGACATCTTAAATCCATGTGGAATGAGCTGTGAAATTGGCGGAAATTTAGGTTTTCCCCCTTCTGTAATCCGTTCAATAAAACTTGCCAACCAAAGTAAATACTCTCCTTCATTTTCAAACTTAGGCATTACACTTAAATCAACTTTGACTTTGCACTCACTGATTGGTTTAGTTAATTGCTCATCAAAATCGATGTAATTAAACTTAAGTTTAAACTCAGTCCCTTTAATGGCCTTACGTATCTGACTGATCAAACAATTCAGATTTTGTGTAAGGTCATTGGTGAATAAGTCGTCTTTTTGAATGTTCTTATAAACCTTTTCAGCCACGGCTAAATATTTTGGCATTTTTAACCTCCTCGATCTCAATTGTTATAAAGTTTTGATCTTAAAATGATTTATGGTTCTGATTATGATGAAACAAATGTAAAGGAGTGAAATGTTATTATTATTGAATGTAATTAGTTAAAGTGTTCTGTAAACCTTGCTAAACAATCACCTAAAAAAAGTATGGTTTTGATAACTCATCCACAATTTTTCTAAATTATTAAGATTTCTTGAAACATTTATTTTCAATTAAAATTTACCATTTGGTAAAATTAATAAGGCCGCATTTGCTGATCTCTTCTGACTAAACCCAAAACCGATCTACGAATCCTAATTTCTTCTTCAGAAAATGGCAAATGTTCTTTTAACTCATCTATAGAAAGCGAGTTATTTTCTATTAAAAAACAGTCTTGTTCAGTTGTCCAATGTGAAGCAGCCGATTCAATTTGTTTGTAGTATCGTTTCATATAGCTAAGTAAATTTATGACTTTAAAAAGCTTAGGAATAGAGCAAGCTTTTTATAAGTTTTGAGCAGAAAGAAGAATAGGAATATTACCGAAATACGCCACAACAAAAAAGCCAAACATTGCAGTAAAGCCCTGTTTGGCACTTCTAAAAAATGAGCTTAATCTAACTCTAACTGTAGTCTTAGCTTTAAAATATCGACTAGCCCTTTATCTCTTTTTTGAGATAAGTCGACATGTTTATAGTGGGTTAAAAGCTCTTTTGTTTGTGCTTCTAGCATCTCTGTAGTCTCATCAGAATGCTGAAACGCCTGCATATCATTCCACCATTCGGTCATAGGTGGCCCTAAGTGATGAATTGCCTCTTTAAAACCCTTCTGGTTTGCAAGTTCCATATTTATATAAGGGCCAAATAATGCCCATCTCAGCCCTGGCCCACTGGTAATTGCAATATCAACATCTTCGGCTGAACACACACCTTCTTTAACAAGTGAAAATGCTTCTCGCCATAAGGCTGCTTGCAAGCGGTTCGCAACATGACCTTTTACTTCTTTATTTAAAATAATTGGGTGCTTACCAATGCTCTGATAAAACTCGGCTGCGCGTCTTAAATGCTGTGGGTCTGTTAAATTTCCGCCTACAATTTCTATCAAAGGTAATAGATGAGGTGGATTAAATGGATGACCTAAAAGTATACGCTCGGGATGAGCTGCCTCTTTTTGAAAGTCTGAAACTTTTAGACCGGAAGAACTTGAGGCAATCAGCGTCTTTTCAGGACAATATGATGTGATGTCTTGATATAACTTTTGCTTTAAATCTAAACGCTCTGGTGCATTTTCTTGAATAAAATCGACATCGGCTACGGCATCTTTTAAGTTGTTGTGAAACTCTAGATTTGAAAGAACATCTTGCAAAGAATGGCTAGGCCGCGTTTGCAAATCTAAGTCTCGTAAATCATTTAAATTTGCTTGTATTCTCTTTTTAAATAATTCTTCATCTATGGGGTATGGGTCATATACCTTTACTTTAAAGCCTTTATATAAAAATAATGCTGTCCAACTTGCGCCAATGACACCGACACCAACCACACCGATTGTTTTAATTTCTTCCATACTTTCCTCACAACCCTATTACTTTTAAAAACTGTCCTTATTTCCTTACACGACTATAAAAATAGTCGACTTCTCATCTTATCTTGGTTACTTAAAGCCATTTAATAATAGGCAAGCTGAACCCAAAGTTCATATCATTATTGTACTTTTCTTGCATTATATTCATTTTTTAACAGCTAAAGATTGCAGCCCTAGAAGCGCTAAACGTGTATGATTGGCAGGGTTTTGAGCGATTTAAATTTCATATGACAAATACATTTTCTGACCACCAGCAAGTTGAGGTGGTGTCTACTTTTACTGAACTTGTAAATATACATTTTCAAGGACATAAGAATGCTATTTGTTGGCACAGAAATTTGCTTGGCGACTTTAAAGAAATTGTGGCTAAACTTCATTTAAAAGAGAATATTACCGAAATTTCTACTGAAGACTTGCTAGCACTTGAGCTTTCAAAACAAGGTGATTTGGCTCGAGACATTATTTTAAAAGACATGCAGCTCTTAACTGATATGGGTGCATCACCTGTTCTTAATTTACTTAAACACTATGAACGTGATGAAGAGCTAGATTTTATTTCAACAGATGTCTATTCGTTTCATGTTGATCGCTCGCCTATAGAAACCGATACTTTCTTATGTACCTATTACGGTGCGGCTAGTGATATTGTGCCTAACGATCAGGTTGAGCAAAAAGTTTTAATTCCAGAAATTAGAGGCAAACTCAAAGCATTACATGACGGCCCAGAAGCCGAATTTGAAAGCTTTTTAACAGAGTATTTTTTTGATTTACATTACCAGCCTAAAGCCCATGCACAACCAATAAATTTGGGTACAGGTCACTTGTGGCGTTTGGCAGTAGACCACCCTACTCAAAAGGTATTGCCTTGTGTTCATCGGGCACCTGTTGAAAGAGAAGGTGAATATCGGTTGCTGTTGATTTGTTAAGTATTCTCGCAACTGCGTTATATCGAGTTCCGACATGAGTTCTAATTCAATTAACATAGCTTTTTCATACCTGAATTACCCTGCCAGTAAATAGCATTTTTACAAGTTAAGATATATATCCATAAATAAAAAAGCCTACCCATCTGGATAAGCTTTTTTGAATGAAGCGATTGCTATGTGACGTTAACCTTACGCCAGCTTCTTTGTTTCAATAAAATGAATATCTGACATTTGAACATCCCAAAATTCATTCCATAAAGCGCAATACTCCATACACAGCTTGGTAAGACTTTCATAATCATCTTTGGTTATGCCTTGAGCCAGTGCAAACCACAAGTCATCTTCATGATCATCATCTGCTGCTTCTGATGTCTCGTCAGTCGACACACCATGTACATGGTAATAGCCACCACCCTCAACCTCAATTCCAACAGCTTTAGTCGCCTCACGTAGCGGAGGACTAAAAAGAATAACTTCTTCTTCTGCAACCGCAAGCAATGCAACAACTTTAATATAACTATCGTATGAAGATTCTAAAAATGTTCTTACCTGATCTGCGATTTTTGAAGGATGGTATGATCTTCGATCTTGTTCATTTAGACCATAATCATTAAGTAAATCTTCATAAAGTGGATAATGTGCATATTCAGGATTACCCAAATAATAATTATCTTGGTCTGTTCCAGGTCGAAAACCAAATTCATCTAGTATATTTAAACTTAATAAAACACGTGGGAACATTTTAGCTCCAGAGTGTAATTTCGGTTCTAATTGCTTAGTCTGAAATTGAGCCATTAATAAAGCATCCGTAAATACTTGTACAATAGCGTGACGATATTCCAAATGAATTTTTGTTAAGGTAAATTTATCAAGCTGTCCGTTATTTAAAATTTCAATTGCTGGATGTGTACATACTGGTAATTTAGCAATTTTTTCTCTTAATTGTTTGAGAAATGCTAGATTTTCTTCCCACTGTTGTGAAGGAATACTATTCTTCATCCCCAGTAAAGCTTTTTGTCTTGGATTATTAAAATCTTCAAATTTTTTTGACATAATCATTCTCAATAACAAATTAATTCTTATAGTTAGGTTTTGAGTTCTCCATTATTTTAATTGCGCATTCATTTGCTACTCAATAAAATTGTATACTCATCCCTAAACAATTCGATATTAGGTTTATTATTTACACAAATCAATCCATGTTTTAATAAATTTTTTTAATAAATTAATTAACAATTGATAGCAAAAAATATTGTCATTTTTATTATTTCATCTGTTGTATTACGACAATCTTTTCAATATGATTGAAATTAACTTTTATAAGAGACCACTTTAAAAAGAAACGGAATTCAAAAGTTTACAATGGGGAAATTGATGTCAAAAAGAGACACTATTATAACAACAGCTATAGCCCTTTTTAATCAGAAAAGCTATAACGGCATTGGAATTGACAAAATTATTGCTGAATCTAATGTAGCAAAAATGACATTCTACAAATATTTTCCATCCAAGGAAAATTTAATAGAATCATGCCTTTACAAGAGAAATTTCGATATTCAGGCAGCTATATTAGAAAGAATCAATACTAAAGATTTGCCTTTAGTTCAGCTCAGGAACTTATTTGATTGGTATATTGACTGGATTTATACCGACGATTTTAATGGCTGCTTATTTAAAAAGGCGACCATGGAAGTTGTACAAGTTTATCCTTCAGTAAAAAATCCTATTAACGACTATCGTAAATGGATCTATACGCTTGTTTTTTCGATATTAATTAAAGTTTATGTTGAGGATCCTGAAGCATTAACTACACTCTTTCTGAATATTCTTGATGGCATTATTATTGATGGCACAATTGATAAAGGTTTAGTTAATCGGGAAAAAACATGGTCTTATATTATTAAAATAATTGAGCTTGAAAAAACTGAAGCACGCATCGCTAGTTAAATTATATAAAAGAGATTTTTACATCAATTAAGAGATCTCTTTTAAAATTTCAGTTAACATCAAATTTATTAAAGCCTTATATTTACTCAATGTAATATAAGGTTTTATATACATCTTATATTATTCTAATACGATTAAGCGATTTTTTAAGTTTCAGGATGAGAAACCCTTGAGCTAACAGATTCAATTTAAAATTGTCCATTTCTTTTCATCAAAAGGTCTTAGTACAAATCATTCAGGCAATACTTGATTAGAGTTTGTGGGGCTAAGATGAAATTATTCTTTTTTTGTCAATAAAAAAGCCCTCAAATGAGGGCTTTTTCTATTCTACAGTACTAATTACTGAGGAATGATGTTTGTAGCGCTAGGGCCTTTTTGACCTTGCACAACATTAAAAGTCACGCGTTGACCTTCATGTAAAGTTTTGAAGCCAGAAGAAGCGATTTCTTTGAAGTGAGCAAAAACGTCTGGACCTGAATCTTGTTGGATAAAACCGAAACCTTTAGTTTCGTTGAACCACTTAACTGTACCAGTAGCTGTGTTGTTAGACATGATATACATCCTATTGATTTTTAAGAACTTGTGCCATGAGACATGACGGGTTTAACTTGGAAAAAATAACGAATTGAGCTTAAGATCTTAAAAACGGAGGATTATGAATAAAGCTTCGATACTAAAAGAGGATTTACTAAACTAATAAGTCTTTTTTCTAGTTGACTTCATTATACATCAAAAGAACACTTATTCAAGCAATTTATATAAATTAATTTACTGATTCTACAGAAAACATTCGCTTACATTTGTAAAAAACAATTACAATTTATTATATAAACAAATAGTAAATAATTTTCTATTTAATAGTTTAAAATTTTAAAACTATACTAAATAGAAATATAACTACAAATAATGAATAAAAAAACAGACTCATAGTCTTTATCAAATACAACAACTTACAATTTTTAAGTATATTTTTATATAATGTTAAACATCATTATTACTTATTAATTTTTTTAATAAGCACATAAATAAAAATAGTTAAAAAATTTATCTTTAAATCACAATTAAAACAAGAAAAATTAAATATATTTTAAAATTATTAAATAAATTAAATGATTATTTTTATTTTATATTCTTTTTTTAAATAATCGAATTAGCAATAACTGCAAAGAATATACCAAACTGGACCATATAACTTTGAAAAACTGGATGTGTTCACTAGCCCTTAAGCTTCATAACCTATCTTTGGCTTAGATCTAGCAATAAACCTATCTATACCTTCTTTAAATTTAGGGAACTATCATGCACCTACATTTTATTGTTCATGAAGATTTTGAAGCACCTGGTGCATATGAAATTTGGGGTCAAAATAATCACTGCAAAATGACATATTCAAGAGTGTATTTAAATGACCCCTTACCTTCTAAGGTTGAAGACATAGATTTCCTGATTGTGATGGGTGGCCCACAAAGTCCAGATACTACAGTTGAAATGTGTCCTCATTTTAATTCACTCGCTGAACAAGCGGTTATTAAGAAAGCCATCCAAGCAAAAAAAGTCGTTTTAGGGGTATGTTTAGGTTCACAGCTGATTGGTGAAGCTTTAGGTGCCAAGTTTGAACATAGCCCTGAAAGAGAAATTGGTAAGTTTCCTATTATGCTGACAGAGTATGGTTTTAAAAATTCTCTATTTTCACATTTAGGAAAAATGACAGAAGTTGGCCACTGGCACAATGATATGCCCGGGTTAACCAACGATGCAAAAATTATTGCTTTTAGTGCAGGTTGTCCGCGACAAATCGTTGAATACTCAAAATTAGTTTATGGTTTTCAATGTCATATGGAACTAACGCCTGAAGTTGTTGAATTACTCATTCAACATTCAGCAACTGAACTCAATCAAGCTCATGATTATAAATTTGTTAATACCCGAGAAGAATTGAGGAGTCATGACTACCAAGAAATGAACCAAAACTTGTTTATTTTCCTAGATAAATTAAAAGATGAGTATTTAAAACTTAGCTAAATGATGGCAAAGCCCTTTTAATAGGGCTTTCTTTCATAAAATTAGATGATCTATAAAGTTTAAATTCGCTTTTGCACCGACAGTAAACGAACATAATATCGCAGCAACAGAATCCCAGTTAGTAGATGGTCGCTATACAATATCTAATAAAATAATAGCCCCTGTCACACATAAAGCGGCTGATGTGCCAAGTTAGCCTTTAGACTTTAAGATACCTATATAACACTTTCAACAAGCCTTTGTTCTGCGCACTTTAGTGCATATTCCAAATCTTTTTGTAAATCGACTACCGATTCTAGTCCGATATTTAAACGTACTAAATAACCATCTTTAGGTAGATTGGTATGGGTTCGATAAGCTTGTCCAACAGGTAAAATCAGACTTTCAAATCCACCCCAAGACAAACCAATGTGAAATAATTGCAACGAATCAAAGAATTTTTGCACATAAGAAGATTCAGACTCTTTTAAATAAAAAGCAAATACTCCAGATGAGCCATGAAAATCTCTTAACCACAAATCATGATAAGGGCTGGTTTCTAAGCCCGGATGAAGCACTTCCTTAACAGCCGGATGTGTTGTTAGAAATTGAGCAATAGTTAGAGCACTATTTTGATGCTGTTTTAATCTTACTGCCAAACTTCGCAGGCCACGTGAAGCCAAATAAATGTCGTCTGGGCTTGTGGTCTCTCCAAACAAATGACCTGTTTTCGTAAGTTGTTCGTATGTTTCGGCATTTGCAGTAGCCACGCCCATGAGTATGTCAGAATGGCCACCAATGTATTTGGTTACGGACTGAATAGAAATATCAGCACCATGCTTTAAGGGTTGAAAAAGTAACGGCGTTGCCCAAGAGTTATCGACTAATACTTTTGCGCCATATTGATGACTAATTGCAGAAATTGCCGCAACATCACTCAGTTCAAATGTCATTGAACCCGGTGACTCAATGAACACCACACTAGTACGATGATTAATTTTTTCAGTTAATGCCTCAAGGTTAGTAGAGTCAAAATATTCAACACTTACCCCCATTCGGACTAATATATTGTCAGCAAAGTTTCGCGTTGGGCCATAGATGTTGTCGGCAATCAAGACATGGCTATTTGCCTCTACACAAGCCATAAGTGCATGTGTACATGCCGATAACCCAGAAGGAAACACCATACTACCAGCACCACCCTCAAGCGCATTGATTGCGCTTTCAAAAGATTTAGCTGTTGCAGCACCGAAACGGCCGTAATGTCGATACACCCCACCATTGCGTTTAAATTCTTCCCACTCACTAAAGCTATTTACAACAATAGTCGAACCGCGAAAAACAGGTGTATTGACTAGACCATCAAAGCGCTCGGGTGTTCGTCCTAAATTAATGACATCTGTGCTGAATTGATTCACTTTTATATTCCAAGAAACATATCAACTTTATTACCAATTCATGATAGTGAGGTTTCAATGGATATAAATTTTAATCTTTTCTATTTTTTATCTAAAAATTAGATTTATATTTCTTATTTTTACTTAAAATTAGAATTTTAATCCAATATTTATTTCTTATAGTAAAATATTATCTTATAGCGTACTTTGTGTTGATCTACTGGTTGTCCAAACTTGCTGTTATAAAAGGTATTTCTCACACTATTCTTCATCCATGATTTGCCTTAATTTGTACCGAACGTAAATAAGGTTTAGCTTCTAGCATTTTTGCTGGTCCTTAATTTTTAATAGTATTCGCAGTGTTTATTAGAAAAAATTTAAAGGAAGTTCTGTCGTATATTTAATTTGCTCCATAGCAAAGCTAGAACTCACATCGGCCAATCCGTTAATTTCAATTAATTTTTTATATACTTTATCGAACTCGGCAACATCCGATACAGCAACTTTAAGTAAATAATCTGTTTCACCTGCCATTCTATACACTTCGATCACTTCATCGATGCTATAGATATGAGAGTGAAATTTTTGAATCCACTCAATATTGTGTTGAGCAGTTTTAATAAACACCATCACAATCACATTAATGTTGAGTTTTTTACGGTCTAGCAAAGCGACTTTTGCACGAATAATACCCTCTTCTTCCATTTTATGTATTCTGCGCCAACAAGCCGTGTTGCTTAATCCCACCTTTTCAGCAATATCACCTATTGCCAATGTGCAGTCCTTCTGCAGAAGATCTAATATTACACGGTCATATTTATCTAAATTTAACTTCATACCTTCAAGCTTCTCTGCACTATGTATTTGCAATAAATCAAATCAATGAACAATATATTAGATTGTTATTCTAATTTTAATAAAAAAGATATTTACCCCACATTTTAAACGATCACTTCTCATTCGAGAGCATTTATTTCAATTGTTCACTAAATAATCTATTTTTAAAGCTTGAAAGTTTAGATGAGCTTTCATTATTATCTTGTACATATTCGGTACAATAAAAGAGACAAGAAAAATGCCAAATCAATTTGATGCTGTTTCTATAACAAAAAAAGCGAATGTTCATTACGAGGGACACTCTATTAGTCATGTTATTGAACTTGAAGATGGTACAAAAAAGACTTTAGGAGTAATTCTTCCAACAGAAAAAGCTTTAACTTTTAAAACCCATGTTTCAGAACGCATTGAGATCATTTCAGGGAAATGTAGTGTTCAAATTGGCGATGATCCAGATACTAAAGTCTATTCAAGTGGTGAATCTTTTAATGTTCCCGAAAATAGTAAATTTAAAATTATCACAGATGAAGTGATTGATTACGTCTGCCATTTAGAATGAATCAACATTACAAAGCCACACCTTTCATAGGATTTGGTTTTCCTATGAATATATTCATCTTTTCTTAAAAACTAGACGAGATGAAGTTTAAATTTTAGTATTTAAGCACTTTTACAATTATCTATAAGCTTCCACCACCATCAACATTGAGAACTTGGCCGGTAATAAAACCTGCATGATCTGACAATAAAAAAGCGACTGCATGTGCAACATCTTGTGGTGTGCCAATCCGTCCTAAAGGAATGCTTTCTAATATCGCTTTTTCAGCTTCACTTCCAACAGGTCGGGTTTTTCTAAAAAGTTCCGTTTCAATCGGCCCTGGTGCTATACAGTTTACCGTTATTCCAAACTCAGCTAACTCGAGTGCCCAAGTTTTAGTACACCCGACCAATGCGCTTTTTGCTGCCGAGTATGCTGTCCGTTGTTTTGCTCCGTAAATTGCTCTGCTGCCAATATTAATAATTCGTCCAAAGCGCTGTGCTTTTAGTTGCGCAACAAAATGCTGAGTCACTTGTATAGCCGCTCTTACATTTAAGTTCCAAACCTCCTCCAAGGCAAGAAAGGAAATCTGGCCTAAAGGTTGAGGCAAGCTAATTCCTGAGTTATTTACAATTCCATGTATGACATGAGATTTAGCAATTAATGCTATGGTTTCTTCAGTTTGTTCTATATTGGATAAATCACAACTAAAAAGCTGTCCGGGAAAGTCTATATGGTCGATATTTCTGGCAATGCCAATGACATGATGTCCCTGCAAGGACAGTTCTTCGCTAATTGCTTTTCCAATACCTTTTGTAGCGCCTGTCACTAAATAAGTGTTTTTCATAGCGGATCCTTATTAAACATAAAAATAGTTTCTGATTTGTTCTCCCCTGTTAACTACAAAAATAATAAAACACTCACTATGATTTTTTATGACGATAAACAGATTTATATAAATTCAAGAAAACTATAATCAATATCCCCAAAATGGACATGACTTTATTTTGATTTTCTTATTTGAAATGAAGAAGTGGTTGTATTTGTATACATTAAAAAGTTGTTATAGTCATTCGACTTGAGTTGGTCTTTCAATCTCTTAGTTTAAAGGCAAAATTGAGTGACTAAGTTTAAGTAAATACATTAAAAAGAGTAAGAAATAATGAAAAATTCAGTCGATGAGAAAAGAAAAATTTTCCGCGATCTCCATAAAGACGGATGCTTTATTTTACCCAACCCTTGGGATGCAGGCAGTGCAAAAATACTCGAACAACTGGGCTATAAAGCACTGGCAACAACAAGCTCAGGTTATGCATGGTCTTGCGGAAAGGCTGATGGTCAACTCGACCGAGATGAAACCTTGGCACATCTACGTTATATGGTTCAGTCCACTAACCTACCTATCAATGCTGACTTTGAAAGTGGCTTTTCAGATACAACTCAAGGCGTCATTGAAAATGTTCTAATGGCAATTGATACAGATATAGCGGGTATTTCTATTGAAGATTCAACGGGAAATAGTGAAAAGCCGCTTCGTGGTATTCCTGACGCAGTTGAAAGAATACGAGCGGCTCGCGTAGCGATCGACCAAAGCGGAACTAACGTCATGCTTATTGGTCGTGCTGAAAACTTCTTTGTGGGTGTACCCGATTTAGAAGATACCATTAACAGGTTAAAAGCATATTCAGAAGCTGGTGCTGACTGCCTATATGCGCCTGGTATTAAAACTCGTGAACAAATCATCGCTGTGGTGAATGCCGTTTCACCAAAACCTGTAAACGTTTTAATTGGTTGGGATAGTGATTTAACGGCAGCAGAACTTGCAGCCTTGGGTGTAAGACGTATTAGTCTTGGTGGAGCATTAGCTCGTTCAGCTTGGGATGGTTTTATTAAAACAGCAAGTGCGATTGCCGAGTCAGGCAATTTCCATTCGCTCAATACTTCTGTTTCAAGTGGCGATCTTAATAGTCGATTTAAATAAGATTTGGATAAACGGCTTTATTTAGTACTTTTTAGCTAGGACCTCTGTTATGCCTTTAAACATAACTCTTTCAAGCCATCGTATACGACTACGCATATTAACTATTGAAGATTCAAGAGACTTAGTTACCGCTGCTTCAGATGGAGAACTATGGAACCTCCCTTTCACTGTAGTCCCTTCAGCAGAAACCGTAGATGACTATATTCAGCATGCACTAGAAGGTTACCAAGCGGGTACGGTACTTCCTTTTGTAGTCGAAGATATTGCTACAGGAAAAATCATTGGGTCTACCAGATTTTGGAAAATAGATAGAAAAAATTTAAAGTTAGAAATTGGAAGTACTTGGTACTCAAAATCGTGGCAACGAACATACGCAAATACAGAAGCAAAATATTTGCTGCTTCAATATGCCTTTGAAGAGCTAAATTGCGTTAGAGTTCAGTTCACAACAGATGTACTGAATGAAAAATCACAGAATGCGATTTTAAGACTAGGCGCCCAAAAAGAAGGTGTTGTTAGAAATGAGCGAATTATGCCTAATGGTAGAAAAAGGAATTCTGTCAGGTTTAGTATCATCGATGAAGAATGGCAGAGCATAAAAGACAATCTAATTAAAAAGTTAAATTATTATTAATTTTTCCTACGGCTTTATTGCCTGCAAACCATTGCAAATGAGTCTCATTTATATATACTTTACTCACTTTTTTGAGTCTAGTCAGCACTCTTGTTTGTTCGCTTGAATAGTCGCTCTTTTTAGCCTTTCACGATTTTTATATCACTTAGGTATACTTATGTTTGCTTTCTCCCCGCGTAAAAATTTAATTACTGTTGAAATTTTAAAACATAGTAGCCCCTTACTTTTATCCCTCATCCCAATGATGTCTTGGGCAGAAACAACCGCGATTCAACCAGCACAACTAGAAACGATTAAGGTTCAGGCTGAAGCAGACTCAAGTTATATCGCAACACAAACGGCGTCGACGCTTAGAGGCAAACAAAAAAATTTAGAAAGCCCGCAAACTGTAAACGTTGTATCGAAGCAATACATGAAAGATTATTTGCCTGCAAACTTGGACAATGCATTGACCCAAGTCAGCGGCATTACGCAGGGCAATACTTTAGGTGGTACGCAAGATACCGTAATGAAACGCGGCTTTGGTGATAACCGTGACGGTTCAATTACTGTAAATGGCATGCCAATTGTGCAAGGCCGAACCATGAATGCGGCAGTTGAACAAGTTGAAGTTTTAAAAGGCCCATCTTCATTACTCTATGGCATTATGGACCCAGGTGGTGTGGTCAATGTCATTACAAAAAAACCTGAGACTACCCAGAAAACTGAACTTTCCGTATACGGCTCAAGCTTTGCTGCGGGTAAAAATGGTCTAGGTGCAAGCATAGATACCACAGGTGCAATTAGCGACAGTAACTTTGCTTATCGCTTTATTGCAGATCATTCCGACGCTGACTATTGGCGTAATTTTGGTAATCTCAAACAGACTTTAATTGCTCCGTCTGTCGCATGGGATAATGGTCAAACTAAAGTGAACCTGAGTTATCAATATCGTCACTTTGATGTACCTTTTGACCGCTCTACCGTTTTTGACCCGAAAACCAATAAAGCCCTACCGATCTCTAAATATCAACGTCTAGATGAAGCATTTAACCAAATGAAAGGTGAAGATCATTTGGCGCAATTGTTGGTAGATCACCAAATTAATGATAACTGGTCGGCTCACTTTGGTTATACCTACAACTACGAAACTTATGATGCTAACCAATTACGTGTAACCAAGTTAGATACAACTAAACACACCGTGACACGCCGTACCGATGCGACTTTAAATGCCCAAAGCGTAGATAGTAATGCTCAAGCATATATTAATGGTTCAACCAATTTGTTTGGTTTAAAGCATGATATTCAATTCGGTTCAGACATCGAATACCGTAAGTATTTCCGTCCAGATATGGTTCGTGGCAATACCTCAACTTTAGATTATTTAAATCCAAGTTTTGGAACTGTTGAGCCATCTCAAAATGTTGTGGCATCAGATAGTGACCAAACCGATAAACTGCATACCTACGGTTTTTATGTACAAGATGCAATTCACTTAAATGAAAAATGGATTGCTGTGCTTGGTGGTCGTTACCTGAACTATCAACAAACTGCTGGGCGTGGCAGACCGTTTAAAGAAAATACCAACACTAACGATGATGCTTGGCTACCACATGCAGGTTTAGTTTATAAATGGAATGACCAGCTTTCATTTTATGGTAGCTATACCGAGTCACTTAAGCCTTCTTCTTCAATTGCACCTTTGGGTGGCGATGCTGTTATTAACTCTGATGTTCAACCTGAACAAGCCAAGTCTTATGAAGTTGGCGCGAAATATGAGTTAAATGACCGTATCAAAGCTAACTTTGCACTCTACGATATTAAAAAGCGTAATGTTTTAGCTAAAGTGACTAACTCATCAACTGGTGAAGTTGAACTACATACTACGGGTGCCGTACGTTCTAAAGGTGCTGAACTTGACCTTACTGGCCGTATAACTGATCAACTTGATGCGACCCTAACCTATGCCTATACAGATGCGAAAGTAACTGAAGATGAAAGCGGCCTTGAAGGCAATCGCTTAAATAATGTAGCGAAAAATACTGCTTCTTTAGCATTAGCCTATAACTATGGTGAACTTTACAACGGTAATTTACGTTTTGGCGTAAGCGGTAATTATGTGGGTAAACGTGCTGGCGATTCGGAAAATACCTTTGACCTACCTGATTATACCCTTGCCAATGCCTTTGTAAGTTATGACACGACTATTGCCAAACAAGCAGTCACGTTCCAATTTAATTTAAATAATATCTTTGACAAAACCTACTACACAGCCAGTGTAAATAATTTGGCCGTGTCTCAAGGTGACTCTCGCCAAGCAGTATTACGTGCAACCTTTAAATTTTAAAACATGGGATCAGAGCAGTGCCTAAATCACTGCTCTTTTGAGAACATTATGAAAAAGCTTCTTTCCGTTGTCTTGTTGATTGGTACATTGTTTAGCTCAGCAGTTTATGCTCAAACACGAATAGCCCTCATCTCTCAAGTTAAAGGTGCATCGGCTGGTACAGATATTGCCATTCAAAAATACTTGCAAAGCAAGGGCTATCAAGTTGAGGTATTAGATCAATCTGTTTCACCCAATAGTTTAAAGAACACAGATTTAGTCATTATTTCATCTACAGTTGCTTCTAAAAACCTTCAATCTGGTTGGCGTCAACTGCCCCTTCCACTCATGACTTGGGAAAACGATTATCTAGATGACTTGGCTATGACAGGTAAACGTATAAATACAGATTTTGGCGAAGTCGAGAAAGAACGTTATTTGTGGTTGGTCAATGCCCCACACCCATTGTCTGCACAGCTTCCCGCCGGAACCCGCAATGTGTATAAAGCTCAAGCGCCTATGAGTTGGGGTAAGCCGGGTTTAGGTGCCACCATTATCGCAACGATTTATGGACAACCTGAGAAAGTCGCAATTTGGGGATATGAAAAAGGTGCAACCATGGATTATGAATCTTTAGCGCCAGCAAAACGGCTCATGTTCTTTCTTAACAATGACACGTTTACCAATCTATCTGACGATGGCTTAAAACTGTTTGATGCCTCAATTCAATGGCTCACTAACAAATAAAATCATTTATACAGCTCTCAAGGTCTTATTGATTACACCTTGCAGAGCTGCGATTAGTAGACAACATTCACACGAACCCAGTCTTCATACTTTGTAGCCTGCACATTGGTACTCGACTGAATGACTCCATAAATAGGAATATTTTCTTTCATTCCTGTTGCGATTCCTGAGTGCATTTTACTTGCTACATTTCCCCAAATTTGAGTATGCCCTGCATCTTGATACAGTATATATGCGACAGAGGCAGGACTTGTAGCAGATTTAAGCTCAAAATTATTGTCGGAAGTTACGGCCAATTGATACGGTGTATTATGGTTACATTGGACAGTTACATCGGTTCTAGCGGCAGCGACTGGCTGCGCACGTACAACAGAACCGAAATCTAAATTTCCTTGTGTTGAGACTTCGCAACTTTCTACAATAGTTAAGCTAACCTTTAATGAAGTAGATGCGCTTGCAGCCTCTGCACTATTTATTAAGAGTATTCCCATAAGAGAAAATAAGGCATGTTTAATGAGTTTCATTTCTTCTCCTTATCTTTATGTTCTAATGTCTTTTCAAATTTATAATGTCATTTTTCTGTTTTACTAAAGAAACAGTTTTTTCAGGTTCGTTTTATTTATAAAGCTTAATATTGCATACTGTCAATCGATAATAATCACATGATTTTCATATTATTCTTATAATTTGTGATGGGTTAAACGTAATTTATTTAGTTTAAAAAGTAGTTGATGTTTTTTATTTGTATTAATTACATTTCTTCACTTATTTAAGAATTACTCAATTAATCTTCCGAGAAATTAAAGTTTTATGATTATATTTTTAGATAAAATATTTGTATTCAAGTTATTAAAATTTCGCTCCACAAACTCATATAAAATTTTTAACAATTAGAGGGTTTTACAAATACTTTTAAAGCAATCTGTACAAGACAATAAAAAACAATCAGTTATTCCTTATTGTTTAAAGATTTTAGCTGATTTATCAATAAGTTTAGAAACTTGATCTGTGTGAGAAATTAGGGATAAATGATTCGAATTGACTTCTATTGCACTTGAGTGAGTTTGTTTTGAAATTAACCCCTATGTTCGAGGCTTCAGTGCATTATCGTTAGTCGTGATCAAATACTATGTTGGTTTTACACGCCATGCGACTTCAGAAATTTTGAGGCTGAGTAATTCTGTACATTCTCGCAATTGCATAAAAAAGGTGATCAAAATAATATAAAGCCCAATAAAATATAACTTTACATATTGTTTAGTTTATAGATTCAATACTAAGAAAACTGTGAAGTTAAATTTAAAATGAATAATTCTAGTGAATAAAATCATCCACCTTTAACTCGAGAAATCATGGATATGAAAAAATATTTATTATTACTTTTACTTAGCTTCTATTCGATACATTCATTTGCTTCGGACAAACTACATGGCAGTGTTTGGAAAACCATTGATGATGAAACAAATCAGCCTAGAGCACTGGTAAAATTTAGTGAAGATAAAAATGGGCTTCTTACTGCAAACATTGAAAAAATCCTTGTTCCAAGCGAAGCCAACAAATGTACGATGTGTGAAGGCACTTATAAAAACAAATCTTTAGTTGGTCTAACCATTGTCAAAAATTTAAAAAGCGTAGGTAAAAATAAATATGACAAAGGATCTATTCTCGACCCTCAGTCAGACAAAACTTATCGCTTTAGCGTAACTGTATCTCCAGACGGCGAAAAACTTACCGCGCGTGGCTATATTGGTATTTCTGCAATTGGCCGAAATCAAACGTGGTATCGAGTTAAATAACTCTTGAACTAGCTTGTGACCTACTCTCTTTAGCCACTCACCGATCATAATTACGGTCTATATGTGCACTATATAAATGATGTATGAAGACATTGTTATGATCGGTATTTAGCCTGAACACTCAGCATGATAATGACAAATAGCGAAGGTATTGCAGCAATCACAAATAAATGGGTAATGACCAAAAATTGAGAGAGATACCCACCAAATAGCGGGCCAATAACCGACCCTAAACGAGCAATTCCAATACTCCAACCTACTCCTGTAGTACGAAGTGAAACTGGATAATAGCTTGCAGACAGTGCATTAATAGCAGGCTGCCCACCAACAATTGCGAAGCCAGCTATAAAAATAATTATAAATAGTAAAGCAATATGGCTAACAGCATAGCCAATTAGAGCAACACTCATCACGGCAACGATAAAAACAGGAATGAGTACTTTATAGAATCCTGTCTTATCAATTTTAAGTCCCATCACAACACTACCAATCGTCCCGCCTAACTGTAAAGTGGAACCAATCATTAATGCCTGATTTAATGAAAGACCTGACTCTTTGGCTAAGGTGGGTAGCCAATTCGCCAGAAAATAGAGACTGATCATATTTAAAATACTGATGATCCAGATAGAATAGGTAAAAAATGCGCGCTGATTTTTAAACAATTCAAGCGGCGACTTTTTAACCTCGACTTCAGTGTTATTAATGATTTTTATTTGTGAATTGAATGTTAATGCAGGATAAAATTTCTTTAACCAAAATAAAATTTTAGGCGTGTTTTTGTTATCTTCACTCAGAAAATATAAAGATTCTGGCATCTTAAAGTATGTAATAAAGAAAATAATTAAAGGGATAATACCGCCAAAATAAAAAATCGACTGCCAACCGCCCCAAGGAACGAGTAAGGCGGATATACCGCCCCCCAACATTGCGCCGACTGTATAGCCACAAGAAATGACCATCATGGTAAAAATACGAGATTTGTGTGGAACAATTTCGGAGCTATAAGCCATCACATTTGGCATGATGCCGCCTAAAAAAATTCCTGTAACAAAGCGGATTACGGTCAATTGCTCAATATTGCCGACATGTGGTGTTAACAGCATTAGTACCGAGAACATAAAGGTCGAAATCAGTAGTATCGGACGGCGACCAAAACGATCAGAAAGTGAACTTAATAAAAATGATCCGACAAACAAACCAAATAAGCTTGCACTAAATACCACCCCTAACATGGTTTTTTGAACACCCCAGTCTTCTATAATCATTGGGGCTGCGTAAGCCATAGACTGAATGTCATAGCCATCCATAATCATGAGTAACAAACAGGTGATCAGAATAAATTTTTGATAACGTCCAACTTTTTGCTGATTGATCAAATCACTTAATGCAACTTCTTTCATGGTATTCCCTTCTCCATGACATGCTTTAAATTAATCCATTTTAATTACGTTATTCGTAATTTATTTACGATTGGCGTAATTAAAAATAGCAATATTACTCCCATAAAGTCAAAAAAATATTTTTTTGTAATATAAACAATATATTAAGTGAAATTGTAATTTTCTCCAATTCATCACGTCAGCTTATTGCAAGCGGCCTTTGGTCTGCTTATCTGGCAAAAATCAAGCAGACCATACATGCTATTACTTACATTATTTTAAAATTCAGACAGATGTTTTAAAAAACTGCTCCATCACAGCATCTCTTTCTTCCAAACTATTTGAGCTTAAAACTTGTAGCAGCAAACCATCTATTAGGTTTACCACCATGTGAGCATCGAATTTTGGCTCGCGAATTTCTTCATTAAAAATCAAATCAAAAATTTCATGGAGCAGCCACTTTCGATATTCAACTGCCATGCGATATGCCTGCGGGTAAAGCAGTTTTATTTCAAAAATAGCTTTAAGTAAAAAGTTATACAGACTGTTTAAATTGGCATGGAAAACCACTATTTCTTTGAGTTTATCGATTGGTGTTCGGTAATGGTTTGAATAAATAATAGAGAGCACTTTTTCTTTGAGCAGGCTCTTTTGAAAGGCAATACACATTTCGATTAAGCGTTCTTTAGAGTGGAAATAGTTGTAAAGCGTACCTTTTGCAATTTGGGTTTCTTTAACAATCAGGTCCACACCTACATGATGAAACCCATGTATCGTAATGAGTTGTATGGTGGTTTGAACGACATGTAGTTTTTTGGAAGAGGTTTCTAAATTTCGCATAGTTTTACCGTTATAAAATTCTTGTTGTTTCTAAATGAAAAAAACTGTGCCCTTTTGGGAGAAAAAAAGGCACAGCAAAGCCTTAAGACAGTGCATGGCACATCTCAAGTTTTTTGTTGCTAAGTTTTAAGTAAAAATGACTTAAAGCCTGAAAACCTTATAGAGTTCAAGCTGCTGTAAATTTTTAAGCTGTGTCGTTATAGCTTTTGGCAAAGGCTGCCAAGAAATAATGGATGTGCAAAGCCAACTCCTTTTTTATTGGGAGTTCTGCCGACATTAAAATTATGGTGGCAGAACGAGAAAGGGTTAGCAGACTGGTGAAAGATATAACCAGCACACCCGAAGGTGTCCCTCTCCCGTCCTACCGCTACGGGAGGAGACTAGGAGTTTACACATAAGAGTATTCCTCAGACGGAATAACTCTGATGCGATCTTTCATCACGGTCTGCTAAAACCGACTGGCAATGTGGCCAGCAGGCAAAGAATAGTGCCCAAGTTTATTGGCGTCAAGCACACAAAATGACATTTGTTTTAAATTAGATCATTAAAAAAGTAAGGCTAAACAATGAGTAGGTTATTGTTAAATTGGGTTTATAAAGCAGGCATTCTATCTCCATTACAACCTCTACTCTACAAATAGTACTTTGAAATAAAGTGCAAAACCTTTCTTGCTCATGCAACCAATTTACTTAAAAAAGTTTTATAGGCAATATAATTTAAGGTTTTGGTTTAAAAATTAGGTCTCACAATTTTTCTATCAATAGATTTCTAATTTCTTGTTAAATCTAGTTTGTTATCTTTTGATCTATTTCAGACTAAAAATTATGTGATTTCTATTATTTAAAAATCAAAATTTATTAACTTAAATTAAAAATCTTAAATTTAAAAATGTTAACCAATCAACATTTCCAAGATAAAAATAGGACTTATCCTTTCATTTTAAATTCAATTTTAATATAAGAACAATAACTCATTTTATTAAAACTTAAATAGATTTTTAATTACTCATTTTTCCTTTTTAATTTAATTATTTCAACACTAAGATAATTCAAATAATTTTAATAAAACAATTTCCAATTCCTCTACCAAGTTTATTATTTTTATGAGAAAATTACAAAAACATACAATTTTTTACATGATGAACAAATTCACCACTTTATTTTTACAAAACACATTTGCTGGGGCACTCTCTCTTTTAGCAATAAACTCTGCTCAAGCAGATGATTTATATACATTATTTAATAAAGCAAAATTATATTCCCCGCATTTACCATTGGCCTATACTCAAAGTGAAATTGCTAAACAAAAAACAAACCAAGCACTTGCCAGTAAAGATCCAAAAATCAATTTTACAGCTCAAGAGAAAAAGGGATTTAATAAACAACCAGCCCACGAAGAAACCGATTATCGTTCAAGAAATTATGCGGTTCAGTTTTCTATTCCCGTTTATAACAAATCTCAAGATGAAGCAATTAAAACAAATAAAATTGGAGAGAAAATTGCTTTAGAGCAACTACAAGCAAACTACAATGAACTCTTACAAAATATTGTGGAGCAGTATTTTAAAATTTTAAATCTCAACTCTAAGCTTAACCTTATTCAACAACAGCAAATTTTAGTTCTTGAACAAAAGAAAATGGCAACTGCAAATTTTAATCAGGGAATGGTATCTATTACTGATTTAAGAGAAGCAGAAGCAAAGCTATCTACCCTGCAAAGTCAAGAAAATAGTATGCGTTTTGAAATAGCGAAAGAAAAAAGTATATTAGCCGAGTTTATAGGAACTGATACCATCAGTTTTGTTGAAAATAAAACATCTTTAGAAAAACTCCCTCCTCTCTCATATACCGATCAGGCACACTACAATCAGTTACTACTAGAAAAGAATAATCAAATTAAGTTATCAGAACTCAATCTAGATGTAGCTAAAGGTGAGATTAAACAATCTGAAGCAGAAAGATATCCTGTTTTAAATTTTTCTGCGAAATTAACTAGAAATCTGGACTCACAAGATTCTGCGTTTACTAGTAAACAAAATGGCCTAGATTACTTATATGGCTTTGAATTAAATATTCCAATGTATAACACTGAAACGTCTTATAAAATTAAGGAGAAAAGAGCAAGTTTAGAAAAAAGTAGATATGAACTACAACTCTCAACTCAAAAACAAAAAGCACAGATGCTCGATGCCTTTTACAGCACTTTATCTGCAATTAATAAAGCAAACGGCATGAAAGATGCCGAAGATTCATCTCAAAAAGCATGGATTGCCAATAAGCGTGCCTATGAAGTAGGAATGCGAGTAAATGCTGAGGTCTTGGAAGCACAAGCAAAATATTTTGAAAACAAACAAGAACGTTTAAGTGCTTGGTATGAGGCTTGGCAAAACTATATCAAACTGAAAATTACGACAGGTATTTTAACTGAACAGCAAATCATTGATATAGACCATATTTTTTATTCAACCTCTTCCCAATTAAGTTCTCGTTATGACAGATAATAATTTACAAAATTTACCAGATACTATTCAGCACTGGTTACTTAACCTTAAACGTCTGAATATTAATGTATTGGCTGTTTGTTATGAAAATTTAACAGATTTTGGTAGTCATGCTTTTGAAGACTCTCAAATTAATGAGTTATGGAATGTAATCAAACAACAGTTAACACTAGATAAACCTGTTGCTATTCAAAAAAGTGAACAAGGTTATCTTATTGGCTATTTACTGATAAATTCTAGCTCATCCTCGTATCTTGGGTTATCCATCACACCACCTATTCATGAAACGACGCTGGAACTTATACGAACCAGCATGGGGTGGTTATTTTACGAGCAACAAAGTCAAAAGCTTCAACATGCGATTCAAGCAGAACAACTTCTTGAAATTTTTGCACATGTCATTAATCAAACACAGTTCCAAATTGCGGCACAAGAATGGGTCAATCAAACCACGACTCAAATTCGTAAACAGTTTGCGCAATATCAGGATATTCAATTAAATTATTTCTTAGTTAAAGATGCTCATAAAGTGAAATGGGTTGTCTCCTCTGAACTGTCATGGACAGAAAAAGGAGCAGCAGAAATGCAAAAACTCAATGAAATCGCATTACAAGCATTATTTTTACAGCATGACCTCAAAGAATATCAGTGGTTCGCCTATCCTATTTTTCATCATGGAAAAATTCAGGCTATTTTAGTGGCGAAAGACCGTGATTTTGAACAATGTGAAGTACATAATGCGTTAAGCTTATACTTAAAAAGCAATATCGATTTAATTCATCCGCTTTTACAACATTGGTATCAATCCGAACAAAGCCTTCTTCAACATAGCTTCAAGTCTGGAAAAAATATATTAAAAAAATACAGCACTGAAGGTCACTATGCTTGGAAAATTATTACAGGCCTTATTGTTGTATTTTTACTGTGTATTACTTTAATTCCGGTTGATAAGTTAGTCACTGCTAACCTAAATGTTGAAGGGAAAACTCGCTGGATTATTTCTGCACCAACTCAAGGTTTTATACAAACAGTCTTTGTCCGCCCTGGAGATAAAGTTAAGAAAGATCAAGCCTTAATCCAACTCGATAATACTGATCTAAAAATACAAATTGCTGAACAACAAAGTTTACTTGATCAGGCACAACATCAGTTCCGTGTGGCTATGGCAGATCAGAATCTGACAGATAGTGGTTTAGCTGCCAATCAGATTAGGCAACAAGAGGCAAAAATCCAGACCATTCAAAGAAAGATTAATCAAACTAAAGTAACTGCACCAATTACTGGAACCGTTATTGACGGCGACTGGGTTCAACAAATTGGAACACCTGTTGAAGATGGTAAAGAATTATTCCAGATCGCATCACAAGATGCCTATAAAGTCATTTTGCATGTTGCTGACAAAGACATTCACTTCATTCAAAAAAACCAGAACGGCGTTTTAAAGCTAACAGGTTTACCAGATCAAACTTTTCCAATTCGTATTACCCGTATTACTCCGGTTGCTTCAGTTCAAAACAATATAAATGGCTTTAAAGTTGAAGCTGCATGGATAGGTTCTCCGCCTGCCCTAACCCCCGGTATGCAAGGTGTTGGGAAAATTACAGTGGGTAAAACCAATCTACTCTTTCGCTGGTCACGAGATTTCATTAACTGGATGAAATTAAAGATCTGGTCAAATTGGTAAAGTCATGCAAAGTTTGTTTTCAGAACACTGGCATCTTGTACGTCATTTAAAACCTCAGTTGCGACAGAATGTTGAGGTTTTACCACGTATTTTACGAGGCCGTGCTTGGTTTTTATTATTTGAACCGATGTCACAACGTTTCGTTAGAGTTAACCCCGAAACATGGTATGTGATTACTCTTTTAGATGGCAAAACTAATGTTGAACAAATATGGGATAAAGCGGCTGAATATATTGAAAAACAAAATGTCAATCTCGACCAACACTACCGAGCAATTAGTCAAAATGAGTTAGTACAATTACTCACTCAGCTTTATAACAATGACTTATTACAAACTGAAGTGTCTTTTGACTCTGAAGAACTATTTAAGCGTTATAAAAAACAAAAATTTAATAAATTAAAGCAATCATTTTTAAACCCAATTAGTTTAAAAATACCTCTGCTTTATCCCGATGCTTTTTTTGGTCAATTAAGTAAATTAGCGCGTTCCATTTTTAGTGTATGGGGATTTTTACTCTGGTTTTTAGTCGTAACTCCTGCACTTTTATTGCTGAGTGAGCACTGGCAAAGTTTAACGAGTAATTTATCGGACCGAGTGTTATCAACCAGTAACCTTTTTATTCTTTGGCTGACATATCCAATTGTTAAATTAATACATGAATTTGCTCATGGTTTAGCAATAAAAGCCTGGAATGGAAATGTCAGAGAAATGGGACTTATGTTCATTATGTTCATTCCCATTCCCTATGTCGATGCGACCTCTTCTTACCACTTTGTTTCTAAATGGCAAAGGATTGTGGTATCGGCTGCAGGAATTCTCACTGAGCTTTTACTGGGCGCAATCGCAATTTATATCTGGCTATCGACTGAACAAGGCTTGATTCACGCATTTGCTTACAACGTCATTTTTATTGCCACTATTTCTACAGTATTAGTAAATGGTAACCCACTCATGCGCTATGACGGTTACTACATTTTGTCAGACTTGCTCGAGATTCCCAATTTGGCAGGTCGAGCGACTAAATATTGGATTTATTTATCAGACCATTATTTGTTTGGTGCAAAAACAGTACAGCCACCTTATGCAACTGAAAATGAAAGATTTTGGTTATTCATTTACGGTTTGCTGTCTCCTATTTACCGCATCACTATCATGTTCAGTTTAGTCTGGTTTATAGCACAAAAGTACTTTTTCTTTGGTGTGATACTGGCTGCTATCTCTGGTTTTATGACTATTGTTTTACCTCTATACAAAGGAATAAAACATATTTATCAAGGAGCGACCTTGTCAAAATATCGTGAACAGGCCATTCAACGTTTATGGATTATTATTGCGGCAATTGTTCTTATATTTTTTATTATCCCGTTTCCATATTACAGTACTCAGCAAGCTATTGTATGGATGCCAGAAGAATCTATTATTCGTGCGAATGAGTCAGGGCATATCCAAAGCATTAATTTTAAGAACAACCAGATTCAACAAAACCAAATCCTTTTTCAACTTTCTAACCCCGATTTACTTGAAAAATATGAGTTACAAAAACTTCAAGTTGAAGAGTTAGATTACAAGCTAAGACAAGCCTCTTTGGATGATCTGGCTCAACGTCGCAAATTAGAATATCAAAAGCAAGGTGCCGTTCAGCAGCTTCAACAGTACCAATATAAAATTGAACAGCTTCAAGTCACGAGCACAGTTTCCGGAAAATGGTTTGCTAAAGATGCTACTGAGATCAAGCAAAGATACTATAAACGTGGGGATATTATTGGTTATGTTATTAATCAACCTGCACAAATTGTTCGTAGTGCGGTTTTACAGCAAGATTATGATTTAATTCAGAACCGCTTAAAAAATATTGAAATCCGCTTTAAAAATCATTTTGATGTGATTTATACAGGGAAAATCATTAGAAGTACCCCGCAAACACAAAAGAAACTTTTATCTTCAGCATTAGGTAGTCAAGCGGGTGGAAATATTACAGTTGATCCTAATGATCAGGAAGGCAAAACAGCTTTACAGAATTATTTTGATTTAGATATTCAACTGTCACAACCATTAGACTCTTCTGTTTTCGGTGATATTGCATATGTTCGTTATCATTTAGGCTACTCGCCTCTTGCATGGCAGTGGACTAGAAAATTGCGTCAATTATTTTTGGAGCAATTCTATGTCTAATCTACGGGCCATCAAAAATATGTCACTGCACCCTTTTTATTTATCGAATGTGGCGCGAGTAGAACAAAAAGATATAGAGCTACATAAGCTTGAAATATTTTTTGCAAACTTATTAGGCTGGATTCCCGCAAAGAAAATTTCTAGAAGGCATATTCATAAATTTGCACAAGCAATAGCAGTTCATAAAGATGCTTTAAAAGAGCTAGACCAATCACAACTTATACAGAAATTTCAGCATACTGTTCAATTATTATCACGCGAGACCAATCATAATCAGTCTATCGCCTTAATATTTGCATATGTTGGAGAAGCGATTTCTCGCGTTTTTAATATCTATCCGCATCCTGTTCAATTTATGGGGGCATATATATTACTAACAGGTAGACTAGCTGAAATGCCTACAGGTGAAGGAAAAACACTTGTCGCAAGTATAGCCGCAACCATTATGGCTGCAACTGGTAATTTCGTTCATGTTTTAACTACAAATGCTTATTTGGCTCAACGTGATGAAGAAGAATTACGTCCCCTATTTGAGTTTTTCCAACTCAGCAGCGGTGCAATTCATAGTGAAATGGAAGTTCCGGAAAGGAAGGAAAATTATCAAAAGCAAATTTGCTATGTCAGTGCAAATGAAATCGTTTTTGATTACTTAAAAGACCACATTTCTGGAAAAGGTACTCAACCTAGACAAATTGAAAACTTACGTTCATTGGCAACTGGAAAAATCGCTGATGATACGATGATTGTACCAGCCCTACACTTTTGTATTGTAGATGAAGCTGACAGCGTGTTTATTGATGAAGCCCAAACACCAATGGTGATTTCGCAAGAAACCGAAGGCCTTATTGAAGCACCAGTTATTCATTGGGCAATTGCCCAAGCAAGAGCGCTTATTCGAGATGTCGATTTCACGATAATTGAATCTGAACACCATGTTGAAATAGAAAATATTTCTCCAGAAAAACAGGTTCCCTTACCTCAGGATGTCAGACCAATCTGGTATAACCATGCATGGAAAATGCTACTGGTTAAACAAGCACTTACTGCTTTATATCTTTATCATAAAGACCAGCATTATATTATTCAGGATAATAAAATTCAGATTGTGGATGAGTCTACAGGCCGAATTATGGCTGATCGCTCATGGGAACAAGGATTACATCAACTCATCGAAGCTAAAGAAAATATTGAGCTCACCAAAGGCCGAGACACTCTAGCCCGAATGACCTTTCAACGTTTCTTTAGAAGATATTTACTTTTATCAGGCTTAACAGGAACTGGGCTAGAAGTTGCACGGGAACTGTGGATGATCTACCGTTTAAAAGTATGTCAGATTCCTCCAAATATTCCGTCCAAACGTAAACAATTTAGACACCGATACTTTAAAACTAATGAACAGAAATATCAGGCGATTGCTAAACATGCTAAAGCAATTGCCGATACCAAGCGTTCAGTTTTAGTCGGCACACGTAGCATTGAAGCCTCCGAAGCGATTTCGGAAGCACTTACCCGACTCAGCATTGAACATATTGTATTAAATGCCCGCCAAGATGCGCACGAAGCTTCAATTATTGCTGAAGCTGGACACAGTGGAAAAATTACAATAGCCACCAATATGGCTGGGCGTGGTACAGATATTAAATTGCGTCCTGAAACCAAACAAGCCGGTGGCCTACAAGTCATTTTGACGGAGTTTCACGAATCAGCTCGAATTGACCGACAACTTTATGGTCGGGCTGGTCGTCAAGGTGATCAAGGATCATGTGTTGCCTATATTTCTGGTGAAGATCAGTTAATGCAGCAAAATATCCCATGGCTTATAAAGTTTATAAACTTCATTCCCTTCATTTATTTGCAATATATTTTTTTAATTTTTGCGGTAAAACGTATGCAAAAAAAATGTCAGAAACGTGCTTACCGAAACCGTATATCCATGTTTAAACATGACAAAAAATTAAATTCTCAAATTGGCTTTGCAGGAAAAATTTATTAAATGAAATATTCTTTTATTGTTCCTATTACGCTTCTTTTATCGGGTACGACTTATGCAGAAGCTATCAATTTCGCTTGTATGATACAACCGGCTAAAATTGTTGAAGTACGAAGTCCAATTACGGGGGTCTTACAAAATGTTCCTGTAAAAGCAGGAAGTCCGATTAAAAAAGGACAAGTTCTCGCTCAAATCGAATCGAGTGTTGAAAAATCTGCAACTCAATCTGCTTACTATAAAACCCAGCTTAAAGGTTCAGCCAACATAGCAAGATCTAAAATTGAGCATGCTGAAAGTAAAGTACAACGTATGAAACAATTATTAGCAGAAAATTTTGTTTCCCGCCAAGCATATGAAGATGCTTATAGTGAGCTACAACAAGCTCGCTCAGAGCTACAATCAGCTCAAGAAAATATCAAGCAAGCAGAATATGAATACAAACAAAGCCAAGCTGATTTAAACCGTAGAAAAATTTATAGTCCTTTTAATGGCGTAGTTATACAACAGTACATCCATGCAGGTAGCTTAGTCAGCCCAACCGAGGGTAAAAACCCAATTTTAAAAATTGCTCAAACTGACCAATTTAAAATAAATGCAATTGTGCCTTTAAAGTACTTTAATCAGATTAAAAAAGGTCAAAAAGTAAAAATTGTGCCTGAAAGCCCGTTTGAGAAGTTTGCTACTACCATTCAACTTGACCACGTTGATCAAGTCATTGATGCAAGCTCAGGTACTTTTAGTACAGGGGCAACTATAAAAAGTAATAGCGTAAAATTTCCAAGTGGTATTCGCTGTAAGATGTATTTATAACTTTGTGCTAACTTTCTTTAAATGTATGAGTATAAAAAGACATGAATATCCTTTTATACTCATACAGTATATTAACTTTCTAAAATATTCTGAATTTCTTGTTCCAATCTTTCATGAAACTGCTCTACCGTCATATCTTTAAAATACCTATTTCTACTTACATAAGGTATAGCTTCGCGAACCAATTGGTCATATAAAGGATCATTCACATATTTTGCCAACACTAAACGAGAGATTGCCCCTAAACCTGTAATATATTCTTTTTCATCACCATGGTTCAGCCATTGATTTAATGTTTCTATATCTTGATGTTTCTTTGCATCGTAGATTAAAAAATCATGTACTTGATCTAAAACATGCTTTAATTGACTAGGTTCACTAAAATGGCTTGGCTCACCTGTTGTACCATGAAGTTTTGGTAAATATTGTAAGGTGTCATCATTAATTAAATGCTGCCGTAATATCCGTATTGCTTTTTCAGGTGAAATTTGAATATAGCTTGTTAAGTTTACTTGACGATAAGCTAAAGTATCAGTTTTATTAGTCCCTAATATTATTATCCCTTCATAAATTTGATCATCGAACTCTCTAAAATAATTAGTTATTTGATTAAATTGATTACTTTTTCTCTTTCGTGTAAAACCTAAAGCTGCTTTATTTAACTCTATCCAGTGATCTGCAAATATACTCAATTTTTCTTTAGTTGAAGGTATTGCTTTAAACTGTTCAAGTTCTTCTTTAGTAACAGGCTTTACCGCATCTAACATTTGTTCAACGCTTTGCTGATCAGGGAATATTTTTTCACGACTGAAAAATATATATGACCTTACATCAAAGGCAACCAAGTCATGTTGGCGTAAAGTTTCAACTAAAACTTTATATAAATATTTACTTTTAGCCAACAGGCCTTGTTCAATACAAAATACATTTTCGGAATAATCAAAATAAGCTTTTACATTTGTAAATGAACTGATAATTTCTTCATCAAAGTTAGCTGCTAGTTCTGACTGATCCACAATACTTTCAACTGCCAATAACCAGTTTTTTAACTTGTCTGTTAAACCTGTTACTTGGGCATGAATTGCATAATATTCTGCTTGTTCTAATGTAGTAATTTTCACATCAGGATGATGCTCATTTGCATCCCAAATATAAAATAATGATGACACGTGATTCCCCTTTTTAATAAAAATAAAGAAGGGATGAATGAATCATCCCTTCTTTTTTAATTAAAACAATTGTTTCCAGTTTTGTTGTGCAGTCTGCTCCAAAGCTTTTAACCATGCCTCAGATTGCTCTTCCTGACCAAGTATAATCAGATCTTCGTCTTCATCTTTTGGCAGAATATTTAAATCTAACTGGGTTGAAAGCAGTGGAATCTGACATGACCAATGCGCTTTAACCTGTAATGGAATAGATTCAACGTGGTTCACCCATGTAGAAACAAAACCATTTACCAATTGCCAAGGGCTTACACATGCTTGTCCACCTAACATTTTCACGACGACTGTTTTTAAAGTACTCGCACTTTGCTGGTTACTTTGCTCAATTGACTTGGCCTTAACCTGAATAGTCATATCCTGATTAGAATCACTTGCAAAGTGGATTTGACTCCAGTCCCATAGTGTTATATCAACCAGTTGTTGAGTTGAACTTACAGTAGCGTAATGTGTTCCATCGGTGAGCACCGTACCTTGGTTAAAACCACTAAGCTCTAGCTTAAGTTGCTCTGAACCATCTTGGTCATTACTGCGGGCAGCAATTATTGGTAAATAACTGGTTTGCCCAATCATTGCATAGACCAAATTTTCAGTTGAGGTGTAAGTTTCAACTAAGCGAATATTGCTTATAAAAGCAGTTCGACCAAATGTATTACCCTCTAGCTGTAAACGAATTGTACGATTACAACCATTCCCCTCAAAAGACACCTGTTGCTCTTGCCAATTTAATGCATTTTGACCGCTAGCAGCATCAAATACCGCAATCTGCTGCCCATCAACATAAACTCCGACACGCCCCATATTTGCTGCTTGACCTAACAGACCAGCTAAATCAAAACTTAAGCTATAAGTTGTACCAGCGACTGTATTTACTTGACGTTCTATTGCAGTTTGCTGATATAGCGTATCTTTACCATCATTTAAACGAATCCAGACATTTGAGTTTAAACCTTGTAAAGGAATGTTTTGACCAGAAGTATTTTTGAGTTGGTCACCAGAGTGCCACACCTCAAAGGCATCTAATTTAAACAATTGCTCTTTGTGGGTTGTCCAACCATCCGAGCTCCAACCATAAACAACGGTCGGATTTTTATTTAGGATTGAGTTATACACTCCACGCCATTCTGTATGGAAAACTTCTCGACTCGTTAAAGCATGCTGAGATTGGTGAGTTTCTAAATTTGGCGCATCTGCAACTGCTTCTACAAATACAGTAAGCTCCTGAGTAGATGTAGCAATACTTGAATTTGATTGTTCAATACTACTTGCAATGACTTGTAACTTTAACTCTCCACTAAAATCTTTTGGTGGTGTCAATTTCAAGGTATCGAGATTCCAATTGGTAATATCTACTACCGTATGCAGTTCGTTTACTGTGAACTTATTTACACCATCATTAAGTTTACTACCTAATGGTAAGCCTGCTAACGCAAGTTTCAGTTGCTCTGAACCATCGTTATCTGTCAATTTGGCATGAATACTCGATAGCGCAATTGGCTGATCTTCTTGACCATGGTTTAAAAGCTTAGATTTAGATAAAACAATATTATCAATCATTGCTCCTCGACCACTTGCATGAGTGAGCGGAGCCTCAATGATAATTTGAAGATTTTGTATCTGCCCAGTTCCAATAAAGCTAAACTGAATATTTTGCCAGTTCAGTTGATCATTTGGACTCGTATTGGCATAACTTGCAATACGCTTGCCATCTACATAAATACCAATTTGAGTAAAGCTCTGGCTGAAACCTAAACGTCCTGCATAATCAAAAGTCAGCGTATATTTTTGACCAAGTACAGTTTGTACTTCACGCTCAATCCCTAAAGTTTGTGCGACAAATGCATCAGCATCGTTGAGTTCTAACCAGTTTTGTCCAGCTGCCATCTTATTGGCATATACAGTAATCATCTGATCAGCTGCATTTTGCATTTGATCGCCATTACTCCATATTTCAAACCCATCACGTCCTGTTTGCGAACGATTAGGAGTTTTAATTAAGCGCCAGCCATCCAAATAACGACGTTCTAAAAGTGTAGATGTCTTATCTTTATTTGGAGCAGCTTCCCAAGTGGTGCGGAACAATTCCTCTTGGTCTGTTTGAGATTCACCAATAACTAATTCTGGTTTATCGGCAACAGCTTCAATATCAATAGTCATTACAGTATTTTGACTTTGTGCTTTGCCATCTAATGCGACATACACAAACTGAGCATAGTGCTGTTTTTTGTTACCCAAGCCTTGTGCGAGATAACCTTGACCACCCGAAGCATTAAGCTCTGGTATAAATCTCAATTTTCCTGACTCTATTTCCAACTGAGTAAATACATCATTAATTCGAACGGCAACCCATTGGCCTTCTGAAGCTAAGTGCTGTAACTGACCACTGGCTGGTAACTCAGTAATTTTAATAGTTAATAAATCACCATCGACATCACTTACCAAAAAGTCATTCCAGTGTAGTAGCAGAGCTTGATCTTCTGAACCATAAATAGTTTTCGGAACTGCTACTGGTGCGTCATTTACCGCATTTACTGTAATAGACACATTCACTACTTGTGAGTTTAATTTGCCATCAGTCACAAAGTAACTAAAGCTATCGTCACCAAAGTAATTTGCATCTGGCACATATTGGTAATGGCCATTTGCTAACTGCTCTAAACGACCATGCTGTGGTAACGCGCTGAATTGGGCAGTCAGTTGGTCGCCCTCTGCATCATAAGCACTTACTAATGGGTCGAAAGCTAAAATTTGATCTTCATCAGTGCTTATAATCTGTTCATGTAACACAGGTGCTGTATTTGATGCCAATACATGAATAGTAAAAGTATAAGGTTGTGAAGATTCTGTACCATCCGTTAACACAACACTAAATGCATCATCACCAACAAAAGCTTTATCAACCAAATAAACATAATGCCCTGTTGCTGCATCATAATTGATCACGCCATTTTGTGGCTGCTGGGCAATTTGTACAGTAATCGGGTTGTTCTCAGCATCTTGAACATAGGCATCAAAATCTAATACCAATGGCTCACCTGCCACAATTTCCAATTGTGGTTGGATATTGAATACTGGCGCATCATTTACTGCGTTAATCTCTAATTGCACTGTAGCAACTTTAGATTGTTGACCATCAACAGTCGTAAAGTAATAGCTAAACTGGTCTTGACCAAAATAATTCGCGTGCGGTACGTAACTGAACTCACCATTGGCAAGTAATACCAATTCACCATGTTGTGGTGCTGTTACTAAAACGACATTTTCAATTGATTTCCCAATCAATAAGTCATTACTTAATACATTGCCTGTAATAGTTGTATCTTCATCGAACTGGTAGTGATCATTCACTGCTAATGGTTCAGCTACTAAACGGATATTGTTGAGTGTGACAGAACTATCTGCTGCACCAAATCCAAGTAAGTCGAAAGACAATAAAACATCTCTACCTGCTAGCGCTTGGTCTAAGTTAATAAAGAAAGTTTGGCTACCATCGCTATTGATTACTCTCTCAATTCCTTGTGCCAAATAGTTTTGACCATTTGCCTGTAGATTAAACAAAGCATCGGTATTGTTCAGGTCACTCACCTTAAATAAGGCTTCACCAGTGTGAGCATCTAACAATGCCACCTCAAAAGCATCATCTGGACTATTGTTATAGTCTGTTAAATGTTGATCTTTTACAGTGAACGTTAAGACCTTATCTTGTGTACCAAGTTTAAAAGCTTGTGAAAGATTTGTGTGGGTGTTGCCAACTTCTTGAAGAATAGCTGAGTTTTCTCCCAGTTTTACACTACCTCGTGCTTGCCACATTTGATTAGACTGATGTAACTCAACAAACTGTGGGCTGACCTCGATATCACTATACCAAGTTGAGGTACTATTAAATTGAGTATTACGTTTAATCAACAGTTGAATACCCTCAAAATTATGAGTGGTATTCGTTGAGTTTAATAAATGTACAACGTCCTCGTGAGTTGGTAAACGGCGCACTCCCGTTTCTAATACAGCATTCATGATGTCATGGTCATGGTTCGCATGATCTAGCCCCAGTACGTGACCTACTTCATGAACCAATACTGTCAGTAAATCAACCCGTTTTGTTAACTCTGCATCAATCGCTGTGCCGTAATCTTCATCCGTCATATTAAATTCAGAAGATTCTTCTGGCGTACTGTCTGCAAACCATCCCATGCCTGCTGCATTTGGTGAGAATATAATCTGGGTTTCATTGGTTAAAGCGGCTGCTGAATCGGCTAATTGACGAATATCAAAACTATAATGTGATAATTTTTGGTTAATTTCATATTCAGAAATACCTGCATCAATCCAATATTGTTTCGCTGCTGGTAATAATGATTCAACCATTTCAAGTGTCAGACTATTAACAGTAGTTTCTTCACCACCACAGTTATGTACCCAGATACCATACTCACCGACAAAATAAGTATGGGTATTTTCAACTTCCAGATTATAAACAGTAGTTGTTACATACCCCTCACCCTCATCCCATTGAATGGTTTCTGGATTAACCCAGTCACCCTGACTAAAACCATGAAAATGCGCATTGGCTCGGTCTTCTTCTGGAAGTTGCTCAAGCAAGTCTTCTTTCCAATGGGTATTTTTACTATATAACTTCCTTAAATTTGGATTATCTTTAATGGTCTCATTCCATGAAATGATATTACCCGTAAATAAATCAACAGGTATTCCTTCACAACTAGATTCCAAACCGTAATTTGGCATAACTCCAATATTTTTATCAGAAGTTGTATAAATCTCTGCATAAGGCTTAACATTATATCCATCAAAACTGAGACTATATTTATTCCCATTTTTATCTACAACTACATCCTGATTAGTAATTTGATTAGCAGTAACCCAACCTTTTCCTTCAACCCAGAATGGATGTTCAGGTGTTACAACGAATTGCACTGAAGGCAATGCTATACCACTTAAATTAAATTTTTTCAGTACTTCTTTTCGAATTCTTCTTGCTTCAAAGAAATCTAAATCTGGATCAATCCAATATCTAAATTTCACAAAGATTACAGGTTGATTTTCTGTTTTTATTACTCTCGTTACGGCTTGATAGCTTTGCTGTCCTGTTACTGGGTCAGCACTCAATACTTTATCCCCAATCTGAATATCCTGTATTTGAACTAAACCTCGCTCAGTATGAACTAATGTACCTCCAACAAAACAGGTGTGATCAGGTATATTCAATGCCTGTACTTTTTGATAATTAATCGCCAAACCGTTGTTAGTTACTTGTTCCAATACCTGTTTAAACATATCGGTATTTACAAAATCACGGCTTGGATCAGTGAGGTCTTTTGCCATTTTGATTTTTCCTTCCTGTAATAATTGAGTCTGGGTAACAGGCGTAGCTTCTAACAATCCATCTGCTGTCCTAGTTAAAGCAATCCAATTTTCAGGGTTTGGACGATAGCCTAAAGCAGTATCAAATTTATTTGCCTCAGCAAAATAAATTCTTTCATTTAACCAAGATAAAGGTCCTGACTCTTTAGACATTTCAGCATAAGTATTTGGATATTCCGATTTAAACTTCTCCATCATTGCACTATATTGATTTGGATTTTCTTTAAGATCTTCCAAGAAAGCTACTACATCCCGTACTGTCTGCCCTCGTTCAAATTCAAGTAAATGGCTATATTCAGTATTTTGATCTAGAGCTTTACTGGCACGATATAAACTCTCCAATAATTCAACCTGTTCTCCAATATTAGTTTCAATATTTTTCCATTTTGATTCAGACTTCGTATCCATCGTCACTGTACTAAATTCTTTTATAGGTTTACCTGTTTTTGGGTCTATAACAGGGTTACCATGCTCATCCAATACTGTCAGCATGACACGAGAATCACCAACTTTAATGTAGTACATTCCTCCATCAACAGGATTTATATATACTAAAGTAGATGAAATCGTAGAACGTGACCTATCCGTTACATTTCCATTTTTATCTTTATATTCATAAAGAATTGAAATGTTACCTTCTGCTTGTTGTTCATAAATAATATTATGTTCATGCTGCTTATTCGGATTGGTTTTCTCAAGGAAAGCTACCATAGCCTGTATATTTTGTTGAGCATTATTCCAGTCAGATTGTCGAACTGCTTTTTGCAAGTTCTTCATGTAATACCACAATCCCTCATTTGCCTTATCCTGTGGTAAAACAGGAACGGCATCATATATTGTTTTTAAAGGTTTTCCTCGACAGTTGGTATTGTGTACCCAAATCCCATTTTCACCAATAAAGTAAGTGTGGGTTTCTTCTACCTCAAAGTTATAAACAGTCGTTGTTGCAATACCATTCCGACCATTCAAGCTTATTTCAAGCGGACTTTGCAGCAAGTCAGCAGATGCTTTTAAGCGATTAGCAACAGGTTCATATACACCATAACATAATGTTTCGGCAGTCTCTAGGTGAATGAATCGACCTTGATAATCCTCACTTGATGGATCAGGAATAAAGCCAACATCACTCTGATCAGTTTTATAAATCACCTGTAACGCTTGATTTGTTTCACCTACAGCAATACAACAAGCCGTTGAACCATCTTTCAAGATAATACTGTCACCACCTTCCAAGAGTTGGGCAGCCGTCCAGCCATAACCATCCACCCAGAATGGATGGTTATCTGTTACCAAAACTTCAATCCGTTTTGAGTTATTTTCTTCTATAGATTCAGCCGTAAACGCAAGGTAATAGATTGGAACATTTTCTGTCTGAATAGTACGAATAACAGGCTTATATTCCAAATTTCCGACATTATTTTCATCTTTTGATAAGACCAGATCACCTACTTTAATTTGTTTAATCGGTACTAACCCATGGTCTGTATGAATTAAAGTATTTCCAGCAAAACAAAAAGATGGTCTCTCTGTTAAACTGGTGGTGTAAACATGACCCTCCATCAGATCATCAACTTGTTTTTGCAACGTTGTATAGGTTAAAGATTGACCACTATCTTCTGCCTTTTTCAAAGCACTCACCATCGCGGTAATACTATCTTCCATACGTGCTAAAGTCGTATTAAAACCTTCTGTACTTTTTAATAGTTCTTTGTTCATATATATAGTAAGAGGACTTTGATCCTTAACCCACATATTTGTATATGAGCTTACTGCGTCTTTACTATTTGGAATTTCAGCTAAACGGAAGGAAGCATCAACATTTTGACCAAATGCCTTAACTAAATAAGTCTCATCTACCATTACAATCTGGATTTTTTTAGTTATACCAACTTCCGTATTATCTGTTAGCCCTGTAAAATCCTCTACTTTAATAACAACAACATCTTCGGGTTTTATTTCCTGCGGTAAACTTTTTAATTCTTCTTCGGTCAAGCTTATTACTTCGACATTATCCCAACTTTGAAAAATATCAGTATCAGCTACATCTTTAATTAAATGATCCAAATTCATTGGTTTTTCAGTATAAGTCCAACTATCCTTATCAACTAACTGATCTTTTGTGGTAAGGAAAGATGCATCTTTTGAAACTGACTTAATATTAGTTGGCGTTTCTTCAGTTAATTGTTTGGTCGATGAGTTCAATATTTCATTACCTTTTTTACGCTCCAACTCTAAGAATTGCTTTTTGGCAATCGCACTGTAATATTCATTTTTATTCATGAGTTCGAGTTGAGTTTCTGCAAGCTTTTTATTTACAGCCATGACCTCATCAAGTTTTCCATTCTTTAATTCAATCAGCTTTGACTGTAAATAACGATGTTGCTGAACTAAGGTTTGCATACCCTTGGCTACTTCACCACGCGCACGTGCATCTAAACCAAATAGCCCCGCCGCCAAAATTAAATCAAAAATCTGTTGAGAATTACCATGGACTAAGGCTGCTTCTGCAATTTCTTCTGTTAATAAAGGTATACCAACTTTATATGGAGATATAATTGAGACATTTCCCGCACCAATTTTTACCAAGTTCCATATAGAAGGGTTATCTTTTATCGCTTCTTGCCCCATCTGACTTAACACTTCAAGGTCAGGCAAACTCACCGATATATCAGACCCCGTTACTTTTTCAATTTGGTCAAGCACACCCGCTTTTTCCAAAAGATTTTTATAGACTGTGACTTGTACAGCCATTGCTCTACTCAATAAATCTATAGTTTCTAGTGGAATTTCGGTAAGCGTAGAGGCAATACCATCAATCATTTTCGGTGCCCATGTATCAAAAATATAGGATGAATAATTCCCATTCGTCCATGAAGTATTGTCATACTGAAGGTTACTTAAGACATGTTGAGCATCTTTAAGATTCTCTTTAAACCAAGTAGCATCAAACCCTAACGCATTTCCAAATGAAGATACAAATCCATTTAATAAAGCACTAAAAGAAGCTGTAACTCTAACCGTCGCTCTTTCCCAATTAGACATATTCTCGGCAGGATCATAACTTGGTAAGTCACTTGGAATGACAATTGAAACAGGTGAGAATCTTAAATTCACAATCTCACTTGTTTTATGATAATTATCGAGTCCATAAATCCAGCCAAATTTATGATTTGATCCATCAGAACTATCAAATCTATATGGTACGGTTTCTTTAATTTGAGTAGATTGCTGAGTTCCGGCATTCACGAAGTTTCGATCTATTGGACGAACTAAGTCTTTACCATCTTTAATTATAGCCGCCTCAATTAAAGCCGATGTATTCCATACAAACAATGAATGATACATTTCCCAAGAAGTGTTAGTTCCCCATACATCTAGGCCACCAGCAATAAAGTCATCAATCCAAACACTTGCCTGTAAGAGCCCATCAGGTGTGATTGATAAACTTCTAATTGAACCTCCCGGAATTGGAGTTGTGGCGCCCAAATACCTAGGTTGTCCGTCATAACCAAATGGATCTTCAATAATTCCTAACTTACCTCCTATTTGGTGTCCAGCACCAAATCCATTGTCATATCCCCATGCTGTCGGCTCATTAAAGAGAAAATTATAATCAGCAACAATTGCATATAATTTGTTATTGAACGTCACTAAAACAGTATCAGATGAACGCTGGATATTCTGATAAAAGAATTTTTTATACCATTGATTATCTTGAGACGCTGGAGATAGATCAATATTTTTGCCAGTCACTGTACCAGTTAACTTTCCTGAATCATCCAATCCAATTGTAACTGCTGTAATCCCACTATTACGATCTCCAGCACTCGAAATAAGAAATTCACCTGCTCTAGGTCCTGCCTGAACATTTTCAATAATTTTTCCTTTGTTCGCGACTGGGAATGTTGAACTTGATAAGCTAACAACAGCATCACCACTTAAGGTACCATCAGTTGTAATTTTTGCTAAGTCAATTACATACATATTCCCTACAGGATACTGTGTACCTAATGTCGTAATTAAAGTATTTGATAGTGATGCGGTTACAGCTAAATATCGGCCAGCACTAATTGCCATATCTCCTAATCCATATGGAGCTATGAGATTGGGAATATTAATTTGCTGCTGTACTTTAAAGTATTCAGATGAAGTTGAATCAATTAAGATGCGAACTAGTTTTCCTGAATCATCCGTTACATACATCCACCCATCATTTGCTTCTAAGCTTCTAATTCTGGTATTAGAGTTACTTCCTAAAAGAGTAATTGTGTGGACTATTGTTCTGGTGATTGTATCTAGGACATATATTTTTCCATTTTTCCCCGCTATAAATGCTTGAGTACCATCTTGATTATAGGTAATAGGATCATTTTTATATCCCATTAGCTCAAGCTTATTTCCTTTTTCATCAACATCTAATGTTCTTACATATGAAAATTGCTTCTCCGCATTTTCCATATTGTCTTTGATAGACAAACGTCCCTTATAGATGATAACTGAAGAAGGAGTTAATACTATCGTTTCGTCATTTGGTTTAGCAGTCCAGGTCGTTTTCAGATCACTATAAACATACTCTTTATTAACTGTTTTTTCGCCATTGTAATATTCATAGGCTTGACGTTCTATATAAATATAATGTTGCGACAACGAAATCTTAGGATCAATTTCCAGTTCAATTTTATCGAAAGATACTACTGATGGGGTTATCGCTTTCCAGACCAACCCTCTGTCAGGTTTACCAGTTTCATCCATTGAATGATCTAACTGATCACCTCTAGGAATCAACCACACTTTTACATTAAATTGACTACTTGGCTTATCTTGTGGAATAAAATCTAAGCCTGTTAAGGTAATTTTATTAGTATCTGGAGCAAACTCTAACGAACTGATTTGCGGCTTAGCCACTGTAGTACGTGGTACCGTAGGATAGGTAAGTACTCGGTTTTCAAAGTCAATTGATGTATTTGGAACACGTAACTGGTAAGTACCAGCTAAAGTGTAATTCATAGTGAATAATGGACTTGAGGTTGCATAAAAAATAGCTAAACCAGCAGCAGCCATAATAGGATTAGCAGTCATCGCAATTGCTGAACTTGATGCCCACAAAGCCCCAACATTTACTCCCCTAACATGAACCTCACCAGTTTCTTTATTAACTACACTTTTTGTAACTAACCATCCACCACTGTAATTCACTCCTGTATAAGGTGGACTAGATGTTCTAGCAACACCATCTTCACCAATTACACCGTTATCTAATAACCACCAAGTATCGTAAGATGTGCCATTTTCATCAACAATAACGCCTTTCTTCCAAAAGAACACTTCTGTTCCGGCAGTAAGGTTCTCCATTAAACCAGTTTTTGGATTTTTAGCTTGCTGTGGAACCTTAATTGCAAGTTGTAAAGGTAAGTTGGCCTTTTCCTCACCAATATTAATATCAAATGCAGTCAATGAAGTCAGTACATCTGGCGCTGGTAATGGCATACCTACGTCATCTAATGATTTCGCTTTAATTGATACCTCTGTTCCAGCTTTAAGTGCATTTGGCGCTACCATTAAAATATTGCCTTGATCATCTTGTACCACTGCGCCTTTCTTGACATCTACAATGGCTGTGCCTAGTTCAGGCTGTTGGATAATCAGACTAAAAGTATATTGGTGCCCTTTATTAATTACAGTAACTTGCGCAGTTCCTGTTGCTTTGGCATGAATTAAACCATCCGCACTAATCTCGGCAATATTGCTATCACTGATGTAGTATTTCGTGCCTGTAGATGCTACTGAAACCTTGTTACCATCGACATCTGTCACTTTAAGCTGACGCTCACCATTGAGTGGTAACGTCACTACTTTTGGATAGACATCAACTTCAAAACCATTATCGTTAAGCTCAGGTTCATCACCGTTTAAACTCACAGATATTGCATTTACCCCCTCAATACCTCTAGCAGACACATGGACTGTGGCAATACCTGCCTTGTTCGTTGTGATATTACCTTTGGCATCTACCGTAAGCACATCTGGGTTATCACTTACAAACTGTAAATAATCAGCAGTTAAGGTAACGCCATCCTCATCTGCAAAATCACCTGTTACATGCAAGCCTGCACTATTGCCCAAAGCGACAGCAGCTAACCGCTCAATATGAATTAAGACAAGTTTTGCATCGCTGACATATATTTTCAGTTCAATTGGCCGTCCTTTGCTATATCCATCATCGGCTTGCAAAGTTACCGTTGCGTAGCCTGAGAAACCTACTTCAGGTTTAAAACTTAAATTTTTACCATTAGATGAGAGCTGAGCAACACCATGAGTACTGCTTAAGATATTCCAATAAACTGCATCACCTTCGCGATCAACTGCGATCTGGTCTAATTGACCAGTTACAGATAAATCACGATGTGTTTTTAAAGCTTGTGTCCCTTGTGCTACAACGTTGACAGGTGCCTGATTCGATTTCCAACCATAATTTGCATACAAAACTTGTAGATCAGCATGATTAATAAGACCATCACCATTTAGATCAAACTGATTTTGTCCTTCTTGAGCTTGTTGCAACAAGGTACTATCTAAACCATCGACATTACCATCATGGTTAAGATCCCCAACAATAGACAGTCGGACGGCGACTGCACCAACTCCACTTATAGCTAATTGCTTAAAGCCTGCTGACGTAATACGTACTAGGGTAAGTGTATGCTCACCATGTCGTTGTTGTGACACAATAGTTGCATCGGCAACATTAATATTTTGAACATTACCTTGAGTTTCAATTGCAACTAAAACAGCTCCTGTTGCACCCATCGCTTTAATGGTTGATGCTAGTTCTGATTCACGAATAGCAAAATCAAAATATTGAGTTTGATTATTTAGATCGCCTTGCCATTGTGGTGCAGAATTATTTTGATTCAACCAATCAACACTTGCACCTAAATAAGCTATCGCTTTTTCTAGACGGACTTCTCCTGTTGCAGTGTAACTATAGCGTTGAACTACTTCTCCAGTGATTAGATTACGTACTAACTCAAGTTGGTTGGCACTATTGTATTTATACAACAAACTGATCGGCTCACCTTGAATACCTTGCCCAAGAATCTGACTAATACGGCCTTGGCTATCACGTTTAAACTCAATACTTTGAGAGGTTTCTCCACCTACCAATACAATATTATTTTGACTAACAAGCCATTGCTCGCCTGTATTAAAGTGGATAGAAAGCACTTTGCCTGCTTGGTCTAGTAAATAACGTGTACCATCTGGTGCAGTCAGATTGAAATAACTCGGAACCCAAGCCAGACCTGTACTTTCGTTATATAAACTCTGACCTTGTTGAATCAAGTTATCGATATGAAGATCGGTCGAGCTATGTGCAGTTAAACTCCAACCTTGCGCATTACTAAACTGTGGTGTGAATTGATGAATACCCGTATTTTCGCTAGTCACATCTTGCGTCTGCAAATTCAGCGTAAAGTTCAAATATTGAGTTTGTATTGCAGTTACACCTGTCAAACCTTGTGGGATTTGCAACCAGACTTTTGCTCCAGTTTGCCATGCAGCAACAGTACCAACACTGTTATTTAAACGTTGGTTATGAGTCAGTTGGGTATCAAATAATCCAGTTGTCCAGTTGGAGAAATCACCATGGCTATCTGTCGTAATTGAGCGAACCAGATCAATTGTTTGCGAACCAATTTGTAAGCTAGCATCTACATGTGTTACTTGATTCAGTTGTTTTATAACGCTATCGATCTCAATATTGGCATATAGCTCTTCAACTCGACCAACCAAATCCCAAGCAGTTAAGCGTAATTGATATGCTCCATTTACAAACAATGCTGGATCAATTGTAAAAATATCTAGCGTTTGATTGCTATAACTTGCTTTCAACGACACATCTTGCAATGTATGCCATTGCAATAGTCCTGTTGTATTACGGGCAATTTCTAATTTATAGCCCATAAGCTGCTGTTCTTTAATCGATGCAGTCAGGTCAGTAATGTTTTGTACCACAATAGGTGCGGTCGTAATTGCTGCACCTTTAAGTTGTCCTTGCCATGCTAAAACGGGTGCCGAATTATCTTGCAGATCTTTAACACGAATGGTCTGAACTTGTTGCTGACTAAAACCATCAATATCTATAGCAGTTACACGGATTTCTATAAGTCCTGGCTGTTGCCCAGTCAGTTTAATTCGCCCAGTAGAATCCAAGCTTACTACTTGCCACTGATCAGTTCCTAACGCACTGCCTCGAACTTCAACCATAGTATTAGCAATAGCACTAAAGCTATCCGCTCGTACCGTCGCTGTGACAATTTGTCCTGCAACCACTGGAATTGCCGGGGTAGTTTCAATATGTAAAGTAGGTTCATAAGCATTACGATCTGCAACTACATTAAAGGTAATTGCTTGACGAACCGTATCATAGCCATCTGAAACTTTAACATAGGCTACAAACTTACCAATTTGCCCTGCATTTGGTGTCCATGATAAGCGTCCTGTAACAGCATCGTAGCTTGCGCCTTGTGGCAATTGGTCAAAGCTTACAATCAAACCTTGAGTCTGCGCTTGGCCATCAATATCAGATACATAAATATTTCTATTATTGTTTAAGCTATTTTGAGCCGACTTCACAATGTCAAGTTGGAACTGTTGGCCTACCACTAAAGTACGGTTACTACTTTGAATTTTCGGTGCCTTATTCACATCAAGAACACGAACCTGTACAGTTTTGAGAACAGATATTTGTCCATCAGTCACCATAAATGTCAGGTCAAACGCCTTCTGATCACCAAATTGGTTATCGACAATATTATTCGCTGGCGTCCACTCGAGGTAGCCTGTCGTTGCATCAACATAAATATCTGCTGGCGTATTAGCATCATGTACTAATTGGTAACGCAGCGCATCATTGTCACCATCTTGTGCTAATAAATTAAATGAAAGGGTTTCACCTTCATAAACCAGTTGTAATGGCAGACTTGTAAATACAGGTTGTTGATTAACATTTGCAACCTGTATTTGGACATTACGATTAAGTTTGGCACTACCATCGGTTACAGTTACGGTAAAGTTGTAGTTACCTAACTGGCTGCTTCCCAAACTGCTTTGTGCAGCAAACATAGATGGCAACCACTTCAATACAAGCTGGCTTTGTCCATTACCTAATGCTTGAGTGGTGATATTGACACCTTTTGGTAAAGCACTAAATGACCAGTAGAGTTGATCTAGATCAGCGTCCTTAACCGTCATAGTCCATGTAAGCGGCTGTCCTTCTTGTGCCTGAAGAATAATTTGGTCCGCTTGTTGTACAACACTTCCACCTTGTTGTACCTGTACATCAAGTAATTCTGGCGCAAGATTAGTTGCCCGTACTACTATGCGAATATCTTGTGCAACTACATTTGGTACAGCGACAAAACCTTCTGGAACTGGATAACCTAAATCTTTTGGCGGTAAGCCCTGATCTGATACCTGAACACTTAAATCGTATTGACCTACTTGATTTGCCGTTGGTGTCCAGACAATTTCTGCATAACCATATTTCGCACTTTGAACAAGTTGTGCACCCGCAGGTAAACCCTGCACGATATAATTTAACGTGTCCTGATCTAAATCTAATACAGTAATTGGTACACGTATTTGTTGCCCAACTACGGCGACGTTTCGTGTAGGCACACTGAGGTTAGGTGCTTCACTATAGCTTCTAACTGTAACGACAAAACTCTTACGCTCTACCTGTACTTGATTAATATCGCCATCACCATTATCTCTTGCTGTCACGGTAATCGTGTAATCACCTCGGTGACCTGCTTGCGGAGCAAAACGGATTACCCCCTTAACATTACTACCCGACTGGCTTTGAGTATATGTCGCAAAACTTGGTAAACCTTCAATTTGCAATTCAATCGGGTTACCATCTTTATCTGTTGCTGTAATTGGAATTTCAATCACAGCCCCTTTATCAACAATTACACTTTGAACATCACCAATTTCAGGTGTACGGTTCGCATTAAGTACGTTAATCGTAAAAGTGCGTTCTGTAGAAAGCGGTTGTCCAGTACCGTTACCATCATCAGTTGCAACTACTTTAATCTTGTAAATGCCTGATTGTTGGTAATTTGGATTCCACTCAATTTCCAGTGTTTCAGGGTCAAATGTTGCTCCTTCCGGTAAACCTGTTACCTCATAACTTACTGAAGCAGGAACATCAGACATTTGAACTGCTTTGCTTTGCGGATGCGATTTAAAAGCAGGTTCAAATCCTGGATTATCTGGATCAAAAGCAAATATATTTAAACGAACACTTGCACCTTCGAGCACAGTCCATGTTGGACTAGATTCAAATTGAGGCGCAGCATTAACATTGTTGACCACCAAAGATAATGTTTGCGTTGCAACTGTGCGAACAGGAATACCGCCATTAGTTGGGGTATATGTTGCCACTAAGCGAATTGGAATATCATAACTACCCGCCTGTGCATAACCCGGAGTCCATTCCAACCAACCGGTATCTTTATTTAAGACCGCACCATTCGGCAACCACTCAGCGCTATAGTTCAGTTTAATATCCTGACCAGCATACTGCATTAGTCCATGTGGTAAGCTTCCTGCTAACTGCAAACTAAAACGCTCACCTTCACGCAATTGCTGTGCCGCCACTGGCAATAACACAGGTTTTTCATATCCTTGTTTTACCGTAATATTAAACTGATAACGGCTTTCGTGTTTTCCATCAGATACAACTAACTCGATATTTTCATATTTACCAGCCTGATCATAAGCAGGTGTCCAAGTCAACATACCTGTAGTCACATCAAATTCAGCCCCAGCAGGTAAATTACGTACCACCATACTGATACGATCACCATCTTCATCTGCAGCCAATAACTGCTGACTGAGGCTTTGGCCTTCAGCTAAGTCAATATCTCGTATGGTAGTAATAACTGGCACATGATTCGCACCCTCAACTTGAATTTTAAGTCGCTTAAGTGCAAAACCGCCACGACTATCAACGACTTTTACTAAAATTTCGCTATCTACACGATCTTGGGTCGTTGGTGTCCAATGCAACTGTGCATGTGACTGATAGCCTTGATCAGAAGCTTGCCCTGTAGTCACAGCATCGATACTGACACCTTTCGGTGCTTCTACAATACTCCAGTAGAACTGTTTACCATCCTGATCAGTGGCTATTAAATCTAAATTCCAGCTCTCATTTACTTTGGCCTTGAGTTTAGTTTCATCATAACTAACTACAGGTGGCTGATTGTCATAAGGAAGTGCATAAATTTGGTGTGTCAGATCAAATTTTAATAAGCGAGCTGCATCATTAGATAATGCTAAATCTTCAGCTTTAACTACAGATACAGTAATGCCTGTGAGTTTCTCTCCAACTTTTAGAGATCCACCGTGAGCCTGTAAATAGCTGCTGACGTCGAGTAACCACAATTCATTTTGGATGCCTTGCCCTTGGGTTGCTGAGACAATCCCGCCATTAAAATAATGCCCTGGATCGAGTAATAACAGCAATGGACCTTGAATATTATCCTGACCGATATTGGTGATTTTTACATCATAACTCACTGTACCATTTAAGCGGTCTGCACGAGTTTTATCAAACTCAATGCTAACGAAAGCACTGTAATCGGTCACGGTAGTGAAAGCTGCGGTGTACACTCCCTCTAGACGAGTTTGTTTTGCACTTTGCACATTGGATGACACTTCAAGACGCCATTGTCCAGCTGCAATATTTGGCAAAGTTAAAATGACACTATTCGTTGCGTTATCCCATTGCACAGACTCAGGAGACAAGACTTGATTAACATTTTTGCCTATACCAACAAATCGATAATTTGCTGGATTTAAAACACTCGCAATATCTGTACTATCATTTCCATTATTACCTAACCACATTGCTTGATCAAAAGTAATAGTTGCATTAGCGAGTGGTAATGGAATATATGCTCCATCCTGAATTGAACTTGCAGTAATGGTTGGTGCTTTGAGTAATGCAATTTCATCAATGCGATTGGTTTGAGCAAGTAAAATACGCTGGTCATGCGTAATCAGAATTGATTCGCCACGAGAACCGCCTTGCGCCAATTGAACCGCTTGGCGTTTTGCCAAGCTAATCATCCAAACGGCGGCATTATCCAGTTTTGGCAATGACTTATTACTATTGCTTAATTGTTGGCTATTATTTGCAGAAGCAAATAGCAAACCTTCAAATGCAGTACCCTTTTGACCAAAGACTAAGCTATCAATTAAGCCATTTAACGTATATTCAACCTCGGCACGACCTTTCGTTTTCCCAGTTAGTGGCAAACTAATAATATCGGTTTTACCTAAATGAGAAAGAACATTAGCACTCGTCCAACGTACAGCCCATAAACGCCCATCTGGTGCAAAACTTAGATCCGAGACTAATGCATTAGAGAAGTGTGTCCATTGCTGTCCTTTTGGGGCATTAGAGTCAAAAATCTCAATACCATTTCCAGACGAAACATAAATACGATCAGTTTCAGGTTCAATTATCAAAGCATGTGTTAAAGGTTCATTTGCAGGACCTTTAATACGCTCAATAATCTGACCGGTTGAATAATCCAACAACCACAACTCTTGACCTGTTAATACCCATAGTTGGCCCTTAGAATCTAAGGCCATATCCATAATCGGCTGTTCAAAAGTATAGAGAGGTTTTTGTTGGGTTCCTCCATGCTCCCCATAAATAAACAGCTGATTACGATATTGCCCAGAACTGACTAAAATACGATGGTCAGGCAACTCAACCATTGCTAGTGCGCCTACTTCACCTTGGCTAGCATTAAAACCGCTAGCAAACGCATTTAAAGTAAATGGAGATAAAACTGTATTTAAATCGGTGTTTTGATTTTTATCCGTTTGACCCACTAGACCCTTTTGAGCTTCTGCAAAAATAGTGTTATTAAAATAACTACGATCTTGTGTTGCTTGCGGGATTTGAGCAGTTTGTTGCAATGCCTCATTACTACCAATTTGAGTTAGTAGTTGTTGACGTGAACCATCATCTGGAATTACTGCATTAGATACTTTAGCAATTTCTTGATTACCCGCCACATCTGTAGCAACTGCTAAAAATTCGTATTGGGTACCTGTTTGTCCTACAAATAGTAGCTCACCATTGGCTTGTGTCAGTTGCTTCTGCCAAATCTTAAAGTCTTTGCCATTTTCTGCAACATACAATGTCACATGTTTAATGCCGCTTACATCATCTTGTGCAGACCATTTGACTTTGTAATGTACTTGATTTTCAACAGCACTTTGCTCAGATACAACCTGCACTGTAGTAACAGGACGTTGATTATCCAGAATATACGTTGAACTTTGGCTATCAACAGGTGGTGTATTATTTAGATATATACGAGCTTGCGTGATAATTTCTTCACTAGATTTTGCTGTCCCTGCTGCTTGAATGGTATAACCAACAAAACCTTTGTTATTTTCACTCAATTTTAATAAACGATGTAAATTTTGCGTTGAGACTTCACCTGTAGTTGGATCAATCGCTTGAATCAACCATGTCACGATATGGCTTTCAGTATCAACACCTGCACTGACTCGCAAAATAAAGCCCAAGCTACCTGTAAAATCAAAGTCGCTGCTAAAACTACTACGATTTTCTGGCACATGAATATTAATGTCACCAATTTTCATATCCGTTAAATGTAGGCTAGATGGATCTAGCTGCTCATCAATTGCTGTAACTAAACGGATTTCATGAAGTGACTGCTCGGTTGTATTTTGGAAATTCAGTTTAAATGGTAACGCCGTCTCGCCTGGAACATAGCTCTTACCATCAGTATGTGGCATTACTGATGGGCCTTGTACATGTACCACATCGGTATTTACAGCAGCCATTTGCTGAAGATATTGACTCAAAGCAAGCGCCTGTGCACCTATTGGGCGAAACTCGCCATCCAATAAGCCTAAATGACGTAAGTACTCTAATTGAGCCTTGTCTCCAGCGAAAACATTAAAGTTGATAAAATGCGTATTGCTCACATTATTTAAAATAAGATCTTCTTCAGTAATATTTTTTGGTACAGGACTCGTGGCTGAATTACCTAAATCATCTTGGCGCAGTTCATAATAATCAATCTGAGCCTTTAACGCATTTGGATCACCAGCCCATTTAGAAGTATCACCATACCATTTTTGCATTTGCTCAAAGAAAGATAATACGCTTGCTTTCGTTTGGTAACTTTCACCAGCTTTCGATAGTAAAATGCCAGTTGCTAAATTTGCAGTAAGACTAAGGACTTGAATACTTTCTTTAATAGCAGGCGCCTGATTTTCAGGTCGTAATAATCCTGCATCTTCTAAAGCAGCTAACCAACCCTGTGTCCATTGAGTTTCATCCGCTGCTAATGCTTTCAAATTTGTACTAGCAGACTTATCTTGTAAAATCGCATCACGCATTTTTAATGCATGTTTGATTTGATCTTGAATAAATTCATTACGGGTAATCGGTGTTGCCGCTGCAGCAATATTAAAACGAAAGTCTAATGCGAGCATTTCTGTCTCAGTCAGACGGTTTTCTGTATCTAAGAATCGTTCTGCAAGCCCGCGTCGAATTTTATTTAGATCTAAAACTCCTCCATCTAATAGACCTTGTGATCTCCACTCTGGATGTATGATATAGAGCTGCTCACGTAACCCTTCAAAATCCATTTTTAGCCATTCTGCCAAACCTGGATAAGTTTTAATATTAAAGGTAAATCCAGTATAGCCAGCAGCATTAATATCAAAAGCATAGCCAGGTGCTAAGTTAATTCCAGCAGTATTTAATGTTCCATCTAGGCTTGCCCAAGGAATTTGATTAATTTTACTCTTATCTGTTGGAGTAACACCGTATTGCTGGGTATTTGCCTGATCACCAACGACTATACCTGACGGCTGCCCCCCTACATTTGAACCAAAAATTAAGAAAGGTAAATTTAGCCCTTCAATCAGTGATTCGTTATAACCCATCTCCACAGCACCAATATCCAGACGGACATAGGGTGTATCAACATTGGTTAAACTTTGAAGAGAAACACTGTAAATACCTGTTTCACCTGGGGCGATTTGGCTTAACCCACCTAAACCAATAGTGACATCTGGTTCAATCGCACGTTCAACTAAGTAGTGATATGGCTCAACAACTCGGTCACCATTTGGATTAGTAACTATAATGTCATATAAGCCATGTGGTACTTGGCGTAAATCAAATATTGCACGGATATGTGTAGCATCTAAAACTTGCCAACGCTCTGGTTCGACTTCATAAACACCAGGACGGCTGAGCTTGACTAAGGCGCCAGCAGCAAATCGAGCACCATAAATATCCATGGTTACCCAACGATAGTCATCTGTACCTGTACCACCCTGATCTGGCGTCACTTTAGTAATAGAGAGTGGCAAAGTTTCCGCAAGGATTGTTGCCGCAGTGCCTTTAGGAGAGTTGCTCGCTTTTACAAGAATATAATAAATACCCGCCTGTGTGGTTGGAACCATCAACTCCTGATCAGGAGAGTTAGGTACGGTATAAGCGTAATCATATTGCCCTGCACTAGGTACGGCTTCGTAACGGATATACAACTCCGTAGAACCTTTCAAAGCACTAGAGTCTAGACGAACACGAAGTGTTTCTCCTTGTCCAACCTGAAGTTTGTAAAGATACTGATCACCACTACTTAATTCCAAGTCAGTGCTAGTATTCAACAGTAAGTTAGGAACTGTTACGTTAAAAGTAGTGGCTGAAGCGGTTTCATTATTCGCTTCAGCAGGAGCAATATTTAAACCCGTTTCGCTATAAACAATATCGCCTTCATATACTTCGTTATAAATATCTGGGCGAACAACAATATACCATTGCCCATCCTGAATCATTGGTAAAAGTGCATCAACAAATCCGGTATATTGTTGATGAGCATCTAAACCACCTTGACGCGTAAATCGTCCCAACAAAACATCCTGGTTATCCCAGCTATTATTTCTAGACAGATATACCGCATCTGACCACTGACCATGTGCTTGGTAATCAGCTACATTTTTTACAGTGTATTCAATACGAACTTTTTCACCTGTTTTTACTTGCTTAGGCAATAAAACATCAGTGACCTGTAAATCGACTGGATCAGGTTGAATGATTAATAATGGTTGTTCAGACGTAAGCGTATTATTTAAATCATTTTCAAACTCTAAAACTTTACCTGTTGCTCCACCTCGATAATAAGCGGGGTCTGTTACCACAAATACATAGTATGTTCCTTTTAATTCTGTAGGAATTTTTGCTTGAATAGAGGCTGAATATTCAGCATTTGCAGCTAATCCACCACTATGATCAACGAAACCTAAAAGTTTATCTTTACTTAAATCTAGCACTCGGTCGGTAGATAAATAAATGAGATCAGTCCAAGTACCTTGATCTGAAGGTGTTCGTCCTCCAAAATTTTTGACTTTATAAGTAATATTAACCTTTTGCCCCGAAATGACACTGGCTGGGCTAGTAACGTCTACAACTTGTAAATCAGGTGGACTAACATAATTAATTGTTAAAGCAATTGATTTTTCATTATTCGCTTCGTCTTTAAACTCTAAAACAGCACCTTGATCATAATTAGATAACTTCTCAAGTGTATGTAGTGATTTTCGAATACTTGAAGATGCAGAATATCCAAAAACATAGTTAGTATCTGCTTTAACAATAATATTAAAATCCCCACCGATTGCCGATGGTATGGTAAAAGTAGCCGTTTGAGTATAACTCTCACCAATTTTTAGAACATCTACTTTGCCTTCTGCATTTCGAATAAGTGTTTGCTTAACTTTCAGGCCAACTTCAAATTCATTACCACGATCAACTACTGGATAATCTGACTTATCAATAGTTTTATCATTTGATAGATAGATACCATCCAACCAAGAGGATACACGTGTATCACGACTGCCTTCATTTTTAACTGTCCAGCTAACCGTAACAATATCACCAGCATTTGGGTTCGGATTAGAAATCTGAATATCTTTAATAACCAGATCGGGCTCACGATAAACAATATTTAATGAAGCTCCAGACACATTGTTCTGTGTAATATTCTTCTCAAACACGGTTTCTTGATAAAGCCCTGAAGCAATTTCGTTATAAGTACCTTCTAAAACATCCCTGTTAAAATAAGGTTGATCTAAATCTAATTTAGCATCACTTAATACAAAAATATAATATTGCCCATCGTAGCCGACCGGTACCTTAAATTGGCCAGTTGCGGTATAACGCTCTCCAGTCTTCAAACCTTGTGCATTAGAATGCTGCACAGTACCTATTAACTTTGAATACTCCCTCGTATATTCCGGATATGCACTGATAACAATATAATCATTCCATGATCTTGTACCAGCCCAAACATCTGCACCCTTATTTTCTACAGTCCAAGTAACATTAACAGCTTCACCTGAAAATACTTGTTGATCGACTACAATCTGAGTAACAGCCAAATCTGAAGCAGATGCCGTCACCTGTGAAGCAACAGCAAATGTATTATTCTGTTTGTTTTTTTCTATTTTTGATTTGCCATTAGAGTCTTTTAAATCAGTTACATTAGTTTTTACAACCAAGTGAAGACCTGTCACCGATGGCGCTAATAATGGAATCGTCTGCTCAACAGTGTAAGTTTCGTTATAACCTAATTTTCTCTTTTGAGAAAACTCACCTAACTTCCATTTTATTGTAGCTTTAGATAAATCAGCTTGGTCTGCTAACCAAACTTCATCCGTCCACGAGCCATCAAACTCATCTCCAAGATTCTTAACCGTATAACTAAATTGATAGCTTCCTCCAGCAACTGCCTCTCGAGGTGCCTGAATATCAATTACAGAGAGATCTGGAGGTGCAAAACCTAAAATATCAATAGCTCTGGCTTTAAAATTATTATTATCTACCTGAGTTGGATCATCCAGATTTATATTTGTCGCAAGCGTATCTTCTAAAATTGCATCATAAGTATCGCTCCACACAGTAATGTAGTACTTACCTGAATATGTTCCCTCAGGTATGGTTACAGTGATTTGCCCTAGATAATCTTCACCGACCTCAAGATGACCAGTATGGCGAATATCACCTAACTTAATGTCACCTTTTGATGGATTCGGTTGACGTTTATCTACAGTTAACCAAACACTATCTACCCAACTATTAATATTACTTTGATCGCCTTGAGTTTTTGCCGATCCCTTATTTGTTACCTTGTAGTCAACTGTAATTTTACTACCATGACTTGCTTGATCTGGTGCAACTACATCACTTGTCACCAAATCAGCAAAAGGTATAGGTTCAATATAAAGTTTTTCTACTCGAATATTATTGTTTTCATTTGGATATTCATCTAAAACATTACCAGAGTCGGCGACCACAATAATGTAAACATCACCTCTATAACGTAAAGGTACAGTAAACTCATCAGTGGTAGTTGTATAACTCTGTGTAGGTGCTAAAGCTGCTCCACTGCTATAACGACCTACTAAAATATCATCTGAACTGAGATTTCCATCAAGCGATAAGTATACTGAGTCACTCCATTGAGTATTCGTCACTAAAGGACCCATATTACTTACTGTAAATTTTACACTTGCTTTACCACCAGCAATCACTTTATCTGGTGCTTCAATCGATGTAACTCGTAAATCTGGTTTTGGATTTAGGTTTATTTGTAAAATATCATCTGAAATTAAGCTATTATTTTGACGGGCGGTAGCATACTCATAAATTTGACTAGCTGAATTTTTACCTAGCTCAGCATTAGTGATAACTTCTAAACGCCATGCTCCCTCCATACGAGAAGGCAGGCGAACCTTTTCAGTACGGCTATAAGTCTTACCTGACTCTAAACCTTGAGTATAAGTATAATTACCTAAAGAAATTGCTGATTTACTACCATCGAGAGAAATCAGGCGAAGACTATCCGTCCAACTACCATTTGCATTCTTTGGACCTTGGTTAGTAATAGTCCATGTAAACTCAACTTCTGAACTTTCAGTTGCTGTATCTGGTAAAGTAATATTTGTTACAACAAGGTCAGGATATTCAGCAAGTTGTATAGGAACAGCTAAACCGGTTTTTTGGTTATTATCATTATAAATAAACTCAAATACACTATGATCAACATTCGTACCGACATTTAAGTAATAATTTCCAGACAGACCATCAGGGAGAGTAATAGTAAGCGAGTGTTCATAACTATCACTCGCTGCCAAATAACCTAGATGTTGAACTGAACCAAGATCCCATAATTGCCCTTTTCCATCTGCCTGACTGCTTAACCATACATGGTCAAACCATACATCTTTATCTGTAATACCAATGCCGTTATTACTTACTGACCATCGAACAGTTGTAGATGAACCACTGATCAACTTTTCTGTATTATCAATTGATAGTGAAGTTAATTGTAAATCAGCATAAGCTCTTGGCATTACATCAACCAGATGATCGAATTCCACTGTATTATTCGCTTCGAGATCATTTTCCCAAACTTGCTTTAAGCTATCTGTTTGAACAAAAACGTGACCATGTCTAGTAAAATTAGGACCAAAACGATACTGAATAGACGAGGTATAACTATTGTTTTTTCCCAAAGCTCCATCATGTACAACTTTGCCTAAAACAATATCATCTGAGTTACCGATAATATCGTCAGTAGAATAAATAACGGTATCTGTCCATATCGTGTTTAATCCAGTGCCTGTTCCAATGTTAGACACGGTCCACTCAACACTTAAAGAAGCAGGATCACCAATAACTTGGGTTGGAGCCTTAATATTGCTTACGATCAAGTCTGCATATTCTGCTTTAGCAATCTCTAGACTTTGCTGATACTGATTATTTTGTTCAGCATTGTATTCAAAGTTTTTATTGTCAGCATCAGTAACAATAAGTAAACGCCAACGTCCAGATAAACTTTCAGGAATTTTATAATTTAAAATAGATGAAATAGAGTGTTGACCCTCTATTGCTGAGTGAACTACTTCGCCAATTTTAATATCTTTATAATCAATGACATCATCAAGTGATAAATAAACGATATCTTTAACCTGAGCCGCTTTTGTAGTTCCCTGATTATAAGTTGTCCATGAAATATCAATATTTTGTCCACCTTGTAAAACTCCTGTTGTTTTTAAATTATCAACAACAAGATCAGGACTCACAATTTCAATGTTCTGTGTACCTTGATGGCTTACTAAATCTAGCTCACGAACATAATTATTAACATCAGAAATAACTTCTAAACGCCAAGCTCCTAAACTAAGCGCAGGTACATTTATCATTATTTGCTGTTTAATACTTCCTCCTTTTTGAATGCTGCGGTTAAAAGAAGGTGTTGCTAATACATAAGTTTGGGTAGGGTTTGTGATATTTACTAAACGGAGATGATCATATACAAAACCTGTAAAGTCAGCTGTACCCATATTAATTAAGGTATAGGTCAATTGAACCTGATTTCCAGACTGCCATTGTGTCTCGACTGAAATATCAGATACTTGAATATCTGGAAGTTTTTCCGCTTCTAGAGTAATTGCAGTTTTCGCAATATTATTTTCTGTATGCTCAGGTTCATAAGTTGAACCAAAACTATCTGTTTTCACAAATAGATAGTAATTTCCAGCTGCTAATGAAGACTGAATATCTAAATATGCTTCATATGACTCATTTAATCCCAAATATCCTAAGTGAGTGACTGACCCTAAAGCGACAGCCGTAGAATCTAATATCGCATTAGACGAAATATAAATTGTATCTACCCAACGATTAATATCAGTAGGCAAGTTTCCTTTATTGGTTACCTTCCAAGTTACCCTTCCAGACTCATTGATACTTAAATTATTAGGAGATATTAAAATTTCAGGAATAAGATCAGTAAATGTCTTAATAATATTTATCGTATTTGAAATTAACTGATTATTAACTCTCGTATCAGGCTCTTTAATACTTTGATTAATATCACTAATGATAGCAATAGAATATTGACCTTCTAAGCGAGGAGGAATTTTTACAGATATATTCTGCTGATAAGTTTCACCTATAGCTAATTCCTTAACTCTATTAAAGTTAGCAAGTACAATATCATCTGCATTACCTATTATTGCATCACGGCTCAAAATTACTCGGTCAACCCATTGACCTGATGCAGCTCTATTCCCCTGATTCGTAATACTCCATTGAATTTGTGTAAATGCACCAGAAGCAACTTCTGTGGGTATCACAATATTTGAGATTTTCAAATCTGCATAAGTTTGTGCTGTAGAAGAAAATTGTGTACTTAGACTATTATTGGCTTCTGCATCACCTTGATTATTGACTTCATAAATAGCACCTTGTCCTACAATATTATTATCAGCAATAACCTCTAAAATAAATTGACCAACCCCAGCAATTCCTTCTGGTAAATTAAAACTGAAATGGCGATTTCTTGTTTCACCTGCTAACAATGCTTCTGCATCTTTTCCAGTAAAGGCAACTGCAAAATTAAGGACAATTTTTCCAACTGAACCATCCGTATTCTTTTCTCTAACAATGATACGATCTTGGTAGTTTTTAGGTGTTGCAACACTACCTTGGTTAACATCCTGCCAACTTAATGTAACTTGGTCACCTGCTTGCAATTGTTGCTGTTCAATTTTTAAATTTCTAACAATCAAATCAGGACCAGCAACTACCTCTACTTGAGCTTGATTATCAAACTCTAAAGAACCACTTTCATCGTATTCAGCAATCGTATTCAGCGCATCAACTTTAACAGTAACGACAAATCTTCCAATTGAATTATTTTCTGATGGCCAATTAAATGCTATTTGTCGAGAAGCAAATTCCTCATTTTCAAGATTCTGAGAATTTTGAATAATATCTTGACGGGTAATAACTGCACCAGTAGTTAAATTAGTAACTTCTACACGCTCAACCCAAGAACCCTTGGCAGTACTTCGTCCTATATTTTTGGTTATCCAGTTTAAGGTTACTAAATCTCCTGCTTGCCAATTTGCATTTGGAGTTAATGCAAGCTGGTCAACAACGAGGTTCGGATAATCACGTAACGCACTATTAAAAATAGCACTAAGATGATTATTTTGTTTTGTCTGAACAGTCTCTTTTTGCGAATTAAAATAATCACTGTCAATAATTACTTCAAATTCCCCAGCACCTAATTTACCTTCAGGCATACGAATATAAGATTTTCTTAATACACTTTGCTGAGGTAATAAAGCCCCTGATTCTTGCTCTATATAAGGTATAAGGCTCTGTGCTAAAATTTCACCTGTTGATTTACGCTTAATCAGAACTCGATCAGTAAAATCTCCGAAAGACGCTTGCTGACCTAAATTGCTGAGCGTCCACTGTATTTCTAATAAACTACCAGATTGAATATTTTGTTCTTGATAAGGTTCTATTACGATATTGGTTACATTTAAATCCGCTTTTCTTTCAGTGTTGTTAAGGTCAATAATAAGCGGTTGAGATGGCGCATGAACATAAACTGTCATACGGTAAGGTAATTCAATATCACGAGCATCCGATTCATCTAATAAAATAGTATATTTTCCAGAAACAGTAGCAACAAATTCTGATCCTAAATTATTCAAATCTGATCGAGAAATTACCTGAGACCGCCCATAAGGATCAATCACTATTAAATTAGTAGAGTAATTATATCTCCATTGCCCATTGTAGTATCCATAAGATGGTGCAGTTACATCTTCAAAATCAATGAAAATTCGATCACCAGTATTTGCCTCTATTTGATATACCTGTTTCTCACCTAGAGGGGTTAAACGATTTTCAATGACTTTCCCGCTCTCAATTTTTTGTGCTTGAGTAAGATCAAGTAATTTAAATCCGTAATTTTTAGTGCTAAATTCTTGTGTAAAAATTCTAAGTTGATAATTACCAGCACCCAATATAATTGGATTATAATAAGAATTTAAACTATAGTTTCCAATTGTAGTACCAGCTTGATTAATAATTTGTAGAGTAACACCACTATTATTAATATAATTTAACTGATCAAAATAAAGTGTAGTACTTTTATCAAGTTTCAAACTATATAAATGGCTTTGATTACTAGCAGTTAAAATTCCACTTGTTACTTCATTTATATTAAAAGTATGAATATTAGTAGAATTCTTGTCGCCTAACCAATCTATTTGAAAAGTTACCTGCCCCGCATAGTTAAATCCATCAACTTCATCATAATAACTTCCATTAGAATCAAAAACTATATAATAATAACCAGCACCACTTAGATAAATAGCATTAGAATCAACATTAGCCGAATTATTAATAGATGTAACTAATTGTCCAAAATGATTATATATTTTATAATTTAGGACATTTCCAGAATACAAAAGACTATTAAACTGAATATAACCTGATTTCTCTACATTAAATTCATAAATATTATTAGCCTGACGCGTTAAACTATTAGAAGTTGTAACCGACTGTCCAATATCAATGAGAGTCTTATTTTCTGAAATATTAATCCATTTTAGACTCACTGTACTTGATGAATAACTAGTTAAATTACCTCTTACAACATAACCACCTGCTTTTAAAAATACTAAACCATTAGAACCAGATAAAACCTGACTACCATCTTTTAAGCTAATAGTTTTAAATGTACCATTATAGAAATTTTGATAAGATGAGTTAATTCGATCCAAGTAATACAAACCATCTTCTTTAACTTCAAAATAAAATAGGTCCTGATCATTAATACCATTTAAAACTGTGCCATTCCATGTATTTTCATAAACTATATCTTTAGTAAAAACCTGAGGTAATACAAAGTTTACAATAGGATTTAAAGCTCCCAAACGACGTGCAATCTGGATAGAGTTTTTCCCAACTGTACCTGCAATAAGATTAGAATTATCCTTTGCGTTATAATTATTATTTGAAGATGCACTTAGACCAATATAGTAAACACCCGTAGTTGGAACAATATAACGATAATTATTATACGCATCTCCATATTGGGTACTATATACTTGTTGACCATTTGCATTAAAAATACGCGTAAGAAAACTATAGTTAGTATAAGCGTTAATTGCCAAAGTATCGCCAGCTATAAGCATGACTTGATACATATCCACATCTTTATTTGTATTGGCACCATCACCTATATATGTTTCTATTGTATACAACGCACCTTGAGGTACAAATATTTCTTGAGCTGTTCTTAGAGTTTCACCTGCATCTGAAACCATAGTTAGTTTACTATTTTTGCGTTCAAAATATAGCTCTCTTTGAACTAATTCTTGTTGGCTGGTAATTTTTACATAATAAATATCAGTAGAGGTTATAGAAAAACTACCTTCCTGATTTACTGCATTTAATTGTTCACCATTTTTTCCTAAAAGTGCTATTTCACTATTTTCAAGTCTTACAAAGAATTGATCATCCTGATTAAGCATAACACGATAATAACGCTCCGTTGAAACGGGTTGATCAACAAGAAGTGTCTTTTTACCATCAATAAATAACTCTCTTGCTTCAGAAATATTAGAACTTAAGCTTCCAGAATTATCATCAAAAATATAATTGGCATAAAATTGATAAGCGCTATCATTATCGTTATTTGAGCTAATTTCTAAACGGTACTGCCCAGCTTTCAAATAAATCTTTGCGACTTGGCTTGTCGTTAAATTATTGTACTGTGAAAGTAGATTATTATTTGGTCCAAATAACTTTAGATACATTGAAGACTGACCAAGTCTTAAATCTTTTAAGCTAAACCAACCATCTTTTTCTAAATCAAACTGATAAGAATGAGTGCTATCTGATGTATACAATGTACCTAACGTAAGTTGATCAAAAACTATAGAAGTAGTTGTATTCTCTACAGGATAAATCTGAGCAGTAATATTTTTTTCTACTACGGAATTATCTGTTCTTTTTACTAATAAATATAACTTTTCAGCATTAGCAATAAATGAAGGCGCAGTATTATCAGAATAATTATTATTAACTAAAATACTTCCCGACCCATCAAAAATAGAATAATACAAATTACTTGAATTATAAAAATCAATATTATATTTTTTACCAACTTCAAAATCTAATACATAAATTGCTAATTTTTGATTTACTGCCAACTTTGCAGATACGGCTTCACTACTATTTAAAATTTGTGAATTATCTTGCAATGACAATAACTTAAGTTGATAACTACCTAATGCTGTTCGATCTGAATAAAACTCAAATACATGATCCCCAGCCGGTAAAGAAATTACCTGATATTGATTTGAAGTTAAGCTAATTCCTCTTTGTTGACCAGTTACATCTTTTAGATATGCATAACCGACGTTACCCGAAATAGAGTCTAAAATTATTGTTTGAGTTTGTTCCAAATGTAATTTATAACGATGTACTTCACCTGCTTCAGATAAAGTACCTGCTATAGACTGGTTAAGCTGGATCTCTTGAGTAATTGTTTGTGGTGTACTAATTCGAATTGTTGTAGATCTGGCTTGTTGACGCTGTGACTCATTAGATCCATGAAGTGATAAATAATAAATACCATCTTTTTTTAGGTTAACTTTCACAGCATAATCATAGTTATAATACTGGTTACTGAAAGTAATATTATTACCTAAATCATCATATAAATACCAAGCTGCATATTGAGCTAGATTATTACTATTACGTGGATCGATAACCCAATTTTGACCAGCTTGACCAGTAATTTTCCAAACCGTTGTTTCAGCACTTTGATTTACAGTTTTAGTCACAAGTTGATCTAAAGGTAGTTCAATTGCCTGTTTTAAATCAGTAATAGTGAAGTTAAATTGGCGTGCTGTATTTGAATAGTTAAAACTATTAAGAACAACTAAATCATAGCTACCTGCATCCAAAGTAAGTATTTTATTTCCATAAGTATTACCTGCACTTAAACTCCACAATATATTAGTTGAGTAAGTTGGTTTAAAAATAAAATCTACACCATTACCCAAGGTCGCCAAATTTATTTGAGTTTTCTCTGTAACAGTAAATCTGTATATTTTTTGGTTATTATCTACATAATTAACTGAATCACTAACAAAATCACCAACACTATAATTATTTATTGCTTGTTTATTTTTCAATGAGAATTGAACTTTATTATTGTAACCTCTTAACTGCCAATTATTAGCATATGAATATTCTTGGCCTGAAGTTACTAAATAGTAATCTCCACTCATATCAACTTTTAAATTCGCCCCCTTATTTCCTTCCAATGTATAAACTAAATTCCCATCTTTATTAAATAAATAGTATTTTAGTCTTGAGCTATAAAAATAGCTTTCACTACTACTAGAATACGAATAACCAAAATTTGTATTTAAATCATATTCTTGGCCTTTCACTAAATTTAATTTTAAAATTTTATCTGGGATACTATTGGTATAGTTTACGGTAGCATCTATACTTTCGCTAATATCTTGTACAGGTTTAACTTTAGATATTTTAAAATTAAGCTTCCGAAGCTGATCAGTAATAAGCTGTGTATTTGTTATTTTTAACGTATATTGACCAGAATTTAAAAAATATGCTTTTTTATTTCCATACCAATAAAGTTGTTGGGCAATATCTTTCCCATTTTCATCAAGTAGTTGATGCGTATATTCAGTTTCATTTGGTAAAAACTCAACCAAACCAATTGACTCAACATTAAGCTGTACACTTCTAGTTTGATTTTGCTTATAAAATTCAACTACTGAATCCAACTCTAAAATAACTGGTATCGCTGAAGTAGCTTGTCCCACTAGAGAGAACTGGAAATTATTAATGATAGTGCTGCTATTAACAGAATAAACAACCAATTTATACTCAGAAAAATATTCATTTAGCGCAAGATCAACAATATTTCCATTTAAAATACCATTTTTTATTAGTTGACCTTTTAGATTATAAAGTCGATAATTTAAACCATCCCAACTTGTAGCGTTCTGAGCTTTAATATAATAATTTCTTTCTTGTTGAGTTCTAAAATTATATATAAATGTAGATTGATTAGAGAAATCAACTGTATTTACAGTGTTCTCAACTAAATTTGAACTTTGATTTATAACACTAAAAGTAAAGTTTTCTGGTTGTTTAATACCATAAAATTCAATACGATAATTTCCTTTGATTAACCATTGCATAAATCCAGTAGTATTTATACTACCTTCAAAAACACTGCCTTTATCAAGATCAACAATTCTTCCATAATTAAATGGTAGTTTAGTGAAAGTAAGTGCATAGGTATCTGATTGATCTACTTGAAATTCAAAAGCTAAATTTTCTACGACCTGCTGAGCAGAAATATTATTTGCCGTATTCAATTGAATAGGTTGAGCTACTCCAGGATCGGCCACTGGAGATACACTATCTATGATATTGACAGATAAGTCATGAATGCCTATTCCATGATTTGCAAATCCAATATAAATCTTTTTCTGATAAGATGTATAAAAGTCTAATTTAATTGTATTTTTACTACCATATGCAAGTACATTACCCATACCATCCCATACGGTAATATCCAAATCAGTAGATAAGGCTTGATCAAAAGAAATCGTATATTTTTTATTTTTTTCAACATTTAAAAAGTATTTATTGCTCTTTACTTCGGGCAATTCGACAGAAATACTTTTACTTAGTTGTAACTCATCAATTATTTTTTCCGAATGAATAGTTATTTTTTGATTAATTTCCTCAGAAATATTTTTGTTAATGACAAGCTGATAATGACCTTTCTCTAAATAAAATGACTGAACTTTTCCTAGCTGATTTCTTGAGATATCTAAACTTATATTGTTTCCAACTAATTTTATATCAGTTGCATATCTAGAACTATCTACATCAATAAAGTAAACCCCCTCTTCTTCAACATTAATATTATTAATTATTTTTTTATAATTTATACTATTATTAAGATTTAACTCTACAGATGTAACGGCATTTAAACTTACATTATTACTTTTAACTAAATTATTTTTATTAATCTCAACTAAATTAGTTTCAACCTTATTCTCCAAAACTCCACTATAAACTAACCACAAATACTTAGCTTTATTATTTACATCAATTAAATTACCATCTCCTTGTTGGATCTGTAGTCCATAATCATCTGTCAAATACCATTTTTTTTCATAATTTAAAAAACTTAATAATGTATAACTAAAGTTAGTTATGGTACTTTCATTATATTGTTCTGATGTAGTTAATTTTAATGTTAAATTAAGAACTGCAGATTCAGATCCACCCGTACTTGTCCCATCAACAATATTAAAACTAGCACCAAAACGATGGAATGCTAAATAAAAATCACCATTTTGATTAAAAGTATAATCTAGGTAACTATCATCTGCCGCGGCAACTCTATTTCCTTGAGTATCAAAGATACTTAAATAACCATCAAAAGATCCACCTATCAAATTTTGTCCATTTGGTGTTGACACATATAGCCTATCGCCTTTTTTTACATTTATTTTATAAACATCAACATCAGACTTTCCTGTACCATTATCACCTAAATTAACTTTAAGATTTTCATTTTTATTATTTCCCAATCGTAAAAATTGAGCAGTATTTAAACTACCACCAATATCTCCTGTTAAATTATTGATTTGATTTGCTTGATAAGTATTATAAATTTTTAACTTTATAATTCTATCATTTCCATTATTAACTGCTACATTTTTAAAAATATCAAATTCCTGATTTTCAACTTCAGTAACAGAAATAAAATATTCTTGATCTTTTTTAGAAGTATAATTAAAATCTTTTGTATTTTCGTTCTTAATTAAATTACCATTTTTATCATATACCTTGAAATTTAATACTTCTTCGGTTTTAAAATTTAATGTTTCATTTATTAATAATGTATATGAATAAATTGATGCTTTCTGCAATCCAATTTCTGTATCATAAATATGATTGTTGTTATCAAAAAATATTTGATCAACACCTTCGTCAAGCTTAATCACTTGTGTTGCGTTAGATAATGATTCTAAAGTTAATGCTTCACTTTGCTGCAAATTTGCATCAGGATTTAGACTAGATTTTACTTTAAAGTGTGAATTACCTATAGTATTTGAAAAACTACCTACTTCTATTCTGTATAGGCCTGTCTTTAAAAATATTGGAGTATAGGTAATATCGTTATCTAGTGTGTTGGATGAACGTAACTCTTTACCCCATTCATCTTTCACAGTAAAAGTATAATTATTGATTCCAGCTGATAGCTTATCAAATATAATCCATTGATCTTGTTCTAAATTTAATTCATATACATTAAGCTGTGATGGTGTTTTAAAATCTGCATCGATTTTTTGATTTACTTGAATAGTCTGAACTGTAGGTTGGGAATGATATAATTTAAAAGTAGTTTTTAATGTGTCTTTTAACTCCGTCCCTTCTATACTTAACCAATATGTTCCAGTTTTATCTACTGTAAAACCTTTGTCAGAATTCAAATTATTCTTATTAATAAGCACTTTAGCATCAGGATCGAAAACACTCCATGATCCATAAGATTGTTGTACGGATAATGAATCATAAAAAAAACGATCACCTGCTTGTGCATCAAAACGATATAATACTGCACTTGAAGCTGGAGATAACTCAAGCTGGGTGTCTTGATTTAAGCTTAATGAGTTTGCACCACTTTCACCAATAAGATGAAATTTAAAACTAGTTTTTGTATCATCTAAAGCATCAACAGTTAATGTATATGTATCTGGTTTTAAATCCAAAAATAAATGACTTTGATCAGTAAAATTCGTAGTACTAAATTGATTTTCTGTTTGAGCTCCTTTTAAACTCCACTGCATTTTATTGTTATCTACGCCATCAAAAAAGAATTTTGTTTTCTCTTTAATAACAAACTCATATTGTTTTTGTTGACCTGGTTGATCAATAGCTCCAGTAATTTCTTGTATTCCTGGCATTAAATCTGCAGAAAGCAAAAGTTTTGGTTCAAGTTGTTCAACTGTCCACATTTGCTCTTGTGCATTTGTATTCGTTTCTTGTTGGCTCATGCCTCACCCCAATTGTTACTAATTTGTGAATTTTTGTTAAAACAAGTTTATATATGAATTGTAAAGATTGTTTTAATAAGGATCAATTTATTTTTAATTATTTAAGTTAATAAAATCAGTTCCTTAAACAAAATAAAATACCTAATTAACTTTAAGTCAGAAATATAAATTTAATTAATCTTTATAAAAATGAAATAAAATCAAGAAAAATGTATAAATATATTAAATTAAACTAAACAATAAGTATTTTTTAATATATTTATGACTTAAAATTATAAATGTATTTCTAATAATTATTTCGAATAAAAAAACAGAATTAATTTTCTATCATTACATATGAATATTTTCTTAAAACATATAAATTACAAAAAAATAAATTTAAAAAAATCAAGAAATATTTGCAACTTAAATTAAAAAAATATCACTTTTTTTCCAAAAAAATTGATTTTAATCACATATATATTTATTTAAAAAATTCTAGTAAATTGGCAGTATTATTAAATACCACCACTTATTTGTTTTAATTTTTTTAACTCTAAATTAATTTATTTTTCACTCTTTTTAATGAATGCTTCAGAAAAGCAAGCTAATATAGCATCTCTTTTCTCTAAGATTAAAAGCCGAATAATTGTACCTTTAGTCATCTATGAAAATAATTTGGCATCATTAAATAATATATTGCCTTGTAACATTCAAAGTAAGCTATAGATTTCATTAGTCAGCCATGTTCTATACCTTATCGCGGTCTGAAAAGCATTTGGACAGTTATTTTTAGTTTCAAAAATGGCTTTAAATATTAAATAATATGACTCTTCTACATCAGTATGTAAATAATAAAGCTTTTTGAGCTTATCTATCCCGCTTGTGTATTGCTCATACTCGACAAATTCACGTGAAGAGACTAGGAATTTACATATAAGAGTATTCCTCAAACAGAATAAGTCTGATGCGAACTTTCATCACGGTCTGCTAGAACCGACTGGTAATGTGGGCAGTAGGCAAGGAATAGTGCTCAAGTTTATTGGAGGCAAGCACACAAAATGATATTTGTTTTTAAGTTAGATCATTAAAAAAGCAAGGATAAATAATGAGTAAATTATTGTTAAATAAAATTTTATAATATATACAAATTGAATTTAATCATATAATCAGCCTACTGAATGGATCTTATGTTTCAGTAGGCTGGTGAAAACCATCAAAAATAAAAGATAGAAAGATTTAACCTGTAGAAACTCTAGTTAGACCCAAATATTGTGCGACTCTTGAAATTTTACTCAAGCAAAACTTTTCGAGTAATAAAACAACAATTAAGGTTAAACCCAGTAACGGCAGTATTATGCCTATTATCATAATCAATACTTTCAATGATAGGCTTAGGCGGTAAGGTAAACTTATAGGTGGAGCACCTAGCTCATGTTGTGGTTTCCGCTTTATCCACATGATTAGTCCACTGATACTCACTAGAATTAGAGCAATGATAGTAAACACACCAATCATAAGATTTAGTAAACCAAACATTTGACCTTCATGAATCGCAACGCCATATCCAATCAAACGATCAAGCAGCAGTTTATTTGCAAATGTCTCATGTTTAATCACGTTTCCATGTTCATCAAAAATAAACGTTTCTCTTAAAGGCCTATTTTGAGTTTGTGATGAAATGCTCCAAGTCCCTGCCATTGCACCTGAAGGTTGAATTTGTATAGGTGGCTGTAGTTTGAAAGTATCAACTTTTGAAATTAAGTCATCCAGTATATGTGCCTGTTCAACATTCAATCGAGTGGTTTGGGATACCATCATATGATGATGCTCAGATTGCATATGTTTAACAGCTTGGTCGAACATTTGTTTTTGATGATGTGATTCTTCTTTGCTACTGGTCGTCCAATCTTGCTGAACTAAAGTTGGAGCAGACCATTGACGAATATTCTTTAGCATCCCGCCCCATGAAGCTGTCCACGGTAATCCTGAAATGAGTAGAAATATCGTAAAAAATGCTACCCAAAAACCTGTCACCGCATGGATATCTTTCCAAAAGGCACGGCCTTTACGGTTTAATCGCGGATAGACCATACCTCCAAATGAAAGCTTGCCACCTTTGCCCAACCATAAATAAATACCTGTCACAATCATGATAATGGTCCAAGAGGCAGCAATTTCTACAACTCTAGAACCATTATCACCCAGCATTAGCTCTCCATGTAAATGAAAAACCTGTCTGGTAAATTGATCATCTTGATTAATGATTTTCAAAATTTCTAAAGATTCAGGATGAATATAAACTTTATAAACTTCTGCATTTTTCGCGACTAAAACACGAGTTGCAGAATGCTCATTTGGCCCAAGTTCTACCGCAGAAAAAATAGAGTTTGGTACTGCTTTTAAAGCCGCATTCACCTGAACTGATGGCGACTTCGCTTGGTGAATAACCAAATTGTTATATGGTCGATCAATCCACTCATCAATTTGTGGTTTAAAAAGATAAATTAAACCTGTAAGTGAAAGCCATAAAATAAAAGGTATACAAAATAAGCCGGCATAAAAATGCCATCGCCATACTGTTGTGTAACTTAACCCTTGTTTTGGGTTTTTCTGTGTATGTATTTTCTGCTCTGTACTACGCTGTATCATCTGCATAGTGCGACCTCCATAGAAAAATACAGCGATTAAGACTAAAAGCTAAATCTCTGTATTTTTTACTCATTCAACAAAATGCAAGATTAAAAGGTGTATTTAGCGCCAACGGTGACTGCTAACGGCAATGCATAACTTGGAACAGTACCTGAACCTGAGGTATTTACACTGCCATCGGCCAGATAACTTAACCCTTGATCATAGTAAGACGTGTCACCAATATTTTGAGCAATCAGGTACAACTTTAACTTGTCATTGGCTTGATAATTGACACTAACATCTGCTGTCAGTGCGCCATCATTTTTCTGGGTATGTGCTGTATTGTTCCAGTAGTCAGGGAAATCTCTGAGTTGTAAAGCGATATTGAGTTTGTCTGTTGCTTGCCATGCAGCTCCAGCACTCACATTCCACAAAGGAATTTGACCAAGTTGTTGTCCAGTCGGTGTCACAGAAGCCGGATTAGTGGTCGATACTAGTTCTGCTTTAGTTCTTGTATAACCAGCGTTTAAACTAAGCCTGTCAAATATCTGCCAGTTTGCAATAAGCTCAAAGCCCTGCATTTTTGCATCACCAGCATTAATGTACTGTTTCAAGGTTTGAGCAGAAGTAACACCCGTACCACAGTAGTTATTGGCCACTGAACATCCTGTTTTTACAGTCGCATAGTCAATATAGTTATTTACTTTGTTGTTAAAATAAGTGCCTGACAAACTAAAGTCTTGGTATTTGAAATCGAAACCAGCTTCAACACCCTTGTTGGTTTGCGCCATTAAATCTGTATTTGGAATGGTGTAGCCCGTCCCACCCACAAAACTACGATACATTTGATTTAGTCCAGGCGCAGAAAAGTTTTTGTACGCAGCAGCACGTAAATCTAACATATCATTCACTTGATATTTTAAGCCTATACGTGGATTAAAATGATTTGATGACTGATCTGGCAATGCATTATTAATATCACTGCCGCGATAATTTCCATAGGTTTTTGCATCACTTGCTTTCCAATAGTCTTGACGTAAACCTAAGGTAATATCTAAAGGAATAACAAATGGTCTATACACTCCCTGAGCAAATATTCCTGCAAATTGGTGATTTGCTTCCGCAGTAATATTCCCCTGATATCCTGAAGCATTATAAATATTTAACGGATCTTTAACTCCAATTTGGCGGTAGTCCACACCAACTTTTAAGTCTGTTAAGTTTCTCCAAGCAGTTTGTAAATACATTGATGTTCCAAAGCTATCGTATTCAGCTTTTTCTTTTTGACTCACGAACGGCGTGCCATTATTTGGTGTTGCTAAGGTGTAACCATTGTTTGAAGCGTTCTGAGTCTCCATTTCGGTATATTGATACCAACCCAGCAGATTCAAGGAAGTGTCTTTGGTAATATCAGTCTTACCACCTAAAGAGGCTCGATAGGTATTCCACTGGTTATTTGCTAAAGCATATGTCGAATGATCTTCACTGGTTTGGCTAGCTTGTAAAGTCAAAAAATATTGTGAGAAGTCTGTAGGCGTATAAGTTGTCTTAAAATAAACATTATCTGTCTGCGACTGGGTTGTTGTCATTGCAGGATGTCTATATTGCTCTGGTATTTGTTGATAGCCATCCGATCGACTTCCGTCGTAACTTAGCCCGACTTCCCAATGATCATCAATTTTATAGCCTGTGCTTATGCCATAACTTTGACTATCAAAACTACCGGCACTCACACTTAACTCTGTTTTATTTTCAGGATGGCGAGTAATAATATTAATTACCCCACCCATCGCCATATTTCCCCACAAGCTCGTTGCACCGCCCCCTCGAATGACTTCAATTCTTTCAACTTGATCCTTTGGAATTTGCGCCCAATTGATTGTACGAAAGTATGGATCATTGACTGGAATGCCATCGAGTAACACAAGCGTTAAGCCATTCGTTGAAGTGCCAAAACCACGAATGTTTAGCATTTGCCCTGTAGGATGAATTTGTGTTGATGGCCGTGCAGGCACAACAATTCCTGGAATTTTATTAATAATTTGATCAATGCTTGTTTCTGGCGCATTTGAAATTTGTGTGCGCGTCAATACAGTTGTACTGATGTCCATATCTTTTAGCGCAGTACCACGACTCGCCATAACGGAAATTGTTGGTAATTGATCAACAGACTTTGCTGTTTCATTTGTGATTGATGGAGTGGTCGCTTCAGCATGAGCTTGTTGTATACCTAGCGTGATCAAGCTCATCGCAATAGTTAAAGCTTTAGGCAAATAATGTTGTTCAGCAATATTCATAAAATAACCCAATTCGGATCAGAATTTTTCAATACGATGACTCCATACCAAGCCTTATTGAATGTCGTTATACGACTCAACAGACTCAAATAAGGAAAAATAATGAATTAGATCAATTTCATACAAGTTGTATAAAATTAAATCGCGAACTGAATTTTTGGGGGAGCTCTATTCTGGAACAAATAGAAATAGAGTTTTTGATGTAACTTAAAGAAATATGCTGTTAGAGCAACTCGAACGGGTTCACAAAGCAAAATACTCAGTAAAATGAGTAAACAACTCAGTAATACTGGATTAAATTGATGTCCAAGAAGTAAACAGAATTTACACGATAAGCTATTAGCATGCTGATCATTAGCAGAAATATCAGAGGCTTTTATATGCTTGATAAGCTTTGAATGCTCTTCACTTTGTACATGTACTGTATGCTTCACTGAAGCCTGTGTATGATGCATTTCATGTGCTTGATGACTAGAAATTGATGGCATTACACTTACACTGGCCAACTGTTCACAAATACCGAAATTTAGCTCAGGATGTTTTACAAGAATAGGCGTAATAAAAACAGAAAGCTGCATTAGCCATGCAAAGATGGCTAAAAAAATACAAGCAGTCCGATGATTCAACATACGCAATGTACAAAAAATGAAACAGGCAGATTATAAAGATTTTTTTAATTATTGTTAGATATATTTATCTCTATTCTCTCGATTACTAATTGTGGCTAATTAAACTTATAAAATAGCAAAAATCAAAGTTTTATAAAAAAATCTATTTATGCCTTTAAGAAGTCAGATTTTTTGTTATAGTGTTGCGCAACTGATTTCCATAAAGTGATTATTTGGGTGTCAATGGTTTTAGGCAGATTGCTTGCTTTAGCAGCAATCTTGTTACAAATCGCTGTTTTCTTACAGCCATTACTACCAGAGAAATATCAAGTTTCTCCAGTATGTGAGACTATTGCCCAAGCACTTCAACTCAATCACTCTCCAGAGCAGCATTCTCACCATTCAATGCATCATGATGATTTATCTCATCATCAAATGCATGATATGACCTCTTCTTCCGTCACCAAAGCTGAAGCGAAGCAAAATACGACACATCATCATGATGCGGGTCATCAATGTCAGTACTGTGTTGTTTACAGTCACGTGTTGCCTTTGCCAGATCTGGATTTAAAACAAATTCTAGTCAGAATTCAGGTTCGGTTTCTTGCTTTTCTAGAAAACTTTTTTCATGTTTTCTTTAAGCTTCAACAGCTCTTTCTTATTCCCCAAGGCCGCGCCCCACCTTTATTACTATCAGTCTAACTTGATACTCAAAACTTTATGTTTTGAAAAAAATATATTTTTCAAGAGATTATAGTAATGCTTTCTTTTCAAAATCATGCTCTTAAACGGGTAGAGATAACTACAACTGTCGTTTTAGCAAATCAAATAAAATTTGAGGTGCTCCTATGACTCTAGGTTTAACAGCACTTGAATTGGCTCGAATCCAATTCGCATTTACCGTTTCATTTCATATTATTTTCCCTGCAATCTCGATTGGTCTTGCAAGCTTCCTTGCTGTTTTAGAATGGCGGTGGCTGCGTACTAATGATGCTATCTATAAAGATCTTTTTAAGTATTGGGTCAAAATCTTCGCGGTTGCATTTGGGATGGGCGTTGTCTCGGGTGTGGTCATGAGCTATCAATTTGGAACCAACTGGAGCGAATTTTCAAGATTTGCAGGTGGAGTTACAGGCCCTTTACTCACCTATGAAGTTCTTAGTGCTTTTTTCTTGGAAGCCGGTTTTTTAGGAATTATGCTGTTTGGCTGGGGCCGTGTGGGTAAAAAAGCTCACTTCTTCGCAACGCTTATGGTTGCGATAGGTACCTGTATTTCAATGTTCTGGATTTTATCTTCAAATAGCTGGATGCAAACCCCTCAAGGGTTCTCAATTGAGAATGGCATAATTGTTCCTCAAGACTGGTTTGCAATTGTATTTAACCCTTCCTTCCCTTATCGACTTGCGCATATGGCAATCGCAGCTTTTATGGTTGCAGCTTTACTTGTAGCAGGTACCGCAGCTTGGCATTTAATTAAAGGTCGCCGTGACGAGTTAATAAAAAAGTCGTTTTCTATGGCTCTTTGGCTGATTTTAATTTTAGCGCCAGTACAAATCTTTGTCGGTGATGCACACGGTTTAAATACCTTAGAACATCAACCAGCAAAACTTGCAGCAATGGAAGGTCATTGGGAAACCAATCATAACGAGGGAATGCCACTGTACTTATTTGGTATTCCAGATATGCAAGAAGAACGCACTAAGTATGCGGTTTCAATTCCAAATCTTGGAAGCTTAATTCTTACTCACTCCAAAGACGGAAGCGTAAAAGGTTTGAAAGATTTTGCACCAGAAGATCGTCCGAATTCGACTGTAGTATTTTGGAGTTTCCGAATTATGGTCGGGCTTGGCATGCTTATGCTGCTTTTGGCACTTACAGGATTATGGCTAAGAAAAACTGGCAAGCTTTATGAGAGTAAATGGTTTCATCGCTTCGCTTTAGTTATGGGCCCGTCAGGTTTTATTGCTTTACTTGCAGGTTGGTTTACTACAGAAGTTGGACGTCAACCTTGGGTTGTTTATGGGGTCATGCGAACTAAAGATGCATTATCTCCCGTATCTGCCGAACAAGTCGGACTCACGCTCATTATTTTTGTTTTGGTTTATTGCATCGTATTTGGAATCGGCATTTATTACATGCTGAAATTGATCAATAAAGGGCCTGAGTTCATTTATAGCCAAGTTAATGAGGTTGGCGGTGTTGGACACTTTAAAACACCAATGCGCCCGCTAAGTGCAACTGATGAACATATTGACGATCAAGGTCAAGGAGCATCTTCATGATTGATTTATCTTTGATCTGGATTGTCATTATTGCAATTGGCGTATTTATATACGTTGTACTTGATGGTTTTGATCTAGGTATTGGAATCTTGTTTCCTTTTATCAAAGACCAGCAGGAACGCGATGTAATGATGAATACCGTTGCACCTGTCTGGGACGGTAATGAAACATGGATGGTACTTGGCGGTGCTGGTTTGTTTGCGGCATTCCCGATGGTTTATTCAGCAGTTTTATCTGCTTTATATTTACCTATTATTCTCATGGTAATCGCTCTAATTTTTCGGGGTGTCGCTTTTGAGTTCAGATTTAAGGCGAATCGAACCAAATACTTATGGGATGCTGCTTTTATTGGAGGTTCTGTTTTATCAAGTTTCTTACAAGGCGTCATTCTTGGTGCGTATATTCAAGGTATCCATATTATTGATGGTCGCTATGCAGGCGGCGGATTAGATTGGTTAACGCCTTTTTCAGTTTTTACAGGGTTCGGCGTAATCATTGTATATGCAGCACTCGGTTGCGGTTGGCTGATCATGAAAACTGAAATGCAATTACAAACGAGTATGTATCGCTTAATGCCAAAACTAATTATGACGCTATTGTTAGTTTTTATTGCTGTGAGTGTTTATACCCCATTAGCTCATCCGGTTATTGCAGCACGTTGGTTCAATGCGCATCAGCTTCTTTACTTTAGTCCGGTACCTATTTTGGTTGTAGTTTTTACTTATCTCACCATTAAAGCTTGTCAAAAACAGCAAGAATCAATGCCCTTCTTATATACCTTGGCTTTAGTATTTTTGGCCTATACAGGTTTTCTGATTAGCATTTTTCCATACGTTATTCCGCCATCAATTACGATTTGGGAAGCCGCAGCGCCTGCCAATAGTCAATTGTTTGCACTTATAGGCGCGCTCATACTTATCCCTATTATCATCATCTATACCATTATGGCTTATTGGGTGTTTAGGGACAAAGTACGTGTAGGTGATAAAGGTTACCACTAAGAGTAAATGATATGAAATTATCTAAATTCCAATGGTTTATTTTACTCTGGGTTGCTGGTTTCTTAAGTCTACTCACTATTGCAATGTTCTTTAGATTACTTTTGCAGCTTGCTTATTAAAGGAGGATCACACAGTGGATATGCCCTCCATCATACAAATGCACGAGCAAGAGTTTGGCTATGAAATTATCAGAGCACGGCGCCAAATGAAAATTTCACAAGCTCAACTTGCAAGTAAGCTAGGAATATCAATACGCACTTTAGAAAGTTGGGAAAGAGGAATTAGGCACCCTTCTAAACCGTCTCAAGCACTTATTCGGCTATTTATTAAATCACCCGAATTTGTTTTGAAAAATCTGACCTAACAAGAAAAGACCATGCACAAGCATGGTCTTTTCTTCTTTATTTTTTACTTAATTAAAATTTATCAAGGTACTTAAGCCATCTAGCAAACTTGCCAGCCATTAATGTTATATTATAACATAACATTAATATCACAGTATAAGCCTCTAATAAATGAATCTTGTTCTCCCAGATATCTCTGCCGAGCCAACTTTACCAAATGCCTATAGCCACCGCCTTGATTGGGTGGGTATGGAAAACATCGCCTTACCAGTCCGAATTGAAAATACTTTATGCTCAAGTCACGTCAATGCTTATGTCAGTTTAGATGATCCCTTAGCAAAGGGCATCCATATGTCACGTCTGTATACACGTCTTTTAGAGTTAACATCCCTCGAAAATATTAATATGCTCGATCTAAAATTAGTCTTAGAAGATTTTTTAGAAAGCCATCAAGATTTATCGCAGCATGCAAAAATTGAAATTCACAGTAGCCTTTATATCGAACGACCAGCATTAGTCAGCAAGCTTTCAGGGTGGAAAAGTTATCCTTTTGTTTTGTCATGCCAACTCTTTGATGATCAATTCGAGGCAGAATTAAGAGTCGAGATTCCCTATTCTTCAACCTGTCCATGCTCTGCTGCACTTTCAAGAAATATTATTCAACAACGGTTTGAGTCTGCATTACAGAACCAAGAAATTCGACTTAACCCCCAAGACATTATGAGCTGGTTAAATACCACAGATGCAATTGCAGCAACGCCACATAGCCAAAGAAGCTTTGCCCTCCTTCAATTTAAATTAAACCAAGACTTTCACGAAATTCCACTCATCGCGTTTATAAACCAAGCTGAACTAGCCTTAATGACACCCGTACAAACTGCTGTAAAACGGGTTGATGAACAGGCATTTGCGGTTGCCAACGGTCAAAATTTAATGTTTTGCGAAGATGCATTAAGACGACTTTATGGCTCATTTATACATCACAAATATATTCATGGTTTCAAATTTAAAGTGACTCATGCAGAAAGCCTGCATGCACATGATGCTGTGGCTCAAGGGTCTTGGCAGTGGTAGGACTTTCTATAAACAACTGAAACTATGCGTTATTGGGTTCAAAAAACCTGTTTTTCCCATGAGTTAAATAGTTTCAGCTTATCCCTCTCACCATCTCAACTTAAATAAACTGATCTAAACGGTAATTCCATGCTACGTAAAAATCCATCTGGCCATCTCCCTGTTATTGATCAATCAGCCTATGTCGATCAAACCGCTATTATTTGTGGCAAGGTCATTGTTCATGCCAATGTATTTATTGGCCCTTATGCCGTAATTCGTGCAGATGAAACCGACGAAAATGGAGAAATGCAACCTATTATTATTGGCGCAAATTCCAATATACAAGATGGTGTTGTGATTCACTCCAAAGCTGGTGCATCAGTTGTGATTGGTGAAAGTAGATCAATTGCTCATCGTTCAATTATTCATGGGCCTTGTGAAATTGGTCACCATGTTTTCGTGGGTTTCAACAGCGTCATATTTAACTGCAAGGTCGGTAATTACAGCGCTATTCGCCATAACGCAGTCGTCGACGGACGTGATTTACCGAACCATTTTTATGTTCCCGCAATGAGCTACATCAACCCTAAAACTGACTTAGCGCAATACCCTCCGGTTGATATCTCTATCAGTGAATTTTCAGAGAGTGTTGTCTCAACAAACATTGAGTTGGTTAAAGGCTATAAGGCATTACACAATGAGTTTTAAACCCTATTCTAAAATTATTATTCGAGATGCCAATGTAGTAAATGAGGGAAAACAGCAATTTGTAGATGTACTTATTCAAGATGGACGAATCAAAAAAATTGCACCAAGCATTCCTCATGTTGTTAACGCTAAAACAATTCACGCTAACGGAAACTGGCTAATTCCCGGAATGATCGATGATCAAGTCCATTTTAGAGATCCAGGCTCAACCCATAAAGGCAGTATTGCTTCGGAATCTATGGCAGCAGTCATTGGTGGAATTACCAGTTATATGGATATGCCCAACACAAATCCACCAACCCTATCTTTAGATGCCTTAATACAAAAAAAGCAAATTGCTGCGCAATATAGCATGGCAAATTATGCCTTCCATTTTGGAGTAAGTTCTGCAAATTTAGATATTGTTGAACAGCTTAATCCCAAGCTCATCAGCGGTGTAAAAGTTTTTATGGGCGCCTCTACTGGCAATATGTTGGTAGATGACCCACAAGTGCTTGAACGTTTATTTGCAAATGTCCCAACCATTCTTTTAACGCACTGCGAATATACACCGCGCATTAAAGAAAGAGAAAAATTATATTTTGAGAAATATGGTGCAAACATTCCAGCACATATGCACCCTAAAATTCGGGATAAACAAGCCTGTTTTGAGAGTTCACGTTTAGCTGTCTCTTTAGCAGAAAAATATGGAACTCAACTGCATGTTTTACATATTAGTACAGCCAAAGAATTATGTTTGTTTAAAGATTTGCCCTTAAATTTAAAGCATATTTCTGCGGAAGTATGCATTCATCACCTTAGTTTTGATGAATCAGACTATGCTGCGCTTAGCCATTTAATTAAATGTAATCCAGCCATTAAAACCCAACAAGACAAAGATGCACTTATCACTGCCATCGCTCAAACTAATCGCTTAGATATTATTGGTACAGATCACGCACCGCATACCTGGGAGGAAAAACAACAATCCTATTTAAAAGCACCATCTGGCCTACCTTTAGTTCAACATGCTATTCCTGCACTCATGGAACTTGTCGCAGATAAAAAAATAAATATAGAAACAATGGTGAAGAAAACATCACACCAAGTCGCTGATTTATTTAAACTCAAAGATCGAGGGTATATACGCGAAGGCTACTGGGCAGATTTGGTTCTGCTTAAAGAAAATAAAGAAGCTATTACTGTTAAAGATCAAAAAAACTATATGCGATGTAACTGGACTCCATTTCAAAACAAAAGCTTTCGCTATGAAGTTGATACAACTATTGTTTCAGGACAGTTGGCTTGGCATCAAAATCAGTTATTTTTAAGTTGTCGAGGTAAAGCATTGGACATAGACAGATAACTCAAGTGAAAATTTAAAAATAATTAAATTAGATGTTATAACTTATTCAGATTGAACCATAAAAAACCCGCAAAATATTGCGGGTTTTTTTGTAGTTCATTGAATTACCAATGACCGCGTCTGTCATGATGTCGTTCAAAACCACGTTCACGATGTGCTTTATTATGATAGTACCCTTTACCATGATGATTGCCATGATAAGCATAAGCTTTACCATGATGCATACCGTGATAAGCATGACCATAACCATGATGTGATTCGCGATAACCATGGTCTTGTGCAAAGGTCGGAGCTGAAAGCGCGATGACCAATGCAGCGAAAATATACTTAATGTACTTCATACAAAATTCCTTTTTATTGTAGTACTGGAATTTAAAGTAAGACATAAGTCGGTAGCTAGTTACAAGTGCTGATCTGTACTAGAGTGTAAGCTACTAAGCAAAGATAAGAAGCAACTCAATCTTAAATAATGAAAGCAAAATCTATCAGTAGAATTTTGCTTCACCAATCGGACGAGTTTTAAACCGTCTATGAAACCACATGTATTGTGTTGGGGCGATTCGAATTTGATTTTCAATAATTTTATTGACGCGTTCAGCATCATTTACTTCGCATTCACTTGGAAAGTTTTCAAGTTTAGGTTCGACGAGCACATTGTATTGAGGGTTTCGAATATCCCCACTTCTATAAAAATATAGAGGTATTGCAACAGCATTTGAAATATCCATAAGTCTACGGTGGGCTGTTACTGTTGCCGCCTGTATTCCAAAAAACGATGCCATCACACCCTGCTTCAAACCAAAATCCTGATCAGGGCTATACCAGATTGCATGACCATTTTTCAGTTTCGAAATTAAGCTACGCATGTTGTCTTTCGCAATTTGGTTTTTATAAACCCGAGCGCGACTACGATGAATGAGAAAATCCATAAAAGGATTATTTTGCGGTCTATACACCACATCCATATCAAAAAATAAAGTACATGCAGCGCCACCAGCATCTAGTAAAGTACTATGTGTGCCTAACAACAAGATACCCTTATCCCGATTCTGTTCTAGATGTTCCAAGCCTTCTATACGAACTCTTTTTTTAAACCATTCAGGACAATACCAAGCGTTTAAGGCTTCAAATATCCCTATCATGGTGTCTTTAAAGACTAGTTTTGCTTTGGCTTCAATTTGCTCAGGTGTTTTTTCAGGGAAACAAGCTTGTAAGTTTCTTAATGTTGTTTTCCGTCTCGAAGCTAATAGTATCCAAGCAATTTTTGAGAAAACCTTTGCTAAACGCCACTGGATTGCCCAAGGCAAGTAGGCAAGAAACATGAGAATAAAAGCTGTGAACCAGATACCCCAATATTTTAATGATAGAAAGGAAAATTGAAACTGCCCAGATTGATACTGCGGTTCAAATTTCGTCATACTGTAAATATCTAGAGGTATAGGTCTTCATCCTAACACAGCCCGAATCTACATCCGTTTGCAAAGTGTGTCTTAATATGTAGATTAATTTATTAGAAAAGTTTATATCGCGTAATGACGACCCACCATATTTTATTTAAAAATTATATAATATTTAACAATTACTTATATGGTTTTAGTTATATAAATTAGTTTATAAATCATAGATAAAAATTAGAAATCCACACCTCGTATGACTTGCAGAAATTCTGAATATTCATCTTCATTTTCAAAAGTAAACTCTACGTCTGAGCCATCTGCGAATCGAACAAGAACAGAACTTAAATCAGAACTGGTTGTAAATTTAACAACTTGTTCAAGATTATAATGTGTTGAACCTACTTGGTAATATTTATATTCTCTTGGCATAACAATGTTCTATTATTTTATGAGATGTCACCACTATAGAACAAAATTTAGATCTGTTTTACTTATTTATTAAAAGTTGGCAACTGTTTAATAAAGTCATTTAACGGCATTGGAACGCCCCATAAATAACCTTGAAACTCGATACAACCATTATTTTTAAAAGCATAAAATTGTTCGGCCGTTTCTATTCCCTCTACTAACACTCGAAGGTTTAAATCTAGACCAATTTTAACAATACCCGAGACTAATTTATAACTGCGTTTATCATCCAACGCTGCCTGTACAAAGCTACGATCAATTTTGATTTGTCTAATTTGCATTTTTTGCAAATAACTTAAAGATGAATAACCTGTTCCGAAGTCATCAAGAGAAAGCTGAACTCCTCTTTCAGATAAGGAATTCATTTTTTCAATCATGCTCACACAATTGTTCAAAGCAATATTTTCAGTAATTTCCAAGATAAGCCGAGATGGATTTATGTCATATCTACGAATCATGCAAATTACAGTTTCCTCAAAGTTAGCTTGCATGAAATGATCAGCACTAATATTGATTGAAAGTGTCAAATCTTTAGTCTGTTCTTGTTTACTCCAATCTTGTAAAACTTTGCAGGCTTGAGCTAAAACCCATGTACCTATTTCAGGCATTAGTCCTAAAGTTTGTGCCGCAGGAATAAAATCTTGTGTGGGAACAGAACCCAAAACAGGATGATGCCATCTGAGTAAAGCCTCGGCACCAATTAACTTTTCAGAAGCATTGACTTGAGGTTGATAAAACAATTCAAATTGCTCTTTTCCGAGTGCTAGACGTAAGTCTTTCGCCATGGAATCTTCTATTTGTATTTCTAATTGCATGGTATAGATGGATATACAAATCATGAGCGTGGCGACGCAAATTGCAATCCATCGACCATGACTCCGAGTATTTTCCGATAGCGGTATAGCATGCTCTAAAGTAAAAGAGCTGCCACTAAAAAATATAAAGCACGCGATTGACAGTAAAATTAAAACGAGTTGTAAGAAACTCGGATTTCTGCGGTAGTTTAAGTATCCTAATATTGCCCCAGCAGGCAAAAACAAATGAGCAACTTGAGGATGATGAGTAGTCGCTATATCAAAAAATACGCAAAAAACGACTGGAAAAACAAGTAGAACAGCTTGAGATAAAAGAATACCCGCTGAAATTCGATTTATATAAATGAGAAAAAAACTAAAAATGGAAAGCAGTGTAAAAACGATATCCATATAAACAATGATCCACATTTTTGAAAATGCGAAATATATGGTCCAGAACAGGCAAAAAATAATACAAATAAAGATATTTGCTTTAGCTGCGATGGTAAGCTGCTGGTCTTTTATGTTGTGGTAATTATTTTTACATTTTTTTAAGTAAGACGAAGCTATCATAGGTAAATCAACCATAAATATAACAAAAGCAGTAACATTGCCCTTCATGCTCTATTTCAGAATTTAACAATCAAACTTAATTTTCTATAAAGTTTTTATTTATCTTTTATGCGTTTAGAAAGTATTTTATTACACAAAATAAAGTTCATTTGTTTAATAAATTTAGTCAAAAAAGAGGACTTTTCAAAGACCCCATAAGTTTAAATTATGATTCACTCAGGGTACAAGCCTCTGCTACTAAGGTACAGGGCATAAGTTATGAAAAATAGGACAATTGGTTAATTATTTACCGATTTTACAAGGTTATTAGCTCATCGTTTTTTAAGATTATCTAATCAATAGCAAATACGACGACTGAAACGCGCTGGCACATGTCCAGCGCGTTAATGTTTATCAGAGATAAATCACAACTAAAATTGCGAAAACACCATACAGCGCACTTACTGCAACCAATGATCGGTCATCGACTGTGCCACGGCGGAATAAATTCCACAGAAACACAATCGCTAATGCAGTAATAATGCCAGAGGCTAACAACAAAGTATCAAAGCGCCACGGCGTAAAGAAAATACCTAATGCACTTGGTATGGTGGCCTGAATCATCATCGCACCAGAAATATTTGCTAAAGCCAAACGCTCTTTACCTTGGCGTACCCAAATCAGCGCATTCATAATCTCAGGTAATTCGGTAGCAACTGGACTCAGTAATAAAGCAACCAAATGTGGCGGCCAACTTAGCGCTGTACCAATCGCTTCAAGCTGAGCAACAAAAGTATGCGACGCAACACTAATTACAACTAAAGCGACCAATACCTGTAGACCAGCCCACCCTAGTGATGGTTCGGCTGTATTAGGACGAAACTTGAGCGGTTCAAGGTCTTCTTCATCGGAAGATGTATCAGCTTCCTTAATCTCACGCCAAACATAAGCTGCATAAGCCGCTAAAAATAGAATGCCTAACCATGGTTTGATGGCAAATGCGACTAAACCAAGCGCTACTTTTAAAACGAAGATAGCAAGGAACGAGACTTGATCTCGGCTTAAACGGGCATAATCAACTTGAACTTTATGCGAAGTTCGAGCTAATTTTTTGCGATGAAGCATCAATACCAGACCGACTACGGCGTAACCCAAGGTCGCTAAAACCAATGGGCCACCCATTGCAGCACCAACACCAAGGTCTTTTTGTTCTGGGGTATCACCAAATACGACGGCCATAAAGGTCACCGCACTTTCAGGTAGCGCTGTACCAAAAGCTGCGAGTACCGAGCCTACTGCTGTTGCACCAAGATTAAGACGCTTACCAAACCATTCAATTCCATTGACGAAATATTCACAGGCTAGGTAAATTGCCGCGGCGGACACAAAGAATAAGATGAACGTGAGGAGCATAGGAATAGTCCAGCCGGGCGAATAAGAAACCATTGGCGCGACAACGCTCCTCGCCCGACTAGCAAAGTACGTTGCGGCCAAAGGTCTCGCCTAGCTCACACTGTGTATACAGTGGCTGAACACGCCATGAGATACTGATCTCAAGTTTGTTGACGTGGTCTTCCTAGTTGGGTACTAGGAATGGCTACTCCCCAATGACAATAGGTGAAGTTTACCAGTGATTGAAAAGTAACTCTACAAAAATGGTCTGACAAAATGATCAAGAGCTTTAAAAATTCACAGTCGGTTTTAAAACTCTCTTTATTGACTAAATAAAATGTATTTCTACACTGGCATGTACAATTTCTTCATGAATAGACAAAGCCCTTTTAACTGAATCAGGTGTTAAATCTGTTCGGTCTGTTTCTAAAGCCAAAATGCATGAAAATTTTCCTTTACCGACTTTCCATACATGTAAATCTGTAATTTTCACTTGTGATAATTGCTCAATCACTTCTTGGATTTCAGCGACTACTGGATGTGACATTTCAGCATCTAATAACGTTTTTCCTGTGTCACGCAAAAGCCCCCATGACCACTGTGCAACAAGTATCGCCCCTACAATACCCAGCAAAGCATCTAAAAAATTCCATCCAAAAAATTTACCCGCTATAAGTGCAGCTATGGCTAATACAGACGTTACGGCATCGGCAACTACATGTAGAAACGCAGCTTTATGGTTTAAATCGTGATGGTGATCATGATGATGGTGGTGACTATGCTCATGGTCGTGATGGTGGTGGTGATGTTCATGATTATCATGTAATAACCACGCACAAATTAAATTGACTGCCAACCCCACAACAGCAATAGAAATCGCCTCATTATAATGAATATCAACAGGATGGAGTAATCGCTCAATAGATTGAAATCCCATTAACAGTGCAACGACCATTAATATGATTGCACTGCTATATCCACCTAAAATTTCGATTTTCCAAGTTCCGAAACTAAAGCGTTTGTCATGGGCATAACGGCGAGCCATTTTGTAAGCGACATAGGCCAACCCTAGAGCAACCATATGTGAACTCATGTGCCAGCCATCAGCTAAAAGAGCCATGGAGTTAAAGATCCATCCACCCACAATTTCAAAAACCATCATCACGGCAGTTAAAATCGTTGCGATCAAAATTTTCTTTTGAGCAAGCGGGTTTCCTTCATCGAACTGATGAGAATGGTAACGTTCTAAATTGCTGTTAATTTCCATATTTATGGTCTTTTATTGATACTCCCCCATAGTATATATTTTTTTGAAGAAAAATAAGTTACATCACGACCAAAACAAGAAAACTTTTAGAGAAATCTTTACTGAGTCATGACCTAAAATTGATCTACTATATTTCAAAACTACTATAGATTGAGGCCCTCTGAATGGCTGAGTACATCCATTCATAGAGCTGCATGTGAGAGCAACTACAACACTCCTTGCAATTTTTTCACAAAAAATCTATATCTGAACCAATCAGATAACCCAGATTAAACTTAAAAAAATTGCTCCAACACCTCATCCCTTTCTTTCAAACTGTTTAAGCTTAAAACCTGTAACAGCAAACCATCTATTAGGTTTACCACCATGTGAGCATCGAATTTTGGCTCGCGGATTTCCCCGCTAAAAATCAGGTCAAAAATTTCATGGCGCAACCACTTTCGGTATTCAACTGTCATGCGGTAAGCCTTTGGATAAAGCAGTTTTATTTCTAAAATAGCTTTGATTAAAAAATGGTACTGGCTGTTTAAATTGGTATGTAACACAATAATTTCTTTAAGTTTATCTTTTGAACTGTAGTAACGGTTTGAGTAAATGATAGAAAGCACTTCTTCTCTGAGCAGACTTTTTTGAAAGGCGATACACATTTCAATCAGGTGTTCTTTAGAATGGAAATAATTGTAAAGCGTACCTTTGGCAATTTTGGTTTCTTTAGTAATCAGGTCTACGCCTGTATTGTGGAACCCATGCGCCGTAATGAGCTGTATTGCAGTTTGAACGACATGTAGTTTTTTGGAAGAGCTTTCTAAATTTCGCATAGTTTTACCGTTATAAAATTCTTGTTGTTTCTAAATGAGATAAAAAGCCTGTACCCTTTTGGGAGAAAAAAAAGGCACAGCAAAGCCGTAAGACGGTGCTTGGCACATCTCAAGTTATTGGTTGCTAAGTTTTAAGTAAAAATGACTAAAGCCTGAAAACCTTACGGCGCTCAAGCTGCTGTAAATTTTTAAGCTGTGTTGTTATAGCTTTTGGCAAAGGCTGCCAAGAAATAATGGATGTGCAAAGCCAACTCCTTTTTATTGAGAGTTCTGCCGACATTAAAATTATGGTGGCAGAACGAAGGGGGTTAGCAGACTGGCCGAAAAAACCCAGCACACCCGAAGGTGTCCCCCTCCGTTCCACCATAGAGGGGGCGTGAGGGTGTACACACTAAAGATATAAAACCTTTAATGCTTTTTCGGAACGGTCTGCTAAAACCGACTGGCAATGTAGGCCAGCAGGCAAAGGATAGTGCCCAAGTTTATTGCAGTCAAGCATACAAAATGACATTTGTTTTAAAATAGATCATTAAAAAGTAAGGATAAATAATGCCTGAGTTATTGTTAAAGTGGGGTTTATAAAAAGACGTTTTTCTTTCCCCCAAATGCTACGTTTTCAATACCATTTACACGTTATAGATTTAGTCGTCACTATTTTAATGTACGAAAAATAGTGACTTTAGAATTAGCTTATGGGCACACGTTTAGCCAGCTTCTTTTGCAAAATAATAACCAATATTGGGAACCCTGCTGCGGAAATTGCACATACCGTCAGTAACGTATTTACACTTTGTGGCGTCATGCCATGAGCAGGTAATAAAAAGGCAGATAAGAAAAATGCAACTGTTGTCAGCAAATACATAATAGATGTCTGTAATGAAGAAAATCCAGCTCGTTGTCGGTCGTTAGGAAACTGCATCGTAACCACTGAAGATGACACCAAACGACTATAAGATGCACCGAGAAATAAACTAATAAATAATGCTGCATGCTCATAGCCTAGCATTGGTATAAGCAAACTCACGATAAAGACTAGAGTCGAAGCTGTAGCCAGTAGTAAAGCAGAAAAACGGGAGGTTAACGCCCCTGTAATTTTTGTAGATACATAGCCCATCACGCCGCCACTAAAAAATAGCCAAGGCAGTAGGTCTTGCGAAGCGCCCAACTGTTGAATCATTAAGGGTGCCAAAATAGGAATAACCAGCATAGGACTAAACTGTACGAGCGCATTAGCAGAAGCGAACAGTAGAGTATCCGCATCTAAAGGCGGCGCACGAAACCTATCTAAAGAGACTTGGTCTTTGGGTATAAACGATACAATAAGTGGCAATGCCAACACACACAATGCACTTATGAGCCACAAAGCCACATGCCAACCATAGTGAGTGCATAGAAATAATATGGTGGGCATTCCGACAATACTTACTATTGAAAATGATGCAATCACCGTCGCTAACATTTTCCCCCGTAAATTAGGCGGTGCGTTGTTTATTAATATACTGATACCCACTCCCATGGTGGTACCACCAACCAACCCTGCACAAAATCGAAGTGCAAGTAAAAGACTAAAACTAGATGTGAAAGTTGTTAATAGTGTTAGTAGACCCAACAGCGCCATATTGATAATTAAAAACCGCTTTTTATTGAAATGATCAATCCAGTAAAAAGCAATAATTCCCGAAAGGACGGCGCCAAGCGTATACATCCCTGAAACATAACCTGAGAATGATACTGGCACTGCGAAATCTGTCGCCATAAAAACAAAAATAGGATTAAACACCATATATTCCAGTGCATTCGTGAACTGGACGAAAGCAATCACAGTGGCTATCCACATGAGGGCTTTATGATTAAACGTCTGTGTGGCTAGGGACATCGCAGTAACCTATAGATAAAAGATGTCCGAGTTTAACTGCTATCAATAGTATTGATTATATGGTAAAAATTGCATTTATTATTATCAAATATGGGATAATTGATGCGTCCGGCTCTGGATTTTAATACCCTGAAAGTATTCGTTGCTGTGGTCGAAAAAGAAAGTTTTGTCGGTGCGTCGAAACTCCTTGAAATGCCGACATCAAACGTAAGTCGCTGTATTTCTCAGTTAGAAGAAAAACTCGATCTTCAGCTCATTGAGCGCAGTACCCGACATATGAAAGTCACTCAGGCGGGGCAGCTACTCTATACTAGAGCAAAGCCATTACTCGAAGCGCTTGAGCAAACGGAGACAGAGTTAACATTGCGGCAAATGCAACTCAAAGGTCCTTTACGAATCTGTATTCCCACTGAAATAGGCCCTGCATTGCTAGGTTCTGTTATTGCAGAATTTGCCTATCAGTATCCAGACTTAGAAATAAGCTGTGTCACAAATTTGTCGGGTTTTGAGTCTCTGCGAGATGATCTGGATTTAGCTATTATTATTAGCCGCGGTCAAATGGATAATAGTGACTACATCGCTCGTCATCTGGTGACTATCCCTTGCACCATTGTGGCAGCCCCTTCTCTCATTCAGCGTTATGGCACTCCTACTCATATTCAACAATTTGAAGAATTACCGTGTATTACAACAGTCAGTGCACTCAAAGGTGCTCCTTGGCAATTTGTTAATAAAAAGGGTGAGTTCGAGACCATCAAGGTTAAAGGACACTATCGGGTAAACAGCGGAGAAATGGCGGGCCAAGCTGCTGTAGCAGGTATTGGGTTTGCAATTTTATCAAAACAAGCTTGCCAACCTTATATTAGTGACGGTCGCCTGATCGAGATTGAGTTTGAACAAGCAGTAGCGCCACTGCAATTGTTTGCACTTTATTCAGATCGCCGTTATTTGCCCGCTAAAACAAGAGCGCTTATCGATTTCATACAGCAGAAATTGGGGCATGTATCCTTATAAAACCTATCATTTCATACGCATTCTGAAATCGGCATATTTAACTATGTCAGTTTTATCAGGACTGCCAATCGTCAGTCTGTCTTATACTCAAACTGCTCAGGTCGCTTTCTTTTTGTTGCTTATTTCCTCGCTCATTTTAGGAATCCTTTTTGCGAATCAGTCTCAATTTGTTAAGATGGCAACCGTGAGAAATTAAGTTAAGCTCTTACACACTGATGACTCAATTTTGACATAAAAAAGGTACATGAAAAGGTATACTTTTTTCTTAGATTAAGTCCAATTCACACAGAAGTTATTAGAATTGGTTAGATGACCAACCGTAAAATATTATTGCTTTTTTTAAGGGTTTATTACGCATGAATAGCGCTGAAATCATGGCCGATCTCTCTAACCACACTCCAATGATGCAGCAATATCTCAAGGTCAAAAAAGATTATCAACATGCGTTGCTGTTTTATCGTATGGGCGACTTTTATGAACTTTTCTTTGAAGACGCACACTTAGCAGCCAAACTTTTAGGAATTACTCTAACCCATCGCGGTAAAGCAAATGGTAACCCGATTCCAATGGCTGGTGTTCCTTACCATTCAGCCGAAGGTTATCTTGCTCGCCTTGTCAAAGCAGGTCGCACAGTAGCCATTTGCGAACAAGTGGGTGAAGTTACTGGTAAAGGCCCTGTTGAGCGTAAAGTTGTTCGTATTCTTACACCTGGTACGTTAACCGACGACGCACTACTCACAAGCTATCAGTCATCCAACCTTGTTGCGTTATGTATTCATCAAAATCAAATCGGTTTTGCTTTGCTCGACTTAAGCGCGGGTATTTTTAAAGTTCAGCAACAAGACTACAAACCTGAACAACTTCCAATTGAACTTGCTCGCCTTATGCCAAGTGAAATTTTGATTGATGAAGATCTGGTTGACCCGAATATTATTGAACAAATTAAAAAACATTTAGATTGCCCTGTAACCAAGCGTCCAAATGTAGACTTCAATTTAAATAATGCACAAAAAACCTTATGTGACCAGTTCTCAGTATCAACGCTTTCTGGTTTTGGACTCGACACATTACCGTTAGCTAAGGCTGCCGCGGCAGCTCTGATTCACTACGCGAAAGAAACTCAGAAAACGGCGTTACCGCATATTCGTTCTATTCTTTTAGAACAAAGCACAGACTTTATTGCGCTTGACCCAATTACGCGCCGTAATTTAGAAATTATTGAACCTTTATTTGAACATGGTACGTCATTATTCCAACTGGTAAATGACTGCCAAACTGCAATGGGTGGCCGTTTACTCAGCCGTACACTCATGCAACCTGTTCGTGATACGGCGTTACTCGATGCCCGCTTAGATGCAATTGAACAACTCATTCAAGGCTATCAAGAAACTCCAGTTCGTTTAGTGCTTAAAGAAATTGGCGATATCGAACGTGTTCTTAGCCGTGTTGCGCTGGGTAGTGCTCGACCACGCGATTTAGTTCAGCTTCGTCATGCTTGCGCGCAAATCCCATTTTTAAGAAATGCTTTAGCGCCTGTTATTCAATCAAAAAAATCCAAGTTATTAATTCAACTCGATCAAGAACTTGGTGACTTTAAATCGCTTCATCAACACTTGATGGCAGCCATTGTTGAAAACCCACCTGTATTACTTCGTGATGGCAATGTAATTGCAGAAGGATATGATGCAGAACTTGATGAACTGCGTAAAATTCGTGATCATGCAGGTCAATTCCTGATTGATTTAGAAATAAAAGAGCGTGAACGCACGGGCATTAACACCTTAAAAATCGGCTATAACCGTGTGAGTGGCTACTACATTGAGCTTACGCGTGCTCAAGCTGAACAAGCCCCTGCCGACTATATTCGCCGCCAGACTTTAAAGAATGCCGAGCGTTACATCACACCTGAGCTAAAAAGCTTTGAAGATAAAGTTTTATCAAGTGAGTCTCGTGCATTAGCACGTGAAAAAGCGTTATTTGAAGCTTTACTTGAAAACCTCCGTGAAAATATTGCTCACCTACAAATGATGAGTTCGGCAATTGCGCACATTGATGTAATTGCAAACTTTGCTTATCAAGCACGTTTAAACAATTGGGCGCGACCTGAATTTACCCCAGAAACCGGTATTAAGATTCAAGGTGGTCGTCATCCTGTTGTTGAAGCATTAAACAAAGCACCATTTACACCAAATGATACTTTCCTTGATGCTCAGCACCGCATGGCAATTATTACTGGCCCGAACATGGGTGGTAAATCTACCTTTATGCGTCAAACCGCATTAATTAGTTTACTGGCTTACTGCGGTAGTTATGTTCCTGCGCGAGCCGCCAAGCTTGGCCCGATTGACCGTATTTTCACACGTATTGGTTCAGCCGATGATTTGTCGACAGGTAAATCAACATTTATGGTCGAGATGACTGAAACTTCACAAATCTTGCACCATGCAACCAATCAGTCGTTGGTGTTAATGGATGAAGTTGGCCGTGGTACCAGTACCTACGATGGACTTTCTTTAGCATGGGCTTGTGTGGTTGATTTAACCAAGCGCGTAAAATGCTTATGTCTATTTGCCACGCACTATTTCGAATTGACTGAGTTAGGCAGTGAAGCAGGTATTGATAACTATCATGTGACGGCGCAAGAGCTTAACGGCAACCTGATTTTATTGCACAAAGTTCAACAAGGTCCTGCAAGTCAAAGTCATGGTTTACAAGTTGCGAAATTAGCTGGTATTCCTGCCAATGTCATTAAAGAAGCTCAAAAACGTTTACGCATTTTAGAGAAGCAACAACAGCAACACTTACAAACTAGTGTTCAAGATGATTTGTTTGCAACTTTAGATTCAAATGCTAAATCAAGTACGCAAGTCATAGAGAAAGTGATTGAAATTGAAGTGCCTTCACCTGCCCTAGATTTGCTTAAGCAAATTGAAGTCGATAACTTGACACCTCGCCAAGCACTTGAACAACTTTATGAACTAAAAGCTGCGCTTAAATCATAATCATTGATTGAGCAAACATGTCTATGGGCATGTTTGCTCTTACTTTAAGGAGAATAAAATTTCTATTTTCTTAAGGCCACTACAATACACAGAGATCGATTTAATTTGGCAACACGTTAGTCGACGTGAACTCATTACCCAACTCTATATACAAAAACAAGAACAACTCGAATTAACAGATTGTTTTTACGATGTTGAAAATTGGGATGCCTATCATTTAGAAAATGACCCACCGAAGTTAAAAGAACTCTATCAACAAGGTGCTTCATTTGTAGGTGCTTTTAATACATCTGAAAAATTAGTTGGCATTAGTGTCGTATCGAATCAACACATTGCTGATTATCCAGATGCAAAATTACTGCAATACTTTTATGTCGATGCAGACCAACAAGGTCAAGGTATTGGTGCAAAGCTCATGCAGGCAGCCAAAGAGTCAGCTAAGCAACTGGGCGCACTGCAACTTTATATTTCAGCCACACCGAGTAAACGTACTGTCGACTTTTATATAAAGCATGGCGCAGTAGTATTAGGACATCCAGATCAGCACTTATGGGAGCTTGAACCAGAAGATATTCATTTGCTTTGCCTACTTTAAGTCTCGATATTTAAAGTTTTTTTGGGTATCAGTTCGGCATAAAAGTAAAATTTAAAACTGAAAGTTGTATTTAAGGTATCTAATCAAATAGATACCTTGACCTAAATGACATTTGCAACTATATGCAAAAATTTATTCAAGATGTTGTTTTTTAAAACATATTATTATCTTAATTTTACAATTTGGCCAATCTCAAGCTCACAACATTGTTTTAAATATCAATGTATTAACTTATCTTCATATGTATAAATAAACAATATCAATAAAAGCAATTGTTTGTTTACCCCTTTTTTGCCTAAAATAAGCTATTCGAAATGAAACCATATTTTTTAGGTAGCTGTCGCCATGACCTTTGTTGTCACTGAAAATTGTATTAAATGTAAATACCAAGATTGCGTAGAAGTTTGTCCTGTAGACTGTTTTTACGAAGGTCCGAATTTCCTAGTGATTAATCCGGATGAATGTATTGACTGTGCATTATGTGAACCAGAATGCCCTGCAAATGCAATTTTCTCTGAAGATGAGTTACCAGAAGGTCAGGAAGTATTTATTGAATTAAATGCAGATCTTTCTCAAAAGTGGCCTAACATTACTCAAATTGGTGACCAACCTGCTGACCGTGAAGAATGGAACGGCAAACCAGATAAGTTACAGTATCTAGAAAAATAATTTCAAAAAAGATCAGCAAGCGCTGATCTTTTTTATACCCTATTCAAACATTTCATTGCAAATTCCTCGTAATTTGTGCACTGTTTTGCATTAAAATAAGCGCAATATTTATTAAGCTTTTGATTTTTCTTATGCGGAAGTTTTTGCAGAGTATGTTGCCCTTATGCATAATCCCAGCGATTATGGTAGGTTGCGTCAGCTCTCCCCAACACACAACAACAGGCAAAACCTCTCCAAACGGTAAACGCATTTTTATTCCTCAAGAGCGCGTTATTATCGAACGTCCTATTCCACCTAAAGTTGAGCCTGCTTCTTATCGTGCCTGGTTAAATACTGGCGATCATTATGAGCGTGTACGAGAATATGAAAAATTTCTAGCGCGTAATAATGTTGCAGGCATCGTACCAAGCTTTGAATTATTAAGATCAGCGCGTGATTGGCAAAAGTGCGGCAGCTCGGAATATGCTGTACCAAACCGCGAACTTTGGAATAATTCTTTATCGACCTTACGTGTCTTTAAATATTTAATTGCGGCAAAAGTTCTAACTGACTTTGAAGTAACCTCGGTGTATCGTGATTTACCTTTAAATCAGTGTGCTGGTGGTGCAAGTTCGTCTAAGCATTTGTTTAACTCAGCCATCGATTTTCGTATTGGACCAGAAATTCCACAGCCACAAGACTACGCATTTATTGAAAATACAAAGTTTAAATTGTGTCAGTTCTGGGCTCAACATGGCCAAAGTTTAAACCTAGGTATTGGTTTATATAGTTCAGGACAAATCCATATTGATACTCAAGGCTATCGTACTTGGGGGCCTGACTTAACCCGTAATACTTCAATGTGTAATTTTTAAAATTAATATCCCCTAATATACTTTTGTATTAGGGGTTTTTTTTGTTGTTCTCACTTATATACCCTAGTAAGAAAAACACTGAAATTAATTACGAATTTGTACATTCCATAATCAACCAAAATTTCTTAATCCGAAGATTTTTGCACTCTAGTCATAAACGTTTAAAATACGCCTATCAACATACAGGTAAATTTGACTATGCAGCAGTTGTGGACAGACATTGACGAATATATCGACTCACATTTAATTCCCGAAGATCCTCGACTCGACTTTGCATTAAAAAATACCGACGAACATGGCTTTTCAAATCATCTTGCAGTTGCTCCAAACCAAGGGATGTTCTTGCAAATGCTTATTCAGATGAATAATTGCAAGCGTGTTTTAGAAATTGGAACTTTTGCAGCCTACAGTACCATTTGGCTAGGACGTGCCCTACCTGAAGATGGTTATTTACTGACTATTGAAGGCCGTGATACTCATGCAGAAATGGCTCAAAAAAATATCGACCATGCGAATCTTCCTGTAAAAGTTGAGCTAAAAGCAGGCCGTGCTGCCGATATTCTTTCAGCAATTGATCCACAGTCAATTCAACCTTTCGATTTTATATTTATTGATGCCGATAAACAGGGTTATCCTGAATATTTGGAACTCAGCCTAAAGTTTTCAAAATCAGGCACGATTATTGTGCTAGACAATGTCATCCGTGGTGGCGATATTTTAAATCCTGAAAACAAAAAACCGAGTATTGAAGGTATTCGCGAAACTTTTAAAGCCCTCGAAAATCATCCGCAAATTCTGTCTTGCACAGCTTTACAAACGGTTGGCTCAAAAGGTCATGATGGTTTCGCTATAGCGATTGTGAAATAATGATCAAAAAATCATCTTTTTTATTTTATTATTTATAATCAATAGATTACTTTTATTGCCCTCGCTTTTCCATATAGTTATCCACAGCATTTGCGGATAACTATATGCAAATCTCATCATTTAGCCACAAGTAAAGGCACAGTTGCATTTCGGAATATCGTCGTTGCGATACTGCCCAAGAAGAACTGATGAATCTTGCTATGACTAAATGCACCAAGCACAATAATTTGAATACCATGCTCTTGTTGATATTCAAGAATATTCTGAGCTACATCACCATAGCGGTAAACAGTAACAACCTCTAGACCAGCTTGTTTAAGATAATGCTCAGGTTCATTTAATATTTCAGGATGATCACCCACATACACTAAATGGCATTGTAAAGTCCGTAATAGGTCACTTTGGGCAATACGGCGCATCATCTTTTGACATGTTGGTGAATATTCATAGGCGAAAATAAAACGTGTTGGCACTTTAAAGTTTTCACCAATGGTCAACACTGTGCAATTCGCGCCGCGAATGAAATTTTCAACATTACTACCAATAGGTTTGTGCTTTTCAGCTGCTCTTTCGCCAACTCGACCTAAAATAACAATGTCATTTTCATCGAGGAGATTAAAGCTTTGCTCTAAAAAATCACCCTTTTCTTGAATTTTTGAGCATGTAATTCCGTGTTTTTCTTTAATTAGGTCAGAAATATGTCTGAGTAAATTATTGCTGTAATCTAAAGCGAGTTCACTTTGTTTTTGCTCTAATTCAGCTAACTCTTTAAGCAACATCGCATTGCTTTCAAAGCCGATTACCCCACTAATCTCACCAAGGTGATAACTTGCTGGGTAGTAATCTAGAATTTGTAATAATACAAGCTCTCGTCCAGTTGCTTTTGCAACCCACGCTGCTGCATCTGCAATAGCATTAATACAAGGTGATGAGTCAATACACGCAATAACACGGTTCATTGTTTGCCTCTCTTCTTCAGGTCTATTTGCCTTGGAGATTTTTCTATAACTTAGCTTTAACTTAACATAGATAAAAATCTGTATGTTAAGGTTTATGTATTAAAATCCACTTTTTTGTTTAAAGATCAAACATTTTATTACACTCTTAAGACTGTATTACTCTCTTAAGCGAATAAATTTCGCTGGGTTTCCTCCCACAATATGATAGGGTTCGACATCCTTAGTCACCATACTATTCATACCAATAACAGCATGTTTTCCAATTTTAATACCGTCTTTTATTCCTACATGTGCACCTAACCAAACATCTTGCTCAATTTCAATTCCCTGAGACCGAACAGGCTGTTGGTAAAGTGGACGGTCTAATTGCATACCGTGATCAAATGCATAGAGATGGCAATAAGCAGCTATACGAACTTGGTCATGTAGTTTGATGCCAGCTCGCCCACCATCTAAAATACAATGATGGTTAATTGCGACTTCGTTACCAATCTCAAGCGGTCCATGCAAACTACAGTCGGCTGCAATAAAGCAATTATCACCAATCTTAATTTTTCGACCAGGCTCGGCAAAAATATGAGCTAAAGGTGAAATAAAACAGTTCTCACCAATCTCAACTGTTTCCATGTCCATTAAATAAGCCTGATATTCTTTTTGCCACTCTTCAGCCCATGCACGGTGTTTAGGTTTTAGTGTCCAATATAACCACGGCATATAATTTAAACGGTGTTTATGTTGCTCACGGTACTTGAGTAAGGAGTCAGTCATCAGTTAATTCCTCCTCAACTTTTAATTCTTCACGGCCCCGCGTCACGTCGCGAAGTTTCAAAGCAAGTGGTTCAATTTGGTGGACTTGTAGTCTAGCTTCAATATCTACACCTGTTGCGGTATAAGTTTCTTGGTATTCTATTTGATGCTGTGAAAGTTCATATTGAAAAATAGCCCATTCATTAAAATGACAAGAAAAGTGAATGGTTTTCTTTGCAATGAGTTCAATCCGTTCAGCTAACAATAAGGATTGCCCTGCACAACCGCCATAAGCCCGTACTAAACCACCAGTTCCCAGTTTTATACCACCATACCAGCGGTTCACCATGACGATGATGTTAGTTAAGTCGTTACCTTCAATAGTCGCCAAGATTGGCCGCCCTGCCGTACCAGATGGCTCGCCATCATCATTAAAGCGGACGTTATGTCCAATTTTCCACGCCCAACATTGATGTGTGGTCGATATATCTTTATTGAGTTCTAAAAATTCTTTTACTTGTTGCTCATTTTCTACTGGCGCAGCAATTGCCTGAAATCTACTTTTTTTAATTTCTTCTTCAAATGTAACAGGTGACGCAATCGTAAAAGCCATAAAATAAATAAAGCATAATAAAAATCAAATTATAGCGTGAATTTAATAGAAGCAAACCCATAAAAAAGCCCCGAATTTCGGGGCTTTTACTATTATCTTTCTCGTAATGCTTCTTTCGCTTTATTAAACGGTTTCAGCAAGTAATCCATTACAGTTTTCTCACCCGTACGAATATCTACAGTTGCCACCATACCTGGTGTAATACCGAAAGCTTTACCTTGTTTGTTGTAGAGCTTATCTGTATCAGTGCGGATATAAACACGATAGTAGAACTGATCTTGTTTAACTTCATCACGAATCGTGTCTGGAGAAATAACGGTAACTTTACCTTTTAAACCACCATAAATTGAATAGTCATACGCTGTGATCTTCACCAAAGCTTCTTGACCCGGACGAATAAATGCAATGTCACGTGGCAAAATACGCGCTTCAATAAGCAATTGTTCATCAATTGGCACAATCGTCATTAGCTTACCGTTTTGTGGAACAACACCACCATGCGTTGTTACTGTAATTTCTTTTACAACACCTCGCACAGGCGCTCTAAATACAGCACGATCTAAACTATCACTACGGCCTAGTACAATTTGTTGTTGAGTTTGGCTATCTGTATTGGCTTTAGATAACTCTTCACGAGCCTTCACATAATACTGGTTACGCGCATCGTTCATTTTATTTCGCAAATCATTCGCTTCACGGCGTAAGCGTAAAACTTCCACTTCACTAGCAGCGCCTTTAGCAACTAAAGGTTCAGTCATCGCCAGTTCTTGTTGAACCAATTCTAATGCTTGCTTTAAACCTGAAAGTGTTTGCTGTAAATCAGCTCGACGAGACTCATATAAAGCCGTCTCTTCATGAACAAGTTTTGGATCTTTTGCAACAATTTCAGGAAAAACTAACGGTGTACCGTTCACTTCTGCACGCAAACGTGCTGCTGTTGCCTGAGCCGCAATTAATAAAGATCTCGACTCACCTACATTTGATGCAAATCGGGTTGGATCTAACTGAGCAAGAATTTGTCCTTTTTGAACAATGTCACCTTCTTGTACATCGAGTTTAGTTAAAATACCGCCTTCTAAAGACTGGATCACCTGTTCCTTAGACGATGGAATAACTTTACCTGTACCCGTAGACACTTCCTCTAACTTAAAAAACCATGCCCAAATAAGCAAACTAACGAGCCCAATACCAACAATCCAGATGACTAAACTGGCGCGTGGTAATGGTGGTTCACTATAAGATACATTCATTGAACGGGTGAGTTCTTGTTGTTGTTCGCTCATGAATTATCCCCCTTGGCTTACTTGTTTTTGTTGGGCTGTTGATTGATTAAGCACTTGATCTCTTGGCCCATCCATCACGATCTTGCCCTCATTCACGACAATAATACGGTCGACCAGTTCTAAAACAGCACGGCGGTGTGTTGCCACAACCAATGTGCGATGCGCCAGCCAGCCTTTTAGATGATCAATAAGTTGCTTTTCTGCCACATCATCAATCGCCGCTGTCGGCTCATCGAGTAATAAAATATTGGGTTGACGAATCAATAAACGTGCAAGCAATAACGCTTGCTTTTGACCACCAGAGAAACCGACACCACCTTCTAAAATCAGGTGATCGAGCCCTTCTTTCTTCTCTTGAATAAAAGGTAATGCACCTGTCACCACCAATGCGCGAATAATATCTTCATCGGTGGCAAGTGGTGCACCTAAGGTTAAGTTTTCACGAATCGTACCGTAAAATAAATGAGCATTCTGGTTAAGTAAGCCCATATCACGACGTACATCAGATGGGTCAATTAAAGAAAGATCTAAACCATCTAAATGCACTGCGCCTTGAGTTGCAACTTGCATACCTGCTAGAAGTTGAAGCAGTGTCGACTTACCTGCACCATTACGCCCTAAAATTGCAACTTTTTCACCAGCACGAATCTGTAAATGGCGAATTGCAAGACTCGGTTTCGGATCATCATCACCATATTGGAACGCTAGATTTTTTAATTCGTAATTACCATTTAGAACTGCTTTATGAACTAAATGCGCACGATCCGCCTGATCAATTGGACGCTGCATGAGCTCATCTAAACTTTGTTTAGCAACTTTTGCTTGCTGTAAGCGACCCAACACTCCAGTAATTTGGGCAATTGGCGCCAACATACGTGAAGAAAGAATTGAACATGCAACAAGTGCACCCGTGGTCATTTCGCCATCCATCACGGCAAAACAACCAACTAAAACCACAATGGCATAAGTTAGACCTTGAATCATCTGGGTCCAAGCCATTAAAGTACCGACAATTTTACGCTGTTTCATCCCAACATCAGCGGCAACCTCATTCATGTGGTTCCACTGGTTTTGGAAACGTGATTCAGCACGTAATAGCTTAATGTCTTCAATACCCTGCACCGCTTCTACAAGAATTGCGTTACGGATTGAAGATTCTCGCATACCTTCTTGAGCAAGTTGAGCCAGTTTCTTTTGTACCAAAACACCTGGCAAGATCATAAGAGGCACAATAACGAGCATAACCCAGAATAATTTCCCACCAATAATCCCAAAGATGATCAGGAATAAGAAAAAGAATGGAAAATCGGCAATTGCACTAATCGTTGTTGAGGTAACTAGCTCACGAACGCCTTCGAGTTCACGAATTTGAGAAATAAAACTACCGGTAGATTTAGAGCGGTCTTTATTTTTAATACGTAAGGCATGACCAAATACGCGGTCAGACACACGTAAGTCTGCACGCTTACCAATAATATCGGATAAATACACCCGTGATATACGTAAGGTAAATTCGAAAAGCGCTGCAATGAGAACACCACCTGCCAGAACCCATAGCGTTGGAATCGACTGTGATGGCACAACACGGTCATAAACCTGCATCGAGAAAATAATGGTTGCCAATGCCAAAATATTGGCAATGAGCGAGGCAAACATAATATCAATGTAGCGTTTCCAGTCTCTTAGAACGATTGACCAGAACCAGTTTGCTTCGTATGGCTTGATATATTCATCAATACGCGCATCTGGAATAGATGTCTCAGGACGCAAAATATAGACATTTTTAATTGTCGTTTTTAAAGCGTCTAAAGATAAATTTTGCGAAAGCCCCTGATCACCACTGAACTGGATACTAACGTTTCCTTGCGTATCGGCTTTATCAATAACACCCACTTGCCCATCAAAAAACTCTACCATAACTGGTAAACGCCATGGATTTAACAAGTCTAAAGAAAATGGTGCTTTACGCAGATTCATGCCGACCTGACGCGTCATTAACTGTAACACGTCATCTAAATTCTGATTTTGATTCCAATCGAGTTGTAAACGAATTCTTTCTTCTGAAGGTTCAATTCGATAGTGTTTGGCAATAGTTAAGACCGCCTGTAACCAAGGCTGGTAATTTATTTTTGTCATCATGGTTGTACTTCGAACCCCTGAATTGAAATATTATTTAAGCCGTAGGCTTGGCGGGAACGTCCTGTTGCTGCTATGTACTGAACAATACTGTTATAAATATCATAACGTGCTGATTCGAGGTCAGAGTCAGCACTGTGAATCGCTTGTTCAGCATTTAATAAATCGACGAGTGAACGGGTACCGAGTTTGTATTGTTCTTGGTACAGTTCGCGCGTACGAACCGTGGTTGCTTGGCGGCTTACTAATACCTGTATTTGCCGTTGTTTATTTTCAATTTGTTCACGACTTGTTCTAATTTGATCCAGAACTTCCAGATAAACAGAATTCACCTTAGATTTAGCTGCTTCTTCAGCATAGCTTGCCATTTTTACTTGTGAAGCAGTTGCCCCACCTTGATAAAACTGGCTTGTTGCCTCAAGCATGACGGAACTATATAGACCGTCATCTTTATCATTATTTGGATTTTTACCGTTAATTGCCTGACTGACCGAGCCTTTGACAGCTAAAGTCGGGTAGCGTGTTAAACGAGTTTGCTCTTTTTGTGCTTTAGCGACTTCAACACTTGCTTGTGCTGCAATCATTTTAGGAATGGTATTAAATTCAGGTTCGCTATATAGGTCAGATTGCTTAACAAGATCATCGGAAATAACCCAACCCGTACGACTAACATCGGCACCTAATAGCGTTCTTAAATGCTGTTGATACTGTCTTAGCAATGATTGCTGGGCAATCAATGTAGCTTGTGCAGCTTGTAAATATGACTGCGCTTGAATAGGGTCAGCTTGACTCGCAACACCTGCATTTGCACGCAAGTTAGCAATGTCTTGAATACGTTGAATACCTGCTATTTGCTGCTCAGCAATTTTATTAAGTTGCAGATAACGCTGAATATTGACGATAGTCTGCGCAACATCAAGCGCTAGTGTGTCGATACTGACCAATACATTGGCTTGTTCAACCTGAACTTTAGATTGTTCAATATTGACGCCTGATTTGACTTTACCAAAGTCATAAAGCATTTGAGTAGCACTTAAAGTAAGTAACTGTCTCCCTCTTTCTCCAGTGCCTAGATCACCTGTTGAAATCCCTCCAGCGAGCTGGGGATAGTAACCTGCTTTAGCAACGTCAACTCCTGAATTTTGACCTGCTAAAGTTGCAATAGATTGTGAAATATCTGGACTACGCTGAATGGCAATTTTTACAGCATCTTGTAAGGTCATCGTTCTAGACGACAAGTTGGCTAAAGATGAGGCCGACTTATCATTAAGCTGAACAGTTGGAAATTCCTGTGCAATAGAACGATCGAGCTTAAAATTACTAAGCTCTTGCATCTTGGCTACTTTAAAATCATCACTACTTTTCGGGACAAAAAGTTGTGACAAGTTATCTTTCAGGGTGTGATATTGCTCACTTGGTTTAGCAGCGTATATCACGACAGGTACATGTAGTGAACTTAAAAGCATTAGCCCTTTCAGGAAAGCTTGCTTTCTACATTTCCCTTTCTTTCTTTTCTGGTTATATCCAATCATGCTTATCTTGTTGATGTTGTTTGTTATCGTTTAAAAGCATCTCCATTCTACAGAGTTTTTTATTTAAAACAGCATAATTGGCGGAATAAATCACACATTATTTTTTTATTAAATGAGTGGTATATATTATTGTTTTTATTTACAAAACCTCCAGAAAACAAAAAAGAGGCCTTGACCTCTTTTTAACCAAACAGATTAGTGGCTTTAACTAAACTGTAAAATCATCACCCAAATAGACTTTACGAACTTGTTCATTGTCTAAAATCTCTTGTGGCGTACCTTCTGCAATTACTGAGCCTTCACTCACGATATATGCACGCTCACAGATTGCTAAAGTTTCACGAACATTATGATCTGTAATGAGTACGCCAATGCCACGATCTTTTAAGGTCTGGATAATGTCTTTAATATCCCCAACCGAGATTGGGTCAACACCAGCGAAAGGTTCATCTAAGAGCATAAATTTAGGATCTGCTGCTAAAGCACGCGCAATCTCTGCACGGCGACGTTCACCACCCGATACACTCATTCCTAATGAATCTTTAATATGACTAATTTTAAAGTCATTCAATAACTCATGAAGACGTTGTTGACGTTGCTGTTTATTCAAATCTTTACGCGTCTCTAAGATCGACATAATATTTTCAGCAATTGTCAGTTTTCTAAAAATAGAGGCTTCTTGAGGTAAATAACCAATACCTTTACGTGCACGCTCATGCATCGCCAAATCGGACATATCTAAGTCGTCAAGATGGATCTCGCCTTTATCCATGCGTACCAGTCCAACGACCATATAGAAGCTCGTCGTTTTACCAGCACCATTAGGACCAAGCAAACCAACAATCTGTCCACTTTGCATACTAAAAGAGACGTCTTTAACTACCCAACGCTTACTATAGTTTTTTGCTAAGTGCTTAATACACAAAGTTTGCGGTTGTTGAAGAGCTTGCTGCATTAGTCACGCGCTCCTGGGAAACTTTTTGAACTTGACGGTGGAATAATAATTTGTACACGGTTTGAAGAAGAGCCTTGAGCTTCGACATCACCTTTATTCATACTATATTTCAGAGAGTTACCACGAATACTTGAACCATCTTGATATAAATATGCACCACCAGACAAAGTAATAATGCCAGTATCAGCATTATAAACAATGGTCTGACCCTCACCACGCGCTAAGCCTTTATTCGCATTGACTTGCTGCTGAAACTTAGCAGGTCTACCCTTTGCAGTGATAACCTGAATTTCACGTTTCGAGTTAAGATTAGCAACAATCGAATCTGCTTGTAGCTTCATCGTACCTTGCTCAATCACAACATTACCGGTATAAGTCGTCAAACCAGTTTTTTCATTATATGTTGCGCGGTCTGCAACCAATGAAATTTGTTGATTACGGTCAGACGGCAAAGCAAACGTCGAAGCAGATGTTAAAGCAACGAATGTAATTACCGCAGCTTGTTTTAGGAAAGCTGAAGAACGTTTTAAATTAAGACTTTGGTGCATACTTTCCTCGAATATTAAAAAATTCGTACTGACCGTTATTCAAATTGCCTTTTAATCCTTTACTCACAAACTCGCCTTGTGGAGACTGAACAATCACTTGATGATTGGTTTCAATATCTCTATTTTTTGGATAGGCAGTTAACTGATCGGTTTGAAACTCAATTGTTCCTTGAGGTGCAATCTTAGTTGCAACCACATCACCCGATAAGACAACCTTTTGATTATCATCATAACCATAAGCTTGTTTAGCAAAGAATGTTGCATCAACTTTACCTAATTTATACATAGAGGCATTAAGTTGATCCAACTTCGACGTTTTTTGTTGCATATCCTGTTCAAGCTGACGAACTTCAGCACGAACATACAAATTGCCTTTGTCATCAGTTTGAGTCAAATGGACGCCCTGCGCCGAATAAGTCATATTCTTCGCCGAACCAATGTCCAGTTTTTTTGCCTTGCCACTATAGTAGTAGTAACCACCACTTACAGCAGCAACCACTACAGCAACAATATATAAAACTCTGGTATCCATGAGCAGGAATAGCCTACCTTTTTAAGTAATCTTGTTATTAATGCGGTACTGCAAGATATTTTTCAAGAAGTTCTTGGTAAATGCCTTTTGCGATCAGCAACATATCACAGACTTCACGCACAGCTCCACGACCACCCATCGCTTGGGTAACCAAGTGTGCACGGCGACGCACTTCTTCATGTCCATTTGGTACAGTAACGTTCATTCCGGCAATCGCAAAAGCCGAAAGATCAGGCCAATCATCGCCCATATATAAGCAATCAGAAGGCAAAATATTAAACTGTGCACAAGCTTCGCGAAGTGCTGAGCCTTTGTCTTCACGACCCTGAAAAACAAGGTCTACACCCAAATCAGACATGCGTTTGTCAACGATATTACTTTTTCGACCAGTAATGATAATGACTTTCATACCTGCTTTTTGAACAAGTTTCATGCCTAAACCATCACGAATATCGAATGATTTAATTTCATCACCCGTATTGGTTAATGTAACAAAGCCATCGCTCAAAATACCATCAACATCCAGAACCAATGCCTGTAAATGACGTGCTTGTTCTAACAATGCATACGATGCCATGAATTAATTCACCCCTGCCTGAATAAGGTCATGCATACTAATTACACCAATCACTTTGTTTTGGTCATCGACCACCACAAACTGACTAATTTTTTTCTGGTTAAGTTGTTGTAACGCTTCTACAGCACGTGCTTCTTGAGAAATAGTTGACGGTTTTTTTGTCATCACATCAGAAACAGGTAAATTCACATCAAAACCTTGCTGTTTATCAATGAGGCGACGTAAGTCCCCATCTGTAAAAATACCGAGCAAATGATCTTGTTCATCAACAATCGTCGTTAAACCCAAACGCTTATTCGAAATTTCATAAAGCACTTGATTCATTGGGGTTTCTGGCGAAACTTTTGGTAGTTCATCGCCTGTATGCATTAAATGTTTTACATGTAAAAGTAAACGCTTACCCAATGCGCCTGCTGGATGTGAACGAGCAAAATCATCAGCAGTAAAACCACGTGCTTCAAGTAATGCAACGGCCAAAGCATCACCTAACACTAATGTTGCCGTCGTACTTGATGTGGGTGCCAAACCTAAAGGACAAGCTTCATCAGACTCACCTAAAGTTAACGCAATATCAGCATTTTGTGGCATTGGGCCTTTATCAGTACGGCTAATCGTAATCATAGGTACGCCAAGATGTTTAATCAGTGGCATGAGCATCATGATTTCATCGCTTTTTCCAGAGTTGGAAATAGCAATAAGCACATCTCCACGAACCAGCATACCTAAATCGCCATGGCCTGCTTCACCAGGATGCATAAAGAAAGACGGCGTACCTGTAGAGGCAAATGTTGCCGCCATTTTTCGACCAATATGCCCAGATTTACCCATACCTGTAATCACAACACGACCTTTACACTGCAACAGTACTTCGCAAGCACGGTTAAAACGGTCATCAATTTGTGTTGCTAATACATCTATGGCTTGTTGCTCAATGCGCAATGTAGCTAATGCACTGCTTTGGAAATCTGTAGGATTAGGCATACGAGTGTGACTCAAAATAATTGATCTGATCTCTCTATTGAGATCGGTGATTTTAATCAAAAGATTTGGGGGCATTCTAGCATAACTCAATCAGTTACACGTTTTTAAATGTATAAGATTTCACAAGCTTATAAAATTAATGCATAAAACTTTTTTAAAAATGATGCATAAGTTATGATGTAACACTATTTTTGTTGAGTGTTTGAAAACCCTTATGCAACCATTTGTTTTATATAACTCTGAGCAACGAAAAAAAGTTGAATTTGTACCTCGCAAAGAAGGTCACATCGATATGTACGTCTGCGGCATGACCGTTTACGACTACTGTCATATCGGGCACGCTCGAGTTATGGTTGCATTTGACTACATTATTCGTTTCTTGCGTAGTCAAGGGTGGAATGTTCGCTACATTCGCAACATTACTGATATTGACGACAAAATCATCAAACGTGCTCAAGAAAATGGTGAAACCATCCAACAGCTCACCACTCGTTTTATTGATGCAATGAATGAAGATGCAGCCAATTTAGGTTGTGCTGCACCCGATGAAGCACCGAAAGCCACTGAATATATCGACCAGATGCAAAATATGATTGGCAATTTGGTCAATAAAGGCGCTGCTTACCCTGCTTCAAACGGCGATGTTTATTTTGAAGTGACCAAATTTGAAAAATATGGTCGCCTTTCTGGCCGTAAGCTTGATGATATGCAAGCTGGTGCAAGTGAACGTGTCGATGTAGAAGTTGAAAAGAAACATCCTTTTGACTTTGTACTTTGGAAACATGCAAAAGAAAACGAACCATCTTGGGCGTCTCCTTGGGGTAATGGTCGTCCGGGGTGGCACATCGAATGTTCTGCAATGTCGACTTGCTGCTTAGGCAATCACTTTGACATTCATGGTGGTGGTTCAGATTTAATGTTCCCGCACCATGAAAATGAAATTGCTCAAAGTGAAGCTTCAACTGGTGAGCAATATGTGAACTACTGGATGCATGTTGGCTTTATTAACGTTGATGGTGAAAAGATGTCTAAGTCTTTAGGCAACTTCTTCACGATTCGTGACGTGATGGAGAAGTTTCACCCTGAAGTGATTCGCTACTTTATTGTGTCTTCACACTACCGTAGCCCTGTGAACTTCTCTGATGTAGCGCTAAAAGAAGCAAAAACTTCTTTAACTCGTTTCTATCATTCATTTAAAGCTTATCAACAAGTGTATGGTCAAACGACAACTGAAACACTTGATCAAAACTTTATTGAACGCTTTAACAACGCAATGTGTGACGATTTCAATACGGCTGAAGCTATGGCTGTATTGTTTGAACTCAACAAAGAGTTAAACCGTGCTGTAAAAGAAGAGCAAGCTGAGCAAGCAACTGTGCTTTATTCGACTTTACGTCACCTCACCAACATTTTAGGTTTGGTACAACACAATGTAGATGATTTCTTAAAATCAGATATTGGACAAGAAGCGCTTGCTTTGTCTGATGCTGAAATTGAAGATTTCATTCAACAACGTGTTGATGCGAAAAAAGCGAAAGACTTTGCGAAAGCAGATGGTATTCGTCAGTCTTTGCTCGACCAAGGTGTGGTACTTGAAGATACGCGTCAAGGTACAGTTTGGCGTCGTGCTGATTAAACGTTCAATTAGATCACAAGAGTGTTGACACTTTAATGAAACACTCTATAATGTGCTCACATTGCGGGAATAGCTCAGTTGGTAGAGCATAACCTTGCCAAGGTTGGGGTCGCGAGTTCGAGTCTCGTTTCCCGCTCCAAAATTTGTTGTTAAAAATCAATAAGCTGAAAGATTCTAGTAATCTTTTGGCTTGTTTTTTATTGTCGATAGGTCAGCTATGACTATTCAAAATAGTCATATTTCACATTAAAAAACGCTTTATATTTCCGTGCCGCCGCCAAAAAAGTGGGTGTCATTTGTACATCTTCAATTTTTGACGGCAGTGCGCCACCATGAAATTTGGAGTGTTAAAAATGCAGAAACCGACCCGTCGCGGCAACGCTTGGCGTATTGAAGTTCGTTTTAAGGGCAAGCGCTATGCTGCCACTCGTGACACTGCTAGCGAATGTGAACAGTGGGCCGCCACAAAACTATTAGAATTACAAGCTGAACAGCCAACCTCAGAACCTGAAAAAATCCATATTTCTTTTCAAGCCCTCTTTGATATGTATTATCAGGATGAAGGCCGCAAAATGAAAAGCGCCCGTTTAATTGTGCAAATGCTCAAATGCTTAAAGAAAAATTGGGGCGAACTTGCTGATGAATCAATACACAACCTAACCCCCGCCCTAGTCAAGCAATGGCGTGATAAGCGTCTAAAACAAGTTAAAGGCGCAACAGTCATTCGAGAAATGGCAATGTATAGTTCAGTTTTTGACTTTGCACGAAAAGAATTATTTTTAACTAAAGAAAATCCATTCAAAGAAATTACAAAACCTTCAGCACCGCCGCCAAGACACCAACGTATTAGTGATGACCATATTAATAAAGTAATTAAAGGCTTGGATTATGAATGGGGTAAAACACCAACACAGCCGAGACACCGTGTTGCGTGGTCATTTCTCTTTGCCCTTGAGACTGCAATGCGTAAAGGTGAAATACTTAGCGTGCAAAAGTCTTTAATATTTACTGACTTTATCCGGTTATTAGATACTAAGAACGGCTCATCCCGTGACGTTCCTCTAACTGCCAAGGCCAAAGAAATGCTTTCATGGTTACCAGATGATCCAAACGATAGTCGCATGGTGCCGCTTACATCGAATGCTTTCCGCTTAATTTGGCAACGTAATTTACGCCGTGTTGGTTTAGATGGTGTTATTACTTTCCACGATTCAAGGCATGAAGCAATCACGCGCTTTGTTCATGACTATCGTTTGCCTGTTGAAATCCTTGCCAAAATTACAGGTCACAAAACTATTAGTGTACTGGTTAATACCTATTACAATCCGACCGCATCCGAAATAGCCAAAATGCTAAACGCTGCATAATAAGAAGCCCCTAAATAGGGGCTTTATTTTAGATGTCTTGTTTCTTGGTAAACTGCCACCAAGTTTTGTTGTAATAAACTTGGTTCTGCAAAAAGTTAATTTTTAATTCATTGCCGTTATAATCATAAAACTTGGTTACTTCACCGTTTTTATTTATATCAGCAAGCAAGTTGCATGTATGCTCAGCCTTACCCGCCTCCATAACCATAATCATCACTTGCGCCATTTTAAAAACTCAAATTGCCTTTACGCATAATGATACTTGAATATTGTTATTGATTGAATGCGCTGTGCACCCTGAAAACAGAATGCACAGTAGAGTAATAAAAGTTGCTAGCTTGGTTCTCTTACACAAAATCACTTTATGCGATCCGGTTACTAATCCATCCATAAAAGAATTGCTCTTGCGTGGGATTGCGTTCGCATATTTCAATATAACGTTGACCCTGCATAATATTTAGTACCTTAAGCATCACTTTCTCACCATCTTTACCACGTTTGGCAAGAAAGATTTTTAAGGCCCCTAACGTAGCTGAACCATAAATACCATCAACGGCTAGATCGGGCCAACCGCCTTTACCTTGGTTATTCAATAGATTCAATGCACGTTGCAATAAAGGCTTTGCAAAAGCTACACCGCAGTTAACACCAGTATCAAGCAACTCTTCAGCGATCAAAGGCGATAAGGTATTAACCTGGTCAAAACGAGGATTAATCCAATATTGTTGTTTATAAATCTGCTTTGCTAAATCTAAAGGCAGATCACGCATTGGGCCTTTCCAACCGTTTACCCGTGCAACTGCTTCAGTTATCCCATAATTAGTTGCACCGCCACGGTCGTTAGGGTTGTTAACATAACCACCTTCGCGCTTGATAAGGTCATCAATATATTTATCAACTGACATTTGCCCTCTCCTACTTGAATATAGCCTTGAATGCTTCTTTAACTTCAAAAATTAATTCACCCATGGTTTTACCCTTCCACAGTTGAATTGCTTGGTACCATATCCCTATGAGCAACATTCCAAAGACGGCAAAAATTAACATCACAAAACCCTGTGCCATATGTGAGTAGCGACTTAATTCAAAGTATTCAATAAAGGCTGAACCGCCATACAGACTTATAGTGATGCTTATAAATAGTTTTAAAATGACACTACGGTTGATTTTAATCATTCCATCGGTATTGATATCACCACTTAACATGAGAGCAAGAATCCCGCCCATCACTGCTGCCCAAATTTTTAATATCCAAGGGATGGATTTAGCTGATAAAGGGTCGTTCATTTTTGCCACCAATTTAATGTTTTCATTATTTTATGGATTGGTTTAATTTAAGTATCGTTTTCTGTTGACAGTAAAAAGCCCCGAATAGTCGGGGCCTTTTTAAACTATAAAGCTTGAAGCGTTAGGGGTACTTTTTTCCAAACTGATGCAGTGCCTAAGCCACTAGTTACACAAATCCATTTATCAATACCTGAACTCGGCATCGTGCAGTGAATAATGTCACCTGTGTTGTATTGAATATTCATGAGATTAAGAAATGGTGAATAGCCAACTTTAACTAGACTTGAGACTCCCTGATTACCTGCCACGTGAAACCCTTTGAGTTCAAACGGTGTAATTTCAAGTACATCGTAAGGATTACTGCTTCGTGTAGAGACAGCATTTCGATTGTTAGCCAAGCTTGTTGAGCCATAAAGCACTATTCCACTTACCCCGGTCGGAGATTTAACAACAACATTGTTGTATCTACCGCCATCAAGTGTAGGGTAAATAGTCTTCGTAGGGTCTGCCCTTAAATCGTTAATAACAACATTTTCATAGATACCATTCATAGCAGCTGTAGCAGAATCAGTGTAAATATTGAACTCGCTATTACGAATTGTTAGTCTATCTATGCTTCCAGAATAACCATAATCATAAATCCAACCAGAATTAAATATATTGAAATTACAATCATCAAATTTTGGATTAGCCCCAGAGGCATTAATTAAATATGTTGTTGCCTCAACATTCGCATTTTCGCTTGGGTCATCTGTGAATGTACATCCCTGATACAATGTTCTATCTTCTTCAATATTAGTTCCGTACTGCCCCTCCATATAACCATTAAAATAGCAGTTAAAGAATTTGAATTGTGGTTTACGTACCCAAGCTGTTACACCGCCTGCAGGGCTTAAAAAACGACTTGAGTAAAAGTGAACATTCTTAGTATTTCCACTATCTGCAACAACTTGTGTCACCGCATTATTAAAACTTTTTAAATTATAAAAACGAGCATTACGTATCGGAGAAACTTCTGCTTCAATATCAAGACCAGACATAGGCATAGACCGAACTTTCATATCTGGTGTCGCAGTATCGCTAAATGTGCAATCATAGAATGAAATATTTTGTCCACCACAAAAACTACAAGCTTGGCGAGAGTTATGATAAGAAACAATATTTCTTACAGACCCGAACACATCTGAAAGAACCTTGTCTGGTTCAGTTAATGAGTTATAACCAGCAATATAAAAGCCATCGAGTAGATGATCATGGGTATAAATGTTTTCTAAAGATAACTGCTTAATATTTACAACACGAAAGCCATAAGCCATCAATTGCCAACCAGAATCCCCGTATTGCCCACCAATAATTTGATTTTCCTGATTACCATCAATATCAATTTTACCCGAAAAACCAAAACTCCTAATATTAGAAAAATTAACTATATATCCAGAATCTGCTCTTGTTACTTTTGCCCCATCAGCAGCCCAAGATTTAGTACCAGGATAAAATGGCATAGTAGTTTGAAAAGGCTTTTTCGTGTTCTTATCGAAAATACCAAAATAAAGACCATCTCTTAACTTAAGTTTTGCACCATCTGATTTAAGCAAAATAGTTTTATTAACCATCTGAGAAAATTCAATACTCAAAACATGCTCGAAAGAAAATCCTTGTCCTGCTACAAAACTCTGTTTACCTACAATGTAGTCACCATCTGGTATATGAATACTTATTGCCTCAAGTTCTGAAGCCATTACTGCATTTGAAATTTTTACAAATGCTTCATGGTCATATTCATTGTCTGAGCCATCGCCAATTGCTCCGAAATTGTGAACATTGAAATAGCTCGGAGGAACTTGCCTAGTCCACCCATTGAAGATATTACCGCCATCACTTATTAATTGGTTTACGGCTTTATATTCAAAAAGTCCATTACCTTTATTAAGCCCATAATGGATTGACTTAAGATATACAACCTGACCATTCTTTCTTGGGGTGTAGGCAAGTAAGTCATTCAGAGACTCAAATATGCGCACAGATTTGTCATTAATCTGTTTTTGCGTTTCATCCCCATCAACTACAAATTCGGAAGGTAATCCCAAAACCGGTTTACCAATAACCGCACTTGCTATCCCATCTATATATGCTTTTAAATCTGCTTCACGCTGTTTTGCTAAATCATCATAGGCAATATCAGCTAAAATACGTGCTTTAGTTTCGAAATCTACTAAATGGTTCCATTCCTGCAGAATGGCAGTGATTTTGTCTAACGCTCTCTCCAAAGCATCTGGATAGAAGTTATCGTAATTTGTAATATCAAGAAGCTGATCTACAGGTGTTTTCCCTGCAACGTAAAAGTATGTTTGATTGCTAGGTGCTTCATTAAAAGTTACATACCCGCCCAAGTTATCTTGGTTAACCGTAACTGAGTATTTTGATTCATCGAGAAATTCAAAATCATTACCGACCTTTACTCTGACAGCAACGCCCGTCTCGTCTTCTTGATCAAAAACTCTAAATATGAAATCAAAGCGCGTGTTAGCTCCGTTCCCAACATATAGCTGGCTGAGCCGGTCGGTAACTTGAACTGTCATAAACTCACCAATAAAAAAGGCCGTATTCTCTACAGCCAATTTTAGGTAAGCTTACAAATAATAGGATGGTTATAGGTCGCGCAGTGTCAACAGGTCATTTTTTAAAACGCTAAATCCAGTGCCTCTTCTTCTGTATCCGCAAACCCAACAACTAACATTCCTAGATTTTCTATCCCTTCCCAAAGCAATTTGTTGCTCACCTCATCATATTTGTATGACTCTACACCTATAAATATTTCTTTATCACTTTTAAAGACAATGAACTCTTTGCCCCCTTGCTTCATGTTGTTTTTACCTAGATAAAAACCATGGCCTAAATCTTTAACGACTAAATAAATCATAATAAAAACTCCGCAATTTGGTCAGATATTGAACTAACAAAAGTACGTAGTCAACTATAAATTTTAGGCAAATTGTTGTTAAATAACGATAAATAACAACTAATCACGCTACATCATTATTTACCATCTTCAGGTGCATGTTTTCCTGTAATAGTTCCGCGAGTTGCATCGTAAATGCTGTCTGGTGCGTCTTTCTTTCCTTGAGCAACATCTAGCCAATAACCAAAGGGCTTACCTAAAACAGCAAATGGAATGCCAGTAGCAAGCGTTGCGGTATTCATTAAGTCTTTTGCTGCTTTCCCTTGGTTTACTTCTTTATCCTCATCTAAAGCACGGCTTGCATGTTGGATTAATGAAAGTCCACCATCAAACATACTAAACACAGGTGAGGCTGTATAGCGGTCGTTCATCACGTTTTTATCCGTATTGCTGATCGCAGCGTTCGCGGCATTACCTACATACGGCACAAAGGCCGCGAGCATTTTCACTTGCGAAATTGCAAGTTTTGCGGATAAATCATCCCACTTGTTATCGTCATCATCTTCATCTTTTAAGCCTCCCGCGAAAATTACGCCGAGCAATTCAGATAAAATTGAAGGAATGGAGATCATCATCAAAGCGATATAGGCCAAACGAGGTGAAGCTTGCACCCATGACCCGTTGCTTGCTTCAAGTGCTAACTTAGCTTCTGAACTCGTCGTGTTCCAAACCATATTGAACCAGTTGTAAAACATTAGAAACATGCGTCTAGCAGGCGTGCCGCGTTCAAGATTTGAAATACCTTCAGGTGACATATCCGTCATGTATTGGCGAATGACGGCATCAGCCGCATGAACCGCATCGTATTGCGTCATACCTTGTTCAGTGTAATGGTTAAATGCTGCTTGCCAAGAGATCATTTCCATAGGTCTTTGTATCGTTGTCTGCAATACATACGCGTGCTTCATGGTGAAATCTTTCACTGTTTGAATTGCGCCCTTTTGAAAAACAATCTCATCCACCGCATAACGGTATTCATCCGCTGCACGGTCGAAACGAGTTTTCATGAAGTCAGACATTTCCATGATGTTATTTGCCATGTCTTCACGGGTAGCAACTGAAGCAAAATAATGGGCCTGAGCTTTTAGCAATTGTTTCGGCGGTACTGCAACAGCAACTTGTGTAAAGCCTGTGAACTGCTCAACAGCATTTTTTAAGTTACCCGCCATAATCGCAATCCCAGTATTGCGGCGAAGTGTGCGGAAAATACTATCTAGCAAACTTACACCTGAGCTTTCATCGACCGTCTGATTTGCAATTGCTTTAAGCCAAGGGTTAAAGACTTGCTTAACACCAAATGGCATCACACGCTCAATTTCATTTCGAAAATCTTTATTCAGCAATAAACGACCAATTTGACGAATTTGTAATTCAAGATGAATATAGCGCAACTCTTTATCAAGATGGCTTGGTAAGCGAGACATATCAAGCTCAAGCTGATCGTGGTAACGATCTGCACGTGACTTGGTAAAGTTCGCGCCAGTCGTGGCGATATCTAATGCAGCTAAGTTATTTTCGGCTAAGTTTTTATCTTGAATGCGGTCTTGCTCATTTGAGCGAATACGGTCATAAGCGGCAGGCACATAACCGCCTTCATACTCACCAAATGGCGTACTAATAGGTGTACGTGGTAATTCATCAAAATAGCGACCGTTAATTTTTTTATGTGTGATTTGTGCTTGCTCTTTGTATTTATCAAAAAGATTCCAGAGTTTTTGGATGCTATCCATATCTTTTTTGGTAATCACACCCTCTTTAACCATCCGGCTAAAGAATTGATCCCATGCACTGAAATCGACCGAACCATCTTCTAAACGCGCACCCCACCCATAACCTAAAACAAGACGCTCTTTGTTGCTTAAATTACCTGTATGCAAAATCGCATGGAGCAATGATTGCTTACCCACGAAAGTAAAGTTATTAAGTTCAGGTGCAGCAATTTTTGAATTATCCAGTTTGCCAAATCCTTCAAAAATATCGACCACGTCTTTAAGCATCTTGGCTTTTTCAATACGATATTTAGCCAAGGCATCTTGCATAGGGTTGATTAGATAGGTACGGAATTTGCCATTTGCGCCACCGTCTAACCAAGTTACTACCTGGTCGACACGTTTTGCTGAAGCGCCTAATTCCATGAACTTAGCTTTAAGTTCTGCGGTCTTATCTCTACCCAATAATGTTTGCTGAATCTTCTCAACGCTTTTCTTACCGCCTGTTTGCTGTATTAGTTCTTCACGGACCTGTTCCCGCTCAAAGGCTTCATTGGTTGTATGCCAAATCTTATTTTCTTTAGATCGATGCCAAAGTGTTTCGACCGCAGCCATAACTGCATTGAACTGTTCAAGCGTTAATTCGCGATAGTTTTGGTTTTCAGGCAATGCGCCTATGTTCTGTATTTCGGCATATGTGGTCGGGTCATATTTACGAATCAATTCCAGTTGATGCTCATAATTTGTTGATTCGCGGCCAAGATCATATTTTCCCAAAATGCCACGGGCAGCGGTCACAAAATCAAAGTCACGGTTTTTAGATAACTTCTCGTTATTACCGAAAACCTTTTTGACTAAATCAAGATGTTTTTGAATCTGGTCTTTTGCATCGTAACTGTATTTGGTTGCATAGAACTGAACCAACTGATTGCGCTTATGGCGTGCAGCTTCTACCGTCTCCCCCTTTCTAAATGCTTCATTTGCCATGCGCCCTAAACGAGCATCATCTTGTGCACGTACATGCGGTCGAATATCTTTAATTTTTTGGCGCTGTACAATGTCTTGAGCAACTGTCTTTGCGGCTTCATTCAAAGCAGACTTGCGGCCAAGTAAACCGTTTAGTGCAGCCATTTCAGCGGAAAGCATACGCGCACGAACATCATTGTGTAATGCGGCTTCGACTGCTTCTATAATGCTTTGCTGATCGAAAAATTCAGAATATTGAACAGCCATACGCGCATCGGTGAGCTCATCAATTTTTTGCTTAGGACTCGGTGAATTAAGCAGGTCGCGAATCAATGCATCGCCGCTTTCATAGCCAAACATTTCAGCAATGACATCAGGGTTTTCACCACCGCGCTGTGCAAAACCATAAGCGCCTTTAGAAATGCTTTGGTAAATATCGCTGTCTCGTCCGTACTTGGCTTCAATCCAATCTAGTGACAACTTGCCTTTGGTTGTGCGGCCTTCTGCATAGCGTTGCAGCAAATCCATGTCCTGTGAATAATCTAACAACTCAGGGTCGACTTGATTTGAATATTGATTAACGCCGCGCAACTGTTCCGCAAATTTATCTTCAAGTTCACGGGTATCAAATTTGCCGTGTTCATCTAAAGTTAAATACCCTTCTTCACTAAGCTTCTCAGCCATCGATTCAATTGACAGGCCTTTTACTTTTGACTTTGAAGAACGTACGACAGGTTTATTTCCAACGCCTGATTTGGTTTTAGCAGCATCATCAATGCCCCAAGTGCTTTCTACTTCATTGGCATCAAGCCCGCCGAATTTAGCAATCGCTTCAAATAGGTTGTCGCGTTCAGGCTCAACCTTGGTTGAGTCACGCTTAGCAACTTGGTCAAGCGGTTGACGTAGAAATGCCATAGCCTGATATACGGGTTCTTGTGCAATTTCTTTTGCCATATCTTCGCGAACGGCAGCGCGCTTTTTATCAGCTTCTTTTTGCAATGTTTTCAAATACTTAGACTTCTGCTTTTGGTACCAAATCATATTGCGCAGCGATTTCTGCTCTAAAGTATTTATAGATAATTCTGTTGCAATTTCATGATCTTGGCGCATTTCGTCATAATCTTTTGGCGAAATACCAAGGCGCATTGCATCATCTTGATGAATTAGCATTTCAAGACTTGATGCAGCTTGTGCTTCCGCAATTGCACTTGATGATGCAAGCATACGGTCCATTACGCCTGTGATATCCGCATTCAATTCTGCACGGTCATTGATGCCCATAAACTTTTCAATGTTCCGGTACACGGCAATCATGAATTGTCTGAATCGGTTGAAAACTTGCTTTAATGCCGCGCTCGGTGCTTTACCCGTAAAAACATACTGTTCAAAAGTTTCTGCAAATTTTTCGTGTACTTCTGTTTTTTCTGCATCGGTGAAAAAATCCCATTCGCCCAGATCAGTTGTTTCTGGTGACGCCCACTTCATTACCGTTTCCATATCTGCACGGACTTGTGCGGGTGCGTCAGGACTTAGGGCGAGTTGCATATTCATTTCTAAGAAATGATGCCCAAGCTCATGCACAAAGGTTGAGAAATCAGCATTTTTGCTTAATACAATTGTTGAGCCATCTTGACTAATGCTGAAAGTAATTGAGCCGCGTGTACCGCCATTCGCTTGATTATATTTACGACCATTTGGTGAACGATACATACTTTCTGAAATTTCATAATCTTTATTGCGCCCCTTGTTTTCAACAAAGCCGAGTTTTTTATAAAAGCTTGTAAGTCTGCTTTTGTTGCCGCCGAAATCAGAGCTTGGAGTAAGTGCGATTGTTTTATTTTGCGAGTCAGCATAGTTAATAATATCCTGCATTGCTTTGGTGCCAGTGCCTTGATTACGCATAGCTTCAGGCACAACAATTTTATGCAATGAAGGAACATTACTTGATGTACTACCTTTTAGACCTAATTCAATTCCATATTGTTTTTTAAGGCCCTTAACAAAATCATCTACTGAGATTGTTTGTTCAGGTTTAGCACTTTGATTAAACGATGTGCCCTTACCTGTTGTCGGCTCATCAACAATACGGATTGGGTAGCGATCAAAAGCATCTTTTGCACTAATGCCGAGTTTATCGCCCAAGGTTGAGTAGAAAGCTGAAGTTAATTCACCCGCTGCACGATTGTATTTAGCCGTAAATGTTCCAACTTTAGCCAATTGGTTTTGCACTTCTGTTGCAACCAACTCTTTTGCATCTTCAGCACTTTCAAAACGGGCTTGCTCAGCCATATAGGTATCGGCTTCTTGCTGCATTTGTTCCGTTGTTTTTGCAAGGTTCTCTTGGGCTTCGCGATAAGTTGGCATGTCCGGGCTTGAACGAACGTTCTCAACAAAATCTGTTGGACGCTCGACAACTGACATTGCAGAAACAAATTCATTTACTGGTATCTGTAAGTGCCATTAAATGCTTCGGCTGTACCCAACTGATCTTGCAGACTTGGCGCACGTTCAAATAAATCGGTCGGCTCAATATTACGATCACGTAATAACTGGTTGAAGGTCTGACCATCTATATAAACTTCTTCAACCGCGCCGTGTTCTTCAACTGCCTGTTTGATAAATGCTTGGCTTGCAGAGTCATCACGTTGTGCTGTCTTGCTTTCTTTGTTGCGGTCAATAAGGTTGTTAAGTACAGCTGCAAACGTACTTGAACGAACAGCATCTTGCTGTTGATCTTGTCGCAATTGGTCTAATGCAAATTGTGCTGTACGTTGGTTTTTAACTTTGGCCGCAGATGTAATTGCTACTTCAGGCGCAGCGGTTGCAACTTCTAACAAACCTTCTAAAGCCATTTCGACTGGATCGGCTTTTTCACCAACAGCATCAGCCGCACCTTTTACGGAATACATGCCCGCAGCAGATTGAATGACAGCCTGCCCTCCGACTGTACGCAAAGGGCCGCCAAAAGTTACGGGCATTAATGCACCGCCCAACGCTGAGTATTTGGCTGAACCCCATGTCTTTGCGGCTGCATAATCAATCTGTTCTTGGCGGGTTAAAAACTTTTCACGGGCTTCTGCCATGTTCTGCCCATATGACACCAGAGCATCGGCCGTGCCTGCACCTAATGCGCCTTGTGCCGCATTACCTGCAGTTGTTACTCCGCGTACTAACTTAGCCGCCTTCTCTAAGTTCATCACCATAGGGGCATATTTAGCGGTATTTCGTATAAGTGAATTTGTTAAAGCTCCACCTGCCCCCGCGCCTGCATAATACCCAACTAATGCGGGGGGTGCTTGTTCAATTAAAAACTCACCCACTAAACCTGCATCAGCATTGCTAACCAGTTCTTGTGCAGCGCCCAATACACCTGCATCATTTGTCTGTGCTGCAAGTTGTGCTTGGTAAAGCGCTTGCGTCATTTCTTGTGATGGGGCAGCTTTATTTTTTACTCGTGTTGCCAAGTTAAGAAGGCTATCGTTTCCTGTTGCCGCGCTAATTACCGCGCCTTCTGTCTGACCAATAGCCGCAACAGCACGAATAGCCGCATTTACATATCGATTGCCTTGTTCTTGAGGGTTAGATGGCTCGGCGCTTGCTGTATGCTCCATCCAATAGACTTGGTTTTCATAGTACTTTTTAAACCGTTCGGCAGACATTACGCCTGCTGTTTTCTTGATGCGGTCGTAATGTTCTTTGAAAACTTGGTCTGATGTTTGGGGCACTAAAGATGTACTTAGCGTACCCAATAAATTAGGGTTTACATTCGGTTTGACCTGCTTTTGAGGGTCTTCGTAAATACCTAGTTCTTTCAGTCTCTTTTTTTGTTCTGGTGACGTACCTTTAGACAAAACATTTTGTATGTCTTGATATGAAACAGGTTCATACGGTTTATTCAAACTCGAACCCAATAAGGATACTTTATCGCTTATGTCTTTTAGATTTTCAAAGTCATCAAGTGAAACAGCGGCTTGATTTGGGTTAAGTGCGTATTTACCCAATACAGGGTCACTTGCAACCACTTCATTGACGCGCTTTTGAGTGTTTAACTCATCCGCAACAGAAACGATCTGTTCAGGCGTTTCTGTCATCTTGTTATAGTCTAAGCCCAACGAGCGAGCAGCCTTGCGCGCACGGGCTTCGGTATCTGCAATTTGTGTTGGGTTCTTGCCTTGGTTTAATTCAAATAATTGACCAATCGTAAGATTTGTATTTTGATCAGACATAATAAAAGCACTTAAGACTACGGTTATTTGTAATCTTAAATGCTGTTATTGGTTAGACTGCCGTTTGCTGTTGACAGCTTATAACTACAACAATATTGTTCCTTGGTAACGTGAATTGCTCAAAATGTTTTTTCTTGGTTTAGATGCGTAGCAAGTTTTTAAAGTATCTGGTTAATAATACATATTAATCTTTCTATTAATGGGATATATTTTGATCTTAAATAATCAGACCATGGGTACCAATGCATGAAAAAATTAATGTTAATTCTAACTTTATCTATACCATTTTCTGCTGCATTCGCGGGGAGCTGTGATCACAGCTGGCAAAATGCTAAAGATGGTTCTTCTTGTGGTGATCGGGCAGCGGACCAACGTAAAGGTGGTCGCTAAAACATAAAGGCGCTTAACGCGCCTTTATTTTAATCTTGCTTTGAAGGTAAAAATACCACTGTAACCGTTAGCGGTTATTGAATTAAATCTTTAACCTTCACAATACTATCTATATACAACACCCCACCAGAGCCGCACATGTAAGTCGAAAAAATTAGATCACTCTTATAATTAAGTAATTCCGTAATTCTTTTTCTATCTGAATTTTCAAATGTTTTTTCGGATTCCGCACTTATTAGAAGGTGGTCTTTAGTTCTATTCAAGAAAGCATTGTTTACGTTTACCTGAAAATAATCACCATAATCTTTATAATCTATAACTTTGCCTTTGAAAAATTTTACACCACAGTGGGGGTCGTTATTAGCTATATCTAAAGCAAGATCTTTGACACCATGAACACCTGTAACTTTTTTCCAATCAGGTGAATAAGATAACGAAAACCGTGGGGCTGCCGTTGCTGCGGCACAAAGCAAAACTCCACAGATTAAAGGTAATATCTTTCTCATTAAAAACCTCTTCTAGCCATTGAGTAGTAAGCATTAAGATATTCCGCCAAAGTTACTTTTGATAAATCGCGACCTTGCTTTTTAAATAAATCGTCAATTTTCTTTTGGGTATTAGGAGCTATATCGTCTTTACTTTTAACCGAGTATATTCTATTTAGATTGCTTTCAGAATCGCCAAATGAAACACCAAGGAAAGACCGCGAAGTCGTGATCTTTGTGTTTAATCCAATTGTTTTTAAAATAATTCGCCCATATTCATCCTTAGTTAGTTTACTTCCCTTGCGTGCTTCAGCTTCACGCAACGTTTGAGTAACATCTGCTTGTACCGCAGCATAATGGTCTATTTGCTTTTTATTAGTTTTATTAGTGATACCAAGCATTGGTAGATATGGATTTAAATAATCGGAAACCGTTTTAGGGCTGACCTCAACAAAATCGCCTTTTTTATCTCCTTTTGTTGGGTTGTTTACGTCGATATACATCTTAGTAACTGCACGATAATCCGTTGGCGATAATTTATCAGCATATTGATGTAATACTGATTGCGGTTTCCCTTTAAATAGCTCATCTTTATTCAACATGATCATGCTGTAAACAGTTGGATCAGTCTTAATATCCTTTTTAAATTTAGAATTGCTAACCGCTTCTAGACTCTTTATTTGGTTAGGTTCAAGGCTATTAATATCTGATGCAGGTATTTGTTCATATGCGAACTGTCCCGCGTTAATCCCTTTAAAATAGTGATCATAGATTTTGTTTTGGTTTTCTTCTTTAGCTTTATCTTGACCGTTATAGTATCGATCAGTAAGTATCAACGCCTTGCTTTTTACATCAACAGATGCATCGCTATTCCAAATTTCTTCTTGGGCTTGCGCACGTGTCTTTGCAGGCTTTTGTGCGTAACTTCCGAACTCCTGTGTCAACCATTTATCCATTCGTTCTAAGTACGCTTTACCCCTAGGTCCAATAGGTTGTCCTCCGGCTAATACTCGTCGAGCATCCCCATCCCCACCATGGTAGTAGGCAGCAATAACCATTGGGTCTTTAGTCTTATATTTTTTGCTAATATCTGAAATAAAGTCTAAAGCAGCATCTATCGTATCAGCGGGGTTGTTGATATCACGCTCACCATTCTTGCTGTATTGTTTCCAAGTATCTGGCATAAATTGCATTACAGATTTAGCACCCTTTTCAGAAACAGCACTATTATCAGATTTTTCACCTGCTAATCTTAGCCCCAAAATTAGGGGTGCTGCCCATTCCATACCTTTTTCTTTAGCAGCATGAACAGTGTATACGTCTAAGCGCTGATCATTATATTTAATACTTTTCATTTGCTGCGGTGTAAGGGACTTTAATTCTTTAGCAATTGCAGCTGAGGCTTGAGGTGGGGCATTTAATGCAGGGTTGCTGTTTTCTTGAGTACCAGTAGTTGCTTTGTTTACAAGAGCCTCAACTTGCTGATCTTCAAGTTTTTGATGAATGCGTTGATCTACCTTAAAGCTATCTGCTAATGAAATCTCGTCTTTATATTTATTTTTATAGGCAAGTGCTGCTTTTAAATCACCATTTTCGACAAAGGCGCTAATATTTGTGATGTGGGCCACTGAGACATTTTTAAGATAAATGTTTTCAGCTTCAGTCGCTGCCTTTCCTTCAAGATTCATTAATTTACCTAATGAAGCTTTAAGATTAGCACGGCTTTCATCAATCTTAGTGAAGTCACCAGGGTTCTCGTTTATTTCTCGAATAAAGCGATCTGCAGAAGATGAATAAACGCTTTGTTGATAAACGTCATTTTCACGTACAAAGTAATTTTGTAATGATCCTTTGAACTGAACTGCGTCACGTTCAGACATTTCTTTAAACAAGGCACGTTGACGGCTATTACCTAAAGTATTTGCAATTTGCCCAACACCATCTTGATATGCTTTTGTATAGTAGTCTACAAACCCACCACCATTGCCATCATCAAAACTTACAACATCTACCCCTTTTTTGTTGCCGTACCCATCGACATCATTGTTTTGCAAATGGAGTTTTAATTCAGCGAGTTTATTTTGGGCATCAATAACCCGTACGCGGTCTGCTTCATCTTGATATGCTTGGTACGCATTCAAACCTGAATTAAGTGCACCAACTAAGCTATCAGTTTTATTACCAACTAGGCTTGCCGCTTCGCCTGCTGACATGCCCCCATTAACTTGAACATTTGGAGCGCTGTTGTCCGAAACTTGCCGATTAAATTGTGGAATACGCATTAATTAACTCCGAACCAGTTCCAATTGTAGTTTTGCCATGATGCACCTTGCGAATTACTACCACCGATACCGTAAAGGCTTGAAGCAAAGTCAGAACCGCCACTAGATGCAGAACCGCTTTCAAGCCCTCCACCTAAACCGCCTTTACCCATACTTGAACCAAAAGCGGAAGCAGCTTCACCGCTAAGGTTTAGTATCGTGCTTAATACAGGTCTAATGGATTTTGCAGCAACACGATAATTTTCGGCTTGATTGCGGTAATTTGTAGCTTGAACCTTGTGCCCCCAAGACTGAAGTGCGGCATTGTATTTAATTGAATCAATATCGCCTTGAGCAAGCATCTCTGTTGAAGCAAGTAAATCAATGGCTGAACCTTGTGTTACATCAATACCGTTTTCAGCAAGGGCGTTAATTTGGCTTGATTTAAAGGCGGAAACGTTACGCTGATAATCAGTTACAGCATTGGTACCGTCTTCAATAGCTTGCCGAGCCTGATTATCTGAAAGGGTTGCATTGTAAAGGGCGAGCTTTTCTTGGTCCTTAAACGCCTGTTTTTGCGCCTTCATTTTTGCGTAACTGGAAAGCGCTTCTACACCTTTAACCGCTGCATATGCATATGGGTTTGTCATAACGCCCCCATCACAAACGGATGGAACATTTTATTGTTCGCGCCGTATGGTTCTGCTTTTTTTAAATCAAAGCCTAGTCTTTTTAAGAAACGTATAGCATTCTCGTTTTTTTCATACACATGATTTACAAGAACGGCATACTCCGACCGCATTTCCTTTAAAATACTTTGGCATTGTTTGTAAAATTCAAACGGATATTGTTTTATGAAATTTGTGCCAAGTAACCATGGGCAACCAACGTTGCCTATTAAACTTGACATTCCAACACCACAAATAAAAAGCAATTTACCGTTAACTACTACAGTCCAAGCATCGCTTGAATGCTTGATAGACATTTTGATCATCCAATGAAAATTGTCATTGAAGTACGCTTTCATTTCGTCTTTATCGGCATCACGCAGGTTTTCAACAAGAATACGAATATCGCGCTCAGTCGGCTTACGAATCTCAATATTATTTCGTCTCATGTCATTTCTACCTCAAGGGCCAATATCTTCATTGGTAAAGGTTTATCATGTTTTACAGTAATTTGAATGTCTCTTTCGTAAGTGCTGTCAACTGGTACTTCTACCAAACCCGAATACAATTTAAGGGGGCTACCATAGCGTTCATTGCTACGCGGTTTAAACTCATCAATTGGTGTGCGATCCTCAATATCCTGATTAGCACCGGCCAAAATGTTTTGAGACTCTCTTACTCTTAGGTGAACCTTATTCACGACTTTAGGTTTAACAGGGTCTTTTTGTTCTTGAAAAATTGGCAATGTTTGTAGTTCAGCCTCGTAATTCAGGCCAACCCAAATATTAGATAATTCACGTGGCAGTTTTATTGTGCCGTTTTCTACTTTTACATTGGGTTTGACACCCCCATCTGCAAATACAGATACTGTTTGACCTTCAAGCCAATCTAAGCCGGATAAAGTTGCTGTGGGGTCGCCCTTATACTGAATGCTACTGTCTAGGTAACATTTATCTTTCATATCTATCGGCTGCCTTGTAAGCATACGTTCAATGGTATAAAAACCGTCACGCTCAATAAACGCATATAAAACAGATTGATCATCTTCCGGTATTTCTGCAATAGACAAAAATTTACCGTTGGTGTGATGCTCTGCCCAAGCCCAAACCTGTTGCTTTGGCTCATATGTTAATGAAAGCAAAACACCATCGCCACGTACAAAATATATAATATTCAAAGGGTTACGCAATAATGCACAATCAATAATTTTTTGCCCATCAAAAAGTTGTGGGCACATTATTGATAAGTCGATTGTTTGATAAAAAGATGCGTTGTATCCGCTTGCCAATGATATTTCGTGTACGTGCCCTGTTTGATCAGAGGAAAAAATTGTTGCGCCATCAACTTCAACGGGTGTCACATCATTTGCACCTGTACTGTACTGCTTGTTCATATTCACACTAGCAGCTGTTACGGCTCCATCCGCTGACATTTTCCAAAGTGCCCCACTTGTCAAAATAAGTAAATCACTCATTGTAACTAGGTGTTTAACACCGTTACCGTCGCGGGCAGCAAACCGTATTTGAATTGAATCTGTATCTTGAGTAGGAATGTGGTACCCGAAATTGTCATCCGTTGCCGTACGCGACATGCGAATCCATTGGGGGGATTTATAACCACCGCCATATACTTTTCGCTGACCATGGTATGCAACTGCGGTCGGGTAAAATTCAAAAGGATTACGAATTAATGGCGGTGTGATTGAACCGTTTGTCTCAATATTATCGTCAGTAAAACTTGTTTCGGTTGTTTCACCTATGAAGCTTGCTAAACCAGATCGTAGTTTAAAAATGTTGTAGCGGTTAGCACCAGTTACCGCACCCCATGTAATCGTGTTGTAATTCCCTGCGAGTGTTAAGTCGTTTTGTACAACAACCTTTAAAGATGCAGCAGATTCATTTTGTTCATCTACTGCGGTGACTTGGTAAGAATAATAACGCTCAATGTATGAGTCGTGCATACTTCCACCGGGTTTATACTTATCTTCAATATGGGCAGTTGCGGCAACATTTTGTGGTGTGCCAACGCCATATCCCACTGTAACCAGTTCTGTTATCCATTCCGTTGCGCTTTTACGAATAATTTTTCTAGGTGGATAGTTAGGATGGGTTATTGTCACAACGTCCGCAGATTGAGCATAGCGGAGTTGCATTAAATGATCTTCGGCATACGGTACCGCAACTTCTAAAGGTTCATTGTTTTCATTCAGCAGCATACCGCCGTCAGCAAAGAAATTTATAGCGCCTGCACGAATAGCCAAAACAACGGCTTGCTCTTCACTAAAAACAAAACGGATTAAACGCATTTTGCCCATTGTTTTCGGGTAATGGTGTACGTAGCGGAAGCCTGCACGATAGACAACCCCGCCAAACAGTTCGACATAAAGGTTTTTGCATTTAGCTACACCAGTCTGATATTTCGCCTGATCAATGCGGCCAAACATATCCGGCGAAATTACGCCACCATTAAACGAATATTGCATTTATCGCGCCTCAAACATTGAGCCTGTATGCTCAGGCCGTGCTTCAATCCGATGTTGTTGCAGGTCAATGAAAATTGCTTTGTTCTTTTCAATTTCATAAAGCTGCATCATGGAGATTTGTTTTTGCTCATTCTGTGTCAAAGGGCCTGATATTCGTGCGGCCAACAAATAAGATAGAGCGGTCTTGAAAGAATCGGGCATTAATGCCAAATCTTTCACATCGTGAACATAGCGTAAGATTGGTGCGGTATCTTCTGTGAATAGAAGATTGCCTTCTACATAGAATCGACTGCCTGATTCAAGCTGAAATATACGGACCTTATCACTTGGCAAAACATACGCCGTGCCAAACTCATACCCTGCATCGACATTCAAGCGAACGCGCTTAACGGCAAACGTCCATTGATGTTCGTTGTCCAACAGCTCTCTACGGCAAATTGGGTAAAAGGTATTACACAATCTTGCATGCTTTGTCGGTTCGGTTAGTTCATTTACAACATAGCCCTGCGCGAGATGCGACAGGGCTAAATTGCAAAGATCAACAATTGATCTCATAGGCTTTACCCTGTTTAGAACTGTTTATCTAAATCAGCTTGATAAAGTTTTTCCTTCAACAAGTATCCTTCTAACTGCCAAATTTTTTCACGGGCGTTTTTATACGCTACTTCTTGGCCGACGAACGGATCAAAGTTTTCAGGGGCTACACATGCGCTTTCACCAGTAACGGTAAAGCCATTCTCTAAAACGATTGTGCAAAAGGTTAAACAACGCAATGCTTGGTAGGTCTTTTCATCCATAGCTTGTTTAGGATCAGCATTTGCTAGTGGTGAATGGTAGTAAACATTCTTGATTTTTGAATCAAGCTGATCAGGTGTTATGCGCGGGGCATTTAGTCCTTTTGCTTGAATCTGTTTTTCGATTTGTTCTTCAGACATTTTTATGAACCTTTAGCTACGTTTGCTTTGTGATAAAAGCCCGTACTAATACGGGCCCTTATTAATTACTCAGCTGTTAAAAGCTCAATAATTTGCGCTTTGGTTTCAGCCCCTGTTAACTGAATGCCTTTTTCAACAGCAGCTTGTGTGAGCGCGTCTTTATTCATTCGTGTATATGGGTTACTAGGGTCTGCATTTTGCTGTTCTGAAAATACATAATTTTCATTAACAGGTTTAAACCAAGTTTTTTTACCTGTAAGCAAATCGGAAGGCACAAAAAACTTAGTACCAACATCACGAATGCCGTGATAAAAACCCTTTTTAATCGCAACAACTTCAACTTGATTTGACATCTACCAACTCCTTAAACTGGAACAGTTGCGCCGCTTACAGCGTCGTAGTTTGTACGGATATCCGCTTCATTGCCCAACCAAGCCGAAATAGAACCAGTGGGCGCATTGGCGACTGCATAAGACAAACGGATAAAACGTTTTGTCGCACTGTTCACGTAAAAGAACGTACCTTTGTTCAGTTCAGCAGCTTTAAACGCTTTTGATGCGGCTGCCGCTGTAAAAGTTGTACCGTCCGCACTTTCTTCAAGTGTCACTGTAACGGTAGCATTTGCAGGTCCAACTACATGCCCTTGAAGGCAGATAGGTAAACCTGCTGTACCAACAGATTTATGCACTGTGTCCAAAGTGAAAGTACTAGCACCCGCCGCAATAGCTTGCTTATCGGAGAACTGTAGTAATTTATCAACTAATGCCATGGTTAAATTCTCCTTAAACTACACGGGCTTCAGTGTTAAGAATCACATCACAGATGCGAATCGGCTCACCATCCCATGCTTGAATTTTGCGGCTACCGTCTTTACGGAAGTCTTCAAGAGTCAAGCGCACATTTTTAAAGTGATTGACTTGGCCTTTAAGCGCTTGGTTAACAGTACGGTTCATGTAGATTGCTGTACGTGCTGAACCTGCAAGTGGTAAGAGAGAAAGTGCTTCGTCCAATAAATCAATAAGATTTGCACCAGTAGATGCGTCTTTTGAAAGTTCCGAAACATCAATGTTTGCGATGCGAACAACCGAGCGCCAGTCACGTACAGATAAGCCCACGTCCCATTGGAAGTATGTTCGCATTGCCTCGTAACGGCCGCCTTGCGCATCAAGTACCGTTTGTTGTCCTTTGTCTTGGATATCAAGACCCGCTTGCGTACCTTGCGGATAGAACAAGTGAGTTTTTTCACGCCCCCACTGCACAATGTAAATTGCCGTATTGTCAGTACCTGTACCGCCTGCATCCAGAATGTTTACAGCGTTTGCAGGTGCTACGCCTGTTTCAGGGTCAATAAGATGATTGTATCGCGTTGCTAAACCGTTAAAGGTAGATACATCGCCTGCCACATCACCGTAGATAATGTTTTCCATTACCTCTTGTGACATACCCTCTAAGAAGCCTGCATCTTCTTCAGAGCGCCATTGTTTTTTATTTTCGCCCTGAAGGTCGTACAAGGTTTTATCAACTTCTGAATATGAAGTTAACTGACCAGTACTATCAGAGACTTGAACACGTGATGTCTTTTCAGGTTGCACACCATAGTTCAATTTACGCCATGTACCTTTTGGTAAACCTGAGCGAACGCTAGTTTTATTGTGGGTACCGCTATTTGCTTCAAGCACTACAGCATCGTCAAGTAAGTCTTGACGCTTGTTGAGTACTTCGATAATCGCCCCAACTTTAGAGTTCGTACCAATGTTGTGGGCAACGTCGGCTAATGTTGGATTTGTTTGTACAATCGTAGGCATCTAAGTATTCCTTATGATTTGTCATACCATACGGCCGCTGGTGCCACGTTCGCTGTATTTGTGCCTTTTCCATGGGTCATGTTGTCACCTTCTAACAACTTGCCAACTTCTGTCATAAAGCCAATTACAGCGGGATGGTTACCGAGTCCGCTCTTAAAGAGAATCTTAGAGATTTCAGCGCCACGTGGTAAGCTGAATGCGCGTTGTGCTGTCAACAGGTTTTCCTTCAATTTTTCCCCGCCGTATTCAGGGTCTGCTTTAGCTGCATCAACCCAAGAAGCAATTACTTTTTGCTGTTCCTGTGCTTGTCGTTGTTGCATTTGCACCCCTAAATCGACAAGTTTTTGCACCGCTTCTTGCGGCATTTTGAACTGCTGCCCAAGTTCCTGAAGCGTTTTTGAATCTTCTGGATTCAGTGAATACCCTTCAGGCATAGTGAAATCTGTGTATTGAATCTGCTGTTCAGCAGGCGGTTCTTCACCACCTAATAAAACTTCGGGCTTTGTTTCAGTATTTTCTGTAGTGGTGCTTGTAGTAGGTGTGGTTTCAACCTGAGTTGTAGCAGGATTGCCCCCACCTGTTTCAGTAGCAGTTGTAGTTGCAGCAGGTGTATCCGTTGTATTAGCGGTAGTTGCTGCATCAGTTGCTGTCGTAGTTGTTGTCACTTCGCTCATGGTTCACCTTCTCTTTAAGTTTTGAAAATCGTTGTTTCTGCATGTCTAGCCATGCATCTGAATTGGCTTGTGTGATTTCACCAAGGATGTATAGGCCAAACTCTCGGCGACCTTCCATGAAAGCAAAATCACTGATTTGTGACCCACCGCCATAGGTGGGTTGAAATATGCTTGCCCGATCAATTAATCGCATTAGAAAACGTTTACCGTGTTCCGTTTCCAAGATTGAGCGCAGGTCATTTAGTTCCTGGTCACGTTCACTCTTATTTTCTTTAGCTTTGGTTTCTAAATCGCTCATGCGCCACCGCCTTGCAAGAACATGTCAGACAAAGTTTCTGCATCTGTATCGCTTACGGTCTTAACCGTATTGGCGTTAGTGTTTTGCGTTTGTGCTTGTTGGGCAGCAAGGGCTTGTTGCTGTGCAATTTGTTGTTGTGCTGCACGGTCACTACGGATTTGGTCAACGATACGTTGAGGACGGAAAATATCAGGCGATACGCCGTTAATCTCTGCGTATTCATCCATAAATTTATCTGTATCAACTTTATCAAGTACTTGCGGGTCGACTTGGGCTACTTGCCCAATCATGGCAAGGGCACGTTCAAGAATTGCCGAACCAGAAGATTTCTGTGCAAGTGCAAGTATGGATACGAAATTGATTTCGACATCGGCGTTTTGAATAGCTTCTGGTGCAATTTGGCGTAGGTATTCACTGTTTGCTAATACACGCTCAACGCAGATTTCAACGAGAGGACGCAATAATTCATCAATTTGACGTTCTACTACCGGACCAAGCATGAGCATCTTTTCAGATTTGCGTTCATATACTTCTGTAGCGGTCATTTTGCCTTTATCAAAAGCATCAAGCATCATGAACAAATCTGTATGAAATGCGCGTTTAACACGCTCTTGACATTGTGCAATCTGCGCCATAACACCGTTCAAATCGAATTGCACATTCAACATTGCTTGAACTTGTGCAACTTGGCTCGTTGGTGACGCTTGGTAAAATGCAATACCGTTTGGCAATGTCTCACGCTCATGACCTTTCAAGTAATCAGGTAAAAGCAAAGGCGGTCGAACTTGATAGTCCACACCTACTGCAATTTGTTGATGACCTTTCTGTAATGCACGTAAATCACCAATGCAATCGCTTGCAGGTCCTTCGCCGTACACATCACTACTTGAAACAGTCCAACGTCCGCAAATAACCTGAAAACTCATTAAGCCACTTTCGCGTAGCAATTTATTTGATGAACTTGGTTCATAGTAAATTGAAGCGAAAGGCATGTTTTTAGGTCCATACCCTTTTGCATCTACTCGTTCATAAATTGCATGGCAAACTTCAAACTCTTGTTCGTAGTTTTTATTTTCAAACGCGTTCTTAATAGCATCCGAAACGTTATCCAATCCAAAATATTTAACCATGTTGATAGAGGTTAATTTGAATTTGCGATAAACGCCGTTCGGTTTATTAAACTCGTCCGTTGTGATAGCAAACTCACCGAAAGTAAGCGGTATTAAATCCATGAGTTGAGCTTTTGAATTGCGGCCATGTTCAGGAGCTAGTGCCGCACCGATGCCGAAAGCGCCTTCTTGCATGTAAATATGATGCACAGTTCGATAAACATTGCTTTTTGAAAAAGCAACATAACAAGCATCCTCAACAGCTTTAAGCCATTGGCGAACTTCAATATCCTTTTGCAATGATTCATCTGCGGCTTGCAAGGTGAACCATTTACGACTTGGCGAACAAGTGCCCGATACCATACCCGCTGCAAGGGTTTTCAACGAGTCTTTACCAGTGTTATCAACAATTTTGGACCATGCAGATCGGTCATGCTTTTCTTGGTCTTTAATCGTTTTGATGGCAGCAGGCAAAACGTGTAATGCTAATTCGGCACAATAATCGTCCATATCATTTACACGTAATTGCCAAACAGCATCAAACCGTTTTTTCAGCGCTCTGATATCGTCTTCAGTCATCTTAACCGCCTAATAAAGTTTTCTTGCCTAAGCGCAAATCTTCGTCACTCACGCCTTGAGCATCGGTATAAAGCGTATTTGCAATACCACCAGACATGGAATTTTGTGCTTGCTGTACACGGTCAATGGTCGCGGATGAATCAGGAGATTTAGAATCTTGGCGCGTTGGTTGCTTTGGCGGTGCAATGACTTGCGCCTTTGGTGCATCCATCCCAAGAATATTGGTTACGCCGTCAAGAATATTTTTCACGCACATTGAAGGGCTCCGATTAGTTTTGCCTTTTTCGACATTATGCGATTGGCACATTGAAAAGGCCCTGTTTCCTGTTGACACTACGCGTATGGGTCGTAATCACGTCTAGCAGCTGATGCATTGATCGCCTGCATAATGTGGCGTTTAGGCGTATCAATTTGCGCATTGATAATTGCTGAACCGTAATCGGGACTGCGGCCAATACGCTTAATAATTTCCTCTCGAGATTCCACTTTGATTTTGGTTCCCTGCAATCCCCAACGTGGCGCCGTTAAATCTGCTAAAAGCTTTGGTTCAGGTGGCAATGCAACTGTGCTGCCGTATGCGGGGTCCAATGCTTCGCGGAACTGCCACCAGAGTTGAGAACGCAAGTTGTAAAAACTAAGTTGCCCTGAACGGTCGAAAGAAGTTGCAGCATTGCGTACGTCTACAGGTACAACGTGAATGCCTGATTGCTTTAAGAAATCGTACGTACTTGCGCCAACGCCGATGACATCGACATGGATAGGCGCATGGTCACGAACATGTGAAACAGCAAACGATGCGCTTGTCGGCCCGTCTGGTGAATCCTTGCCCTCAAGTACGTTTGGGTTGTCATACCAATGTGCATATCGCGCGAAGCCGATCGTCTTGTCACCCCCGCCACGTGCAACGTCTAATCCGTAAGAATCCATCTTGAAATCGCCACGATGCAAAATCCGCATGTCTTCAAGTGGTTTCCAACGTGCTTGAGCTGCTTCAACCCATTCTGTAGGGATAACTTGCCAAGGGTCATCTTCAATACCCGCACCGAAATCGCCGTATAACATTTGTGACCTCAAAGGTTCAGGCAATGCTTGCAAGGTACTCATGTAGCCTGTTTCCATGTAGTACTTGTTGTCAGTCACACGTGCAGGAATGAACGTGCGTGAAGTTGGTTTAATGATGTGTTCAGGGGTAAAGTCTTTCGGGTCAAAGTCATAAACAATTTGCTCATCGACAATGACAAAGGGCTTATTGCTTTCAACTTCTTGTTCTTTGCCGTTCACCATAGCGAACCAACGTAGTTCGCCGGGCTTCGCAGGGTTTGGATACCCTTTCTTAATCCAAGGTGCAAAGAAATCAATTACCCATCTGCCTTCTGCAGTAGTTGGAGGGTTAAAGGTCAAAAGGCATTTAGGTTTAATTGTCGGGTCACTGGTACGATTCCACCCCATAATGAAACGTGCTTGTGATTCACGGATTTCTGTAGCTTCATCAAGCGCCTTTAGATCATGTGCACGACCTTGCCAACGCTTCTCATCACCTACGTTATCCAAACCGCCAAACTCAATAAGGCGGCCTTTGCCCAAGTTCCAAGCAGATTTTTGCGAGTTGTATCCGTTCTTGTGGCCTAGAATCTCTTCACCACGTTGCACAATGCCGTCTGTCTGTGCTTTTTCACGACGTACAACCAAGCTACGTTTATGCGTGGTTATACATGAGCCAATGACTAAGTCTGTCTTGCCCCCGCCCGCTGCACCGCCGTAGCCGATAACGTCAGCATCCGATGTGTATGCAGCCATTTGCGGACCTTCAAGCGGGAACCACACAGGAGCATTTGCAAGTATTCTGCTAATAACTGCTCGTTCATCTTCATCAAGCGAATTAATGAATTGCTCAATTTCCGATTCGCTCATATCCGCAATTAATGCGAGTAGTTCGTCATCAGTGGTTTTGGTCATACATCCCCCAATCTTCAGCGCCGTACACAATGGTGTATCCCATTGCGCAAATGAACCAAACGTCTGAAAGGTCCTTATAGTGCTGATTGCCAAACAACTTAAAATAAAGACCAACGGCAAATATGAAAAACAGCCATGTGAAGTAAGAAAATGCGTTTTTCTTGCTAATACATTTCATCTTGAGCATTAGCAGGGTTAATAAGCCACAAACAACAACCATGAAAGCAAGAGAAAAAATTACGGCAGCAATAAGCATGATTCACCCCCAAATAATCCAACCGATGAATACGCCAATCAAAAGGATAATTAGTGTCATGAAAAATTGTTCTATATTCATTTCTCACCTGCCTTGCAACACGGGCACTCTTCAAGCTCTGGTGGAATAACCTGATCGTTAGAATCAAATTGCAATTGGCCTAATGCAGACCAATAAATCTTGCGTAGCTCAGGCGTGTCTTGCAGGTTGTGAAATGCAAGTTCAAATTGATATGTGCATGATGTGTTGTGGTTTGGGCCTTGAATCCCCAATATTACCCATCCTTCTTTCAGTCCATAGCCGCTCAATACGTATGAAACTGTTTTGTGAATTTCATTACCTGAATACAGAAGTGGCTTGCCTTGCTTAATTTGTTCACCTGAGTAAATCGTCTCAAGTAAAATCAAATCATCACCAACTTTGAAATCTCGATCATTGAAACGAATCTCAAATGTTTTACGGCCATCAGATACCGCTTGAAAAACTTCTGAATCGGTTTTTAAGGTATGAACTTTATGCATCGTCTTCCCCCTTATTTTTAGCCTTAGCCTTTTTCAACTTGGCAAGTAGGCTTAGCTGTGTGCTTGCTGCTTTTGGATCGGTTAGCGGGTTTTCTGGGTCGTTACCAAGTTCCACACGCTCTTTGAACATGCCAATGTGTTGGCCAGCTTTAATCAATGCCGCCACTTGGTCATTCATTTTGATTTCTATGCCGTGTTGAGATTCTTTAATGCCTGCATAAAGCAATTTGGCTTGGTCACTTACACGTGTCGTATCTGCGATATACGTATATCCAACGCCTTCCCCTTTACATTCAGGGCAATCAGGGTTAGGCGCTTTGGTCTTATCAAAGTCAAAACCGCCATCACAATCGGGTTTAGGCTTCTGATTTACTAACGCGTTATAGCAGGCATTGTGATATTCACCCTTAGTCCACTGGTAATAGTGATCAACTCCCCAACAGTAACGACAGTTCACACGCACGTATCGGATTAATTCGTTAGGGTCAGCCGTTGCCATTTCCCACAAGCGATTTAAAACCTTGTCTTGGGTGATCTTGTTACGTTCTGCAAGTTCGGCTTCACCTTTTGATATGTGTTCTTGAACTGAAGTTTTCTGAAGGAGTTGATACCCCATTTGTTCAGCAGTTTTTGCAGAATATCCCGCACGAATCGCTGCTTGTGTTGCATTACGATCAATTAGATATTCATCAACGAACCGTTGTTGTTTCCCACGTAGAGCCATCAAATCACCTCCTTGTAGCAAACCTTGGTGCAAATACGTCTACACATCTCATGAGAAATATCGTACTTGTTCGCTAACTGACGATAAGACAAGCCTTGTGTATGCAAGGTTCTAATATTTTTTACGTCTGATTCTGTTACCTTTGGCGTTGAATCGCGTTTGACTTTGTCTTTCACGATGAACTCAGGTAGAAACGCAAGTACTGGCATAAACATTTCTCCTAAACCCACATTCCCCAAATCAACATTCCCGCATCGCGTTGCTCTTGATTTGTTCGGCCTTGCCAACCTGTGATTCGGTTAAAATCATCTGAATTGACTTTAGTTTTAGTTGGTTTTACTTCGATAACGGCTAAACCCATGTGTTGGGCCATTTGAACAAGCAATTTACCTGTTGCATGGTTTTCACCTACACGCTTTGAAATCTGCTCATTTACAGCAAGGGATTTATTAGCGCCATTTCTAAAATTGGCTTTTTTATTTAACCAACCTGCTTCAATTACGACCTTTTTGATTAAGTCCTGTTCTGCTTTGAATAGCTCCACCACTTCTGCAAAGCTGAGATTTTTTAATTCAAATTGTGATTTCCCAAGTATTGCAACACCTGATTTATCCAAATCAGGGTCAATGCCGATAATGATCTTAGACATAATCACCACCTACACGAGCATCGGACCAATTGCACTCAACAGTACGTAAACCGTCATGCTGAAAGCGTGACCATAGACGGTCACCTAAATCAGTTTTGAGTTTGTTCATTGAAAAGTTTGAAATGAGCATCGTTGGTTTTTTACGGTCATAACGTGCTGTCAAAATCTTATGAATAATTTCAAGTCTGGTACCACGGTCATGTAAACCGTATTCATCCAAGATCAATAAGTCGTATGTAGTGAACTCATAGATTACAGATGCTTCTGATTGATCTTTTGTGTCCTTATCCCATGCATTCATGACACGCTGCGCAAGCTCTTCACTTGTGATGTATCGAACGTACAGGCCTTTTTTGAGAAGTGTTTTTGCGGTTGCACAACCTAGATGGGTTTTACCCGTACCAGTTGAACCAACCATAATGAAATTGGATTTACTTGTAGGTTTAGGATTTTTTTTGTCCTCAGCATAAGCTGCAAGTAATTCTTGTGCATATTCGATGCATTCAGTAAGCGTATTTGCTTGTGCATGAGTAAGTGTTTTGTAGTTATCAAATGCAGATTGAGCATGACGTTCAGGAAGCATTGCACCACCAAAGTGTTTGTCACGTACCATTTGATCAACACGTGCCTGTTCACCTTGCTTTGAGTCATGAACATGATTGATTGCACAGCTTGGGCAAATTTGATGCAGTCCCGCTTGTACTTTTTGCACCTGGTGTATTTCGCAAAATCCTTCAGCTAATTTGAAGCCGTTTAAAAGATTCACCATCGCATTCATATTAAATCCTCCGGTATGTGCACAGTTCCTGTGAACGGGCGATCATCTGATTTAGGCTCGTCTTTCCAAGCGTCATTGACGTTTCTTGAATCGTTAGCCGAATTTGTTTTTGCAGCGGGTTTTGCTTTAGCAAGCCGACTTGCTTTCAAAGCATCGTCTTTCACCCACTGGATGTATTTCGCGTAAATCTTGTTTTCAATGAGACGACCTGAACGTATTTCAGGTGCGTAATGCGGTAGGAAGGTAATCATGAAGGTGTCAAACTCTTCCTGAGTCGTTTTAGTTAGCCCTGCTCTTTGTCTCCATGAGTTAATTTCATGAAGTGAAGGCTTCCACAAACTCAGATCCTCATCGAGGGAATTCGGCGTTTCTGATTGTGTATGTATATATATAGATGAAGGTGACGATGAAGGGCATGTCTCAAGCATACCTTGAGCAATGCTTGCATCATGCTTATGCATAGCTTGTGCATATGCATTAGCATTGCTAGATTGATGCTCATTAGATGCATTAGTGTTGCTAGAATCCTGCTCTTTATTCCATCGTGCTTCGGCTGCTTTCTTTGCGCGCTCTGACTTTGAAGACTTATTGCTTTCAGCTTGAGACTTTAAATCGTCCAAATATTTTGAAGATAATTCACTGTCTTTTACTTCAAATAAATTTGAATTTATCAAGATAGTTTTTAAAGCCTTCGCTTTACTCAAATTTGAACGAATTACGCTTGCAATAACGTTGTTGTCATCTGGTATTGCACCGTTACGCCAATAATCCATCATGAGTAAAAATGACGCACCGATTTGCTCGGTGGTCATTCGAGTGGTCTTAGCAAGCATGTCGCCAATATAAATTGGCATCCAAATATCTACGTCTTGGTTGCTCATACCACCTCACTTGCTCGATACATAACTTGTCGGCCAGATATTTCACGTGAACCAAGCAAGCCTGCACCGATTACCCTACCTTCGCAGGTAGCGCACATAGGACGATTAGCGCTTGGTGTATCAAGTAAAATCCCTGTTCCTTTCCCTGTGCCACCGACACACATGGTCATGCCGCACCAACAATGCACGGCAAAATGTGATTTATTTCGGAAAGTAATAAGCGTTACGTGGCGAACTCGATGTGTGTATTCGCCACGACGTGCTTCAACAAAAGGAACTGATTGTTTAATTGCTTTGCAGTTTTCATTGCCAAAGCCTTTACGCTTCATGTAACGGCTTGGTTCAAGGGTGATCATCGCTGTCATGCTGCCCCCTGATATTTCTTTTCGTGTGAGAAATTAGCTCTTACAAGTGCTTCAGAAAGCTGAGGGCAAACAGAGTTACCGACCATGCGCGTTTGTTCTGTTTTAGTCAGTTTTACAGTGTTCCCGTGCTCATCAATTCCATAACTGAAAATGTAATCATCAGGAAAACCTTGAGCCTTGAATAACTCATGTGGTTGAAGCATACGAAAGCCAATATCAGCAATCTGATAAGTCTGACCTTCAACAGTAACTAGACCGAATCTATCTCTTGTTGGAATAGTGCGCAGCGGATTATCAATGCTGTTTCCATCACGTTCATTTCCATAGAAAGCAGTAAGGAATGCACGAACTTCAGCAAAGTGTGCACCGCTTGAAGTAATAGTGTGAATAGGTTCATCAACACGATGACCGATATTATTATTGCGTAGCTTGACCAGGTGACTAGCCACAATGCTGTGATGATCTTTCGATGTAATTGTGTGAATAGGCTTATCAGCATCACTACCAATTACACCAGTGTAATTTTTGGCTAAAAATGCAGAAACAAGTGCATGATGCCCGCCTTTCACACCGGCACAAATTGTTCTCAGTGGTTCATTAGCAGGCATACAACGTGGGCTTGATGCATTAGCGCATTCAGTCAAAACAGGCATTGCCAGTGCATAACCATTTTTACTGGTCATTGCCTGTAATGGTGATTCAATTGCTTGACCACGGAATGTATCCCCACCGTGGTTCGATTTCACAATAAATGGCTTAGGGTTATCGATAACATAACGCATAGTCCCCATTGCAATACGACGCAAAGTAGCTTCAGCAAGTGGCTTTTGTCTTGTAAAAATACTTGGACAAGGCAATGACCAATCAATACATTCTGCTGCGGTACGCCAAGGTTTTAATTTTCCAGTCAAAACAGCTTTAGATTCAGGGTCGCCATGCGTTTGTTTAGGCCAGACGATAGGCAAACCGTCACGACGAGCAATTAAAAAGAAACGCTTTCTTGTAGTTGGAGAGCCATAATCACATGCTTTAAGTTCACGCCATTCAACGTTATAACCTTGATAGCGCAAAGCCTTCACAAAACTACGGAATGTTTCGCCCTTATGTTTCGGACAAGGTTTGCCATCTTCACCAAGACGGCCCCAAGTTTTAAATTCTTCAACGTTTTCAAGCATAATTACGCGCGGACGCGTTAAATCTGCCCAACGCAAGGCAATCCAAGCAAGGCCACGAATTTTCTTTTCAACAGGCTTACCGCCTTTTGCTTTACTAAAGTGTTTACAATCAGGTGAAAGCCAAACTAAACCAACAGGCTGATTTTGAGTTGCTTCAATAGGGTCTACATCCCAAACAGATTCGCAATAATGCTTAGTATCTGGGTGGTTAGCACGGTGCATTGCTAAAGCTTTTGGGTCATGATTGATTGCAATATCAACAGCACGACCAAATGCGGCTTCAAGGCCAGTACTGGTACCTCCACCGCCCGCAAAGTTATCAATGATTAATTCATTTGGGAAAAGTGCTAGATTCATGACTGCACCTCGAATACTTTTCTAAGTGCTGCTACGACTTGCTTTATTTCTTCTTCAGTGCGCCACCAACCGAAAGGAATGTGTTGCCCTACATATTGAGATTCTCTATAGCAATCTTTTGCATTATCTAAGATGAATCCAATATCACTATGTTTAGGCTTAAACGGTGCAGGAACTTCAACACCGTTAATCAAAATGGTTTTAGGCTTGATGCGGAAAAAGACTTTTTGCACGCCTTCAGACATGCCAGTAAAGAAAACTTTAGTTGATAGATCGTCTTCAAGAGGATTGAAGGTATCCCAATTTTTTTCTTCCCAAGGTTCCACACTGATTTGAACTGTTTCACCTGCCAATGCAGCAGTTAAAGCAGCTTTACCGTCAACCAATCCTTCAAGGCCTTCAACTTTGATTGTGTTGTATTCAGTAGGTGCGCCAGATGGTTGAGCTTTAGGTAATAACGGTTTTTCCCACATTGCTTGTCGCATTTCATGACATTGCAATTCATCCCAACCATCTGAGCGATAGATATAAGACTTGTCATTTGAGTCTTTAAATATCTGATCACCACCTTCGGTTTCCCAATTCGCATCATTAACATCATTACGATGTAGAACAACAAGATCATTTAGCTGTGACAAAATTATGCTTGTGTGAATTTCTGGTTCATCTGCACTGGTGTAAATATTTCCATCTGAATGTGCATAAAGTGCAGTTACAAGAGGATGGAGATATGATTCTCGTCTAGTAGCTAATGAATATCCAAGTTGCAAAAAAAGATTGATAGCTTGGCTTTTATCATTACGCCCAAACAAAAATATTTTGTAGTTATTCATGACACCTCTCCCATTGCTTGATGAGCACGGTTGAGATGCATCAATACATCACACGAAGTAACGTGACAGTTTTTAGAAACATGATTTTCAATGTGACGGTCATCGCCCATATCTTCAATTTTTCGCTGTTCTACTGGTTGAACTAAACAGTGGTTACACTGCTCTCCTTTAAACTCAGGACATTTGTTTTTGCACTTATGTTCTGTTAAATTAGTCATGTGATTTAATCCCTATGGTTAATGAACGCGAAAAGCTCGACCCGCAACGTCGGGCTTTTTTAATGCGTGCAAAAAAGCTCTTAAATTTCTGAATACATTTCTGTATTCGCTTGATTTCGTTGTATTCCTTGTTTCAACAAGCTCTTCTGTTGATGATATTCCCAAGTCAACTTTGAGCTTTAAATCTATGGCCTCTCTCATCCACTTAGCGCGATCACTTCCATTTGAATTCGCTATGTCATCTATTAGTTGCTTTACTTCTACAGGTACGCGAGTACTCATATTTTCGAGCAACTTACCAACTAACAATTTGTTGCTATTGGGATCATTCGAAATTTCTTGGATGTGCATTTCTTTTCCTTTAACTCCTCATTTTGTTTACGAACATATTCATAATCAGCACTTGGACAGAGATCATCACAACGCACTGAACCTTTACTTTCACGGTCAATTGCAATTGCCAATGCCGCGCCACAAGAAGTCTTGCTGTAAATGATTTGGTTTAAATTTCCGAGCGTTGTTCCGCATTTCTCTGCAAATGCAATTCTTTCAGCCTTAGTAAGCGGTTTAAGAAATTGCTTTAGCTGAGTTTTGCCAACATCGACCATGGGTAACTCCACTAAAATATCATTTAGTAAATACTAATTATTTAGTGAATTTTCGTCAACACCTATTTAGTGTTTACGAATTTAGTTTTTACTAAAAACAATTTAGAATACGAGCATGAAAACTGAATACTTAAGACGCATTAACTTGCGCAAAGCGATAGACACGATACGGCTTAGAGATAAGTTGAAATCAGATGCAGCTTTTTGTGATCAATTTGGATTAACACCAAGTCATATTTCCCAGATGATTCGTGGGAAAGGTAGCTTTGGTGAAAAAGTTGCACGCGACTTAGAAAGCCAAATTGGTTTAGCAGAGTATTATCTTGATCAAAATCATAGTTTTCCGATGGATGATGATTTTCTTGAAAAAGTTTTTGGTAAAGAATATAAAGAAATAAAGTTAAACGAGACTTCTAATCAAAGTGATAGTAATAACTCTATAGAACTCATGATCTATGAAGATGGTGATCCGGTACCTGATGGATATACAGCTATTGATTACTATGATGATGTTTTTGTAAGTGCAGGAAATGGATATTTGAATTTAATGCAGCCAAGCGCTAAAAAATTCTTTGTTCCGACATATTTAATGCGTGAATGTAATGTTCAACCTTCAACAGCCAAAGTTGTTAAAGTCCGTGGGGATAGCATGTTTCCAGTGCTACAGGATGGACAACCTATTTCAGTTGATATGTCAGCAAAGAGAATTATTGACGGTGAAATTTACGCTTTCCAAGTTGGTGATGAAACAAAAATTAAGTATTTATCTGTATGGAATGATGAAGGAAAAGGTGGCTTTAAGGCTACATCTGCGAACCAGGATAAAAACCGATATCCAGATGAATATTACTCCCCTGCAAGAATTGCTTCTGAAGGGGTTGAGATAATTGGGCAGTATTGGATGAAGTTGGATACAAAAAAAATTAAAAGATAAAAGTAAATTTTAGAATTAATCCCGCATTTAGCGGGATTTTTTTTGTTTAGTAAATAATAAGAAAAACGTTTAGTAAAAATTTAGTATTTACTATTGACTTTGTATTTAGTAAATACTAAATTTATCTCACCAACTACTAAATGGAAAGTTAGGTGAATGTTATGCCAACTAAGAACACTTCATTCAGTCAAACCCTAGCAAACCTTCAACGTGGCGACACGATCGAAGAATTAGACGCACTTTTGACTGAAGCACTCCAAGCTTCAAACGACACAGGCAAAGTATCAAAAATTACTGTTACTTTGACTATTAAGCCTAATGGTCGTGGTACCTACAAAATTCAGGACGATATCAAGTCCACTCTTCCAAAATTCGACAAAGAACCAACTGTTCTATTTACGGATGGTGACCAACAACTCGTGCGTGAAGACCCACGCCAACAGAAATTGAATCTTGAGCACATTGACGCGGGCACACCTGCTGAGCTCAAGCAAATTCCTACTGAAAATAAACCAACAATTAAGTCTTTAAGTTAATTAATTAGCTTACTTAATAACTGTTTTTATTAAATTTTTTCTAAACAAGCCATTACAGGTAAAAATCAATGAGCGAACTTAACAATATTGCTGAAACCAATTACAAGCTTGGTCAAACAAGCCTGCAAAATGTCACTCAATCAACAGGTGTGTTGCCTTTTGTTGTAGTGCCACATGGTAGTGAAGTTCATGAATTTGAAGCATTACTACAACGCCCTCTTACTTTAACGCAAAGCGTTAATTTACATACAGCAAAGGACTTTATTGCGTATGTCTCTCGTTATGCAGATAAGAACTCTTTAGTGTTTGTTGATGTATTGAAAGGCAAATTTAAAGCTGTGCTCGATTATCACGAAGTCGAGAAAGAAACTAATATGGGTTCAGTACTTGCGCCACGACATGGCAAACATGCACCACATTTTATTGCTGAAAAAACGCCTGAATTTCAAAAAGTTGAAGGCAACTCGGGCCGTAAGTTCTCACAAACTGAATTTGCTTTGTTTTTAGAAGATGTAATGCCTTACATCAATCAACCAGACGCAGCAGTTTTGTATGAAATCGTACAAACATTAAATGCAAAAACGAATGTTGATTTTAAATCAGGCATCCGTACCGATAACGGCCAAGTTCAATTGACCTACAACGAAACAATTGAAGCGCGTGCCGGTACTGCGGGCAATCTCACTATTCCTGAACAAATCGTTTTCGGTATTCAAGTACATCGTGGCGGCAATCACTATGCCCTGCCTGCGCGTTTCCGCTATCGCATTAAAGATGGTGTGATTACTTTCTGGTACGACTTAGACCAACTTGAAAAAGCTATCGAAAAATCAATGGAAGACACCGTTGAATACATCCGTGACGGTAAAACCATTACTAAAGATGGTAAGGAAATTGAATTTTCAGGCCTGCCTGAATATGTGCAGATTCTGGAAGGTTCAGTTTAATTTTTTCTAACTTTTAGACATAAGAAAGCCCCGAAATTTTGGCGAAGGACGGGGCGATCTAAACAAGCATTACTTCTTCACTGTTATTCAACAGCTAAAGATAACGGGGTCATTATGGAACAGAACATTATGGTTAGTCAAATCTCAAATAATCATCGTAATCTGATTAAAGGATTAATACGAAAACAAAAAGTAAAGCGTATTAAAAATGCTTTGCGAAATAAACGTAATCAATTATTTGCGGCAATTAAAGACGCATATAAAAACAGCCCTGCTTTAGGTTTTGGAACTTGTTTTATTGGCGGGATTGTTGTTTTGGTGGTGACGATGAGTTTTGCCCTAGCGTCTGCACACATGGCTTATAAGAATTTAGGCCCACAACAAATAAGTATTTTCTCCCCTATTTATTCAGTCGATGACTTGGATTTAGGACCTTACAACGACTGCCACGTTGATTGTCATGCATCAATTCTTACCAGTGATATGCGCTTTCGCATTGAAGTTGGTTTTGACTTCTCAGGATATGACAACAGCAATGGTTTTAACCGTGCTACAGGCATTCAAATTGAACGTTTAGAACCAATCAATGTTGTTGATGAAGATGGTGTTGTAAATGCCTATATCGACCGCTTTGAGCTTGTAAAGATCAATGAAGCACTTGAAGAATCAATTGAAACTAAATTAGCGAAGTTGGGTGGCTAACATGAATACACATGTAGATCGTGAAACATTCCTAGCAAACCGTAAAAAAGGTATTGGCGGTTCAGATGTAGCAGCCATTCTAGGTTTTAGTCCTTATAAATCACCTTATCAATTATGGCTAGATAAAACAGGCCGAAGTGAAAAGTCAGAACAAAATGAGTCTGCCCACTTTGGTAATTTACTTGAAGATGTAGTTGCTAAAGAGTTTTCACGCCGATCAGGTATGAAAGTTCAGCGCGTAAAACAGCAGTTATTTTTGGAAGATCACCCTTGGGCGCTTGGAAATATTGACCGTGCCGTGATCAATCCTGAAATTTCAGGAAACGTACGCTTTAAAGATGGTGCTTTGACGACTGATCAATTACTTGAGTGTAAAACAGCAAGTGAATACATGAGCAAGTTATTCGGGGAACAAGACACCGACCAGATACCAGACTATTACCTAACTCAATGTCTTTGGTACCTGATGATTACAGGCTGTCATGTTATTCATTTAGCTGTGTTAATTGGCGGCAATAAATTCCGTATGTACCGCATCGAACGTGATGAAGATTTAATTAAATCAATTTTCAACCAAGTAAAAGCATTCTGGTTTAACCATGTGCTTGCAGATGTGCCGCCTGACCCGACTTGCTTTGATGATGTTCTACATCGTTGGTCTAAACACGTGGTGGGTAAACAGGTTGAAGCAACACGCGATCATTTAAAACTAGCTGACGAACTAATCAAAGTTCAACAAGCCAAAAAAGTTGCAGAAACGCGTGAAGAAGCTATCAAGCTAGAAATTGCTACTTCTATGCAAGATGCAGAAATGATGATTAGCCAAGGCAAAGCAATCTGCACTTACAAAGAACAATCTTCAACACGCATTGATACGAAGCTGTTGAAGAAAGAACAACCCGAATTATTCGAGAAATACAGCAATAGCAGTAGTACGCGCGTATTTCGTATTTCAAACAAATTTAAAGAATCTCTAATTTAAGGAAACTTATCATGAATGCATTAGTTCAAAACACTGGCTTTTTAACTCCAACAACATTAGCTGAAGCAATGCAGGTTGCGGATTTATTGGCAAACTCTGAAATTGTTCCAAAGGACTATCAGAAAAAACCAGGCAACATTTTAGTCGCAATGCAGTGGGGTGCTGAAATTGGCTTGCAACCACTTCAAGCAATGCAAAACATCGCGGTAATTAATGGCCGCCCTTCTCTTTGGGGTGATGCTGTACTTGCTCTTGTTCGTAGCTCAGGTTTGCTTGAACAGTTTGAAGAAACTCAAACAGAAGATATGGCGACTTGTACCGTTAAACGTAAAGGCCAAAAAGCTGTAACTAAAACTTTCACTAAAGAAGATGCTAAACGCGCAGGTTTATTAAGCAAGCAAGGTCCTTGGACACAATATCCAAAACGCATGATGCAAATGCGTGCACGTGGATGGGCATTGCGTGATGAGTTCACAGATATTCTAAAAGGCTTTGGCGTAGCTGAGGAAGAGCGTGACAAAGAAATTGATGTAACACCTGAGCCATCGAAGCTTCCAAAACATCAAGGTACTGCGGGTTTAAAAGCTCAGTTAGCCGAACGTGAAGAACAGCAAGATAAAGTAGTTGAATTAAAAGTCTCTTTTGATGTTGAAAAATGCATCGAAGATATTGGCAAGGTTGAAAACCTAGCTGATTTAAAATCACTTGGCTCAACCATTCCTTCTAATCTTGGTGAACCGGCACAGACAGATATTAAAAACGCTTACGCAAATCAGAAATTCTATCTTCAGCTTTTAGATGATTTGGAAGTTGCAAACTCAATTGAAGCAATTAATTCAATTATGGAAAAGCAATTTGAGCCAAACTCATCATTCTTAACTGATGCACAGATTGATTCTGTCAGTGCATTGTTTGAAAGAAAAACGGCTGAATTAACAGCATAACTCACTATCACTTTTTAGATAAATTTTATACGAGCGCCCTTAATTTTAAGGGTGCTTAGGGAAATTCACCCATGAAACCTACTCTTGAACAAAAACAAGCCATTGATATGGCAATTGATGGTGAGTCTTGCAAGGTAACTGCTTATGCGGGCGCAGGAAAAACATCAACGCTTAAATTGATAGGGAATGCTAAAAGCTATCAATCTGGCATGTACTTGGCGTTTAACAAAGCAATTGCTACTGAAGCACAAGGTAAATTTAACAGCAACGTTCGTTGCAAAACCTTCCATAGTCTCGCATTTAATTCGGTACCGCGATGGTTTACTAAAAAACTTAGCAATCGTCGCTTAATGTCGAATCAAATTGCATCACGTCATGACCTTGAGTCGTATCAAGTGCCTGTAGCCTTAACAAAGCAACGTGGTGAAGATGACCAAAAACGCTTATTTAACAATAAGCGCATGGCTACATCTTTAATTAATGCAGTTGGCTATTTCTGCCGATCTAATTATTCAGAAATCCAGTTATCACAGGTTTACGCTGCTTTACCCGATTGGATGGAAGAAACACATCGTGCGGAACTAGCCAAAATTCTTTTACCAAAGGCAAATGACTATTGGCAAGATATTCTCGACCCGTTCGGTGTAAACCGTTTAGAACATGATCATTATTTAAAGTATTGGGCACTCAGTAAACCAGTCATCAACACAGATTTTATTCTGTTTGATGAAGCACAAGATGCTGACCCAATCATGCTGAACGTTTTAAATAATCAAGCTGCTCAGGTCATTTATGTTGGGGATAGACACCAACAAATCTATGCATTTCGTGGTGCAGTAAATGCAATGCAGTCTTTAGAAATACCAGAAACACGACTCAGCCAGTCATTCCGTTTCGGCAATGAAATTGCAGACCTAGCAAACAAAATTCTATTCAATGTGCTAGATGAAGAAATTCCTTTACGCGGTTTTGAACAAATTGACTCACAAGTTTGTGAAGTTCATGACAGCGTTGCCGATGCAATTATTTTCCGGACTAATGCCGCTGCCCTTTCACACATGGTTGAGCTTATCCAGTTAGGGCGTGAACCACGTCTTGAAGTTGATACAGCCACTTTAATTAAAAATATTGAAGATGCCAAAAAGGTTAAAGCAGGTGTACGCGTAGCCGATGGAAGTGCATTTGAAGGCTTCAGCACTTGGGAAGAAGTGCTTGAATACAGTCACGAAGTTTCAAACAGCGACCTTAAACCACTTGTGAGTTTGATTGAAAAAGTAGGCGAAAACGCACTTATTGAAGCTTTATTGAAAAGCAGTTCTAACGACTATGACTGTGTTGTGACAACGGCTCATAAATCCAAAGGCCTTGAATTTAATAAGGTCAAATTGGGCGGTGACTATTTCTATAAAGAGGCAGTTTCTGAAGGTGAAAAGCCATTAACACCAGATGAAGCACGCCTGTTATATGTGGCCGCAACCCGTGCAAAAAAACAACTGGATATTACCGCCCTCAACCCTCTTTTCAAAATCATTAATGCAGGAGTAGCAGCATGACTACAACAACCGTTGTTTCACTCGATCAAATTAGAGCTGCACTTGAGTCCAACACAACCAATGCACATGCAGAAGTAATGGCACTCCTAGAAAAGCCTTTACTTGAATAAACATTGATCAAAACACGTGGCAACCAAACTAAGGCAGCCGAATTGCTTGGCCTGAACCGTGGAACGCTACGCCAACGTTTGAAAGCTCACAACATTTTAAAAACTAAGGTGACAGCATGATAGCCGAAGAAATTGAAAGAAGTAATTTTGAACTATTTGAACTAAGCAAAAGACCTTGCGCTAAACGTGAAAGCTTATTTGAAAGATTCGATTCAAATGGACTTGGCGAATCAGAACAACATTATGTTGGTAAATATGTTGATAGTTACATGCAAGAGAAATGGGAGTTGTGGGTAAAAGCCAAATCACAAACGGCACCAAATGAAGTCATCAATGATATCCAGTCTTGGATTGCTGTTAAATCATTCGCTGTAGAAGATGCACATCCAGATTTGCCAATCATTGATGCTAATGAATTGGCTGAATTTATCGATAAATTAGTTAAAGGCCAATTGGGAGCAGAGGGATGATTAATCAATTAAAACCAACTGAGATTATCAGAGATGAAATGGGCTGTTGGGTACATCCTGAATTTCTTAAATATCTAGATGACAATCATGCTGATCAAGAATGGTTAAGTCAAGGCGATTGGGATCAACTAAAGGAGCACTTCAATATTGTCACTACTCGACTTTATTTAGAAGGAAGTGTTTCTGATGATCAATTTTTGGAAATTATGGACTCATCGGATTTATCTAAATGGGATCCGATTGCACCACATGGTTTTTTCTTAATAGATATCGGTTTTACTGAAGATGGTGCAGAAGCTTTGTTTGCCAAAGAGAAACTAATAGAAGGAGCTGAACAATCATGAAACCATTTTATTTAGTTTGGAGCGAGGGCCGCGGCAATCCTACTTATAAACATGAAAGTTATGCGAGTGCTGAACGTGAAGCACATCGATTGGCGAAACTTAATCCTGGTGAAGAATTTCATGTTTTAGTATCAAGTTGCACCCTTCATATTCCTGACCCAGTTATTAAAACAGAGCATTTGGAAGACATACCTTTTTAAATATTTCTATTGAACATTCTTAGCAATGTTCTACAGGCGTAATCGCATTGCTGACCCTCTGTGATTACACCTGAGAACATTGCTACAACATAAGGTGTATAAAGATGGGAAAATATATTGTTGTAGTTGAATCTGAAAAACCGCCTCAAATTTTTATACATGACGATGTACCAAATATTGGGAAAGTCTTGGAAATTAAAGCGGAAGAAATACCGAACCGTGTGCCTGCTTCATGGCTAATGGAACGGTATAATTTATCTAGAAAAACCATTATTGATGAATTAAGAGCGTTTAATCTTGGCAGTGATGGGAAGCACCTTTATAGTCCTGCGACTGTCATGCCAATTTTAGATAATCTAAATAAGGCTAAAGCCCAAAGGCAAGCAAGACGCAAAAACTAACAAGGGGCTTTATGCCCCTTTATTTATTTTGTTTTTAAGTATTTAAAATAAAAATCAGACATTTCTACAGAACAAAAAAAATCAAACTTTATTATGGAATCCCTCCAACTTTCCAAAACATCTGAACACTGCGGACTTGTACTTATAGTATAAAATGGAAGTTTAGATACAAACTCATCATTAATTTGCGAAATTCTAGTACTGTATTTCTCCAACCTATCCCTATGTTTTTCCAAAATTTCATTTGAGTCAAAAGTAGAAAGACAACTTTTATATTCTAGGAGGGATTTTTGAATATTTGTTAATTCTGATGAGAACAATCTAATTTCAACACAAGCATCAATCCATTTCTTTTCACCTTCTTGCACAGTAGAACCTTCAATCGTGGCAAACAACACCTGAGATTTTCTAAAATGATCAAGCAATTTTGCCCCTTTGATCTTTAAATAGTCCTGATGCTGTTTCAATAGATTGAATTTATGCTCATCCTTCCAATCGGTATAAAAATAAAATGCAGCAGTAGCAGCAACAATTGTTGAAAATGCAGAAAGATAATCACCATCAATATTAAATTGATGCTTAAAGAAAATTGAGCAACTTAAAAAAAATAAAAAGCTAAAAATTAGGGTGCATATAATTTTAAATTTTTTCATGTTAAATTTAGGTACCAATGAATAAGAATTATTTTAAACAAAATGTAGGTAATTTAAATATTTTATTACAATAAATTGTCCTGCCACCACTGCGCCACCACTCAATTTTAAGCAATTGATTTATTTAAAATATTACAACCTTGCCAAGGTTGGGGTCGCGAGTTCGAGTCTCGTTTCCCGCTCCAAAATTCAAAAACCACTTAATTCGAAAGAATTAGGTGGTTTTTTATTGGCCATATATAAATTTAGAGAAGTTTTATCACTCTTCTTTCCATACAAACAAAAGCTTTTATATTTGTAAGATTAAAATTTTTTAATTCTTTATATGTCCAATTTGTTGTAAATAGGCGACGACCATTAACTTTAAATGAGACTCTAATACCTGCTCCACTTTATCTGTTACCTGATTTTCAAGCACTCTTCTTATTAATCCCATAATTGCACCTAAAACAAACTCAGCGACGATCTGACTATCATCAAACTCAATATCCGACGCACTCTCCAATAAATTTGAAACAGCGGCTGACATACGGTCATTCATTCGCTTTGAAAGATCCAATCCCCCTCTTTCTCCTGAAATAGCATATAGCGCCTTTGATTCCTCAGGATTACTTAACTTTGCCAAGATTATTTCATCGACTAAAGCTGAGATTAGAGTCCTAATTGAAGTTTTTTCATATTTCAGGCAAAGCTCTTCAATTTTTTCTGCAACGCGATCAAGATGACGTTGCAAAACTGCAGCTAATAAAGAATCTCGGTTTGGATAGTATTGGTAAATACTACCGACTGATACACCCGCTCTTTCAGCAATACGTGTGGTATTACATTTTACAATTCCTTCTTTGAGTAAAACCTGAATGGTTGCTTCATGAAGAACTTCTATTGTTGCTGTTGAACGCGCCTGAACTGGTGATTTTCGTGGCTTCAGAGCAGTTTTATTTATAGACATAAAATGCGAATTCTAAATGTGAAGGATTCTTCATAAACTTTATCTTTAACAATATTGAAAGTAAAGTCTGAGGAAAACTTATGTCCGATCTTATAAATCTTTCCGACACATACAAACTTGGAAATAAAATTGTAAATAGAATGGGCTATGGTGCAATGCAACTGGCAGGTCACCATGCATTTGGACCACCAAAAGATAAAAATGCTGCAATAAATGTCCTAAAAATCGCTATCGAGTTAGGTATTAATCATATCGATACCAGCGATTTTTATGGCCCTCACATAACCAATCAAATCATTCGAGAGGCTCTATATCCTTATCGAGATGATCTTACCATTGTCACAAAAATTGGAGCAAAGCGTGGAGAAGATGCTTCTTGGCTACCAGCTTTTTCTGCAGAACAAATTGAAAAAGATGTACATGATAATTTGCGTAATTTGAGTCTACAAACTTTAGATGTTGTAAACTTTCGAGCAATGTTTAACCCCATGCAGCCTTCTGAAGGTTCCATTGAAGAAGTAGTTGTTGTACTGGCTAAATTAAAAGAAAAGGGTTTAATTCAACATATTGGATTAAGCAATGTTACAGAAACTCAAATTACTGAAGCTGAAAAAATCACAGATATTGCTTGTGTACAAAACCAATATAATCTGTTCAATCGTCAAGATGATGTATTAATTGATCAATTGGCTAAGAAAGGAATTTGTTATGTACCCTTTTTTCCGCTAGGTGGTTTTACACCTTTTCAATCAGATACATTATCTGCTGTAGCAAATGATCTTGGTGCAACTCCGAAACAAGTCGCATTGGCATGGCTATTAAAACGATCACCTAATATCTTATTAATTCCCGGCACATCATCGGTAGCTCATTTAGAAGAAAATATTGGTGCTTCCAAATTGATATTGTCAGATGAAGTCTACAATTTACTAAGCTCTTTAAATAACAGCTAATTGTTTGGCTAGAAGTAAGTTGAAGCATATGCCAAGATTCCAAAATTTAAACCACTTAATTTGAGAGAATTAGGTGGTTTTTTTATTGCTTCTCAATTAGAAAAATCCAGCTACGCCCGACTGTTTCTTATCTAATGGATCTTAAAAACTAATATTTAAAATTATTCCGACATAACTAAGAAAATTAATTTGAAACTATTTCAAAGTAAATTTATAGGTTCTAGAACCACTTTATAGAAAGACAAAATGGCCTTAATCGAGTGTAAAGAATGTGAGAAAAAATTTAGCAATCTTGCTTATGCATGTCCCAAGTGTGGTGCACCAACAACATACTCAACAGGAACAAATGAGGTATCTATTCAAACTGAAAACCCCTCTTCTTTTGATTTACTTGAGAAGGAAACTCACAATCAAATCATGACTTATTATTGGAGTTTACATGATCGGATCGCCCAGTTAGGTGGTGACGTGCCTGAAAAGCCAAATTATCCTGAAGAAGAGATTGTAAGAGCAATAATTACTAGAATAATGCACTCTCAAAGGATGTTTTTAACTATTAATCATTCTGATGGAAAACCTCAGATCCAATTCATTCCGAATGATTGTTGGATTTTAACTAGTGAGAATATTGTAAAAATTATTGCTGACCGCGAAGGTCCTAAAAAAGAGCTTTTACCCGATATTATTCAAGCAGCTGTGAATCGCTTGGCTAAAGCACCTTAGGGTGCTTTCTTATTTAAGCAAACAAATCTCGCACAACGCGGGTTAATTAAATAAGAATATTTATTGAATATCTGCAAGTGATTCAAGTATAAATTTAGGGCGACTATTACCTACACGAATAACAGTAAATTTTACTTGAGCTGCTTTTTGGAACCAATCTGAATTAAGTTTTTCTGGATTAGTTATATCCTTCCCAATTTTACCTCTTATAATTTCACCCTCTATTTCAGTCTTGAATTCAAACGTTCGTGCAGAAGGTAGAGCCCCCTGGAAAAAACCTTTAAAAGTCACTATTTCTTCATGGATATTATTGTCATCTAGTCGATGGATTGCATTTTCCAACTGATCTTTATCATTAAATCTAAAGAATTTGTTATTAAACTCCAAACCACATTTTGCATCTTGTTCTTCCAAAAATTTTAAAAAATCATAAATTTTTGCTACAGCTCTAGGGTGGATTTCTTCTACTAAATCATTCAACTCATCATCCGTTCCTAAAGCTGCTGATTCAAATAATTGTCTAATATCATCAACTGCTTTTTCAACAATAGACTCTTCAGGACATAAATCAAAATTATCAGGTTTTGGCAATTCAAATTCAAAGCCAAATGAGCCTATAGCGGTACCAGTAATCATTAGTTGGTTTAAACTACTATCTGGAACAGGTCCTTTGAAGTTTAATTTTCCAGTTAGACCTGCAGAAACAGCAGCTACAGCATCTGAGAAGAATTTAGTCGCTTTAGCTGCAAAAGTTGCCGATATAGCTTGACTTCCCTCAACAGGTTGGCCCCTAAATGTTAGCTTTGCTCTTTTATTAATATGAAAAGGATTTACACAGCGTAACTGTTGCTCTACCTCTTCAAGCCTGCTTTGTATGCCAAGTTTATCTATGACATTTTCCTCTGGAATATTTTTTAATAATTCTTTGAGGGTGTTAGCCTCAGAGGAAAGGTTCGTATACAGTATTGCATTCATCACACTATCCCTCCATGCTGCTTAGGATTTTAAAGGCGGCTGCATCTTCTAACGGAGAGAGTTCAACCTGAAGGAAGCCTTTCCATATATTATCACCTTTGCGATGCGACCACATACTATACCAATAAGTTATCCTATTGATTAGCTCTGGCGTCAAATTCTGTCCAAGGATCACAGGGTAAGCATCCACTTTAAAATTGGCTTTTGTATATTTTGAAAGAAGCAATTGCCCAGTTTTTGGTAAAAAACTTTGCTGTGTTTCACCTTGAGGTAAATAGAAAAAAGTTACTATATCAATATCATTTGGGGCTCGCTTTTCAAGGGTTTCTATATCTGTAGTAAAACTACCATCAAGCCACTGATAACCAGAAATTATACCTACACGATATAGTTCAGCCCTATACTCAAGCAATCCCTTTAGGATAGTCACTCTTTCAGATGTAAAAGAGAAAATATCAATCAACTGGGTTATAGAAATAACATAAGGCGATCTATTTGGACTGCTTCCATCGACATCATTTACAGGGGGAATCACACCAGCCATGTTAAATATGTTTGGCTTGACATTCATAACTGTGAAATCCCTCTGTTACCAAACCATTTAAAAACACCATGTCAAATCACGGTTTATAATATTCTATCATTAGCATGAATATACCCCAGATCGGAGTAATTTTAAGCACTATTGTAAAAATAAATTTAATAACACCAACATATTAAACATAAAATATGGGAATCTTTAATTAAAACAGGTATGTTCGGGCCAATTATAATTAGACCATAAGATAAGTCCTTTTTGGCTATATAAGATCAATTCAAATAAAATCCCCCAAAGGTGGTTTAGTGTGTAGAAATATCTTTATGCATCAAGATAGAAAACTGTTTTGCTCTTTAAACTCATTTTCTTGTTTGATAATTGCTATAAACTGTAGAAAATTGGCTGTTTATAAACGAATTAGGTAGTTTTTCTATTATCTACCAATAAACTATCTCTCACTAAAACCCTCACATATTTTTAGCCGATTCTTTTGCTAAATATTATTCATGCCACGTGGTTTGAAAGTTCACAACAGCCTTTAACTTGATAAGAGGAGCATCAAATAATTTTGAAGAATATGCAGATTTGATAAGCTCTTGATAAAGTTGTTTGGATTGATGTTCTTCAAGATAATCTGTTATACATCACCTTCTTTATTGACTCAATTTCATATATACTGACCTTAGTATGAGATGAGCCTTATATAGTTCATTGCTAGATCAATGAATGACTAAGCCCTTAGCTTTCGAGCAAGGGCTTTTTTACGCCTAAAATAAAGTATTCACAATATTTTATTTAACCTTTTGCACTTGAGTATCTGAACCTCTGAGCACTTTTCCATCTTGTCCAACGGGTGCCATAAATGGAATTTGCTGACCTGTATTTTTATCAATTAGTAGAGAATGACGCTCACCACTTTCAAATAAGTTTTGCTCTCCCCATTGTCGTAAAGCTACAACGACTGGGAATAAACTCTCCCCTTTATCGGTCAATACATATTCCTGATAAGCCGTGCCATCCGAAGCATCTTGCATTTCAAGAACACCAGCATCTACTAACTTTTTCAATCGATCAGAAAGAATATTTCTAGCCACTCCTAAGCTCTGCTGAAAATCTTTAAAACGGCGCATTCCATCAAAAGCATCACGCACAATAAGCAGTGACCATCGGTCTCCTATAAGGTTGACGCAGCGCGCAACAGGGCAAGGCTCATCTTTTAACAATGTAGAGTTCGTCATTGAGTTTCCTTATCAATAATCAGTAACAAGCCATCCAGTTGCATTTTAAAACTAGTAGACTTAACATTCAACTAGTTGCATTTTAAAACCAGATTGAATGGGTTTAGGCCATGAAAGCTTCTTTTGCATCTTCTACTTCACACGCCAAAAGTGATAAACCGCTTTCAAGCATGCCTCGTGGCGTAATTTTGCTGTTTGCTATAGCCAGTGGTGCGAGTGTGGCAAATGTCTATTACGCGCAGCCTTTGCTCGACATATTGGCTAAAGACTTTAATGTTAGCCATGTCTCCATAGGTGGTGTAGTGACAGCCACACAAATTGGCTGCGCTCTTGCCCTATTGTTTCTAGTACCGTTGGGTGATCTTGTAAATCGAAGTCGATTAATGACCCTACAATTACTGGCTTTAGTATCTGCATTGCTCGTGGTTGCCTTTGCTCATTCTGTAAGTGTTCTATTGGCAGGAATGCTTGCTGTCGGTTTACTCGGCACAGCCATGACTCAAGGACTAATTGCTTATGCTGCAAGTGCTGCTGCCCCACATGAGCAAGGACATGTAGTAGGTACTGCACAAAGTGGTGTGTTTATAGGTTTACTGCTTGCCCGGATATTTTCAGGAGGAATTAGCGATATTGCTGGTTGGCGTGGTGTGTACTTTTGCGCAGCAATACTTATGCTCATCCTTGCATTACCACTTTGGAAACGCCTTCCTCATTTAAAAACTCAGCCTGTTAACATGCGCTACCTACAGCTTTTAACATCAATGTTCAAACTGCTTCGCCAAGAGAAAGTTTTACAAGTACGCGGTGTTTTAGCTTTACTCATGTTCGCGGCATTTAATATTTTTTGGAGCGCGTTGGTACTGCCGTTAAGTGCAACACCATATAGTTTTTCGCACACTGTAATTGGGGCTTTTGGACTTGTCGGGGCTGTAGGTGCATTAGCTGCCGCACGAGCTGGGCACTGGGCTGACCACGGTTATGTTCAACGTACAAGCGCCATAGCACTCTTAATATTGCTAAGCGCATGGGTACCACTCTCGCTCATGGACTACTCACTTTGGGCGCTCATAATTGGCATAGTATTGTTAGATTTAGGTGGACAAGCTCTTCATGTGACCAACCAGAGTATGATTTTTCGTACTCATCCAGAAGCGCATAGTCGGCTCGTTGGGCTATACATGCTCTTTTACGCGGTAGGAAGTGGGCTAGGTGCAATTAGCACAACTGTTACTTACGCTTATGCTGGATGGCTGGGCGTATGTACACTCGGTGCAAGTGTTAGTTGTTTGGCGCTATTATTTTGGTGGATAACACGTAAAGTCTTTTAAATATCGATAAAATCTAGCCTCAAATAAAAAAACCACATCCCCCAACAGAATAATGCGGTCTTTCTAAGAGTTAATTTAATGAGCTGTCTGTGCTGCTTTAGGTTTGAAGACCATTAAACAAATCACGATAAAAACCAACAAAACGAAAGATGCACTAAATCTACTTAGCTCTAACCCGCCATGTGCAATGGGTTTATCGAGGAAATCTCCCAATACTGCACCTAGAGGTCTGGTAAGAACAAAGGCTAACCAGAATAATAATGTTCTTGAGATTTTGGTATAAAAATAGCAAATTGCTAATACCAATAATAAAGTACCAAAAATTAAAGCCGCGCTCGTATAGCCCAACCCTTGGGTATCTGCAGTCCAGTCACCTAATGCTGTCCCTAATGTTTGAGAGAACATGATGGTTAACCAATAAAAAGCTTCGCTTTTAGCAGACTGAATGCTTTTTACCGAAATTGTGCCGCAACTTAAATACCAAACAAACAGAGAGAGTCCTAATAAAATAAGTAATATTAAACTACCACCTGCATAGCCCACGCCTAAAGTTCGGTCAACAAAATCGGCAATTGTAGTCCCCAGCGTGGTCGTAGCAATAATAGTCGCCCAATAAAAAAATGAATTATAGTTCTTAGCTTTAATTTGCAAGCCAACAAAAACTGCAAATATCACCGCGAAAATGGCTGTACTGATCACATACCCCAAGTTCAGGGACATAGATAGCGCATCTCCAGCTGTTTCGCCCAAAGTTGTGGCAGCAATTTTAATGATCCAGAATAGCAAAGTGACTTCTGGAACTTTACTTAAACTTTTAGATAAACTTTCATGACTTATCATTGTATGTTCTCCAAACATACTTACTGATTCGCCCATATCTAAGAGTTCCAGCCTTAAGTTCAAATTAAGAGTAAAAACAAACTACAAATTTTGCCTATAATGAGTACTTTTAATAACTAGAAGACATAATTAGCCTTTTATTTGTTGTAAACATTTTGCGATGCACAACCGTTTAATAATCATGTCATAAAAGCTAAATGAGCTATAAAGATAGTGGAATGCGACACCTATTTTTATAGTATCCGATGCAGCATTTTTTTAAATTCTTTAGTTAATTGAAATAAAAAACCCACTCAATGAGTAGGTTCGATTTACATGTAAGTTCAGCTTATAGAACTTTTGATTAAACATTTTTCATGCCATGCCGTTTGAAAGTCTTCGACAGCTTTTGTCTTAGTCAAAGGATCTTCAAATAACTTGGAAGAATATGCTGTATCAATAAGCTGTTGATACAACTGCTTTGCCTCTACTTCGTCAAGATGACTCGCAATCTCTTGTAGTTCAATCACTGGCACATCATGCTGTCTTGCATCCATCACTCCTTTTGCAGCATTTTTCACAAGCTGACAATAGTGAATCTCCATTGTTTCTGATGCCGCATAACATGGAAGTGTGATAGCGCTCATAAAGAGGAATATAAATTTCATAGTCTCACCTTAATTTCACGCGCAAGGGTAGCAATTTATCCTCTAAAATTTAAGTCTCAAAAGATCAACTTTTAAATTAGGCAACCTTCCCCATCACAATATATAAATAAATTCCTAGATTTTTTAGCTAGATTCTTTATCAAGATTACGACCTACTGAATGTATAATTTCTAATTAATTCAAAAAATATACTTTATGACTATCGATAATTTCACCTCTAGAAGTCATTAAAATTTAAAAATAAATATCGTCTTAATTGCCCTACAGCATATTATTACTATTGCTTACCTCTCTGAAAATTTAAGAAAAACTTAATTAATGAGTAAATTATAACAATCATCTTATCTGTTATATTTTTTTAAAAAAACTCTGTATCTATGATTACACATCGAATCTGTTCATGATGGTACATATCTAGACACGAGGTAGCTAACATGAATTTTTTGAGAAAGAAAAATAAAGCTAGTTTTGTATTATTTATTATTACTCTCTACTCAATGTTAGGGTTTGGCATCGGCTTTATTATTTGGGAATATTTTCTTAAACTTCATTGATTTAAAAGTTTGAAGTTACGAAGTGAATTTAGAAGAGCTTTCGTTAAGATTAAATACACTAAAATGTTTATTCAGCAAGCACATGGTTAAAGTGACTGTATCAAGTACCTTTCAACAATTTGTTATTTCAGGGTTAAAAGGTACTTGGTTAGAAATAAAAACTAGTGTTTGATAATTTCAGCGTTAATCTCTGCACTTATTTCTTTACTACGGTGATACGCTGCTTTTAAAGCGAGTCGAATATCATCAGAAAGATTACCTAATTCAAACATCCGTAATGCAGATTCAGTGATTCCATTAGCCAATGTCACCTTTCCACATAACTCACTTGGCTGAACGTTACTTTTACGTACCATTTCCACAGCACCCGATGCAGCTTGTAGTGCTAGATCTAAAGCAAATTGCTTATCTAAACCCATAGCCGTACCTGTTTTGATCATACTGTCGAGAATATAAAAGAAATAAGCTGGCCCTGAACCTGATAGCGCAATAATCGCATCAGCGTCTGATTCAGAATGTGCCCAATACGTCTTACCTGTTGCTGAATAAATTACCTCAATGACCTCTTTATCTAAAGGTTCCAAGTATTCAGAACCAATCAGCACATGTGTACCGCTATAAGTTAATACTGGGGGGTTTGAAATAATTCGTATAATTTTTTGTGAGCCCGTCATACTCATAAGTTGTTTAATATTCACCCCAGCCATCATCGACACTATAGTTTTATCTACTAGCCATTTTTTTAATGGCGCTAGTATGGCTTTTAAGTTTTTGGGATCTAATAACAGAACAACAATATCAGCCTTTTTTACCTCATGCTGCTTTTGCTTGAGAATGATTTCATTATCAAACTTTACTTCTTCTATAAGATTAATTTTTTCTTTTTGAAATCCCTTTAAAACTAAACCTCCAATCAAAGCTAAAGACAAATTACTGCTGCCAATAAAGCAAATATTAGGCTGTACTATATTCAACATTTAGAGTTATTTCCTTCCTTTAGATATACTACAAAAAGAAATATTATTTATGACTTAAGTCATAGACCGTTAAAACTATAAAAATTTAATAAACTTTTATAAATATTAAGTTTAATTTTACAACAAAGTTATATTCTGAGTTAAGAGTACTCTTCACTCATGACTTTATGAATAACAAAATAACTTAAATTGTTAAAAATATGTAATTAAAAATAATATTTAGCTTATCTCATTTGAGAAATTGAGTCGTTAAATTTAAAGTGCTTTTAATTAAAATTAACTTAAAAATCTTTCTTATTTTTTAATAAAACTCTCGGCAATTTTTAATGCTTCTTGAAATTTTATGTCACTACACACCCAAAAAGATAAAATCTTCCCATTTAAATGAAAATACTGTTTCTCATATTTAGTTACTTCATCTGAGTGAGGATTTCCCGCACTAAAATAATTTTCGTTATTTTTGCAAACTTTGCCATTTAAAATACCGCCAATACAAATATCCATTTTTATACCAATTATTGATTTAACTTTTTAAGCATAAGTTTAATTTTTATATTATATAAATAAAATAATCAACTTATTTGATTGTTCATGTAAAAAAACCCACAAAGGAAGAAGTGGGTTTTTTAACTAAATTAATGATTTTTAAAAATTACTTGAGCAATTTACTCTAAAGATAACCCAATAAAATCATCAAATTATATAAATTTAAGCATTATTCACAATAGTGATATTTGATGCTTGTGGGCCTTTTTTACCCTGTGTAACAGTAAACTGAACACGTTGGCCTTCTAAAAGAACTTTGAAGCCTTGTGTTTGAATTTCAGAAAAATGTGCGAAAACATCTTTACCTTCATCAGATTGAATAAAACCAAAACCTTTAGTTTCATTAAACCATTTTACTGTACCAGTAGTATTAGACATAAATTAATCCTAACTTTTAAAAAATTATCATTTGTTATTGGAGAAACCAATTAAACTCAAAAATATGCGTTTACTTAAATATCTTATAAAATACGGAGGATTATAAATAAAACTGCGAAAAGAAAGATTTAGGTTAACAAGAATATTTTTGTAGTTATGCTCGACTATACACGCTTCTTATCGAATTGCAATCTCTATCTCGATTAATTGATTTTTTACTCATTTCGATCACAGACACCATCTTCTTATTTATTGATTTTAAATACTATTTACAATAAATTTAATTGATTTAATATTGATATATTCATTAGATATATCTCATTTTTTTTTACACTCTGAAAATTTTTTCTTCTATAGATTTTTAAGGCTTACTATAGGCTTCATACTCACTTTGATGAATTACTAAAATATTTTATTATTTTATAAAATATACAGACTTGTATATACATATTATCTCTTCTACTTTAAAGTACGCGTGCAGCTTAATATGTTGATGATAAACAGGAAGTAACCACGTGAACGGTCTTTTAGTATTTATAACCATTGCTTTTCTCACGTTATCCAGCCCCGGACCAGGCGTTTTATTTACAGTAACAAATTCAATCAATTATGGTGTACGAACAGCTTTATTCGGTATTAGTGGTTTAATCATTGGTATGTTTATTATCGCTGTAATTTCTGCAAGTGGTGTTGGGCTTATTATTACCAGTAATCCCACTATCTTTACTGTTTTAAAGTTTATTGGAGCCTTTTACTTGATGTATTTAGGCTATAAAAACTTTATCAAAAAGTCCCCTACTCAAGATTTACTAGAAACTGCACATGACGAGAAAGGTGTAAAGAAATCAAAACTTTTCTATCAGGGATTATTTGCATCACTACTGAATCCCAAAACAATTGTCTTTTTTATCGCACTTTTTCCACAATTTATTGATATTAAAAAAGAAATATTAAATCAGTTTTTAGTTTTATCTCTAACATTTTGCTTTATTGGTTTTTTAATTCATTTAGTCTATGCCAATTTTTCTTCAATTTTTAAAGAGAAAATGCTCGCTGGGAATAATTTTGCAAAACTAAATAAAGTGAGTGGCTGTATTTTCTTCCTTTTAGCGATTTTACTTATTACTCAGTAAAGTAGTTTTATTTATATAAACCAAACAAAAAACGACCAACTTGTTAAGTGTTTTACAGCCCTTTTGCTTAAAACAGCTTTAGCAAGTTGGTCTTTTTATAAGCTCACACGATTGGCAATCCATCCGAAAAAAAATTGCTCATATTTTGGATTCTTTTCTGTAATTTCAATATAGCGCTGACCTTGCATAATATTAAGGAGACGTACGAGTACCTGCTCACCTTCATGACCGCGCTTATCAATATACATTGATAAAGCCTGCAATGTAGATGGTCCATATTCCCCATCTAACTTAAGATCTGTCCAGCCCTCTTTTCCTTGGCGATTTAACAAGTTCAAAGCCCGTTGCAGAAGCGGTTTTGTAAAGTTGATTCCACAATTTACTCCAGTATCAAATAGTTCTTCAGCAGTAGTGGGACTGATTAAATTAACTTGATCAAATCGTGGTTCAAGCCAATATTGTTTCTTATAAATCTCTCTAGCAATTTCTAAAGATAAATCCGTCATTTCACCTTGGTATCCATAACTACGAGCAACTGCTTGAGTAATTCCAAATTTTGTCGCTTGGCCAGAGTCCAATGGGTCATTTACATATCCACCTTCACGTTTTATAAGTGCATCTAAATATTGTTCAATATTCATAGGACTGTCCTCATTTATATCACCTTCTGTTAAATATTAATTTTGAATATCATCTTTTGCTTTTTTTAAGTCTTTCATCACTTCAACAATGGTTTTTCCTTCTTGTTTATTAATAAAGTTAAATATCCACCTCACAATCGCCCAGCCAGGTAATCCACAAATAAAGAAGAATCCACCTAAAGTAATCATTCCCCATATATCTGTTACCCACTCATGCAAGTTCCATTTCATGATAATGAATGAGCCACCTGTCAAGCTTGAGACAATCGTACAAATCAAACCAACTACCCATTCTTGAGGTGACCGTGGAAAACGCATGATTAGAACAACAGCAACAACCAAACTTATTGCTAGGCCAACCATTATTACTGTCCCATAGAGATTAAAAGCAGTCACTAATCCATCAGTCGTTAAAAACTTTCCCATAACTCAATCCTCACACGCTCTAAAAGGATAAAATCTTATAAACCAATGTTATTTAATACCTTTTTAGAGAAACTATTTAAATAAAATCGCTCAATCTCATAAACCTTTTTACCAGCACTTAAGCATTAGCATAAGAACAAGAAAAAAGAGTAAAGTTGATGAATTGCTTCACTTTTTTGACCAAAAATTTGACATAACATGCTGCCGTATATCGGAAACTTTTGTGAGTCATTAAATTCTTTGTTAGATTCTTCATGTTCTTGATACCCTTTATCGACGAACATTAAGCCTGATCCACGGAATCGGGCTTTTTTTATTTCATTTTTTGTTTTTGATAGCTGATCTCTATCACTGATTCACTATCGCCATTTTTTATATTCTGTCGTCCATTGAGGCAGAATAATAATCACTACTTACTAAGCCATTGATAAAAATTAAAAATATATTTAAGTAAAATATTTAGTTCATTCTATCAATGGTTCCTTATAACTGATATTATAACTATAGTTATTATTAGTCAATAACTATAGTTGTTTTACTAGATATAACTTAAGTTATATATTTGTTATAAATTAGCTGGTGCGATCACTATGGCTCTTAAAGACCGTTTAAAAGATTCAAGGATTAAAGCTAAGAAAACTCAGGCAGAAGTTGCTGAAGCAGTAAAAATGTCTCAGCCTGCCTACCAAGCTTTAGAATCGGGAAAGAACTTAAAATCTGCTTTTCTTCCACTTATTGCACAGTTTTTAGGTGTAGATGCTTATTGGCTTACCACTGGTAACTCAGAAGATTCTTTTAAAGAAAGTGATGTGTTTAGTCCTACTGTAGTAAGTCATGATGCAGTAGATCAATATCTATGGATTGATGTGGTTGAAGCAAGTTTTTCTTGTGGTACAGGTGAATCAATCGAATTTCATTTTGATGCAATTAATGGAAAAATTCCTTTTCCTGCTTCTTTTTTTAAAGAAAAGCGCGTTCCTCAAGAGTGTATGCGGATTATTAAAGCCAAAGGCGATAGCATGACCGATTACATTAAAGATGGGGATTTGGTTGGCATTGATATTTCTCAGACTGAAGTCATTGATGGTGAGATTTATGCTGTTTATTTCGCTGGCGAAGGAATGATTAAACAAATTTTTAAAGAAGCAGATGGTTCTTTAATTTTGCATAGCTTAAATGAAAAATTTAGAGACCGCCGTGTAACTGAAGAAAACGGTAAAAACTTTAAAGTTATGGGCCGCCAGTTCTGGCGAGCAGGTTAATTAAGTTATTAAATATAGCTAAAATAATAATTTCAAAATTTACGTAGACTTTACTTTTTTATAGTTTTAATTATTTCTATATTCTATAAATATAAAAAAACCTATCTCCATAAAAAGAGATAGGTTTTTCCGCTTTAGTGCCATGTGTTATCAACAATATGTATTTAAACGATAAAGTTGATTAAAACCAGCATAGAAGCTTTTTCCATCTTGGTTTAGCTCAATTTCTTCACCAGACTGAAGTTGAATTTTTTTACCAACTTCAACCCAACGATATCCATCGAGAGAGTTTTGTTTACGCACATGAGGAACAATCCTCACATTAATCTCATTACCATTTACGGCTGTGGCAATGTGCCACTCATTTACTATATTCACAATCATTTACTCATTACTGAGCTCATGTGATTTTACGGTATGTAATTAGAACGCTAGATTTAAGGTATGGACAGTTCGTCTAGAATTTAATATTTAGCTTGATATAGGGTTATTTATAAGCTAATTGCTTTTCATGAGTTCGTATCATGAAAAGTGATACATCACAGAGCATAATATTTTTGGATGCGGGAGTCGGATTTGAACCAACGACCTTCGGGTTATGAGCCCGACGAGCTACCAGACTGCTCCACCCCGCAATTGGAAGTAAGCTTTATACGCCTATATATTTTATAAAGCAAACTTTATTTTTTAATCGGTTGTAATTATTAACAATTATCTTTTTATTAATTTTTCATTTTTTACCACTTGCTCTAAATAGGCGTATCAATTTCCAACTTTTAGCTCGTTAAATTGTTGTATTTATTTTAAATAGAACCCGATATTTATAGACACCAATTGCCTTGCTTGGATAGCTTTTATACTATCTAGATTCTTTCTCTCATTAATACATTTATAGTTTATATGTCTGATCCTCAGTTCTCGCTCAGCGAATATCTCGGCACTGTGCAGGAAGTCATACGCCTGACCTTTGACGATCCCGTATGGGTTAGAGCAGAGATTCGGAATTTAAATATTAAAGGTGGACATTACTATTTAGAACTTGCAGAGAAAGACGCAGATACAGATAAAGTCATCGCTAGTTGTAAAGCAACCATCTGGAAATTTTCAGCGAGTAAAATTGTTCTTAAGTTTGAACGTGAAACAGGAATTGAGTTAGCAAGTGACTTAAATGTTTTAATTAAAATTAGAGCGCGTTTTGATCCGCAATACGGATTTTCAGTCAATATTGAAGAGATAGACTCAAGTTTTACACTTGGTGAAATTGCAAAACGTTATCAACAAATTGTGGAGCGTTTAACTCAAGAAGGTTTAATTCATAAAAATAAACTCATCCCTACTCCTTTTGATATACAAAATGTTTTAGTGATTGCTCCACAAAATGCTGCGGGCCTCGGTGATTTTAAAAAAGATGCAGATGCTCTTGAGCGAAATGGGGTTTGTCATTTTGTTTATCAAAATGCAACCTTTCAGGGCAATACGGCTGCCGTTAGTCTGATGGAGTCGTTGGCAACTGGTTTAAAGCAATGGGCAAACCGTTATAACTTCCCACCCGATCTGATTGTAATTATTCGTGGGGGTGGCGCTGTAAATGATTTAGCTTATTTAAATGATTATGAGCTCGCAGCCCTACTCTGTAAACGCAGCGTACCAATTTGGGTTGGTATTGGACATGAAAAAGACCGTACCATCCTTGATGAGATTGCACACCGTTCGTTTGATACTCCAAGTAAAGTGATTGCTGGTATTCGCAACCATATTGTTGAACGCGTACAAGAAGCACTAGATAGTCTACAAACGATTAAGCTGCTTTCTCAGCATCAAATCACGACGTATCAAAGCAAAAATGATCAACTGCTTCAACACATTAAGTCTTCGGCACAAAATCAGCTTAACTCGGCGCATCGTCTACTTGACCAGATGAAAGAACGTATTCAGTTTAGCTCACAGCAACAAGTTAAATTTTCATTAGCGCAAATCGAATCTTTAATGAAGGAAATTCTTTTGCAAAACCCGAAACAGGTTCAAGCTAAAGGCTATGCAATAGTCAGATCTGAAGGAAAAGCGATTCGCTCTATACAGCAAATTTCAAGCCCCGCCATTGCAATTGAAATGCAAGATGGTGTGATTGAAGCCAACATTACACAGGTAATTCCAAATGAAGAATGAAGAGTTAACGTTTAAAGATGGTCATGATATTTTGAAGAAAAATGCTGAGTTATTGGAATCTCAAGAAAGTCCCGATATTGATAATTTAATGAAAGTTGTTGAAGAGTCTATTAGCGCTTACAAAGCTTGCAAGTCTCGAATTGAAGCTGTTCAACAAGCTTTAGATGAAACTTTCAAAGAATAAGATTTCATAAAAAAAGCCCATTCCTACTTCTCATTGAAGGAATGGGCTTAGTGAATACCACTTAGTCCTGAAATGCAAAAATGAGGATTAGGTCACATTTTTGCAAAAACATAGTCCCATAATGACTACCAATGTTCAATATTTTAATTGTGTCTATACGTTAGTTTGGCTTAATTTCCACCATTGAGACTCTAATAAACACAAACTATGTAGTTAGTTATTGTTAAATTTAATTTAATAGTTATTCCTCACTGAATGCACCAATTAACTGATAAATTTTGCCGTCTTTAGGGTTTTCATATAATAAATCCATATTGGGCAAAATGATATCGTCATTAATTTCAATATGTTCAATGCTTTTATGAAGTTCAAGTGCATGGTCATTCATTGGTCTAACTTTTGCCAAAGCAATTGATTCTTTGTCAAACTGATCCTTGATAATTACTTTTAATCTTTTCATAAAAATCTCCTGAAAAATAAATTTTTAATATAAATAATCGGTTAAGTTTAAAATGAGCTAATCGCAGAATAGCCGATTGGCATCGCAAAAAAAGTTAAAATAAATGCAGCCGTACGTTGTAAATTACGTTGATTCAACCAAGTTACTTTATTTGAAATCAGTACAGTTCCAAACATAATCCATAAAAAAGCAATTGGGGTAATTAAAGATAAAAAGACAACAATGTGAATAAAATACAAATTCGGATTTTCCCACGCTGCATGTGGAAAAATCGCTGAAGCAAACAGTAACGCTTTAGGGTTTAAAAGTGTCGCAACAAATAAAGCCTTTGGCGTGATCAGTGGTCGATCTAGCTTAATATCTTCAGTCGATGTTATCCAAAGTTTAAAAGCAAGATAGAGAATGAAACTCGCGCTCATCAATTTTAATATAGCTGGAAGCCATGGAATAAAATGAGATACCGACTCAAGTAAAACACCCCATGAGGTAATCGCGATCAGGTAACCTATGACCTCTGCTGGAATTAACTTAAGAGAATGCTTTACCCCTGCTTGCAAGCCAGCCGAGGCTAATAATGTATTTGTTGGTCCTGGAGTCAGCAAGATAGTGACTACAAGTCCAATAAATAAAAATGACACCATAGGCCAAAACTCACTGATTGCTCTAGGCGAAATATGTCAAAAAAGAGCATCTATTGTCGACAAAATCGTTGTAACAAGAAATATTACAAATACTTTTTATTTTTTAAAATTAATAATTTAATAAAAAGTGAATTTATATTCATTAAAATTTGTTCCAATTTTAAATTTGCAAAATGCGTCACACATTTATAAAAAAACACTGCATTAACTTAAAAAGATATTAAACTCCAAAATCATATATTTTTTTAAAAATAAGTGATTATTTATATATTTTTTAGGCCATTTCCCACTTCTTAAATAGCAAAAAAAGAAATATCACACGCCTTGAAATTACCAAATTGATCAATATATATACACATGAAAATCGTGATTTTACTGAGTAGATGTATCGTTCCCCATCAATTCATTAATCGCCGCTTTCATCGAATTAAATAGTTGATGGAGGATGCATGATGAATGCTTATGTTCGCCCTCATCCCGATGGTTTTAAAGCTTATTTAGGAAAGGATGCAAAAACCGGCCTCTACATTGTAAGAGTTGGTTGGACAATATATGAAACTAATGCCAATGGTTCTGTTTTGTATATTGTTAAGCAGGAAAGTAAAATTCCATTGGATGTAGAAAAGTTTAAAACTGATCGTTCCAAAATTTATGACGCACTTTTAAGTGAAGTGCAATTTCAACGCAAAAAACAACTGGCTATTGATCTTCAAAAGTCCAATATTCCCTCTTATGATCGTAAAGCCTATAAAAAACGGCGCGGCTTTACAGGCTCTTAAACAAAACTATCAATAGTCAATAGATACAGAAAAAGCACCCGTGGGTGCTTTTTCTTTTAACGACCAGTTGCGATTAATACAAACAGGCTCAGTATTAATGTGCTTAATGATCGTTTGCAGTGTACGTGGACTTCATGCTCAGCTCCGTGAGCGTACTGTTCAATGTTTTCCATTACGTGTGCCCTTAAAGTTCACACTGATAATTTGCCTAATTTTCATCCATAAAAAAATTAGCCAAAAGTATTATATGAAAATAAATTTTGTAGTTTGTCTTGAGCAATCTATTTTTTACCTTTTAAAAAATTTAATTAGAAAAGCACTTGTAACATTCTTATACGAGGTTAATTCCTTATTGAGCATTTGTAGACCTTTCATTTCAAAGTGCCCAATAGGAAAAATGATTTTATAAAATGAAAAAAGATAACAATATTCTGTTTTTTAATAATAGCCTTTCAAAAGGAGAATATTAAAATGAATAGCTCACAAGAACCAAATCAATCTCTGTTTAATCAAGCATCTACTTCAGTTCAAGCCTGCATTGAATGCATGTTTGCTTGTAAACATTGCGCCTCAGCATGTTTGCAAGAAGAACATGTGCATATGATGCGTGAATGTATTAAACATTGTTTAACCTGTGTCGAAACCTGTCAGCTTTGCACATCTTTAGAATTAAGACATTCGGAGCTTGCTGAACAAGCCATGCAATTATGTGCCAGCGCGTGCCAACTTTGTGCAGCTGAATGTAGCAAACACGAACATGAGCATTGCCAGCTTTGTGCCAAAGCTTGTTTAGCATGTGCTAAAGCTTGTCTGGCATATCGTGCTTAACTTCTAGTTTTATTGTAGAAACCTACGGCCTATTAGGCTCGTGGGTTTTAAATATTTAAAGAACAAACAATTAGAAAATTAAAATTTTTAGATGAGATGAAAAACTACTTTTCTTTAGGCATAAAAAAAACCCGCATCTTGGGGAAAATGCAGGCTCTTAGATCTCCCACAACGACCATGAGTTCATTATTAAGCTTGAACTTTAAACCGTTGACTAAATGTACCCTTAATAAAAACAAATTGCAATACAGAATAGTCTGTATATTTAAAATATTTTGTTATTTTTACATTACTTTTTCATAAATAGTTTAAAAAACTATAATCTTTCTAAATAAGAAATAGTTTTTACAAGCATTAAAAAAGCCCGTTTCACGGGCTTTTCTGCAACGGTGAGCAATCTAAGATTTGTGTCTATCCATCTCTTACATGCTCTTTGCTAGCTATATGTAAGGTTTTATCGTATCTTTTGCCCTGTCCCAAGTTTCCCTGTGGATCGAGGAGATATTACGATTACCTTAGGTACAGTTATAGCACATTATTTATTCATGACTAGTCTTGTTCACGTTTTTTTACAAATGAATAAAATACGATCCAACCTTAATATTTAAGGGTTTTCTACTCCATTTTGATATTGGCTAGCACTATCGCAAATTGGATACCATTTCACTTTTGAAGACACAAAAGCATGAGAAATGACAGATGTCGATATTTCTTCATTAATGAGTCCTACCCTCAAACGCACTACTTCAGGCTTATCTAGACGTTCACTCCAGATCGGTGAACCACAAGTTTTACAGAACACTCTCTTTTTATTAGGTGATGCAAAATAAGCCTGTAAAAGATTTTCACCCTGCACAATATTTAAGTCATTTTTTTGTACTTGAGTAATGGCAGCGAAAGCAGCACCTTGGGCTTTTTGACACTGTGTGCAATGACACACCATGATGGGTTCTAATTCGCTATTAATTTGTAGTTGGATACCATTACATAGACAAGATGCCGTATACACTATAATTTTCCTTTTTTATTTTAATGAAACTTAGCTTACACCCACACCTTTTTCAATGTGATCTAAGATCGCACAAGAAGCTTGCTGGTTGCCGCAGCAATCATCGGCTGAAGCCTGCAAAATATTAACCATTTCTTGGAGATGGGCAATTTTCTGTTTTAATTCGGCAATGTGTTTTACCGTTAAGGCTTTCACCTCTGCACTCTGCCGGCCTGTATTTTTCCAAAGCGAAATAAGCTCTTTCATCTGTTCAGATGAAAAACCTAACTCTCGAGCATGCTTTAAAAAGTTTAAAGTTTTAAGGTCTGTTTCTGAATAAATGCGATAGCCAGAAGCAGAACGCTGAGCTGCTTCAAGTAAACCGATTTCTTCATAGTAGCGAATCATTTTCGCCGAAATACCCGAATGTTTGGATGCCTGACCGATATTCATCTCACACCTCAAATATTAAATTTGGTTTAAGACCTGCTGTCATGATCTTAAACCAAAAGTTGATTTTCAGCACCCTTACTGTACGAGCGCATGAAAACGTTTTAAGCGTAATGCATTGCCTAAAACAAAAACCGAAGAAAGTGCCATCGCGCCTGCTGCAAACATCGGTGAAAGTAATACACCAAATGCTGGATATAGCGCACCTGCTGCAATTGGAATTAAAGCAACGTTATATACAAATGCCCAGAACAGGTTTTGACGTATGTTTCGCATGGTTGCTTTACTTAATGCAATTGCGTTCGGTACGCCTTTTAAACTACCTGACATCAATACAACATCGGCAGCTTCAATGGCAACATCTGTTCCTGTACCGATGGCTAAGCCAACATCTGCTTGCGCCAAGGCTGGTGCATCGTTAATACCGTCACCTACAAAGGCCAAACGACCATATTGTTTTTGCAGTTGGCGAACTGTGTCCACTTTGCCTTCGGGTAAAACTTCTGCCACAACTTCATCAATATTCAGCTTTTTGGCAATTGCTTGCGCCGTATGACGGTTGTCGCCTGTAATCATGGCAACCTTGAGACCTAATTGATGCAAGGCCTCAATCGCAGCATAGGTTGTTTCTTTAATTGGATCCGCCACAGCAATAATTGCAGCTAGTTGTTGGTCAATAGCAACATACAGCGGTGTTTTGCCTTCTTCACCTAATTGAGCAGCAATCGCGTAGAATGAGTTGGTGTCTAAACCAAGTTGGTGGATATAACGATCTGCGCCAATTTGCACTTTTTGGCCTGAAACTTCCGCCTCAATACCTGAACCTGTAATCGAGTTAAATGCTGTTACCGGTAATAAGTTTAAGCCTTCACTTTCTGCTGCTTGAACAATCGCAAGAGCAATTGGATGTTCAGACTTAGCTTCGACTGAGGCAACTAAAGTTAGCACTTGTTCACGTTCAAAGCCAGATTGCACATTAAAGTCTGTTAGTGTCGGTTTACCTTCGGTCAGTGTGCCCGTTTTATCAACTGCAACGACCTGCGCTTCTTGCAAAAGCTGCAAAGCTTCACCTTTACGGAACAGAACCCCTAACTCAGCACCACGTCCAGTACCGACCATAATAGAAGTTGGTGTTGCAAGCCCCATCGCACAAGGACACGCAATAATCAGTACCGCAACAGCATTCACTAAACCAAAAGTCAACGCAGGTTCTGGCCCAAAAATAAACCAAACCAAGAAAGTAATTGCAGCAATTAACATCACTACAGGCACAAACCACATAGTGACTTTATCAACTAAACCCTGAATCGGAAGTTTAGAACCTTGGGCCTGCTCAACCATGCGAATAATTTGTGAAAGTACAGAAGAAGAACCTACTGCGGTTGCCCGAATGTTTAGAGTACCGTTTTGGTTGACCGTACCACCGACCACTTGATGGCCTACTATTTTTTCAACTGGGACAGGTTCACCCGTAATCATAGATTCATCAATGTAGCTGTGTCCTTCGACGACTTCACCATCGACTGGCACACGTTCACCCGGACGAATTTCTACAATAGTTCCACTGACCACTTCAGCAACTGCAACTTCCACCACTTGACCATCACGCTGGATACGAGCAGTTTTCGGCTGCATTCCCACTAGGTGTTGAATGGCTTGTGAAGTACGTCCTTTGGCTTTTGCTTCGAAATATCGTCCAAGCAAAATTAAACTGACAATTACAGCAGCCGCTTCAAAGTAAACATTGACCGTGCCTTGGGGTAATACGTGTGGCATAAAGGTTGCCACAACTGAAAAACTGTAGGCAGCCAAAGTTCCAACTGCCACTAGCGAGTTCATGTCTGGCGCTAAACGCCATAGAGCTGGAATTCCTTTTTGATAAAAACGGCGACCTGGAAAAACGAGCACTAATGTGGTCAAAGCAAACTGTAAAAGCCAGCTATTGTATTGACCAATCGTATGCATGACCCACATGTGAAAAGCTGGAATGAGATGTGAACCCATTTCCAGAATAAACACAGGTAAAGCCAATACAATCGAAATGATTAAATCTTTTTTAAGCTGATCTAACTCTGACGCTTTTTTGTCGAGTTGCTCATCTTGATTTTTTTCAGATGCTTTCGCGTCGTAACCTGCTTTTTTTACAGCGCGAATTAAGTCTTCAATATTGACTGATGCATCTGCCTGCACCCAAGCTTGCTCTGTTGCTAAGTTGACTGTGGCTTCTTGAACGCCGTCTACTTTTTTAAGGGCTTTTTCAACACGTGCAACACAAGATGCACAGGTCATGCCCTCAATAGACAACTCCACTGGTGCAGCTTTTGGAACATCATAACCCGCTCGTTCAACTGCTTTAACCAGTGCTTCACGGTGGATCGGTTGATTTGAATAAACAACGGCTTTTTCTGTTGCCAAATTAACGTTAGCAATCTCTACATTTTCAACTTTCTTAAGTGCTTTTTCGACACGACCTACACACGAGGCACAGGTCATACCTTCGATTGGAAGTGTTTCACTATATGCTGGCAATTTTGTGTTTTTTGAGTCCATCAAACACCTCTGCAAATCTGCAAAATTTAATATTCTGTATTGAGCATACAGATTCCCATCATGGGAAGGTCAAGCATATTTTTTTAAAAATTGGTCTTGACCTTACAATCATGACAAGGTTTAGACTCAGTGTTATCCAAACAAACATCTCATTCTTGATGGAGTATGAACATGAAACTACTTATTGAAAATATGACTTGTGGTGGCTGCGCTCGTGGAGTGACTGCGACGATTCAAGATATCGATCCAAATGCAAAAGTAGATGTAGATTTAGCAACCAAAATCGTGACTGTTGAAAGCAGTGAAAGCGTCGATAAAATTACCGAAGCACTTGAAGAAGATGGTTTTCCAGCTCAAGTACAATAATGAATAAGGCCTAACGTTTAAAGTTAGGCCTTTATTTTGTGTTTGTTGATATTAACTCAAAGCTGAAATTTTTTAATTCGATAGTCTAGTGCTGCCCGAGTTAGCCCCAATAAACGTGCCGCTTCAGACACATTATGATTTGCCTTTTTTAAAGCTGTTAAAATTAACTGCTTTTCGTGTTCTTCTAAATTAAACTCTGCCTTTAATAATTGCTCAAAGTCAGTTTCAACAGCTACAGCCTGCTCTGGGTCATGCTTGATCTGTGGAAAAATGGCATTTAACTTAATCAGTTGCTGATCGTCCGTTAATAAAACCGCCCTTTCTAATAAGTTTTCCAACTCACGAATATTTCCCGGCCATTCATATTGCTGCATAAAAACTTTGGTCTTTTCACTTACGCCCTGAATAGTTTTGCCGTACATTTTTTCAAAGCGATGAATAAAGTGTTCAACCAATAAACGAATGTCTTCACGGCGCTCCCGCAAAGGCGGAATCTGAACTGGAAAAATATTTAAGCGATAATACAAATCTGCCCGAAATCGTCCTGTTTTCACAGCTTGTTCAAGGTCTTCATTGGTTGCTGTAATTACACGGACATCTAAAATACGTGTCTGCGAATCTCCAACTCGCTCAAATTCACCTTCTTGCAAAATGCGTAATAGTGCCGCTTGTGCACGAGGTGAAAGCTCAATCACTTCGTCTAAAAAAATAGTACCGCCATTGGCTCGTTCAAACTTGCCCAAGCGAGACTGATGTGCCCCCGTATAGGCACCCTTTTCTACCCCGAATAATTCGGACTCAATTAACTCTGGGGGAATCGCTGCACAGTTTACCGCAACAAAAGGTTGGTCTTTTCTTTGGCTATTTTCATGAACCCCTCGTGCAAAAGCTTCTTTACCAACGCCAGTTTCACCTTGTAGCAAAATAGAAACTTTCGAACCTGCTGCTTTGGTTAGTAATGCACAGACCTGTTTATAAGATGCTGACTTACCCACAGAACTAAATAATTGGTAATCGGCTTCACTGTCACTGTAAATTGATTTTTTAAGCTCAAAAAGTTCAGCCTGTAACGCAATGAGTTCTTTTTCCATAGGTTCGGGTGACATGAACTGAATCAGCTCATCTGCATTTTCCCACTCTTCTAAAGGCTTACCGATAATACGGCAATGCTCATCGCCGCAGGCCTTACACTCTATTTCTTGATAAATAATGGTCATGCCCGTCGCAAAACTGCTATATCCGCATGCATAGCCAAGTAACATCCAACATGAAGGTACATCACTCGGACCAAAATGCTCTAAATGCACATCGGCTTCAAAAGAGTTAAGCCAATTTAAATCGGCATAAAACTGTTTTTTATCGTGGCTTAAATTGAGCTGATTGGCCTGTACTTGTACCATTCCACGAATGGCGTGCATTTGTGGACCCGCCATAAAAGCATCGTGTTCATTTAAATCGGGACGCATTTTTGTTGTAACTTCTGCATCTTTTAACCCAGCTTGATAGCCCAATCGAATAAAGAAACGCTTGGTCCGCTCAAGCCCAATCATGTGTGCTAAATCTTTACGCAAATATCCCATAATGCTGGTGTGTAAAAGCAGCATCCGATATTCATCAAACCAGATTTGGCCGTGGGCAGTATCAAAGTGCAGTTTAGACAGCAAATCGTGAATTTCTTGCGGATGATCTGCGTATCGTCCCGTTGTATCGTATTTTACTCGAGCCATGAGTGATCTGTTTTAATCCATTAAACACATTTGGGTGTTATCTCATCTTATAGAAGAACCAGATAAATATCCTAGTACCTTAAAGACATAACTTCATACTAAAAAAGTATTTCTAAATCTCTCCTTTTAAAGCTTCAAACATTCTAAAAAGAAATTTTTACGACCCTCTTCATCAAATCATGAATATATCTATTTCACTATTCAAAAAAATTCATGAAATGGTGAATTTTGAAAACAACTCACTTTCCATAAAAATCTTAATTAATTGTTTTTAATAATAAAAAAAAGTTGGCATAGCTTTTGTAAAGCTTATAGCGAGAGCAAGGAGCATTCATCAATTTCAAGACCATGTCTTGATGGAGTACAGCATGACGCAACCTCAAGTCGAAGTATTAACCAAATATATTCGGGTCACTGGCGACTTAAACGCAGAGTTTATCGAATTCGATTTTGCCATTCACGACCCAAGTCTATTTGTGGAACTGGTTTTGCCTAAACATGCATTTAATGATTTTTGTAAGACCAATCAAGTAGTTGAAATGACCCAAGAGCAACAAGCTTTTAATGATGCTCAAGAAGAAAAATGGCGCTATGGCACTGAAGCAACCTTAGTCGGCACGCAACGTAATAGCAACGATCACGATGATCAGATGTAAAAAATATAAGGAGATAAAGCCATGACTTTAGAAATCAAAACGTCAAATGTCGAACCTATCCGCCAAAACTACGCCTATATCGAAAGACGATTTGGTAGTAAGCCAGCAACTCGATATCAAGAAGTAAGTTTCGATGTACAGGCAGAGACTAACTTTCACTATCATCCTTTGTGGAAACCTGAAAAAACCTTAAATGATAAAACCCATACTGCCCTGCAAATGCAAGACTGGTACGCATTTAAAGATCCACGTCAATTCTATTATGGAACTTATGTTCAACACCGTGCACGTTTGCAGGACACAGCCGAAAGTAATTTTGCTTTTTTTGAAAAACGTCAGCTTGCAGAACATTTATCTGAAGAAGTCAAAGCTAAGATCATTGAATGCCTATTGCCATTTCGCCACGTTGAACAAACGGCCAACTTACACATGATGTCTGGTAGTGCCTATGGTTATGGCACCGTACTTACCCAAGCTTGTATTTATGCCGCGATGGATCATTTAGGTATTGCGCAGTACATCTCACGGATTGGCTTAGCTTTAGATGGTAATAGCGGCGACTCACTACAGCAGGCAAAACAGGCTTGGATGCAGCATCCTGCATGGCAAGGCTTACGCCGTCTATGTGAAGAAAGCCTCACCGAGCAAGACTATTTCAAACTCTTCTTATTACAAAATCTTGTGATTGACGGCTTTGTGACAGAGCTGGTCTATCAACAGCTTGATCATTGGTTAGTCACTCAAAATGCTCGTGACTTAGCCATGCTAACTGAGTTTATGAAAGACACTTTAGGTGATTTACGTAAGTGGTCAGACACCGTCATTAAAACTGCCGCAGCAGAATCCGATCATAACAAACAGCTATTAAATGAATGGTTCACCCAGTCTTTAGCTCAAGTAAAAGCAGCTTTTACGCCGTGGGCAACAGCAGCCTTAACAGCAGATGCAGTTGATCAAGCAGAACAAGCCGTTATTGAACGTGCAAAAAAACTCGGCCTACAACCACTTACAAATGCTTAAGGAGAAGCAATATGTCTAAAGTCTATCTCGCATTACAAGACAACGATACCTCACGCTACATCCTCGAAGCGATTGAAGAAGATAACCCTGAAGCTTCAATTCAGTATTTACCCGCCATGATTCGAATTGAAAGTGAAACTGATTTGGTGATTAAAGCCGAAACCGTATCTGAAAAACTAGGCCAAGATTGGGACATCCAATCATTACAACTCAACATGATTACGCTGGGCGGCAACGTCGAAGAAGATGACGATACTTTCCGCCTTCACTGGAATTAATCACAACATAGACGTTGTTTAACAAAGATTTAAGGATGATCAATCATGACAACTCAAACCAAAGAAACCAGCAAAAAATTAAATGCGAAAGATCGTTACCGCGCATTAACCCGTGATCTAGACTGGGACTTTTCCTATGCTGACCGTAAAGAGGCCTTCCCTTATGAAGAGTTTGAAGGTATCAAAATTACTGACTGGTCTAAATGGGAAGATCCATTCCGTTTAACTATGGATGCTTACTGGAAATATCAGGCAGAAAAAGAGAAAAAACTTTATGCCATTTTTGATGCTTTTGCTCAAAACAATGGTCAGATGAATGTCAGCAATGAACGTTACTTAAATGCCATCAAACTCTTCTTAACAGCGGTGACCCCACTTGAATATCAGGCCTATCAAGGCTATGCCCATGTAGGTCGCCAGTTTAGTGGTATTGGAGCACGTATTGCTTCTCAGATGCAGTCGATTGATGAGCTGCGTCATGTACAGACCCAAATTCATGCCATGAGCCATTACAACAAGTTCTTTGATGGTTTTCAGGACTGGGCACACATGCATGACCGCGTTTGGTATTTGTCTGTGCCTAAATCATTTTTTGAAGACGCTCGTTCCGCTGGCCCTTTCGAGTTTTTATTAGCAATTAGTTTTGCTTTTGAATATGTACTTACCAATTTGCTATTTGTGCCGTTTATGTCAGGTGCAGCTTATAACGGCGATATGGCAACTGTAACCTTTGGCTTTAGTGCGCAGTCAGATGAAGCGCGCCACATGACGCTTGGTCTTGAAATCGTAAAATTCTTGCTCGAACAGCATGAAGACAACGTACCGATTGTGCAAGAATGGATTGATAAATGGTTCTGGCGTGGGACACGTTTGCTTTCAATTGTAGGCATGATGATGGATTACATGCTGCCAAACAAAGTGATGTCTTGGAAAGAAGCGTGGGAAGTTTATTTTGAACAAGCAGGCGGTGCGCTATTTAAAGATTTAAGTCGTTATGGCATTCGCATGCCGAAATATAGCGATGTGATTGTGAAAGAAAAAGAGCATGTCTCGCATCAAGCATGGTGGATTTTCTATAACTTTGGTCATGCTGCCGGTTTCCATACTTGGATTCCAACCGACGAAGAAATGGATTGGTTATCTGCTAAATATCCAGACACTTTTGATAAATACTACCGCCCAAAATGGGAGTTGGCTCGCAAAATGGAAGCCGAAGGTAAACGCTTCTACAGCGCAGGTTTACCACAGCTTTGTCAGGTTTGTCAGATTCCAATGACCTTTACCGAAATGGGCGATGATCCGACTCAGTTTAGTTATCGCCATAGCATCTACCAAGGCGAACGCTACCACACCTGTTCAGATGGCTGTCATGACATTTTCGAGCGCGAGCCTGAGAAATATATACAAGCATGGCTCCCTGTAAATCAAATTTTGCAAGGTAACTGTGGTGGCGGTGACCTCGAAACCATGCTCCGTGATTATTACCGCATGAATGTCGGCGCCGACAATCTGGATATTGAAGGTTCACCAGACCAACGGCGCTGGAAAAAATGGAAAGGCAACGCAGCTTAAGCACAAGGAATTGTTCAGGCAGTCATCAAGCTGCCTGATAGGAAATAAGGAGATTGAACATGACTGTTCGCGCGATACACAACAACTATCAATTTGAACCGCTTGATCTACAAAAAAATTATGGCGATCAATTCTTACTTTATGTGGGTTGGGATCATCACACCCTTTTTTGCTCGGCACATGCCATGCTTGCCTCGCCTCAACAAACTTTTGGACAGTTGATTGAGCAACAAATTACAGGTGGTTTTGCCCAACATCCAGATTTTGACAAAATTGATTGGTCAAAAGTGCAATACACCTTAGATGGCCAAACAATTAGCCCAGAGAGTACACAAAGCTTGGCAGAGCTTGGTTTTGGGCATAAGTCATTACTTCGTTTCGTTACGCCAGAATTAAATGGCTATAACGACAGTTACGTTTAATTCGGAGGTGTGTCATGAGTTATCAAGTCACCATTGAACCGATCGGAACAACGATTGAAGTAGAAGAAGACCAAACCATTTTAGATGCCGCTTTACGCCAAGGCGTTTGGTTACCCTTTGCCTGTGGTCATGGCACTTGCGGGACATGTAAGGTTCAAGTCACCGACGGTTTTTATGATGTTGGTGAAGCCTCTCCATTTGCGCTCATGGATATTGAACGCGATGAAAATAAGGTGCTTGCCTGCTGCTGCAAACCACAATCCGACATGGTCATTGAAGCTGATGTCGATGAAGACCCAGATTTCTTAGGTCATTTGGTTCAAGACTATCAAGCGACCGTCATTGATATAAAAGACTTGTCGCCAACCATTAAAGGAATCCGACTACAACTAGATCGCCCAATCGAGTTCCAAGCTGGCCAATATATCAATGCCCAGTTCCCAGATATTGAAGGAACTCGTGCATTTTCAATTGCCAATTCACCAAGTGAAGTGGGCATTGTTGAGCTGCATATCCGTAAAGTTGAAGGCGGTGCAGCGACGACTTATGTACATGAACAACTTGCCACAGGTGATCAGCTTGATATTTCAGGCCCTTATGGTCAATTTTTCGTACGCAAGTCAGATGATCAAAATGCCATTTTCATTGCAGGAGGTTCAGGTCTTTCAAGTCCACAATCGATGATTTTAGATTTACTTGAGTCGGGAGATAGTCGCACGATTTACCTCTTCCAAGGAGCACGAGACTTGGCAGAGCTATACAACCGAGATTTGTTTGAACAACTCGTAAAAGACTATCCAAACTTCCGCTATATCCCTGCCCTGAATGCACCAAAACCAGAAGACCAATGGACTGGATTTACCGGATTCGTGCATGAGGCTGTTGCCGATTACTTTGAAAATCGATGTGGTGGACACAAAGCGTATTTGTGCGGTCCTCCAATCATGATCGACTCGGCAATTTCAACACTCATGCAAAGTCGCTTATTCGAACGGGACATTCACACTGAACGGTTCTTAAGTGCAGCCGATGGTGCTGCTGGACAGTCACGTTCGGCTTTGTTTAAGCACATCTAAAGACAAACCATTCGACAATCCGCTTTTTCAAATGAGCTTTGTATTTGTAATTTAGAAAGTAAATACAAAGCTCACAGGAGTTCTGCATTCCAAATTTACAGGTTAAACAGACTCAAATTTTAAAGACCGTTAAGGAATAACGTTTTTTAGTGTCAAGCCAAACAACACAGAATAGGACATTCTATGAATAACAAAATTGCTGCAATCATATGTGGTGTAATCGGCGCCCTTTACCTTCCCTCTGCATTTGCGACAGAAAATGGCTCGGACTCTTTTGCTTTAGGTGCCGAAGGTATGATGGCGGGTGCCTTACCACCTGCTGGGGTTTATCTACTCAGTTATTATCAAAATTATCACGCATCAGAGTTTCAAAATGGTCCCGATCAGTTCCATGTTGATGTCAATGCCGTGGTTCCTCGTTTGGTCTGGATGACCGAACAAAAAATTATGGATGGACAACTCGGGTTTTATGCAGCCCAACCATTGGTTGATCTACGGCTTAAAGTAAATGGGATGGCTGACTCAAACCAAGGACTCGGAGACTTGATTTTGGGTGGTATGCTCGGCTGGCATCAAGGAAATCATCACTGGATTGCAGCTCTCGAAACGGTACTTGGGACAGGTGAATACGACACTCCAAGTACGACACATCCAGTTGAAGCCAATCTCGGGAAAAACTATCACACCATTCGACCGATTATTGCCTATAGTTATACCAACGCGGCGGGCTTAGATCTTTCAACTAAACTGTCTTATAGCTGGAATACACGTAACGACGCGACCGACTATCAGTCTGGACAATATATTGCGGGTGACTATAGCTTAGGTTACCGCATTAACCCCAAACTCAAAGTGGCAGTTGAAGGCTATGCTTTTAAACAAACCACAGATGACAAAGTAAATGGAAATGATATTGGTTTTAAAGGACAGGCTTTTGCAATTGGTCCAGGCATTCAATATGCCGATAAGAACTGGTCTATTGAAGCCAAATTTTTAAAAGAAACCGAAGTCGAATATCGTCCAGAAGGACATACCAGCTGGCTAAAACTGATTTGGGCTTTCTAAAACACATCAACGCATAGCTTCAGCTTTTGAGGCTATGCCCTGCTTTATTTAAAAATCGATACCGTCTGAATCATCTATCGGATTCTGATCGAGCGTGAAAACGGTACGTTTATATGGAATACCTTCAAGATCATACACCTGATAAATACAATCAAACAATGACTGTAAATCTTCACTTCGGTCCATTGCCCTTGCAGTAATAAAAATTGGACTGACCGCGCCGTTATCTAAAATCGGAATATAGTTTAAGTGGGGAAATCGAATGGTATCGGCACTTGCTGGAATAATGCAGATCCCTTCTCCCGCTGCAACTAAGCCCAAAGCCAGCTGAATTTCCCGTATTTCATGCATATTTTTTGGAACCAAACTATGCTCGGCAAAAATATTTAAAAGCTGGGTCGAAAAATTGGGTTTCGGCGAAGTGGGATACATAAACATCTTTTCATCAATGAGATCGGCCAGATATACCCCTTCTGTGCGCTGAGCAATAGGATGGCTGGTATGTGCAGCAACCACCAAACGCTCTTTACGTAGCAGAATACGTCTCACCGCAGGGTCACTAATTCTTAAACGACCAAATCCAACATCAATACGCCCTTCTTTTAATGCCTGTAGTTGTTCGGTCGTACTCAACTCCATCAATTGAATATTCAAATGAGGTTGTTGTTGCCGAAATAAATAGATGATTCGAGGCAGTAAACCATAGAGTAAAGAACCGACAAAACCAATCGTCACACTACGTTCAATGAGACCAATACGTTTGGTCATACTTTTTATTTCTTCAGCATTCGACAAAAGTTTAAGGGCATGCTGATAAAAGAAATGTCCGGCTGGGGTTGTCTGTAAAGGACGGCTTCCGCGCTCAAACAGTTGAATTCCAAGCTCACTTTCCAAATTTTGAATCTGTCGACTCAAAGGTGGTTGAGCAATAAATAGTTTTTCTGCGGCTTTTGTAAAGCTCTGCTCTTCAACAACAGCCACAAAATACCGTAAATGTCTTAGTTCCATAAGGCTTCCATACCTTTAAGATATAAAAAAATGCAAATTCAGTCTTAGACACAGTTTAACCATTCTTTTAAGGTATATACAAGCAACAAACCGATGAAGTGATGAATTGCTTTGTGAAAAAGCCCTCTTGCCAATCTTCCAGTGATTCATCTTCATCAATTCACGGTTAAACACCCAGCGCACTCATGCGCTTCATTGACAATATTAGGATATCAAGACCTTGTAGATCGTAGCTAAGGCCTTGGTGACTTCCACACTTTTGGAAAGTCGGAGAACGGACATGCCACGTATTCCTGTAATCAATACTAGCCATCTTGACCGTATTGATGAATTACTTGTAGATAATATCGATACAGGTGAATTTAAACTTCATCGCTCAGTGTTTACTGACGAAGCCCTATTTGACCTCGAAATGAAATATATCTTCGAAGGTAATTGGGTTTACTTAGCACACGAAAGTCAAATTCCAAATAATAATGACTACTACACCACTCACATTGGTCGTCAGCCTGTCATTATTGCCCGCAACCGTAACGGCGAACTCAATGCCATGATCAATGCGTGTTCACACCGCGGAGCACAACTTTGCCGTCACAAGCGTGGTAACAAAGCAACATATACCTGCCCTTTCCACGGCTGGACATTTAACAACTCAGGTAAACTTCTAAAAGTTAAAGACCCAAGCGAAGCTGGTTACTCTGACTGCTTTAACCAAGAAGGCTCACATGACCTTAAAAAAGTGGCTCGTTTTGAGAGCTACAAAGGTTTCTTATTTGGTAGCTTAAATCCCGATGTTCCTTCACTTGAAGAATTCTTGGGTGAAACTACCAAAATCATCGACATGATTGTTGATCAGTCTGAACATGGCCTTGAAGTTTTACGTGGTTCATCTACCTATACCTACGAAGGCAACTGGAAACTCACCGCTGAAAATGGTGCCGATGGTTATCATGTTTCTGCTGTGCACTGGAACTACGCAGCAACAACTCAACACCGCAAAGAAACACAAGCTGCCGATAACATCCGTGCGATGAGTGCAGGTTCTTGGGGTAAACAAGGCGGTGGCTCGTATGGCTTTGAAAATGGCCACATGTTGCTTTGGACACAATGGGCAAACCCAGAAGATCGTCCAAACTTCCCGAAAGCAGATGAATACACCGAAAAATATGGTGAAGCGATGTCGAAATGGATGATTGAGCGTTCACGTAACCTGTGTCTCTATCCAAACGTTTATTTGATGGATCAGTTCGGTTCGCAAATTCGTGTACTTCGCCCACTTTCGGTTAATAGAACTGAAGTCACCATTTACTGTATCGCACCTAAAGGCGAAGCACCTGAAGCTCGCGCACGTCGTATCCGTCAATATGAAGATTTCTTTAATGCTTCAGGCATGGCAACACCAGACGATTTAGAAGAGTTCCGTGCTTGTCAGGCAGGCTACGCAGGTATTGCCCTTGAATGGAATGACATGTGCCGTGGTTCAAAACACTGGATTTATGGACCAGACGATGCAGCGAACGAAATCGGTTTAAAACCCATGTTAAGTGGTATCAAAACTGAAGATGAAGGTCTTTATCTTGCCCAACATCAATATTGGTTACACACCATGAAACACGCGATTGCATCAGAGAAAGAAATTGCTGATCAGGGAGAAACAGCATGAGTGCTCAAGACAAAGCAACTTTAGAAAATATTGCTCAGTTTCTCTATCGTGAAGCTCGCTTTTTAGATGATGAACAATGGGAAGATTGGATTGAATGCTATGCACCAGAAGCGTCTTTCTGGATGCCAGCTTGGGACGACGACGATAGATTAACTGAAGATCCGCAATCTGAAATTTCACTTATTTATTATCCAGACCGTCAAGGTTTAGAAGATCGTGTGTTCCGTATCAAAACTGAGCGCTCATCTGCAACCATGCCGGACACACGCACAAGCCACAATATTGCCAACGTTGAAGTCGTAGAACGCGACGGCGACAAAGTCACGGTCCGCTTTAACTGGAATACCTTGAGTTTCCGTTACAAGACAAATTACAGCTATTTCGGTATGTCACGTTATGTGATCGATTTTTCAGGTGATCAACCAAAAATCTTGAGCAAGTATGTCGTTTTGAAAAATGACTATATCAATCAAGTCATTGATATCTACCACCTTTAAGACATACCCCCTCAGTTAAACGGACTGTTGGCTGAGGGTAAAAGTTTCAAATATTTTGTAGGATACATGCCATGTCAAACCACAATGTTGCACTTCAATTTGAAGATGGTGTTACACGTTTCATTAACGTAGCTCAAGGCGAAACTCTATCTGACGCAGCCTATCGCCAAAAAATTAATATTCCTTTGGATTGCCGTGATGGTGCATGTGGAACTTGCCGCGCATTTTGCGAATCCGGTAGTTATGACATGCCAGAAGAAACCTATATTGAAGATGCACTAACCCCAGAAGAAGCTGAGCAAGGCTATATTCTTGCTTGCCAATGTCGTCCAACTTCAGATGCGGTATTTCAAATTCAAGCCTCGTCAGATGTTTGCAAAACTGCAATTCATAGCTTCCAAGGTACCCTAGCTCGCGTTGAAAATTTATCAGACTCAACCATCACATTTGATATTCAACTTGATGAAGGTCAACCGGATATTCATTTTCTTGCAGGCCAGTATGTGAATGTTGCAATTCCTGAAACTGGCGAAACACGTTCATATTCATTTAGCTCAAAACCAGGCAATCGCTTAACGGGCTTTGTGGTCCGTAACGTACCGAATGGCAAAATGAGTGAATTCCTAAGCAAAAATGCCCAAGCTGGCGACAAAATGACATTTACCGGTCCATTCGGTAGCTTCTATTTACGTAATGTAGCGCGTCCAGTACTGATGCTTGCCGGTGGTACTGGTATTGCCCCATTTATGTCGATGTTACAAGTGCTTGAAGAGAAAGGTTCAGAACAGCCTGTTCGTTTAGTCTTTGGTGTCACCAATGACTTTGATTTGGTTGCTTTAGAAAAACTCAATGAGTTGCAAGCAAAATTCCCATGGTTTGAATATCGAACTGTAGTTGCAAGCCCTGAGAGCAATCATGAACGTAAAGGCTATGTCACTGGTCATATTGAAAGTGACTGGTTAAACGGTGGCGACGTCGATGTTTATCTATGTGGCCCAGTACCAATGGTAGAAGCGGTACGTGGTTGGTTAGAAACTGAAAATATCAAACCTGCTAATTTCTTGTTTGAAAAATTCTCTGCAAATTAACAGGTGGAGAAGTTATCTATGTCAAACTGTCAAAGATTTATCGATAAGGTCGTGATTGTTACGGGTAGTGCTCAAGGCATTGGCCGTGGCGTGGCACTACAAGTTGCAGCTGAAGGTGGACAAGTCGTCATGGCGGACCGCTCTGAATATGTTGAAGACGTTCTCAAAGAAATTCAGCGTGCAGGTGGCGATGCTGTCACGATTAATGCCGACCTTGAAACCTATGCAGGTGCACAAGCGGTTATTGCAAAAGCCATTGAACATTATGGTCGGGTAGATATCCTGATTAATAACGTAGGCGGCGCGATCTGGATGAAACCTTTTGAAGAGTTTTCCGAAGAAGAAATCATTAAGGAAGTGAATCGCTCATTGTTTCCAACGTTATGGTGCTGCCGCGCTGTGCTACCCGCCATGATTAAGCAACAAGCGGGTGTTATTGTAAATGTCTCTTCAATTGCAACCCGTGGTATTAACCGTATTCCCTACTCTGCATCTAAAGGTGGTGTAAATGCTCTAACAGCATCGCTTGCTTTTGAACATGCGAAAGATGGGATTCGAGTCAATGCCGTGGCGACGGGTGGAACCGAAGCGCCACCTCGTAAAGTACCGCGCAATGCCAATCCGTTAAGTCAAAATGAAAAAGACTGGATGCAGCAAGTAGTTGATCAAACAATAGATCGAACATTTATGGGTCGTTATGGCACAATTCAAGAACAAGTCAATGCAATTTTATTTCTTGCATCAGACGATGCATCCTATATGACCGGATCGGTTATTTCGGTCGGAGGTGGAGATCAGGGTTAACCCTGATCTTTTTGCATGATTGGGTAAATAATATGATTTGCATGGAGGCAATCACACATGGCAACCCTGTTCAAGACATTAAAAAATGACTGGTCCATATCAGCAACAGTTGCTGGCTTTCTTGCGGTTTTAATTTCTTACTCAGGCCCACTGATTATTTTTTTCCAAGCTGCTCAGCGCGCCCATGTGTCCACCGACATGATGGTGTCATGGATTTGGGGAATTTCAATTGGTGCCGCCGTTTCAGGTATTTATCTTTCAATTAAATATAAAACGCCTGTCATCACCGCGTGGTCTGCACCAGGTACTGCCCTGTTAGTTACTCTATTTCCAAACGTCTCGTTGAATGAAGCAGTAGCCGCCTATATTACTTCCGCTATCGTTATTTTGTTAATTGGCGTTACAGGTTACTTCGACAAGTTACTGAAGTGGATTCCGCAAGATGTTGCTGCGGGCATGATGGCAGGTATTCTTTTTCAATTTGGTATTGGTCTGTTTACCGCGTCTGATAGCATGCCTTTTATTGTATTTAGCATGCTTATTGTCTTTTTAATTGCCAAACGTTTAATGCCGCGCTACACCATGATTTGGGTGTTAGCTGCTGGAGTTTTATTAAGCCTCATTTTAGGCAAGATGAATCCGGTTGATGTGAGTTTTAGTTTAGCTATTCCACAGTGGATTAGCCCAGAATGGACATGGAACTCAACACTGAACCTCGCTGTTCCTCTCATTTTAGTCAGCCTAACCGGCCAATTTTTACCAGGTATGGCGATTATGAAACTCAGCGGTTACGATACCCCAGCCAAACCCATTATTACTGTCACCAGTATTGCCTCTTTAGCTGTTGCATGTGTCGGCGGTATTACAATTGTACTTGCCTCAATTACCGCAGCTTTATGTATGGGAAAAGATGCACATGAACTTAAAGAAAAACGTTACATCGCAGGAATCGCCAACGGAATTTTTTATATTTTAGGAGGCCTATTTGCTGGCAGTATTGTCATGCTATTTAGCTTACTTCCTAAAGAATTAGTTGCAGCACTGGCAGGTTTAGCCTTGCTTGGAGCGATTGCCACCAATATTTCTGTTGCCATGAAAAATGACAGTCAACGTGATGCTGCACTTATTACCTTTTTAGCCACAGCATCGGGCATGCATTTTCTTGGATTAAGCTCAGTTTTTTGGGGTATTTGTATTGGTGTAATCGCCCATTTCATTCTCACACCACGCTCAACGCCAGTCACAAATTAAGTTTTTTATCTAAGCACCCGCCACTAAAATAAAACCTCAATCGCCAAATTAGGATGCAAATAATTTGCTAATTCTGATTTGGCATTTTTTATTGAATATAAATTAAATTTCATTTTTAAGATCAATTTCTAAAATAATTAAATAATAGACTTTAGTATTTTATTTTTATATTTTCACTTCAACTCACAATATAAATTTAACGATATTTTTAGCTGTGATTTTCATCAATAAAATATATAAAAAAACATCTATAAAATCCTTAAAATTCTCATCATACAATATTTAGCCCTATTTTTAGAGACACAACCAAGACAGCTAAAACAATAAAAATAAATACATATTTTTTAATTAATTAAATCAATAAAAGCACAATACCTTAAACACATAAAGATATATCAATTAGGTTTTTGACTCTAATCCAATAACAAAATAGTTTATTAAAAAATAACGCGATACTTCACAAATTGGAGGTGAAGAAATGGATATGAGCAAGGTTAATATTAATGAGTTAATTGATAAGGCCAGTTTTACATCTTTTCATTGGAAAGTTTTAATCTGGTGCTTACTTATTATTATTTTTGATGGATATGATTTAGTTATTTACGGGGTTGCTCTTCCTCTGTTAATGCAACAATGGTCATTAACTGCGGTAGAAGCTGGTTTACTCGCCAGTGCTGCTCTATTCGGCATGATGTTTGGTGCCATGATTTTCGGCACTCTTTCAGACAAACTGGGACGTAAAAAAACCATCCTGATTTGTGTCACCTTATTTAGCGGATTTACCTTTATCGGTGCCTTTGCCAAAGGACCAACTGAGTTTGCTATTTTGCGCTTTATTGCAGGTCTTGGTATTGGTGGCGTTATGCCAAACGTCGTTGCGCTTATGACCGAATACGTACCAAAAAAAATCCGCAGTACATTAGTGGCAATCATGTTTAGTGGCTATGCAATTGGGGGTATGACATCTGCTCTACTCGGTGCATGGCTCGTGAAAGACATGGGCTGGCAAATCATGTTTTTAATTGCAGGTATTCCTCTTTTACTACTCCCACTGATTTGGAAATTTTTGCCAGAGTCTCTCACCTTTTTAGTGAAATCAAACCATAGCGAGCAGGCAAAAAGTATTGTTTGTAAAATTGCGCCTCAAACGCAGGTAAACGCCAATACACAACTGGTGTTAAACGAAAGCACAATCACAGATGCACCTGTCCGTGCGCTTTTCCAACAAGGCCGTACCTTCAGCACATTTATGTTCTGGATTGCTTTCTTTATGTGTTTACTCATGGTGTATGCCTTAGGAAGCTGGTTACCTAAACTCATGCTGCAAGCGGGCTACTCATTAGGTGCGAGCATGTTATTCCTGTTTGCACTTAATATTGGTGGCATGGTCGGTGCAATTGGTGGCGGTGCTTTAGCAGACAGATTCCATTTAAAACCTGTTATTACGATCATGTTTATTGTGGGATCAGCAGCTTTAATTCTGCTTGGTATTAATAGTCCACAAATTATTTTATATAGCCTGATTGCGATTGCTGGTGCTGCCACAATTGGTTCGCAAATCTTACTCTATACCTTCGTTGCACAGTTCTATCCAACGGCACTTCGTTCAACAGGCATGGGCTGGGCATCTGGAATTGGCCGTATTGGTGCGATTATCGGACCAGTTTTAACTGGAGCCCTACTCACTCTTGAGCTTCCACACCAAATGAATTTCTTAGCGATTGCAATTCCAGGTGTGATTGCTGCACTTGCAATATTTATGGTGAATCTCAAAGCCTCTGTTGCTGCACAAACGCCATCAACTTTTAACTCTCAAAACACGCTTACCCAGCAGTAAAAATACATGCGTCGAGGACTGGCGCATCTTTTTGGAAATGGATTATGGAATTATTACACCGTTTTAGACCATGTAATTTAGCAATAGCTACATTATTAGGTTTATTGACTAGCTCAAGTTTATGGGCAGCAGATACAGCTCAACAAAGTGAAGATGAATGGAAGTTCACTTTAAAAAACGCCTATATCAACCGTAATTTTGATAATGATGCCTTAAAAGATACTGGCAGTTGGTCTCAGGCAGCATCATTATTTTATAAGTCGAAAATGCATGACACTCCACTGCAAATTGCAGACAAACCGATTACGATTGGGGCCGATGCTTCTGTTCAATACGCCGTGCGCTTAAGTTCAGATAAACATGTTGCAGACACAGTTTTGCCTTTTAATAAAGAAACTCAGTCACAAGCATCGGACTTCTTAAAATACGGCGCAACTTTAAAACTCGGTTATGACAAAACCCTTTTAAGTGTCGGTGAACTTTGGCTAGATTTACCTGTAACGGCTGTCGATGCCAGCCGACAATTACTTGCCTCTTATTGGGGAACCAATCTTAAGTCGCAACTTTCAGATCAGCTCTATGCCGAAATTGGCCGAGTGGAAAAAGTTTCACCACGCAATGAAGAAGACTTTAAAAAGTTTTCGTTCACGGCAAATGGAATGACTAAAGAATCTGATGGTTTAAATTACATTGACCTGCGCTATCAATTTACGCCGTCATTCAAGGGTGAATATTACTTTGGTAATTTAGAAGACCTCTACAACAAACACTATGTTGGACTTGAGCATAATTGGAAACAACCTAACTTTGCGCTTACTTCTAAGTTTAAGTACTTCAATGCAAAAAATGACGGCAATACTTTTGATATTGATGCGCAAAACATTGGAGTACTAGAAACACTTAAAGTAAAAAATCATACCTTTGGTTTGGGTTACCAGCAAATCATTGGCGAGTCAGCCTATCCCTTACCGGATGGCTTTTTACCAGAGACCTATTTCATTAACTGGAATGCCACGGGATTCTTTAAAAAAGAAGAAAAGTCTTACCACGTTATGTACGGCTATGACTTTAAAGATTACGTTCCGGGCTTAAACGCGATGGTGAAATATGTTTACGGAAATGATTTTAGAGCAACCAATGGTGAGAAAAATCATGAAACTGAGTCAAATGTCATTCTAAACTATGCATTTCAACAACCTTTCTTAAAAGGTCTTGCCCTGCAATACATTCGGATTGATTACAACGTTAAACACGGCAATGACTTTGGTGAAGACCGCTTGTTTGTAAACTATACCAAAAAGTTTTAATTATTTTTGATTCAAATGAAGCGGGCCACTTTTGGCTCGCTTCATTATTTTCGACCTAAAAAAAACGCTCTTACGAGCGTTTTTAATTAATCTAGTAACTTAATTAAGCAACGTGCTTTTGAACAACAATCGAACCTACTGAATAACCAGCACCGAAAGATGAAATCACGCCATATTCACCATCATTCACTTCGTGGCCTGTACGGTGTAAAGCAATAATCACACCTGCTGAAGAAGTATTCGCAAACTCATCCAGAATAATTGGGGCGCGGCTTAAATCTGCATCTTTACCAGCCACATATTTCAAGATTAGTTCATTCATATTGGCATTGGCTTGATGTAACCAGAAACGCTTAATATCGTTTGCAGTTAACTGCATTTTTTCCAACTGCGCATTAATGATTTTTGCCACTAACGGACAAACATCTTTAAATACTTTGCGGCCATCTTGACGGAATAACTTGTCGTCAACCACTGCATCTTCGCTACGGTTTAAGAAACCAAAGTTATTGCGAATGTTGTTTGAAAATTGAGTAAATAAATGAATATCTAAAATTTCAAAACCAGTCTTAGTAGTCGTTTCTTCAATAATAGAAGCCGTTGCAACATCACCAAAAATGAAGTGACAATCACGGTTACGGTAGTCTAGGTGACCAGAAGTAATCTCAACGTTCACTAATAAAACACGGCGAGCACCTGAACGAATTGCATCAGCCGCTTGTTTCAAACCAAAAGTCGCAGCTGAACATGCAACGTTCATGTCATAGGCATAACCTTGAATGCCAAGTGCTGACTGAATTTCAATCGCTACAGCTGGATAAGCACGCTGCATGTTTGAACATGCCAAAATTACAACATCGATATCTTCAGCAGTTACGCCTGCATTTTCCATTGCCTGCTTTGCAGCGATCACACCCCACTCTGCTTGAAGTGAAAGTTCATCATTTGAACGTTCAGACAAACGAGGACGTAAACGTGTTGGATCGAGAATACCTGATTTCTCAATCACGTAACGGCGCTTAATACCAGACGCTTTTTCAATAAATTCAGCACTAGAACCACGTAATTCTTCGAGTTCACCTGCTGCAATTTTCTCTGCATTCTCTTGGTTATATTGTTCCACATAAGCATTTAAACTGTCGGCCAGTTCTTCATTAGAAATGATTTCTGTTGGGTGAAATAACCCAGTACCTGTGATACGAATGCCCATGTAAAACTCCTAAAAAAATGAATAGGGTCTGTTAATCTTTCATTTATAAATTGCGTTGTAGGCTAAACAAACGCATAAACAAACCCCGATCTATCTTAACTGATTCCCAAACGATCCCATAACTTTTGCAGTCGAGTTGGCGAAATAGGCATCTTGGTTTTCATCGGTTGAGAAAATAAAGAAATGCGAAATTCTTCCAACATCAAATACAATTCTTTGATTCTTGGATCGTTTTTGAATTTAAATACCTTGTCCATCCATGGATCGACATCATCAATAGCGGCATGATCTCGCTGTAGATTATTTGGCAATCGATCTAAACGCAATAGCAGCGCTTTTAAATAACGCGGATATTCTTGCCAAAGATCTACTGGTTGGCAGTAAACAAAATTGCCAAGTGACATGAGATCTAACTGATCTTCAATATCATCAATACTACGTCCAAACACCCCTGCATCAAGCACTAAAAGCTGACGGCGAATTTGCTGCCATTGAATGTAAATATCACTTAATTGCTCAAGTGCTTGCTGACCATAACTCAAAAATTGCTTTTTGACCTGATCTAGCAGCTTATTAAATTCATCAGCATTAATTGGCAAAGTTGTAATTGCCATCTGCAACGTAGCATAGACCAGCATCTGCTCAAGCTTAGCTTTATCGCCTAAAGGCGAATAAGCAAGCGCAAGTGGTTTTGAAATCTGCTTTTTCAACTGACGAACCAAGTCACCCAGTTGCATATGTACTAGACGAATAATCCCTTCACGATGCTGCTTAATAGCTTCAGCCTGATCATTAAAAGTCTGTATAACCACACCAGACTCATCTTTCACTTCAATATCGGCAAAAGTTTTGGTCGGTACCAAAGCTTGATATTGTTTAACAACAACACCTGTCACCTTTTGCGAAGCTTCAAAGGTAAAGTTTTCAGGGAAAGTTTTAAATTCGCCTTTTTGCTGTTTCACTGGACGATGCGTTTCAACACGACAGCGTGCTTTTAACTCAGGTAAATCACGTCCTTTGGCAATTAATTTACCTTTTTCATCAATGACCTTAATAAAAGGCACCAAATATGGATCAATACGTTCAAACGAAAAATCTTTTTCAGTAATTTGCTCACCACGTAAAGCAAAAGCTAAATAACTAAAAATATGCTGACGCAAATGTACAGCATCGATACCCTGCATGAGTTTACGAGCTGTGTCAGGAATAGGCACTACACTACGACGTTTGTCTTTTGGTAAAGCTTTTAGTAGTGCTTCGATTAAATCTAAACGCCAACCCGGAATACCCCAAGACCAGATATTTTCATCAACTTGAGGAAGAGCTTGGACCGGAATTTGAACCGTTGCACCATCTTCATCATGGCTTGGGTCAAAACGATAAGTCGTTGCTAAACGTAGCTGCCCATTATGCAAATGATCTGGGAATTGCTGTGTTGTTGGACGGTCATTGAGCCAAAGTGCATCATCTTCTACAAATAAATAACGTGGATTTTTTGCTTCAACCGTTGCACGCCAGTCTTCAAAACTACTTCGACTTGCAATTTCTTCAGGAATTTTAGAGGCATAGAACTGATAAATCGTTTCTTCATCCACCACCAAATCACGACGACGCAATTTATCTTCAACGCGTTCAACTTCTTCAAGTTTAAGTAAATTGTGTTTTAAAAATGGCGGAACTGTACCTAAGTTACCTGTGGTTAATGCATCACGTAAGAAAATTTCATGAGCAGCAGGCTGGTCAACTTTCTCAAAATTAATTAAGCGCTTTGGTTCAATAATTAAACCAAACAGCGAAATTTGAGCATACGCATTTACAATCCCAGCTTTCTTAGACCAATGCGGCTCAAAATAGTGATATTTCAATAAGTCACGTGCAGCAAGCAAAATCCATTCAGGATCAATTTTGGCTAAAGTACGTAAATAAACCTGAGAGGTTTCCACCATCTCAAAAGCCATCACCCAAGCAGTATTGGTTTTGTGCAAAGTACTGGCAGGAAAGACTTTCGCCTTTTGCTGACGCACTGCCATAAAGATATTACGTTCATCAGTTTTATTGGCAATAAAAGACAATAAACCTGTCAGCAACGCACGGTGCAGGTTTTCATAGTTCGCAGGTTTTTCATTAAAACTCAGTTTTAAACCTTCAGCTAACTCAACCAATTGTTTATGTGTCTGTTTCCATTCGCGTAAACGTAACCAGCTTAAGAAGTGCTGCTTGGCAAACTGGCGACGTTTATTTTCAGACATGCCTGCTTCACCTTTAGGATTTAAAGTCTCCCAAAGTTTTAAATAAAACAGAAAATCTGAATCTGCTTCTTTGAATAGTGCATGCTTTTGGTCAGCCTGCATTTGTTTGTCGGCAGGGCGCTCACGTGGGTCTTGCACTGCAAGCGCACTGACAACCACTAAAATTTCTTTAAGTACCCCGAAATGAGCACCGCCCACAATCATGCGCGCGAGTCGTGGGTCAATTGGCATACGTGCCATCATTTGCCCGACTTTAGTCAGCTCATTTTTCTTCTCGTTAAGTGCTCCTAACTCGATGAGTAGTTTTCGACCGTCATTTACAAGGCGGAAATCTGGTGGCTCAATAAAATCGAAGTTTTCTAGCTCACCTAACCCTAAGCTTTGCATTTGCAAAATAACCGAAGCCAAGTTGGTTCGTTTAATTTCAGGTTCGGTAAATTCAGGGCGGCTTAAGAAGTCTTCTTCGCTATATAAACGAATACACACACCCGGAGCAATACGACCACAACGCCCTTTACGCTGATTGGCCGCAGCCTGCGAAATTGCTTCAATTGGTAAACGTTGTACGCGTGAACGGTAGTTATAACGCGATATACGTGCAAAACCACTGTCGATTACATAACGAATATTTGGAACCGTCAGTGCAGTTTCGGCCACGTTCGTGGCAATAATAATACGACGACCTTTTCCACCCGGACTAAAAATCTTTTGTTGTTCAGAAACAGCTAAGCGTGCATACAAGGGTAAAATTTCGGTGTGTCTTGGCCCGTACTTTTGTAAGGTTTCCTGCAACTCACGAATTTCTTGTTCTGTGCTTGAGAAAATCAGAATATCGGCATGTTCAGGATGGCCTTTTTCTTCGGCATCGGCAAAACATTCTTCTACAGCTTGTACCACTGCGCGAGGAAGGTTTTCTTCAAAATCATCGAACTCGTCATCATCACTACCCCCAATATTCATCTCTGAAATTGGGCGATAACGTACTTCAACTGGGTAGCTACGACCTTCTACTTCAAAAACTGGTGCATTATTAAAGTAGTTACTAAAACGATTTACGTCTAAAGTTGCCGAAGTCACAATCACTTTTAGATCTGGGCGCTTTGGCAGTAACTGCTTTAAATAACCCATAATAAAATCGATATTGAGTGAGCGTTCATGCGCTTCATCAATAATGATCGTGTCATATTTAGATAAAAAACGGTCATTACCTAACTCAGCAAGCAAAATACCGTCGGTCATTAACCGTACAATCGAATCTTGCGAGCCTTGTTCATTAAAGCGGATTTTAAAACCAATCGATTCGCCGAGCTTTTCGCCGACTTCTTCTGCAATACGCTGAGAAACACTACGTGCAGCTAAACGACGTGGCTGGGTATGACCAATCATGCCCGTTAAACCACGTCCCGCTAACATGGCAATTTGAGGAAGCTGAGTAGTTTTACCTGAGCCTGTCTCACCTGCCACAATAATAACTTGATGCTTTTGAATCGCTTCAATTAAACGGTCTGCATATTGAGAAACAGGTAAATCCTGATTCAGTTTAATTTTAGGTAGACGTTCAAAACGCTGTCTAACTTTTGCATTAGACTGTTCAAATAATTTTTCAATCTCTGAAGTATCGGCTTTTTTATCTTTACGCAAACGATTTAAACGGTAACGATCTCTCGCCATCACCCATTGATCTATATTTAAACCATTCAGCACAGATAAATTTTCCTGAAAATTCAACAATCCGCTATTTTACGCTGTAATGCTCTTCAGGTAAAACAGTTGGTTTTTTATATATTTTTAATTTTTTAAAATTTTACCCTTGAATTTTGTCTCGCTAGACTTCATGTTGTTATGCAAGTTTCTTTTACGATAACTGTCATTTGATTTACATGTTTTTGCAGTCAAATCGAATACAGTGTTTGGGGACTTAAAAATCGTAAATTTATCACTTATTCAATTTTCCGATTTTAGTCATGTAAAAATACTATTTCCCCAATAAAGAATTTTTATTTATTCTACATCTCGTAAACAAGTTTAAATATAAACCTCAATCATGGAGACAATGATGAGCTTGATTAATACTGAAGTTAAACCTTTCCAAGCAACTGCTTACCACAACGGCCAATTTGTTGAAGTTAACGAAACTAACCTTAAAGGTAAATGGTCTGTTGTATTCTTCTACCCAGCTGACTTCACTTTCGTTTGTCCAACTGAACTTGGTGACTTAGCTGACAACTACGCTGAATTCCAAAAACTTGGTGTTGAAATTTACGCTGTATCTACTGATACACACTTCACTCACAAAGCTTGGCACGACACTTCTGAAGAAATCAAAAAAATCCAATACCCATTAGTTGGTGACCCAACTTGGACTCTTTCTAAAAACTTCGACGTTCTTATCGAATCTGAAGGTTTAGCTGACCGTGGTACTTTCGTTATCGATCCAGAAGGTAAAATCCAAATCGTTGAACTTAACGCTGGTGGTATCGGCCGTGACGCGTCTGAACTTCTTCGTAAAGTAAAAGCTGCTCAATACGTACACGCTCACCCAGGTGAAGTTTGCCCAGCTAAATGGAAAGAAGGCGAAGCTACTCTTGCTCCATCTATCGACTTAGTTGGTAAAATCTAATTTTTTAGATTAGACCAATACGTCTAAAAACCACCCTTTTTAGGGTGGTTTTTTTATTGATTATTTTTATAAATCTAAGTCTTATTATCTACCAAAATTTCATAGCTAATTTTTTACAATTCTTATACTTATAAATTTATAGCAACATTCATTTATGAATTGTCAGCCTGCTTAACTTAGAGTACTGTCGAATTATGAAACAAAAGAGTTTTGTATATGTATTAAAAGATCAAACAAAAGTAGGAGTAGTTATATGGAAAAATCTGTTGTTGTAACCTCTTGGAAATATGATGTTTCTTCACGCTATTTAAAAATTTTCTATAGCAATGGCTCAGGTGAGCTTTATCATCCCGTTCCAGAGTTTATCTACAATAATTTGTTACGCACCACGGATAAAACTGCATTTGTTCATAAATATCTTGAGTTTGATCTGCATTTTAACAGGCTCTGTATTTCTGCTTAATTATAAAAAATCAGCCCGCTTGGGCTGATCTGTTTTATATCTTTCGACTATTAAGCCGCGTTATTTTGCTTAATATATTTCTCTAGCATTTTTTCTTTCACATCAACATGCATATTGATTTTACTGAGGTCGCCCTTATAGTGCTCGACAACGCGTTCATCCATAATTTTTGACCACCAAGATGGAATAAACGCAGGCAAAATCATTGCACCATAACCTGCTGGCAATTGCGGCGCATCTTCAAAATGCCGCAAGGTCTGAAAGCTGCGAGTTGGATTGGCATGATGATCTGAATGCCGTTGTAATTGATACAAGAACAGATTGGTCACCACATTATTATTATTCCAGCTGTGCTCTGGCAAAGTACGTTCATATTGGCCATTTTCTTTCTTTGCACGCTTTAAACCATAATGTTCAATGTAATTCACCGATTCAAACAAAGTTATTGCATATGCAGCTTGAGTAACTTGAAACGGAATCGAACGGGCACCAAATTTCGCAAACATGGCTGCATGGTACACAGCCGACATTGCCCAGCCATGAATCAGTTCATTTTCCTTACAGAAGAAAGGCAATTTCTTACGCTCTAAGCGATTCTTCTCAATTTCAATCGCCGATTTAAAACTCCCAACTACAGTCCGCGGTAAGAATTTCCAAAAGGTTTCGCCAAATTGTGAAGATGCTGGGTCCTCAGGTGTCGCAACACGGCGGTGATGTCCATAAGGGTGTTCAATTCGGAAATGGTTATACCCCGAAGGTGCTAACGCCAAATGAGATAAATAATGTTCAAGTCGACCACTCTTATGACTAAGTTCATGTGCAGTATTAATCGCAATCCCATTGACCATTCCTACTAAAGTTCCAAGTAAAACCTGATCAGCTATAGGTGTATTTTTACGAGTTGCCAAATATGCTCCATAGATATTGGTTGCATATTGCAAAGGAATAAAAAGTTTAACAATGCGTGCGTAATACGGATCTGCTTCTAAATCATCGATTGCATCTAATGGTGGATTTTCCTTGTCTTCACCAATCAGTTTATCCAATGCTGGAATAACACCATGAATAAATAATGGCCCAAATGAAGCGAAGAACTTTTTAGTTTTTTTAGGACCAAATTGGTAACCTGCTAGCCCACCCATTGCAATGGTCGGTACAGCTAAACCCAATAGCCATAAATGGCGTTTTTTATCCTTAAATTTTGTTGTCGCTTGCTCGACATCCAGTTGAGTATGCATATTCATTAGAGACTCCAATCAAACACAAAATGTTTTGCTTGAATTGATTGTGCTCGCTCATAGCCCCTCTATATTATCATTTTAAGACTTGCTATTATCATTTTAAGACTTTGCTGAATTTTTCTTGTGCAGAAGCAACAGATTCCTGTTATCCCATCACGTTATTATTTACGGCTGATTGAAATTTTAATCGGCACGCATCAATACGATAATGATTTACTGAGAGCATTCCAACAAGAACTGGCAAAAACAGAATTATTATCGATTCAACAAATCGAACAATTCATTGAGATGGGTTTGAGTTTGCCCAACACTCAAGAATTAGCCTTTGAACTGGGTAAAAATATTAAACTCAGCTCACATAGTCTGGTCGGCTATGCGCTAATGACTAGTCCTAATTTGGAACATGCACTTAGGCTGATTGCACAATATTTTAGACTGATTATGCCGAGTTTTAAGCTCAGCATCGGGTTTCCAACCAATCAGCAAAAGGTTGAATTATTATTTGAACCGATTTTGCAGATGAATAAGCAGTGTTTGGCTTTTCATATTGAAGCGATTGCCGTGGCGTTTTACTACAGCTTGTTAGAGTTGGCAGGCCAGCAATTACAACGCTACCAAGTGTATTTGAGTATTCCTGAGCCGAGCTATCAAGAACGTTACATATCTTTAGTGAAGGCCAATTTCCACTTTAACTATACATGGCTTTCAGGTATACGCGTGGTGATTGATGAGCAACAACTAGCACTACCCTTGCCTCTAGCTGACGCACATAGTTTAAAAATAGTTGAGCAACGCTGTCAGGAACAAATCCAGAAGATCTACCATCAAGGCGAAATTGTTGAATGGGTCAGCATGATGTTGCGACAAGCCAATCAAGTTCCAACCCTAATGGAATGTGCCAAAGTATTAAATATTTCGACCAAAACCTTGCAACGTTATTTACAGCAGCAAGGTGTTGAATTCCATGCTTTAAAGCAACAAATCAGCACTGAGCGTGCCATTGATTTATTAGAGAATTCTAGCTTTACCATTACCCATATTGCCTATGAACTGGGCTATTCTAATCCTGCCAATTTCACTCGTGCATTTAATAGAGTACACGGCTGTAGTCCACAAGCTTATCGACAAGAATATCTCAAGAAAGTAAATCTACTTTAGAACCACTAAACATAAACCAGCGCCTATAGGTAAAATACTACTCATGAAATCTGCATTCTGTTTAATCAAAGATAAAAATGGACTTACCTCAGCTGCATGTGAAATAACCTTATCAATAATAAGAACACCACCTTTGGGCTTCATCAGACGCTTTAAATCTGGCCAATAACTTTCATATGCATCACGTTCAGCGTCTAACAAAATAAAATCGAAAGTTTCCTGAGCTTCATTTAAATAATCTGCGGCATCCCCTATCCAAAAATCAACCACTTCATTTAATGCCAGTTCAGTAACATGGCGTTTCGCTTCATTACTACGATTGGCATCAATTTCAAGCGTGATTACTTTCCCGTGTGTCGATTGTGCAGCCTCAGCAAGCCATAAAGTAGAATAACCCGTTGAAGTACCAATTTCTAAAATTGATTTGGCCTGCTGCATTCGAATCAATTGCGATAGAAGTTTTGCAGACTCAGCCTCTATATTTCGATAACGCAGCAAGCGATCTGACTGCTGGGCATCATGCCGTTTAAAGGTGTCATATAAATCTGCAACTCTTTGTAAGAAAAAAGTATTTGGCATATTTTCACCCTTTAAAATTGTTATTTTATATGACAGCCGTTTAAATTAAGTGCTTTGAATTAACTTGAACCGCGGCACGATACTTCCATCAGCCATTTGAACCGTTTCAGTAAACATATCTAGCGGACGTACCCATGTTGAATAGTCACCATAAAGACACTGATAAACAACTAACTCTTCTTCAGTCTCGCTGTGTTTTGCCACAGAAAAAACTTGATAGAGATTACCTTTATAATGCTGATAAATGCCGCGTTGCAATGACATGAAAGTACCTTTTAATGTTATGACATAAAATCTTTACAGCCATATAACATATATAAATTTTTAAATACTTTCACTTTAAAAGATAAAAATGAGTAATAAAGAGCATTTATAGATAAATTATTGAACTTATTTATGAATACACTCAATAATTCAAAAAACCGATTAAATCTATAAAAACATACTGTTTCACCTATTTTGTGTTTTAACGTACTATGCATCTATTGAAAGAATTTGGATGCATTGGAGTAAAAACAGATGTTAGATCAAAATATTAAAACTCAATTAAAAGCTTACTTAGAACGTTTAGAAAGTCCAATCGAATTAGTAGCTGCTTTAGATGAATCAGATAAAGCTGCTCAAATTAAAGAACTTGTGACAGAAATCGCTGAGCTTTCTGACAAGGTGACTGCCCGTTTTGATGGCAACAATACACGTCGCCCAAGCTTTGGTGTAGCTAAAGCAGGTGAACAGCCACGTGTGTTCTTTGCTGGCTTACCGATGGGCCATGAGTTTACGTCTTTGATCTTGGCGCTGTTACAAGTCTCTGGTTATGCACCTAAAGTGTCGGATGAAGTGCTCAACCAAATTAAAGGCCTAAACCTCAAAGCCAACTTTGATGTGTTTGTATCCTTAAGCTGTCATAACTGTCCAGACGTGGTACAGGCACTTAACCTGATTGCCATTTATAACCCGAACACCACAGCAACCATGATTGACGGTTCATTCTTCCAAGACGAAGTGGAACAACGCAAAATCATGGCTGTACCAATGGTATTTCAGGACAACGAACACATTGGTCAAGGTCGTATGACCCTTGAAGAGATTGTGGCAAAACTTGACACCAACTCAGCTGAAAAAGATGCAGCAGCACTGAATGCCAAAGATGCCTTTGATGTATTGGTGATTGGTGGTGGTCCTGCGGGTGCAACAGCTGCAATTTATGCAGCACGTAAAGGTATTAACACAGGTATCGTAGCTGAACGCTTTGGTGGTCAGGTCATGGATACCATGGACATTGAAAACTTCACGTCTGTGCAAAAGACTCAAGGTCCTAAGTTTGCTGCCGAGATGGAAGCACATGTTCGTGAATATGATGTCGATATCATGAACCTGCAACGTGTCAGCAAAATCACAGGGGCCAACCAAACTGAAAATGGTCTGGTTGCAGTTGAACTTGAAAACGGTGCCAAACTTGAATCGAAAACTGTCATCCTTTCAACAGGAGCGCGTTGGAGAGAAATGAATGTACCGGGTGAAGCTGAATACCGTACCCGTGGTGTCGCATACTGCCCACACTGTGATGGTCCATTGTTCAAAGGCAAACGTGTCGCAGTGATTGGTGGTGGTAACTCAGGTGTTGAAGCTGCAATTGACCTTGCAGGGATTGTTGAACATGTAACTTTGGTTGAGTTCGATACAAAACTTCGTGCTGACCAAGTCTTACAAAACAAACTGCATAGCTTGCCGAACACCACTGTAATTATGAATGCCTTAAGTACAGAAGTGTTAGGTGATGGCTCACAAGTAACTGGTCTTAAATATAAAGACCGTGCGACGGATGAAGAGCATGAGGTAGAGCTTGCAGGGATCTTTGTACAGATTGGTTTATTACCAAACACTGACTTCTTAAAAGACAGTGAGGTTGAGTTAACCAACCGTGGTGAGATTATTGTGAATGACCGCAACGAAACCAATGTACAAGGTGTATTTGCTGCGGGTGACTGTACCACTGTGCCTTACAAGCAAATCATTATTGCTACAGGTGAAGGCGCTAAAGCATCGCTCTCTGCGTTTGATTACATCATTCGTTCTGGACAGTAAAAACTGGTTAGCCCCCTCTTATTAAGCGAAAGCCTAGCATTGCAAAATGCTAGGCTTTTTTAATATTGAAGTTACAACTTTTTAACAATTTTCGATCTTTATTAATCATTTACTTTATGTTTATATTTTAGACATCCATATTTGGATGCCATGAATTAGAAGGAAAAACACAATGAATAAATTACTTGTTGCTTTAGGTCTTGCTGCGACCGTAGCCCTAGTTGGTTGTAATAAAGATAAAGCTCCAGAAACTGGTGCGACTACAGGTGAACATTTAGAAAATGCAGCTAAACAAGCAACCGCTGATATTAAATCTGCTGGTGATAAAGCTGCGAGCGATATTGCAACTGCTACAGACAATGCTACAGCTAAAATTGATGCTGCTGCTGACCACGCTGCCGATAAAACTGCAAATGCTGCTGCTCAAACTGAAGCGACTGCGCGTAAAGCAACTGCTGATACAGCCAAAGCTGTTGAACATGCTGCTGCTGACGTTAAAGAGAAAGCTCAAAACTAACAATCTCTAATATTAAAAAAGCCCCTATTGATTAGGGGCTTTTTTAATACACTTAAAATCGCTTATGAAATTAAACCTTCATCACGCATTGCAATTTGTACAGATTGACGCTCAGCTACTTTATTACGTAATGCAATAATATTTTTATAAGGTGTTAAATCATGCTCAATAGAGTTTGACCAATTCGTTAAAACAAATAAATAAGCATCAGCTGGCCCAAAATTATCATTTACTAAATAGTCATAGTCCGATTCAGATAAATAACTATCGATATATTTTAAAAGACGGTCGATTTCAGCATAAGCTTTCGTCTTTTCATCATTTGTTAACTGCGCCCCAAAAAATACTGCATAAGCATCATGTAATTCAGAGTTCAAATAACCTAACCATTCCAATACTTTCGCACGGCCTAAGCCTGAAGGAGGAATTAAATCCTGTTTGGGGTCATGTTGCGCAAGGAATGGTAAAATCGCCACGTTTTCAGTCAAAATTAAACCCGGGTTAATTTCTAAAGCTGGTACATAGCCCTTCGGATTAATTTCGTAATAATCTGCGCCTTTTTCTGTTTTATGTGTTTTTAAATTTACTTTTTCTAAATCAAAATCAACATTAATTTCATTTAAAATAATATGTGCAGCTAAAGAACATGCGCCTGGCGAATAATATAATTTCATATCTGATCCTTCTTATCTCACATTAACGTTTTAAATTGCTTCTAAAAAACCTGCAAGGTTTGTACAATTCCTTAATTGTAAAAAAGCGTAAATTTATAAATTAGTTACACTATCTAATATTCTTGAAAAAGTTTGACCTTGCAAGTTGTCTTGCGTGACGATTGTTTAAAATATGATAAAACACATTCACATCACGCATTTTTTACCGTTAATTACGCTTAAAAAGTTGGCTAATCCATTCCACTAATTGGTTTAAGAAATCCAATATAGGATTTTTGTTGCCATTATCAGGATGACTTGAGTCTTTACCATTTAAATCTAGATCGACAATGACAGGATCATGGTCCGAAGAACGATAGGCATCTTCACCATAAAATAGCGCCTTTTGTTCATCGGTTTTATATTCTTCGTTGTAGTCTAGAACTGTTGGCTCATCTGCATTGATATGCCAAGCAAAGGTACGAACTACTTTTGGATATAAATCTGCGTCGGCAATTGCATGGTCTAAGTTACCCGCTCCACCATTGCCATTTGCATCACTTGCCACACCAAAAACATAGCTATATGCCTGAGTACCTTGCCCAATCTTAGCGTCATTGAGTAAAACCTTATAGTTGGCTTTTTCAAAAGCTAAAATTGGTGCTTCTTTTGCGTAGCTGTTCATATCCCCTACCAGCAAAGCATTTTGCTTAGGAACTTGAGTTGGATTTTTCGCGAGCCACTGCACGATTTGATCAACTGCTTTCACACGGGTTGGGTTCCAACATCCTTGACCATCATTTTGATCAGCGTCAGTAGAGTTCGCGTCTACTCCAGTACAACCTTTTGACTTTAAATGGTTTGGAATAACAGTAAATGTCTTATTGCCACGAACAGCTTGGAAAGTTTGTGCTAAGGTCGTTCGGTTTTTATCACCTAAGTCCAGCACAACAGGTTTGTTTAAAGGTTTAACACGCTTACTGTTATAAATAATCGCAACAGCAATAACATCACCACCTAAACGATCCAAGTTTTCAGGAACCACATATTTCCAGTCTGGACCTAATGCACTTGTTAAATGAGCAATTGCGCTGTTTGGACCATAACCATTGTTGGCAATTTCCATTAAACCGTATACGTCAGCATCAATCGCTTTTAATGCACTTACAATTTTACGATGCTGTTTATCAAACTCTGCTTGTGTGTTTGCACCACGCTCTGTTGGGAAGCCAGTTGCACCATTGTCATAGTTCAAAACGTTAAATGAAGCTACACGAATGTGATTAGCATTTTTTGTAAGGACACTTTGACGCGGGTTTGTTTGAGTAACAACTTCTGGTTGTGTCCGTCCAAGTACTGGCTGTACGCGCCAGCCATTAAAACGATACTCTAAAATCCCTTCAACGTTTTTAAGCTGATAACCTGAACGTAATGTATTGGCAGCACTAAAATTTGTTGGTAACCACGGAGTACGATTTTGGTTGTTATATCCATCATCAAAAATAATTTTCGATAATAAATTTTTCTGAGCTAAAGCTTTCGCTTCTGGCGACAAGGCAGGATATAAATTGGTTGGAATATATAAGCGGCCTAAGCTCAGCGATAGTTCACCATAACGGCCATAGTTATAGTTTTCACTTACCGTCAAAGCTTGAGGTAATTTGACCAACATCCCTTGATAACGCTGCGGAGAATTTGTTGAACCGCCTGCTAAGCTAGTAAATGGTAACTCCAAGCTAATTGGCTGAACTTGATTTGCCATATTGCTATTACAGCTTTGAATATCTTGCTGTAATTGGTCTATTTGTAGCTGGTTTTGATAACTTGTTAAACGGCCTCGTAAAATAACTTCATCACCAACTTGGCCACCTTTTACCGTGCTGCTATTTGGAATATAAACAAAAATGGCATTACTTACATTTGCACGTGCTTTGGTGTCAGGTGTTTGAACATAAAAGCCTGAAAAACCATTCGCATAGCGATAGTCAGCAGTAATTACGCCACGTACTGTATAAGTCTGGTTTTGTGTTGAAGATGCTAAATCGGCAATTGGTGTATCTGAGCTTGAACAACTGACCGTTTGCACTGGCGGCTGAGTCGTAGAACCCGATAGATTTGAAAAATCATTTCGGTTTGCCCATGCTGTCCACGAGTGGTCCAAATCAAATACTGCGGTTGGATCGATACTTAAAGCTGGATTTTCAGTTTCAATACGTTTAAAACTATTTCCTAAACTTGAAACGGCTGTTCCCCAACCTGCCTCTGGTCGTTCACCAATACGCCCAAAACGATCGACAGGTGTGCCTTTATAAACGAGTACAACTGCATCATCACCATTAAAAGACAAGGCAGCTACTTGATTTACTTTACTACCAAGTTCAGTTTGTAGCTCCGAGCGGCCCACTAAAAACTTCTGCTTACTCGCAAGTGTACCCTGTAAACGGAAAGTCACCGTTTTTGCAGTACCACCATTATTAAACTGTTGAATCTCATAATCGGCTAAGTTAACTGTAGTACCATCCGGGTTATAAATCTCTAACCCTTTTTTATTGCTACTACCATCAACATACTGGCTAAACATGAGCTGTGCCTGAGCAACAGAACTATATGAAAATGCACCAAATGCACTTAAAAAAACTGAAAGTGTTCTTAATTGAAAAGTTTTCATGATTAAAAATGTTCATGTGAGTTTTAATTAGTCTCTTAGATTAAATATTGATCATGACATCTACATGAAGAAAAACACCGAAATATTTGACTTGACCACCTGAAGACTTAAAATACCGCATTTGAATTTCAATATTGCCAAGGTTATGTCGATCGATCAGTTAGAAACGCAAATTGCAGAATTAGACAATTTGCCTGAACACCGTGAAATTGTGACGTTTATGCGTCGTTCAGCACCACTTAATACGTCTCAACGCACGGCATTAGAACAACATCGCGATTTAATTTTGGAATATCCTGTTGGTGACTTACGTCAACACTTTGAACATCCAGAACGTCCTTTAACTGTTGAGATCGGTTTTGGTATGGGACGTTCGCTAGTGCTTATGGCTAAAGCAAACCCAGAACGCAACTATGTGGGCATTGAAGTCCATGTACCTGGTATTGCTCAATGTCTATATGAAGCAGGTATAGCGGAACTTAAAAACTTACGTGTACTCGATGCAGACGCGATTCAAGTTTTACGTGAAATGCCAGACAACAGTATTAACTGTGTACAACTTTACTTCCCAGACCCTTGGCAAAAGAAACGTCATTTCAAACGCCGTTTTGTTATTCATGAGCGTATGCAACTGGTTGAACAGAAACTTGAGCTTGGTGGTACATTCCATGCAGCAACAGACTGGGAACCATATGCAGAATGGATGCTTGATATTTTAGATAACCGCCCAGATCTTGAAAATTTGGCAGGTAAAGGCAACAGTTACCCTCGACCAGAGTGGCGTCCAGTGACTAAGTTTGAACGCCGTGGTATTGAGTCAGGTCATAAAATTAATGACTTTATCTTTAAAAAGATTAAGTAAACAACAAAAGGCTTAGTTCTTTACTAAGCCTTTTATCTTTTAATATTAAAAAATTTATTAGCACTTACTTATTCTATTTTTTCTTTCGAATTAATGTTTGCCAATCGCACTAAATCTAGCTATTTATAGAAACTGGTATTAGCCACACTAAAAAACACTAAGGACAACCCATGTTAAAAATTTTAGGGCGTGATAACTCCATTAATGTTCGCAAAGTCTTATGGTTATGTGAAGAATTAAATCTTGAATATGAGAGAGAAGACTGGGGTCGAGGCTTTCGCTCTGCTCAATCACCTGAATATTTACAATTAAACCCAAATGGTCAAATTCCTGTTGTTTTAGATGGCGATTTAGTCCTTTGGCAGTCCAACAGTATTATACGTTATCTCGCCAATGCTTATGATAAAGAGCATAAGCTTTACCCTACTCAAGCGAAAGAAAGATTCTTTGTTGACCAGTGGCTTGATTGGCAAGCGATCGAGCTAAATAATAGTTGGACTTATACGATTATGTCTTTGCTTAGACATTCACCAAATCATCAAGATCCAGATTTATTAAAAAAAGGTATTGATAATTGGAATCACCATATGCAGATTCTTGACCAACAGCTTGCAAAAACTCAAGCCTATGTTGCAGGAACTGAGTTCACTCTAGCGGATATTCCAATTGGTCTATCTGTACAGCGCTGGAAGGCCACCCCTTTTGACCATCCAACACTTAAGCATGTCGACCAATATTTTGAACTATTAAATCAGCGTGCTGGCTTCTTAAAATGGGGCAATAACGGCGAACCTTAATTTTAGAATCACTTTTAGTCCGAGTGATGGCGCTTCACGATGCCATCACTTAAAAGTTGATAGACCTGTTTTAAGTCATCCCTATTTGCTTGAGTTAATAGACTCTCATGCATTGCCAAGATATTCTGATCCCCCCTTACCGCAGGCCCAGTTTGCATTTGTTTCGGATCGTTTTCAGTGGCTTTTTTTGCTGTTTCCACTATTAATGGGTAGAGCAAGCTAAAGTCGACTTGTTCTGCATCCACAATCTGTTTAGCCATATCAAAACAGTAATTAGTAAAATTACAAGCAAATACAGCTGCCAAATGTAATGTTAAACGCTGCTTTGAGGTGTATTGATATACTCGATTACTTAGGCTATTTGCCAAATCAGAGAGCATGGCTAAATCGGCTTTATTGGTCGCCTCTACAAATAATGGTGTGGCTTGCCAATCAACGTCTCTTTCCAGACTGAATGTTTGTAAAGGATAAAACACCCCTGCTTTTTCATGAATATTACTGATAACTTCAATATTGGTACTCCCCGATGTATGAACCATAAGCGTTTCTGGGAATATCTCATGTACCTGCATTACAAGTTCAGCAATAGCGCTGTCTGAAACTGCCAAAATAATTAAATCACTTGCTTGAAACTCTTGAAGAGACTGACATGCTTTTGCTTGAATTTTTTCTGCAAACTTCTGGGTTTTCTCAAAATCACGCGCATAGACTTGGGTAATGTGATGCCCCTTAGCCAAAAATGCCTTTGCCAAATGAAAAGAAACACGCCCACTTCCTAACAAACTGATTTTCATGTCAACCCAACAATATTGATCTCTATAAAAAAGCTTCTCAAAATGAGAAGCTTTTTTCAAATCAGAATTCAGTAAAATCAAGATTTCTTATAAATCTATTGATTATTGGGCTACTGAAAACTCAATACGACGGTTTTTAAAGCGACCTTCTTCAGTCTTGTTGTCAGCAACAGGGTTTTCTGAACCATGACCTTGGGCAACAAGCTTAGAAGCATCTACTCCTTTAGAAACTAAGTAATCTACTACAGCTTGAGCACGGCGTTGAGAAAGTGCTTTATTGGCAGCAGCATTACCTGTTGAGTCAGTATGACCACCTACGTTTAATTTCACGCTAGTCACTTTATTTAACAGTGTTGCAGCTTGATCAAGAATAGCTTTGTTATCTGCTGGAATTTCACTTGAACCACTCGCGAAGTTAATGATTTGCAAGTTAAGAGCTTTAACTAAAGCATTTACGTCTACATTGTTCGGATCAATTGAACCTAACGCTGTTTGCGAAGCCGTTAAACTATTACTCACAGATTGCTCAGCTGTTGCAGGTGCTGTACCAACAACTTCAGTATGTGGCACCAACGCTTTTACCTTAGCAGTTAAAGCTTCTAAAGCTGCGGCATCACCTGCTTTCAATGTAATTTTGTCACCTACCCATTCTAAAGATGCATTTGGAACACCTTTCAATGCACCAAGTACACCTGCTAATGCATCCTTATCGGTAAATGCAGCGGCATAAGTTTGGCTAGTATCAACATCACAGTCTTTAGTCGCTGAAAGAACTTTCTTAACATGCATTTGCAAAGTTGCTAAGAAGCCCTGATCACCAATACCCGCCTGACATTGGCTCACAGCGCCTTTGTCGTCTGTACTTAAAGTTAAAGTAGCAGGTGCAGCTGCTGCGGTTGCCACACCACTTGCAGGTGAAGTCTCAGGTACAGGTGCAGCCTCTTTATGCTGGCAAGAGCGCCATAACCAAGCAATTAACAATCCAAGAATAATGAGTGCAATAATCGGTAAAATTCCGCGAGATTTCCCTGTTGTTTCGGTTGCTGCTGCAAGCGGTGGTGCAGTTGATGTAGTTACTGATGATAAACCTGCACCAAGACCTAATGGTGCCAATAGTCCAACTGCCCATCCTGGTAAATATGAACGAATCGTTTCTGCATGTTGACGTAAATAGTTCACAATACTTTGTTGATCACTTCCGGCAACTTCAGAAATTGTATTAAGACTAGGTTTGATCGCACTATTGAGTGTACTTTCAATTTCGGCAGATGGCGCAGTACCGCTTAAATGAGTCAGTACAGTATTTTTAATTTGATCATTATGAGAAAAAAGATCGGATAATGAGGGGGCTAAACTATTTTTCAATTGTCCAATAAGATCAGGTTTAGCAGCTAATAATGAAAGTAAAATTGGATAAAACTTAGAAAGCGCATTAGTTTTTTCGCCTAGGAATCCATCCTGATTATCTAATATTGTTGAAGATACTTTTTCTTTAAGCAGTTCTATAGGGTTTATCGACATTGTTTATTCTCCCGAATCTTATACGTCGTAACCAGCAATTTTTTGGTTATTCAAATACTTCTGTTTGCTGATAGTTTTTTATTCTAATGCGCTCGAAATCTTTTGTTGTTTTTTAAATAATTTATATACAATTTTCCATCTAGTATTTACAAAACAGGCAGATCAAAAAGATCTGCCTGTTTATATTTTGAATAAGTTTTTAGCCGTCGGAAACTACACAGCAAAAGTTTGTAGCACTTTACCAGTAAGGTTTTGACCCAGTAGTGGCGTATTTTTCCCTTGCGATAAAATAGTGTCTTTGCTTAAGGTCCAGCTTAATTCAGGATCGACCAACACCCACCCTGCTTCGGCTTGCCAACGTGTAGTCATGTTTGCTACCTGTGCAGGAGCACTTGTCACTTTGGTAACCCATTCAAGCGGCTCAAATAAGCCTTCATTAATAAGTTGAATGCCTAGGGCTACATAAGTATCGAATGCTGTAATACCCGGTTGAGTTTCAGCAAATGGTGCCATTTTCGCTGAACTGCTTAATGGTTCGTGATGCGTACAAATTGCATCAATGACACCTTGTTTTAAACCTTGGCGTAAAAGCTCTTTATCTTGCTCAGAACGTAATGGAGGACGAACATGGGCTAGCGAGTTGAAGCCATCAGTTAATTGCTCAGTTAAATGTAACTGATGCATTGCTACATCGGCAGTCACAGGCAAGCCTTTTGCTTTTGCTGCACGAATTAATTCAACCGACGCACCGCAAGACAACAAGCCAAAGTGAGCATTGACACCTGTCGCTTCAATCATAAGCAAATATTTTGCAATTGCTACAGTTTCAGCAATTGCAGGAATCATCGGCAAACCTTGACGCGATGCGATAAAACCTTCATGAGCACATCCGTCTTTAGCAAGTTGCGGTTCTTCAGCATAGAACACGACTGTTAAACCAAGACCAGCCGCATACTCAAGCGTGCGAACAACAACATCATCATTTTCAAAAGCAGCATTCGCATTTGAAACAGCAGTACAACCACCCTTTTTAAGGCCAGCCATATTTGCTGGTTGCTTACCATTTAAGCCTTGAGTTTGAGCACCGATAATATGCATATGGATACCACCATCAAGCCAAGCTTTTTCAACTAAGCCATGAATGAGGGCGCCATTGTCTTGAACAATTGGCTTTGAGTCTGGAGGGGTAATGACATGCAAAATACCATTAGCACGTGCAGCCTTCCCTTCAGACTTCAGTGTACCGTGTTGTTGTTGACCCGGTTCACGCAAACGTGCGCACAAATCAACCATAGTCGGCATCAACCATTTCCCCTGACCATCAATGGTTTGTTCAACTTGGTCAACTGCTGCAACTAACTTACCGTCTTGAATATATACAGTTTGTACGCTGTCTGTTTTTTGGATTGGGTCTAACACACGTACATTTTCAATTTTTACAATACTCATGTGATCCATTCCTTACAACGCAATTGCTTCAATTAAACCTTGTTCTTGAAGTTGCCCTTGCATAGACAACGCCAATACAGCCATACGAACTGCAATACCGTTAGTGACCTGTTTTAAAATCACAGACTGGTCACCATCGGCAATACTCGAATCAATTTCTACACCGCGGTTCATTGGTCCCGGATGCATAACAATACAGTCTGGTTTAGCTAAACTTAGGCGTTCTTTGTTTAAGCCATACATTCTGTAAAATTCAGATTGCGAAGATAATGCTGGTGAATCAATACGTTCATTTTGAATACGTAGCGCAATAATCACATCACAACCAGTAACACCTTCATCCATGTTATTGAACAAACGAACATGGTCACCGTATTCTGAAAAACCAACTGGCAATAATGTATTCGGTGCAATCACACGAATGTCTTTACATCCAAGAGTTTGAAGTGCAGCCACATCTGAACGTGCTACGCGAGAGTGCTTAATGTCACCAATAATCGCAACACTCAACTCTTCAAATGGTTTTTTGGTTTCACGGCGAATGGTCAGCATATCAAGCATCGCTTGCGTTGGATGAGCATGACGTCCATCTCCAGCATTAATAATTGCGACTTTTGGGCACACATCTTTAGCAATGAAATGAGCAGCACCCGAAGATGAATGGCGTACTACAAAAATATCGGCAGCCATTGCCTCAAGGTTCCAAAGCGTATCTCGTAAAGTTTCACCTTTAGATGTACTTGAACGAGCAATATCAATGTTCAGCACATTGGCAGACAAACGCTTTGCTGCTGCTTCAAAAGTAGTACGAGTACGGGTGGAGTTTTCAAAGAAAAGATTCATCACCGTCCGTCCTTCTAAAAGCGGGCGGTTGATTAAATTATTATTATCGTCTAAAAAGCTTTGCGCGGTATCTAAAATCTTAGTGAGGTTTTCTTTTGAAAGGCCCTCAATCGTTAAAAAATGTTTTAAATTTCCGTCTTGATTGAGCTGAACCTGGCTCGGCTGATGCAACGCTGCAATATGCATAATGGATTCCTATGGGTCGAATCGCGAAAACGTGCATAGTGTAGCTGAATTCCAGCTTTTTCGCAGAAGAACTTTACAGAATAAGACCCTAAATTGACCAGAAAATTTAGGGTCGCGCAAAGATTACCTTAAAGCACCAATATAATGATGTGGAACTTGTGCCCTATAAATATCTTCAGCCGTGATTTCTGTTTCTTCGCTCAACTGAACATTGCTAGCGATTTGTTTTTGAGGAAGCTCGGGTATTGAGTCAGTCAATGAGTTTAATCGCTCAACAAAACGTTTTAATTCATCGTCATCTGTTTCCAAGGCAAGTGCTATTACATACTTTGCATAATCTTTATTTTGGACCACATACAATGCATCTATGACTCGTCCAGTGACTCTACGCATACGTACATATATTTGTGTAGAGATTGAAAAAGCTTCCGCATTGGTTACAAAACCATTCCCCATCATATCTTTCATTTATATTCCCCTATGCTTTCAAATCATAAAATTGGTTAAAAACCATTTAATAAATAAGCGTTACTCATAGAGGTTTAGCAAAATACATACCAGTTTATATATTTTAAGCTTTAAAAATCAGTTTATTGGTTGCCAAGTGATAGGTTGCAATAATTTAAAGACCTTTACACATCAAAATAAGTTAAACTTTGCATCGTTAATATTTATCTGTTTTGGTCAATTGAGTTTATGAATACCTCTTTACGTTTAAACCACTATTGGATTACTTGTGCTGATGGTTTAGAAAGCCTCTTACAAGAAGAAATAGAACAGCTTGGCACCAAAGTGACAGAACGTAAAGCTGGACGTTTAATCATTGAAGGAACGCTTGAGCATGCTTATCGTATTTGCATGTGGTCACGTCTCGCTTCTCGTGTTTTACTTCCAATTCATACTTATAAACTTGAACACACACATGATGCACGTGACGTAGCAGAAGAGCTTTACGAAGGTGTAATGAGCTTTGACTGGTCACTTATTTTTGCACCACAAAGTACCTTTGCTATTCGCTTACATGCAGAGCGTGAAATTAAAGTTAATACCCAATTTGCAACGCTTCGAGCAAAAGATGGTGTCGTCGATTCCTTTATGGAAGCGGTAGGCCGTCGCCCGAGTATTGATACTAAACAACCAGAAATTACCTTATATGTGCTTGCTGGTAAGACCGAACATACTTACTGTCTAGATTTATCTGGTGACTCATTGCATAAACGCGGCTACCGTCGTTACATGACAGATGCACCGATTAAAGAGAACCTAGCTGCCGCAATTTTACAAAAAGCTAAGCTTAAAGAACGTAATCCAGAACTTGTACTCGACCCAATGTGTGGTTCAGGTACATTTATCATTGAAGCATTAATGATTTTAACTGACCGCGCACCTGGTCTTGTTCGTCGTTTTGGCTTTAATGGCTGGCATGGTCATGACCGTGAACTTTGGCTTTCGCTCAAAGCTGAAGCAGCAGAACGTCATGAGAAAGCGCTTGAGTTACCTTTACCTAAATTTTATGCCTACGATGCTGACTGGGAAGCGGTAAAAGCAACACGCGAAAATATTATTGCGGCGGGCTTTGAAAAACTATTAAGCGAAATTCAAATTGAAGAACGTACTTTAGCTGACTGGCCAGATTTTGCCGCTGAAAAGAAAACAGCTTTTATTGTAACTAACCCGCCATATGGTGAACGTTTAGGTGATAAAGCATCAAACCGTTCTCTTTATTTAGGTCTATCTGCACTTTTACAAAAACATTTCCCAAATCAATATGCCGCTATTATTGCAGCTCAAATTGAACAAGCGGATGTATTAGCTTTTGAAGCGCCTGAAACTTTACGTTTAATGAATGGTAAGTTACCAATTTACATTCGCTTCGGTGCAATCAAACCAGAAAAAGTAACACAGCCATTTTTAGCAACTTGGCAAGCTCAACCCGTGGAAATAGAAGAAGCTCAAGACTTTGCTAACCGTTTGCAAAAAAATATGACTGCCTTAAAAAAATGGGCTACTAAAGAAAATATTTATTGCTTACGCTTATACGATGCCGACTTACCTGACTTTAACGTCGCTGTAGATTTATATGGCGATCGCTTACATGTTCAGGAATATGCTCCACCAAAAACGATCGATCCTGAAAAAGCAAAAAAACGTTTTAACTTAGCGCTTGCTGTAATTCGTGCTGTGACTGGTTTGAACCGCGATGCGATCTTTATTAAGACACGTGCTCGTCAAACAGGAACTAATCAATATACGAAACAAAGTACAGCTTCAAAACGTTTTATCGTTCAAGAAGGTAAAGCTAAAATTTTAGTGAACCTAACCGACTACCTCGATACAGGTTTATTCCTTGACCACCGTCAAATGCGTTTACGTATTGCTCAAGAAGCTCGTGGTAAACATTTCTTGAACTTATATAGTTATACCTCTACAGCAAGCTTACATGCTGCTTTGGGCGGTGCTGCTAGTACCACAAGTGTCGACTTATCGAATACTTACTTAGGCTGGTCAAAAGAAAACTTCGTTTTAAATGGTTTAACTGTAGATCATGCAGATGAACAACACATGTTCTTTGCAAGCGACTGTTTTGAATGGTTAAAAGAAGGTCACGAACAATATGATCTTATCTTTATTGACCCACCTACCTTCTCTAACTCTAAAAAGTTCTATGGTACTTTCGACGTACAACGCGACCATGTTTCTCTTATTAAACGTGCAATGAACCGTTTAACAAGTGAAGGTACACTTTACTTCTCGAATAACTATCGTGGCTTCGAGATGGATGAAGAGATTGAAGCACTATACGACGTTAAAGAAATTACGTCTGAAACGATCGGACTTGATTTTAAACGAAATCAAAAAATCCACCGTGCTTGGAAAATTCAGCATCTAGGTCTGAACTAATATAAATTTGGCGAGAAGTTATTATTACTTTACGGTAATGATAACTTCGCCACGTACATTTTTTGGCTCAAATTCATAACGTGTAAAACGATCTGCCCGATCTGGTAATGCAACCATCTCTAGTTCTTTCTTTTCTTTAATATCTATTACCTGATTTTGTTTTTGTTCCTGATAAGGTGATAACACACTCGACCTTAATGAATTCCAGCGAACTTCTTGTAAATAGTTATCTCCTAATTCTTTTCGAGCTCGATGCTGTTCTTTTTCAGGCTTCTTGGCATCATCTTGGGCTTTAGCAATAATAACGGGTAAAGATGCGGTTATCGCTCCTGTCTGAGTCGAAAGCGCACTTTCACTCATGGGTTGAGCAGCCCAAGTATTTGATAATAATACAGACATACCGCTTAAAATTATTAGCGCACACCCTTGCTTATTATTCATTACCTACTTCCTAAAATTGTTATTGTTTGTTATATCGAATAAAACTAGCAACTTTTTAACCTTGTCGCAATGTTATAAAGAAACTTCCCGATAATTAGCATTGATCATTTTAAAATCAAAATATATCACAAGTATTTCGTCACTATTCAATAGTTTTATAGATTGTTATCTCAGACTTGAAGGGTACCTTTAAATCACTTACTGTAATTTTATAATTCATTTGTATTTGATTTTATTTATAAATACACACCATACGAGGTGAAATAATGCTCCAGCAATGCTGCCAATTATTAGAAGATCTTCAACTTAAAGTTGCATTTATTGAAAGTGCCAGTTCAGGCTACTTAACCAGTCAGTTTTCGATTCATAAAAATAGTGGCGCTGATATTTTACTAGGCGGTTTGGTTAGTTATGACCCCAGCATTAAAATTAGTATTTTAAAAGTCGATCCAAATTTAATTAATATGTACACAGCTGAATCGCCACAAGTTACAGAAGAAATGTGTAAGCAGGGTCAAATCTTATTTCAGCAAGCGGATATTATTGTAAGTTGTACGGGTTTACTCAAACATGGTGGAAGTGAAACCGCAGAAAAGCCTGTAGGTACTTTTTTTATCTGTATTTCTTACAAAAAGCGTATTTATCATTATCATTATTTTTTATCTGGCCATGCCGAACAAAAACTAAAAACTCTCACACAAAAAGTAGCAGACTCAATTATTACGCTTATATCATCTAATCAAAATAAAATTTAAATATAAAAAAAGAGAATATGTTTCCATATTCTCTTTTCGGTTTTAGCAGAAAGAGCTTAGCTCAGTTTCATCTTATCAAAAACTAAGTGGCCATGCTCGCCTTTAATTAAAATAGTGTCACCTGCGACAAAATCACCCGATAAGATTTTTTGAGCTAATGTGTTTTCAACCTGTTGTTGAATTGCACGTTTTAATGGACGCGCTCCGTACACAGGATCAAAACCAGCATCAATCAATAAATCAAATGCACTGTCATCAACATTCAAGCTCATATCACGATCAATCAGGCGTGAACGTAAGCGATCTAACTGAATATCCGCAATACCACGAATCTGCGCTTTCTTGAGTGAGTGGAAAACTACAAGCTCATCAATCCGGTTAATAAATTCTGGACGGAAATGCTGACTCACTGCATTCATCACGACTGTACGTACTTCGTCATCAGTTGCACCATCACCTAGCTCACGTACATCTTGTGAACCTAAGTTTGATGTCATCACAATAACCGTGTTTTTAAAGTCCACTACTCGACCTTGTGAGTCGGTTAAGCGACCGTCATCCAATACTTGTAGCAAGATATTGAAAACATCTGGATGCGCTTTTTCAACCTCATCAAACAACACCACACTATATGGTTTACGGCGAACAGCTTCTGTTAAAACACCACCTTCTTCGTAGCCAACATACCCTGGAGGCGCACCAACTAAACGGCTGACAGAATGTTTTTCCATGAATTCACTCATGTCGATACGAATCATGGCATCATCACTATCAAACAAGAAGTTAGCTAAAGCTTTAGTCAACTCAGTTTTACCTACACCCGTTGGCCCCAAGAACAAGAATGATCCGCTAGGACGATTCGGGTCAGATAAGCCTGCACGTGAACGACGAACTGCATTCGATACAGCAACGACTGCTTCATCTTGCCCAACAACACGGTCATGTAAAAACTCTTCCATATGAAGAAGTTTTTCACGCTCGCCTTGCATCATTTTAGCAACCGGAATACCTGTTGCAGCACTAACCACTTCAGCAATTTCATTTTCAGTCACTTTAGTACGAATGAGTTTTGGCTCTTCGTTCTCTTCAGCAACTTCGTCTTGCTCAAGTTGTTTTTGAAGCTCTGGAATTACACCATATTGCAAACGTGCTGCTTCAGCCAAATCACCTTCACGCTGAGCTTTTTCAAAAGCAATACGCGCTTTATCAAGTTCAACCTGAGCTTGTTTGGTACCCTCTACTAGAGTTTTCTCAGCCTTCCACACTTCTTCAAGATCGTTATATTCTTTCTGAACTTCAGCGATCTGCTTTTCAAGATGAGTAACTTCGGCTTTACTGCCTGCATCTTCATCTTTTTTCACCGCTTCCAATTGCATTTTCAACTGGATTAAACGGCGGTCAAGCTTATCAAGTGCTTCAGGTTTAGAATCAATCTCCATTTTAATACGAGAAGCTGCTTCATCGATCAAATCAATTGCCTTGTCTGGTAATTGACGGTCTGTAATATAGCGATGAGACATTTTCGCCGCAGCAATAATCGCTGAGTCTAAAATTTGCACACCATGGTGAGTAGCATATTTCTCTTTTAGACCACGTAAAATCGCAATGGTATCTTCTACACTTGGCTCATCAACCAGTACTTTTTGGAAACGACGCTCTAAAGCTGCATCTTTTTCAATGTATTGGCGATATTCGTCTAAAGTAGTCGCACCCACACAGCGTAACTCACCACGAGCCAATGCAGGTTTCAACATGTTCCCTGCATCCATCGCACCGTCGCCTTTACCAGCGCCTACAAGCGTATGCAGCTCATCAATAAACAGGATGATTTCGCCTTCGTGTTTCGCCAAATCTTTTAAAACTGCTTTTAAGCGTTCTTCAAACTCACCACGATACTTCGCGCCCGCAAGTAATGATCCTAAGTCGAGGGATAAAACACGTTTATTTTTTAAGCCCTCTGGCACTTCGCCATTCACAATACGCTGTGCTAAACCTTCAACAATAGCGGTTTTACCCACACCCGGCTCACCGATGAGTACAGGGTTGTTTTTTGTACGACGTGACAAGACTTGAATGGTACGGCGAATCTCGTCATCACGCCCAATAACTGGATCAAGTTTTCCAGATAAAGCCCGCTCAGTTAAATCAATCGTATATTTATTAAGTGAGTCACGTTGGTCTTCGTGATTATTACTCATGACTTTGTCACTACCTCGAATATGTTCAATTACTTTGCGTAAGCTGTCGGGAGTTACACCTACGGCATTTAAAATATTTTTTGTTTCACCAGTTTCTGCCAAGCCCAATAAAACCCAGTCAGTTGACAAAAATTCATCACCCGCTTTTTGCGCATATCGATCTGCCAAGTTAAGCGCTTTAACTGCTTCTGGGTTTAAGTTGACATCGCCTGTCGGATTCGCAATAGTCGGAGCATCTTTTATAGCTTGCTCAAGCTTTTGTTTAAGTTCAGGTAACCGTGCACCTGCTTGTTGCAACAAGCTAATATTTGAAGGCTCTTCTAATAAGGTACTCAAAATATGAATACCTGCTATAGCGGTATGGTCTTTACCCATCGCTAAAGATTGAGCATCTGAAAGGGCTTGCTGCAAGCGGTTTGTAAATTTTTCAAAACGCATTCTTGTTATTCCTCACAACAAATTTGTACTTGTCTAATAGATGGGAACACTTTTTCGGATTTCAAATAAATTTTTATATATTTTTCATAATGTTATTAAAATAACAATAAGTAAAACTCCATTATAATATGGGTTTATGAATGATCTATTTCAAGTATATTTTGTATAATTTTTAAGAGAAAACAAAAACGTGATATTTCCTCTGAATTTTTATCATAAATGGCAATTTTAAAGCCATAATATCTTTATTAATTATCGTATTTAAATTTAAAAAGATTAAAGGTAGTCCCTCACTTGAGAGACTGCCTTATAAAATGGCTAATTAATTATGCCATTGATGGAACGGACACTTAGCTTGCTCTGTTTTTTCTTTTGGAATATCTGGCGTAGAGATTGGACGACGCTGATGCTGTTCCTGAATGATAGGAAATACCGAAGTAAAGAAGTTTGACCAACCACCAGTACGTACTCTTAACAAATTATATTGCTCAGGTGATGTTACCGCTTGAGTAAATGTTTCTGGGTTAGCGACCGTGATCGTTAAAATATTAGATGACCCACCTTGGCTGAATTGTTTCAATATCTTGATCAAATCTTTAACGCCAAAGTCTTCACGAATATTAAAGTCTGTAGGTGCACCATCTGCCATTAGATTTGTACCAGTACCATCAAAACCTTGCAAAGCCCGACTGAATTCAGCGATTTGATGATCAACAGCCAAATCAGCTGGACTTGGTGATGGGCTTAAATCTGATGCTACTGTTGTACCTAAACGACGACCATCAGCGCTCGCCCCATTCCATGCCCCCATCTCCACATGATTTTCAAAAGTTCCCACACCGGGTTGAATCTGAATACCAAAAGGATGCTCTTCTGAACCATAACGTTCAGCTAAGCCTTTAAGACTTTGCGCAAATTGTGGCCATGGTTTTCTAAATGTTTCGACTGAAATTTCAGCAATCATTTGAACAATCTGATCGCCTAATTTATCGACTTCAGAATTTCCTCGTCCATAACGCGGTTGTGCCAAAGCAATCTCTCGTAAACGCTTATAGCGATCAGCTTGTGCAGCAATACGAGCATGCCCAGCTAAATTACTAATAAATGGCTCAGTCATTTTATAACCCCAGTCACAACACAAGCACTCTAAGAGTTCAGGTAATGTAGTTACTGCAGTTAATGGATCAAAAACCATTGCCTTAATCGCATATAGTGAATTAATGGTATTACTGAGCGAGATATAACACGGTCCATAAATATTATATTTAGCCCCACCACTATAAAAATCCTGACCTTTAGCCAAACAATCATCCATCAAAACATTTAGAATTGGAGATGGACAAATATCTGTATTGGCACCATAACCCAGAATTTGCCCATTAAATGCCTTGCGATTGAGCAATTCAAAATGTTGCTTATATAGATCTAATAGTTCTTCAAAACTATCTATCTGATCGGCAGGTTTCGTATTTAGTGAAACAGTTTGCCCAAACAGATAGCTTTGCCCAGCACTTGGAATTGTTCTACCCTGATTTAATGCACATTCCAAAGGCTGTAATGTCGAGAAACCACCTAATGAAAACCAGTTTTCACCAGGGAACTGAGGTTCATAACAACCATCACAAGCATAATTTTGAGCTGAACGAATATCGACTTTAGAATTCCAATTTGGCAAATTAGAGAGCGCATCTCCCCCTACACCATCTCCACTTTGGTGAAGACTAGGAATAAGCTTTTCATCATTTAATAAAATCGGGTGAGCACCACCAGACAAAATTGCATGTGCAGCTTCTTCTAAAATATCTTCAGGAATATCTTTGCGAGTTCTTAAAGACAAACACGGTGCATTTAACGGTAAACGGCCTGACGCACGAATGAATAATTTTGTGACCTCATTATAAGCTGGTTTGGTTTTAGAAAAGTCTTCTTCACCATCAGCGACTGTACCACCAACTGTAATCTGTTGAATCCATTGGCCCAAAGATGCACCTTGAGGATAAGGTCCCGAACTACCACCCATTGCGAGATTACCAAAAGGTTGATGGTCTTCCATAAACATACGGTTCTGTTGTACTTTTTCGTCTAGCTTGATATAGAAGGCATCGATAATTTCCTGTGCTTCTTCAGGCGGAATCGCATCTTTGTCAAGGAAAGGTTGCAACAGCTGATCCATACGTCCAAATGCTGTTGGCTCACCATTTAAATGCAAACAACTATGCAATGTGAAAATAAATTGAACTGCTTCAAGAAATGTGTCCGGTTTATCTTTCGATAACTTTTCCATTCGATGACCAATCGCAATTAAATTATCTCTTTCGAACTCTTGTCCTTTTTGCATCTGGTCTGCGACTTTAAATGCGAGCTTTGAGTAATTTAAGAAATATTCAGAAATACCAACTAGTGCTAATCTCGAAGCTTCATAGAAGTCTTTTTTCTCTGGAGTCTGGGCATTGCTTGCATGTTTCGCAATTTCTTGTTGTAGACCAGCTAAACCTAAATCTAGTGCCTTTTTATAATTTGGAATAACATGCCCAACCCCCGATGCTTCACTTAAGTTACGCAAAAAGCCCTGAAGACGCTCTTCTTCAGACAAATACTTCATGACATAACGACCTTCACCCAAGGTCAGATTTGGCATAGCTCCCACAATAATTTCATCTGGCATAATGCGATAGGTATCTGATCCATAAATGACCTTACCTTCACATTCACGCCCAGTTGAATATGGAATCATTTCACCATTTTTTAATAAAATTTTCCGTCCGCGGAAACCATAGTTTTCTGATGAGAATAACTGCAAACTTAATCGGATAGCCCAACCTTTGCGCAGCATAATAGATAAACCCATAATATTTTCAGGCTTATCACTGATGTCGAACTCATCAATATAATAATCTACCCCTCGTTCAATTTCTTCTTGTTTACGGTTGAAGTACCAGTTGTCTTGCCATAAAGAAAATGTATTTTCAAGTAAACTTAAAATACGATTAGAAGGTGGTTTAAAAAATTCACTATGGGGATTTAGCCCAGTTGCCATATTAAAAAGATAATTACTATGATTATAGTACATCAAACCATTATCTGAACTGTTCGTATAATGGCGATCAAATCGATTCCAATCCATACCTGGGAAAAAATTCCAGTTATCTTTATCTAATCGACTAAAATCATTTAAATATTCTGGCGCATCATCTAATGCTAAATCTTTTAAACTTGGAATATAAAATATTCCTCCCAAGTCTGAATGAAGGCTATTGAATAGACGGTCATTCATAAAGCCTTCTATTGCCCCAATCTGACTTGCCATAACTTCTTCTAAAATGGCAGCAGTTTTTGCAAAACCAGCAAAATAAATTCCTGCTTCATCGGCTTTAGTTACCAATTTTGGCACTCTAAAACTTGAATTTGATTCAGCACGGCCAAACGGTAAACCTAAGCGTAGAATAGGCGTGGTATTTCCATTTTCATCTTGTACACGAGAAGCTTTGATGTGCGAACGGCTATCACGGTCTGGAATAATTGTGTCGTCAGTTTTACGCCCAATCAAATCTTCAATTTGATCTTCTGACATCATGTTGATTTGATCCCAATTAATTAGAAATCGTTGGGATAAAACGTATGAGCCACCAAAATGATCAATATCTTCTGCACCAATTAAAGTATGTTTTGCCAGTGAAATAGGATCAGATGGATTATTTAAATTTTCAGAAAAACGACACCCTAAAACCTTACCATTGCGACCTGTTTTAGATTGTGAAGCAGTAACTTGACTAAATATTTCTTTAATATCTGAAGCTAAAAAATGCTCAATATATGTCTGTAATACTGTACACGCATCGGCATCATCACTTTTTACATGCAACCAAATGTCACCATCCGAATTTTTAAAACTCCCATTCGAATCAGAGAAAACTTCTGAGACATTTGGGTTCTTTTCTTCTGGATAATGTAATTGCATTCCCTTTGGTCGTGACAACTTATCTTTTTCACAAATCAGATCCCAATTGTCAAAAGATACACCAATTGCCAAAGTTGTATTTTTACTAGAAAGTGCTGGATTCTTATTAACCTCTTGACGCACAGCTATCATTAATTGTCGTATTCTTTCCCGCGTAATTTCTTTATTTAACCAAACTGTACTAAAAATGGCATGGGGTGAAGGATAAACCAACCCACGTTGCATATATTTCCATATTTCAGTAAAACGATCTTCATAAGATATATTTAACATTATATTAGTTCCTTTAAAATTTTTATATAATAATTAAAAGTATGATTATAAATTTAATTACAAAAGCATTATTCATAATAAAATTTCAAATAACAAGATATTTAAAATCAAACAAAAATAGTAAGAATTAATAAAAATTCCCAATAAAAATTTAAGTTTAGAGAATTTAAAATATAAAGCAGAAAAAAGTCACAAAAAATAAAGCCAATCACATAAAACAAGCCATCAATTATTAATATAAAATAATAAATAAAATTAAAATAAAATAAAATCATTAAAAAAATTAAAACAACTTTTAAGTAAAGCTTACTGATATAATTTCTAGCATTCTTTTAGAAAATTATTGTCGCTATGTTGATAAAAAAACTTATTTCTACTTTGCTTTTTACATCAATACCTTTTTACTGCTTTGCCGAACTTCCTCAAGACTCAAGAAGACCCGGTGGAATTGCAGTCGTTCCATTAACTGCCGATATTACTCAGGTCACTTTTCAACAGAAACCAGTTTTAATTAGTCAAGAAGGCCATCAACGTTATGCTGTCGTTGGTATTCCGTTATCTACACCACTTGGCAGTGTTCAGCTCAATACCAATAAAGCGCCTATTCCAATAGAAGTTAAGTCTTATCCTTATGCTGAGCAACGGATTAAAGTCACTAACCAAGACTATGTGAACCCTAACCAAAGTCAGTTAGATCGTTATGCTCAAGAAGCGAAAGAACAAAATGAAGTTTATAACTCTTTCACATCAAGTTCATGGCAAAGCTTACCCAAATTTATACGTCCCACTTCAGGGAAATTTACCAATTCTTTTGGAAGAAAACGCTTTTTTAATGGTGAAGAACGTGCACCTCACTCAGGTCTTGATATTCCAGCCCCTGTAGGTCAAAAAGTAATTGCACCAGCAGATGGCGTGGTCGTTCAGACAGGAAACTATTTCTTTAATGGCCAAACTGTATTAATTGATCACGGCCAAGGCCTAGTCAGCATGTTTTGCCATTTAAGCTCAATCAAAGTAGAGAAAGGCCAACATATCCGCCAAGGAGAAACATTAGGTTTAGTGGGCAAAACAGGACGCGTGACAGGCCCTCATTTACATTGGGGCATGAGTCTTAATAATGCTCGGGTAGATCCACAGCTTTTTCTAAATACACCTCGTTAATTTAAAGCCTTACGAAAATACTTTGGTGCTTCAACATAACCTTCTTTTAGATAAAATTGATGTGCCAAAGGTCTTTGTATTCCTGAATGCAATTCCATTCGATCACAACCACGCTGCTTAGCTAGACGCTCTGCTTCTTGCATAAGCAAATGCCCCACTCCTTTACCACGCATATTCTGATCAACACACAAATAGCAGATTTTGGCAAAATCTCCTTTTAAGGCAATTTGCGGAATAAAATAGAGGGACAAAACTCCATACACATGCGAATCATCGGCTGCGACCAATGTAATTGCATTGGGATCTTCACTTAACTTTTGAAATTGTTCCTGAACCAATCCTAGAGGCTGCGAGTATCCCATTTGCTCCAGCAAGTGACATAGGGCCTCGGTATCTTGCGACTGTGCTAAACGAATGTTCACCCAACATTCTCCTTAATATTTTTTGAATTATTCTTATCACAAAAAAAGCCAACATCACTGTTAGCTTTTCTTTTTCAGGCATTCATATGAAATTATGCAGCTTCAATAATCTCAAAATCGTGAGTAATTTCTACACCACCATCAGAAAGCATTTTACTCGCTGAACAATATTTTTCAGCTGATAGCTCTACTGCTTTTGCAACCTGTTTTTCTTTAACAGCTTTACCTGTTACCACAAAGTGCAAATGAATTTTTGTGAAAACCGCTGGAATCGCATCGGCACGCTCAGCTTTAAGCTGACATACGACATTCGTCACATCTTGACGAGATTTCTTTAAAATCGTCACAATATCAAACGAAGCACACCCACCAAGTCCCATTAATAGCAATTCCATAGGACGTGGTCCACGGTTTTCACCACCATACTCAGGTGAGCCATCCATGATGACACTATGTCCACTATCCGATTTCGCTTCAAAAGCAACATTCTCTAGCCAATGTACACTTGTTTGCATTGCAACTACCCAAAAAAAATTATAAATTTAAGCAGGGTCTGTTGACATTTCATCTATGGATTGCGTAATAGCTAAAAATTAATTCAAATAAAAACGCAAAACACAGACAAGGGCAATCCTTTGTCCAGTTTTGTAATAAAATTTGTTAAATTTCAGCCAAAATCTGAGGTGTGATTTAAGCATCTGAGAAGCAGCGCAAGACCAGATTTTTTTGTGCGTTTCGTTGTTAAGCTCTATTTATTTAGAATGACTAAATTCCATAGTTCTTGCTTCCTAACGTCTAGAAAAATCGTCTTATGTCGCAACCATCTGTGAAATGTCAACAGGCCCTTGTTTTGTACACTAACATAAAATGAGTTGATAAGGAATTTCATCTCTTCTGTGTAATAGCTCATCTCGAGCCTGTGTGAATTGTTTACCCTATTCGGAACATATCAAGCATGACTTCAAATTTTTCACAACTCAGCACAGATGCTTTATCTCCGGGGCAACTACCTGAATCCGTTAAAGCATTGTTAAAGCGTGCTCACATCAACAGATATCCAAAACGAACCACAATTGTTGATGCCGGAACAGAGTCAAAATCTTTATATTTAATTTTAAAAGGCTCAGTTTCAATTATTTTGCGTGAAGATGACGAACGTGAAATTGTTGTGGCATATTTGAATCCTGGTGACTTCTTTGGGGAAATGGGGCTTTTCGAACCGAACCCTCAACGTACAGCTGAAGTCCGTACTCGTGATGTTTGTGAAATTGCAGAAATTTCATATGACAACTTCCACGAACTGAGCAAGCAGTATCCAGATCTTAGCTACGCCGTTTTTGCGCAACTTGTTCGTCGCTTAAAAAATACAACTCGCAAAATGACTGACCTTGCGTTCATTGACGTATCTGGTCGTATTGCTCGTTGCTTAATCGACTTATCTTCACAGCCAGAAACAATGATCTTGCCGAATGGTCGTCAGATTCGTATCACTCGCCAAGAAATTGGACGTATTGTTGGATGTTCACGCGAGATGGTTGGTCGTGTATTGAAGACTTTAGAAGATCAAGGCATGATCCAAACTGATGGTAAAGCCATTCTCATTTTTGATGCTTCATTAGAAGAAAATTCAGTCACTGATGAAGACTATGATGATGATGAATAAGTAATTACAATGATTTAATAAAAAGCAAACTTCGGTTTGCTTTTTTTATATGCAACAATGAGTTAATACACAAAACTTACAAACTATTCTAATTTTATGATTTAAGTTGAATACATATTTGCGATTAGGCCAACTCAAATTTCTCAAGGATTTCGATATATGCAATTTAACTCGCTTGGACACACTGGCATTAACCTTCCAGAAATTTGCTTAGGTACCATGACATTTGGTGAGCAAAACACTCAGCAAGAGGCTTTCGAACAACTCAATTATGCTTTAGAGCACGGTCTTTATTTTTGGGATACAGCAGAGATGTATTCTGTACCCCCAAAACCAGAAACATATGGCGCTACTGAAACTATATTAGGTCATTGGTTTGCACAGCATGGTCAACGCGACAAAGTATTCCTTGCTTCAAAAATTGCAGGTCCCGGCTTTGGTGGAACTCATATTCGAGAAGGCCATACCAAGTTCAATAGTAACCATATCTCACAAGCACTTGATGGCTCACTTAAACGATTACAAACTGATTATATTGATCTCTACCAACTGCACTGGCCTGAGCGTCATACTAACTTCTTTGGAACGCTCGCTTATGGCAATCAACAAGCACAAAATGATTATGACACGACACCCTTAGAAGAAACTTTACTTGCCCTTCAAAAAGAAATTAATCGTGGACGTATCCGTTATATCGGTTTGTCTAACGAAACACCTTGGGGCACCATGAAATTTTTACAGCTCGCTGAAAATTTAGGAATAAGTAAATTTGTAAGTGTACAAAATCCGTATAGCCTGCTTAATCGTACTTATGAAATAGGTATGTCTGAGATTGCTAAATATGAAGGTGTAGGATTACTTGCTTACTCTCCTCTGGCTTTTGGTTATTTAACTGGTAAGTTTAGAAATGGTGCACGACCTGCGAATGCTCGCGTTACTCTATTTCCACGTTTCAGTCGCTATAGCAATGCACAAAGTGAATGGGCAACTGAACAATATGCACAACTCGCTGAAAAGCATGGTTTAAGCCTGACTCAATTGGCTCTAGCGTTTATTAAGCAGCAGTTCTTTGTGACAAGTACAATTATTGGAGCAACCAACCTAGATCAGCTCAAAGAAAATATTCAGGCTTTTGAAATTGATCTTTCACCAGAAATTTTACAAGGTATTGAAGCTATTCATATACAACAGCCAAACCCCGCTCCTTAAAATAAAAAACGGATGCTTAAGCATCCGTTTTTATATGAACTGAAAGTTTTAAAACTTACTTACGACCATTGTAAATCGCTAATGCAGCAGGTAAGTTTTTACGCATATCATTAATACGCTGTGAGTTAGATGGGTGAGTCGATAAGAATGATGAACCACCAGCACCTTCAAGCTTGTTCATTTTTTCCCATAATGTAATAGCTGCATTTGGATTATACCCAGCACGGGCCATTAACATTAAGCCACCTTGGTCAGCACGGCTTTCTAAACTACGTGAATATGGTAAGCCTACACCCACTTGCGAGCCTAACTGAGCAGCAGCAGTACCAAGCTGCCCCACATTATTACCCGCATAGCTTAATCCAATGCCTAAAGCTAAATCAGTGAGAGCTTGAGCACCAATTTTACTTTTCGCATGTTCTTCTAAAGCATGCGTCATTTCATGGCCCATAACAGCTGCAATTTCAGCATCGGTCAGGTTCAATTTATTGACGATGCCTGTATAGAACACCACCTTGCCACCTGGTGCAACGTAAGCGTTAACCGTATCTGATTTCAGTACAGCCAACTGCCAACTAAATGGCTGACCTGTTTGGTTCATTTGGTTAGCATAAGGTCTCAAACGGTTAAAAACAGCATTAATACGGCTATAGGTACTTGAACTTGTATCTAAAGTCCCTTTACCACGCGCTTCCTGCACCATTTGATTAAAACCTTGTGCAGATTGCGCATTTAGTGTTGCTGTATCTGCACCAGCCATGTCTGCTACTGTTGCACAACCAGAGATTGTTACCACACTCGCAGCACATAAACTTAACAAGAGTTTTTTATTCATCAACATGGATCACCTAAATCGTTAAAAAAACTGTTTATTCTTTTGCACTAATTATAAGAAATAGCACACAAGCTTTGAATGTCTCATTTCTTCACGATCATAGTATTTATGTAAAGATCAAGTCGATAAAGTCATCAAATAAATCCAGAAAATTAAACAAATTATGTTTAAGCCCAAATATACATGACTTAAGGTCTTAACTTTTTCCTCAAGAGTAGGACTTTTCCTTTTCCACAGCAAATAGCTATTTTGTATGAGTACGACAGGAATGAGCACACATGCGAACAATACGGACAAGCTCATAAAGGCTGTCATAAAGAAATCTTGATTATAATTTTGCCCATAGATGACTAACATTGCTAATGTAGGCGAACCACCAATAGCAAACAAAAAAGAATAAAACATCGTTTTTGAAATAGCTGGCTGTAATTTCATTTGAGTTCATCATCCATGATATAACCTATGTCTATGTTGTAATCTGAATTAGAAAAAACAGAAACTGCACTTTAGTCGGATATAAAAAAAGCCCCCTTTTCAGGAGGCTTTTATCATCTTTGCGAATTAAGCAGAGAACGGATGACGTAAAACAATTGTTTCTGCGCGGTCTGGACCAGTTGAAACGATATCAATCGGACATTCGATTAATTGTTCAATACGTTTCACATAAGCCAAAGCATTTGCAGGTAATTGATCGATGCTAGTCAAACCAACAGTTGACTCGCTCCAACCTGGCATAGTTTCATAAATTGGTTTCAAGCATTCAAAAGAAACCGCATCAGAAGAGCCTACGCAACCTGAATCAGTATTTTCATAACCTACACAGATTTTTACTTCTTCTAAACCATCTAAAACGTCAAGTTTAGTTAAGCAAATACCTGAAAGTGAGTTAACGTCTACAGAACGACGTAGGATTTCGGCATCAAACCAACCACAACGACGTTGACGACCAGTAGAAGCACCAAATTCATGACCTACAGTACCGAGGTGTTTACCAATTGCATCACCAGAGTCAGTTGCAGCATCGTAAACCAATTCAGTTGGGAATGGTCCAGCACCTACACGTGTTGTATAAGCTTTAGTAATACCCAATACATAATCAAGATGTAAAGGCCCCATACCAGAACCCGAGCTTACACCACCAGCCGTTGTATTTGAGCTAGTCACATACGGGTAAGTACCGTGGTCGATGTCTAGAAGTGAACCTTGAGCTCCTTCAAACATCACAGCTTTACCTTCTTTACGGTAGTCATGCAATACTTTAGTCACGTCAATCACTAATGGAGCAAGAACTTCACGCCATTGGTTGCAAAGAGCCAATACATCTTCAAATTTAACAGCTTCTACACCGTAGAACTGAGTTAACTGGAAGTTATGTAACTCAAGCATTTCTTGAAGTTTCTCTTCTAGCGCTGCACCACCACGAACAAGGTCAGCAACACGCACTGCACGGCGAGCTACTTTGTCTTCGTACGCAGGGCCGATACCACGACCTGTAGTACCAATTTTAGCGTTACCACGTTTCTTCTCACGAGCCTGATCAAGAGCAATGTGGTTAGGCAAAATAAGTGGACAGTTTGGAGAAATGCGTAGACGTTCCTTAACTGGAACACCTTCAGCTTCCAAAATTCCCATTTCTTCAATTAGTGCTGCTGGTGAAAGCACCACGCCATTACCAATTAAGCACAATACGTTTTCACGTAAAATGCCTGATGGAATGAGGTGCAATACAGTCTTTTTACCACCTACGACAAGAGTATGACCTGCGTTATGTCCGCCTTGATAACGTACTACCGCAGCCGCTTGATCTGTGAGCAGGTCGACGATTTTACCTTTACCTTCGTCGCCCCATTGGGTACCAAGTACCACAACATTTTTGCCCATAATAGCCTCATTACATCATGCTGTTAAAATTGGAAACCATCAGTAAAATACTGTTGGCGTTTAAATCTTTTCAATATTCCATTGTCCATTTTGCAACACCAATTGATGTGTGGCATATGGAATAGAAGTTAAATCATCATTACCTAACAATTGAACCACACGTAAGCCTTGTGAACGTGCATTTGCAATTGCTTTAAGCAAATCTGTATCTGTACCTTTAGGTGCAACTACTGTTTCAATCTCAGCGAATTGATTTGCACCTAATGCATATAAATCACAACTAAAACCAGTAGCAGGACGCGCACGACCAAAGTGCTCACCAATACCGTCATAGCGACCACCCTGTGCTAAAGGTGCAGCACGGTTTGGTGCATAAACTGCATACATCAAACCAGTGTGATAGTGGTAGCTACGAAGTTCAACGACGTCAATTCCGACGTTCAGTGCTGGCCAACGATTTTTAATTTGGTCAAGTGTTGTTTTAAGTGCGTCTAATGCTGCTTTAAATTCAGCATCTTGTAATATGTTTGCACTTAAATTTGCCTGTAGTGCATCTAAATCACTTGAATAGCGACCAAGCGCATAAAAATCAGAACCCATATTTAGGTTTTGAGTAAATTCTGCTAACTCTGGCAATGCTTTTCTTTGGTATAGATCAGACAGCTCATGTTCTTCATTTTTTGACAGACCAGCGTACTTTACTAGACTACGGAACAAACCTACATGGCCCAAATCTAGATGAGCGCCTTGTAAAGTATAAATGTTCTCAATTAGCCCGAGCATAACATCGACCATTTCGACGTCAGCTTCGATACTATCGTGGCCATATAGCTCTGCACCCAATTGTAAAGGTGCACGAGTCGCATTAAAATTTTGTGGTTTTGTATGTAATACAGTCCCTGCATAACAGTAACGTGCAACACCTTCAACGGGTCTTACATGTGCATCAATACGTGCAACTTGCGGTGTCATGTCAGCACGGATGCCAAGTAAACGGCCTGAAAGCTGGTCAATGACTTTAAAAGTTACTAAATCCAAGTCTTGATTTAATTCTGATAATGAAGACAACGATTCGATGTATTCGATAAATGGTGTATATACCAGTTGATAACCTCTTACTGCGAGGAAATCGATAGCTTCACGGCGAAGTTTTTCAATGACTTGCGCCTGTTCCGGCAATACATCTGCTACCCCGTCAGGCAGCAACCATGTCTCTGAAATGGTCATATTTCAAGCCTAAAATCTGATCAACGTGGAACGACCCCACATAAAAAAATCGGGAACACACCCGATTTCTCTTAGTGTAGCATGATACTTTGTGCCATGCACCTTACAATTTGCATAAATCTTTCTGAATAAACTCTAAAGTCAAAAAGAAGATTTAAACAATTAATAATAACATTCAATATCTTACTGCGCTTTGCTTAAATCATAATCAAAAGTTATTCGACCAAAGAATGGGCCAATATCTGAACTATCGCCTTGTTTCCAATTAACCAAATTTAGCTTTTGAATAGCTTGAGCTGCTTGAGTATTAAAAGCAAAACAACCTTTTTCAAGACTTGCTATTTTTAACTTTTGTCTAAAAGCAATTAATGAATGCACTTCATTAAGCGGGTTATCATCGACAGAATACAGATGAGACTTCTCATAGGCCAAACTTCTATCAGCATCCCATAAACTGCTTGATACAAAATCCATAGAAGCAGACTGGTCATTATTATTTCCCAGCGCACTTTGAATATCGCCTGTTTCCAAGTTTTCTAAAACAGTTAAGTTATAGCCATACCACTGCGAGTTTAGAAGCCTAAAATACTTTTTATCTGTACCTAAGTTATTATATCTTTCGCCGATTGACTGTTTTGTCTGACTAAAAGAAGGATTTGAATTAAAACTAGATATATAAGAAATATAAGATTGATTCCATTGAGTTTCTTTTAAACGATAGCAATAGCTACCTTTTGGGAAGGTAACATTTTTATAATTTCGATAGAAGTCAATTAAACTTTTATCAAGCTGATTATGAAGTCCTGTATCTAAATTCTTATTTTCTTTATAGCCTGGCAATACTCGATCAAAGATTTTTTCGCCATCTATTTTAACAATTTCAAAATTTAAGTTTTGTTTTAAACTTGGTGTTAGCTCATAAGTCCAACTGCTCGGTGTTAACCTTTTTACAATGTTTGTTTGTAGTGTTCCCTTATTTAAAACTTTCTGTTCTGTTAAAAGTTCTTTTTCTAGTGGTTGGTTATGTGACTTTGCAAAAAATATTTCATTATTTTGAATAGGATATTTAGCTATTTCAAAATAATCACTATAAACCTCAGAAGAGATATCCGAAGGTTGATAATACACTTGATAAATCGCGGTATCTTTTTCTAAATTACTGTCAGTTTGACCATTAGTGTCTTGATCTGAACCTTCACCAGTACATGCAGTTAAAATAATAGTAGATGTGATAATTAAAAAACCACTTATTCTTTTTGAGTTAAATTTCATATGAACTCTATAGTTAAAATTTTAATGTTTGCGAATCATACAAACAGAAATAGTCACATACAACACCAAAACTAATTTTTTATTTTCAAGCATTTCTATTAGAGATTTATATTAACCATTAAAAAAGGATATTAAGTTAACTTAATATCCTTAAAATATTTAAATATATATTCAAAAAGAATTGCACAAATCTAATAATCGATTTGCATAACCCCATTCGTTATCGTACCAAGCAAATACTTTAGCTTGATGTCCCACAACCATAGTTTGAGTTAAATCAACAATAAGTGAATAAGGTGAATGATTAAAATCGCTTGAAACTAGCGGTTCATCAGTTACTGCCATAATTTCTGCATAATCTGTTTGAGAAGCTTTAATCAGCAACTCATTAATATGATGAACAGTAATTGGTGATTGTGCGATAAACGTTAAATCAATTGCAGCCACATTAATAGTAGGAACTCGAATTGAGTAGCCATCAATACGGTCTTCCATTTTCGGCATCACACGTTTTAATGCGCCAAGTGCACTAGACGTAGTGGGAATAATATTTTGCCCAGAAGCTCTAGCACGACGTAAATCACGATGCGCATGATCAAGAACAGACTGATCTGCTGTTACTGCATGAATTTCGGTCATGAGCGCAGTTTCAATACCAAATGCATCATCAATAATTTTTACTAATGGCACTAAAGCCTGCGTAGTACATGACACACTAGATATGATTTGATCAGTTGCTTTTACATCTGCATGGTTAACGCCATAGACAATTGCCGCATCGACATGATCAAAAGGTGCTGCCCCAATAATGACCCGCTTCGCCCCTGCTTCTAGGTGGCGTGTTGCATCAGCATGAGAACGGAACAATCCAGTACATTCGAGTACAACATCAATTTGCAAGCTTGCCCATGGTAAAAGTTCTGGTTGTTTTTGCTGAAGAACTTCAACTTTCAGATTTCGCTGGTTTGATTGAATATTTAAATAAATCTTTTCATTTTCAATAGCTATGTCAACTTTGCCATTAAAACGGCCATGGGTTGTATCATATTTGAATAAATGCACTAGTGTTTGTACATCTGCTATATCGTTAATCGCCACGATTTCAAAATGAAATTGTTTAGGGCTTTCAAACCAAGCACGTAAAACATTACGTCCAATCCGGCCAAACCCATTAATGGCGATACGTTGCATGACCTATCCTTATCTACAAAACCAGAAACGAAAGAAGGCATATAGTAAAACACGTGAAGGCTAATTGAATATAGATTTTTAGCCAAATCACAGTTTTGTAAGATATTCCCTCTAAAATCGTTGGTTCGGTGGGGTTTTTCCGTTACAATTTAGCGTTTTTTAAAAATAAGCCCCGTATCACATGCAAGATTTGTGAACAAACAAACTTGTAGTGATGCTTTTAGCCAAATTCGAAAATATGGAGTGACTTGGTTGTGAGTACTCGTTTAATGACATCTGCTGAAATTCGTGAAGCATTTTTGCGCTACTTTGAAACGCAAGGGCATACACGTGTCGCGTCGAGTTCTCTTGTTCCTGCCAACGACCCAACTTTATTATTTACAAATGCTGGGATGAACCAGTTTAAAGACTGTTTTTTAGGTCTTGAGAAACGTGACTATGTACGTGCCACAACATCACAAAAATGTGTACGTGCAGGTGGTAAACATAACGATTTAGATAACGTCGGCTATACAGCTCGTCACCATACATTCTTTGAAATGTTAGGTAACTTCTCATTTGGTGACTATTTCAAACGTGATGCACTTAATTTTGCTTGGGAATTTTTAACCAGCGAACAATGGCTTGCTTTACCGAAAGACCGCTTATATGTAACGGTTTATCACACCGATGACGAAGCTTACGACATCTGGAATAAAGAAATTGGTTTAGCACCAGAGCGTATTATCCGTATTGGTGATAACAAAGGCGAAAAATACGCTTCAGATAACTTCTGGGCAATGGGTGATACAGGTCCATGTGGTCCATGTTCTGAAATTTTCTTTGACCACGGTGACCACATTTGGGGTGGTTTACCTGGTTCTGCTGAAGAAGATGGCGACCGTTTCATTGAAATCTGGAACAACGTTTTCATGCAGTTTAACCGTACTGCTGATGGCGTGCTTCACCCTCTTCCAGCTCCATCTGTAGATACAGGTATGGGCTTAGAGCGTATTTCTGCTGTATTGCAACATGTTAATTCAAACTATGACATTGACCTGTTCCAACACTTATTAAAAGCTGCTGCAAACATTATTGGTATTGAAGACGAAGGGCAGCCTTCTTTACGTGTTGTTGCAGACCATGCACGTTCTTGCTGTTTCTTGATTGCTGATGGTGTAAACCCAAGCAATGAAGGCCGTGGCTATGTACTTCGCCGTATTATCCGTCGTGCTGTGCGTCATGGTAACAAGCTTGGTGCAACTGGTACGTTCTTCTACAAAATGTTGCAACCTTTAATTGAAGTTATGGGTGATGCATACCCAGAACTTGCAGCACGTAAAGACGTGATTGAAGCAACTTTAATTCGTGAAGAAGAACAGTTTGCTAAAACACTTGAGCAAGGTTTAAAACTACTTGAAGGTGAACTTGCTCAGTTAAAAGACAAAACTATTCCTGGTGCGACTGTATTTAAACTTTACGACACTTACGGCTTCCCAACAGACTTAACGGCTGATATTGCACGTGAACGTGGCTTTATTATTGATGAAGCTGGTTTTGAAGTTGAAATGGCTGCACAGCGTCAACGTGCACGTGATGCTGGTAAGTTTGCAGTTGACTATAACAACATTGTAAAAGTTGAAGGTGAAACTCAATTCGACGGTTACATTAACACCACTGGTCAAGGTGAAATTGTAGCGATCTATAAAGATGGCGTACAAGTTGATGAAGTTTCTGAAGGTGACGAGGCACTAATCGTTTTAAACCAAACTCCTTTCTATGCAGAAAGTGGTGGTCAGATTGGTGATACAGGTATCTTCAAAAACGAAACTGGTATTTTTGAAGTTCAAGACACCAAAAAGTCAGGCGGTGCTTTTGTTCATCAAGGTATTGTGACTGTTGGTAACCTCAAAGCAAATCAAAATGTAGAAGCGATTGTTAAAGCAGACATTCGTGAAGCTACTGCGCGCAACCATTCAGCAACTCACTTGTTACATGCTGCCCTTCGTCAAATCTTAGGTTCACATGTACAACAAAAAGGTTCTTTAGTTGCAAGCGATATCTTACGTTTTGACTTTGCAAATGACCAACCTGTTTCATTTGAACAATTACAACAAGTTGAACGTCTCGTAAATGCTGAAGTTATTGCCAACACTCCAGTAACGACTGAACTTCTCGACATTGAAGCTGCGAAAGCAAAAGGCGCAATGATGTTGTTCGGTGAAAAATATGGTGATGAAGTACGTGTACTTTCTATGGGTTCAGTCATTGATGAGAAAAACTTCTCAATCGAACTTTGTGGTGGTATTCACGTAAAACGTACAGGTGATATTGGTTTATTCAAAATCACTTCTGAAGGTGGTGTAGCTGCTGGTGTACGTCGTATTGAAGCAGTGACTGGTACTAAAGCGTTAGAAGTGGTACAAAAAGCTGACAACGATATTCAGCACATTAATAGCTTACTAAAAGCACAGAAAGACCAAACTGTTGAGCGTGTACAGGCTAATGTAGAACTTGTTTCTGCATTACAAAAGCAGATTGAACAACTCAACCAGAAATTGGCAAACTTCCAAGCGGCTGACTTGATTGATCAGGTACAAACGATTGCTGATCGTCAAACGCTTATCACTACTGTTCAAGGTGTTGATGCAAAAGCGCTTCGCAACTTGCATGACAGTGTGAAATCAAAATTAGAGAATGCAGTGATTGTGTTAGCAGGTGTAGAGGGTGACAAGGTCAGCCTGCTTGCATCAGTCGCGTCGCAATACACTGCAAATCTAAAAGCAGGTGACATCATCAAACATCTAGCAACTGAGTTAGGTGGTAAAGGTGGTGGTAAACCTGACTTAGCACAAGGTGGCGCGCCACTTAACGAGAAGTTTGGACAAGTTATTGCAGCATTGCCTGCTTGGCTTGAACAAAAATAAGACTTCACTTTTTGTGTAACTGACCCTGAAAAGCCTCTCAGGGTCATGGCTTATATGGAACAACTATGGCATTAATCGTTCAAAAATATGGCGGTACTTCTATGGGTACCCCCGAGCGCATTTTAAATGTTGCTCGTCGTGTGAAGCGTTGGCATGATCACGGTCACAAGGTTGTTGTGGTCGTATCTGCAATGAGTGGTGAAACAAACCGCTTACTTGCCCTCGCTAAAGCCATTACCGAAACACCTGACCCACGTGAGTTAGACCAAATGGTTTCAACCGGTGAACAGGTGACGATTTCCATGTTAGCTATGGCACTTAATTCGATTGGTGTGGAAGCTAAATCCTATACCGGACGTCAAGTCGGTATTAAAACTGACAGTGCATTTACCAAGGCGCGTATCGAGTCTATTGATACAGATGTCATGACCAATGACCTAGATGCAGGCCGTGTTATTGTGGTTGCTGGTTTCCAAGGCTTTGATGCAAATGGAAATACTACAACACTAGGCCGAGGTGGTTCAGATACTTCTGGTGTTGCTCTTGCTGCTGCTTTAAAAGCTGACGAATGTCAGATCTATACCGATGTAGATGGCGTTTACACCACTGACCCTCGTGTTGCTCCTAAAGCCAAAAAAATCGACCGTATTTCTTTTGAAGAAATGCTAGAAATGGCATCATTAGGTTCTAAAGTTTTACAAATTCGCTCAGTAGAGTTTGCCGGGAAATATCAAGTTCCTTTACGTGTATTATCAAGCTTTGATAATGATAACGATGGCGTTTTTGACGACGAATTTAAAGAAAATGTAGGTACACTCATTACGACTGAGGCGGAAGACAATATGGAACAACCAATCATTGCAGGTATTGCTTTTAACCGTGACGAAGCAAAATTAACGATTTTAGGTGTGCCTGATGAACCAGGTATTGCTTCTAAAATCTTATCACCAGTAAGTGATGCCAATATCGAAGTCGATATGATAGTGCAAAATGTTGAAGAAGATGGCACAACAGATTTCACTTTCACTGTAAACCGCGTTGATTTAGCGAAAGCTGAAAAAATCTTAAACGAAACTGCTAAAAATATTGGCGCGCGTGAAGTTTCAACACGTGATGACATCGTTAAAGTATCTATCGTTGGTGTTGGTATGCGTTCACACGCAGGTGTAGCGAGCAAAATGTTCACTGCCCTTGCTGATGAAGGCATTAACATCCTTATGATTTCAACTTCTGAAATTAAAGTTTCTGTCATTATTGATGAGAAATATCTTGAACTTGCAGTTCGTTGCCTACATACCGCATTTGGTTTAGATCGCGAACATGGTGAAAGCAGCGCCCGCGCTTAATTTTACCAAACGGTCAAGAATTCATTAAAAAATGTTTACTTGTCCGACAATAATCAAAGAAAACACAGAGCCGCTATAGTTTTTTTTATAGCGGCTCTGTTATATTAAACGGAAAGTTTTTTGGCAGTGATTATCAAAATATGACTTTGTTCTCATATTTCTGTTAGAATCTGACTGAAAACTGAGGTTGAGCTTTTATTTGGGTACCAATATTGCAGTTTTAAGCGTTTAGCAAGGAGATAAACATGCTGATTCTGACCCGCCGTGTCGGGGAAACATTAATGATTGGGGATCAAGTCAGTGTTACTGTGCTTGGCGTCAAAGGAAACCAGGTTCGAATTGGTGTGAATGCGCCAAAAGAGGTTTCTGTTCATCGCGAAGAAATTTATCAACGTATTCAACATGAACGTGCAATGCATGAACACCTTCAACATCTTGATCAAGATTATCAAGTTTCATATGAAGATGATAATTATGCACAGAAAAACTTCAATCGTTAGTATGAAGTTATTCTCTCCCTAATTAAAGCGACTTTCTAGTCGCTTTAAATTTTTTGGGAGTATATAAATTTATAGTCCTAATGCACGTTTAACCGGTGCATAACTACGACGGTGTTGATCGATCACCCCGTGAGCTGCAATCGCTTCAAAGTGTGCTTTTGTTGGATAGCCTTTATGTTTGGCAAATCCAAATAATGGATACTGTTGATCTAATTCTGCCATTTGGCGATCACGTGCGACTTTTGCCAAGATACTGGCAGCACTAATTTCGGCGTGGCTCGCATCTCCACCAACAATTGCTTCACAAGGAATAATGATTCCTTTGGGAATTTGGTTGCCATCTACAATAACTTTTTCAGGCAGTGTTTTAAGGCCGTCCACTGCTCGCTTCATTGCTAGAAATGTTGCTTGTAGGATATTTAGCTCATCAATTTCTGCATGCGTCGCTTCCGCAATTGACCATGCTAAAGCTTTTTCCTGAATTTCAATAAACAACTTTTCACGTTTTTTTTCAGTTAATTTTTTAGAATCGTTTAGTCCTAAAATCGGATTTTCCGGATCTAAAATAACAGCTGCGGCAACAACCGACCCCACTAATGGGCCTCGCCCCGCCTCATCTACGCCTGCAACGAACATGTATACTCCAATGAAAAAAAGAGGCTGATCAATATGAATCAGCCTTCTTTAAAACTTAAATTATTAATTACTTTTGTAAAGCTTCAGCCACGCAAGCATTTACAGTATTAGAAACGACTTGGGTTACTATTGTTGCACGTGCAGCTGGGTCAAGTGCAGCAGTAGCCAAATCAACTGCAGTAACACTGTTTGGTGCCTTTTCACTTACGCAGCCACAAACATTAGTTTGAATACTATCACGTTGTTCAGCCGTCATAAGCTTTGTTGCTGTTTTCCATGCAGGAACATTATTAATTTCTGTAATACATTTTGCATTTACAGCAACTTTCAATGCAGTCATACCTAACTGTTGAGTTGTAGTTTCTGCAGAACCTGTACCAGGAGTTGTTGCACATGCAGTTAAAGCCAAAACAACTGGTGCCACAGCAAGCATCAATTTTTTCATCATTTTTCCTTTGATCGAACGTAAGCAGCGCGTATTTTGCCTAAACTCGTGCTTAGAAGAAACAAATAAATTGATGCATTTATGCAATCTAATTTTCCTACACTCCAGTTTGATTTAATCATGTGCTTCAGCTAAAGCGTTCTGTTTATAGTACGCTCCGTTACGAGAACAACATTTCTCAAAAATACTGCTTTACCATAAAATCTAGCGCTAAAATGACAAAAAATTAGGGTCTTTTATGCCTGCCTCATCCTCTCAATACTACACCCGCACTGCACAGATTTTGCATTGGGTTATGGCAATCATTTTCATTACGGCTTGGGTGATTGGTTTCTACAGTGGAAATTTTTTAAGTTATGATACTGATGGCAGCTTTAAAGGTGATGTCATTACACTGCATAAAAACATCGCCACAACCATTATCTTTCTAGTGGTTATTCGCCTTTTCTGGCGTTACACCCATCCAGCCCCAAAGTTGCCTGACACCATGTCGCCAACAATGAAAACTTTGGCTCACATTGGGCATTTATTACTCTATGTGATTTTAGTAGCGTTACCTATTACTGGTTGCTTATTTAGCTGGAGTGCTGGTCACCCTGCACCAGTTTTATATTTATTTAATATTCCACGCTTAGTACAAGACAACCCTGAGTTATTAGCGATTGTTAAACCATTACATATTTATATTTCATGGTTTGCAGGTTTGCTTATTGTTGGACATGTTCTGGCAGCTTTAAAACATCACTTTGTGGATAAAGACAATGTTTTAAACAGCATGACCAAACAACCTAAATAACTTCAATGTTAAAAAAACCGCCTATTAAAGGCGGTTTTTTTATTTAGATTTTTTGGATTTCTGAAATCCACTTTTGTTTTTCTTCATCTGAAATGAAAGAAGCTTCAAAAGAGTTAATTGCGAGTTGCTTCAACTCATCATTACTTAAATCTAAGGCTTGCTGAATAGCAACGAAGTTATCATTCATATATCCCCCAAAATATGAAGGATCATCCGAGTTAACAGTCACGTGTACGCCTTTTTGCAACAGACGACGGATATTGTGATCTTTCATATCCTTAACAACACATAGCTTTAAGTTACTTAAAGGGCAAACGGTTAATGGCATTTTTTCATTAATTAAACGAGCCATTAATTGTTCGTCTTCTTCAGAACGCACGCCGTGGTCAATACGGTTTACTTTAAGCAAGTCCAAAGCTTCCCACACATATTCAGGTGGGCCTTCTTCGCCTGCGTGAGCCACGATTAAGAAGCCTTCTTCACGTGCCTTAGCAAAAACACGTTCAAATTTAGCTGGTGGATGACCTACTTCACTTGAGTCAAGCCCTACGGCAATAATGTCTTCTTTAAACGGTAAAGCTTGCTCAAGCGTTTCAAATGCAGCTTCTTCGCTTAAATGACGCAAGAAACACATAATGAGCTGAGAGCTAATACCAAATTTAGCTTTTGCATCAGCACATGCACGTTTAAGCCCATTGATTATTGTCGCAAAAGTAACACCACGGTCAGTATGGGTTTGCGGGTCAAAGAACATTTCTGTATGAACGACACGATCTTCTGCACATTTCTCAAAATATGACCATGCTAAATCATAAAAATCTTGCTCATGAACAAGAACATTTGCACCAGCATAATAAATATCTAGAAATGATTGAAGATTATGAAAGTTATAAGCTTGCTTTACTTCTTCAACAGATTTGTAAGGAATCTGAATCTGATTACGCTGTGCAATAGCAAACATTAATTCAGGTTCAAATGTCCCTTCAATATGCACATGCAACTCGGCTTTTGGTAAGGCCTGAATCAGCTCGACTTGATTCATATTAACTCCACATCTAAAGAAAAAAAGGGTGTGGTAACACACCCTTCAATAACTTCCTTCTTATATAACGATTACGAAATATAGTTCTAGAAGGAAATTATAAAAAATCGTATTAACCGCCAAAAGCGATAAATTTAAATACCCAAAGAGCAGCAATAATCCACACCATGTATGGAACAGTTTTTGCCTTACCTGTGAATAATTTAACTAATGCATAGCTAATAAAGCCCATTGCAATACCATCTGCAATTGAGTACGCGAATGGCATAAATACAATCGTTAAAAAGGCTGGAACAGCTTCTGTAATATCATCCCAATCAATGTGCGTGATCCCTTGGATCATAAGTACACCGATAAATAATAAAGCTGGGGCTGTTGCAAAACCTGGCACAGATTGAGCAAGAGGAGCTAAAAATAAACAGCAGATAAATAAAACAGCGACAACGACTGCAGTTAAACCAGTACGTCCACCTGCTGCTACACCTGAAGCTGATTCGATATATGGCGTAGTTGATGAAGTACCCAATGCAGCACCAGCAACAATAGCCGTAGAGTCAGCAAATAATGCTTTTTTCAAACGTGGTAATTTACCATCTTTTAAAAGCCCTGCGCGGTGTGAAACACCAACCAAAGTACCCGTACTGTCAAACAAGTCAACAATGAAGAATACGAAGATGACACCGACCATACTTGCAGTAAACAGGCCTTTAAAGTCCATTTGCATGAATGTTGGTGCAATTGAAGGGATTTGACCTACTACACCTTTAAATTGATTCAAGCCTAAAGCGGTCGCAATTGCTGTAACGACTAAAATACTAATAATGATGGCACCGCGAACTTTAAGCTGATGTAAAACTACAATCAGTAAAAATCCAAATAAAGCCAACAACACTGTAGGTTGTTTAATATCACCCAAACCTACCAATGTCGCTTGATTGGCAACAATAATGCCGGCATTTTTTAGCGCAATAAGTGCAAGGAATAAACCAATACCCCCGCCTATCGCAAATTTAAGCGACATTGGAATTGCATTGACAATCGCTTCACGAACTTTAAAAAAGCTAATAGCAAGAAAGACAATTCCTGAAACAAAAACAGCTGCTAAAGCCGTCTGCCATGGCACTCCCATGCCCATACATACCGAATAGGTAAAATAAGCGTTAAGCCCCATGCCCGGTGCCAATGCAATTGGATAATTGGCAATAATACCCATCACTAAACAACCGATTGCTGCCGCCAAACAGGTTGCAACGAATACGGCGCCATGATCCATGCCGGTTTCAGATAAAATGAGTGGATTGACAATGATGATGTAACACATCGTTAAAAACGTAGTTACACCAGCAAGAACTTCTGTTCGAAACGTGGTTTTATTGTCGCTTAACTTAAATAAACGCTCTAACCAGCCTGCCGAAGAATTGGGCGCCGCCATAAGTAGCCTCTATGCAAAATCTGAGCTGTGGAATATGTACTTCTATGTAGGTATCTGAGCAATCTTGTTTTTCTGATCAGATCTCTAAACAAAAACCTCAAATAGATGAAGCAACAAATATGCCACTCATTTGAATTTTGATTTCATACATAGAAAATAGACACAGCCCCTCTTGAAACACAAAAAAGCTGCATAACCCCTATGCAGCTTTTTTACTATACGTTAAATAAGTTTAACAGATTCAATCGCAACATGATCAAAATTTATGAAAAGATATGACCAATGACAGTCTTTTTTAAAGCAAGTTACAACAACAGTTTTGACTAGAAAAAAACTTTTTTATCACTGAGATAGTTTTGCAAAGTATAAGAAGCTAAATTGCTATGACTAACACGGTTAGGATTTCGCTCAATCGTTTGCAAGTTTTTTTCTGCTTCTTGAATAATTCGCATAAGTTCTTGGTGTTTTTTATTTTGGCTATCTAAATACGCCCAATACCCTAATACAAACACGATACTCACACACAACACTATTAATACTTTATTGATCATTATTATTATCTCTATGTTTTTAATGTTAATGATCTTAACAAAAAATAACCAGTTTGTGAATACTTTCACATTTATTTACAATAATTACCAATCACTCAAGCTATTGATATAAAAAATGTTTTCTAATTTACAATTTTAAAAAATCTTAAAAAAGAAACTTTTCACTTAAAAATTCATTTTTAAAAATCACTATATTTTTTTATTAAAAACTTATATACACTGCTTTCCCTCTTTTATTTTTAAGTATATTTAAATTTATTTTTCAATTTAACTTCACTATATTATTGATTGAATTTTAATTTATTTATTCAATTCCCAAATAATAAAAAGCCCATTTCAATCAATCAAAATGGGCTTTTATAAATTAATTAACCGACAATTTCTTCAACTTTAGGTTTTGCCTTTATCAAATCAGCCTCATACACCACTTCATATTCTTCTAACTTTAAATGTTTTAAACGTTGTCTAAGTTTTTTCAAAGACCATGGCCATGCGGCAAAATTACGGCCATTAGCATCGAGATAGTAACTTTTACATCCGCCACTATTAAATACAGTGGTTTGCAGATGTTTTTGTACAAGCTCATTATGCTTTTTAATCACTTCTGACTTAACGGAAAGTTTAGCAATCCCCTTTGCCTTCATTTGTAGCAAACCATCAACAATATATTGCAGTTGTGCTTCAGCAAGACCAATAAAGGAGTCGTAAACCAACACATTAGGTCCTAGCATAAGAAATGCATTCGGCACATTTTCAATATTGGTACCTAAGTAAGCTTCTGGTGAAGAGTCTTTCCAAAGATCAGCCAAACATTGTCCTTGCTCATTGTGTACACGTTTACCAATTGGTGGATGAGACACTTCAAAACCCGTGCCCCAAATAATCACATCAACTTCGTGACGTTCACCATTGGCAGCAATAACAGTATTGCCTTCAACTTTAACCAGACCATGTGGAATAAGTGTAGTGTTAGATGCCTGTAACGCTGGATAGTAGTTATTGGCAAATAAAATACGTTTACAGCCAATATCAAAATTAGGTGTTACGTTTTGACGTAGAACCGGATCTTTAATTTGCAACTTTAATAGTTGTTTCGCAGCAAAATTGACAGGCTTTAAAGCTTTTGGATTGCGTAAGCCAAAATTAATGACATTTAAAGTACCCGCCACAGTCTGTCGCCAAGTGGCTTGAATTTTTGGATATTTCGCAATAATTGATTTACTCAACTCACCCAAGTCGGTATCTGGTTTTGGCAGTACCCAAGGTGCTGTACGTTGGAACACAAATAGCTCTTTTGCTTTAGGTTGAATCTGTGGCACAAACTGGATGGCAGATGCACCAGTACCAATCACGGCAATGCGTTTACCAGTTAAGTCATAATCATGGTTCCATTTCGCTGAATGGAACATTTCACCAGTAAAAGTATCTAAACCCTCAAGGCGTGGTATCTGAGCCTCAGTAATTGGACCAGTAGCAAATAGGACTGTTTTAGCGATATATAAACCAGAGCTTGTCTCGAGTTTCCAGACATTTTCTAGGCTATCCCATTCTGCTTTTAATAGTTCAGTATTAAATTCAATTAAGGATTCAATATCAAACTCACGGCTTACATCTTCTAAGTAACTTAAGATTTCCGGTTGGCGTGCAAATAAGTGACTCCATTTTGCACTTGGCGCAAAGGAGTAAGAATAAAGCGATGATGGAACATCACAACCACAACCCGGATACGTGTTTTCACGCCAAGTACCACCGACGCGGCCCGCTTTCTCAATAATTTTAAAATTGGTTAAGCCTGCTTCGTTTAGCTTAATTGCTGCAGCTAAACCAGAAATACCTGCACCGACAATAAAAGTGTCATAAACATGTGCAACTTCTTGGGTTTTACGTGTGCGTGTATTTGTTCTAGGTTTAGTGACCATAATTTTTCTGCCTATACAAAATTTTATTTAAATAACTGATACGAAAGCCCAAGGAACTTTGCATATAGCGTTGGAGACGTTCTTTTCATAAGCCAGAATAATTTGGCGTCGATCTGTGGCGTGGTATAGAGCTGCCCTCGATCTAATCGGTTCAATGTTAACGTTGCAACTGCATCACTGGTGGTCATGGCATAATTCATGAGTGCATGATCAGCTAGTTTTGAATAGCGCCCTGGAATACGACCATTTTTAATGATATTGGTCGGAACCAAAGTCGGGCACAGCACATTCACTTTAATATTGAATTTGCGAAGCTCAGCTGAAAGGGTTTCTGATAATGCCAATACACCCGCTTTCGTTACGTTATAGACACTCATTTCTGGTGCTGCAGTATAAGACGCGGCAGAAGCGACATTAATAATTGCGCCATAACCTAATTTTTTGAGCTTTGGCACAAATGCATGACAACCATGAATAACACCCCATAGGTTTACGTGCATACACCACTTCCAGTCTTCCAAACTCATTTCATCAAATTTGCCGCCTAGACCTACGCCAGCATTATTAATAATCAGTGTTACCGGATGCTCTAATAATTGCTCTGCTTGATCAGCCAAAACCTGTACTTGTTCTGCTTGTCCAACATCGCACTTGACTGCAAAAGCTTTTTGTCCAAGCTGTTCAACTAACTTTACGGTTTCTTCTGCAGCTTCTAAATTAATATCTGCACATACCACGTTGCCACCGCGTTTTGCCAATTCAAGTGCAAAGCTACGGCCAATTCCACTACCTGCCCCTGTCACAACAGCATATGCGTTTCTGCTAGGCTGGTCTTTCTTACCAAATAGAATCATAGTAAATCCTAAAAAATTTTAGGGAGACGACAGTAATTTGGGTATTACTGCCGTGACCAACAGCCTTATGAAACTGCACGAACTGGTGGAGTAAATTCCTTCACAAAGTAAGGTGCAATTGCACCGCCCTCGTTAAGTAATTTCTTTTTGTAGTACTCAAGGTATTGAGTTGTGTCATGATCATTTGGATGAAAGCTTGGACGTAAATAATCCAGAATCTGGCCAACGGTGCTACCGAATACGCCATCTTTTGGACTAAAAATTAAGTTGACGCCACGACGTGCATCTTTCCAGAATTTTCTGGTCAGCATTTCTTGTGGCTTACGCAGTACAGGCACAAATAATGTTGCCGTTGGAATAAGCCCTAAAATGGTAATGAAAGCCATTAGAAAACCGGTTGCACGCAATGGATAGTTACCGTTTAAAACCTGATAGACATCATAAGCAATATCTTTGTGCTCAGACTCTTCAAGCATATGCCACATCCATAATGCTCGGCTTTTCGCATCGTCGGTATAATAAAAGTTCTTTTCATGCTTCATCATGTATTCAGCGAGAACTGCCGTAAAGTGCTCAATGCCTGCCATAAGTGAAAGCTTTAATGGCTGTGGGAATTTTAAAAACACATATTTAAAGAAGTTTTCACCTAAGAAACGATATAAATCGACCGGATATTCCAGCTCTTTGATTGCATCATTGAATTCATTATGCAATTTTGAATGGATGGCCTCTTGACCAATAAGTGAAGTAACACGCTGTTTTAAAACTGGGTCTTGAATAAATTCACGGTGGTGGCGAGCAGTTTCGATGACAAGATCTTCACCATAAGTCAAAAAAACCGAAAGCGTTGCAAAGAACAAAGTTGCAAACTGATTGTTGACGTAAAACTCGATATCAATTTCTTTGCCATCAAATCCGATATTTAGATGGCGGATTGGGATAGATCCTTTATTTGAAAAATCTATCTTTTGATACTGAGCCATAACTGATTTAGGAGAAATAATATTTCGGATAGCTTGAGCGACCATTTTTTGACACCCTATAAAATTTGTTAAATACAAGGCAGCGTCGAATCAAACAGGTAAAGTTGTCTTTAAATTATTTCTTGCAATCTTTAACTGCTCTAGAACAAAAATTTGCTCGAAAACATCTGCCTTGCCATGTTTTATGAACTTAAGCGAGGTTAAATTCACCAAATCAGGTTAAATAGTGCGCTTGATGCATTACTCGAACAAGGACAAAAAAAGCCAACCAACATTGAAACTTTTTGCCAATTTAAATATTTTTTGATTATTTTAAACGACTTATATAAGCTAATATTATTCATAAAGATTTAAATAAAGGACACTTGTCCTAAAATGATAAAAAGATGGCTTAAAAAGATAATAAATGAAACATTATGCCTATTTTTTATAGTATATCATTTTAATACTTCAGCGTTCCAAAAATCACACCAAGCTTTCTGTTTTTAGAGCTTCATTGCATAAATAAAAACGATAAACTGCATTCAGAGAAAAAAATTGAATGAGGATAATAAATCATGTTTGATATGCGTTTATCTCATGAGCGTGGTGCAGCACATCATGGCTGGTTACGGTCAAAACACACGTTTTCATTTGCAAATTATTGGGACCCGAAACAAGTAGGCTTTTCAGATTTGCTTGTGATTAATGATGATACTGTTGCTCCATCGAAAGGTTTTGGTACTCACCCTCACCGCAATATGGAAATTATTTCTTATGTGCTTGAAGGTGCGTTAGAACATAAAGATTCAATGGGTACAGGTTCGGTGATTGTGCCTGGTGATATTCAATTAATGAGCGCAGGTCGTGGTGTTGCTCATAGTGAATTTAACCACTCTGCACAAGAAAACGTGCACTTCTTGCAAATTTGGGTTGTTCCAAACGAAGTGAACACCACACCGGGCTATCAACAATTGCATATTTCCGAGGAAGACAAACGCGGTAAATTGCATTTGATGATTTCACCAACAGGTGGCGAAAAAACTTTGTCGATCAAACAAGACATTAATATTTATTCAGGTCTTTTTGACGGCGAAGAAACAGCAGAATTTGCAATTCCAGAAGGACGCTATGTTTACCTACATGTGGCAAAAGGCCGTATTGATGTAAACGGTCAAACCTTTACCACAGGTGATGCTGCGCGAATTCGTGATGGAGGCAAGTTATCATTTACTAATGGTGATAATGCTGAAATTCTGATTTTTGATATGCGTCCGGAAGAAGTTCCAACCATGCCATAATCAACAAAACACCTGCATAGATATATGCAGGTGTTTTTTTATATATTAAAAATTAAAAACTATGAATGGTCTTCCGAGCGTGCCATTTCTGTATTGATATAGCTCATAATCATAGTTGTTAACCCTTGCACCATTTCATCAAAACTAATAAATGGGTTAGGTAAAATAAGATGCCTTGCTACGTTAAAAATACCACTATTTATACAAATGTAAGTAATGACAGGTAAGTTATTAATTTTTAAATATTTAGGATTATGCATCATATATTTCATGATGACTTCCATTAAAGCCTGTTCAATTTTTGGAATATATTTGTCGTATTGCAACTCACCTGCATAACGTAAAACGGTTAAGTAACGGTCATTATTTTTCTTTAATAAATCACTAAATGTATAAAAGATCATTTCGATAACAGGCTCTAACTCCAACTCTAGAATTGTAGGAGTTAACTCTTTAATCATGTCGAGAATTTCACTCACAAAGTAATGATTCATCGCATCATAGATTTCTTCTTTATTTTTAAAATACTCATAAAGTGACCCAACACTCACCCCTGCAATTTCTGCAATATGACGTGTAGTGGTACCACTTGGTCCATGCAATGCTACGGCAATAAAACCTGCTTCAATAATAGTATCAACAGTGACTTTGGCTCGTGCCTGACGGGGTTTTCGCGTAGACATATTTTCTTATAAATAATCCGAACATAAGCTCAGGTTAGCATGTAATTTAGCCCTACCCTAATAAAAAAACAAAATCCGAATACTTGTCAAACTTCATGACACAATTTCTTTAGAGGTATGGCAAAACATAGTTATGAGTTCTTTTATTATTAGGAAATCACTTTTAAAGGAAAATAAAATATTAAAATAAAAATCAATGTATTAATAAAATTGTAAACTAATTTTTTATTTTATTTATACATTAGATTTGAGCTTAAATAAATTGAAAAGTTACCCGAATTGAATCCGAACATAAACTCAGATTAACATGAAAAAATCTAAAAAGAGGTTGATTCATTTTATCAAATTCGCCTCTTTTTCCGTTATTCAGTCAAATAATCAAACAAATAACGGAGCAACATCACCGTACTCAGTAAGCAGAGAAAACTGCTTTTTGAAAATGGAATTTACAGTGCCCTGTTGGAAATCAAAGCTTTTTGGTTTTCAGCAATATCGCACTATCACTGATTGATCTGAAGGTGTCGCCATGATCTCGACCACAGTTAAAAAATCACTAAACAAAATTAAATTTTACCGTGAAATCGAGTTACCAGATTTTGCCAGTAAAAAATCTATCCCAATCCGTCATTTAAATATTGGTTTTGATGGAAAGGAAATTGATGTCAGATTCTATATGGACAATCAATTTGCGACGATTTTTTTTGCTACGCTTTCAGTATTTCTAACCTATGGTGAAGATTTGGTGATTGAAACTGCTCGTCACCACCGCGAATTTATTCAAGACCCCGTGTTAAAGCAACGCGTTACCTCCCTCATTGGTCAAGAAGCCATCCATTCAAAATTGCACAATGAATATAACGATGCGCTTAAAGATGTTGAGTACCCTGTCGATTTATATCGTTTCTTGGGCGAGAACTTCTTCAAATATGTGTTTTTAAAATTCCCGCAACCACTGAAATTATCGATGATGGCTGGTATTGAGCATTTTACGGCTGTACTTGCTGAATACATGATGAAGCACGAGAAGAACTTTTACTATTCGGACGATGCGAAAAGCCGTGCGTTATGGATGTGGCATATGCTTGAAGAATCCGAGCATAAAGATATTGCCTACGATGTTTATCAATTACTCAATGGTAGCTACCCACTACGAGCTTCTGGTTTCTTCTTAGCTTTGTTCACTATTTTAGGTCTAATTCCTGCTACTACCTTGTTTATTCCTGTTTTAAGAAAGCCACAGGAAATGTTAACTAGAAAGTTCTGGAAAGACGCGCGCCGAGGTGTAGGGCTTATTTTTGGTCCAAAAGATGGCGTATTTGGTAGCACCATTGGTCAAATTCTTGACTACTTACGCCCAGACTTTCATCCAAATGATCATGATACGACTGAATATCTAGAATATTACAAAAACAAATTACTAAGCGAAGGCGGTGCAATTGCACCTTACTTTGTGAAGGAATTTACCCCTCCTGTACGCATGTCTTAATTGGCTTGTAACCAGTCACTACTCAATGGCTGGTTTTCCTTAAATCTATTTCGGGATGAATCATGATTTTATTTGGCAAAAAGAGAGTTAAACCAAGCCAAAAAGCTTATGCCGTCGTGACGGGTGCAGGTAGCGGAATTGGTCGGAGTTTTGCAATTGAACTGGCAAAACGTGGTGGTAGCGTAGTGTGTGCAGATATTAATTTAGAAGCCGCAGAAGAAACCGTAAAGCTTCTTGAACAAGAAGGCGCAAAAGCTTTTGCTATGCGTTGTGATGTGGGTAATGCAGAACAAGTAAATCATTTAGCTGAAACTGCTGAAATTTTACTTGGGCACCCTGTAACTCTTGTCATTAATAATGCAGGAGTGGGTTTGGGTGGCAAGTTTGACGAACTCAGTCTAGAAGACTGGAACTGGGTCATGAATATTAACCTTTGGGGTGTTATTCATGGTTGTCATGCTTTTGTACCAAAGTTCAAAAAGTTAGGTTACGGCGCGATTATTAATGTGGCTTCGGCGGCTTCTTACACTGCTGCTCCAGAAATGACCGCGTATAACGTAACTAAAGCGGGTGTACGTGCGCTATCTGAAACACTTTCGGCCGAACTGCGTAAGTTTAATATTAAAGTCAATGTACTCTGCCCGACTTTGGTTCCTACCAATATCATTAAAAATGGTCGTATTCCGGGTCGTTATTCGAAGCTTGCAGACCATGCACTTATGAACTATGCACTCACTACAAGTGATGACGTCGCCAAACTCACTCTTAACCGTCTTGATCAGGATGAGTTGTATACCATTCCTCAAATTGACGCGAAGTTATTCTGGCTCATGAAACGTGCATCTCCAAGCTTGTATACCAAGTTCCTTGGTACGTCTTACAAATTATTTAAATAAGAAATTTATAGGTAGTACACATATGACTGCTCAAATGAAAACAAATGCATCAGCAAAAAAAGCTGTCAATTCACCTCAGCATATTTTCGATACTTTTATTGTGGGCGCTGGCATTTCAGGTATTGCAACAGCGATTCGTCTCGACCAAGTTGGCTATACCAACTACAAAATTATTGAAAAAGCAGGACGTGTAGGTGGTACTTGGCGTGAAAATACCTACCCAGGTTGTGGCTGTGATGTACCTTCAGCTCTGTATTCTTACTCGTTTGCCCCAAGTGCAAAATGGAGCCATTTATTTGCACGCCAACCAGAAATCTTAAGTTACTTGGAAGACGTAAGTAACGAATTTAATGTTACATCTAAAATCGAGTTTAACAACGAGTTGCTTAACGCAGCGTGGGATGACTCACGTCATGTATGGGTACTTGATACCACTACTGGCCAATATTTATCTAAAACCGTTATTTTTGCCACAGGTCCAATTACCGAAGCTCAAATTCCACGTCTTGAAGGCTTAGAAACATTTACAGGTGAAATGTTCCATTCAGCGAAATGGAATCATGATTATGACTTAACTGGTAAACGTATTGCCGTGATTGGTACGGGTGCATCTGCCATCCAATTTGTGCCACAAATTCAACCCAAAGCAAAAGAGCTATTTGTGTTCCAACGTACAGCTCCTTGGGTGCTGCCAAAACCAGATACTGACTTGGGCGAGTTGAGTAAATCCGTCATTGCAAAATATCCATCTATTCAAGCGAGCTGGCGTAAAAGTGTAGCGCTAACGCTAAATGCAATTAACTTTGGTTTACGTAACCCACTTGCTCTAAAACCAGTCAATGTACTCGGCAAGCAATTACTTAAACTTCAAATTACAGACCCTGAATTACGCAAAAACGTAACGCCTAATTTTGATATTGGCTGTAAACGTATTTTATTTGCCAATAACTACTACCCTGCACTACAAGCACCAAACACGACTCTAATTCCTCATGGTTTAGTAAAAGTTGAAGGCAATACTGTTATTGCTGCAAATGGTGAACGCCACGAAGTTGATGTGATTATTTGGGGTACAGGCTTTGAAGTATCTCACCCACCAATCGGTAAACGTGTGTTTAATGAAAAAGGACAACGTTTAAATGATTTATGGAAAAACACTTCACCAGAAGCTTACTTAGGAACCAACATTGAAAATGTACCAAATGCATTTTTAATTTTAGGGCCTAACGTACTGGTTTATGACTCTTTTATTGGTTTGGCAGAATCACAACTCGACTATATCGTAGATGGCTTATTGAAAATTAAAAATAAAGGAATTAGCAAGTTAAACGTTAAGTCAGATGTAATTAAAAAGCACAACGACTTGGTGCAAAAGCACTTACAAACAACGGTATTTAATAGCGGCGGATGTAAGAGTTATTACCTTGATGCCAACGGTCGCAACTTTGCTGCATGGCCATGGTCATTGAAAAAGCTAAAACAACGTTTGAAAAATCTAGATTTAAAAGATTATGAAGTCACATATCAAACGTCAAAAACACATTAACTTGTAATTTTGACCAAATCCGTTGTTAGGAATGAGCAGTGTATTTTTGTTTTTTATAAAATACACTGCTTTCTTCATTGAATCTTCAAGAAATAAAAGAACAGGTTAAAGATGAAAGAAGGTCAATCAAGCCGTACTGCCGAAGCTGCTGCAGCCTTACGCGCAAATCACTTTAAAAATACGACGAACCCTGTATTTTCAGATCCTTATGCTTTTGAACTAACCAGTAAAGGCTGGAAAAAACTGCTCTCTAACCCGCTGATTGTTAAAGTGATGAATTCTTCGGTTTTAAATCGTACTTTAGGTTTACTTACTGGGCAAGTGGTCGGACGTTCCCGTTATGCCGAAGATTTACTGCATCAGGCAGTTCAACACAATATTGAGCAATATGTTTTGGTTGGGGCGGGTCTAGACTCTTTTATACTACGTGAGTCACAGCATTATCCAACGTTAAAAATTTTTGAAGTCGATCATCCAGATACTCAAGCGACTAAACAAGCCAAGCTCAAAAAGCTAGGCAAACTCCCCTCCACGATTGAATTTGTTGCCATTAACTTTGAAAAAGAATCTATTTCAGAAGCTCTGACTAGAAGTGTCTATAATTCATGTGCTCCTGCATTTTTTTCATGGTTAGGCACAACTCATTATTTAAACCCGCAAACAACCCTGCAAACTTTAAAAAGTATTGCCGAATTTGCTACAAACGGTAGTGAACTAGTACTCGATTATTCAACTGATTTTCAGGAATTAAAGGGTATTGAGCGACTTGGAAGTATGGGCGTTGCACAGTTTACCCATTTACTGAAAGAACCTTTATTAGGCCAATTTAAACCCTCAGATTTGCATCAGGCCGTTGAAAAAATGGGTTTTGAAGTCGTAGAAGACCTATCTGGTGAAGCTATTACTGAACGTTATTTTTATAATCGTGTAGACAATATACGCCATACATCTGCAACACGCTTACTGCATCTACGTTTGAAGAAATAAAGATATTTTTATTGGTTGTTTAACCGCATGGCATGAGGTGTTTTCCCATGCCATCTTTTATAAGCATGAATAAAACTGGCAGGTTCTGCATAGCCTAGCCACTCAGCAATCTGTTCAACCGAAGTTTTCGGTAATGCCAAATACTGCTCTGCTAGAACTTGCCTTACTTCTTCACGTATCTGAATAAAAGTCATTTCCTCTAATGCCAAATGACGGCGTAAAGTACGAACATTTAAATGCAATCGGTCAGCGACTATTTCCATAGAAGGCATTTCCCCTCTCACATTCATAAGTTGCTGTTGCACCAAAGTTGTAAATTTATTTTGTGATTGGCGTTTCTCCAATATTTGACGGCACTGTTCTTCGGCTGTATGTAGCACCAAATCATTTGCCATAAGTAGCTTTTGATCGACTTTTTGTGGATCAAGAATTACAAAACTTTTAGCTGAGCCAAATGCTGGTATTACGCCAAATAAGTCTTGATAAGGCTGAACATCACCTTTGAGTTGGAAAGAAAAAGCCAAATACTGGCAAAAGTTATCCTGCACCAAATCTCGCTGTACCGTAATGAGCGCAGCGGCATCTCGTTCAATAATGAATTGACGTACTGAAGATGGAATATCTTGCTCATCAATTTCGATACGGATTCCTTGCGGTGTATCCAACACATCAAAGCGGGTAAAAGCAAAAGTTAAAGTAAAATAGGTTAAAGCCAAATCTAGTGCTTCACGAATGCTAGCACTACTCATCAGAGCCATACCTAATGGCCCAAATGTGGTGAAATGATAGCGTGTGCCTACTTCTAAGCCTAGTGTCGGTCTGTCTCCTAGTTGCTCAACCAAGTTTTGAATGAGCTGTAATTCCTGATGGCCTGTCACCACCATATTTGGGTCGAGTAATTGTTGTTGGCTAAGCCCAGTGCCTTTTAAAATCGTCTGATAAGAAATGCCTGATTCCACCGCAAAATCAGCCATTAACCGAACACTATGTACACTGCGTTCAAAAGCCCATGTATACTTCACTGTATTGCTCAGAATGTCCTCGAATCACAATATTTTGTCCTCATCCATCCTCTAAATCAAGTTAATAAACGTCTATTCTGCATACAGGAAATTGCGATTTTTCGCTCACTGTTTTTAAGGATTTAGAGCAGCCATGTTTAATTCGTCTACTAATTCAAATAAAAATGTACGCATCGCCATTATTGGCACTGGCTTTGGTGGCCTAGGACTTGCCATTCGTCTCAAACAAGCAGGTTTTGAACAATTTACTCTCTTTGAAAAAGCTGCCGATGTCGGCGGTGTCTGGCGTGACAATACGTATCCGGGCGCTGCATGTGATGTGCCTTCTCATCTGTATTCTTTTTCTTTTGAGCAAGAACTTGGCTGGAAAAATCGCTACGGAACCTCTCAAGAGATTTATCAATATTTACGCCATTGTGCGGAAAAATATGACATTCGTCCACATGTTCAATTTAATACTGAAATAGCCAGTGCCGAATTTGATGCCCTACAAGGTGTATGGCACATTCAAAGCATGACTGGCGAACAGTTTGAAGCTGAATTCTTAGTGGGCGCGGTAGGGCAACTCAACCGCCCTGCTTATCCAAAACTTAAAGGGATTGAAAACTTTAAAGGTAAGGCATTTCACTCAGCGCGTTGGGATCATGAGTATGACTTAACTGGCAAACGTGTTGCAGTGATTGGTACAGGTGCAAGCGCAATTCAGTTCGTACCTGAAATTGCCAAACAGGTAGCACATCTAGACATTTATCAACGCTCGGCACCGTATGTTATTCCTAAACCAGATCGGGTTTACCAACCTTTAGAGAAAAAAGCTTTCCGTAAACTGCCGATTTTGCAAAGTCTAGACCGTGCTTTGCAATATGGTCATCATGAAATTCGCCTACTTGCTTTTACAACTTCACTCAATGAAATGCCTTTGGTGGAATATTTATTCCAGCGCCACATTCGTAAAGTCGTTAAAGATGGAAAGTTGCGCCATCGCTTAATGCCGGATTACCCAATTGGCTGTAAACGTATTTTAATTTCTAACCATTGGTATGAAACGCTGACTCAGCCTCATGTCGATGTGATTAATAATGGCATTCAAGAAATTACCGAAAACGGCATTTTAGATACGGAAGGAAATCTGCGTGAAGTAGACACCATTATTTATGGTACGGGCTTTGCCGCAACAGAATTTATGGCACCCATGCAGATCAAAGGTCTTAATGGTCGCACCTTAAAAGATACTTGGAAAGATGGTGCAGAAGCTTATCTCGGTTTAACTGTAAGCGGCTTTCCAAACTTCTTTATGCTCTATGGTCCAAATACCAATCTTGGGCACAACTCAATTGTGTATATGATTGAAAGCCAAGTAAATTATATTTTAGATGCCATTCAAACAAACCTACAAAACAAACTTCTGTTCACCAATGTTCGTGCAGAGGTTCAACATGAGTTTAATCAAAGCATTCAAGAAAAAATGAAAAAAACGGTCTGGGCACAAGGTTGTACCAGTTGGTATCAAACTGCTGATGGCAAAAATACCAATAACTGGCCAGGTTTTACTCTTGAATATCGACAGCGGACTCGTCGCTTCGATGTTGAAAACTATACTCAGGTGTCGGCTATTTCTTAAACAAGCTTCACCATAGGAAATGAGAAAAATAAACGGAGAATTTTATGAAGTCTTTTAAAAATAAAGTCGCAGCTGTGACAGGTGCTGGCTCTGGTATTGGACAAGCACTTGCTATAGCACTCGCAAAACAAGGTTGCCATCTGGCACTTTCTGATATTAGTGAAGCCGGGTTAGCCAAAACAGTCGAGCTATTAGCACCCTATTCTGTCAACGTCACCACTCAAAAAGTTGATGTGGCTAAACGTGATGAGGTTGCAACTTGGACAAAGGCAGTGGTAGATGAGCATGGCCAAGTTAACCTGATTTTTAATAATGCTGGTGTCGCAATAGGGAGTACGGCTGAAGGTGTGAGCTATGAAGATCTTGAATGGCTGATTGGTATTAATTTTTGGGGCGTGATTTATGGCACCAAAGAGTTTTTGCCTTACTTAAAGCAAAGTGGTGATGGGCATATTATTAATATTTCTAGTATGTTTGGCTTAACAGCTCAACCAACACAAAGTGCTTATAACGCCAGTAAATTTGCCGTACGTGGCTTTACAGAGTCTCTACGTCAAGAACTTGATATGCAAAATGCTGGTGTGAGCGCGACTTGTGTGCATCCGGGTGGAATTCGTACCAATATTGCCAAAGCTGCCCGCATGAATAATAGTGTCCAGTCTTTAGGAATGGACCCTCTAAAAAGTCAGGATGCTTTCGATAAATTACTTCGCACCCCTGCTGACGATGCCGCTCAACAAATTTTAGAAGCTGTTCGTAAAGACCGTCGCCGCTTACTGATCGGAGCCGATGCGAAAGCGGTTGATGTGATTCAACGTATTCTTCCGCAGGGTTACCAAAAGATTTTTGCAACTGCGACTGCCTTGCAAACTCGCCTACTCAACAAATCAGCAAAATAAAAATAGTGGTCAGCATACTCTTCATTTTAAGAGATGCTGACTGACATTAGGCTTAGTATGAGTCCTTATTATGAAGCAGCTTCTTGCATGGACTATTCGTACCACGCTACGTCCAGCTTTATCCCCTAAAATCCCACTAAAGCTACAACGTTTTTGTAGCGATGCAGCCAGTGCAATTGTGCTTGGGCCACGTGGCTATCAAACAAAAAAGCAAACAATTGCTCAAGTACCGACAGTCCATATTCAGCCCAAAACGACTCAATCAGGACTCGGCATCTTGTATTTACATGGCGGAGGCTATGTGGTGGGTAGCTCAAAAAGTCACACTAAGCTTGCTGCTCAAATTGGACATGCAGCTCAAGCACAAGTCTGGTTACCTGAATATCGCCTAGCCCCAGAGCACCCAAGCCCTGCGGCTATTGAAGATGTCGTTGCTGTCTATAAAGCTCTACTTGCCCAAGGAAAAGACCCGGAAAAACTCGTAATTGCGGGTGATTCTGCTGGCGGCGGACTGAGTTTAAGTACTGCAATTGCGATACGGGACGCAGGGTTACCATTACCAGCAGCATTAGTTTTACTTTCACCTTGGGTTGACTTAAGCCTCTCTGGAAGCACGATGAAAACTCATGCTGCTCAAGATGCGATGTTGTCAGAAGATTGGTTAACTTGGTGTGCAAAAAACTATTGCGGACAAAAATCGGTAACTGATCCAACCTGTTCCCCACTCTATGCTGACTTAACTGGATTACCGCCTATTTTGATTCATGTCGGTACCGAAGAAGTCTTATTAGACGATGCAAAACGGCTCGCTAAACAAACCGAAAAGTATGGTATTCCGACGAATTTGAAGGTTTATGACCGAGTCGGACATGTTTTTCAATTCCACGCGGGTATACTAAATGAATCTAATGACTCGATTGAGCGCATTGGGCAATTCATTGATAAACATACACAGTCAATATAAAAATATCGCCAGAGAGGAGTCCTCGGCATGACAACAAACAATTATGACTATGATTACCTCATTATTGGTTCAGGCTTTGGTGGTAGTGTTTCCGCTTGCCGTCTAACCGAAAAGGGCTACTCTGTTGCTGTAATGGAAATGGGGCGACGCTGGGAAGCTAAAGATTTTGCTAAAAATAACTGGAATACCCGCCGCTGGATTTGGCGCCCGGGCATGAAACTTTTCGGTTATTTCAACATGCGTTTTTTTCGCCATGTCACCATTATTTGCGGGAACGCCGTAGGTGGTGGCTCAATTACCTATGCCAATACCCTACTGGTTCCACCTGAACATATTTGGGATGAAGGCACATGGGCGGATGCTGCGGACTGGAAAAATGAAATGCCACAGCACTATGCTGAAGCGGAACGTATGCTTGGGGTGACTGATAATAAAATTTTCGGTCCTGCAGACCACATGCTTAAAAAAATGGGCGATGCAGTTGGTGTTGGGCATACGTTTAAGCCGACGCGCGTTGCAACTTTCTTTCCACCCGAAGGTGAACAAGGTGGTAAAACCTACCCTGACCCGTACTTTAACGGCGAAGGTCCAGACCGCGGAACCTGTACCGCATGTGGCGGCTGTATGACAGGCTGCAAACACAACGCAAAAAATACCTTAGATAAAAACTATTTGTACTTTGCCGAAAAAAATGGTGCCAAGGTTTACGAAGAAACCAAAGTCATTGATGTGAAACCACTCAATGGTAAAGCCGATGGCAGCGATGGCTATGAAGTTACGACTGAATGTTCAAGCTCATGGTTTAACAAACAGCGTCGTACATGGCGAGTTCGTAATGTGATTTTCTCGGCATCTTCTTTAGGTACGCAAGAGATGTTGTTCCGTTTAAAACAGTCTGGTTCTCTGCCAAATATTTCTGATGATTTAGGCAACCGAGTACGTACCAATGCCGAGTCGATTTTAGGGGTTCGATTTTTTGGTAAAGATGTCGACATGAGTAAAGGTGTTGCCATTGGTTCAAGTATTTACATTGACCATGACACCCACATTGAAGCGACTCGTTATCAAACTGGCTCAGATGCCATGGGCCTTATGTGTACTTACATGGCTAAAGGCAAACCGGGTTGGACGCGTATTTTCTTTTGGTTATGGGCACTTATTTGCCATCCATTTATTTTCCTTCGCATGAGTAATCCTGTCAGTTTTGCACGTCAGACTTTAATTTTCTTGGTGATGCAAACAGCAGATGCCTCCATCAACATGCGCTTGAAACGTAATTGGTTCTGGCCTTTTGGTAAGGTGTTATCGAGCGAAGGTAAAAAGCTACCCGTGTATATTCCGCAGGCCAATGCATTTACCGAAAAAGTCGCAAAAATGTTTAACGGTCACCCAATGACGACCATTACCGAAATTTTGTTTAACGTACCTTTTACAGCCCACTGTATGGGTGGTTGCGCAATTGCTTCAAGTCCAGAGCGTGGCGTGGTAGATGGACAAAACCGTGTCTTTAACTATAAAAACTTATACGTTGTAGATGGTTCAATGTTAGGTGCCAATTTAGGCGTTAACCCAAGTCTCACCATTACAGCTCTTGCAGAACGCGCAATGTCTTATATTCCGGCTAAACATACTTTGGGTGAGCAGCAAGATGATCAAACAGTGACAGAATCTTTAGAGATCACTAAAGCTTCTGCCTAAAATAGAAATTTGTTTTATAAAAAAAGCCTATTTAAAAATAGGCTTTTTTCTTTCATTTTTTTAAATTACATCGCTACGGCTTTAGCACGAGCTGCATGCAATTTTTTATAGCTCTCGATCAGACGTAAATGGCGATCAAGTCCTTCTAGTTTCATGCTTGTTGGTGTTAAACCATAGAAACGAACACTACCATCGACAGAACCTAATACCGCGTCCATTCGTGTGTCACCAAACATACGACGGAAGTTAGTCAGGTAGTCTTCAAGCTCTAGTTCTTCATCTAACATTACTTCCAGCACCACGTTCATGCACTGATAGAACAAGCCACGCTCAACGGTGTTGGTGTTGTATTGCAAGTAAGTTTCTACAAGCTCTTTTGCTTCGTCAAACTGTTGTAAAGCAACATAAATCAGCAATTTCAGCTCTAAAATTGTGAGCTGGCCCCAAACTGTATTGTCATCAAACTCAATACCAATAAGTGTGGTAATTTCAGTATAATCGTCTAGCTCACATTCTTCTAAGCGCTCAACCAATGCCTCAAGCTGCTCATCATCCAAACGATGCAGATTTAAAATATCTTCACGGAATGAAAGTGCCTTATTGGTATTGTCCCAAATCAAATCTTCAACGAGATAAATTTCTGAGTAATCCGGTACTAAAATACGGCAAGCAGTCGCACCTAAGTGCTCGTACACTGCCATATATACTTCTTTGCCCATCTCTTCGAGAATACCGAACAATGTTGCAGCTTCTTCTGCATTCGACTCTTCGCCTTCGCCAGAAAAATCCCATTCAACAAAGTCATAGTCAGATTTAGAGCTAAAGAAGCGCCAAGAAACCAAACCGCTCGAGTCAATAAAGTGCTCAACAAAGTTGTTTGGTTCAGTGACCGCATTACTTTGGAAAGTCGGTTGTGGTAAATCATTTAAGCCTTCAAAACTACGACCTTGAAGTAATTCGGTCAGACTACGTTCCAACGCAACTTCAAAACTTGGGTGTGCACCGAAAGATGCAAACACCCCACCTGTACGCGGGTTCATTAAAGTTACACACATTACAGGGAACTGACCGCCTAGTGATGCATCTTTAACTAATACAGGGAAACCTTGCTCTTCTAAGCCTTTAATACCAGCAACAATACTTGGGTATTTTGCTAATACGTCTTCAGGAACATCCGGAAGTGCAATTTCACCTTCTAAAATTTCACGTTTAACAGCACGTTCAAAAATTTCTGACAAGCATTGAACTTGGGCTTCTTCTAAAGTGTTGCCTGCACTCATACCATTACTTAAGTACAAGTTTTCAATTAAATTTGATGGGAAATAGACAACTTCACCGTCAGACTGGCGTACAAAAGGTAACGAGCAAATGCCGCGCTCTACGTTACCTGAGTTGGTGTCATATAAATGTGTGCCAAGTAACTCATCATCTGGGTTGTAAATCTCAAGACAGTATTCATCTAGGATTTCTTTAGGTAATTCACCATTTGGGCCTGGTTTAAACCATTTTTCATCTGGATAATGCACAAATTCAGCATTGGCAATTTCTTCACCCCAGAACTGGTCGTTATAGAAGAAGTTACAGTTTAAACGCTCAATGAACTCGCCTAATGCAGACGCTAAAGCACTTTCTTTAGTTGCACCTTTACCATTGGTAAAACACATCGGAGACTGTGCATCACGAATGTGTAACGACCATACATTCGGGACAATATTACGCCAAGATGCGATTTCAATCTTCATGCCCAAATTTGCCAAAATAGCAGACATATTGGCAATAGTTTCTTCTAATGGCAGGTCTTTACCTTGAATAAAAGTATGGCTTTCTGAAGTTAGGCTTGGCAATAACAATGCTTGTGCATCTGCATCGATGCTTTCAACTTCTTCAATAATAAATTCAGGACCCGTTTGAATCACTTTTTTTACAGTACAACGGTCAATCGAACGTAAAATCCCTTGGCGATCTTTCTCTGAAATATCGGCTGGTAATTCAATTTGAATTTTAAAGGTTTGCTTATAGCGGTTTTCAGGATCAACAATATTATTTTGCGATAAACGAATATTATCGGTTGGGATATCTCGAGCGGCACAATACACTTTTACAAAGTACGCTGCACACAATGCTGACGATGCTAAAAAATAGTCAAATGGGCCCGGTGCCGAACCGTCACCCTTATAGCGAATTGGTTGATCGGCAATTACCGTAAAGTCATCGAACTTAGCTTCCTGTCGAAGATTGTCGAGATAATTAACCTTGATTTCCATGCTGGCACCTAAATATTTTTATGTGTCAGCACAGACACATAAAATTCTAAATATTGAAAAATAAGCCGAATCACAGCGAAGAAATTGACTTAAAAAAATGAGAGATTAAAGCCATGTGTTTAATGAACGACTCAATTGGCTTTAATAAGATTGGCGGTATTATAGAGGGATTTTGTGCAGTTGATAACTAAAGTTAAAACATTGCTGCTCACAATGTTTTAACTCGTCTTTAATTTAGTTAAATATTGAACATTAAAATTTAAAGGTGTAATCGACATTTAAACGTGTTTCATTTGTCGAATGAAAGGTCATATTGGTAGGCATATCGTTGCGATAGTGAGAAAAACGGGCTCGCATTCCCAAACCTTTTAACTTACCTTCAGGAATTTTATAGCCCAAATCAAGTTCCATCGACTCCTCTTTAAAACGCTGATCGCCATATTGCAATAAATCAATGTCTTCACCTTTTGCGTAGCGAGTCATAAAACGCAGTCCGTTTAATGAAACATCACCTACCCGCGCATTTTTAAAGTCATATTCGTAACGAATCGAATAGACTTTTTCGTCTTTATTTGAATAGTCCGAACTCATAAAATCAAGCACGACTGGACTTTCAGTTCCCGACAAAAATGGCAAACCAGTCGAGCCAAACGACTGCATGTAGCCCAAAGAAACTGTATGGTTTTGATAGTTCAAACCAAATAAGCCACTAATATGGCGGTTATCGACCTCTCCTATTTTTTTACTTCCCGTTTCTTCACTATTAAAAAAACGCACGTCACTTAAAAAGTTAAGCTGGTCATTTAAAGGCTGTTTGCCGTTAAAACCTAAAAACTGTTGCTGGTAAATGTCTTTCAGTTCAGCATGATAAGCACGTAAACGGTAATCCTTTAACTGATAGCTTCCACCTAATGTATAAAAAGAATCGGTAGTTGCCGCTTTGTCAAAACGATGGTTGATATTGTCTGTTCCAACATCGGTATAACGGATTGAGTCACGTTGACGCACTTCGTCGACATAAAACCCTTCGAGTTGAAGGTTTGGAATTTCATTTGAAACAAAGCGAATACCGCGATAAGTCTGAGGGAACAAACGCGCTGGCGATGAAAATATGGTTGGTAATTGCGGAACTAAATCCCCTACAAAAAGCTCATTTTTTCTAAATTCAGCCTTCCCTGTAATGCCTATTTTTCCATAATAATCGTCACGTGAGTTATCAGTATTCACTGGAAGTAAGCCACTACGCGCATAGTCATCAGCCCGATTTCCCATCAGGTTAAAACCTGCCATTGCCAGTACATCTACACCAAACCCAACCGTACCTTCAGTATAACCAGACTGTCCTTTAAAAATTAGACCCTGCGCCCAATCTCTAGCTGCTGTATAGGGATATGGGTCTTTTTTATAGTCTCGGTCAAAGTAAAAATTACGTAGTGTCAGCTCAGCTTTACTGTCTGAAATAAACTCGGCATGCACGACTTGACTAAATAATGGGCACAAGCATACCCCCACCCATAATGGTGTCTTTTTCATTTTTTATCTCAACTATTTAATTTTTAATGGATTAAGGTGCTGTTTTAAGAGAGTGGTTTTGCTCTTTTTGACTGCGGTAAAAAGCACTGCCCAAACTTAAAATCAGGAAAATAGCCAAAATAAAGACCACACCGTAATAGGCATACAGTGTTGCGGGTGCTATACCTTTATCCAGAAAAATGCCTGCAACCGTTGGCGATAAAATTGCCCCAATTCGTCCAAAACCAATTGCATAGCCCACGCCACGACTACGAATTTCAGCATCGTAAATTGTTGGTGAAATAGAATATAAACCTGCTACACAGCCATTAATAAGTGTGCCAAGTAATAACCCAACCATGAGTGCAATACTGACTTGAGATGAGACTGCGACAAATAGGAAAACACATGCCGAGGTTAGACCTAAAAATAGACTTAAGGCATAGAAAATTTTCATACGTGATGCTAATAAACCAATAATGGCTGCCCCGAAAATCCCGCCAATACTAATTAAAATGCCAGTACTTACACCTTGGTGTGGCGACATCCCCATTGAAATAAGAATTTTTGGTGTCCAGCTCATCACAAAGTAAAAGCCAAACATCACCAAAAAGAATGCAAACCATAAACAAAGTGTTTGAAATCCAAGTTGTCCAGCAAACAACTTGCCCAGTTCACTACCATTTTGCGTGCTGATTTTTTCATAATACGGCATAACTGGTAATTCGTTTAGCCCCATACGATTTACAGTTGCATTAATTCGTTCTAGTGCCTGTTTTGGTCGTTTCGCGAGTAAGTAATCTAAAGATTCAGGTAATAACCATGCGCTGATCAGCAGCATTGCAATGGTAGTAATGCCACCTGCTAAAAAGATTGAACGCCAACCCAAATGCTCAATCAATGCCAGTGATAGTACTCCGCCAAGTGTCGCACCAATTCCATAACCAGTAGACATTAAGCTCACAGCAAGACTGCGCCAACGAGCGTTGGCATACTCACTTGCCAGTACATTACTACTCGCAAGAATGCCTCCCACCCCAATTCCGGTAATAAATCGAAGTGCTGCCAACATGCCGTGGCTTTGTACAAAAGCACAGCCCAACATACTCAGACCTGCAATAACAAGACAAACTAAGATGAGTAAACGGCGACCGATTTTATCGGCTAAAGGTGCAAGAAAAATGGAACCGGCAGCCATCCCAAAAAGACCTGAACTAAGCAATAAGCCAATTTGCGCCCCTGAAAGTGACCATTCTGCTGACACGGATGGAGCGGTAAATGCCATTACCATCACGTCAAAGCCATCAATAATATTGAGACAAATACAGATCAAAATGACGAACCATTGATAGCGGCTCATATTGTTTTGATTGATCTCACTTAGAACGTCTCTTTCCATTTGTGTATCTCCCTTGGATAAGACATACACACGACATTGCTGATATAAGCGATTGGGTGGTTATGCACATCCGTATCCATAATGACCTAGAGGAATATTTATTTTTTGAGCATCCTGCTCTTTTTCTATACTGAATATTTGGATCCAAAAAATCAACTAAAATTATAAATGGATTATTAGAAAGTATATAAACACATAAATTATATAAGTATAAAATTATTAAAAACATAAAATTAGAATGCTTTAATATTTTTATGGATCCATATTAAAAAATCTATTATGATCGATTCCAGAGCATTTTTTAGTCAAAAAAAGCTCCGTTTATTTCTAGGAAATGCAAGATGCATTTAGAAACTTCAAAGGATTGTTGTTATGAAACTCAAAAGAGTAAGCCAGCTTACATTGGGACTTTTTTTTGCCAGCCAATTGTTTTACACAACGCAAGCAGCACCTCCAAAAAATCAACAACCACCCAATATCATGATTATTTTGGCCGATGATCTTGGCTTTTCAGATATTGGCGCTTATGGCGGCGAAATTAAAACCCCTCATATTGATAGCCTATTAAAGCAAGGAAAAATGCTTTTTAATTTTCATGCTTCATCAATGTGCTCACCTACCCGCGCACAGCTTATGACAGGTGCAGATAACCACTTGGTAGGTTTAGGTGCGATGTATGAAACGTCAAAACGACAAGAAAAATTGGTTGGAGCCGATAGCCCGCGTGCACTCCTCAAAATTGATGGCTATTCAGGGCACTTAACGCAAAATGCTTACACACTCGCAGAGATTTTAAAGACAAAAGATTATTACACCTTCATGGTCGGTAAATGGCACTTAGGCTATGCTCCCGACCAAAACCCTAAAGCCCGTGGTTTTGATCAATCTTTTGCTCTACTCGATGGCTTCGATTTACACTTCAAAGACCAGCCTAAAAACTATCCGCGTAATACCCAATACACAGAAAATGGTCAAAAAGTCACACTGCCTGATAACTACTATTCGACCGACTTTTTTACACAAAAAGCGTTTGAGTATTTAGACAAAAATAAAGCGCAAAAACCATTTTTTGCTTACTTAGCCTATACCGCTCCACACTGGCCAATACAGGCACCTGCTCATTACAGAGACTTATATAAAGGTAAATACGATCAAGGCTACGATGCAATTCGAAAACAACGCTTTGAGAGACAAAAGCAACTAGGATTAATTCCTGCAAATGCAGAATACCCAGTCGAACGTGGCAATCAAGCTTTAGGCACTAAAAGCTGGAATGAACTGACATCACAAGAGCGCAAATACGAAGCGCGTAAAATGGAAGTTTATGCGGGCATGGTTACCCAGTTAGACGACCGTGTGGGTGATGTCATTCAATATCTTAAAAAGCATCATTTATATGACAACACTTTGATTGTGTTTATGTCAGATAACGGCGCTGAAGGTGGTGACCATAATTTCCCAATGGGTGATGCCGACAATCGCTATGAAAATATAGGTAACGCTAGCTCATATCTATACATGGGACCACGTTGGGCCGAAGTCAGCAGTACACCATTTACTTACTGGAAATCAGCCGCTTCAGAAGGCGGAGTACGAGTTCCATTTATTGTTAAATCGCCTGTACAAATTTCTAAACAACGTGGAATTAACAATAACTTTGCGACAGTCAGAGATATATTCCCAACCGTTATGGAACTAGCGGGTATTCAAAATAATCAAATCTATCCAGCTTCAAGCACTAAAATTAAACCCTCTGGTTTTAGCCTAATTCCTGCTTTTAAAGACAATACAGCCCGTATTCGCCCTGTTAATTATTATGACTTCAAAGAATTACATGGCAGCCGCTACGCCAAAACTGATGAATGGAAACTTGTTGAAAACTCGCCTTCTAAATTTAAGAGTCATGGCTGGGAACTCTACAATTTAAAAACAGATTTTAATGAGCAACATAATGTTTATGCAGCCCATCCTGAGATCGTCAAAGTCTTAAATGACAAATATTTAAGATATGCCAATGAAAACGGCGTTGTGGATTTTGAGCAATACAACAAAAAGTAGAGAAAACCAGATGAAACAAATCATAATGCTTTCATCTTTCCTCTTACTTTGTGCATGCCAAAAAACTACACCTCGACTAGAACAAAATCCTTTGCCCGACCTAGGCACTAAAGCTAAATGTCCTTCCTATTCAGGCCTTCCTTCGGGATGGCCTAACAATAAAGAAGCAGGCATGGTTAAACTTCCGCAAGGAAAAATTGTTTTAGGCACCACACAAGGTTATGAAGATGAACGCCCATTAAACTTACAGGCAACTTCAGTTCCCGCTTTTTTAATTGATGCAACTGAAGTCACCAACGCTCAATTTCAAGAGTTTGTTAAACAAACGGGTTATGTCACCGATGCAGAGAAGCAAGGCGGCGCAGCTATGTTTGTACAGCCAGATCATCCAGTTGAAGAACTACAATGGTGGCGATTTGAAAAAGGTGCCAATTGGAAACATCCATGGGGCCTAAACAACCCTAAAAACCCTGCGCCTCATGAACCTGTTCGCATGGTGACATGGAATGATGCCTACGCTTATGCAAACTGGCTGGGTCATGACTTACCGACTGAGCTTGAGTGGGAATATGCAGCCAAAGGTTTTCAGCAAAATTCCGATATTGGCCCTACCCACGAAGGCCATATTGTAGCCAATTTCTGGCAAGGCGAATTTCCTTATAAAAACATTCAGGAAGATGGTTTTAAGGATGTTGCCCCTGTCGGTTGTTTTAGTAAAAACCCCTTTGGTTTGTATGACTTGATTGGCAATGTATGGGAATGGACGCAAACACCCTATACAGGACCACGAGATCACCATATGGGAGATCCATCGAAATATCGGCAAAGTCACGAACAGATTTTGCAATACACGATTAAAGGTGGGTCTTATTTATGCGCAACCAACTATTGCGCGCGTTATCGTGCTGCCGCGAGGCATCCACAGGAACTCGACCTTGCCACCAGCCATGTCGGATTTAGAACAGTAAAACGCTTTTAAACGGATTTAAAAATGAAGCATATTTTTATTTATGGGATTTTATTCTCAGGGACAACCCTTGCCTGCTGTTTAGCTCATAGTGAAGCAGATGTTAACTTTCAAAATATACTCACACTCAAAACATTTAACTTCGACAGACAATATAAAAATAGCACTAGCCCCGATACTCATAGCTTGAGCCAAGGCTTGATTTATCGTGGCGACTGGTCAACCAAACTGAATGAGGTTCAACTACACCTCAATCCTAGCATCCAATATGCTTATCGCCTAAGTAACGACCAACACACCAATGACATGGTCATACCCTTTGACCCTAACACCAAGAAACAAGCACAAGACCAAGTTAAATATGGCTTAGGTGCTGGAGTTGAATATCAAAACTTTCGCATGAATGTAGGTGAAATCACTCCTGATTCACCACTTACTCCACAAGTGGATACACATCAATTACAAGTGAACTATAAAGGCTTGGAATTAAAATATAAGACACCGCAACAAAATTTCGAGCTGGGTTTGATTAACCGTTATTCACCAAAAAATGAGGAGGACTACCACAAACTTGCCATTTCAAAATATGAATCTGACGGACTCTATTTCTTTCAATGGGATGGCAAAACACCTCAATATAATTGGAAATTTTATAATGGTTACTTAACAGATCTCATCAATCAAAGTTACTTTGCCTTTGATTACCAATGGTCAAAGCAGCACACTACAAAATTACGTGTGTTTCGCCACGATGATGTCGGCAAATCAAAACTTGGAGAATATGACAATACATCTGTAGGGGCTATGCATTTCATTAAACATGGCAACTTTACAACTGGAATTGGCTACCAAGAAAACTTTGGCAAAGATGGTATTCCAAAACTCGACAATATGCCCATCCCCCATATGGTGAACTGGACCTTAGGTGCGTTTACCAAAGCAGATGAAAAGTCGTATCATTTCGTTGCCTCGTATGACTTTAAAGACTATATCAAGGGTCTAAAAGTGACCTATAAATATATTTATGGCGATTCATTTCAAACCATGAATCAAAATGATTTTGAGCAAGAAAGTGATGTGTTGATTCAATACGACCTAAATGCTTGGATTAAAAATCTTAAGTTTCTGTTCTTAAATATTAATTACGATACCAAACATGGCAAAAGTCTAGATGAACAGCGCATGATGCTTCACTACACTGTTAATTTCTAAATTTTCACTCTCCATAATGGCTTAACCACAGTCATTATGGATCCAAATTAAGATAAATAAAAATTTCAGCCATAAAATTTAAAAGAAACACAAAAAGCCTTCATCAACATTAAAACACATGCACAATGACCACACATAAAGATCAATATTTTTTAAAAAATATACTGCTTATCAATTGACCAATATTTTTATTTATTATAAATTGGATCCAATAAGTGATAAGGAGTCGTCACAATGTTTATTAAAAATGCTTGGTATGTAGCCTGCCGCCCAGAAGAAATCCAAGACAAACCGCTAGGTCGCACCATCTGTGGTGAAAAAATCGTTTTTTACCGTGGTAAAGAAAATCAAGTTGCAGCCGTTGAAGATTTTTGTCCGCATCGTGGTGCCCCACTTTCACTGGGTTATGTCGAAGATGGAAACCTCGTATGTGGTTATCATGGACTAGTGATGGACTGTGATGGAAAGACCGTCTCAATGCCAGCTCAACGTGTAAATGGTTTCCCTTGCAACAAAGCATATGCAGTTATTGAAAAGTTCGGCTTTATTTGGATATGGCCAGGCGAAAAAGCTTTAGCAGATGAAGCAAAACTGCCAACTTTAGAATGGGCAGATCACCCTGAATGGAGCTATGGCGGAGGTCTGTTTCACATTCAATGTGACTATCGCTTGATGGTCGATAACCTGATGGATTTAACCCACGAGACTTATGTTCACTCAAGCAGCATCGGACAAAAAGAAATTGATGAATCATTACCAGTCACTAAAGTTGATGGTGATCATGTCATTACCGAACGCTACATGGAAAATGTGATCGCACCCCCATTTTGGCAAATGGCCCTTCGCGGTAATCACTTGGCGGATAATGTACCAGTTGACCGTTGGCAACGTTGTCACTTCTTTGCACCAAGCAATGTGCATATTGAAGTAGGTGTCGCGCATGCTGGCCATGGTGGTTATCACGCACCAAAAGACAAAAAAGTTTCCTCAATTGTGGTCGATTTTATTACGCCAGAAACCGAAACCTCACACTGGTATTTCTGGGGAATGGCACGTAACTTCCAGCCAGATAATGCTGAACTCACCGATCAAATTCGTGAAGGCCAAGGCAAAATCTTTACTGAAGATTTAGAAATGCTTGAGCAACAACAACAAAATATTTTAAACAACCCACATCGCAAGTTACTCATGCTCAACATCGACGCAGGCGGTGTACAGTCTCGTAAGGTGATTGAGCGGCTGCTTGCCGAAGAAAATAAAACACCTCCTGAAACGTCCACACAGAAGTTTCCAAACATTCGGATTATTTAAAGGAGCATGAACATGGACGTTATTATTCAAAAAATTCATCAGCTCACCCCGACTATTCGTGCATTTGAATTGGTTGCAGCAAATGGTACAGCGCTGCCGAATTTTGAGGCAGGTGCACATATTGATGTGCATCTTAAAAACGGTCTCACCCGCCAATATTCACTTTCAAATTGTTGCAGTGAAAAGCATCGTTATGTCATTGGTGTTTTACATGATGCCAATTCACGCGGTGGTTCACGTTGCATCCACACTGAATATCGTGAAGGTGACCATTTAAAGATTGGTAAACCACGTAATTTATTTGAGATTCACCCTCAGACAAAACAGGCAGTTTTATTTGCAGGTGGTATTGGTATTACCCCTATTTTATCGATGGCGTATCGACTTAAGTCGGCCAATATACCTTTCGAATTGCACTACTTTGTTCGTAGTCATGAAATGATTGCCTTCTATGGCAACTTGACCGAGCACTTTGGTGACCAAGTTCATTTTCATATTCAAGATCAACCGGACACTGAATGTAATATGGCAGAGGTTTTGGGCCAAGCTTCACCAAATAGACACTTATATGTATGTGGGCCTACAGGGTTTATGCAGTTTGTCATGAGCTCAGCCGAACAAGCTGACTGGCACAGCGAACAGTTACATCAAGAGCATTTTGTCGCTCAAAAAGTAGATACATCTAACGATGAAGCTTTTACCATTGAAGTTAAAGGTACGGGCCGTCGAATTGAAGTATTACCAGAGCAAACTGCTACTGAGGCATTAATTGCAAATGGTTTTGATATCCCAGTTTCATGTGAACAAGGTATTTGCGGGACCTGTATTACCCGCGTAGTAGAAGGCACTCCTGATCATCGAGATATGTTTATGACCGATGAGGAACATGCTTTGAACGACCAATTTACGCCCTGCTGTTCTCGTGCAAAAACTAAAAATCTTGTGATTGAGCTTTAATTCTTGAGTTCCTTTATTCAGAAATAAAGGAACATTTCACCTTAAGCGCTGAGAACATTTCTTAGCGTTTCACCCAAAATCACCACGCTACTGTGCTCACGCATTAAAGTCTCAGCACGCCCTGCCTGACGATGTACCAACGCATCGAAAATCGAACAATGCTGCAAATGTGCATAGTGCAAACGGCGATATTCTGACAAAGCTTGGTTCTGGTCATAGGTAATGGCTTGGGCAGAAGCCATTGGTAATTGATTGTTTTTCGCTAAGGCTTGTATGAGGGCAACGTTTTGTGCGCCCTCAATAATGGTGTCATGAAAGATGACGTTAAAATGGTGATAACGTTCTAGTTCAGCATCGCCAAACTCGTCTTTATCATTAAATAGTTTTTCAGTTTCTTGAATGCAATGTTGCAGCGTCTTTTTCTGCTCTTCGCTTAAGCCTTGTTCTGCCAAAGTTTTCGCAGCCAACCCTTCGAGCACACCACGCACTTCAAGCGCATCATGAACAAGTTGTTCTGAAATTTCACGAACAGTATAACCACGAGTTGGGTTTTTAATGAGGAGACCTTCTTGTTCGAGCAACCGAAAGGCAATACGAACAGGCTGCCTTGAAACACCAAGTAACTCGGCAGTAGGAATCTCGGCAATTCTGACACCGCCTTCAAGTTCCCCTGAAATAATCATTTTTCTTAGTTTTAGTAAAACTTGTTGTCCTGAAGACATTCGCTGCCACACATCACCAAAAACGTCACTTCGATGCTAGCAAGTTCATTTGTAAAATGAAATAAATTTTCTGTGTGAATCAGTGCTTAAGCATGTTTACTGCGTTTAATAAATTAAATTGCAAACTACCTTTTATCAAAGGTTTTTAAGATTATTCACCATAATATCGAGGTTATTACGAATTAAATAAGCCAAGTTAATATCAATGCCTTCAAGCATTTTTTCTTCGACTTTTAAAACCACTTCATTACATTTATTTAGCTTTTCAATACCACTTTCAGTCAGCGTAATTAAAATACGGCGACCATGTGTTGGGTCTGGTTTTTTCTCAATCCAACCATTGACTAATAAATCTTGCAAGATTTTGTTGGCAGATTGCGGCTTTATAAAAGAACGCTCAGCGAGCTTAGCATTGGATACATTACTTTTTGAAGCTAAAACAGAAAGTGCAGTAAATTGCGGTAAGGTTATTTCAAGCTCTTTTAAATGTTCTGTTAAATGTTTACTAATAATTCGGTCAACACGAGCAATCATGTAACTTAACTTAGGCTCATCTTCTACTTTTTTTGGAACTAAATTCGAACGTACCATAACCTTTCAATCATCATAAGAAAATCTGTAGTGAAAGTATGAGGCTCTACCCCCCATACTTTCGTTAAAACTTAGCGAGCACCTGAGCTTTGTACTAAATGTACAGGCTGTTTAGGTTTTTTGACAAGAAGTAATGCAGAGATCGCTGCAATTAAAATCACTGGAATGCTTGAACCAATTACAATGGTCGAGCTTTGTCCAAGCGAGAGTAAAAATCCTGCCATTAAAGGCCCTGCAAAAGAACCAATACGGCCAATTGCAACTGCTGAACCTACACCAGTTCCACGCATTTCGGTTGGATAATACATGGCCGCCAGACCGTACAATGCCGATTGTCCGCCCACAATAAATAAACCACAACCCACTGCCGAAAGTGCAAGTAAAGCCACGGTCGGAGAAATTGCTAAACAACAAAGCGAAAATAAAATACCTAGATAAATTAGTTTAATTACAAAGCTCATACGTAATTTATCAAGCAATACGCCCATCAGAACCGAGCCTAAAATTCCGCCAACGTTGTAACCCATCTGCACATAGTTTGCCTGAAGTTTTGATAGACCTTGGGCACCCATCAGCAATGGCAACCAGTTCAACAAGAAGTACAGCACCACCAGCGTACAGAAAAAACTTATCCAAAGCTGAATCGTCGACATACGACGTTCTTTCGCAAATAAAACTTCCAAAAATGGTGTCGTTTTTTGCGCTTGAACTTTACGTTGTAAATAGTCATTTGACTCAGGTAAAAAGCGCATAATCAGTGGAATGAGTAAAATAGGCGCAATCCCACCAATATAGAAAATATGACGCCACTCTGCATCGCCTGCCAACGACATAGCAACCACAGAAGTGAGTAATCCGCCAAAAGGAATGCCGCTATACATAATACTCACTGCGGTGCCTTTGTGCTGGTCAGGTACAGCTTCAGAGGCAAGTGTAATCATCATCGGGAGTGCTCCACCCATTCCTAAACCTGTACAAAAACGAATGAGTAACAGCAAACTGAAGTTAGCAGCATAAGCCGTTAGCAAAGACATAATTCCAAAAAGTAAAATACTAAAAATCAGAATTTTCTTACGCCCAACAATATCGGCAAATCTGCCGCCTAATATGGCACCTGGTAGTGTTCCTAAAATTGCAGCACTAAATGCCCATGCCATCTGGGCATTGTCTAACATAAACTCAGCCCGCATTCGTGGAGCGGCTACCCCCATTGATTGAAGATCAAAACCTTCAAAAATTGCTATGGCAAAGCACAGTAGCAACGTGATTTTTGCCCTTGAAGGCTGTCCTAATATTTTTTCCATTGTGTTGTCCTTTATTGACTAGTCGTTCCATTTAGCCTTTTGTGTATTATTGTTTAACACACCAAAAATATCAGTTAAACTTACTAAAAAATCAACATATTTTTATGTTAAATTAATTTAAATAATAATTAATATTTAAAATACAATGAATTAAAAAATATTTATGAAATTTTATAAAAAAGACTTGAATGTAAGTTTAACTGATATTAGATTAAATCCCATAACAGCTAAAAATCATTCAAGGAGTATGAAGATGAGTTATGAAAACCGCTGGGAAACAGTAGATGTTAAAGTTGAAGATGGAATTGCATGGGTCACCCTAAACCGTCCGGAAAAGAAAAATGCCATGAGTCCAACACTCAATCGCGAAATGATTGATGTGCTCGAAACGCTTGAGCTTGATCAAGATGCGCGTGTTTTAGTTTTGACGGGTGCTGGTGACTCTTGGACAGCGGGTATGGATTTGAAAGAATATTTCCGTGAAGTCGACACTCAGCCTGAAATTTTCCAAGAACGTATTCGCCGTGACTCATGTCGCTGGCAGTGGCAACTTCTTCGTATGTATTCAAAACCAACCATTGCTATGGTCAACGGCTGGTGCTTTGGAGGCGGTTTCTCACCTTTAGTAGCTTGTGATCTCGCAATTGCAGCAGATGAAGCAACTTTCGGTTTATCTGAAATTAACTGGGGTATCCCACCGGGCAACCTTGTAAGCAAAGCAATGGCTGATACCGTAGGTCATCGAGCATCTTTGTATTACATCATGACGGGTAAAACCTTTAGTGGTAAAGAAGCTGAAACGATGGGCCTTGTAAATAAAAGTGTACCGCTTGAACAATTAAAAGCAGAAGTGACTGAGCTTGCAAACTGTCTACTTGAGAAAAACCCTGTGGTTCTTCGTACAGCTAAAAATGGATTTAAGCGTTGTCGTGAACTCACCTGGGATCAAAACGAAGACTACTTATATGCCAAACTCGATCAATGTATCCACCGCGATAAGGAAAATGGTCGCCAAGAAGGTTTGAAACAATTTTTAGATGAAAAATCAATTAAACCGGGTTTACAGAGCTATAAACGTACTGGTTAACTTTTGATTCTCTAATGGCAAAGTAAGGACACAACCCATGCAAAATGTACAGTTACTTATTCACGGTCAATCTGTTGATGCATCAAATCAGGCAACTTTTGAGCGTATCAGTCCTATTGATGGATCGGTGGCAAGTAAAGCTGCTGCAGCAACGTTGGAAGATGTTGATCGTGCAATCGATTCGGCACAGCAAGCTTTTAAATTATGGTCGAAGCTCTCGCCTACCGAACGTCGTTTACGCTTATTAAAAGCAGCCGATTTAATGGACCAAAAGACCGAGCAATTCATTCAAACTGGAATGCAAGAAACAGGTTCAACTGCAACATGGTATGGGTTTAACGTTCACCTTGCTGCAAACATGTTACGTGAAGCCGCAGCCATGACTACACAAATTGACGGAAACTTAATTCCGTCAGATGTACCGGGCAATCTTGCAATGGGTGTGCGAGTTCCTTGTGGTGTGATTGTTGGCATTGCACCTTGGAACGCCCCTGTCATTTTGGCAACACGTGCGCTTGCTATGCCTTTGGCTTGTGGTAACACAGTGGTGTTAAAAGCCTCTGAAGCTTGTCCAGCAACACATCGTTTAATTGGTGAAGTGTTACATGAAGCAGGTTTAGGTGAAGGTGTGGTAAATGTGATTACACATGCCGCCGAAGATGCACCACAAATCGTGGAACGTTTAGTGTCTCATCCAGCTGTGAAGCGTATTAATTTTACGGGTTCAACCAAAGTCGGAAAAATTATTGCCGAGACTGCTGCTAAGTATTTAAAACCTGTTTTACTTGAATTGGGTGGTAAAGCCCCTGTCGTAGTTTTAAATGAAGCTGACATTAATGAAGCCGTAAATGCAGTTGCTTTTGGAGCATTCTTTAATCAGGGGCAAATTTGTATGTCGACCGAACGTGTTTTGGTTCAAGACAAAATTGCCGACCAGTTTATTGAAAAGCTGATTGAGAAAACCCGCTCTATTCAGGCAGGTAATCCAACTTCAAAAGACAATGTACTGGGTGTTTTGGAAAGTCGCCGTGCTGCAAACCGTATTCAGCATTTGCTGGAAGATGCTCAAAACAAAGGTGCCGATTTACCTTTAGGTATTCATATTGAAGATACCACCATGCAACCAACACTCGTGCTCAATATTAAACCTGACATGCTGCTTTACCGCGAAGAATCATTTGGACCAGTATGCACAGTTCAACGTTTTTCAAGCATTGAAGAAGGCGTAGCACTGGCAAATGACAGCGAGTTTGGTCTGTCTTCGGCAGTGTTTAGCCAAAATATTTCACAGGCATTAGAAGTGGCTAAACAGATTGATTCGGGTATTTGTCATATTAACGGCGCAACCGTACATGATGAAGCTCAAATGCCATTTGGCGGAACAAAATCGAGTGGTTACGGACGATTTGGTAGTAAAGTCTCTGTTGCTGAATTTACCGAACTACGCTGGATTACCATTCAAACCCAATCACGTCATTACCCGATTTAGTCAGGGTAATGCGGAAAACAACATATTAAATAAAAATTGCATGATGCAAAAAATAAAGCGCAGTGATGCGCTTCCCATGGAGTGAAAGAAATGCAAATGAATGCCACTCAATCACAAGACCGCGAACGGTTCGTAAAATTAGGGCAACATGATATTCATTATCACCATAAAGATGACACGCTCTATATCAGCCCAAAAGAGCAATTAAAACCGTATCCACAAAAACTGACAGATCGGTTAATTCATTTTGCACAAACCAAACCCGACCATATTTTTGCAGCAAAACGCAATGCTCAAGGCGAATGGGTCAAACTGAGTTATGCAGAAGTTTTACAACGTGCATGGCACATTGCTCAGGCATTACATGACCGTAATTTAAGCCAAGAACGACCACTCGTTATTTTAAGTGGTAATGATCTCGAACATTTAACGCTGTCTATGGGTGCCATGTTGGCAGGTGTACCTTTCTCTGCTATTTCACCCGCCTACTCTCTGATTTCCCAAGACTTTGGCAAACTCAAACATGTGTTTGAAGTGCTCACTCCTGGTATGGTCTATGCCAGTGATGGACAAGCTTTTGCCAAAGCGATTCAGGCATGTATTACGCCTGATATTGAAGTAGTGACCAATAAAGGAATTGTAGGCGATCAGATCTGCACATCTTTTCAGTCGCTATTAGATACGCCAGTTTCAAATGTACAAGAGTTTTATCAAACCCTTGATGAAAACCAGATTGCCAAATTTCTGTTTACATCAGGTTCAACCAAATTGCCTAAAGCTGTACCGACCACGCATTTAATGTTGTGTGTTAATCAGCAAATGTTATTACAAACTTTCCCTGAGTTTGAAGAAACGCCGCCTGTCCTACTCGACTGGCTGTCTTGGCACCACACATTTGGCGGCAGTCACAATGTCGGCATTGCGCTCTATAACGGAGGCACCATTTACATTGATGATGGCAAACCCGTTGCAGGAAAATTTGACGAAACCATTCGTAATCTCAAAGAAATTTCTCCAACCGTTTATTTAAATGTGCCAAAAGGCTGGGAAGAACTCACCGAAGCGTTAGAAAAAGATGAAGAATTAAGAGATCGCTTTTTTGCCAAAGTTAAAATTTTATTCTTTGCAGGTGCAGCGCTTTCAGAAGCGGGCTGGAACAGACTCGATAAAATTGCTCAGAAACATTGCAGAGAAAAAATCCGCATCATGAGCGGATTGGGCATGACAGAAACAGCACCCTCTTGTGCATTTACCACTGGTCCGCGCGTGATGGCTGGCTTTATTGGCTACCCTGCTCCGGGATGCGAAATCAAGCTAGTGCCATGTGGTGACAAACTTGAGTTTTGCGTTCGTGGCAAACATGTTATGAAAGGCTATTGGCGCTTAAAGGCAGACCAGCAAAGCATTATTTTTGACGACGAAGGGTTTTTCCATACAGGCGATGCTGTTCGTTTAGTCGACATCAATGATCCAACCAAAGGACTGATGTACGACGGACGAATTGCTGAAGACTTTAAACTCAATACGGGTACTTTTGTGAATGTGGGCACACTACGCAATAAAGTACTCATTCAAGGTAACTTACTGATTCAAGATGTCTGCATTACTGGTTCAAACCTGAATGCGGTTGGTTTTTTGATTTTTCCAAAATTAGAAGCGTGTGCTCAATATGCAGGCCTTAAGCTTAGTGAACATTCTGCAATAGAGATATTGCAACACCCTAAAGTCCAGCAATGGTTCCGCCAATTTTTAACCACCTTTAATAAAGATGCTACTGGAAGTTCAAATACAGTCTCTATGCTTTATTTAATGACTGAGCCACCTCAACTCGATGCAGGCGAAGTGACGGATAAAGGCAATCTCAATCAAAGCAGTATTACTAAACGTCGTGCCGCTTTCATTGATGAGCTTTATCAAAAGCAGACTGATAACCCGCTGATTATTCGCGTACCCACCTTAAAGCAATAAGCGATTGAAATAAAAAAGGAAGCTCAAACTTCGGTTTGAGCCTTAGTCCCACTTTTGCCTAAAAAAAGGTTCAACATGCCGCACGATATAGAATTTGAGCTATTTCGGGATAGCTACCGTAGGTTCTTAAAAGAACAGGTTGCTCCGTATTACGAACAGTGGGAACACGATGGCCTTATCCCACGTGAACTATGGCTTCGTCTTGGGGAAAATGGCTTTTTGTGCGTCGATGTGCCCGAAGAATATGGCGGCTATGGCGCTCCTGTGTACTACTCACTCATGCTGGTTCAAGAAACGGCTCAAGCTGGCTTTGCATCTTTGGCAGTTGCCATTGGCGGGCAAAATGAGCTGGTCTCTCCTTACCTACAAAATATTGGAACTGAAGAGCAAAAACGTTATTGGTTACCAAAAATGGTGACAGGCGAAGTCGTCACTGCAATTGCCATGACCGAAGCGAATGCTGGTTCAGACCTACAAGCCATACGCACTCAAGCGATTTTAGAAAATGACCATTACCGTATTAATGGTTCAAAAACGTTTATTTCAAATGGTTTGCATGCCGATCTGATCGTTCTAGTTGCAAAAACCGATCCACAAGCCAAAGCAAAAGGCATATCAATTTTATTAGTCGATGCTGCGTTAGATGGCGTTAAAAAAGGCCGCTCTTTACAAAAAATCGGACTACATGCCCAAGATACAGCCGAACTTTTTTTTGATGATGTGTATGTTCCTGCAACCCAGCGTTTAGGTGAAGAAGGACAAGGCTTTGCCTATTTAATGCAAGAGTTACCACGTGAACGCTTGAGCATTTCTATGATGGCTTTGGGGTCAATTTTAGGCGCCATCGAACTGACCAAAGACTATGTATTAGAGCGTAAAGCTTTCGGACAACCTTTAAGTCAAATGCAAAACACACGCTTTGTACTCGCAAACGCGCAAATTAAAGCAAAAGCCGCTCAAGCTTTTGTAGACCAATGTGCAGCGCTGTATCAACAACACCAGTTAAGCGTCACTCAAGTTGCTGCATTGAAGTGCTTTATTACCGATGTCCAATGTGAAGTGATTGACCAATTACTCCAGCTTTTTGGTGGCTACGGTTACATGCAGGAATACCCGATTTCACGCTTTTTTGTGGATGCACGGGTACAAAAAATTTATGGGGGAACCAATGAAATTATGAAAGAAATCGTGGCCCGAGAACTGCTCGGAAAATAATTCGATTTAAAAACCAAATAAGGCAGACACAACAACTATGCCTTATTTGAAAACAAAAAATGTTATTTCAGGAAGAAATGCGATGTCGAAATTATGGATGTACTCTACCCTTATGCTCTCAAGTTCAGTGTGGGCTGGCAATTTTATTGATAACAGTTCAGTAGAACTCACCACACGAAATTTCTACTTTGACCGAGACTATCAAGTCCCATCAACTTATCCAGCAGCGAGGGACTGGACACAAGGGTTTATTCTCAAAGCAAATTCAGGCTATACCGAAGGAACCGTTGGTTTTGGGCTAGATGTACTGGCAACAGCAGGTTTTAAACTAGATGCAAGCGCCAAATACGCAGGTACAGGCAATTTACCTAGAGACGCGCGTACCAATGAACCGGCAGACTCTTATGGAGAAATTGGCGTCACAGCAAAAGCTAAAATGAGTCAAACTGAACTACGCATTGGTACCCTAATGCCAATGAACCCTGTTTTAGTGGCTTCACCTGCTCGATTGCTTCCTCAAACCTATCGAGGAATTTCACTCACCAGTAAAGATATTAAAGATTTCGATTTACAAGCCGCCTATATCGATAAGGTAAATCAAAGAGATTCAACCAACTATGAAAAAATTAAAATTTCTGGGGTAAATGGTCGTTTTAAAAGTGCTGAAACGGATGGACTCTATTATTTAGGTGGAAACTATCAGTTTAACCCTTCACTCAAACTCACCGCTTTTTATATGGATGTTGATGATCTTTATAACCAAACCATGGTGGGTGCATTACACCAATACAAAATTAATGACACCACCAACCTGAGTTCACAATTACGTTACTACCGTAGCCGAGACGACGGACAAGCAAAAGCTGGCTTAGTCGATAATGACCTTTATCATGCACATTTCGAACTCAAACATCAAAACCATAAATTTATTTTTGGAACCTTCCAACATTACGGCGATACGGCTTTTCCATATTTGACTGGAGGTGAAACTGGGCTCCTTATTGATACATGGCCGGGTGAGTTTTTAAACGCAAAAGAAAAAGCCTATAGTTTCCGCTATGAACATGACTTTAAAGATTATGTACCGGGTTTACGTTTTATGACCCGTTACACCACAGGTCACAATATTTATGCACCTAACTTAGGTGGAACCAATCTAAAAGAGCGAGAAACAGACTTCGATTTAGGCTACACCGTTCAAAGTGGCTGGTTAAAAAATCTAGGGTTACGTGCACGATATGCCATTTATGACAATAACATGCTCTCTACAGCAAATATCAAACCTGTAAACGAAACCCGTATCAACATCGACTACACATGGAAATTTAAATAATTCAAAACAAGAGGTTCTGTCACATATAGAACCTCTTTTTAATTTCGAGAAATTCATCATGAAGAAAGTTGTAACGCTACTCTGCACAATGAGTCTGATTGCCCTGACTCACGCTGAAACTCAATATAGCCCTCCACCTATTCAGCTTGAGCCTTTAGCAAAATTTAGTGTTGATTTAAATGCGCCTGTTTGGGAGTTAGGCACAACCAGTGATGCTGGTAAACGCCGAATTATTCCTATTACAGGTGGGACATTCGAAGGCAAAACACTTAAAGGCCGTATTTTAAATAATGGTGCAGATTGGCAAATTGTCGACAGTAAAGGACTAGCCATTATTGATACGCGATATTTATTAGAAACCGATGACGGTGCACTTATTTATCTTCAAACCAAAGGTTACCGACATGGCTCAGCCGAAACGCTAAAACAGCTTGCCCAAGGCAAAGATGTTGACCCGAAAAATTACTATTTCAAAATTACCATGCAGTTTGAAACCAGCTCACCTAAATACTCATGGCTGAACCAGACCGTTGCGGTAGGTAGTGCAATGCGCTTGGGCAAAGCGGTTATTTATGATGCCTACACGGTGAAATAATAATTTTTATAACACTTACAAAAGGATGGACACTTCATTATGGATCAAAAAACTTTAGAACACTTACCGCCCATCCATCACCATTTGGGTGGACACAATATCCATTGGAATGACAAAAACACTGAACTCACCATCCACTACACAGCACTAGAAAGCTTTACCAATCCACGCGGCACCGTTGAAGGTGGCATGATCTGCGCCATGCTTGACGACGTAATGGGGCTTTTTGCATTTCTCGCTAATGACCATAAACCCGCCACCACCATCAACTTAACCATGGATTTTTTAAGGCCCTGTGCTGTAGGCGAAGTCATTACAAAATGCCGATTCATCAAACAAGGCAAAACTGTACTGAATCTCGAAAGTGAAGCTTGGCAAAACAACAAAATGATCGCACGAAGCACAGCTAATTTTTTGGTTTTAGATTAATTACAAACATTCATTCAATAAGGATATGAATAAATGAATTACACCAACAATAAACGAATTTTGACCCGCTCCGCTTTAGTGCTTGCCATGCTTGGTGCTTTGGCAGGCTGTGGAAGTGATAATGATGACACAACGGTTCCCTCAACAACCAAACCACCGCAGTTATCTCCTGCTGTTGGCGTAAAAATGACAGGAAGCTGTACGGACTTACTCGGATTTCAATACAACAATACGGTCATTAGCTCCTCCACTCTTCAAGAGGCAGGCACATTGACTGTCGCCAACAAACCGATTGGCGCTCATTGTTTGGTTAAAGGTTATATGGATCAACGTATAAGCCCTGTTGATGGACAAACCTATCAAATTGGTTTTGAAATGCGCCTACCTGTTGACTGGAATGGTCGTTTTCTCTATCAAGGTAATGGCGGAACCGATGGTAATTTAGTCCCTGCAACAGGTCAGGTTGGTAGCGGTGGACCACTCACCAATGCTCTACATGATGGTTTTGCTGTTATTTCCTCCGATGCTGGACATAACGCTTCACAAAATCCAATGTTTGGTTTAGACCCTCAAGCCAGAATTAACTACGGCTACGGTGCGATTACCAAGCTCACGCCTATGGCAAAAAACCTAATTAAGGCCGCATATGGTAAATTGCCAGACCGCTCATATGCAGGTGGTACATCGAACGGCGGACGTCATGCCATGATTGCTGCAACCCGTTTGGGCGACCAATATGATGGAATTTTAGCAAGTACACCGGGCTTTCATTTACCTCGTGCGGCCGCAGCTCAACTCTACACAGCACAGCAGCTTCGTCGTGTCGCAACAGATGAAAATGACCTAAGTACGGCTCTTACCCTTTCAGAGCGCAAAGTATTAGCAAAAGCAATTTTAGATCGATGCGATGCTTTAGACGGTGTTGCAGATGGCTTGGTGCAAGATGTCGAGGCTTGCCGTACGGCTTTTGATATTCATAAGCATGTACCCGTTTGCTCAAGCACACGAGATGGTACTTGTTTAAGCACCGAACAAATTGATGTTTTAGCCAACATTTACCGCGGCCCTGTAAACTCTGCTGGACAAGCGCTCTATGCAACCCAGCCTTTCGACCCCGGTTTAGTCGGCATTAACTGGGCAAGCTGGAAATTTGAATCTTCGGTGGGAACAGCGCGTGACCCCGTTGCAGTCGGCATTCTTTTTCAAGTTCCACCAGACCCAACCGTGACTCAAAACTCTAGACAATTTGCCTTTAATTTTAACTTCGATACCGACTATCCAAAACTATCGGCAACTAATGATATATACACCGAAAGTTCGATGTCATTCATGATGCCGCCCGATGAGCTTAATCTAGATAAACTCCGTAATCACGGTGGAAAAATGATTGTGGTACAAGGCACAGCAGACGGCGTTTTCTCTGTAGATGACACCCAAAATTGGTACGATCAACTGCTACAACACTATAAAAATGATGCGAAAGGTACAGCACCTGAATTTGCGCGTTTCTTTAGAGTTCCGGGTATGAACCATACCCGTGATGGCATTGCGACCGACCAATTTGACGCATTGACTGCTTTAGTTAATTGGGTGGAATATGGGCAAGCACCTGACAAAATCATTGCAACTGCACGCGGCGCAGGTAACCCGAGTGGACAAGTGAATACTGAGCTTCCACAAGACTGGGCGCCAGACCGCACCCGTCCACTTTGTCCTTACCCACTCATTGCCCGTTACAATGGTCAAGGTGATAGCGAAAAAGCTGAAAACTTTAGCTGTAAATAACATCCAATAAGATAAAAAGAGAGCTGACCTAGGCTCTCTTTTTTATTCTAATAAGTATCACTATTGAATCATTATTAAATGATATTTCATCCAATGCCTACATCGCTGCTAAGATAACACCGAAAACCAAAAACTTATTTCGATATGCAAAATCAGACTGCTCTAAATCTCCCCTCTACACAACTTGGAAAAGCACTGCTTTGTCTTATGACATCGGCATTATTATTTTCCATTATGGGTGTGTGCATTCGTTTTGCTTCACAAACGGTAGACAACGCGACCGTCGTATTTTTTAGAAATGCTGTAGGTTTATTTATTTTTATTCCGATGCTGTTTAAACAGGGCTTAGACTTCGTTAAAACCGATAAACTCTGGATGCACACGTGGCGAAGTCTAGTCGGTCTTGCTGCAATGTATGGCTTTTTCTATGCGATTGCTAACTTAAAACTCTCAAATGCCATGGTTTTTAGTTATTCATCCCCTATCTTTATTCCACTGATTGCATGGCTTTTCTTAAAAGAAAAAATTACCAAATCGATGATTTTTGCCGCTGTGATTGGCCTCGTTGGGGTTTTATTTGTTGCTAAACCCGACCAAGGTTTATTTAACGCACTATCTTTTATTGGCTTGGGTGCATGCTTTTTATCAGCAATGGCTTTTGTCACCGTAAGAGCTTTAACCAGTACAGAGCCGCCTGAACGTATCGTTTTTTACTTCTGTGTTTTTGGTAGTTTAATTTCCTCTATTCCAATGTTTTGGCATTGGCGTATTTTCACTTGGCACGAATTAAGCCTACTGATTGCAGCAGGACTTTTAGCAAACATTAGCCAACTATTTATGTCTTATGCTTATAGCCTAGCGCCAGCAGGCCAAATTGGCCCAATGAACTATATTGCTATTATTTTTGCAGGAGTTTGGGGATTTGTTTTTTGGCATGAATTACCGGATCTATTCAGCATTATCGGTATATTTATTATTTTATTTGCGATTTTGCTCTGTAATCCATTTTTGCAGAAAAAGTTACTTTCTCGATTTAAGATACAGATATAACTCATTCTAATATTAGTTTTTATAACAATTGAAAGCTAATCAATTGTTATAAAAATCTCACCATATTCAATTTCTTCAAAAACTCTAGCTCTGCCATGTGCATTTAACCCCTCATATTTAATTTTTGCATTCCAAGAAGCAACGATTTTTTGCGCGATTAATAAAGCCTGCTCCGCTGTCATCTCGTCATGTAGGCTCGTCAATTCTATGAGATTCATCCAAAACTGAGCTTTGTTTATCTCTTCTACCTTTTGCAAATTATCAAATTTGTCTTGATCAAACTCACTCGCTAAAAAAATATGATTTTCATTTATAAGGAAATCAGGAAAAACCAAATTTAGAATCTTAAAAAGTAAATCTATGGGTAGTTCTTTAATTTTAAAAATTGAGTAAATATACTCAATATTACCAAAGAAATTTGGTTTATTTGTATTTTTAAAACTTTCAAAACTTAAATCGCCATCCTTTTCATCCATACAATTCAACTCATCACTATTTATAAAACTAATTTCTCACGATACTCATTTGGTGAAATACCTGTCCAATGACGATAGGCTTTTCTAAAATTAGAGGTATCTGAAAAGCCAATTCTTTCGGCAATTTCATCTACGGTTAAAGTTGTTTCTCGCAAATATTCATCCGCAAGACGGCGCCGAGTCTCATCTAATAACTCTTGATAAGTTAAATCAAAACCTGCCAAGCGCCGATGTAAGGTTCGCTTTGACATATGTAACCGTTCAGCCATTTCTTGAGCCGACGGAAAAAGCCCCGTTCCATCCAATAATATTAAACGGATTGTTTTCACCAACTCAGGCTCTTCGGCTACTGCTGCACCTAACATCCGCTCACCAAAGGACTTACACATGTCCGCAGTAATCGGGTTGGCATTTGGGCAAGGTACATCGAGCCACTTTAAATCAAAGTGCCATTGCATTACCCCAGCATTAAACTGAACGGGACAATGAAAAACTTTTTCATATTCTTCTGCATAGTCAGGTGCTGGATAAGGTAATAAAAGCTTCTTCGCTTGAAATGGTCTTTCAAGCACCCGTTCAATTAAGGTTTGCATGGAGCTAAACCAAAACTCGCACACCAAAGGCAGAAGCTTACCCAGTGCAATAATGTCCTGCCCTTCAAAAATGGCAACGTCATCTCGAATATAAAAAGACTTCTTTAAAATAGGCCCTGCAAGTTTAATATGCCGAATACCAAGCTCTACCGCTTGTCTAAAATTGCGCGAAGAATATAGTGCGTAGCCATACACCCCAAAATCTGATAACCGCTGCTTTTGTCCCGCACGTAGTCCAATTAAAGGATCATGAGATAGTTTTTGAATATTTTGAAATAACTGAATTTTTTGGACTTGAGAAATATATAAAGAGGATTGATTCATCGTATCAGGTGAAATATCTGTACCAGATAGGACATCTAATATTGAATGGTCCTGCGAACCCATTTCATCAAATAAACTGGTTAAACCTAGCAAATATGTATTGGCACCTAAGGATGTATTATCATAATTTCCTTCAATAACACTATTTGCATTTTTATAAATATTTTTAGGCATTTAACTCACACCATCCCTAGAGTGACGTGCATAATGGCACTAAACTACCTCTTGTTGTCTCAATTTAACATCGACCATACCGTGCTTCAAGCATAAAGTATGATAAGCAAAAGTATGGAAGGAACAATAATGGAAAGCTCCACTTTAAAAGAATATAGCGGCTCTGCCACTGAACATATGGAACTTATTTTTTCCAAACAACGTGCCAATTTTGAGGCAGATCCCTACCCAAGTCTTGAAGCACGCCGCACAAAACTGCATCAACTCAAAAAACAAATTATTCGCTATCAAGATGTTTTAGCTACCGCGATTAATGCTGACTTTAGTTCAAGATCACTCGATGAATCCAAATTACTCGATTTGCTTGGCTCTGTGTTGGAAGCTGATCATGCCATTCATCATTTACGTCGCTGGATGCGTCCAAGTAAACGCCGTACCGAACTTTTATTTTTATCAAACCGTTTAAGTGTGCAATACCAACCTAAAGGTGTGGTGGGTGTGATTGTTCCTTGGAACTTCCCTGTTTATTTAGCACTTGGTCCACTCATTGCCGCATTAGCTGCAGGCAACCGAGTTATGATTAAACTGCCTGAAATTACCCCAAATACCAACGCAATGCTACGACGCATGCTTGCCGAAGTCTTTAACGAAGATGAAGTGGCAGTTTTTGGTGAAGAAATTACAGATCCTGCTAGATTTACCACTTTGCCATTTAACCATATTGTCTTTACTGGCTCTCCTGCCATTGGCAAAGTCGTCATGCGAGCAGCTGCTGAAAATTTGACTCCAGTTACTCTCGAATTAGGCGGAAAATCACCAGCCATTGTAAGCCGCAATTACCCGATTGCCGATGCTGCAAAACGTATTACACATGGTAAAGCAACAAATAGTGGTCAAATCTGTGTAGCGCCTGACTATGCATTGGTTCCAAAAGAAAGTATTGATGAATTTGTGGATGCTGCAAAATCAAGCTTTATAAAAATGTTTGGTCAAAACATCACAAATAATGAAAATTACACATCAATTGTAAATGACCGCCATTTAAAACGTATTCAAGATATTTTGACCGATGCACAAGCAAAAGGTGCACGTGTTATTCCTTGTGATACTTACAGCTTTGACCAACAAGGTCGCAGAATGCCTGTACAGATTGTGCTGAATTGCACGCCAGACATGCGCATTATGAAAGAAGAACTCTTTGGCCCTATTTTACCTGTGGTGGCTTATGATTCTTTAGATGACGCTATTACCTATGTAAAATCGGATGAACGACCTTTAGCGCTTTATTGCTTTACACATAGCTCAGTAGAACGTGACCGAATTTTACGTGAAACTCATTCGGGTGGTGTGACCATTAATGATTGGGGTTGGCATGTAGTTAACCATGATGCTCCTTTTGGCGGTATCGGAAACTCAGGCATGGGGTCATATCATGGTGAAGAAGGTTTCCGTGAACTTTCACATGCCAAAACTGTTTTTATTCGTCATCGATTTTTCCCGACTCAGCTTTTCCACCCTCCTTATGGAACATTCCTACAAAAATTAGCGATTCGCTTTTTCTTGAAAAAAGGTGATCCAAATATTAAATAAAGTGTATAAAAAAGCCTCGTAATGAGGCTTTTTTATGGGGTTTAAAATAATAAGATTTCTAATAAAATTATTAAAATTTATTTAAATATAATCAACCTTTTGTGCTTTTAAAATATCAAGCTGCAACATCTTTTTCTTTTTATATTTATAGGCAATAAATAATCCAACAAACCATACTGGTGAAAACTCTAAAGCAATCAGTGTGTCATGATCTAAAGCTAAAATGACGATCGTAAAAACTAAAAATAGCATCGTCAGCCATGCCATAAATAAACCACCCGGCATTTTATATTTTGACTGAATATGTAATTCAGGGCTTTTCTTACGATAATAAATATATGACATCACAATCAACATAAATGTAAAAATACATAAAATTGAAGTGAGTGCTGAGATAATCGTAAATGCAGTCATAACATTTGGAACAATAAATAAAATAGAAGTTCCAAGCGTTACGCAAGCCATTGAAAAGACGAGCCCTCGAATTGGAACTTTTCTTTTAGATAACTTACTAAAGCTTTTCGGTGCATCATTATCTAAAGCTAAACCATATAGCATACGGCTGGTTGCAAAGATTCCGCTATTTGCCGAAGAAAGAGCTGAGGTTGCGACAACGAAGTTAATTAAACCTGCCGCAATTGGTAAGCCAACTAAGGTAAACATTTCCACAAATGGACTTTTTTCTGGTGAAATTTTTGCCCAAGATGTGACCGCAATAATACAAACCAATGCGCCCACATAAAACAATAAAATACGTAAAGGAATAGAGTTAATGGCTTTTGGAAGTGAGGTGTGCGGGTCTTTTGTTTCTGCGGCAGTTGTACCCACCAGTTCGATACCCACAAACGCAAATATGGCAATTTGGAAACCAGCTAAGAAACCTGTAACGCCATAAGGAAACATAGATTGTGTTTCAAACAAATGGCTCACCGAAGCTTTGACTCCATTCGGAGAAGTAAAGCCTGTACTAATTAAATAAATACCCGCCAATATGAATAGAATAATTGCGGTAATTTTGATGAGTGAGAACCAAAACTCCAGTTCACCAAACAGCCGAACGGCCACAAAGTTGAGTATGGTTAATATGGCTAATGAGGTAAATGCGGGGATCCAGACGGGTAAATCGGGATACCAAAACTGCATGTACCCTCCAATCACAATCACATCAGCAATCGCTGTAATAATCCAGTTACACCAGTAAGACCAACCCAGAAAAAAACCTGCCCATGGACCTAAATAAGCGGTTGCGAAATCGGCAAATGTTTTAAAGTTCGTGTTGGCAAGCAATAACTCACCCATTGCTCGCATCACGAAGAAAAAGAAAAAGCCAATAATTAAATAGGTTAAAATAATTGAAGTCCCAGAAACACTTAATGTTTTTCCAGAACCCATAAATAATCCGGTACCAATTGCACCGCCAATCGCAATCATTTGAATATGACGATTGGTCAATGAGCGTTGCAATTTTTCCTCTTCTTGCTCAGTCATATGCTGACTGCCTAGGAGGTCTCCTTCCAGGAACTGCTTTCCTTTATTATTACTCATGTAATATTAACTCCAATTTATAGCAACCGTTATAAATATGTTTTAATAATATGAGTGACATGAGCTTCGATTAAGCCGAATAAATCATCTTACCAATATTATTAAAACCACTTATAATTTAGTAAATTCCATTTTTAAATCTTAAAATAGTTATTTAAAACAATAAAATATAAACCATAGAATTATCCCGTTATGCCTCACCATCTTAATATCTAAAATGAAATAACAAGTTCCATTCATTCAATTAAGATGATGTATATCCATATCAATTTTTGACTCAGGGATAATATAATATTCCTCATAAAATGTGGTGAGTTGTAAAAACTCACTGCTTAATTAACCGCCATTTGCAAATACTGAGTATTTTCCAGCCTATTTACAGCTTTTGATTTTGAAACCTGTTGAACATTAATACTCAATGCTCGTACCTCTGCCCCATTTTGAACATTTAACTGTTTAGCCTGCTCTAAACTTAGCTGGATTTGATCTTGATACGGTGTGCTGTACACCACAATTGCCCGATAATTTTCATAATCATCATTGGCAACAATGTAAGGTTCTTCGCCTAAACTTATGTGAGTAGACTCTACAACCTTTACAGTTAAAATCTGACTTTTTTTAATGGCACGTAAATTTTCAATATCGGCCTGTAATGTTGCTCCGCCATCAAAAATATCGACATAGCCTTTATAGCGGAGCCCTTCTTCTAGCAAAAGATTGTAGGCTGGTCGCGTATTTGGATGAACCATTCCAATTGCCGCTTTAGCATCGTCTGGCAACATATCGACATAGAGCGGATGTCTCGGCATCAGCTCGGCAATAAAGGCCTTTTGCCCTATTCCACTTAAATAGTCCGCTTTGGTAAATTCAATATTAAAAAATTTATGGCCTACCGCATTCCAAAATGGCGACTGTCCATTTACATCAGAATAGCCACGCATTTCAGCCACAATGGTTTCTTCAAAGTATTGGCGAAATGCGGACAAAAACAAAAAGCGTACTTTAGATAAAAACTTGCCATTTTTATTTAAACGGTAGTCTGGATCTAAAAATAAAGTGCAGAGCTCGCTACAGTTGGTATGGTCATTACTCAAGTACAAAGTCGGTAAAGCGTTATAAACACTTAAAGGTTCAGACGCGTGAACTTGAGTACCCACATGGAAGTTGTACCAAGGCTCTTTTAAACCCAGTGCAACTTCAATACCACAAACACCTACGACTTTATTCAGTTCAGTATCTTCTAAAACAAATAAATAGACCTGATCTGCTTTTGGTAATTCACCCGCAACCGTTTTACAGGCGCGTTCAATACGTGCAGCCAACTTTTCCATATTTGGCTGCAAAGATGTCAAACCAAAACCCGCTTTTTGAGCCAAAAGGTAAAGATCATTAACATCCTTAGGTTCAATGTAGCGAATAATCATCATGCGGCTTGTTCATCCTTTTGAATTTCGACAAATCGAGCAAGTGCACGTTCAAATCGCTTTAAACCTTCATCAATATCAGCAAATGGAATAATTAAAGACGGCGTAAAACGTACAACATTTGATCCAGCAATCAGACTCAGTAAACCTTCCTCACCCGCAAGGTTATTAATATCTTTTGCTTTACCAGCGAACTTGTCATTTAAGGCACAACCAAGGAGTAAGCCTTCTCCACGAATTGTTTTAAAGACTTCATATTTTTCATTTAATTTATTTAAAGCGTTTTTATAGTAATCATGACGCTCTTTTACGCCTTCAAGCACTTCTGGCGTATTAATAAACTCAAATACAGCACCAGCAACCGCACTTGCTAATGGGTTACCACCATAAGTTGTACCATGTGTACCCACTGAAAAATGCGGCGCAAATTTATCAGTTGTTAACATTGCACCAACTGGGAAACCACCGCCTAATGCTTTTGCAGTGGTAAGAATATCCGGAGTAACACCTGAGTTCATGTAAGCATAAAGTGAACCTGTACGGCCTACACCAGTTTGTACTTCATCAAAAATAAGCAAGGCACCAAACTCATCAGACAGTGCACGTAAACCTTTTAAAAATTCGATGTCAGCAGGAATAACGCCACCTTCACCTTGGATCGGTTCAACAATGACTGCACATGTTTGCTCATTAATCACCGCTTTTGCAGCTTCTAAATCATTGTAAGCAACATGGCTAATGCCGTTTGGAAGTGGTGCAAAGTCTTGTGAATATTTTGGCTGACCACCTGCTGAAACGGTAAATAAAGTACGGCCGTGGAATGCATTATTAAATGCCACAATGCCGCTTTTACCCGCAACACCGCTGTCGAGTCCAACTTTACGAGCAAGCTTTAATGCTGCTTCATTCGCTTCTGCACCTGAGTTACAGAAGAATACTTTGTCTGCAAATGTATTTTCAGTGAGTTGTTTAGCAAGGCGTAGAACTGGTTCATTGGTATAACCATTACCGACATGCCAAAGTTTTGTTGCTTGTTCTGTTAATGCATTTACTGCCACTGGATGCGCATGACCTAATGCGTTTACTGCAATCCCGCCTGCAAAATCGATATATTCTTTATTTTCTTGATCCCAAATACGTGAACCTTCACCACGTACCGGAATGAAATTTGCCGGTGCAAAAACTGGAACCATCCACTCGTTAAAGTCGCTACGAGAAACTGCAAAATTATTCATCTTATCTAGTCCATTAAATTGAATTATTCGGGTGAGCTAATGCCCCTATTATTCAAAATCAAATTGATTCACAAAATTTGTAATTCAGCAAAAAATGAATTATTTTTTACCAATTTGATAATTGACAATGACATTATGGACAATATTGATCAAATTATTTTAGGTTTACTCAAAGATAATGCACGGATGTCTGTAACCGAGTTAGCCGAAAAAGTTCACGTCTCAAGAGCAACCATTAAAAAGAGAATGGAGTATCTTGAGTCTTCGGGCATCATTACTGGCTATACAGTTCGTTTTAAACCCAATGCCGAACGTAACGTTATCCGTGCATGGATGAGCATTATGGTCGAAGGTACCAAAGCACAGTCTGTGATTAAAGAATTACGCCTAGAAAGTGCGGTGGAATGCTTGCATAAAACCAATGGTAAATGGGACATTTTAGTCGAGCTACGCTCTGATACTTTAGAAAATTTTGACAAAGTTTTAGAGAGAATTAGGAATATTTCAGGTATTTATAACAGTGAAACCAGCATTCTGCTTGCGAGTCATAAGACCTAATTATTCACTTTAATTTCAAAGAATAAGAATTGATGAGCTAAGCAAAAGGTTTGGTTCATCCCCCCATTCATACAAAGAAATTCCTTAAACATCCACTATTAAAATTAAAAAAAATCACAACCATAGTCCATTCTAAAAATTCTCAATAAATTTTTAATTTTTTTTAAATAATCAAATCAAAAACTTAAAATCTAATTTCATTTAAATTTTCACTTTTTTCACTTACTCCTCTCATCAAGGCATTTGACAGAAAAATTAAAACATAATACATATAGTATTATATGTTATATGTTAAAACCTAAGGACAAGGTATAGAAAAATGGCTAAAACTCAACTAAAACACTTTATTAATGGCGAATATGTTGCTAGCAAAGCAAATGATTACTTCGACTTGGTGAGTCCAGTGACTGGTGAAGTTTATGCACAGTCACCCAATGCAACCGATGCTGAAGTTGATGCAGCGTATGCCGCTGCCAAAGAAGCATTTAAAATTTGGGGACGCAGTACACCATCAATGCGTCAAAAAGCATTACTGAAGCTGGCAGATGCTATCGAAGCAAATGCTGACCGTTTGATTGAAACTCAAAGCCGTAATACAGGGCAGTTAAAACACTTAATTGCATCTGAAGAAGTCGGTGTATCAGCAGATCAAGTTCGTTTCTTCGCAGGTGCTGCCCGTTTACTCGATGGCTCAGCAACTGGTGAATATTTAGAAGGTTTAACCTCTTCTATTCGCCGCGAACCCATCGGTGTAGTTGGGCAAGTCACTCCTTGGAACTATCCACTTATGATGGCAATCTGGAAAATTGCTCCTGCTTTAGCTGCTGGTAACACAGTGGTACTCAAACCAAGTGATACCACTCCTGAAAGTACTCTTTTACTTGCTGAAATTGCTGCACCATTCTTCCCTAAAGGTGCATTTAACGTTGTGTTAGGCCAAGCACAGGTAGGCTCAAAAGTGGTATCACATAAAACACCTGCTCTGGTTTCTATTACAGGTTCAGTGCGTGCCGGATTACAAGTTGCCGCTTCTGCCGCAGCAAATTTAGCGAAAGCTCACCTTGAACTTGGCGGTAAAGCACCTGTACTGGTTTTTGAAGATGCCGACATTGATAAAGCCGTTGAAATGATTGCTTTAACAGGCTATTTCAACGCAGGCCAAGACTGTACTGCGGCAACACGTGTGATTGTGGCTGAATCTGTTCATGATGAATTTTTAGCTAAACTCGTTGAGGCTGCCAAAAATACTCGTTTTGGCGATCCAGATGATCAAGACGCACTTTATGGCCCACTTAACAATGCCAACCAATTGAAAAATGTTAAAGCCTTTATCGACAACTTACCTGCTCACGCAAAAGTTGAAACAGGCGGAAAACAAGCAGGCCGCCCAGGCTTCTATTTTGAACCGACTGTTATTAGTGGTTTAAAACAACACGATGAAGCCATTCAAAAAGAAATTTTTGGACCAGTCATTACCGTTCAAAAATTTACCGATGAAAATGATGCCATTGAAAAAGCCAACGATGTTGAATATGGCCTAGCTTCAAGTGTTTGGACCAAAGATCATGCTCGCGCAACACGTCTGTCACGTGAACTCGATTTCGGTACAGTTTGGATCAATACCCATATTCCTTTAACTGCAGAAATGCCACACGGCGGCTTCAAAAAATCAGGTTATGGCAAAGATTTATCTGGTTACGGTTTTGAAGAATATACCCGTGTTAAACATGTGATGAGTTCAAACGAATAATAACAATGCGTTTTGAAAGGAGATCAAAATGAATAAGCAAGAAATGAAAGACTTGGTGACTAAAGCCCATCACGAGCTATTTAATTTGCATGACACCACTGCTCTAGACCGTTATTTCTCTGAAGACTTTATAGAGCACTCACCACTCGTTGCAAATGGTATTTCGGGTCTTCGCCAATTGGTAGAGGACTGTCCAGACATGCAACACGAAGCTGTACGCGTGCTCGCAGACGGTAACTTGGTTGCAATTCATGGGCGCTTTCAGGGCTTAGATGAAAACCCTTTGGTTGGCTTTGATATTTACCGAGTTAAAGACGGCAAAATTGTAGAGCATTGGGATGGGCTTGTAGCAGAAGCTGCGCCGAATGTAAGCGGTAGAACGCAATTAGATGGTCCAACCGAAATCGTCACTCACCATGACCCAGAGAAAAACCGTGAGATTGTGACGTCTTTCTTTAAGAAGTCATTAATTGATGGAAATTACGATGCCTTCAAAGAATACACCCACGGCGATCAGTTCATTCAACATAGTCCAGATATTGGAGATGGGGTTAAAGCCGTCATTGATTTTTTGAACAATATCCGTAATGAAGGACAAGGTTTGGTATACTCAAAAACGCATCGCTCCATTGCTGATGGTCAATTTGTATTGACTCATTCCGAAGGTAGTATTGCCGGAAATCGACATGCCTATTTTGAATTATGGCGTGTAGATAATGGCAAAATTGTTGAACTTTGGGATGCAATACCAGCCGTGCCTGAAGATGAACAGGCTGTCCATGGTTATGGCGTGTTTTAATAATTATTTATCCGCTTCATTAAGCTAAGTCTTTTGACTTAGCTTTTAGAGAATTCGCCATGTCAGCATATACGATAATTTTTGCACCTATTGCTCAAGCAACTCGTTCGGAACAAGTTGTAGAACGCTTGGAAAATGCAATTATCTCTGGTTTGCTAAAAAGCAATGAACAACTTCCTAATGAAGCAGACTTAGCACGCTTAATGGGCGTTTCACCCATTACCGTTCGCGAAGCTTTAAATACTTTACGTGTAAAAGGTTTAATTGATACACGTCGCGGCAGAAATGGTGGAAGTTTTGTTTGTGAGCTACCTTCAGATTTACTGTTAAACCAACATCCATTGCGCCAAGCTTCAAATGAGTATCTAGCCGATTTAGGCGAGTTTCACAGTGCAATTTTAAGTCATAGTGCATATTTAGCCGCCCAAAGAACCACAGAATATGAGCTAGGCAAAATAAAAGAGTTGATTGAACAATTTGAACAAGCCGTTGAAGCAGACACACGCGCACAGCTTGATTTACGTTGCTTGCTGACACTCACCTCATTTGCTCAATCTGCAAGACTCGCAAATCAGGAACTGACCATTCAGGCTGAATGGGCTCCACTGATAGCTGTGCTTTATCAAGACGATGATTTTCACCGTGAAGTTGTAAAGCAATATCATCATCTTTTGTCATCTTTTGTTGAAAACAATGAAAATGAAGCTGTGATTCAAGCCAGAAAAATAGTTTCAATGCTCACCGACCAAATGCTTCGCTATAAGTTATCGAGTGAATAAAAATAATAAATGAGATGGCTTATCAATAATTAAGTTAGAAATATGGAATTTTAGGAGTTATCGGAATGACCCAACACTTAGATTTAGATATAGAAGAGCTTCAAAGTTTATTAAAAAGTGTTGTTGAGGAAACAACAACAATTACGGAAACACTGGCGGCTAAAACAAGCAAAATTCTGTCAAAGCATGCATCTGAAAAAAATGCAGATATTAAACTTTCAACTTCAGAACGCTCTGCTTTGCAGAAGGAAATTAAAAATGCGCTAAATCAGAGCCATTATAGTCAAGGAACTGGTTTTGCAAGTTATAGTCCAGCAACGCAAGACGAGCAAGACTACTGGACACTCGAATGGTGGTATAAAAAAGAAGACCAGTTACACCAAGCGAAACTTGAAAACTACCAAAATGCGCAGCGCTTTTTAGATTTCCGCTCTTTTGAATGGTTCCATAAACCTGCTCAAGATAAAAGCCTGTGCATACATGGCCCTTACGTTGATTATATTTGCAACGGTGCCTACACCATCACCATTGCTCACCCTGTCATGATTCATGATCAGTTTATTGGTGTCATTGCTACCGATATTTTAGTTTCGGCGCTTGAAAAAGTACTTATGCCGAAACTCAAAAATATCAAGCAAAAGGCAGTCATTATGAATGATTCATCTCGGGTCATTACTTCAAATGACATTAGCATCCGAACTGGAACCTTATTTAAAGAAAAAGCTGTTCAACAGTTTTTCTCGCGACCCTGTCAGTCTTTCCAGTTGGTTGTGATCTAAAAAAGCAAAGAATAATAGCTCTTTATTCTAACTTTAGTGTGCCACCAAGGTGAAATAGCACTTTAAGCCTCTAGCTACTGTTCAAACTTTCTTCAATCAGACTTGTTTATTCAAGTCTAGGGGAAGTTTTGGCCTAAAAATAGCATCGCCTTTCTGGATGAAAAGCAAAATAACGAAATTTGAGGTTGAAAAGACATGGAAAATAAAGCGTCTTCCTTAAAAAAACTATCACTATGGCAAGTCACGATTATTGGTATTGCCTATATGACCCCCATGACGGTTTTTGATACTTTCGGTATTGTTTCCGGAATTACCAATGGTCATGTTCCTCTCGCATATTTACTTGCTTTAGGCGCGATGCTGCTCACCGCCTGGAGCTATGCGAGGTTTAGTAAAAATTCAGAAAGATCAGGTTCAGCCTATAGTTATACTGCTGAAAGTTTAGGGCCTAAAAGTGGTTTTTTTGTTGGCTGGTGTTCTCTACTCGACTATCTGTTATTACCGCTTATTAATGTGTTACTGGCTGCAATTTATCTCACCGCACTCATTCCGAGTATGCCTTACTGGTTTTGGGTGCTGGTATCGGCGGGCCTTGTGACTTTAGTCAACTGTTTCCGTATTCGGTTACTTGCCAACTTAAGTCTCGTGTTTGTGTTTGCTCCGATTATCCTCATGGTCATTTTTGTATACTTAGTGGTTCGTGGTATTGGCTCAACTCAAGGTTATGAACACGTGCTGACCTTGGCTCCGCTATGGCACGGTCAGCAATCGCTATTACCGCTCGTTGCTGGCGCTTCGGTTTTATGTTTTTCATTTTTAGGTTTTGATGCAGTCACTACTCTTTCAAATGAAACCAAACAACCCACTAAAAATATTCCTCGAGCAGTCATGTTAACAACACTTACTGGCGGGCTTATTTTCTTCACAGCCGCTTGGTTTATTCAGCTTTATTTTCCAAACAATGTTCGTTTTCACCACCCTTCAGAAGCACTTCCTGAAATTGTGCTTTATGTAGGCGGCGCGTTGTTTCAGTCGATATTTTTATGCGGCCAAATTATGAACACAGTCGCCTCTGGTCTTGCCTCGCATGCCAGTGCTTCGCGTTTACTGTATATAATGGGCACCGACAATATTTTCCCTAAAAAGTATTTTGGAACCATCCATAGCTCTTTAGGTACGCCATTTTTCTCGGTTTTATTTGTCGGGCTTATTTCAATGTCGGCTATTTTTTTAGATTTAGCTCAAGTCGTAAGCCTGATCAGTTTTGGTGCGCTCGTTGCTTTTACGGCCGTCAACTTCTCAGTTTTTATGAAATTTTATATTAAAGATAAACAGCGCTTGGGTTTTAAAAATAAATTTCTAAACCTATTTTTACCGCTTTTATCGGTCATTAGCATTATTTGCTTGTGGCTCAATCTTGACTCCTCTTCACTCATTTTTGGATGCTTCTGGTTAGCTTTAGGCATTCTTCTATTCATTTATAAAACGATTAAAAAACAAAGTATTGCCATTAGTAATGCTTATTAATTTTTTAAGGAACTTCTCTATGAAAATTATTTCTAAACCTCAGCTTTTAAAAGATGTGGAATACAAACCAAGTAAATCTCTACAAGTGGGCAAAGAGTGGAGTTGGTTAAATCCAAAACATGCGAAATTTGATACAGCCACGGTTAATGATGCGTCGGTAGATAACCCAGCCAACTACTATGAAAGCTCACTGTCTGATTGGCATACATTTGATAGTTTAAATGCTGACATTGAATGTGATGTCGTGGTTATTGGCGGTGGTTTATTAGGTTCATCGACTGCCCTACACTTAGCTGAACAAGGTGTAGATACGGTTTTATTAGAAAAAAACCGCATTGGTAGTGCAGCTTCTGGGCGAAATGGTGGACAACTTACTCCTGGTTTAGCACGCTGGGAAGCTCAAGAAATGGCTGACCGATTAAGCTATGAAGATGCAAAAAAACTATGGCATTTTACTTCTACGGAAGCCATGCAACTCATTGATGATATCTCGGAAAAATACCAACTCAACTTTGACCGTAAATACGGGCATATTACTGCCGCTGTTCATGAAGGACATTTGGTTGGCTTAACCCAAGGTGCCGATGCCAGAAAATACTTAGGTGAAGACCATACCCGTATTGTGGGTAAACATGAACTCATGGACTTTATTAAGTCAGACTACTATACAGGCGGTTTAATTGATGAGTTAGGTGGACAAATTCATCCCTTGGCTCTAAACCGTGGTTTAATTTATGGCTTTTGCCAAAATGGCGGTACTGTTTATGAACAAACAGAAGTTATTTCAATAGAAGAAAAAGAAGATGGTATTTATGTTCACACAGCAAATGCTGTCGTAAAAGCTAAAAAATCTGTAGTTCTGGCAGTACACCATGCCTCGTTTAAACTTTTATCTGAACAGAACAATACCACTATTCCATTTTATACCTATGTCGCGACCACCGCTCCTTTAGAGTTTGACACCAAAGAGCTTCTGCCATTTGGACATCCGGTCTATGACACTCAGTTCCAGATTGATTACTACCGTCCTGTGTTTAACAACCGTTTATTGTTTGGTGGCCAAGGTACAGGAACATGTTGGGGACCAGAGAAAACTTTAAATTATTTAGAGCATCGAATTCATACGGTGTTCCCGCAAATTAAAAATCTAGAGATGGATTTTGTGTGGAGTGGAACCACTGATTTAACTGTTAATGGTGCAGTCGATAGCCGTAAATTTGGCAACAAGTTCCCGATTTATGCTGTTCACGGCTGGAGCGGTCATGGCGTAGCACAGACAGTACGTATTGGTAAAGCCATCGCAAATGATTTTGTTGGCCAATCGAATGACTTTGAAATGTTATCTAACATTGACCATCAAAATATTATTTTTGGCCGTACCCTTGCCCCTGTTGTTATTCCACTTGCGAAAAGTATGTATGGCATCGGTGCAATGATTAACCCAGGCAAAATGGTGTCTTTCTAATTTATAAAAACATCATTTTTCTAAAAAAGGATTCGTATAGCTTTGTGCGGATCCTTTTTTATTTAACTGAGTAAAATCCTTTTCAAATTAGGTTATCCCTAGCCAATCTATTACAATAGCATCAGCTTTTTTAGACAGCGCATAGTATTTTGAGTAACTCAACTTCCCAATTAAAACGTGGACTTAAAAATCGTCACATCCAGTTAATCGCTATGGGTGGTGCTGTGGGCACAGGACTGTTTTTAGGCTCTGCACAAGTCATTCAGTCTGCTGGTCCTTCAATCATTTTAGGTTATGCCATTGTCGGTTTGGTTGCATTTTTAATTATGCGACAAATGGGTGAAATGATTGTAGAAGAACCTGTGGTTGGCTCTTTTAGCTACTTTGCACAAAAGTATTGGGGAAGGTTTCCCGGTTTTTTATCGGGCTGGAACTATTGGGTAGTCTACATTTTAGTGGCTATGACTGAGCTTACCGCCGTAGCGAAATATGTACATTATTGGTGGCCTCATATACCTGCGTGGGTTTCGGTTTTATTTTTCTTTGTACTGGTCACTTGCTTAAACCTAGGCAACGTTAAATTTTATGGCGAATCTGAATTTTGGTTAGCCATTATTAAAGTTACCGCGGTCATTTCAATGATTGTGTTTGGCTTATATTTATTGCTGACGGCAGGCAACGACTCTATAGCGAGCTTTTCAAACCTATGGCAGCATGGCGGCTTTTTCCCGCATGGTTTTTCGGGTTTGTTCTATATGCTCGCCTTTTTAATGTTTGCATTTGGCGGTATTGAACTGATCGGAATGACCGCTGCTGAAGCTGAGAATCCGGAAAAAAGTATTCCACAAGCCATTAACCAAGTTATTTTTCGAATCTTGATTTTTTACGTGGCTTCACTCGCGATTATTATGTCGCTTATTCCTTGGAACCAACTGGACCTGGGTGGTTTAGATAAAAGCCCATTTGTCATGATTTTTAGTCAGCTTGGCATTGGATGGGCGGCACATTTACTGAACTTTATTATTTTGACTGCTGCACTGTCAGTTTATAACAGCGGCATGTATGCCAACAGCCGTATGTTGTACGGACTAGCAGTACAAGGCAATGCCCCTAAAGTCTTTGGACAAGTAAGCAAACAAGGCGTACCAACAGCCGCTGTTGTCTTCTCTTCTATCCTAATTTTTGGGTGTGTTTTACTTAACTATTTTGTACCAGAAGAAGCTTTAAGCCATCTTATGTACATGGCTGTTGCAGCTTTAGTTTTAAACTGGGCCATTATTAGCTTTACCCATTTAAAATTTAAAAAAGCCATGAAACTTGAAGGCAAAGTTGCCAAGTTCCCTGCTCTATTTTCACCTTTAAGTAACTATGTCGTGCTCGTTTTTATCGGCATGATTTTATACATTATGTGGACTCAAGGTTTTAAAGAATCGGTAATTTTGATTCCAATCTGGATTGTTTTAATGCTTGGTTTATATAAAGTTTTAAGATTAGATAAATCACTCTGAACGTCCTAAAAGGCTTATTCAAATAGAATAAGCCTTTCTTGTTTTAGGGAACTATAAATGCTTACCCTTACTGCAAGTCTAATCAAGCCAAATATTTATCTTGTTTCTGATCAATCACACATCACTTAGTCGCTTTTAGGTACAGGTTATCCATTTAAAAATGGTGCTTAAGACATTTTTAAGAGATGATTATTAAAGTACAAGTGTTTACATGATCTATAAATATTTGTGCCAATGTTCAGCTAAAATCGTGGCTGACCAGGTATATCGTTGCGATCACCAATCAGGAAAAAGACGCTTCGCCATAAGTCGTGTTCTTTACCCACTTTACTGATTCTGCTCCATTCACTGCGTCACTTAATGATGAAAGACAGGAAAAATTTTATGGAAAAAACGCTGCAATGCCCAAAGTGTGGTTCTACAGAAATTGAAACACGTGATCATGACAAACTACTTAAAACCACTGGCGGTGTTTTACTAACAGCTGCGGGAACAACAGCGGGTACCGTAGGCGGTGCTGCAACAGGTGCTTCTATAGGAGCAGCGATTGGTACAGTTGCTGGACCATTAGGTGTGATCGTTGGCGGTACGGTAGGAACCTTTGTCGGTGCAGTTAGTGCAGGTATTACTGGCGGTGTAGTTGGCAATATTTTTGGTAAAAAAGCAGGTGTAATGATCGACAAAAATATATTTCAGGATTATCGCTGCCTAAAATGTAAATACCGCTTTAAAGTAAAGAAATAATCTAATTTCAATTGAATTAAGCAGGTAAAATCAATTTTCAACTGACTCTCCTGCTTAAACTCAACTTTTATAAAGTTCCTCAAATCATAAAGATATGAAGCAACTTATCTAATAAATTAAAACCCAAATTCAGATTTTAATTTACTTCGCAATTCCATCTTGTTGGTACTGAGGTGAGCGTGGGCCATATAACAAACCTGTACCCGGACTATAAGGAGTCGGAGTAAACAGTTGAGCATTTACCATACTTGCTATTGGATAAGCACGATCATTAAAGTTGCTAGAAATCTGTTCAACCAAAGCACCGACTACAGCACCAAGTAAACCAGAGTTACCATCACTACTTGATTGGGATAACTTTTTCTCACCTGTCCAAATCACATCACCTGTTTTTAAATCAACAAGTTTTGCATCTGCACTTACTGTGGCAACACTTTGAATCACTTGATATTTAGAGCCATATTCTTTAATTCGAATGTATAAAGCAGCATCTGCACCAAAAATCTCTTGTAGTTTTTGAGGAGCAATAGACTGCGCATCACTGCCATTGGTGACACCATTCTCTTTAAACATGTTGTCTACAACAGAGATGGGAAAAACATAATAGCCAGCTTCTGCTACAGGTGCGATTACGGTTGGCCAATAACTGTAAGTCGCTTTTACATCTGGTGAATCATTGACTGGTGGCAATACCAAAATTGACTTTGGCATATGAGCTTTATAAGCGGTTATGTCTTTATTCGGTGCTGGAGTGACTGCACATCCAGTAAATGTAATGCTAGAAATAACCAAACCAGCAATTAGCAACTTCTTAATCATGATTTTGTATTCCCACCATTCGCATTCATTTTTTGCAATAAGCGATCCATTAAAACTGTAGACTCTGGATAGACTTGACGTTCAAGCTGGAAATACTCGATTGCTTTTTGAGAATTATTTTCTTGTAAATACAATAACCCTAAATGCGCATATAACCCCGGCGGAACAGCTAGGCCCTTACCTTTAGTTTTTTGAATCTCAGCTTCTAATGTCGTGATTTGTGCACTTGGTGTCGCTTTTTCAGGTGCGGTATACATCAAATAAGTTTGATGCGGATAACTTCCCCATTTATATAAAGATTGAGGACCAGTGGCACAGCCCACCAATCCCAAAGCAAAAACACTACTTAAAACAATTTTTTTCATCTAACACATATCCAAAATTATTGAATTGACCAACGGTTATTTTGAATATCTGTTACAAGATTATTTACCGCTTCACGAACAGCTAAATCGAGCACTTTACCATTTAAAGTAGAATCGTAAGAGGCAGTAGAACCAAAGCCTAAGACTTCACGTGCACCTAATGCATATTCACCAGCACCTTGTACTGAGTGCACAACTTCTGAAGTTTTTACGTCAATAATATTTAAATTAACTTTTGCATAAGCAACTTGCTGTTTACCGCGGCCTAAAATACCAAACAGTTGCTGATCACCAACTTCTTTACGGCCAAACTCAGATACATCACCAGTAATCACATAACGAGCACCTTTAATAGATTGAGCAGTATTGCTATAACCTACTTCTTGTTTTATTTCAGATAAATTGTCGCGATTTAAAACTGAAAAATAACCAGTTTGCTGTAAATGTGTCTCAAGAATCGTTTTCGCTTGGCCGCCTAAACGGTCTACATTATCTGAGAAAACTCCTCTCATATAGCTAGAGCGGTTATCAAACTTACCAATAGAAACAGGAGCTTTTACTCCATTATATTTAATTGCAGAAGTTGCTGCGGTGACTTGAGGACTTTGTATCGTTCTTGATGTTTCAGTGGTTGAACATGCGATTAAACCAAAAGAACTCGCCATAGTAATGATTAATATTTTTTTCATGTTTACTCTATAAAGATAACTAAAATACAAAGAATACATATTATATACAAAAAGACTATCAAATGAGCTTCTAAATCAATCCGTGAGCAAAAATCTGATCAATTAAATTAAAACTTTTAAGTAATCCACTTATTATTTTCTGAATATTTAATCATAAGAAGCATATAAATAAATAGTCACTCCAATGAGCTGTGTATGCCTACGAAGTCAGTTAGAGAAATTCTATCTGTACAATCAAAATCAGCTACTTACTTTACGCTATTTATAAGATATGAAAGAATTACGGCCTCATATAACTTTTGAAATTTAAAATGAGAAAAATATTATTTTTAACTTTAGTCAGTGTGCTTAGCTCGTATAGCTTTGCAGAAGATAATAATTCGGTTTATAGAGGACTTGGTACTGGGCCTCAGAATTTTTTAAAGTTCCAAATACTCAAACAAAAAGGCTTTTTAGCCAATAAACCTAATATTTCACGAGCAGACTATAACGATATATATAAACTGAAAAAGCCTTATGAGTTTATGGGTCAAAATGTTGTACTCATTTCAGATGAATATATGTCTGAATATGTAGGCTGTTGTGTAAGTGAAGGTTGGGGAGCTGTATTTAAGCAAACTTCTAATTTGAAATTGATTGAAAAATTTGCAAAAACAAATCAATGTAGTGTCGGTCCTATAGAGTCAACCAGTGATTACTATGGCTTTAAAATTCGTTCTCTACCAAAAGGTAATTACTATGAATTATCATGTCGTGAACGTGACTTGGCTCAGTCTGAATGAGTTAAAATTAAAATCTGAAAATAAATAATAGTTTTTAAAATCTCTGATAAAGACAGACAAATATCTTTGTCTGTCTTTATCATTAAAACTAAGATCTAATGAATTCCAACAGATCTTTATTAATTGTTTCTGCTTCAGTAGTCGGCATTCCATGAGGGAATCCTGGATAAGTAATTAACTTACCATTTTGAACAAGCTCTGCAGATAATTTACCCGAAATTTCAATAGGAACAATTTGATCATCTTCACCATGCATAACAAGAACAGGAATCTTAATTTTCTTTAAATCTTCGGTGAAATCAGTCTGAGAAAACGCAACGATTCCATCATAATGAGCTTTAGCTCCACCCATCATTCCTTGACGCCACCAATTTAAGATAACTGGCTCTGATACTTTTGCACCTGGACGGTTGTACCCATAGAAAGGACCTGCTGGCACATCGTAATAAAACTGAGAACGATTTTTAAAAAGTTGATTTTGAAGATCGTCAAAAACCTCTTTTGGTAAACCATTTGGATTATTCTCAGTTTTAACCATTAGCGGAGGAACTGCACTAATAAGCACAGCTTTAGCAACTGGATCATTTTGATAATTAGCAACATAATGTGCTACTTCTCCCCCTCCTGTAGAATGGCCAACGTGCACTGCTCCATGAACACCGAGATGATCAACTACTGCGGCAACATCAGAAGCATAATGGTACATATCATGACCATCCCAAACTTGTGATGATCGACCGTGACCACGTCGATCATGAGCAACGACGCGGAAACCTTCTTTAAGAAAGAAAAGTAATTGTGCATCCCAATCATCTGAGCTTAGTGGCCAGCCATGATGGAAGAAAATAACAGGAGCATCTTTCGGCCCCCAATCTTTATAAAAAATTTCTACATTATCTTTTGTAGTTACATAGCCCATTTTATGCTCCTAAATAGAAGTTATCACTTTTAATTCATTCAATTGAAAGCTATAAGCTGCAAATTGCTAACCTACAACCTAGGAATATCAACACTAAATTTCATGTTGATGTTTTTTTAAGAAGGCGTAACAAATTTACCCTCAACTCGTTAGAGTTTTCAAAAACTTATTTATCTCTACCGTCAACTAGAAGTACTAATTGCCTGAGTTGATACAACTACCGCGAGCAACATTTAGCTATTGAAAGAGATAGTTTTCTAATATCAAACCTATTTTTAAATAGAGATAATTTAGTTTTATCTCAAATAGTTTGATATCAAACTATTTGTATAATTATTATTTGCATACATTATTAATTAAGTCAAATATTTTTTATACTAACTACTTAAAGCCTGAAATCATTTTTCACAATATGAATAAAAACCGTACTTTAGATAGTCAGCTTTGTTTTTCGCTATACACAGTTGCGAATGCATTGACTCGTAAATACCGCCCTTATCTTAAAGAGTTCGATTTAACTTACCCTCAATTTATTGTTTTATTGAGCTTATACGATAAAGATAATATTTCACTTAAAGAGTTAAGTGAGAATACTTTAATAGATGCAGGTACGCTCACACCTTTAGTCCAAAAATTAGAAGCAAACGACTTTTTAAAGAGAATACCCGTACCTGAAGATGAAAGAATGAAAAAAGTTGTCCTTACACAAAAGGCAGCTGATTTAAAAGAACAGATTATTGATATTCCAGATAAAATTCGATGCTCAATGAGCATGAATGACGAAGAATTAGATCTAATCATTCACTTATCAAAGAAATTACTGGTTGACTTATAAATTGAGCCTTCATTTATAAAAGATCATTAAAGATGTAACGCCTTTAATGATCTATATTTATCGCATTTACTTGCATAAAATTCACAAAGAAATTAATTAAATAATTATCCAATATTTATGCTGAAATTTATAAAATGATAAATCCTGTTGTTTGTCACATCCACGCATAGAACTTAGATGTAATTTAACGCAAAGTATTAAAAAACCGCTCCACCACTGCATCTCTTTCATCTAAACAATCTGTACTTAAAAATTTAAACATTAAGCCATCGATTAGATTTAAAACCATGTCAGCACTTGGCCTTAAGTCACGGGTTTCAATACTAAAAATTAAGTCAAAAATTTCATGATGCAGCCATTTTCTATACTCAACTGCCATTCGATAAGCCTGAGGATAAGTCACCTTAATTTCAAAAAAGGCTTTAAGTAATAAGTGGTATAGGCTGTTAGAGTTAGCATGTAAAACTATAATTTCTTTCAGCTTATCGGTTGATGTGCGGTAATAGCTTGAATAAATAATAGCGAGTACTTCTTCTTTAAGTAGACTTTTTTGAAAGCCGATGCACATTTCAATCAAACCCTCTTTTGAGTGAAAATAGTTGTAAAGCGTGGCTTTTTGAACTTCTGACTCTTTAGCAATCAGGTCTACACCTGCTGTGTGAAATCCATAGGTTGTAAAGAGGCGAATGGAAGTTTGAATAACCTGTAATTTTTTGGAAGATGTTTCTAAATTTCGCATAGTTTTACCGTTATAAAGTTCTTGTTGTTTCTAAAGGAGAAAAAGCCTGTGCCCTTTCTGGGAGAAAAAAAGGCACAGCAAAGCCGTAAAGACTGTGCTTGGCACATCTCAAGTTTTATAGTTGATGCAAGTTTTTTGAGCCGTAATGACTTAAAGCCTGAAAACCCTAAAGGCCATCAAGCTGCTTTAAATTGTTAAGTAGTGTCGTTATAGCTTTTGGCAAAGGCTGCCAAGAAATAATGGATGTGCAAAGCCAACTCCTTTTTATTGGGAGTTCTGCCAAAACATTAAAATTATGGTGGCAGAACGAAAGGGGGTTCGCAGACTGGAAACAAAGGAACCAGCACACCCGAAGGTGTCCCCCTTCCGCCCTACCGTAGAGAAAAAGGGGGCGAACGAGTTCCCGACACACAAAATAAGAATTTTGCATATCGACTTTGTTTTCCCGGTCTGCGACAACCGACTGGCAATGTGGCCAGCAGGCAAAGAATAGTGCCCAACCCTGTTGCAGTCAAGCACACAAAATGACATTTGTTTTAAATTAGATCATTAAAAAGTAAGGATAAATAATTGACAAGTTATTGTTAATTTGAGGTTTATAAAAATAGAAAAAATCTTAATAACGTGTGCAAGGTGAGATGTTTAGGACTTAAGTGAGAGCAAGTGATGTTTTTTAATTTTTAAATAATTAATTCTATTCTGATCAAACGCTAATGATTTAACCATACAAAAAAGGAGTGACTTTACTCACCCCTTTCTTATTAAATATCCGTGAATTACCAACCCCAACACGTTCCTGAAGCAGGTTTTCCACATAACTTGTAGTTTACCGCATACCAAATACTTCCACCTGTACGCGGTGTTTTATCTTTCTTAATTTCGTCACGGGTCAAATCTGCAAGATTAGAAATTGAAGTCGCAGTAACAGAACCTTTAGCGGCATTTTTCACAAGCTGTAATGCGCCCAAATCTGCGGCAGTTGAAGTACCATAAATAATATCAGTCGGTTTAGTACTTCCCATCAATAATGAATAATCAGCAACCGCTGCCTGATAGCCTGTTGCACTGCCCGATACAGTTAAATCACTTTTTATTTCAGTAGTTGCCAATACATCTGCAGCACCATACACACTCGCATCGGTATGATAAAAACTTAAAGGATGTACCAGATTATTAGCGATTTGCTTATTAAACCAATCTTCCCATAAAAACTCAGTATAGTCCGTTGCATTGGCAACTTTGCTATAACCAATATCACGTGTGAAATAAACCAATGAACGATATGGATTATTTTGCATACCGTCAGGGTTAGTTGCAGATTTTAGGCCTAAGTTTTTAGGTAATTGTTGATATGAAATCGGTTGGTTTTTTCCATCTCTTAACCATGCTTGGCCATTGGCAAGCATTTTCGCCCAAAACTCATCCGCAGTTTTACTATCGCTATAATTCCCAACAACTTTTACCCATACTTTAAGTTGACCACCGCCATCAGGCAGCTCACGGAATTCGGTCATTGTATGATGACCATCGGTCAAATAAAGACGCCCATCATAACCCACAACAACTGTTTTCAAATCAGCCGTTTCAGTGCCCGGCTGTTCTTGACAGTTAAATGTCTCCAATTGTTTTAAATTGGCCTTTTGTAGGTCTTGCAGACTTGTAAAATCATCACGACCTTTTGCACCAATCGCTTCACAATAATCGCTAAACTTCTTACCAATGGTTTTATTTAAATAAACTAATTGATTGACTGGGTCTGCTTGCCAAGTTGGGCGCTGTAAATCACCTTGCCAACGCCCTAATTTATAATAAATTTGATCATAACCAATTGCACCCTGCGTCGGAATCAAATCAGCAATCGTAACTTGAATTACATCATTGGTTTTGAGTGTAAGAAAACGCTGGTCACGGGTATCTGTAGGTGTTGGAGAAACTGCCGTAGATTGCTGATCATTACTATCATTGCAAGCAGTTATAGCCATCATGCTCGCAACAAGAAATACTAAACTTAGAACTTTATAAGATTTTTTCTGCATGACTGGAATTTACCCCAATAAATTGCATTATTTTTGTACAGCAAGATTTCATTTATATGACCAATCGATGTCATTTTGATGAATATATAGTTCGATTAGTCAAATATGGTTTTCTATACTCAGCATTTCAAAAACACTTAACAATGTCAGAACTTTGTTATTTTTAAATTAAAATAAAAAAATAGTTATTTAATATCTGCAAATTCAAAAAAGGTTATTCACTCCTACTTTTATGTATCCTGATCTTTTACTTCAGGAAACATTAAAACTCATCTATTTTTATAGCTTTCACAACACCCAATAAATTGACGTCCAACTTTGTAGACCCTGCAACCAGCTTACGGAAGCTGAAATCAGTCATTAGATTAAGGTCACCTTCAAGAGCCATTATTTTGCCCAGTACAACTGTATATCTACATATTATTGGCTACTTGGAAAAGATATATTAAACTCGACATATCTATTCAAATAATATTTATTCAAATAGAATATAAAAACTTAAAGATAAATACTTAAGATCGTTATTATTTAAATTTTATTTTATATAACAAAGTTTTTACAGTTCTAACAGGAATAATAAGTCATGGAAAAGCAAGATAACTTATCAATTGCTCATAGATATCTTTCTAATACTATTTCAAAAGTAACAAGCTTGCCCACACATGAGCTGAAAAATTACAACACAGCCGAAAATGTAAATTCGTTCTTTTTTACTCATGACTTTGGTACTTATGAGTTAGAGGCTAAATTTAGTTATGGCGAGGGTTCCCCACAGAAAATAGCATTACTTATACATGGGGGTAACTCTGATCTAAGCTCTTTAACCCCTTTAGAAGAGCTTCTTAGAAGTAAAAATATTGCAACACTTTCCTTTAACTTAAGCGGTTTAAATAATACAAGCGAAACAAAGTCATCGTTATCTCAAAACATAAATGAAAGTATGACTTTTTATAGTCTTTTAAAAAAAGTAGATATTGTTATTGGATATAGTTTGGGTGGTTATATTGCAATTCATTTAGCAAAAAAATTTCAAATAGATGAATTAATTTTATTATGCCCAGCCATATATTCAGATCTGGCAATAAATAAAATGTATGGGCCAGATTTTAAAAATGAAATTTCAAAACCTTATAGTTTTTATTATTCATCAATTTGGAACTTCTTAATGAGTTATAGAAAAAATGTATTAATTATTTATGGTGAACTGGATGGAGTAAAAACTAACAATGGAAAGTCAAAAGGATTTTATGAGATTAATGAAGTTACGAAGTACTCTCCTATTCCGTATGAAATAGTTCAAACTTTCAAAAAAATTTCTATGCGAAAAGCAAACTTCAATTTAATAATTGAGAAAGACAAAGATCATTATTTAATAAAAAATATAATAAAATATAATATTTAAAAAAATATTGATTTTTTAAAAGAGACGCTCTAGTCTTTAGCTGAATTTTAATCACAATAAACTAGCCATGAATCAAATAGTTAAAAACTTAGACACTTATCATCTTTATCTTTCTCCCTAAATTTCTCATTTAATTAGTGAAATGTCATATGAACTGGCTTTACTAGGAGGCCCTGATTCTTTACATGTTCAAGATAAAATTCTAGCTTTTAAAGAAATGCTAATTGCAAAGTTAAACTCATATGAAAAAAGTATTATTGAAAAATATATTCGTAGAGAAATACCTTATCTCGTTCTTGAAGGACTCAATATTAAAAAGTTAGATCGTAGTAAAATTGATATTACTCAATCAACACAATTACCGTCACTTGAATTACTTGAAACAGATATAGATATATTAACACTCGCTTCTTCTGAACAAATCATATTGGCACTGCTTGAGGAAGATGCTTTCGCATTTGATATAGATAATTTAGGCAAAATCGTTAGAGTTGTTGCAAACTTAAAAGGTGGTGGAATCACAAAAATTGAAAATGAGAATCCTGACAAGAGTTCACATTCAGGTATAGCACTAACTGCACACACCGAAGCTCCTTATCATACAGTGACTAAAGTTGTTAATAATCATTCACCTGCTCCCTCTTCTTTAATTTTAACAGCAAGATGGAATCCCCTGAACGAACCTACTAGTTTAATTCCAATCTCAAGAATATTAAGTCAATTAACTCTTGAAGAGACAATGGCTTTAACAACAGAAAGTTTTAACTTTACTAGAAGTGAAACTTTTAATGAAGGCCAAGGATCTGGTGGAGAAAACGTTTCTATTTTAGAAGTAGATAAACATGGTTATATAGCCATGAAATATAACTCCTATAGATTCACTCCAAATGAAAATGCTTCTTTAAAAATTAAAAATGCTTTTTATAAATTTGAATCAATTGTTCGACAAGCGCATATTGTTGATTCAATTAATTTAAATCCTAATACAGTTTTAATTATTAACAATAGTTTATGCTTACATTGCCGAGATATTATTAAAGATAACCGTAGAACATTAGTTCGATTATTTGGTTATAGAAAAAATCTTGATTATATTGTGCTGCAAAAAAATCCACTTATTGTGAAAGGCTAATAAATTGAATTTTGAACTCCTCCTTATCTTAGGCTTAGTGGCTATGGTAGCTGGATTTATTGACGCTATTGCAGGTGGAGGAGGTTTAATCACTCTACCTGCATTGCTCTTATCAGGTGTCCCTCCCGTATCTGCAATAGCAACCAATAAATTACAAGCAGCCTCTGCAACACTTTCAGCAACTATTAGTTTTGCAAGAAAAGGGCTTATCGAGTGGCGTAAGGCAATCCCTATCGCTTGTATGTCTTTTTTAGGGGGAACATTAGGGGCACTTTCAGTTACCCTGATGCCTAAAAATGTTCTTTTAACTATCGTACCAATACTTTTAATTTTGGTTGCTTTATATTTTATTTTTTCACCAAAGCTCAGTGATGTTGATAAAAAACCTCTTATTCCTTATTTTTTATTTGCACTTCTAGTGGCGCCGTTACTAGGGTTCTATGATGGCGTTTTTGGTCCCGGGGTTGGTTCATTTTTCATCGTTGCATTTGTACTGTTATTAGGATTTAAGCTAGTAAGCGCTTTATCTTATACCAAGTTAGCAAATGTGGCTTGTAACCTAGGTTCGTTATCTATATTTATCATTAAAGGATACGTCATTTTTCCAATAGCTTTTGTGATGGCTGGTGGAGCTTTTATTGGTGCCTCGATAGGCGCAAAATTTGCAGTAAGATTTGGCTCAAGAGTGATCAAGCCCTTACTCATAATCATCAGCTTATGTATGGCTTTAAAGTTACTATTAGACCCTAAAAACCCGATTTTTATATATTTAAGCCATTTCTTTTAGTCTATTTATTAATTTGTCTGCATCTCAATAGTTTGTTTTCTAACAGCTCTTACATTTGTTAAAAGCTTACCACTCTCAAAAATACATATTATAAAAAAAGCTAAGCCCCGATTAGCGGGGCTTAGCTTTTAAAAAGTAATTCTAATTTAAAAATTACTTATTTGATGTCTGCAAATTCAGAAACAGGTTTGTTCACTTCAACTTTTGTGCCACCGAATTTTTCACTTACGAATTTTTGCACTTTCGGTAAGTGGTAAAGTTCACCAAGTTTCGTATAGATCGGGTCATTTTTGTTTGCTTCAGCTACGCCCAATAAATTGACATAAAGCTTAGTAGACTGGTCAACAGGCTCACGGAAGATAGCGTCTTTCATTACATTAAGACCACCCTCAAGTGCCAATGTATTACCAAGTACAATTGCATCTACATCGTTTTTAACACGAACTGCTGTAGTCATTTGAATTGGTTTTAATTGTAAATTTTTAGGGTTTTCAGCAATGTCGTTCGTAGTCCCTTTTATAGGATCAAAGTTTGGTTTAAGTTTAATCAGTTTAGCAGATTGTAATAATGTTAATGCACGAGCTTCGTTAGCAGTATCGTTTGGAATTGCAATCGTCGCGCCTTGTGGGAACTCTTCAACAGTTTTAATTTTATCTGCATAAATACCCATTGGTTCCAAGTAAGTTGTCGCAATAGCTGCAACTTTCGCTGTATTTGAAGCATTGTAAGCTGCCAAATAGTTAAATGACTGGAACGCATTTACATCTTGCTCACCATTTGCGACAGATGTATTGAGCACAACATAGTCAGTCAAATTGGTAACTTGAAGTTTAATACCCGCTTCTTTAGTCTCAGGAAGCGTTGCAACATATTTCCATACATCCGTATCTGAACCTGTTGAAACCAGTTTAATTGTTCGAACAGACTCAGTTTTGTCTTTGGTTGTTGCAGTATTTTCAGTTTGTGCAGGTTGTTTATTACATGCAGTCAGTGTTAGTACAGATGCGCTGAACAATACACTAAATAATTTTTTCATAGGTACATCCTAAAATAGGAAACGCCTACCCTACAAAAGAGTGAGACATTTCCAACCATTGGGTCGAAATGCAATATTTGGCCGGAAATAATTTCCAGATATAGGGTTTAGAAGCCTGAATTCAGCACTATTCATTCCTTGAACTTGCTCGCTAAACAATAGAATTATGTTTTGAAACAGCCTCTAAATATGGGATCATCATATATCAACAAGTGAATATTCTACAAATAACTTGTTCAATTCTGATATATAGTCATGCTCACAGCAACATATTGAAAACATAAACATTTTTTAAATACCACATACATATTTGATTTATATGAAATTTTCAGGATTTGTTATCAATATTTAAGCTAAATATAGATTTAATTTGTACTTTAATCATGTGCTTAAGATAGACAACGCATCTCATAAACTTTCATTTGAGCAATATGCGATTTTAATTAATGCAAAACAGATAAGTTTTCATTTCTTACATTTATCACCAGATGTAAAGCCACATCTGAGGTATCAGCAATATTTTTATATATTACAAATATTTTAATCATATTTATCGAATAATTTTTGATCATACCACTTTTCAAATTCAAAACTGGTTACAGGCAATTTTTTGATCATGTCCTCACTTTCCTTAAACATTTTTTCGACTTCATCTTTAAAATCAATATTAAATCCTTCTAAATCTTCTAGCTCAGTCCCTCTATGAATTATATTAATTAAGTCCATAGAACAATTATTTTCTTTCAAAAGTCTAAGCATATATGGTGTATACAAAAAATGTTCAGCTTCATTTATATCTATATAATTATTTTTTAAAGAATGCAAAAGCCCGAGATTAACTAGTAAAATTAACTTTTCCAAATCAGTTTTTCCTGATTTATTCATTTTTCCCTCCAAAAATCCTATCTTAGCTTCAAAAACCTAAACAAAAGTTCTTTAGTAATAATGGATATATTCACTTCACATCCAAGCAACTATATTAAATTTTTCTTTTTTGAACTATTTAAAATTTTACAAAATAGTTAGGTACTTTTTTGAGTCTGTTATATGTATTTATACAACTACGGAATAAGTATGATAGCCACTGACATCAAGGCCATATGTTGTTTCAACTGAATCAATTTATGTTATAGAAATAAAAAAGCCCCTGCTTGTAACAGAGGCTTTCAAAATTTGATGGATACCATGAAATCCAAATTCAATAAAATACTTCTCAATAGATTTTATTAAAGTTTATTTCCTTGGTGAGCAATTAGCTCAAACTAAGTATGGATGATATAGCACTATGTAATTCATCTTCTGCATTTTCAATTTCATTGCTTGTCCAAGCAATATAGCCGTCTGGTCTAATCAGCATGCATTCATTTTCATCATTAGTCCAACAGCGTGAAAGCTCTCCATAAGAGTCTTCCACATCTCTTTTTGGCCCTATCTGTATAACTTTAATATCCAAGTTAAGCTGTCTATTAATATGATCTACAGCAAGCTTCCATTTATCACCTTGCAACCAACAGAAAAGCGTAAATTTTCCATTGCCGATTAAATCCAAAGTTGAGATTTTTCTATGATTTTTGACTAACCATGTATGAGAGAGTTTATGGCCAGCATTAAATGAAGGATAGTAATAAAGATCTTCATCTCTACAAGAATCTAATTCATTTTCAATATTATGTTTTGCTCCAATAATTGCAGATGAATCATATCGTACATTAGTTTCTACACCTAAAGCAGCAAACTCATAAGCTTTATATTCAATTGCAGACCTTAAATCACGGCGTTTAAGAGCACCTTTTTCATTACTCTCACTCAAATCATTAATGCTTTTTTGCATCGCCTCTGTACTGTACTTTCCATCTAACTCTAAAGCAGAAAATATAGTAGAGAACTCTCGGACACTTTGATTTGCACGCTTAACAATTCGTTCACCAACAGATGCTCTTTCATCATTAAAACTGTCTAATAAACCACGACCCGCTTTGCCATTTAATACAAATGCTAATTTCCAACATAAGTTATAAGCATCTTGTATAGATGAGTTTGAACCGAGTCCATTAGAAGGTGGATGGCGATGGACAGCATCACCAATACAGAAAACTCGACCTTTCGAATATTGCTCCGCATACATTTCATTGACTGTCCATAACGACTTACTACTTATATTTATTTCAATGTCGTTATCGCCAATAAGCTGTTTGCAAATCGCAATCGCTTCATCATCGGTAAGAGAAGGCTCCTCTTTTTCAATGTCGTACCCCCAAACAATCTGCCATTCATTCCAAGGTCTGACCATTCGCAGTAAGCCTAGCCCAATTCCTCCAATGTTTGCTCCGGGTTGTATAATCCACCAGAGGTATCCAGGTCGATGCGAAACATATTTTGTTAAATCGGCTTTAAAAATAATGCTGATACTGCCACTTTTCCCCATTTTACCAGCCATAGGCAAATCTAAGTCTTTTACGACTTGGCTGCTTGCACCATCAGCTCCGATTAGATACTTACATCGGATTAAGTATGTTTGTTTAGTTAATCTATCTAAAACAGTGACGGTTACACCATCTTCATCTTGTACATGAGATATATATTCCGTATCAAATCTTGGATGGCTACCTCGTGATGCCGCATTTGAAAGCAAAATAGGTTCAAATAGGTGTTGAGGAAGATCACACTGTTCACAAGGGCTCGCTTTAGCATACTCAGACATTCTTTCTGGATGATTCATTCCATAAGGAAAACGTCCAATTTCATCACCCGTTAAAGATGTGCAATAAACCACATCTCCCATAACTTCTTTTGGGGCTGCTTTTACGATTACTTCATCTGAGATGCCTAAGTCTCGTACAACTTCCATTGTTCTTTGACTGATATAATGGGCACGCGGACTGTTTGCTAGCCATCTATATTTAGTTATTATGATATTTCTAATTCCATAAGTACTTAACATAAGTGCAGCAGAAGAACCAGCCGGACCACTCCCAACAATTAAAACATCAGTTTCTAACATTTTTATCCTATTATTTACATATTTTTAGTATCTAAATAGTTATTGCACATATTTAAAGCAAATAACTATCTTAAACATAATGTTGCTTCAAAAACTCTTTAAAACCAATTGGAGATAAAAGCTTCACTATATTAATTTTCCAATAGATCTATAAAATAGATAAAATTAATTTCCACATATTTATAGATCTATTATTTTCACAAATATAACATTTAAGGTTTATTGGTTACATTGGCAAATCCCTACACAATATATCTTTTAGATACATCTAACTCTCCGATTAAGTTTATATTTTTTAAGCATAATTTTTTATTTATTAAAATTATATGAGCCACACCTTTAAAAATAAAATTATAAAACAATCATTATTTCAATTATACTTTATAAAAACAAATATTTTGATACCATCAATAGAAATATGAGCCATGAAAAATAAAATAATATTGTCGATTTTAGATAAATATTTTACAATACTATTTCCAATCCAAAAGATTTCTCAATTTATAAGCTAATAAAACAATAAATCTATTGAAAATTAAAATATTTTTTATACATAACTTTGATACTTATGAAGTAAATTAGCAAAATAAAAAAAATATTTTATTTTAAAAAGACCTATCAATTATGCAATACAAAATAAAGCCCTTTAAACTTTCTAGTTTAAAGGGCTTTTAATATTCATTTAAATAAGAAAGACTTTTAATTTGTAGGAGCTAATTCAAAATCTGGAACAATACTGCAAAAAGTAGAATATTTGCGATCACTATGGCCCAACCACCATATAGCATGTATTTCAGTTGACTTGAACGTGCTAAGCCCATTTGACCAAACATATCAGAAGATGGGAAAGGACCAAACCAGTCTACTTGGGAACTTGATAATAGAACTGCTGTAACCGCAACAGGTGGAACACCATTTGCCAGTAAAATTGGTCCAAAAATTTTATTGGTAAACGTCATTTGTGCAACAGCTGCGCCTGGAATATGCCCCACAATATTAAATAAGAAAATACCAAAACACAGCATTGCAGGACTTAAGTCGACCAAATACGGTGTCGCATTATCCAACAGTGTTTGGTAAGCATTGAGTTTTTCAACAAGAACTAAAATTGGATTGTATAACCAGTAAAGAATAAACATCCAGACTAATTTACCGCATCCCTCATAGAGTGCTTCCAAAATTTGTTTAGGACTAAACCCCGCAACTAACCCAGTTAATGTGGCAACAGTAAGCATCACAATAATTGCAAAACTAAAACCTGCTTTAAAAATAATTCCAAGAATTGCCATCACGATAATTGTTCCAATGAATACAATCGCCGCACGTTTACTTCTTTTCAATTCGGAGGCACTTTCTATTTTTTCAGAAGGCTCTAAGAAATTTTCATTATAGGTATATTTTCCAAAAGTCCACTTTTGTATATAGCCAGACATGAACCAACCTGTAAGAAGTGTGACAACACTCATAGGAATGGCACAAGCACTTAAGTATTGCGGGTAAGTCAAGCCTCCCAACTCTAAAATAGTCACTGTACTTGGTGTAAATGGTCCTATAAAAAGACCGACCGAACCTGCTGTCATCAACAGTAATGCAACGGTGGGTGGCGTTAAACCAACAGCTGCTGCAATGGGAATAATGACAGCAACAATAATGGCATTACCACCTGCCATAGTCCCCAGTGAACCACAAATAACAACTGATGAAATCATGATGCCAAGTTTCACGCGAGGAATACTTGAAAGCCCAACTTTATTGACAATAAATTTGACCAACTCTTTCGCTGCACCTGTTCGGTTGGCAACTTCACCAACCCCAGCACCCAACATAATAATAAGACCGACAGTTGCAATAAATGAACCTGTAGACTTTGCAAGTATTCCACCCAATTCAAATACACTGGTGGATGTCATTATCACACTGATAATAATCGCAATAATCACCGCAAGCACAATATCTAGACCGATAACAGTTAAGAGTGCTAAGGCAAAAATAGGCAATAACCCAATTAAACCGACCTCCTCTATGGGTAAGCCTTTTGCATAAAATGCTAAAACAAAGCTAAGAATAATAATTGCAATAAGGACAATATTTTTAGGTGTCCTGATATTAGGTATTGTTATAGAAGATTGCTCAACTGACATATGTATCACTCCTTGATCATTGGCATTGAATTTCATACCAATTTACAAGGGTTTATTGACATTAAATAATGAATTCTAATAGATTACCTATAACTATTAGTTATGTGCTCATTTATGAATCTTCGACACCTAGAAATCTTCTATTTAGTCATGCTTTTTGGTTCACTCACAGAGGCAGCATCATCGTTATGCATTTCACAGCCTGCGGCAAGTAAACTACTCAAACATGCGGAACAACGACTTGGTTTTTCTCTATTTAAGCGAGTCAAAGGTAAATTACAGCCAACAAAAGAGGCCTATATCTTATATGATGAAATTAAGCCAATTTATGAAAAAATAAATGAATTAAATAAATTAACGGATAACTTAGCAAGAAGTACTCAAGGACAAATCACACTCGGGTGTTTGCCCAGTTTAGGTTTGAGTCTCATCCCCAAGTTAACTGCAAAATTTCTAAAAAAATACCCTGATGTTTTTGTCAATATTGGTACAGATCATACTCAAGCATTAGAGCAGAAATTATTAAGACGTGAAATTGATATTGCGGTGACATTCCAACCTCATACTCAGCATGGCATTATTGCTACGCCTGTTCTGGATATTCCTTTGGTTTACATCGACTCTCAGCCTATTGATGCAAAGCAAGATCTTCACTCAATTGATGAAAATAGATGGATTCAACCCTACTCAGACTCCCTCATGCAAGTTGTAAAAAGGTACAGAACATTTAATAAAAGTATTGTGAATGTACAAACCTATTATATGGCGAGTGAACTTGTGCGCGAAGGTTTAGGGTGTAGCATTACCGATATTTATACTGCTGCACACTCCTTACCAAATCATATGATTCACGAAATAAAACCAAGTTTATCTACCACAATTTATATTTTAGAAAATGCTAATGTGAGCACGACCAAAGCGACTGAAGATTTTATTGAATTAATTAAAAGAGAAATTGCTTCGATGACGCCATCGATTAACCAAAAGTTATGAGTAGTATCTAAAAACTCATTTGTTTAACGTTTTATCTTCTTCTTTAATGCAAATGTGTGTTGCAGATATAGCATGGAAGAATGAAAAAACATGTCGTTGTCATTGGTGGTGGAGTCATTGGTTTAAGTACAGCCTATGCACTTATTCAAGCAGGCCATAAAGTTACAATAGTGGAAGAAAAAGACCAGATTGGCTGCCAGACAAGTTTTGCAAATGGTGGTCAACTCAGTTATCGCTATGTTGCACCTTTAGCGGATGCAGGCGTTCCATTTCAGGCACTGCAATGGTTAGGAAAAGCCCACTCGCCTTTAAACTTTAAATTAAACTTTTCACCTCTTCAATGGTCTTGGTTATTCCAATTCCTCATGGCATGTAATCGCAAAGATAACATTGTGAATGGAAATCATATTTTACGGTTGTCCCTATATAGTCAAAGTATTATGTCTAAATGGCGTGATGAAATTGATAATTTTGACTGGGTAAAATCGGGAAAAATGATTATTCATCGCAATGAAAAAGCATTTAAAAAAGCAGCATTAGCGATAGATCCAACTGTACAAAAAGTGCTGTCACCAGAAGAAACCGTTCAACTTGAACCTGCTTTGAAAGGTATTGAATCTACATTAGTGGGCTCAATTTATACACCTGATGATGAAACAGCAGATTGCTACAAATTTTGTTTAGCACTGTTTAAAGCTCTAGAGGAGAGTAACAACTTCAGATGTTTATATGGACATGAAGTAACAGATTTTTTTGCGGAAAATAATCAAATTACTGCAATTGAAACAAATCAAGGACGTATAGAAGCAGATGAATTTGTCGTTGCTGCGGGCAATGGTAGTACTGCAATTTTTAAAATGGTGGGTATTTCAGTTCCAGTTTATCCATTAAAAGGATATAGCCTGACTTTACCATTCCCAGAAAAAGCCAACATTGTACCCAATATAAGCGTGACCGATTATGCGAATAAAATTGTATATGCAAAATTAGGGAATCAGCTTCGTATTGCCGCAATGGTCGATATTGGCTATCAAGATACCTACATTCGAAAAGAACGTATAAATGCATTGAAAGATACTGTACGAAAAACATTTCCTGATTTATTGGGTGTAAATACAGCACAAGAATGGAGTGGTTTACGTCCATCTACCCCTACAGGTTTACCTATTCTAGGTCGTACGAAATATTTAAATTTATGGGCAAATATTGGCCAAGGTAGTTTAGGTTTCACATTGGCCGCTGGTTGTGCCATGGTCATTAGTCAATTAATTAGCCAAGCAACATCACCAATTACATTAGATGGTTTATCTCTGGAGAAATAAAATGAGTCATGATATTCAACGTATTGACACAAATGCACGATTATCAGGTTGCGTGCTTCATAACGGTTTAGTGTATGTTTCGGGTCAAGTTCCAACGAATTTAGATGCTGATGCCAAACAGCAAACTTTAGAAGTTCTGGCAAAAATTGATGCTTTACTGGAACAAGCTGGTAGTGATAAAAGCCGTATTTTAACTGCACAAATTTGGATTAAAAATATTGCAGAAGATTTCGCAGTCTTTAATGAATGTTGGGAAGCATGGTTACCAGATGGAGCAGCACCAGCACGTGCGGCTATTCAAGCAGATTTAGCTCGTCCGCAAGTATTAGTAGAAGTGATGGTTACAGCGAGTGTTAAGTAAGATTTGCCTTAAATAAAGCCAGTGAATTTACTGGTTTTATTAATTTCATATTCAAATATAGCCACTCATAAACACCTACTATTCTTCACTAAAAATTTAGTTCACATTGACTTTCTAACAAACGTTAGTTAGATTAATTAAAATTCAATCTCCTAAGAAGCTATAAATGATTTTAGTTCAACAAAAAGATCGCATTTGGACAGAAAGTGGTATTTCTGGGGTTCAAACCTGTCAAACTTGGACCTATAAAGATGGAGTTGGGAGCTATCTGGCAAAATTTCAGGCTGGAGCAAGCTTTCCTAAACACACTCATATTGGATGGGAACAGATTGTCGTTCTAGAGGGTGTAATCCGTTTCAATGATGTCGAAATGCAAGCTGGAGATGTGTTACAAGTTCAGGGCATCGATGAACATGAAGCGTTTGCAGTAGAGAATACTCTCGTGTTCGTTACACATCATGGCGGCATTGAGCTAACGGATTAATATTATGGCATCCACTAGAAAAACTCATCAACCGCTCACACGTGAAAAAATATTGGACGCATCAATCCATCTTTTTCAACGGCATGGATTTAGTGGACTAGGTATGCGACAAATCGCTGATTGCTTACAAATTAAAGCACCTAGCCTTTATTATCATTTTGAGTCTAAAGATGATTTGGCTCGATATGCTCTTCAGCAGTACCGAGAGCAACAATTCTGCCGATTGCTTGAAATTGAAAAGCAGGATGGTCTAAGCGAAAAACTGCATGCATATTCTGAACTTTTTGCCGAGATGTTGAATGATGAAAACCGCCTATGCCTGTACTTGATAATGGTAAGGGAAGCCTCTTTTCAGCAAGAGCCGTGTTTGAATGAATTACGGCTGTTCGCCAAACAAAATATTGATTGGCTAGAAGATACTCTGCTCAAGGCTAAAAACAAAAAGGAATTATCTCAAAACATCGGATCTGAGCGAAATATGGCAGAACTTTTATTCTCTTCTTTAGAAGGCATTATGGCGACCTCGCTAGTTGATAAGAGTCCATGTAAATCTTTCCGATCAAGAGTCAAATCCCTTATCAATATTTGTATCGTCTGTAACGAATAACTCAATGAGAAATCAGACTCTAATTGTTCTCAAATCCGTGTGATGTTCGGATTTTGAGAACAAGAGCTGTAATACACATCTTATTATAACAAACTGTTATTACCTTCTTATTTGTCAAGATTTTTACAACTCAAGCAAATTTGCAGTATGAAAATCTTATTTCTCATCTTTGCACAAAATAGATCATGATAATTGGACATGCTTTCTAAGAAAGTAGTTACCTATTGATGATGCCAATTAAAATTAAGTATTAAATACCCATATAAAAAAAGCCCCTGCTATTAACAGGGGCTTTTCGAATTTGGCGGAAGCGGTGAGATTCGAACTCACGGAGGACTCACACCCTCGTCGGTTTTCAAGACCGGTGCATTAAACCGCTCTGCCACGCTTCCATGTGCGTAAGAATACAAAGCTTATTCATTTTATTCAAGAAAAATATCATCGCTTTGTGTTCAAGTGCATATTGTTTCATCAATTTTACAGTTGAGCAGCTAATTCCGCTCCTTCTTTGATCGCACGCTTCGCATCTAGCTCTGCTGCAAGCTTTGCACCACCAATAATATAGTAGTTTGCTATAGTCGACTCGCCTTCTTTTGGCATCAAGTCTTTTACCGATTCTTGACCTGCACACACCACAACAGTGTCTACGCGTAAAAGCTGGTCTTGACCATTATGCTCAATCCACAGTCCTTCATCGGTAACAGCTTTATATTGCACACCACGCAGCATGCGTACACCATGCTTTTTAAGTTGTGCACGATGCACCCAGCCCGAAGTCTTGCCAAGACCAACACCGAGCGGTGTTGTTTTACGTTGCAGTAAATAAATCTCGCGGATTGCTGGTTCAACTACTGGCGGTTGCATGCCACCTTCAGAAATATAGTTCGGATCTGGGTCTACACCCCATTCACGTTGCCATTCAGCCAAAGGTTGAGGCTGTGGCTGATGTGGTGGTTTAAGTAAGAACTCTGATACATCAAAACCAATACCACCTGCCCCAATCACTGCAACTTTTTGTCCAACTTCTGCACCTTGCAAAACTTGAGCATAGGAAAGAACTTGTGGTGCATTACTTCCTTCAATTTTTAAAGCACGTGGTATTACACCCGTTGCCACAATCACCTCATCAAAACCTTCACGCTCAAGTTGCTCACGATTTACACGAGTGTTTAAACGTACATCTACACCTGTTTTTTGAAGCTGTACTTTAAAGTAGCGAATCGTCTCGTGGAATTCCTCTTTACCTGGTACAACCTTGGCAAAGTTAAACTGACCACCTACATCTTTATTAGCTTCAAACAAAGTCACTGCATGACCACGGCTTGCGGCAACAGTTGCAGCAGACATACCTGCCACACCACCACCAACAACTGCAATACGCTTAGGCTGTTTAGTTTTTAAATAGACCAGTTCTGTTTCATGGCCTGCACGTGGGTTGACTAAACAAGACACACGTTTATTTTTAAATGCATGATCTAAACACGCCTGGTTACAGGCAATACAAGTATTAATTTCATCTACACGGTTGGTCGCAGTTTTATTTACCCAAAAAGCATCGGCCAATAAAGGACGAGCCATTTGAATCATATCTGCCTTGCCTTTTGCCAAAATCTCTTCGGCAGTTTCAGGCATGTTAATACGGTTAGATGCAATGACTGGAATTGAAATATGTTGTTTTACATGAGCTGTGTAATCGACAAACGCTGCACGAGGCACAGAGGTTACAATAGTTGGTACACGTGCTTCATGCCAACCAATACCCGTATTTAATAAAGTTACACCCGCTTTTTCTAAAGCTTTAGCAACAGTCACCACTTCTTGCATGGTATTACCGTCATGCACAAGGTCGAGTAGCGATAAACGGAAGCAAATAATAAATTTTTCGCCTACTTTTGCACGAATTGCTTTGACGATTTCAACCGGAAAGCGCATACGGTTTTCGATTTCACCGCCCCAACGGTCAGTACGCTGGTTTACATGGCGACTTAAGAACTGGTTAATCAGATATCCTTCCGACCCCATAATTTCAACGCCGTCATAACCTGCTTTTTTAGCAATGTCAGCGCACTGTGCATAGTCTTCAATGGTGCTGAGAATATTTTTTTCAGAAAGCTGACGCGGTTTAAATGGTGAAATTGGCGATTTAATTGCTGTTGAAGACACCACAAAAGGCTGATAACCATAACGTCCTGCATGCAAAATTTGCATTAAAATTTTTGAACCATGTTTATGGACAGCGTGAGTCACTAAGCGATGCTGAGGAATATCAAATAAGCTATTCATAGTACCGCCAGCTGGAGCCAACCAGCCTTGACGGTTCGGAGAAATACCTCCCGTCACAATCAGACCAACCCCACCTTTTGCACGCTCTTCAAAATAAGCTGCGAGTTTTGGATAATTATAAAAACGATCTTCAAGTCCCGTATGCATAGAACCCATCACCACACGATTTTTAATAGTGGTAAAGCCTAAATGTAATGGTTTTAATAAATTGGCGTAACTTGTCATGCTGCGTCCCAATAGTTTTTGCAACTTGTTGCATAGTACTTTAATACTTTTTTAATAATTTTGGATGACCAAGAATTATTTTTTATTTGAGATTATGGTCAATCTACCTATCTAGATGACAATCCCATATTTTATTAAATAATAAATACCAATCATAACAAGTGAATTAATGCTTTTTTTGCCAAAAAAGCACCATAAATAGTGCTACAATAGCCGCCATTCAGAATTCTCGAGACCACCTCAACGGGGTCTTTTTCATAAATGTTAGGATTAGCAATGACTGATAATGCAACTATCTTGCAGCATGTACCAGTAGGCAAAAAAGTTGGGATTGCCTTCTCCGGTGGTCTAGACACTTCAGCTGCTTTATTGTGGATGAAACAAAAAGGCGCTGAGCCTTATGCATATACTGCAAACTTAGGCCAGCCAGATGAAGATGACTACGATGCAATTCCAAAGAAAGCAGAACAATACGGCGCTGTAAAAGCTCGCTTAATTGACTGCCGCTTACAATTGGCGCTTGAAGGTATTGCTGCAATTCAGTGTGGTGCATTCCATATCAGTACAGGTGGCGTTCCTTATTTCAATACGACTCCACTCGGTCGTGCAGTAACAGGTACCATGTTGGTTACTGCAATGAAAGAAGATGACGTAAACATCTGGGGTGACGGTTCAACTTATAAAGGTAACGATATTGAACGTTTCTATCGTTATGGTTTGTTGACTAACCCAAATCTTAAAATTTATAAGCCTTGGTTAGATCAAAACTTTATTGATGAGCTTGGTGGCCGTGCAGAAATGTCACAGTTCCTCATCGACAACGGTTTTGACTACAAAATGTCAAAAGAAAAAGCGTACTCAACTGACTCAAACATGTTGGGCGCGACTCACGAAGCAAAAGATCTTGAATACCTAAATGCTGGTATCAAAATCGTTGACCCAATTATGGGCGTTGCTTTCTGGAAAGAAGAAGTTGAAATCAAATCAGAAGAAGTAACTGTACGTTTTGAAGAAGGTGTACCTGTTGCATTAAACGGTCAAACTTTTAACAATCCAGTTGAGCTTATTCTTGAAGCAAACCGTATTGGTGGTCGTCATGGTTTAGGTATGTCTGACCAAATCGAAAACCGTATTATCGAAGCAAAATCTCGTGGTATTTATGAAGCACCGGGTATGGCCCTTCTTCATATTGCTTACGAGCGTTTGGTTACTGGTATTCATAACGAAGATACAATCGAACAATACCGCATTAACGGTTTACGTTTAGGTCGTTTACTTTACCAAGGTCGTTGGTTCGACTCTCAAGCACTTATGTTGCGTGAAACTGCACAGCGTTGGGTTGCTAAAGCGATTACTGGTGAAGTGACTCTTGAACTTCGTCGTGGTAATGACTACACCATCATGAACACTGAATCTCCAAACTTAACGTACGAAGCTGAACGTTTAACAATGGAAAAAGGCGATTCAATGTTTACGCCAATGGACCGTATTGGTCAGTTGACTATGCGTAACCTCGATATTACCGATACACGTGCAAAACTTGGTATCTATACAGATGCTGGTTTACTTTCAATCGGTCAAGGTTCTGCTATTCCTCAATTAGACAGTAAGAAAAAATAATTTTCTTATGACGTCAAAAAAGCCACCTCTATAGGTGGCTTTTCTATATTTAAAATTAAATCAGGCAGTTTCTACGATTTGTAAAGGTTGATAATAAATTTGGTTACGACCAAGCTGCTTTGCTCGATATAAAGCCTGATCTGCGGCATGAATTAATTCATCTTGCCCCATTTTTAGCCCACCTGTATATACAGTAAAACCTAGACTGATGGTGACATATTTCGAAACTAAGGAAGCAGCATGTGGAATAGCTTGGCGTTCTATCGCTTTATAAATATTTGCTGCCACTGAATAAGCACCCTGTGCTGGTGTTTCAGGTAAAAGTACGACAAACTCTTCACCTCCATAGCGTGCGACAAAGTCGACATGGCGAATTGAATTTTTGATTGCAGAAGCAATAGATGAAATAACCTTATCCCCCATCTGATGCCCATAAAAATCGTTATAGTTTTTAAAAAAATCAATATCAATAAATAAGACAGCTAAAGGACGTTTTTCTTGATTCGCACGGTAATAGTAAAAATCAAACATTTCGTCAAAAGTACGACGGTTTGAAATTTGAGTCAGCGCATCTTGCTGGCTCAATTGAAGCAATTCAGATGCTTCAATACGTAAAATTTGTTCATTAATTTCAGCAAGCTGATTACTTAAAAAAAGACTGCGCTCTCTTGAGATAAGCATTGTACTTATAGAAAAACCCAAAATACAACTACCAAACAAAGCACGCCCAAGTGCAATATAATCACAGTTCACATTTAATAAAATGAGTAACACAAAAACCAATATTGCCGCAGATAAGCCAACATAAAGCATATGCAAAGGTTTTATGCCGCTCAAAATAAACCCAAGCATATATAAAAATGAAAGAAGCAGCATCGACTGATTTTTAAGAGCCATATTTCCAACACTAAGCAACAGCATGGCACTTGTAATAATTGATAAAAAAACAATGCTACAGGCAGCAAAATAAAAATGCTTAGAGAGTTTTTTAAACCTAGCAAATACCCAAAATACTAAAAGTGCAAATGCAATATTCATTGCACTTAACAAACAGTAGACGAAATCTAAAGTTATATAAGGCACCCCGATTACAAAGTAGTCTGTCGGCAACACCAGTAAAATAAAAATGATATAAGTGAGTACACCACTTGCTAAAAATTTTGAGATGTTTTGCCGAGTTCGATCGAGGTTTAAAAGCCAGAATTTTTTTTCAAGTTGTTTTGGCAAAGGCATATTGGCATAACGATGGGTATGTAGAGTAACCAAATACTCGATTTCTTCTTTAGATTTGAGTAATTGATGTACATTTCCCCTATTTGCCACTAGTCGATTCCCACATATTCCGCGTTAACAAAATATAACATTATTTTTTAAAGCTCCCTGCGCTTTATTTTGCCATTTGTCCGTAATTCTCGTTACCATTTTCACACTTTATCGATTATCATTTGTTTTATTTCGAAGTTTGAACTGCCTTGAACTCTATTACCCTGCTCCAGCCAGATGATTGGCATGCACATTTACGTGATGGTTTAGCATTAAAACGTACTGTTCCAGATTTGGCTAAACAATTCGCACGCGCGATCTGTATGCCTAACCTTGTACCGCCTGTAAAAACAGTAGATGAAGCTTTAGCTTACCGTGAACGTATTCTTGCGCATGTTCCAGAAGGCAATAATTTTGACCCTCGCATGGTGCTTTATTTTACTGATCACACTTCACCAGATGAAGTTCGTAAAATTAAAGAATCAGAACATGTAAATGCAATTAAACTTTACCCTGCTGGTGCGACTACAAACTCAGACAATGGTGTGAGTGATATTCGCAAAGTTTATGCAGTCATTGAGCAATTAGAAGAGCATCAAGTGCCGTTATTGCTTCATGGTGAAGTGACTCACAATCATGTAGATATTTTTGATCGTGAAAAACGCTTCCTAGATGAGGTATTATCACCATTATTGAAACAGTTCCCAAAACTTAAAGTTGTGCTTGAACACATTACGACAAGTGATGCAGCACATTTTGTTTTAGAACAAGACCGTAATGTTGCAGCAACAATCACTCCTCAGCATTTATTATTTAACCGTAATGATATGTTGGTTGGTGGTGTTAAACCGCACTTTTACTGCTTACCAATTTTAAAACGTCAAACACATCAAACGACTTTACTTGAAGTGGCGACTAGCGGTAATCCTAAGTTTTTCTTAGGTACAGACAGTGCCCCTCATGCACAAAATGCAAAAGAGAATGCTTGTGGCTGTGCAGGCTGCTATAGTGCACCTAATGCAATTGAGCTTTATGCACAAGCTTTTGATCAAGTTGGTAAATTAGAGCGTTTAGAAGGTTTTGCAAGCCACTTTGGTGCAGACTTCTACGGTCTACCACGTAATACTTCTACCATTACTTTGGTTAAAGAAGACAACCTCATTCCCGAATCTTTTGATTATTTAGATGATCAGAAAATTATCCCGCTGCATGCCGGGAAAACGCTGCAATGGAGAAAAGTGTGACACAAGAAAATTCTGTCCCGGTCATTGGCCAACGTTTTCGTGGCTTCTTACCTGTTGTTGTCGATGTTGAAACGGCAGGTTTTAATGCCCAGACAGATGCATTGCTAGAAATCGCGTGCATTCCAATTGTGTATGATGCTCAGGGACAATTTGTCCCTGGTCCTGCATTTCATGCACATATTAACCCGTTTGAAGGTGCAAACCTCGATCGCCGTTCGCTCGACTTTATTGGTATTGATCCATTCAATCCAATGCGTATAGCAATGGCTGAAGACGAGAGAACTGCGCTACGTCGTATTTTTAAATCGGTCAATGAAGTTCGTAAACAACAACATTGTACTCATGCGGTACTTGTAGGTCACAACGCGCATTTTGACCTTGGTTTTTTACAAGCAGCAATTGCACGTACAAGCACGAAAAACCAAAACCCATTTCATAGTTTTTCAGTCATGGATACGGTTACTTTAAGTGCAGTTATGTTTGGACAAACCGTGCTTGCTAAAGCATGTATTCAAGCTGGAATTGAGTTCGATGGTAAAGAAGCTCACTCTGCTTTATACGATACTCAGAAGACTGCTGAACTGTTTTGCTATATTTTGAACAAACTGTCTCCTTACCTACTTGACAGTTTAGTGGCGGCTTCTTAAGATACCGCCATCCTCAACGTCCCTATCGTCTAGAGGCCTAGGACATCGCCCTTTCACGGCGGTAACCGGGGTTCGAATCCCCGTAGGGACGCCATATTCTTTCTATAAAGAATCATCGTTTTAAATTGTTTTATCTCACTTCAAATTTCATCCATGAGATAAATTTCTTATTTTCAAAATCAAGACTTCAACTTTACTTCATTAATATGTTGTGCAGGTTGCATAGTTGGATCATCTCTCTCAATAATTATTGCATCAGCAACTAACTTTGTTTTTGTTAAATCTGGTTCTATTAAAACTTGAGCTAATGAACTTGATGTAATATTAAAATCACGATGTATTTGTGCCAGTTCTGGTGTTCGTTTATAACGTATGACTTTAAAACCTGCTTCTTGAATTAAAGTATCTCGCTCTGCATCGAACTTTTCTTTCCCTTTGTGGCTAGAATCATCTAACTCAACAATAGCAACGATATTAAATGCTTTATCCAACACAACAAAATCAGCAACTTTTCGATTAAATAAATTACGCGTCGCGTATCCTTGCGCTGTCATAAAAGCACTGAAAGCGACTTGCGCCAAAATAGTATATTCAGGCAAAGCTTCCTTTAGTTTCATAAAAGTAGGTTGTTCATTCATAGTAATGATACGCTTTCCCTTGATTGGGTTACGTTTTGCATTTCTATTTTTGCTTTCCCCTTTCTTTAAAACACTTAAAATCGCTAATACCATTATGGCTATTAAAAATATGCCAACTATCACAAACATCGAATTTCCCCTAAATAAGTATAAAAACTATTTTGATTTTAAAAATACAATTAAAAACGGCCAGCTATCAATTATTTATATGATTTTAAAAGCTATTGTTCTTTGTATTTAATACTCAATTTTAGACTTTAATTTATAATTTTTTAAATCTATATTTTTAATTTTTGTCATTTATATTAAAAAAATACACTTGTGCAAATTTATCACTGATTGCATATTCCTTTTACATACAGTTACATTATAATAATTCTTATTTTTATACTGATATTTATTATCAACAAGGTTTTAAATGGATCTTAAGCTTCGCATCCTCTCCCTGAGTATTGCTCAACTATGCTGTATCTCATCTGCTTTTGCAGATACTGACACTTCTTCAACCACTCTTGCCACTATCAAAATTAAAGCCCAACAGGCATCAGATCAAACTTATAAAGTTGATAGCTCGAGTAGTGCAACACGCAGTGAAATTGCTTTAAAAGATACCCCTCAGTCGGTCAGTGTGGTCAACCAAAAAGTAATTGAAGATATTGGCGCGACACGTTTGATTGAAGCGCTTGACTTAGCTGGTGGTGTTACTCGTGCTAATAACTTTGGCGGTCAAGGTTTAACAGGCTTTAATCTTCGTGGATTCACTAGCGGTGAGTTTTATCGCAATGGATTCCCTATCAACCGTGGCTATCCAAATGCTCCAGATAGCAATACTATTGAACGTGTAGACGTTTTACGTGGACCCTCTTCTAGCTTATATGGTCGTGGTGACCCAGGTGGTACGTTTAACTTAATTTCTAAAACACCAAAGTCTGAAAAACAAACCACTTTAGGTGCTCAGCTTAACAGTGAAGGTTTATACCGCACCACGATAGAGACGACAGGTGCTGTACCAAATGCAGAAAACATTGGTTATCGTCTAAATGTGATTGCAGAAGGCGGTGATAGTTATCGCGATCATGTCGAATCAAAACGTTACGGAATTGCTCCAGTCATTCAATGGCAAGCTTCTGACGCGACAAAAGTTACCTTTGAAGCCGATATTTTAAGAAATCAGCATCCACTTGATCGTGGCCAAACACGCTATGCAGGTCAGAAATCATTTAACAGCTCACCCGAAACCTATTTATGGGAAACAGGTAAATACAACAACCGACTCTACAATGATAACAATATGACTCAATTACGAGTCGAACACGACCTTGGTAATAATTGGAAGCTGAATGCTGGTGTGCAATATTTAAATGGCAAGTTACATGGCTATGCGGTAGAGGCAAATGGCATTCAAGATGACGGCGAAACTTTAAACCGAAATTACAACTATCGCGAATTAAAATGGCAAGATACCGATGCCCAAATTAATCTAACAGGTAATTTCCAAGTTTTAGGTCTAGCTCATACTTTAGTGACAGGGCTTGAATATGAAAATTATGATTATAAGTCATATATTATTCGTTCAGATACTAAGTCAAATAACTACCCGATCAATATTTATGATCCAGTTTTAGGCCAATCTCTCCCTGAGCTTAAAAATATTACGACCCATGACCGTGAAAACTTAAAAACCACTGCCCTTTTTGTACAAGACCAAGTCGATTTAAATGAACGTTTAAGCGCGCTATTAGGTTTACGTTTTGAACATTACGAACATGATTACAAAAACCTATTACCGAATACCGCGAATTGGAATACCAGTCATAGCGCGTTTATTCCACGTTTAGGTTTAGTCTATAAAGCAAGTGACGATCTTTCCATCTACAGTAATGCTGCGAAATCTTTTAAGCCAAACACTGGTGCTAGCCGTAATGGAGAAGGTTTTGACCCAGAAGAAGGCTTAGCTTACGAGTTAGGCTTTAAATGGCAAGCACTTGATAATATGTTATCAATTGATTCCGCTATTTTTTACGCCAATAAAGAAAATGTCTTAACACTAGATCCTGTAGATTCAGCCTACAAAGTTGCTGCTGGTAAAGTTCGTAGCCAAGGTATTGAGTTAAATATTGCTGGTCAACTTACACCTGCTTGGAAAATTATTGGTGGCTATGCCTATACAGATGCAGAAGTCACTAAGGACAATAGCCTGCAAAAAGGAACAACTCTAGCCAACATTCCAAAAAATAGTTTTAATCTTTTAAATATCTATGAATTTCAGGATGGGCCTTTACAAGGGTTGGGTTTAGGCATCAATCAAAAATATATTGATAAGCGTGCAGGTCAAACGGCCAATAGTACCTACACCATGAAACGTTATGCAGTTACAGATTTGGTTTCCTATTATCAAGCATCACCAAAACTTCGTATTAACTTAGATCTGAAAAATCTTTTTGACAAAGTTTATGATGAAAGCGCTTTCAATCTATATGCATATCCGGGTGAATCACGTACTGTTCAATTAGGTATGAGCTATAGGTTCTAAACTAAGAATATAACGAACCAAAGCATCAGCCTTTTACCGTATAAGATCTCACTAAGGAGATTAGTCATTAAAGAAGCCACTGTCTAAAAATACAGTGGCTTTTATTTTCTCATATAAAACATTATAAATTTATGATTTATAAATATTTTATTATACTTAAATTCTTTTCTACCCTATACTAAAATTAAATCAAAAGTATAATTTGAACATGACATGCAAATTCGATTATTTCATTTACAAAATTCACGCTCTCAACGCATTATTTGGTTTTTAGAAGAATTAGGACTCAACTATGAGCTCATCACTAAATATCATTCGGACGAAGACAAAAATAATAACTCCCCGCATCAGTTATCAAAATTTCCAACCCTCGAAATTATTGAACACGAGCAATCTTCAATTTTGGCCGAAACCTCAGCAATCCTAGATTATTTCTCTTATTTACACCCACAATTGGGACAGAATAACTTAGGAAATCAGCAACTAAAAAATTTTTATTATTGGAAAAATTATTGTGAGGCAACATTCATTCCCGATCTGGTACTCAAACAAATCTTTCAACAAATTGCTGAGCGTACGCCTTTTCCAGTACGTTTCATTCCAAAGCTTTTAAAATATGGATTCGATCAAGGTTATCTCAATCAATCATTACAACAACACATGAGCATGATCGATAAACATTTAAAGCACCACTTATGGTTTGCTGGAGATCAGTTTACTACTGCTGATATTTTGATGTGGTTTCCGTTATTGGCTTGCTCACCAAATTACAGCCAGTTTAAACATATACAGCGTTATCTGACCCAAATAGAAAACAGACCTGCCTTTAAAAATGCTTTAATTAAAGGTCAATGGTCTGCTTCTACTTTTCAGACTTACTGGGCTATTGCTTGGTAATTTATTTATGCAGATTTACGTGAATTCACGCGCCCTTGAACAACGGCCTTAATATTGCCCTTCGCGTAATTTAAAAACACAATTAAAGGCGATAGTTTTGGATTTGGTTTTTTGCCCTGCCCAATAGCTTTAAATTGTGCTGCGTACCAAATAATTTCCATAATCGCCATTTTGTCAACAAAAGGTAAACCTGTTTTAATTGGTTTTACGGCATAGCGAACATCTTGGCCTGCGATTAAACGGTCAGTCAAATCTGTTTCAACAGCAAGTGGACGAGCAATACCAATAAAGTCGCATGCTCCACTTGCCAGAGCAGCATTCATGCCTTCTACTGTACGGAAGCCACCTGTCACCATAAGTTTACATTTTACATGCTGACGGATTTTTTCAGCAAAGTCTAAGAAGTATGCTTCGCGTGCAATGGTACTTGCCTTACGTTTATCAGCTTTAGCACCAGCCATTGCTGGTGCTTCATAAGTACCACCTGAAATTTCAATTAAGTCGATGCCTGCTTCATCAACTGCTTTAAATACCGAAATCACATCTTCTTCGCTAATACCACCGCGCTGGAAGTCAGCAGAGTTAAGCTTAACTGAAATAATAAAATTCTCTGAAGTGGCCTCACGTACTGCTTTATAAACTTCTAGTAAAAAGCGAGTACGATTTTCAACTGAACCACCCCACTGATCTGTACGTTTATTGGTTAATGGTGATAAAAACTGGCTAATTAAATAGCCGTGTGCACCATGTAACTGTACCCCTTCAAAACCAGCTTTCTCACAAATGCTGGCAGCTGTTGCAAAGCGTTTAATAATATCCAAAATTTCTTCATGTGTAAGCGCACGTGGAGTGCCAAACATCGTCGCTAAAGCTGGACTAAAAGGAACTGCCGAAGGTGCGACTGTTTCTTTATTTAAGCCTTTAGGGCACTGACGACCTGGGTGAGATAGTTGAATGAGCTGTACCATTCCATATTGTTTACCAACCGCTGCCCATTCTTTTAAACGCTCTAGGTCACGTTCGGTTTCAATCACCACCACGCCTGGTTCATTTTTGGCTTCGAAATTGACCATCACATTACCAGTAATCGCACAGCCTAAACCACCTTTAGCCCATGCACCATACAAGCCTAAATGTAAGTCATTTGGCTGTCCCTCATAGTTTGCAAGTGCCTCACTCATTGCACCTTTAATAATTCGGTTTTTAAATGTGATATTTCGAATCGTGATTGGCTGTGCAATCTGGCTCATGGTTAACCTCTTTTAATACTTTAGAGCAATTACTCTAATTTAGATGAGTTATAGGTCATGTCAAGGGAAAATCGATAACTGACAATAGCACATGTCAAATTTAAAAAGTATAGAGAAATGCAACTTTTTGAATTAAAAATTTAAATAATATTTATGCTTATAAAACAAAATCTTATTTGAATAAATTAAAGACTCATCCTAATTAATTGCTTGGTATATTCAGTTTGAGGATCATTAAATAACTGTTCAGTCGGCTGATATTCAACAACTTTTGCATGTCGTAATACCATCACTTTATGACACAGTGCTTTGACCACATTTAAATCATGACTAATAAAAATATAGCTTAGGTACTCTGTTTGTTGTAAACGTCGCAATAATTGAATCATCGCTTTTTGAGTCGTTCCATCTAAGGCAGATGTTGGCTCATCTAAAATTAAAAGTTTAGGCTGAACAACTAAAGCTCTCGCTAAAGCAACGCGTTGACGTTGCCCACCAGAAAGTTCATGTGGATAGCGATGTTGAAAATCTTCAGCCAACTCAACTTTTACCAAGACTGATCCAACTTGCTGTTTGATCTCGCTATCAGCTACAGCTTTCACTTTTAAGCCTTCAGCAATAATCTGCCCTACTGTCATACGTGGGTTTAAACTACCAAATGGGTCTTGGAAAACAATTTGTAAGTCTGACCTGATCTTACGCAAAGCTTTTTGTTCTAAGCGGTTTATGTCTTGCCCTAAAAAGATAATTTGCCCATCACTTTTGAGTAATCGAACCAGCGCTAAAGCCAATGAGGTTTTACCTGAACCACTTTCACCTACAACACCTAACGCTTCGCCTTGAGTAAGCTCAAAAGTTATATTTTCAATAGCAGTGGTATAACTTTGAATTCGGTTAAAGATACCACTCCGAATTGGGTATTTAACATTGAGTTGTTGAACAGATAAAATTTTATGACTGGAGGAAAGTGGCTGAGCAAAACCAAGATCATGATCTAACAATTGCTTAGTATAAATTGATACAGGATTTTCAAAGATCTGTTCAAGCTGACCTTGCTCTACAACTTGCCCCTCGTGCAATACAATGAGTTCATTGGCATAACGGCGCACCAAATTTAAATCATGGCTAATTAAAATCAGCGCCATGCCATATTTGTTTTGCAAAGATTTTAATAATTCTAAAATTTGCGTCTGTAAAATGACATCAAGCGCGGTAGTTGGTTCATCTGCAATTAAAATCTTAGGTTGAAGTGCAAGCGCAGCTGCAATCATAACCCTTTGCTTTTGTCCACCTGAAAGCTCATGCGGATAACGCTTTAAAATGTGCTCAGGATTAGCAATTCCTACATCTTTTAATAATTGAATCACTTGCGGCTGAGCTTTCGATTTTGACCAACCTTGTAAAATAAAATTTTCACCAACAATTTTCTCAACCTGATGCAATGGGTTTAAAGCCGTAGAAGGCTCCTGAAAAATCATGGCAATATGATGGCCACGTAAATAAGTTCTAGTCTTTTCGTCTGCGTCTAAAATATTTTTTGAATCAATAATAATACGACCAGATGTTTTTAATTTTTCTGGTAATAACCCCATCATCGCCAAACAGCTTATTGTTTTACCTGAACCACTTTCACCTACAATTGCAAGCGTATCTCCAGCTTGTAAGTGTAGACTGAGACCCTCCAATAAAGTCTGATCTTGCGTAGAAATTGAAAGGTTTTCTATTTTTAGCAAGGTAGTATCTGAGTTCAATTTATTTTCTTGGGTCAAATGCATCGCGTGCAGCCTCCCCAATATAAATTAATAATGACAACACAAAAGCTAAGCTAAAAAACCCAGATAAAGCCAACCAAGGTGCATCTAAGTTATTTTTGCCTTGTAGCAATAATTCACCTAAAGAAGCTGCATCTGGCGGTAAGCCATAGCCCAAAAAATCGAGTGCGGTTAAAGCAATAATATTGGTGGTCAAAATAAAAGGTAATTGCGATAGGCTAGAGCTTATAGCATTTGGCAGAATGTGCTTAAAAATAATTCCGCGATCATTTACACCCAAAGCCTGAGCTGCATGGACATAGTCAAGTTGACGCGCTTTTAGAAATTCAGCACGGACAATTCCCACAAGCACAGTCCAGCTAAAGAACAACATAATAAAAAATAGCCAATATACATTTGGGGTAAACATGCTGACCAAAATCATGACCATAAACAGCATGGGTAAACCATTCCAGACTTCTACCAGTCGTTGCCCTAACAAATCGACCCAGCCACCATAGTAGCCTTGTATAGCACCTACAAAAATCCCAAGTAGTGCTGCACAAGCTGTTAAAGCCAAGCCGAAAAGTAATGAGACTCTTAGCCCATAGAGAATACGTGCCAGCACATCTCGCCCTTGGTCATCTGTTCCTAACCAATTCTGCTTGGAAGGTGGCGAAGGCACAGGTACAGCTAAATCTAAATTAGGTGTCTGATAAGAAAACTGAATGAGCGGCCAAACCGCCCAACCTTTATGATTAATTAGCTCTTGTACAGCAGGGTCTTTATAATCTGCTTCTGTTTCAAATACACCACCAAAAGTAGTTTCGGGATATGCCTTAAAAACAGGTAAATAATAAGCGTCCTCATATTTCACCAACAATGGTTTGTCGTTAGCAATGAGTTCAGCAGCTAAAGAAATCATCAAAATAAGGCTAAACAAGATAAAGCTTATCCAACCAAGTCTATGTTTCCTAAACTTTTGCAGTCGTGACCGCACAATCAAAGACATTATTTGCCTCCTTGTGCATCAAAGTGAATACGCGGATCAATCCATTGATACAGCACATCACAAATAAGTCGTAAAAGCAGACTAAACAGCGTGAAGAAAAACAATACGCCAAAAATAACTGGATAGTCTCGCTGAACAATGGCTTCAAAGCCTAATAAACCGACACCATCTAGGTGAAAAATAATTTCAATAAACAGATTTCCCACAAAGAAAATACCAGCCAAAACCTCTGGCAATCCAGCAAGAACCACTAAAATGGCATTACGAAATACATGTTTATATAAAACTTGCTGGCTATTTAAACCTTTTGCATAAGCTGCCAAGACATAAGGTTTATTAAGCTCTTCTAAAAATGAATATTTGGTTAAATAGGTTAGACTCGCAAAACCACCTAACACCATGTTAATAAGCGGCAAAGTCATGTGCCATAAGTAGTCTGTAATTTTTTCAAAAAAACTTAATTGATGAAAATTATCCGACACAAGATTTTGCAATGGAAACCAGTGAAAATATGACCCACCTGCGAAGAAAACAATAAGTAAGATAGCAAAAACAAAACTTGGCACCGCATAACCCACTACCAGTAACAGTGAAGTAGAACGGTCAAACCAAGAACCTTGTTGTTTGGCTTTTTTAATACCCAGCGGAATTGAAATAAGATAAATCAGCAAAGTGCTCCATAGCCCAATCGAGATCGACACAGGCATTTTTTCCCAAAGCAACTCAACTACTGGTTTATCTTTAAAAAAGCTTTGTCCAAAGTCTAGAGTTAAATAACCTTTTAACATCAACAAGAAACGTTCTACTGGAGGATGGTCAAAACCGTATTGTGCTTTAATTTGCTCTACCATTTCGGGGCTTAATCCTTTAGCACCTTGATAGTACATTTCAGTACCTAATATCCGCCCTGCTCCTACGCCACTTTCTACCTCATGGATTGCTTGTTCTACAGGTCCACCCGGCGCAATTTGCACGACCACAAAGTTGATCAATAAAATAATGAACAACGTTGGAATCATTAAAAAAAGTCGCTTCAGAATATATGAACCCATATAACAGGATTTCCTTTAGGTACGTGCTTTTATTGTTGATGTAAATATTGGGCAACTTTTTTGGCTTGGTTTGGATTAATCCACCAATACTCTATACCGGCTGAGAGCACGGGTTTCACTTTAGGTTGCTGATACATATTCCAGTATGCATACCAATAATCACCTTTTCCATAAGTCGGAATTTGGTAATACCCTGCGCGAAGTAATCGATCAAGAACATGAGTATAGGTAATTTGCTGTTCACGGTCTTTAGCAGTGACCAGTTTTGAAATGACTTCATCAATAACCGGATTACGAATACCAGCGTAGTTATAGTTGCCATCTTGAATGGCTGCTGCGCTGCCCCAGAACTGAGCCTGTTCATTGCCCGGATTTAAAGATTGCGGCAAGTTCATGGTGGTCATGTCAAAATCATAACGGCGTGTACGTTCTAAATATTGCGGTGCATCGACTTGCCGTAAAGTAATATTAATTCCTAATTTTTTTAAATTTCTTACAAATGGCATGAGTGTTCTTTGTTTGCCATCTTGCTGAATAAGAAACTCAATTTGTACAGGCTTGCCTTCAGGCGTATATAACTGCCCTTCTTTAATTTTATAACCGGCCTGAATGAATAATTGTCTTGCGATTAATAAATTTTGACGGTTAAAACCACTGGCGTCCGAAACTGGATATTTCCAGTCTGCCAAAACAGCTTTTTGCATAACTGGTGAAAGCTTTGGTAAAAGTGGTTTTAATATCGTGAGCTCACTCTTTGAAGGACGACCTGTTGCTGCCAACTCACTATTTTCAAAATAACTTTGTAGTCGTTGATATTGTCCATAAAACAAAGCTTTGTTCTGCCATTCAAAATCATAGGCATAGGTTAAAGCTTGTCTAAAGCGAATATCGTTTAAAGGTTTTCGTCGTGTATTAAACACATAACTTTCGGTTGCAATCGGGTTATGGTGTCTAAATTTATATAGAGTGACAAAACCTGCTTTTACCGCTGGAAACTTGTAGTCAGTGACCCATTTTTTAGGATTAGTTTCTTCATGCAAGGTATATTGCCCAGATTTAAAACCTTCGAATGCAATATCCCAATTTCGGTAATAAACATATTTTAAATGGTCGAAGTTATAGCGCCCTCTATTAATAAGCAAATCTTTTGCCCAATAATTCGGGTTTCGTTTATAGCTAATACTACGTCCAGCATCTATTTTTTCAACAACATACGGCCCTGAACCTACAATCGGTTGCAAGGTAATACGGGTAAAATCACGGTTCTGCCAATCTGCTTTTGAGTAAATCGGTAAGCTCGCCACAACAAATGGCATTTTGGGATTATGACTAGACTTAAAAGTGAATTTAACTTGATGTGGGTTGATCACTTCTGTTTTTGCCAAGTCAGCAAGATACATTTGTAGACCAAAATTAGATTTAGTTTGATAGACATCAAAGCTAAATTTTACGTCTGCTGCTGTTAAGGGCTGACCATTACTAAAACGAGCTTTAGGATTTAAATAAAAAGTAACGGATTGAGTTCTTTCTGGGTCATACGAAACTTTCTCAGCTAAAAGTGGGTATAAAACCCCAACTTCATCGAGTGACTGAGTCATTAAAGTATCAAAAAGATAATTTACCCCTTCTGTCGCGTTCCCCTTACCATTCATGCTATTTAAATTATCAAATGTCCCTTGCACGGCCTGACTCAACACTCCACCCTTAGGTGCATTTGAATTGGCATAAGGCATAGCAGCAATTGTTAAATATTTAGGCTTAGAATGAATTGCAATATACGGCGTGGTTTGCTGTGCAGAGAATACAACTTGCGAAAAGACACTGAGCCCGACTAGCAGGCTCAGTTGACAATATAACTTTTGCATAAAGTTCTAATTATTCTATAAATTAGGCACTTTTATGATATCGCCAATACGCAATTGCGTCGACGGTGTTAGGTTATTGAGTTCCGCGAGTAAACTGGTTTCTAGACCATATTTACTTGCAAGACCAATTAAAGTGTCACCACGTTTGACTTTGTATTCCACTACAGTTTTTGGAATCACAATATTTTGACCGCGCTGTAGACTAGCATTTGCTTTTAATGCATTCATTTCAGCAAGTTCACGAACTGAAATACCTGCACGACTCGCAATCGCATTTAACGACTCACCCGCTTTAACCGTATACTTTTCAGTATTTTTACCTGCTGCAACAGGTTTAGCCGATGATTTTGCGGTATCAGCTTTCGCTGTTTCTACAGGTACATCACCTGTTAGCTTTAAATGCTGACCGACACGAACACTACTGTTACGAGACAAGCCATTTAATGCAGTTAGATAATCTAACTGTAAATGATAACGGCTAGCGATGCTTCGTAAGTTATCACCAGACTTAACGGTGTAAGTATCTGGTGTTTCATCTTTAGCATTTTTAGTAGCAGCTTTGCTCGGTGTTTCAACCTCACCTGTCAATTTTAAACGCTGACCAGCACGGACACCTGCTGTACGTGATAATCCGTTTAAATCGGCCAAATAACTGGTTTGTAAGTTATATTTAGCTGCAATCGCATGTAAGCTATCACCAGACTGCACAACATAGTGTTCAGGAACACTTACACCCGCAGGTACTTTCAAGTTTTGGCCAAGCTGGACATGGCTACTCGCTTTTAAGTTATTCAGTTCTGCAAGTTCAGCTAAACTAATTTTAGACTTGGTGGCAATGCTTGATAATGTATCACCGCGTTGCACTTTATAGCTTTCAGTCTTATACGACGGGCCTGCTGCAAGTTTTTCATATTTGCCAGAAGCTTTGTTGTCATCAGATTCATCAACAGCAGCAACTTCTTTTGCAGGTACATTAATTTTCTGGCCAGCCATTAAATTACTACCAGCTGACAACCCTGGTGTTAGCTCTGCCAATTCCTGATTAGATAATGCATAACGATCTGCAATTAACTTTAAGTATTCGCCACGTTTAACTGTATAGCTCTTTGTTGCAATACGACGTGTACTTGCCTGAACAGCTTTAGGTTCTGCCTTAGCCGAATTACGGTTGCCTTTAGGCTCTTTCAAATGCAGCTTTTGACCAACAAATAGACCATCACTTACAGATAAATCGTTATATTCAGCAAGCTGTTTCACAGACAAATTAAATTGATTTGCCACACCTGTTAAACTGTCATTTGCCTGAACAACATAAACATCAGGTTTAACTGTTGATTTAGCCGTAGACTCAACTTCTTGTGGTTTAGCATCGTATAAATACAGGCTAGTTCCTACAAACAGCGTCTTTTCTGGATCAATCTGGTTCCACTTGGCAACATCACGCCAGTTGACCCCATTTTTCATCGCAATAATTGCTAATGTATCGCCCGGCTGTACAGTATAGGTACTACGCTTGCCTTTAGGTTGTACAACGACAACATCAGTATCGGTTTTAATGTAAGGCTTATCTTTATTGCGCTGTGCTTCTTCAGAGTTTGCAACACTTGCATCTTCAGTTAACGTTTTTGGATAAGCAAAGCCCTTACTTAACTCTTTACCTTGCTGTTCAGCAACGGATTGACTTGTCTGAATCGCAGTTAACTTAATTTTGCCATCGTAAGGATCAACAATTTCGGTACCTTGCGGTGCAATTGCCTTTAACTCAGCAACCACTTGGTCTTTTTCAGCTTGAGTGGCTTGTGGTTGTAAAGCTTGCTCAACTGTTTCTTTCTCACCTTCAGCACGAACAGCCGCTAAAATTTTCTCACGCTCAACAGCTGAAATTGGCGGTTCTGTTCTTACTGGCTTAACATTGGTCGCAGGTGTCACTGCAACTGGAATACGAGGTGCACTTGGCACATCAGCTGAGGCTGCAAAAGCAGCTAAAGCATCAGAACCACGTGGTGTTGAGGTTTTTACCGAGACAGAACTGCCCGTTGTTCTTGTAGGAGTCGTAGGTCTTACAGGCTGAACTTGAGTCGCTGGTGATGTTTTAACAGTGACCGAGGTTGAAGTCGTTGTAGTTGGCTTAGATGGCGATGTGACATTTGCCCACCAACCTGAACCACCACCAGATTTCATTCCTTTTAATTTATTATCCACTGAAGGGCTAATATCAGCAGGAATTAAAATACGCATTGGGCTTGCAGGGTCTACTGTTTCACCACGATAACCCGGGTTTAATGCATATAACTCGGCACGGCTAAGACCACTGACCGATGCAATTTCATTTAAAGACAACGGCGCAGACAATGTCACTTCACGGAAGTGGGGTCTGTTCGCAATTGGTGGTAATGAAACCCCGTAAGCACGAGGATTTTTGATAATTTGAGCAACTGCCAAGAAACGAGGAACATAGTTCATGGTTTCTTGTGGAAGTTTTAATGACCAATAATCGGTTGGTAAACCCGCAGCTTGGTTACGGTTAATCGCCTGTTGGATACGACCCGGACCAGCGTTATAAGCTGCCAAAGCCAATTCCCATGAACCGAACTGGTTATATAAGCTACCTAAAAACTCATATGCAGCACGTGTAGACTCAACAACGTCACGACGACCATCATACATGCCCGTTTGTTGTAAACCATAAATACGGCCGGTACTTGGAATAAACTGCCATAAACCTGCTGCTGCCGCACTACTTGTTGCAGCAGGGTCATACGAGCTTTCAATTACTGGTAATAACGCAAGTTCAGTTGGAAGACCACGGCGTTCTGCTTCTTTAACAGTATGATATAAATAACGACTTGCGCGAGCACTTAAACGGTCAAGGTAGGGCTGACGTGAAATAAACCAACTACGCTGCGCTTCAATACGTGGATCCCAGTGATCGAGATCCATTTTAAAGCCGACAGCCATACGTTTCCAAACATCACCGTGTTTTAAAATAAGTAGACGGTCACCCTCTACAGCACGCATATCAGTTGCTGAAAGTAAATCTTCTAACGAGTCTAGACTACTTGCATCAAGATAACCTGCTCCACTAACCTGTTTTGTTTTCGAGGTTTTTGCAGATTGCGGAGTCGAAGAACAGCCTGTTGTAATACCCAACGCAGCTAAAGCAGAGCTAAGGACTGTAATTTTGAATAATGATGCTGCAGATGGCTGCCACACAAATGTGGTTGGTTTATACATAAAAACTTCCAAACAACTCGCGTAATATTTCTTGGGGTCTGCCCACAAACCCTAGGTCTTCGATGCCATTGTAGTAAAGCATGCAAGATAGACAAGGCAATAATTTAATGTCATTTGCATGGAAATGTTACAAGAAATTAAAAAAAGCTTGCTTTGTAACGATGGAACCGAACTTTTTGCGTATACAATACACCATATTCAGCTCTTTTTCTTTCAGTTTAGGTTTCGATTTATGTCTCAAACAATCACACTGTATGTTGATGGTGCATGTCGTGGCAATCCCGGTTTAGGCGGTTGGGGTGCATATGTCATTACCGAACAGGGTGAACATAAATTATTTGGCGGCGAACCCGATACAACAAATAACCGTATGGAACTTACTGCCGCGATTGAAGGTGTTTCTTTTTGCCCACCCGATGCACAATTAATTATCTGGACCGACTCAAACTATGTAAAACAAGGTATTACAGAGTGGATTCATGGCTGGAAAAAGAAAAATTGGAAAGATGTTAAAAACCCTGACCTATGGCAAAAACTTGATGCTGTTTGCGCAGGCAGAAATATTGAGTGGAATTGGATTAAAGGCCACGCAGGACATGCAGGCAATGAAATGGCAGACCAACTTGCCAATTTAGGTGCAGATAAGACTGCTCAAGAACTCAAGCAACCACAGCCTGTTGCTGCACCGCAAGATATAAAAAAGCATGAACAGGACTGGTTGCTAGACGACCCTTTTGGATTTGATCTGGTTGAAACAACCGATGATGAAGATATCGCTCTTGAACCATCACAAGAAGTTGAGATGATTGCTGTAGACGAGCAAGTAAATGAAGTTGAAGCTGTAGAGCAAGAAACTAAGCAGCAAATTAGCAACATTCATCCACAGATTGTGGTGACAGAAGCAAAGCTTAAATTGCAAGGCCCTCGTCAGCTCATTCTCGATACTGAAACGACTGGTTTCTATTTCCAAGATGGCGACCGCATTATTGAAGTCGGCGCAATCGAAATGATTAACCGTAAGCTTACGGGTAGTTCGATTCACATTTATATTAACCCTGAAAAACCAGTGGGCGATTCAGAAAACATTCACGGTATCAGTGATGATTTCTTAAAAGACAAACCCCTCTATGCAGACATTGCAGATACTTTATTTGAGTATCTAAAAGGCGCAGAAATTATCGCTCATAACGCGACCTTCGATATGAACTTCTTGGATATGGAGTTTAGACGTGTTGGGTTACCTGCTCTTTCCGAAGTTTGTGAAGTTACTGATACTTTAGCACTTGCAAAAAACAAGCATCCGGGACAGAAAAACTCACTCGATGCTCTAGTCAGACGTTATGAAATTCCAGCTCGTGACCGTACCTTCCATGGTGCATTACTCGATGCTGAAATTCTGTCTGATGTTTACTTGGCAATGACAGGTGGTCAAGTATCGTTTGATATGGATGCACTATCGCAAAGTGAAAAAGATCAGCAAAATACAACAAGAACTAGAGTTCAAATTGATTTACCCGTCATTTACCCTTCTGATGAAGAGTTAAGCACACATGAGACTTGGGTCAAAGAATTTGAGAAAAAACATGGAGAACCTTGCCTTTTTGCAAAATAAATTTTTGATTCTCTAGTGTTTTTTTGGTTTCCCCTTTTGCAAGTTAAGTTATATTAGTCGTATAGATTTTTAGCTCAAAATATTGAGCCATGACGAATATAACAATTGATTTTTTTTGCAAAGGGGAATTTTTATGTCTGAGCATAATTCGATTCAATTTGATCCGACAGCGTTGCTTATTATCAAGAATGAAATTGATAACTCAATAAAACTTGTGGAAGGCGCTGTAAGTACATTAATTGAAGAACAGGCTCTCCCTTTTGGTATTGATGATGCATTAGAACAATTTAAACAATGCACTCAGGTATTACGCCTCATTGATATCCCTTATTTGGCAAAAATTACTCAATATTCAACCGAGTTGATGCAAAAAATCATGGCTAAGCCAGAGCACATCAATACCAATGAGGTGGTTGCTCTAAGTGAAGGCACGACCATGGTTAAACGCTATATCGAGTTTATCTGTTTACGCGAAGTTGAAGTACCACAGTTTCTTTTGGACACTCTAAACAATTTAGAAAAAGCTTTAAACAAGCCATTAACATCATCTGGACAACAGATTTCTGCAAATCTTACAGTAGCTTCACTTGAGTTACCTTTATCCGAGGTAGTTATTAATGAAAAGACTCAGTTTATTCATCAGCTTTATAAGTTGTCTTTGCTTAAATTTTTAAATAAAACTGAAACTACTCAAGATTTCCAAGCATTTAAACTGATTGGTAGTTATTTAGTCAGCATGGCGCATGGCCAACCAAGTCAACAATATTGGCAATTGGTTAATTCTGCCTTTAATCACATTGATGAACTTGTTTTAAATGATGCTCGCTTACGTGTATTGATTAATCTTGAAAATTCTATAAGTCTATTTTTAGCAGCACCTGAAAGCTTTGAAGCAAATTCGAATGCCCTAGCAGATATAATTAGTATTGTGATTGGACAAGAAGATCAACTTGCAAAGCAAATTCGTAAGCAACTGAATATTGGTTATGAATTTCTCACCGATGCTCAGCTTAAAGCCTTAAGTCAGCATTTGTATGGTCCAGACTTCGACACCATGGAAACGGTAAGCCAATTGATCTTAAACGAAATGAATAAAGTTCGTAATGATATTGAATACAACTATCAAAACATGTCACCAGAAAAGGCACAGCAATTACAAAACAGCCTTATGCAACTCGCACATACATTTAAATTACTTAATTTAAATGAAGCAGCAGCCGAGCTTTCTCATCAAGCAAGCAGCTTAAGTCAAATCAATATATTGAGTAATGAAAATTACGCTCAGCAACTGATGAAGAGTATTTTGTCAGCGATGAATGCCATTGGTATTTTGGTACGAAATTATTCTTCTAGCCGTCTACAAATTCGTGTAAACAACACCAATATTTCTTTAGATCGTTTGGATGAAGCACATCAAACCTTATTAAATGAGACAAAAAATTTAATCGATTTTGTATGCCAAAGTTTGACTTTATATGCCAACGATCGTACTCAGAATATTGAAGCAATTGCAGGCTCTTTAAAAGAGTTGGCTGGTGCAGCTGAATTTTTAGGCAGTACGGTTCAACAAAATGCTTTGCTTGAAACTGCTAAATTTGTACAGAATCAAATCGATCAGAACCAAGCTTTTAGTCATGATCAGATTCACTGTATTTTTAACGTATTAGCTGGACTAGATATGTTAGTTGACAATTTAAAAAATAAACAGCCTGTTCTACAATCCATGTTTGATGTAGCATTGCTAAGTAGTCAACAACTTCAAAAAAAGGCAGCTTAATGTCTGAATTATCACTTGCTTATATTTTTCATCATCAACAATTATTGGTTGACCACAACCTTCAATTACCCAAAGTCGAAAAGTTAGCAAGTGATCTGCTTTTCACTCATAACGAACAGGTCATTGCACGTGACCTACTGAGTGAAGAGGCTATACCAGAAGGTCTGCAACTCGTTCCCATACGTCAGCTTATTTCCAACTGGTCAAAAGAGCAATTTTTACAGGCAAGTCGTGCTGTACAATTGCTCGAATGGCGGCGTAACCATAAGTTTTGTAGCCATTGTGGTCATGCCACCGAAGTCCACTCAAGTGAATATGCAATGGTGTGCCCTTCTTGTGGCTATTACCAGTATCCTCGTGTCAATCCATGCATTATTACTATCATTACTAAAGGTGATGATGAAGTGCTATTGGCGAAATCAATTCACAATAAAACCAACATGTATGGCTTAATTGCAGGATTTGTCGAAGTTGGCGAAACACTCGAAGAAGCGGTACAACGTGAAGCTTTAGAAGAAGTGGGTATTAAACTCACAAATATTCAATATATGTCAAGCCAGCCTTGGCCGTTTCCAAGTAATCTCATGATTGCTTTTAGAGCTGAATATGAGTCAGGCGAGATTTCTTTGCAGGAAGATGAAATTGCCGATGCACAATTCTTTAAATTTGATCAGCTTCCTGAAATTCCATTTAAAGGCAGTATTGCACACGCAATGATTACGCAGATTACTCAAGCAAAGTAATCTGCGCTTTCTAAAACTCAATAGTTTTAAAATACTTCATCAAGAAAATGCAAAATGGTTCGTTTTGTTTTGAAGTAGTGACTTACAAAACTCGATAGGCTGGCCAAAATCGTAATATGGCCAGTTTTAGGGATAATAGCAATATGGCTATGATTCCCCTTCTCCCTAAGAGCTTGATCCATATCTAAAGTATTATGTTGCTTTACGATCTGATCATTTTCAGCCATGAGTAGATAATGCTTAATATTATTTTGATTTACAAAATAATAAGGCATCACTTCTTTATAAGAAATGTCCTGATCAAAAGCATCTTCAGCAAGCGGATCACCTTTATAATCAAAATGATATGGTCCAGCTAATCCAACTATTGCCTTAATTTTCCCTAAACATTCAATTTTAGTGGAATCAGGGTGATAAACAGCAGACATTACATTAAATGCACCTGCCGAATGTCCCATAAGCACAGTATTCTCTGTCGAGATTTCTAATTTTTCCTGATTTTGATGCAAATAATTTAACGCTTGTGTTAAGTCATCTACATAACTTGGAAAAATATTTTTGGGTGCGAGCTGATAGTTAATGACAGCAACGTCATAACCTTCTTTTGTAAAGGCTTCACCAACGAATAAATAGTCTCGTTTATTACCGTGTTGCCAAGCACCACCATGTACAAAAACAATGAGTGGTCGATGTGCTAAGCGCTTAGTAGAACGATAAATATCTAGACGATGACGAGGCTTTAAGCCATAACGTACATTTAAAACCTGCTCAAAACCATCTTTTGGTGTAAAACGATTTAAAGCAAAGCTCCCCAAATCATAGAGGCGGAACTCTTTATAAAGAGTTCTCGCCTGCTCAATTTTGCTTTGTAATTGTTCGATTAAGTTCATATTTTATTGTGCAGTAGATGATGCTGGATCTGCTTGGTCCGGATCAATTGCAACAGGAGTTTGAACTGTTGGTTGAGCAAGAACATTATGAATTACTGGCGTAGTCGTTGCGTTGCCAGTCGATGCTGCCGGAGCAGGTGCTAAATCAATATTATCAATGAGTGTCACAATTTTGGTCACGTTACCAACATTTTGAAGCACATTGTTTAAGTCATTAATTTCAGCTGTATTTAAACGACCCATCACATATAAAACACCATCTTCGGTATGGACGAGCACTTTACTGTCCGATACAACTGGCGCTTTCATTAATAGAGCACGTGTATTTGCAGTTACACCAGCATCTTGCATGATCGTGTTATAGCTTACTTTGTTACCTACCGTAATATAGTTATGTACGGCTTTCACATCGCTCATCGCTTTAACATTATCTTCTGCCAGCTGTTTCAAGTATGGGTCTGGCACCTGACCAGTTAACAATACTGTGCTATGGAAGCTTTCGATATTAATACGAGATTGTTTAAAACGCTGATCAAGCTTATAGAGGTTAATATTCGCTGTACGTTTAATTGAAGAATCAATGAATACCTGACCTAAGCTACGTACACCACTATCTGTTCCAACTGGAGCTGTACCTGTTCCACCAGAAATAAAACTTGCGCAACCTGACAAACTTGCGACACAAAGCGCTGTTACAGCAATACGTTTCAACACTCCACCAGACTCCTATCAATCTCTTCTTGGCTTGATCATAAACATCGGTTTTAATTTGCTCAAAAGAGTAATGAACTCTTAATACAAAGTAAATGCATTTTCGATCCATTGCAGATCATAATGGAATTTCGAAAAGTCTTGCTGTACTGTTTTTGCAATTTTCTGTGGAAAATCAAAACAAATCACATCAAAACGACAATAAAAATCCTGATAAGATGGGTAGCGCTGTAAAAACCTCATCGCCGTTTTAATTATTTTTTTCTGTTTGCTCACAGTGACCATTTCACAAGCTTGTCCATAATTGCCCTGTCCACGCGCTTTTACCTCAACAAAAATCAATTCGTTACCGCGTTTTACAATCAGATCAACCTCTCCACGGCGTGAATGATAATTACTGGCGACCCATTCATAATTTTGTTCTTTTAAAATTTTTAATGCCGTTTGTTCAGCCCATTGCCCGAGCTGCTGCGCGACTAACATAATTTTCCCCATTAGAAATGTAAATACTCTCAATGCTTGCTCTATACATTTTTAATTTTTTTCAATTGAGCAAATCAAAAGCAGATGTCTTAAAAAGTAAAAAAGCCCAATGACATTGTTCACGCCAAAAAGATAATTTCGGGTACACTAACCGATTAAAATTGTTTATCTGTACGGAGTAAAAAACCAAATGAGTGCTCAGTTATTTGTTGTAGCCACCCCTATCGGGCACTTAGATGATATGACTTTCCGTGCAATTGATATCTTAAAATCAGTTTCTATTGTGGCTGCCGAAGATACACGCCAGTCGGCTCAATTATTTAAGCACTATAATATATCTACTCCACTTACAGCATGCCATGACCATAATGAAAGCAATAAAATTGAACAGTTAGTTCAAAAGTTACTCGCTGGTGAAAATATTGCTTTGATTAGCGATGCAGGTACGCCGCTTATTAGTGATCCCGGTTTTAAACTGGTTCGAGCTGCACAAGAACATGGTATTAGAGTTGTACCTGTACCCGGTGCATGTGCTGCAATTGCTGCATTAAGTGCGGTGGGCTTACCAAGTGACCGTTTTAGTTTTGAAGGCTTTTTACCATCAAAAGCTTCTCAACGTATTACGCAACTTGAAAAGCTTAAAAATGAAACTCAAACGTTAATTTTTTATGAAGCACCTCACCGTATTTTAGAATGCGTAAAAAATATGACTGAAGTATTTGGTGAAAACCGCCCTGTGGGTTTCGCACGTGAAATTACCAAAACTTTTGAAACCATCAAAAAAATGACTTTAAAAGACTTGGTCAGTTTTATTGAAAATGACCACAATCAAGAAAAAGGTGAAATTGTTCTGGTAGTTGGCGGTGCACCAGAAAAGACAGATCTGGAACAAGAAAAACTAGACGAACTTCTAAAGCGTTTACTTCAAGACTTATCTGTTAAAGCGGCATCTCAACTTGCAGCCGATTTAACGGGTATTAAGAAAAAAGTTGCTTATCAACGTGCACTTGAGCTGACACAATCTTAATTTTTTAACAACACGGTGATGACTAACAATTTGTCATCACCGTGCATGAATTTTGCATAATAATATTAATCATAAAAACAAGAGTATTGATATGGCTGAACAGCTTGGGAAACTTGGCCCTCATGAAGGGCAAGAACTAGAATTATTATTGTCTGGTCATAAATCGATTGCTTTATTTTATGACTTATTACCTACTGAATTTGTAAAGCACCTTGAGCAAGGTACTTTAACTATGCTCAGTAAAGATATTGAAACATCTTTACCCGTACCTTTTTCAATTATGCTGATCTATAAAGATGCCTCTTTAGCAGATTTGAATGAACTCGTGTTATGTATTGAAAAATCAATAAAAGAAACTCAACTTGAAGACCGCTTAGCATTAGACCGTAGAATCGGACAACTTTTAGGTTATTCAGCGCAAGACATAGAGTTTTACATTCAACACGTTTCAAACTTTTATGCACGTTCTCGTTCTTGAGTTTATCTCAAGATATGTCTTGCTGATTGAACAATTGTTTCGGTCAGTACATCAAGTTGTTTCGACTGTCTTTTCCAGTGGTGCCAATACAAAGGAACATCAAGTTGAGCCTCAGGCATAATATCAATAAGTGTTCCGTTTTCGAGTAATGGTTGAACTTGAAGCTCTGGCACCATTCCGTAACCTAAACCCAGCTGAATTGCTTTAACGAAAGCATCTGTTGCCGGAATAAAACTATAAGGATAACTCTGCATCGGTAAACCGTATCCTTTTAATAAAACTTCCGAATGCATTAAATCTTTATGATTAAAAATAACTGCTGGTGTTTTTCTTAAATTTTCTCGGTTAATTCCACCACTAAACCACTGGTTTACAAATTCGGCCGATGCCAGCATTTTATAGCGCATTTTACCAAGAGGCTGAGCTAAGCAACCCGCCATAACCTGCTCTTCTGCTGTGATACATGCATTAACCTGCCCCGTTTCTAGCAAAGTATGCGTGTGTGATTGATCATCAATTTTTAGCTCTAACACTATTTTTTCTTTAAACAATGTCTGCTGAATAGTTGGTAAAAGCCAAGTTGCTAATGAGTCTGCATTTGAAGCTAAAGCAATTTTATAAAATTCCGATTCAGAAGATTTGCCCATTAAACCTTGTAAAAGATTTTGCTCCATTAACCTTGTATGACGTAAATGCTGGAGCAAGGTTTGTCCTGCTTGTGTGAGTACACAAGGGCGGCCTCGTATAATTAAAATCTGACCCAAATATTTTTCTAGTGCTTGTACGCGTAGTGATACAGCAGAGGGAGTTATACATAAATGCTCTCCTGCTGCATCGAAACTCCCGACTTCTGCAACGGCGAGAAAAGCGTCACATTGCTTACTATCTAACATATACAAACCTAAATTATTTTTAGCCAAACCTAAATATTCTTAATTTTACTTATTTCCCAATAAAAAGTCAGATAATTCCTGCATCTGATTTTTTCTGTTTAATGGTTATGCTTTCTCTGAGTGTGTTTTTTAAAGGTTTAGGTATTGGTAGCGGCCTAATCGTAGCGATTGGTGCCCAAAACGCTTTTGTTCTAAAGCAAGGACTTAAACAGCAATATGTATTTTGGCTATGTTTAATCTGTGCCTTGTCTGACTCGATTTTAATTGCTTGCGGTGTATTAGGTTTTGCCGAAATTATGACTGCATCGCCTATCTTAATCTCGGTCGCTAAATATTTAGGGGCAACGTTTTTATTCGTCTACGGTGCAAAAGCATTCTATGCAGCGTTTAAAACGAACCAAGGCATGGAACTTGGAGGCAGCCCAAAACAAACTTTAACCCAAGCACTAGTGACCTGCCTTGCCTTTACTTGGTTAAATCCACATGTCTATTTAGACACCATTGTGCTGATGGGTTCGGTTGCAACCCAGCTAGAAGACAAACTTAGTTTTGCTTTAGGCAGTATTCTTGCTTCTTGGATTTTCTTTTTCAGTTTAGGTTATGGTGCAAGATTACTAAAACCGTTATTTACCAATCCAAAAGCTTGGAAAATTTTAGACTTTCTTATTGGTTGCGTTATGTGGAGTATCGCAATTTCGCTTCTCATCTAATGTATTCAACCATTAAAAAGTACCATGTTTAATGGTACTTTTTATTTATGCAATCAAAATTAAGCTTCTGAACCTAACATCACTTTTGACTGTTTTCTTTCCTGTAATGATTGCTTAATCACAGCATAGCCGGAAGATACACCTAAGTATGCAATCACGAAGGCTACCAATAAATCCGGAAATACGGTGCCTGTTCCAAACACACCTACAGCAGCAAAAATAACAGCAATGTTCGCAATAGAGTCATTTCGACTACACAGCCAAACAGAGCGCATATTGGCATCACCATCCCTAAATGCATAAAGCATAAGCGCAACAGAAACATTCGCAATTAAGGCGATTACCCCAATTGTGCCCATGACCATCGGTTCAGGTGAAACGCCATGAAAAAATGACCATACGACTTTTGCAATGACGAAGAAACCAAAAGCTGCCATGGTTAATCCTTTAACCAGTGCTGCGGTTGCGCGCCAGTAAAGGCTCATCGAAAGTACAACTAAAGACAAAGCATAATTTGCTGAATCTCCTGCAAAATCGAGTGCATCTGCCCACAATGAAACAGATTGGGCTTTATAACCGCCTACTATTTCAACCACAAACATGAGTGCATTAATCACAAGTGCAATCCACAACGCCTTTCTAAAACGTGGGCTGACTTTCTTTGTAGGGGAACATGTTGAAGCACATCCACATCCGGCCATTTTATTTCCTCAAAAACTCTTTTATAGTGATTAAAAACCCTTGAGTAGCTCCAGAGTCAAGTCTTATGAGTCTTTCTATTGGCCAATTATCAAAAAAATCCGATGTTCCTATCGATACTATTCGCTATTACGAAAAAGTAGGTGTGCTGGACCGTATTCAGCGCTCAGAAAATAATTATCGTATTTACACAGATCAAACGCTCGCAGACCTATTATTTATTAAACATTGCCGCGAATTAGATATTTCCCTTAACGACATTAAAACGCTAAAACAGATGAAAGCTCAGCCGAAACAGGCTTGTACGGAAGTTGATAATTTGGTGAATAAATATTTGATTGAAGTATCGGAAAAAATTGAACGACTTTTGCTTTTAAAAGAAACACTCATCGATTTAAAACAGCACTGCTCTACCGACCGCACAGTAGACGAATGCGGCATTTTAAAAGAACTGCAAAATAATCTTTAACTCAATTTAGAAGCCAATAAAAAAGCATCACTCATGTGATGCTTTTTTAATATTAATGGTCGCTATGTTCGTCTGGTGGAACTTCAGTAATTCTCCCACCGCGAGCTAAAAATGCAGCAACCTCATCTTCCAATGCTTGGCGCTGTTTTTGTTTCGCAGTTACGGTAAGCGTTTCTGCTTCTGCAAGATCGGCATCCGTTAAGTTGCCTGCTTCTTCATCAGCCGCACCGCTCTCAGCCGCTTTGGCTTCATCTTCATCTACAGCAGAATCTTCTGCATCTTCATAATCATTGATATCTGTCATATTTACACTCCCCACAATGATTTGTATTGCATCATCGCTATGGCCTTTGAGACCTCAGAAATTTAGCAATCTCTTTGCATTTAGCAAAGAGCCAAATTGGTCAAATCCGTATCTTTTCTGACCGAATTGGTAATGATATATAAATGATTGTTTAAAAAATATCTACTGATATTTATTTAGACCAGTAGAGCATAAACTTCGTAATTATTTTAACGACTATACAGGGTGTTTTGTAAAGCCCCTAAACCGTTCGCTTGTTGCATAAAACGCTCTTTTAAGAACGAAATTTGTTCAACCTGCTTAAGTCCTACATTTCGAGCCAAAATAAATGGGAACAACTCAGAACTTTCTAACCAACCAATCGCAGACATGCTATGCATCATCGCATCGTTTTGTCCTTTACGGCGGTGTTCATAACGTCTTAATGTTTGTTCATGCGCCCACACACCACGGCCTAAATCATGCAGTAGCGCATCACAGAGTACAGCGGCATCTAAACAGCCAATATTTACCCCTTGGCCAGCAAGCGGATGGATAACATGAGCGGCATCACCGATTAGGGCTAAACCAGCCTTCACATATTGTTTTGCAGCACGAGCCTTAAGTGGGAACTGTGCTCTTGAACGAACATCGAGCACTTCACCCAACATATGCTGGCTTTCACGAGTTAGAAGCTGCATAAATTCAACATCACTTAAAGCCGAATATTCATCGGCATAATCATCTGGCAGTGTCCAGACAATTGACTGCCAGTAGCCATTTTCACTTACATCCAGACTCGCCATTGGCAAATATGCCAAAGGTCCAGTAGGTAAGAAAATTTGACGAGCAACATGTTGATGCGGCTTAGACGTTTTAATTGCACAGCTGATGGCTGCTTGTTTGTAATCTAGGACATCTAGGTCAATAAAAGCTTGCTCACGTACAAATGAATTGGCACCATCTGCGCCAATAAGCAATTTAGTTTTAAGTGTTGTGCCATCAGCCAATTGGATATGCCAACACCCAACACCTTGCTCAATACGTGTCACGCGCACTTGAGTACGATAATCGGTTAACTGCTCTAGCATTTTTTGCTGAATGGCAACATTCAATACACTCGGCTCAACCATAGAACCCAAGGCTTGCTCTGGCATTGGTCTTTGTACAGACTCATGACCAAAATTAATTTCACCATAGCCATTTAAGTTCCACACTTGCATGCCGGTATAAGGCATTTGACGTGCTAAATCATCCCAAACATTCACTGTTTTCAGTAAATGAATCGTGGCTTGGCTAAGTGCTAAAACACGCGGATTCATCACACTTAATGTTTTTTCAACATCAAGTACAGGGGCAGCATCCAGCACGGTAGGCTGTACACCACCTTGCGCAAGTAATAGAGCAGTTAAGCCACCGACCAGTCCACCACCAACAATAACTATATCCAAGACTTCACTCATGCTTTTAACCCCATTGCATAGTTCGCTACCAAGGGCTTAACACCCGGAATCACATCAAATGCAATTAATCCCGTATTACGAATTAATTTTAATAATGGATTTTGGTTACTGAAACCACGAACGACAGTATCGCAGAACTTAATTACTCGCTGTTGGTCTGATAAACGGGCTTGTTCATAGGCAAGCAAATTATCTGGGTTACCAATATCATCAGATGCGCTTAGCTGGTTTACCAAATAACGTAGCAATACATCTGCATCACGTAGGCATAAATTAAAACCTTGCCCTGCAACTGGATGAATGGTGTGCGCTGCATTGCCCATTAAAATAACGCGCCCAACCGCTTGTTTATGCGCAAGTACTTGTGAAAGCGGATAGCTAAAACGTTTGCCTGTTTTTTCAAATTTACCCGCTCTGTCACCATAAGTTTGTTGCAAGGCACTTAAAAAATGCTGGTCGTTTTCTTCACCTAACCACTCATCTTCAGTGCCCTTTTTAACAGGCCATACCACTGAGCGACGATATTCACCTGGCAACGGCAATAAAGCTAAAGGTCCTAATGCACTAAAACGCTCAAACCCTACCTGCTCATGCGGTTTTGAAGTCTGAACAGTCGTAACAATCGCAACCTGATCATAGTCGTGGACATCAACACCCACACCAATTGCTTGACGACAGAAAGAGTCGCGCCCATCTGCTGCAATTAATAATTTTGACTCAAGCTTTAAAAGTTCATCACCACGCTGAGCTTCGATATGTACTTGTTCAGCATCTTGAGTTAAAGCAGTGACTTGTACGCCATCAATTAGCTCAATCAAAGGTTGTTGGCGTACTTGAGTTAATAAAACTCGACCAAGCCACGCATTCTCAATGACTTGTCCAAAGCTTTCGACTTTTTCTTGTTCTGCAACTAAACGTGCTTTACCAAAACTGCCTTGCTCAGTAATGTGAACTTGCAAAATTGGAGTGGCGTGCTGTTGTAATGCATCCCATAACCCCAGCTTCTGATAAATCTGTACGCTACGACGTGATAAAGCCGTATTACGTGCATCGAAACTGGAATGGTAAGGGGCAACATTTTGATCATCATAGTTTGGGTATTTCACGGCTTCTAATAGCTTGACTGCGATATTAGCCTTCGCCAGCATCAGGGAAAGGCTCAAACCCACCATACCCCCACCTACAATAATCACTTGTTGTTGCATCGAATTTGCTCCTTTGGCGAATACGTTTAATTATGCTTTAGCTTGCGCCATTAAATGTTCAATATCTGCAATATCTTTAACTACGTCAGCAGTTAAAACTCGTGGGCCTTTTGACGTTGCGACCACATCATCTTCAATACGAATACCAATACCACGCCATTTTTTATCTACAGTTTCGTCATCTGGTGCAATATATAAACCTGGTTCAACAGTAACAACCATGCCCTCTTCATATTGGCGCCACTCGTCATCTTTTTTATAAGAACCGACATCATGTACATCCATACCTAACCAGTGGCCCGTACCATGCATATAAAACTGACGATATGCTTCATTTTCAATAAGCTCGCTCACATTACCTTTGAGCAAACCTAAATCAACTAAGCCTTCAGTTAAAATTTTGACCGCAACCTCATGAGGCTCACGGTACGCATTACCAATACGTACTGCGTCTATCGCCGCATATTGAGAGGCCAGTACCACTTCATATAATGCTTTTTGTTCTGGACTAAATTTTCCGTTCACTGGAAAAGTACGGGTAATGTCCGATGCATAAAATTCATATTCACAAGCAGCATCAATTAAAACTAAATCACCATCTTTGAGTGGCTGATTATTTTCAACATAGTGCAAAATGCAAGCGTTAGCCCCACCACCAACAATACTGTTATATGAAGGCACACAGCCGTTTTGCCCAAATATATAATTGAGCTCGGCTTCTAGTGCATATTCCATCATGCCAGGGCGAACAGTTTGCATCGCACGGGTATGTGCTTTAGCACTAATTTTTGAGGCAATTTGCATCAGCTCAATTTCTTGCGGTGATTTAATTAACCGCATTTCATCAATAATGCGATCAAGTTGAATTAACTGGGCTGGAGCAGCTTCATGACGGTGCTCTGCATTTGCTTTTTTAATCCATTGGCTTACTCTGGCGTCAAATGCAGCATTGTGCCCAATTCGATAATAAAGGCGTTCTTTATTTAATAATTTTTCAATAATTTCTTCATCAAGCAGATCAATTGCATAAGCTTCATCTGCTTCGTACTCTTCAATTGCGCCATCGATTCCCGCACGATAACCATTCCAGATTTCCATCTCACGGTTACGCTCACGGCAAAAGAGACTATAGCTATAGTCAGTAACGTCATCAAAGGTTTCTATAACAGCTACTGCCTCAGGCTCTGCAAAACCAGTCAAATAGAAAAAACTACTATCGGCACGGAATTTATAATCCGCATCACGATTACGGTACATTTCCTCACGCGTTGCAATAATCGCAATGCTGTTTGGACCCATTTTTTCTGCTAGACGGTTTCTGCGATGTTGAAAATCAGCTTGAGGCAATTTCATAATGATCTACTTGATTTAGAATTTTAAAGTCAAAAAATTAAACACAGCCAATAACACATCGCCTCAATTAACTTGGGCGATGTGGTGTAAACATTTCTACAATATTTTGATCTGTAGTGCCTACAGCAGAAGTTTTACTTTTTGCATAAAAGTTTTTCAATAATGAACTTTCAGCAACTGTTACTTTCTTTCTGCCAATAGATAAACTTACAGGAATAAGGCGTACAAATTCGTACAATTCTTCGTAACTGCTTTCGCCTTCTTCGTCGTTATCAGAGTCTTCAAATTCTACTGCTGCTACATCTTGCAAATGTTCAATCAATTCTCGCTCATCAGCACGGACATGACCCGATGCCAAGCCAAAGCCAAGAACAACACCCGCACACCAGTCTGATAATGCTTGTACGCGATCTTGTAGGGTGTGTTCATCATCTGGAAGCATTGGCAAATAGTCCAATTCATCTTCCGATAAAGCATGCGCTACATCTTCTGTTTCATCAGTTAAAAGCGCTAAAGCTTCTTCATTTAAATCAGGTACATTAAGAGTTGTTAAAATTTGTGTCCATTCTTCACGCGTTGGCGCTTCTGTCACGCAAACAATACCTGTTAGTAAACCATGTAACTCACTAGGGCTTGAAATTTCTTCAATTCCTTCAAAATGAGCGTTCCATTCTGTCCAGCCTGAAATATCGTCTTGCATTCGTTTATCCAATCTCTATACTTCGTATATATTACCTTTGATTGCAATTCTGTGCGACCTCGTTATGTTAGAACAATTACAGCGGCTACAAGCGCATATTGGCGTTTTAAAAACACGCTTACATCATCTAGAGAGTGAAAATTCTACTCTCTCGGAAGCTAAAGAACTGGCTGAAACAGAGCATCACGCACAAGTTGTGCAAAAAAATAGCATCATTACTAAAAAACAAGAGGAAATTGAGACATTAACTGAGCAATTGACTCAGTTACAAGGCCAATTTCAACAATTGAATCAAGATGCTAATACACTTGCTGAACGTTATAGCCGTCTAGAAAAAAGTACCACTGATTTAAAAAATCGTTTTCAAGAAATTTTGGCAGAGCGTAATGAGTTACGTGTAACCAAAGAAAAACTTCAGTCACATCAACGGCAGACTCAACAAGAATTGCATGATTTACAGCAAGACCGTGATCGTTTGTTACAAAAAAATGAACTTGCCAAAGCCAAAGTTGAAGCGATTATTCAACGTTTAGCAATTTTAGGTACAGCTCAAGATCAAAATGCACAAGAAATTCAGCAACTTGCTCACCCAAATGCTGAAACTGGCGAGGAGACGCAATCATGAGTGAACAGGTCATGGTAGAGCTTCGGCTTATTGAGCAAACTTTTAGACTTGCGACTACCTCTGATAAAAGAGAAGAACTTGAGCGTGCGGCTGAACTTCTCAATGAGAAATTTAACGAAATGCGTCGCAGTGCTCCGCGTGTTGAGCATAACAAACTGGTCATTATGGTTGCCCTACAGCTCACCCAAGAAGTATTAAGCTTGAATAAATCTTTGCAAGAATATACACACTGTGAACGTCTACTACAGGCAATTTTGGAAGATGTTGGACAAACTGTTTAATTAACCTCTTTCAACAAAAATGCCTTGCGCTATAAGTTAATAGAGCAAGGCATTTTTTTATTGAAGTCACCTCGTGTGTCTCATGATTACTATATGTACTTTTAGTGTACAAAGCTTCATCAAATGAAGACTAACTTTACAGTTCAATAAACTCAGACGATTGCCAACTGGATAAGATCGTTTATAATTAAGCTATCTCTGGGATGTTCGCCAGCGGGTCTATTCCCCTGCCGATACTTAAACTTATGGATTGCGTTCTGTATATTTAGAGTGTATGCCTACCTTCGAGTAGGAAACCCAGCAAGTGTACGTCGCGTCCACCTTGAACTCATCGGGTTCAGGGTAACGACACATGCAGCGGCATCTTCGGAGTATTTATTTTCTAGAAAATATGTATAATTTTTATTTCAAATTAAAGTCTCTATACAGACCTGTCAGTCTATTATTCATTTATTAATTAAACTTAAAAATTAGTGAATTATCATTTATTAATTATTGTGCATTTCTTTTCAAACATTCTTGATACCAACCTGTTTGAAAATCTTCGATAGCTTTCCGTTTAAAAAAACTCGTTTTGAATACTTTTGCAGCATAAGCTGAGTTAATTAAGTCTTGATAAAACTGCTTTGCTTTTTGATCTGTAAGACTATCAGCAATTTGTTGCAATTCCTGCGCTGGTACTTTTTTCTGTCGAGCTTCCATTACGTTGTAAGCAACTTTTTTCACGATATTACAAATATCTGGATCATCTGTATTCTCATTAGCATAGCAACCCGTTGCAAGAAAACTTATTAATAATATTTTAAATTTCATATCCCTACCTTGTATTAATTATTCAACTTCCATTTAAGATAACCAATAGATAAAAACGATTTTTCTTTAAATGTTCATGCAGGATTGATGACATAAAAGTAAATCATCATGACCCCTAACAAGATAGAAGCAAGTATTAAATAGGTACCAATCGTATTAAAACTCTGCAAAAATTTTATGATTTGCATTTCAAGTCCAATGAAAAATTTAAATAATGAACATCAATAAATTTAGCATATCTAAATAATGCCTATCAATTCACAATTATCAATTTTTACGTGACACTATACAATTTTTTAATTATCGCATTTTATTCCTAAACTTCCTTTATAGTAATCCGTTGCACTTTTCAAATCTGAAAGTAGTTTCTCTTCAGTATAGGGCTTTGGTGAAATTCTGATTAAGGCGGGCATGTACTGTTTTTTGTACAGATCAGGATAGTCGTGACATAAAATTTTCACCTTAACTTCCTGCGGTGTTTTAGGATTATCCAATTGGTCTAAATACTCACCAATTTTTCGGTCAGATTCTTCAAATTGAGCTTTATAGTCAACTTGAGGAGCTTCTGAGTCTGCCTGTTTGGTACAGGCACTCAGTAAAGCACTACACATCATCATCGTTAAAATTTTTAACTTCATAGCCTTCACGGTTTCATATTCATCTTTAAATATACTTATCCTGATTACATGTAAATAAATACTGTAGATACGTAAAAAAGCTAAAAAACTTATATAGATGCCTTTTCTAGAGAAAAGTAATTTTTATGTTATCGATTAAACTATATTGTTTTTTATAGTACTTAAATTTCGGTAAAACTATAGAAAAATAGGTATAATTTTGGACGACTGATTTCAAATCTTTATTAGATTTATACATGAGCGAACTAAGTTTTATTAGAAAAAATTTAAGATCTAAAAGACGTTCTTTAACCCAATTTGAGCAAAAACAGGCTCAACTTAACGTTTTACATTACCTAAATAGACTTCCTATTTTTCACTCTTCAAAAAAAATTGGCTTATATCTACATGCTTTCGGTGAAATTCATACCGACCTTCTTATCAAACTCTGCTTTAAAAATAACAAAAAAGTCTATTTACCTATGATTTGTTCAATGAATCAACGTTTAGTGTGGATAAAAATCAATAAAAACCAATATTTAAGTCGACGTTTTTCTCATCATCCACTCGGAATGAAAGAACCTATGGCAACGCGAGGAAAACATGTCTCAGAGCTTGATTTACTGCTTATGCCGCTTTTAGCTTGTGATTACTACGGGACACGTATTGGTATGGGAGGTGGTTATTATGATCGTACATTGGCAAGTGCTAATCATAAACCTTACCGTTTAGGGCTGGCTCACCAATTTCAATTTATTGAACATACTTTAGAACGTCAAAGCTGGGATCAGCCCTTAGATGGTTTACTCACACCACAGCACTTTTATTATTTTAAAAGATGATTTTTATATAAAATTTATAAAAAATAATATTTTAAAATATATCCTTTTACTTTTTTAGTCCCTTTAAACGAAAAAAAGTAACCATCCTAGGGATGATTACTTTTTCGTGACAGGCTGTTTACCAACTTATATTAACACGTCTATTCGGCGCTAAGCATTGAATAAGTTGAGAATTGTGACCACCTGAACATTGCTGATATAAATCAGTCTGGCTATTCGCTTGTATTTGAATACGGTTTGGGTCTATCCCTTGTTTTACAAGTAATTTGGCAACTGTATTCGCTCGTTTAGATGATAACTCTTGGTTATAACTAAATTTACCTAATGGATCTGCGAATCCAGAAACAATAATAGGTGTTGTTGATGGGGTTTGCTTAATCTGATCGACAACGTTGTCCATATTGTTTAGACCTTGCTGTATTGCACTAGCATCAGATCGATCAAAAGCAAATAAAACGCTCGCTGTACGTCCATTAACCGCAGTACTACTTGCAGGAGGTTGATTATTTTCGCCCCAAGCCATCAATCCTTCACATGCTTCACCTTTCCAAGATAAACGTTCAGCCAAATATTTTTTATTAAAATCAATGCGTAACTGACAACGTTGGTATTGATTACTATTTGGTACACGTATATCTAGTACATAGTTCCAGACTTTTACTGCAAAAAGTCCTTCACTAAATTGTGGATTGCCGAGTAAAGCTCGAATCTGGTCTTTATTTAGCCCTAAATCTAAACGCGCAACGTCATCATACTCATAACGTTTTACTTGCTTAAGATAACTATCTGATACTTTAGGAAACGTAACATTTTTTTGAGATACTGCTTCTTCTTGTGCATAACTAACCATTGCTAGGCCAGAAAGAACAGCAATAAATAACGCTTTAACTGTATTTTTCATATTTTTACTCTCGAAATGGAGAATGAGGAAGGACTATGCATTCCTCGCCTAGCGAAATTAGTCAATTACACCACTAATACCGATACGAACACTTGGATCACCTTGAGAAGCTGCAGCTACACCACCAGTTAGCGACCAACGTCCATTATCAGCAGTTTTACGTAAAGTCACACCGACAGCATTCTCACCACCATGATAAGCAGCGCCAACAGCATAAGTGTATTTACCAGCTACAAATGGTGCATTTTCTAATGCCATCGCAGCGGCAATACCTGCATTCGCTCTTTTCTCAACATCGTCAATACGTTGGTTTGTCGCATAGAATGCTTGTTCAAGCTTGTTACTTACATTATCAATTTTGGTATTTAATGTTTGGTCGGCTTGATTCAATGCACCTATCGCATCACCAACATTGTTGTAAGATTTATCACCTACGTTATATGTTGGATTTGAGAAGCTTTGGGTAATATTGTCATAACCTGCTCCACCACCTAAGTAGTTTACAAGTGCCTGATTTGTGGTGTTAAGTTGAGAACCATTTACTGCATCTTTTGAAGTCGCCGTAACTGCTCCCGCTTTAACACCAGTTACCGTACGGTCACCTGCTGTTCCAGCAACATTAACCTGAGTACCACCAGTATCTTTACCAACAGTAATCGCTGCATCTTTATCAGCTTGCTGAACTAAACCTGATTTACCATTGTTAATATTGCTGATGTCAGTCTGGAGATTCGAAATATCCCCCGTATTCTTATTGACCTGTTGTTGAACAGTCCATAACTGACCTCCATTAACAGCATCTTTAGAACCTTCTGCTATAGTACCGTTTGCTACATTTTTAATGGTTGTACCATTAGTACCACCAGCTAAAGTAATAGAGTCTTTGTTAACTGATCCATCACTATTTTTATCGTATTGCACAGCACTATTAGCAAGAGCACCAACGTTATTGTTTATGCTACTTATTGCGCTATCTAGTTGTCCTTTGTTTACAGCATCTGTAGAAGAAACACCTGCTGCTACATTACTTATCGTTTTATTACCAGCACTAATTCCAGAAGTAGTGATACTCGGACCGCCAGCAATAATTAAACCTGTTGATCCTAACTGAACATTATCACCAACTTTTACGCCAGTCGTATCGATAACCGTATTACCAGTCGTGACACTATCAACCTTCAAGTTTTTGTTTAGTGCAACTTTAATATTGCCTTCGTTGTCAGTCTCACTAGTTTGAGCAACAGTTAAGTTATCATCACCAGTAAAGTTCACTTTACCATTTGGCTTGATGTTTTTAGCAGTCGCACCATCACCATTAGCTGAAACTGTCCAGCCTGCATTTGCTGCATTACCTGCATCAGTGACTGCTTTATCAAGTGCTGTTAAAGCGTCACCGACATTATTTGCACTTGTACCTGCAACATTATAAGTCGGGTTAGAAATCGAACCATCTGTATTAGCTTTAGCACCACCGCCAAAGATACTTGCAGTTGTATTTGTAACCTGTGTTACACGATTATCTACATGATCAAGCTGACCTTTGTTCACTGCATCGGTGGCATTGGTGCCTGCTGCTACGTTACTGATGGTGTTCCCACCCGCATCAATACCTGTCTTGGTCACACTTGGTCCACCAGCGATAGTTAAACCATTGCTATCCAGCTTGCTGTCACCTGTGGTTACGCTGTCCAGATCCAGATCACGATTCAGTCCATACTGAATTGTATTGCCGGTCTTGGTCACTTTCAGGTTGGTTTCACCCGCAACTGTACCAATATCAACTGTATCGCCAGCTTTTACTGCAGCCGCATTTGATCCATTGCTTTGTAAAGTCCAGCCTTTGTCTAATGCCGTAATTGCATCGCCCACGTTATTGACGTTGTTGCCATTCACGGTATAGGTTGGCGAGCTGACTGCACCTGTAGTGCTGTCATAGCTTGCACCACCCCCCAGATTGTTGGCTGTGCTGTTACCCAAGGCATCGGTCTTGTTATTGCTTGACGTGCTTAATGCATCAAGCTGGCCTTTGTTCACTGCATCGGTGGCTGCTGTGCCCGCACTAACATTGGTAACTTTCTCACCATTGGCATCCAGTCCGTTTGCTGTCAACTTCCCTGCAAATACAGGCGCATCTGCAAGTTGAATGTCAACCGTATTGCCACTGATCACCGTCTTCACATTCGAGTTCGAACCTGACGCTGTCAGACCACCTGTGATATTCAGGGTTTCACCCAACTTACGGTCAACACTGCCGCTGTTACCTGCAAAGGTAATCGGTTTAACCACTTCATTGTTCAGGTTAGTTAAGGCATCACCGACATTGTTAGCATTAACCGTCGTACCGTCAGTTTTAGTGGTGACATAGGTTGGTGAGCTTACTGCACCGGTAGTGCTGTCATAGCTTGATCCACCACCCAGGTTGTTGGCTGTGCTGTTGCCCAGGGCATCAGTCTTGTTGTTGCTTGACGTGCTTAATGCATCAAGCTGGCCTTTGTTTACTGCATCAGTGGCATTGGTGCCTGCTGCTACGTTACTGATGGTGTTCCCAGCAGCATCAATACCTGTCTTGGTCACACTTGGTCCACCCGCAATGGTTAAACCATTGCTATCCAGCTTGCTGTCACCTGTGGTTACGCTGTCCAGATCCAGATCACGGTTCAGTCCATACTGAATTGTATTGCCGGTCTTGGTCACTTTCAGGTTGGTTTCACCTGCAACCGTACCAATATCAACCGTATCGCCAGCTTTGACTGCAGCAGCATTTGACCCATTGCTTTGTAAAGTCCAGCCTTTGTCTAATGCCGTGATCGCATCGCCTACGTTATTGACGTTGTTGCCATTCACGGTATAGGTTGGCGAGCTGACTGCACCTGTAGTGCTGTCATAGCTTGATCCACCACCCAGATTGTTGGCTGTGCTGTTGCCTAGGGCATCGGTCTTGTTATTGCTTGAGGTGCTTAATGCATCAAGCTGACTAACATTGACAGCATCAGTCGAATTAGTTCCTGCCGCGACATTGGTAATCTTCTGGTTAGCCGCATTAATACCTGCAGTCGTTACACTTGGACCACCAGCGATGGTTAAACCATTGGTGTCTAACTTGCTGTCACCTGTGGTTACGCTGTCCAGATCCAGATCACGATTCAGTCCATACTGAATTGTATTGCCGGTCTTGGTCACTTTCAGGTTGGTTTCACCCGCAACTGTACCAATATCAACTGTATCGCCAGCTTTTACTGCAGCCGCATTGGTACCATTGCTTTGTAAAGTCCAGCCTTTGTCTAATGCCGTGATCGCATCGCCCACGTTATTGACGTTGTTGCCATTCACGGTATAGGTTGGCGAGCTGACTGC